>NZ_JHQS01000056.1 GCF_014843845.1 Mesorhizobium amorphae | reverse complement strand
CGCCACCGCATCCGCTACAATAACGGATTCGGCCAATGTTGAGTTACAAGGGGGGCGCTGTCCCGCCAGCCTGTCGGCGAGTTGCCCGCTCGTGATTCTCGGTGAGGAGCAGCCACAGGCCGCGATCCTTCGCGCCCCCCTCTGCCCTGCCGGGCATCTCCCCCACGAGGGGGGAGATCGGCTGTGTTACTGCAGATGCGGCTTCTTCAGAAAACTGTTGCGATCCGCCGACTTCACCCGCAGCCAGGTTTCACGACCGTCTCGCACCACCCTGAGCGGGATCTCGGCGCCGGCCGGGCTTTCCCACAGCTTGCGGTAGAAGTCGGCGAGACCATCCACTTCGCCGTCGCGAACATCCGAGATGATGTCGCCCTGGCGCAGGCCGGCCTTGGCGGCGGGGCCGCCTTCGGCGACGCTCATCACCATGACCACGCCGTTACTTTCGGCCGAGAAGGCGCCGAGCCATGGGCGCGGCGGCCTGGCGACCTGGCCGCGCGTCAAAAGGTCGTCGAGGATCGGCGGCAGGAGGTCGATCGGCACGATCATGTTGATGTCTGCAACCTCGCCGGCGCGGCTCATCTGCAGGCGCAGCGATCCGACGCCAAGCAGCCTGCCATGCTCGTCGAACAGTGCCGCCCCGCCCCAGGACGGGTGGGCCGGCGCGATGAAGATCGCCTCGTCCAGCAGGTATTCCCAATAGCCGGCGAATTCCTGCTTGGTGACGATATGCGCATGGACCTGCTGGCCGATGCCGTCGGTGAGCACCACGGCATCGCCGGGTTTGGCCTTGTGAGCATCGCCGAGCGCCACTGCCGGCAGGCCGAGCGGAGACAGCGCCTGCACCAGGCCAAAGCCGGATTCCTGGTCGTAGGCAAGCGCATGAGCGGGAACGACGCGGCCGTCCTGGTCGGTCAGCCAGACCTCCTCGGCCTCGGTGATGAGATAGCCGATGGTGAGCACAAGCCCGTCGTCGCGAATGACGACGCCGCTGCCTTCGCGGCGGGTGCCCAGCGCATCGGCAGTGAAGGCGTCGTCCGGGATCGTGGCGCGGACGGCCACGACGGAGCGAGAAATGGTATCGATGTTCATCCGTTCATCCTGGCAAGGTCGGGTCTTTTCCATAGGTATGGCGGATTGAGTGAGGTGCAAGGGTTGGCGCCCTCCTTCCCGCAAGGGGAAAAGGGAGTCGGCGTCGGATCGATAGTAGTTCAACACAAGTTGAACTTTCCGCTGCCTTCGCTATCTATATCGAAATAGACCAAACCCACCCATCCAACCCCGCGCAAGCTGACCCTCCCAAGACCCCCGTCGAAAACCACAAGGCCTCCCCCGATGAACCAATACACACCGCCGAAAGTATGGACCTGGAACAAGGCGAATGGCGGCACCTTCGCCAGCATCAACCGGCCGATCGCCGGACCGACGCATGACAAGGAACTGCCGGTCGGCAAGCATCCGCTGCAGCTCTACTCGCTGGGGACGCCGAACGGCGTCAAGGTGACGATCATGCTGGAGGAGCTTCTGGCGCGTGGCCACAAGGGCGCCGAATACGACGCCTGGCTGATCCGCATCAACGATGGCGACCAGTTCGGTAGCGGCTTTGTCGGGGTCAATCCCAACTCCAAGATCCCAGCGCTGATGGACTACAGCGAACCGAAGCCGATCCGCGTGTTCGAATCCGGCTCGATCCTGGTCTATCTCGCCGAAAAGTTCGGCGAATTCCTGCCGACCGAGCGGGCGGCGCGCACCGAGGCGCTGTCATGGCTGTTCTGGCAGATGGGCTCCGCCCCCTATCTCGGCGGCGGCTTCGGCCATTTCTACGCCTATGCGCCGGAAAAGATCGAATACGCCATCGACCGCTTCGCCATGGAGACCAAGCGGCAGATGGACGTGCTCGACCGTCGGCTGGCGGAAAGCGAATATCTCGGCGGCGCAGACTACACGATCGCCGACATGGCGGTGTGGCCCTGGTATGGCGGGCTCGCCAAGGGCCGCATGTACAATGATTCCGGCGAGTTCCTGGCCGTGCAGGAATACAAGCACGTGCAACGCTGGGCCGACGCCATCGACGCCCGGCCGGCGGTGAAGCGCGGGCGCATGGTCAACCGCGCCTTCGGCGACCCGGCCATGCAGCTGCACGAACGCCACGACGCCAGCGATTTCGAAACGAAGACGCAGGACAAGCTGGCGGCGGAGTAGGCTGAGCGGCTGACGCTGCCGATCTCCCCCCTCGTGGGGGAGATGGCCGGCAGGCCAGAGGGGGGCGCGAAGGATCGCCATCCTCTAAACTTCAAGATACCAGAACAAGTCCAGGGCGTGGCCAAGGTACCCTGAAAGGCTGGCGGGACAGCGCCCCCCTCTGTCTTGCCAGACATCTCCCCCACAAGGGGGGAGATCGGATGTCGCCCCGCCTTCGCCAATCTCCAACGTCAAAATTAAGGACTACTCCGCAGCCGTCAAATTAAGGACTACTCCGCAGCGCTGCATTGCTCGGCGGGCCGGGCCGTGAGGTCCCCGACGGCTGACATCCACAGCCTGTCTATATCCGCCAGGCGCGTCTCGTCGATCTCGTCTAGGTGGTTCCAGTACATGCCGTCCTCGTAGAAATAGCCGAGATCCTGCTCGACCTGCTCGGCCTTGTCGGCCGTGTCGAGCTCGATGCCGGCCAGGATTTTGGCCTGCATCCGGGCGATACCGGCCTGTGAAAGGCCTTGCAATTCTTCGAGGGTCAGGCGCGGAAAGATCAGCCGGCTGCGCGGCAGGTCGGACAGGTTGATGCACAGGCATTGCCACCGCAGCGCCTGGAGAAGCAGGCGGGCGGATTTGGCCTCGAGGTTACGCAGCGTCGGGTCGTCACGCAGCGGATCGGCGCGGCCGATGCCGTAGAAATGCGTCTTTTCCGGCTGGTCGTAGATCATGTCGCAGCCAAGGAAGGCGAGCACGTCCGGCTTCTGGCTGTGGATGGCCCAGTAGGCCGCCGTCATCGCCATGGTGCCGCCGGCATAGACGAAGCCGCCAAAGCTGTTCTGAGCCGGCACGTAGTGCGCTGCGCTGAAGATCTGCGCCTGGCGCAGCATCTGCGGCGGCGGCAGCCGGTCCGGTGGAAAATCGCCGGAATGAACGAGGAAATCCCAGTCGGGGCGCACGCGCCAGGCATTGTTGATGGCGACGATCCGGCTGAAGGCCGCCTTCGGCCAGCCCTCGCAGCGTACCACATCGGGCGCGCTGCCGATGAGCAGGATGATGCGGGGCGATGTCGACGCGGCGGCCATGGCGCGCCAACCTGTCACCTCCCGGCGGAGGGCTCAAGAGGTTCGATGGTATCGAGACAGCCGAGCTGCCCCTACCCCTTCAGCAGCGCCGCCAGCCTCGGTATGCCCTCTTCCACCGCGCGCTTGTCCGCCAGCGTAAAGCTCAGCCGCAGCGTGTTGCGGCCCGAACCGTCGGCGAAGAAGGCGTTGCCCGGCACGAAGGCGACGCGCGCCTCCTTGACCGAGCGGGCGAGCAGCGCGGTGGCGTCGGTGCCTTCGGGCAGCGTCACCCAGACGAACATGCCGCCATCCGGCCGGCTCCAGGTCACGCCCTTGGGCATGTTGGCCTCGAGCGCGCCGAGCAGGCCGTCGCGGCGTTCCCGATAGGCGCCGATGAGCTTGCCCACCTGATGGTCGAATACGGCTTCGGCGGCGCGATGCATGGCCACCTGGTTGATCGAGGGGCTGTGCAGGTCGGAAGCCTGCTTCATCAGCACCAGGCGTTCCACCACACGGCGCGGCGCGCAGACCCAGCCGACGCGCATGCCCGGCGACAAGATTTTCGAGAACGAGCCGCAGTAGAGCGTGCGGGCGTTTTCGATGCCGCCGGAACGCGCGCAGTCGATCGCCAGGATCGGCGCCACGCCCTCGCCGTCATAGCGCAGCGCGCGATAGGCGGCGTCCTCGATGACGGCGATGTCGAGCTCCGAGGCGAGATCGAGCACCGCCTCGCGCTGCCTGAAGCTCAGCGTCTCGCCGGTCGGGTTGGCGAAATCCGGCACCAGATAGGCAAACTTCACCTTGCCGCCGGCGGCAGCGGCGGCTGCATGGTAGGCCGCGGGCGTCATGTTGCCGCCGTCCGGCGTCAGCCGGTCGTAGCGCGGCTCATAGGCGTTGAAGGCCTGCAGCGCGCCGAGATAGGTCGGCCAGGTGACCAAAGCCGTGTCGCGGGGCGAGAGGAACAGCTTGCCGAGATAATCCAGCGCCTGCTGCGAGCCCGAGGTGATGAAGATGTTGTGCTCGTCGCAGGCGACGCCGAGCCTGCTCATCTGGCCGGCCAGCCATTTTCTGAGCGGCAGATAGCCTTCGCTGACCTGATACTGCAGTGCCGCCCCCGCCTCGGCGCCGCCGAGCACCGAAGCATAGGCATCGGATATGGCTTCGGTCGGAAACAGCGCCGGGTCGGGGATGCCGCCGGCGAAGGAGATGATGTCGGGCTGGTCGAGCAGTTTCAGCAGCTCGCGGATTTCCGACGCCTTCATGCGCGACGAGCGCGACGCCAAGAGGTCCATCAATGTCACAGCCACCTCCCCGTGGATTTCTTCCTCGAGCATGACCGGGATCAGCTCGGGCACAATTAGGTCAATCTGGCTGACCTATTATCAGGCTCCCCCGCCCGCTGGAATAGCCAGAAGGTCCTTCCGCGTGGCCCAAAGCAAAAATTCACGTTCTATTGGTTGCGCATGGAAATTTGTTGCGCGCTTGCCGGGGTCGATGCAACCTCGTTTCGGATGGATCCGCATAAAAAGAACAGCGGTCCAATAAGGGGGGAACGGGAATGGCGCTCAAACTCATCGGGGCCGGATTCGGCCGCACCGGCACGTGGTCGACCTTTGCCGCGCTGAACAGGCTCGGTTTTCCGAGCTATCACGTGCAGGAAGTCATCCTCAACAAGGCCAACAAGGGCCATCTCGACTTCTGGCGCAAGGTGGCGAACAGCCCGCCCGGGAGCCAGCATGACTGGAACCAGGTGTTCGCCAACTACACGGCCACCGTCGACAATCCCGGTTGCTGCGTGTGGAAGGAATTGCTGGCCGCCTATCCCGACGCCAAGGTGCTGTTGACGCTGCATCCGCGCGGCGCCGAAGCCTGGTACGAGAGCACGATCGACACGATCTACTTCACCGAGAATGTCTGGCAGTTCAAGGTGCTGGAGTGGCTGACGCCGTTCGGCCGAAAATTCGGCGACATGTCGAGCAAGCTGGTGTGGGGCCGCGCCTTGGCCGGCGTGATGGACGACCGCGCCAAGGCGGTGGCGCGCTACAATGCCTACGCCGAGGAGGTGAAGGCGGCGGTGCCGCCGGAAAAGCTGCTGGTGTTCAAGGTGACCGACGGCTGGGCGCCGCTCTGCGACTTCCTCGGCGTGGCGCACCCGAACGAGCCTTTCCCCAACCTCAACGACCGCGCCAGCCTCAAGAAGATCATCGGCGATATCATCAAAGGCGCCTACATCATGCTGGGGCTGTCGATTGCCGGCATAGTGGCGGTCATTGCGGCGCTGTGGTGGTGGCTGGGGTAGAGCGCGGCGGGATTGTCGTTATATTAGAATAAGCGCATATTGCTGCAGACCGAAGCGTTGCTCCGGTCATGAACTGCCGTTGGCCATGGCTGCCCAGGCGGTCCACAGGCCACGTCAAATGTCAGTGAAAAGACAAGCACCTCCGTGCTGCTCAAACGTTTGAGCAGCCTGAGACAACGATATTTGGAGGAGACAGCCATGAAGGTTACCATATTGGCAAACTATGAACCCCACGCCGCCAAGGGACTGATGCAGGGATCAGACCGGGAAGCCGCAATCAAGGCACTGTTCGAAAGCGTTGGCGGCAAGATGACCAGTTTGATGTTTACGCGCGGCATATACGACGTCGTCGTCAACGGCGAGGTGCCGGACCAGTCCGCCGGGATGGGCATGGCCCTCGCGGTGCGGGCCAGCGGTTCGGTGAGCGACCTCGTCATCCTCGAAGAACTCGACATGAAGGGGGTGCTCGCCGCCGCCAAAAAGGCTGCCGGCTCTTACAAGCCTGCCGGCTGAGCGGCCTGAAGGCAGCACGGCTCGATCGAACGGTGCCCGTGCTGCCGGGTCCCGAAATATACCGCGGTTGGCGCGCCAGCTAGGCTGGCCGGCGTCAGTTCCGTCCTTGCGTATCAGATGACGATCTTAGAGCAATTCCAGGAAAAGTGCGCAGCGGTTTTCCGTCCGGAATTGCGTGAAAACAAAGAGATAGAGCGGTTCTGCGTTTCCGTGAAACGTTGAACCGCTCTAGGCGGTTGCGCCGGTGTTAATCCGGTGCCTGCGAACCGGCCTGCTGAGCGGTCTGGGCCGAGAGCCGGCCTTTTCTGACCAGTATGGGCTTCGAGTATTGTTTCTTCATCGCGCGTTCCCCTGCTTGGCCCAAAGGCTGAGGCAATGAGGCTGGCCTCAAGCAGGCGGGCGGTCCGGCCATCAGCCTCAACCGCGCTGGGTCTTGCCCTCATTGGCCAGATACTGGTGGACGAAGGCGATGGCCATGCTGCCCTCACCGACCGCAGAGGCGACCCGCTTGACCGGGCTCAGCCGCACATCGCCGCAGGCGAAGATTCCGGGCGCGCTGGTCTCGAGCAGGTAGGGGTCGCGGCCATGCGACCAGTGCCCGGCCTTCTTCACGTCGTCGCCGGTCAGCACATAGCCGCGCGCATCGCGCGCGACCTCGGCCGGCAGCCACTCGGTCTCGGCGTTGGCGCCGATGAACACGAACAGCCCGCCGCACTCGTGCCGGCTCACCTCGTTGCCGGTCTTGTCGAGAATGTCGATCGCCGTCAGATACGTCTCGCCGTGCACGGCCTGGACTTCGGAGCGAAGCCGGACCTTTACGTTCGATTTCGCCCTGAGCTGCTCGATCAGATAGTGGGACATGCTGTCGGCAAGCGACGGGCCGCGCACCAGCAGCGTCACGCTGCGCGCATGGCCGGAAAAATGCATCGCCGCCTGGCCGGCCGAATTGCCGGCGCCGATCAGGTAGACATCCTGGCCATGCGTGCTGCTCGCCTCGCTGCGCGCGGCGCCATAATAGACGCCCTTGCCGATCAGCCGGTCGAACCCGTCGATGGCGAGGCGGCGCCAGGCGACGCCGGTGGCCAGGATGAGGCTGCGGGCGCGCACGACATCGGTGCCGTCGAGCACGACCTCATGCGTCGCCGGATCGATGCCGGCGACCGAGCGGGTGACCAGGATTTCGGCGCCGAGCCGTTTTGCCTGCTGCAGCGCGCGGCTGGCAAGCTCGTCGCCGGAGATGCCGCTCGGAAAACCGAGATAATTCTCGATGCGCGACGACGTGCCGGCCTGCCCGCCGGGCGCCTCGCGCTCGACGACGATGGTGCGCAAGCCCTCGGAGGCGCCATAGACCGCCGCGGCAAGACCGGCCGGCCCGCCGCCGACGATCGCGACATCGTATTCGTCGGCACGCGGGCGCGTCTGCAACCCCAGACGAATGGCCAGATCGCGCACGGCGGGTCTTTCGACGATCTCACCGTCCGCCAGAAGGGCGACGGGACCATCCTGAGCCGGCCTGCCTTGGGCGGACCAGAAGGCCTCGGCATCCGACGTGTCGGGCAGCAGCCAGGTGAACGAGATCTGGTTGCGGGCGAGAAACCGGCGCAGGTCGCCGCAGGCCGTGTCCCAACGGTGGCCGACCAGGGTGACGCGCGGCTTCTGCGGCTCGGCGGTGACGCTCTGCAGCCCGCCCATGCGCTCGCGGGCCAGCGCGCTGACCTTCTGGGCGAGATCCTTCGAAACCGCCGCGATGGAATAGTATTGCTGGACCTCGATGCGCATGACGCGGGACGGTTCGGCGGCGCGATAGCCGCCCGGAAAACCCGAGCCAAGCGCGATCGGCACCTCGCCGAAGATCGTTCCCGGCAACCGCCAGCCGAGCGTCCGCTCGACGCCGTCGAAAGTTTTCACGACTTCGATCTTGCCGGCGAGAACCGCAAAGAGCGCTGCCTCTCCGCCCTCGTGGACCGCGAACTCTCCGGGGCTGAGATGAAGGTCGGCCGCCATCCGCGCCAGGCGCTCCAGCTCGACCGCCGGCAGACCCGAAAACAACGGGATCGCTCCCACTTCATCAACTGTCAGCATGGCCCCTCGCAGGCATCAATTAGCGTTGTTTTTTGGCCGCGATCAACAGAAAAAGGCGGAGAGCGTTACCCCTGGCGCAAGGATACCGACCGATGCCGATCAGCCTCTACGAGTTCGCGGTCCTGGAGGATCAGGAGTGGATCCTGCCGGTTGATGACAGTTACTTCGAGTTCTTCTTCGGCCTGGATGGAAGGGTTCTCGACACATGGGATCCGCCGGTCATGCAGCGCATCGCCGACGACGACCGCGTCTACCTCTATTCGGACTTCCCCTGGCTTGGCGAACACGCACCGCTGCTGCGCAAGCCCGCCGTCGATGCGCTGGCGGCATCATTGCAGCCCTATGGCCAGTTGCTGCCGCTTCGCGGCGAAGAGGTCTGGCTCTTCAACGTCACCAATGTGATCGACGCGCTGGACAAGGAGCGGTCGCAGATCGTCACTTTCGAGGACGGCGACATCCTCGCAATCGAACGCTACGCGTTCCATGCGGACCGGATCGGCAATGCCGAGATCTTCAAGCTGCCGATGCGCGCGTCTTCCGTGTTCGTCAACGACGTGTTTGTCGATCGGGTCCGAAACGCGGGCCTGAAGACGGTGTCTTTCAAGCCCGTATGGACATCGGACGAAGCCAGGCAGCGCTGATCCGTGATCGCGGCGCTGCGGTGGTGGTTGGGCGAGAGGCGACCGGACGCCGCTGGCCGGATGCGTTCGAGCAAGGCGTCCGGCACGGCCCGTTAAAACGGCAGCCGGATTTCGTCAGACGGGGACTTCGACCAGCCGATGTCCTTCTGGGTTTCCGGCGGCAGATTATCCAATGCGCGCATCGTCTCTTTGCGCTTGCCGGCTCGCTTGAGAGCAGCTGCAATTCGGCCAAGGGTTTTGAACATCGACATCCTCCATATCGTGGCGGTGGAAAAAGCAGTGCTGCCCTCTCACGCCGCGCCGGTTTTGCGATGCCTCTGTATCCGATCGATTACGGGGGAACGGTGAAGTGCTTCACGAAACCGTGCCAATCCGAAACATTTGCATGCAAATTAATTTGGAGGGATGTGCGCCACCGCCGAGCATGCGGCCTGCGATATCCGCCACTTAGCCTTATTGGCTGATGCGCTGATTCACCTTCCCGGCTCCAAAGACCGCGCCAGCCAGATCATTTGTCAGCAAGTGGCGGATCAAGACTCCAGGCGAGCGGGCATCGGCACACCGGCCAGCGCATCGCGCTCGGCCGGCGCGATGACGCGCGGCACGGAAAGCGGGGCGTTCGTGTGCTGGTCGAAGAGCGGATTCGGCCGGCCGAGGCCGCGCAGCCACCAGAAGAGAAGTTTTGAGACGCGCAGAGCAAAGAGGCTGAACGTCGGTGGCGGCGGCGCGTTGGGTGGCAACGGGCCGACGGCGGAGAGTTCATGGATCCGGCAAAGCGGCGCGCCGAGCACCGTGTCGCGGGGCTCGGCATCGTGGCACATGAAGGAATGAGTGATGGCGACCACCGGGAAGCGCGGGCCGGCCGAGTTGCCGATCGGGGTCCGGCAACAAGAGGTGTACCAGCGCAGCACCTTGTCGGAGAATTGCAGGCAGCGCACGGCATCCTTGCCCGTGGCAAGCGTCACGCGGCCAGCCGGCATCTGGAAGATGTCCGTGCCGCCGCCGACGTCGAGCATGTCCGGCCGATCGAGGAAGCGCGCGAAGGCCTGGCAGTCCCGGCAGTAGCACGTGAAGCGGAAGCCGGTATGCGGTTCAATTTTTTTGGCGACGCCGCTGACGCGGCCGCAGCGGCAACGAAGCGGAACATCCTTTGCCGGCCAAAGCCATGCGACAAGCTCCCTGAGCCGGCGCGTCATGATTTCGGGGGCGAGGCTTGCCGGGCGCCGTGTGGAATGATGTCCTCGCGATTCTTTCCTGAGGACCGAAGCCGGCCGTTGATGGGCATCGTCGTTCACATTCACGGGATCGCGTTACGACCCTGCCTGGATCACCACGCCGAGGGCCCCATCCAGCGCGTCGTTCTAAGTATTTGTTTTTACGCAAGTCCGGACGGAAAACCGCTACGCGCTTTTCCTGGAATTGCCCTAAGTCCGCGATCACGGCGACCTTTGGTGCAGACCATGGTCCGCCTTGCTACACCAACCGGCACAGGCGCATTGTCAGCGTCGAACCCGACGACAAGGGCCTGGCACCACACTACCCCCGGTGTCAGGCCCTTTGTCCTCCGCCCGACCGCGGCGCCGGTCGATTTCCTTGCAACTCGCCAATTTCCTTTGCAACTTATTGTGTTGCCGCAGCGTATCTGCCGAAGACGGCAGGCCGCTTGGGTTGGGATAGGTGCGGCGGCGCTGGCCTGCCGTCGCCAGGCGGGTTGGCCACGGCCTTTTCCGAACCGAAAGGTCAGCACGGCAAAAACCAGCGACGCTACTTGCGCGTGATCCAGTCCAGCATGTCGGGGTCGATGTCTTCGTGGCCGGCCAAGTCGCGGATGAGGGACGCGGCGAGCGAGCGCCACTGATCTTCCGGGACATGACCTTCCGTGACCGATTTGATGAATGCGGTTCGCAGGATGTCGCAATCGAAAGCGGATACATCCACCTGTGCCAGTGCCGCTACGGCCTCAGCGCCCAGACCGGGTTGCCCTGGTTGCTCCGCAATTGCTCCGATGCCTCCTGTCGGGGCAGGAGTGCGATGGTCGCTCCCAAGCGTCAGCGCCCATGAATGTGGCTGGCGATCTGCTCAGTGTACTTTTTCGAACAAAACTTGGCGAACGATATAATAGCCGCCCCTCATCACCGCGCCATCTTCCCATCCTTCGCGACGGCCCTGCCCCGGCGATATACGGTGCGCGCTCTCGACACGGCGACGACCGCCTCGGGCACATGCTCCGCCCGCATGGCGACGAAGTCGGCGGCGGCGCCGACCGCGATGCCGTAGCCTTCAAGCCGCAGCGCTTTGGCGCCGGCATAGGTCACCACGTCGAAGGCTGCCGCCAGTTCCCGGTCCTCGTAGAAGCCGGAGCGGTAGCCGATCAAATTGGCGCGAGAGAGCATGTCGCCGTCGCCATAGGGCCACCAGGAATCGCGGATGTTGTCAGAGCCGCCGAACACGGTGACGCCGGCCTGCCGCAGTGCGGCGACCGGCGGAAAGGCGTGGTTGCCCGGGGCGTTGGTCATGATCGAAACACCTGCGGTAGCGAGCATCGCGCCGGCCTTGTTGAGCGCATCGGCGGGAATGTCGCCCAGCGCATAGGCGTGGCTGACCGCGACGTGGCCGGCCATGCCGAGTGCCTTTGTCCGATGTGCGATCTCCTCGATCTGAAACAGACCGAGGCTGCCGCCATCGTGCAGATGGACATCGACGCCGACACCGTGCTTTTGCGCGAGGCCGAATACCACGTCGAGATGGCCCGATACGTCGCGATCGAGGCTAGCTGGGTCGAGCCCGCCGATCAGGTCGCAGCCCAGCCTGAGCGCCTCGTCGAGCAGTTCCGGCGTGCCGGGTGAAGACAGAATACCGCTTTGCGGGAAGGCGACGAGCTGGATGTCGATCAGGTCGCGATAGGCCTCCCGCACGGCAAGAATTGTTTCGAGGTGCTTCAGACCGACCGAGCCGTCGACCATGACATGGCTGCGCATGGCAAGGCTGCCATTGCCGATGCAGAGCTCGAGCTGGCTTTTCGCGCGTTCCGCCATCGGCGCGGCGGCGGCGAGGTTTTGTGCCTGGAAGGCGACGCGCTCGCGCACGTCGAAACCGTCGGTGCACGGGATGTGCGGACGCCAGGCATCACCGTAAAAGGAGGTGTCGAGATGGATATGGCCCTCGACGAAACCGGGCACGACGAGCTGCCCACCGAGGTCGATGATGGCGGCGGCGGTTGCTTGCGTCCGCTCGGCTGCCGAGGTGATGGCGCTGAAGCGCCCGTCGGTGACGGTGAGATCGACCAGCGCGCCATCGGCTAGTTTTGCGTTCAGGAAAATCGTCTGCTCGGTCAAGGGCGTCGTCCATCGGTTGAAGCGCCAGTCGTCGCCGCTCGTTCGAAGGAGGTCAATGCGGGAAAGGAGAGAAAGTGTTTGCGCCGAATCCGTTCTTTAGCGCCCGCATATTCCGCTTTCGCGGAAGTTTCGGCGAACCAGCGATGTGCGATGCTGATTTTGCGGCGGTACGAGCCGCCCTGGTCGACGCGAGCTCAGAGCACACCCCAACATGCGCCCCCGCAGCCGCGTCGACCACGGCAGGCCCGCGCCCCCATCAGGCAATATGTGGTGGCAACCACCCCTGCTCCGTCGGCACCGGCGCGACCAAAAAGCGATCAGCCGGCGGAGCCGCCCGTCACAAAATCTTGAGCAAACTCGGCCGTCAGCGCCTCATATTCCTCCATCGCCGGCAATGCCGCATAGCTGTGCACAGCCGGCGTCGTCGCCCAGGGCAGCTTCTCGCTGGTCCAGGTCTCGACGAAGGGCGTGAACCAGCCTGGATCGTCGAGCATGGTCGGGCGCAGGTTGACGAACCAGTCGAGCCCTTCCGGCCGCGTGAACATCCAGCTCATGCAGTGCGGACAGAAGAAATGCCGCGAGGTGCCGTGCAGGCCGCCGATCACCGGTTCGCCCTCAGTGACTTCGAACCCGTTGCTCGGAATGGCGGCGCTCAGCGAATAGGCGCTGGCCGACATCAACTGGCAGCCGGTGCAATGGCAGGCCATGGTGAGCAAGGGCGGCGCGGAGATTTTCAGCCGCACGCGTCCGCAACGGCATCCGCCTTCGGCCGGCAAGGTCAGGTGTGGCAAGGTGGCCTCCTCTGGTTGGCCTCAGTTCCCCGTCAGCGCCTTCGTCGAAACCAGCGTGACGCCGGCCTCCGTGAAGGCGGCGTTGTGGCGGGCGATGATCTCGGCGGCGGTCTCGCCGGGCGTGTCCAGAGTCGAGTGGGCGTCGGAAACCACGGTGACGCCGAGCCCTTCGGCAAAGGCACCCTTCACCGTCGCGGCAATGCAAAAATCGGTCTGCGCGCCGGCAAGCACGACCTCGCCGGCGCCCTGCCCGGCCACCCATTCGCCAAGAGCTGAATTGCTGAAAGCATTGCGCACGCTCTTAGCGAAAGTCGGTTCGTCCCCGGCCTGGCCGAGCGCCGGCCACACCGGCCAGCCCGGCTCGCCCGGCGCCAGCGGATCGCCCGCCGGTCCATCATGCCGGATAAAGGCGACCTTGCGCCCGCTCCGCCTCGCCCAGTCGATCAGCGCGCGGGCGCGAGCGACCATGCCGTCGGCATCATGGATAGGCGGCTCGAAGCGGCCGTCGAACATGCCGGTCTGGAGATCGATGACGATGAGGGGCGCGAGGGCTGGTTCTGGCATGGGCGCGAACATAGCGTGGGAGGCGGGTGGGTCAAGGATAGGGCGACGCTGAAGCAGCCAATCTCCCCCCTTGTGGGGGAGATGCCCGGCAGGGCAGAGGGGGGCGCGAAGGATCGCGGCCTTCCTGCATTCGCCCATCCGAAAGCCCGCGAGGATGGCGGATAGGTTGACTGAGAGGCTGGCGGGACAGCGCCCCCCTCTGGCCTGCCGGGCCATCTCCCCCACAAGGGGGGAGATCGCAGCTTCCGCCCTCACCCGATCCCGCCGGTGATCGTGTAGGCGCCGGCGGTGCGTCCGTCCTCGGTTTGCACGATGGCGGTGACGATTGAGCCGTAGGAACCGCGCCAGACGCTGTGAAAACCCTGGTGTTCCGAGGCAGGCACGATGGTGCGGCCCGTGTAGCGGGCGCCGGCTCGCTGCATCGTCACTGGCTCGCCATTGACGTGTACCTTGACGCTTGCAGCCTCGAAATCGCCGGCTGCGCCGACATCGATGTCCAGCGCGATGACGATTTCGTCGTTACCGCCGGCATCGACCGTCTCGGCGGCGAGCGATATGGCGAGCGGTGCGGATCGGCCAGCGGCGGCGACCCCGCCTGCCCGGCCGGCATCCATCAGTGTGGCAAACACATTGTCCGCAAGTTCCGGCGTGCGCGGCGGGCTGGTGCGGCGGGCATTTGAGCGCTCGAAGTCGCCGGCCATGCGAAGCAGTTCCACATCGCTGTAAGCCTTGCCGGCGAAGGTGAGGCCGACCGGCATGCCAATATCGGCCATCGTGCCCATCGGCACGGTGACGGTCGGAATGCCGAGGTGACGCCAGACCAGATTGCCGTTGGCGACCCAGGTGCCGTTGCGCCAGGCAAGGGCTGCCGAGGCCTCGTCGACATCGGCATCGGCCGGCCCGACATCGGCGACGGCCGGCAGCACCACGGCGTCGAGGCCTTGCGCGTCGAGCCAGTCCTCGAAATCGATCCGCCGCGTCGCCTCCAGCCCCTTCACGCCCGCTTCCAGCATCGGGATGTCGGCGAAGGGCGTGACGCCCAGCTTCGCGCGCTCGACATACTCCGCCAGGTCGAAACCGTCCTCGGCATAGCGGTCCGGCAACGTGCCCGGCGGCTGCGGGAAGATCTTCGGGCCGTCGACCGAGACGAGATCGGGAATGGCCGGATCGGCATTGGCGCGCAAAAAATCGTCCCAGGCAAAGGTGCAGAGATCCCAGATCTCGCGCTCGGCGAACTGTTGCGGCACCAGCCCGCGCTCGACCATGGTCTTCGCACCCGGGCGGTCGCGCTCGTAGTTGGAGACGACGGGAAAATCGACCTCGACTATCTTTGCGCCGAGCCGCTCCAGATCGCGCGCCGCCTGCTGCCACAGGTCCAGCACCGAGGCGCGGGTTTCGATTGGTTTGGCGGCTTCCGTGTCGCGGCCAATATACATGCGTGGCACGCCGAGCCGCTTGCCACTCAGCGCGCCATTCAGCTCGAGCGCGGTGTAGCTTTGCGGCCGCACGTTGCTGGTCTTCGGCAGCGCCACCCAGGGCTGCGCGCGCCAGAAATCACCGCGCGTCTCCGCGTCGTCGGCGACGATCACGTCGAGCAGTTCTAGCATGTCAGGCACCGAGCGGGTGTGCGGAACCACCACGTCCATGGTCGGCACCAAAGGCCAGTTGCCGCGCACCGAAATGACGCCGCGCGATGGCGTGTAGGCGACCAGCGCGTTGTTGGAGGCCGGCGCCCGGCCGGACGACCATGTCTCCTCGCCGAGCCCGAAAGCGGCGAAGCTCGCGGCGGTCGCCGTGCCGGAACCGTTCGACGATCCGGAGGCGAAGGCGGCGGTCAGGTAGTCGCCATTGTAGGGGCTTTCGGCGCGGCCATAGACCCCGCGCTGCATGCCGCCATTGGCCATCGGCGGCATGTTGGTCAGCCCGATCAGCACAGCGCCGCCGGCGCGCAGGCGCGCGATGGTGAAGGCGTCCTCACTGGCGACGAGATGCTCGAAGGCCGGCGAGCCAGCGGCCACCGTCAGGCCGCTGACCTTGTAGCTGTCCTTGGCGGTGTAGGGGATGCCGTCCAGCGGGCCGAGGGCCGCACCCTCGCGGCGGCGGCGGTCGGACGCGGCGGCTTCCTCGAACATCTTTGGGTTGAGCACCGGCACGGCGTTGAGGACGATGCCGTGGCGATCGTAATGCGCGATGCGCCTGAGATAAGCACCGACCAGTTCAACGCTGGTGACGGTGCCCTCTTCCAGCGCACGGCGCAGGTCGGCGATCGAGGCTTCGACGAGGTGGAGATCGGGCATGGGGTGTTCCAGTACTTTGTGTTTTGTGTCGAGCCGGTATTGGCCTCGAAGAAGTATGCCTCGCGAAAGCCGCGGTGACAGCCGATCTCCCCCCAAGTGGGGGAGATGTCCGGCAGGACAGAGGGGGGCGCTGTCCCGCCGACCTATCTTTTAATTAGTCCTGCACAAGCCATTGATATTAAGTAGATTTAACTCGAATGTCGCGTTCCTTCGCGCCCCCCTCTGCCCTGCCGGGCATCTCCCCCACAAGGGGGGAGATTGGCAGCTCTGGCCACGGCGCTTTCCCGCAGCGGCAGAGCGCGTCAGTGCTCACTCCGGCGCGCCGGCGAACAGCACCACGCCGTCGCCGCCCGCCCCTGGCCAGTCCCTGATGGTGCGGTCGTAGCCGCCGGTGAGCAGCGTGCCGTCGGCGGCGAAGGCGACTGAATAAAGCGGCCCGGTGCCTGGATCGAACTCGGCAATCTGGTCGCCGGTGTCCATGTTCCACAACCGCGCCGTGCCGTCGAGCGAGACCGAGGCCAGCCGCTTGCCGTCGGAGGACAGCGCGATTTCGTAGACGGTGCCGGAATGGCCCTCGAAGCGGCGCACTTCCTTGAAGGTGTCGAGATCCCAGAGCTTGATCGTGTAGTCGCCGCTGCCGGTCACCGCATGGCGGCCGTCGGCGGTGAAGACGGCGCCATAGGTGCCCTGCTCGTGGCCGTGCCAGCTGCGCAACTGCTTGCCCGAGACGATGTCCCAGAGCTTCAACTCGCCGTCGATGCTGCCCGAGATGGCGCGCGTGCCGTCAGGCGAGACGGCGACGGCGCTGACGGACCAGTCGTGGCCCGGCAGCACATGCAGCACGCTGCCCTTGTCGATATCCCAGACGATGACGCTGCCGGTGTCGTGGCCGCTGACGGCCAGTCTGCCGTCCGGGCTGATCGCCAGGTTCCTGACGCCACCATTCTGGCCCGAAGAAAAGACGTGCAGCACCGCGCCATCCGAAAGCTGGCGCAGCACGATCTCGCCGTCGTCGCCCGCGGTCAGTGCCCGCTTGCCGTCGGGCATGAACAGCGCCGTGCGCGCCATGTCCTTGTGGATACCGAGATCGCGGATCAGCCGCTTGCCGTCGATGTCCCAGAGCTTGATCATGCGGTCGGTGCTGGCGCTCATGACCTCGTGCCCGTCAGCCGATACCGCCAGCCAGACCACGGCGTCGCGATGGCCGTCGGGCTGGGTGGGTTGCGGCGGCGCGGATGGTGGCGGGGGCGCCACGGTCTGTGGCGGCGGGGCAACCTCAGGCGCAGGTGCCAGTGCCGTCTTTGGCGGTTCTTCCGGAGCTGCTACCGGCGCTGGCGGCGGCGCATCGGCGACATCCTGACCCTTCGGCTCGGCGGGCACCTCGCCGCGCGGCCGCCACGGGCCGAACTGGTCGGCCAGCAGTGCCAGCACGGCGAGCATCGGCAAGACAAGGAAAACCCGGCGCAGGCGCGGCCTGCCCGCGTCCTGCACCTCCGCGGCGCGACCGAACAGCGGCGCTCCGCGCTGGTGGCCCGGCCGGCCCGGCAAAAGGCCTTGCCAGAACAACAGCGCACCGAGTGCGCAGACCAGCGCCGCCGCCAGGAATGCCACAAGCCGCAGGGACGCCGCATCCGCCAGCGGATGCGCCAGGCGGCTCAAGGCGAAGGTGCCCGGCAGCAGGTACGCATGCGCCAGGCAGGCAAGGGCAACGGCCAGCACAAGAAACGCCAGCAGCCTGTCGACAGACCTGTTCATCGGTTCCCCCCGCAGCGGCGCCTGTCTCCCCCCCGCGGGAAGAAAGCGACATCAACATCCTAGCCGAGCTCGACGCGAAGGCTAGAGCAATTCCAGGAAAAGCGCGCGGCGGTTTCCGTCCGGAATTGCGTAAAAACAAATAGTTAGAGCGGGTCGGCGATTCAATCAATTCAATCAAAAGCTGAACCGGTCCCGGTGCCGGAAATTGCAAGATCGGGGAAGCCATTGCGGGCTCAATGCTTTCGGGAAAGATCTTCGAATCCACAGATCTATGCGGCCGACGCGCGAATATCCGAATGCGCAACGCGCTGCTGCCTGTGTCTTTCGTGTCACTCCGCGCGGGCGTCGAGAGCAGAAATGCCGACTTCTTCAAGAATAGAGGGCAACAGCGGCCGGCATGGTTGACAGGAAACACGAGTCTGACATTATCCGCGCGGGATATTCTGGAGAGTTCGATCATGAAGAAGACCTATGAGAAGCCGGTGCTTGTCAAGAAGGGCAGGCTTTCGGCGATTACGGCCGCCAACGGCGCCTCCGGTCCTGTTGTGCTGCCGGGCTGATCTCAGCCGGGCAGACACTCACCCATGATTGACAGAAGACGGCAGCCCGACATTGCCGGGCTGGGAATCTTGGAGCGTTGGGCATGAAAAAGACCTACGAGAAGCCGGTGCTTGTCAAAAAGGGCAGGCTTTCGGCGATTACGGCCGGCAACGGCGCTTCCGGCCCCGTCGGGCCCGCAGGCTGATTTCGGCAGGCCAGACTGCATGCTTGGCCGCACCCTTGATTGAGCGAAGATGGCAACCTGACTGCATAAGATCCTTGGAGGACTTGGACATGAAAAAGACCTATGAGAAGCCGGCGCTTGTCAAGAAGGGCAGGCTTTCCGCGATCACCGCCGTCAACGGCGCTTCCGGCCCTGTCATCACGCCGCAATAAACTCGGCGGGCCAGGCGCCCTTCCGCAATCGACGGCAAGCCGATGTTGCCGGCACAAGATTTGGAGAGGTCAGGCATGAAGAAGACCTATGAGAAGCCGACGCTTATCAAGAAGGACAGGCTTTCGGCGATCACGGCCAACGGCGCGCTCTCGAACCCAGTAACTGATTGATCTCAGAGGACCAGAACCAGGTCATCCACGACAAGCTGCCAATGGTGTCTGGTCGACAGGCGAACTCGTGTTACGGCCTTGAGCATTGGGGCATAGTGGCACGGCGTCAGTGCCGACAGGACTATCTCGTCGCTGCGCAGTAATTCCTCCCCTAGCCAGCTTTCGACCAGCGCAATCTCGCCCTCACAGGCCAGCCAAGCGGCGGTCAGCATCACCGAATGAAAGCCGAAGGGGCGATCGCGACCGAATTCGGCCGGATGGCCGCTGCTGGTGTAGGCGAAGTGATCGCCGGAAACGTTGCCGTTGACGTAGCCCTCGCTGTTCTTCGTGTTGTCACGCGACATGGCGTTGAGATTGCGCCAGTCGAGCCCGGCGTGGCCGCAGGGGACCTTGCGCAGGCTGCGCTTGGTGACGTCGTCGAAGCCGATCGTTCGCAGAGGTGCGTCCGGCGCGACGGAGCCGGGTGACAGCAGACCGAGATCGGTCGGATAGGATGACAGCGCCAGCCGCCGGTCGAGGCCGTCGCCGGAGATCTCCACCGCATCTGCCCCACTTGCGAGATCGAAGCGAAAGGATGTGCCTGGAGCAAGCGTCCGGCTTTCGAGAACCTCGCCCTTGCCCATTACCGAGAGCGTCGCTCGCGTTGTCGCCGGCATCCTGCCCGCCAGGTGGCGGCCGGGCACAAGGCCGACCGGCGTCGGCAGGCCATCGCCGGCGAGGCCGACCAGGGATTCGGGCGCGGCGTACAAGCGTATCGACTGGTTCGCGTTGGCGCCGCTGGCCCGCCAACCCGGTGGCACGGAGACCGAGAAGCGGTAGAGGCCGGGCACACGCAGCGCGGTCCGGCGCCGCTTCGTCGACATGGTGAAGTTGGCGAAGCCGCCATTGTTGCTTCGCGCCGCCTTGACGAAGACGCCCCGCTCGTCGAACAGCCGCACCATGATGCCGGCCATCGGCCGGTCGGCAAGGCCGTACTTGCCGTCGCCGTCGACGTCCAAATAGACGAAGGACGAAAAGTTGAGCGTGCTGGTGGTGCTGGGGGCCCAGCGCGTGCGTACTGCATAGTCGTTGGCGGGATTTGCCCGGCGCCGGGCGATCTTGCGCTCACGCGCCTGCCGCAGCAGCAAGACAAGCAGCGCGGCGGCGGTGAGGACCAAACCGGATGCGATGAGGATTGCGGTCAGGGCGATGTCAAGCAAGGGCAAGCCTCGGCGGAGGTGCTGTTTTGCAGGCAGCATACATGGGTGCGATCCCTGGTGATTTGCGGCAACCTAGCTTGGGATGCGGCGGCTGGACAGATGGCGCTGGAGAATGAAGGCTGTTCCGTCGCGATCCTTCCCACCCCCTCTGTCCTGCCGGACAGTCCGGCAGGACAGAGGGGGGTGCCGTCCCTCGGCATCTCAAGGTTCGCGTTCACTCTGCGACGGCGTTCTGCCAATTATCCCTCACCGCACCTCCACCCACACCGGGGCGTGGTCGCTGGCGCCGTCCTGCCCGCGCACGGCGCGGTCGATGCCGGCGGCGGTGAGCTTGTTGGCGAGCTTCTTCGACAGGAGTATGTGATCCAGCCTGAGCCCGGCGTCGCGGGGCCAGCGGTTGCGGCGATAATCCCAGAATGTGTAGAGCGTCTCCTTCGGATGCTTCTTGCGCAGCGCATCGAGCCAGCCCTGGTCGAGCAGCCGCTGGAACGACGCCCGGCTCTCCGGCTGCACCAGCGCATTGTCGTCATAGGAGCGGGTCGGATAGATGTCGCGCGGTTCGGGCACGATGTTGTAGTCGCCGACCAGCGCCACCGGCAGGCCGGTGTCGAACAGCTGCTCGGCATGCGCTTCCAGCCTGGCGTGCCAGGCCAGCTTGAACTGGAATTTCGGGCCGGGCTGCGGGTTGCCGTTCGGCGCATAGAGGCAGGCGATGACGATGCCTGACACCGCCGCCTCGATGTAGCGGCTCTGCTTGTCGGCATCGTCGCCCGGCAGGACATCGCGGGTCAGCACCGGTTCGGAACCGCGCGCGAGAATGGCGACGCCGTTCCAGGTCGGCTCGCCCTTCCACACCGCGCCATAGCCGGCCGCGGCAAGCGCCGAGCGCGGAAACTGCGTATCGCGGGCCTTCAGCTCCTGCAGGCAGACAATGTCGGGCTTTGCTGCGGCGAGCCAGGCCAGCAGGTTTTCGAGCCGGCTGTTGACGTTGTTGATGTTGAAGGAGGCGATCTTCATCGGACCGTTCAGCCGACGATCTTCGCCGTCCACGCCTTTAACGTCTCAGCCAGCGACTTCAGATGATCGGCGGTCGAAAAGCCGGAGACGCTCTTGCGTGGCTTGAGGTCATGGTCGCCGTCTTCCAGCCAGACCATTTCGATGCGATCGGAGAGATCGTAGGTGGCGACCTCGTCCTGCGTGCCGAACTCGTCGCGCGTGCCCTGGAAGATCAGCGTCGGCGTCTTCAGGTCGGCGAGATGTCTTGTGCGCAACTGTGTCGGCTTGGCCGGCGGATGGAACGGATAGCCGAGGCAGACGAGACCCGAGATCTCACCCTTGGCAAACATCTCGTCGGCGACCATCGAGGCGACGCGCCCACCCATCGACTTGCCGCCGATGATCAGCGGCCCGGTCACGCCCCTGGCCCGAAGGTCCGCGATCGCCTTGACGTATTCGGGGTTCACCGTCTCGGCGCGCGGCGGCGGCTTGCGATGGCCGTAGCGACGGGCGGCCATGTAGTGGAATTCGAAGCGGGCGACCTGGAAGCCGGCCGCGGCCAGCGCCTTGGCGGTGGCGGTCATCGAGGGCGAGTCCATCGATGCGCCGGCGCCATGGCCGAGCAGGATGGTGACCGGGGCGGTTTCGTGGCCGTCGAAGAGGAAGGTGGTCATGGGGTGGCCCTTCGCGCGACGGTGACGGCGCCGATCTCCCCCCTCGTGGGGGAGATGCCCGGCAGGGCAGAGGGGGGCGCGAAGGAACGCAGGCCTTCGGTCAAATCTCCCCGGAACAATACGCTCTGAAACGGGCCGATCGGTCGGCGGGACAGCGCCCCCCTCTGTCCTGCCGGACATCTCCCCCACAAGGGGGGAGATTGGCCGTCATCTCGGCCTTCGCCAACCATCGTCACCCCGCCGTCCGCGCCAGCTGCATATCCACGAACTGTATCCCCTTGGCCGCCATGCGCGCCCATTCGGAACTGGCGTCGAGTTCGAGATAACGCACCCAGTGGCGGCGAGCCTCAGCAAGATTGCCGGCGTCGAACTCCAGCCGGGCCAGGTTGAACACCGGATCGGCATAGGTCTTGTCGAGCGCGATCGCCTTGACGAGATGCCGTCTGGCCGAGGCCACCCGGCCCTCGTCGCTCATCATGCCCGCGAGGTTGAACCAGGCCTCGACGAAGGCCGGGTCGAGTTTTATGGCGCGGGCATAGTCGTGTGCTGCTTCCGCCGTGCGGCCGGCACCGCGCAGGCAGTTGGCGCGGTTGAAGGCGGCGATGGCGTCGCTGGGGTCGATGGCGAGACAACGCTGGTAGAGCGTTGCGGCATCGTCGTGACGGCCCTCGTCTTCCGCCGCTTCAGCCTCCGCGAACAGCTCCTCGAGCGTCTCATCATCAGGAGACCCGAGATCGAACAGCAGCTGGCCGTCGAGCTCGCTTTGGCCATCCTCGAGATAGATCGCATCCGGGCGCCCGTGCTGCGAGCCGACATTGAGCGACTTGGCGGTAAGCGAAGCGACCGGGCCGGAGCGGTGCACCGAGCGCGCGATCGCGCCCCAGGACGCGCCGCCCGATATCAGCCCGGCATATTTGCGGGCGAGGATGAGGTCGCGGAAGGAATAGGGTTCGCCATCGTGCTCGAAGGCATCGAAGAGCGAAAGCAGGTCGAGATCGGCCGCGCCGAGCCTGGACTGGTCGAGAAGCGACTGCCTTGAAAGCGCGGACGCCTCCGGCGCCTTCATCAGGCCGAGCAGGCGCAAAAAACCGTTCTCGCTGGCGAGCGCGCGGCCCGCGGCACGCTCGGCCCGGACGCGGCGCTCGATCTCGGCGTCGCCATTCTTGGTGATCGCGGCCTTGGCGAGCAGCGCGCGGCCGAACACGACATGGGTCGTGCGCCGGGTGACGCCGCGCCGCAACTGGCCCTGCCGGCGCTCGACCTCGCGCGCGGCGAGCCTGAGCGGAAACGCCGCCAGCGCGCCGACGACGCCGAAGACGGCGCCGGGTGGAACTATACCAGTGGCCGCCGTCACCCTTTGCTCTTACCGACGGCCTTCAGAAGGTTGGCCTTCAACGGGTTTTCCTTGGCAGCGCCTGCCTTGGCCTTGGCGGCAGGCTTTTCGGCCTCGTCCGCCTTGCTCTTCGACTTGGCCGGCGGCTTGGCCTGCTGCGAGAGGCTGGCCTTCAGCGCATCCATGAGGTTGATGACGTTGCCGCGCTCGGGGGCCGCCGCGATGATCGGCTTGTGGCCCTTCAGCTTCTCGCGGATCATCGCCATCAGCGCTATCTCGTAGCGGTCCTCGTAGTTCTTCGGATCGAAGGTGGTTTCCTTCTGCTTGATCAGCGCTTCGGCGAGCTGCAGCATTTCGGCATCCGGCTTGCCGGCCGGGATGTTGCCGAAATATTCAGCCGTTCCGCGCACTTCGTTCGGGTTCCTCAAGGTGCAGACGAACATGCCGCTCTCGCGCGCGCCGATGGTCACCACGCGCTCGCGGCTGGACAGGACAAGGCGGGCGATGGCCAGCTTGCCGGATTTGCGCATGGCTTCGCGCAGCACGGCGAAGGTCTCTTCCGCCATGGCGCCGTCCGGCGCCAGATAATAGGGCGCGTCCTGGTAGATGACATCCACCTCGTCCTCGTCGACGAAGGCCTCGATATTCATCGTGTGGTTGGATTCGATCCTGACCGCGTCGAGGTCGGTATCATCGATGATGATGTACTGCTTGTCCTCGTATTCGTAGCCCTTGACCAGGTCCGAACGCTCGACCAGGCCGAGCTCCGGGTCGACCGGCTTCATGTTGATGCGGTTGTGCGTCTTCTTGTGAAGCTGGTTGAAGCTGATGCGTTCGCTCGCGCTGGTGGCGGGGTATAGCCGCACCGGACAGCTGACGAGGCTGAGCTTGAGGTAACCTTTCCAACTTGCCCTGGGCGCCATGAAACACTCCTACGCGGCCATGCACTGACAAACTTTTTGCAGCGCTTCGTCCGAAGGACGAAGGAGGCCGCGGAAATCCTACATCGAGCCTCAAGATACCGGAAAATCCCTAGCGAAATGTTTTAGCGCTGGTTGGGTTGCCGACGGATGAGGCCTGAGGCGAAGAATAGTTCAAATTGTCCGGACCGTCGATGGAGTTGGAATTTAGACGAATGACGAGAACGCTCCGCACTCACGCGTAAGCTACTTCCCCGTCATCACCGGCAAATCCCGCGCAAACTCATCGATCTCGGCCCAGGGATCCCCCGAAGTCGCAAGCAGGCCCGGCAGCGAGGCATAGTTCAGATCCTGCGGCGCATCGATCGCTTCCAGATCCGCCCAGCTCACCGGGGTCGAGGCCGGCAGATTGGTGCGGGCGCGCAGTGAGTATGGGGCGGCCGAGGTGTGGCCGCGGGCGTTGCGGTGGTAGTCGATGAAGATGCGCCGCTTGCGGTTTTCCTTGCCCATGGTGGTGGTGAAGGTGTCGGGCTCGGTGGACGCGAGGTGGGCGGAGATGGCGCTGGTCGCCTGGTGCAGTTTCTTCCAGTTCTGCTTCTGCGTCACCGGCACGGTGATGTGGATGCCGCTGCCGCCGGAGGTCTTGGCGAAGGGCACCAGCCCCAGCGCCTCCAATCCGCCCTTGATGTGCACGGCGGCCTCCACCACCTCGCGCCAGGCAATCCCCTCGCCCGGGTCGAGGTCGAAGACGATCTGGTCGGGCTTGTCGAGTTTCGTGCGATGCGTGCCCCAGGTGTGGAATTCGACGACGCCGAACTGAGCCAGCGCCAGATAGCCCTTGGCATCTTCCACCGAGAGGTAGGTTTTGGTCTCGCCCTCGGAATTGATCGACTCGAAGACAGCCACCGAAGGCGGCATGCCGGTGAAGGCGTGGCGCTGGAAGAAACAGTCCTTTGGCAGGCCGGTCGGGCAGCGCACCAGCGACACCGGGCGGCCGATGATGTGCGGCAGCATGAAGTCGCCGACCAGCGCGTAGTAAACGGCGATGTCGAGCTTGGTCGGCCCGGTCTTGCCGAACAGCCGCCGCTCGGGATTGGTGACCCAGATGGTGGCGAGGTCGGCCTCCGAAATCAGTCGTTTACGCTTGGCCGAGACCGGCGTCGACAGGCCGACATCCCTGAGGCCACGGAAAACACCGTGGCGCAACGCATTGTCGGCGGTGCGGTTGGCATAGTGGATGCGGGCCGACAGCAGCGGCCGCACCCAGTTCATCTCGCGCATGATCTCGCGCGGCACGCCCTCCGGCGGCGTGGCGCCTGCGGTGAGCGGCTCCAGCCGGGCGAGCAATTCTCGTGCCGTCTCGGCATCGAAGCCGGTGCCGACCTTGCCGCGATAGTGCAACTCGCCGTCCTCGAATTCGGCCATGCCGAGCGCGGCCAGCCCTTCGGCAGCATCGGAGGTGGTATAGCCGGCAATGATGAAATCGTCCTTTTGCAGCGCCTTGACCTTGGTCCAGCTCTTGGTGCGGCCGCTCTGATAGGTGGCGGTGGCGCGCTTGGAGACGACGCCTTCCAATCCCAGCTCCGTCACCTGGTCGTAAAGCCCCTGCCCGTCGCCTTCGACATGGTCGGAGAACTGGATGGCGGAGTTGGCGCCGAGGCCGGCGAGCAGTTGCGCAAGCAGCGCCTTGCGCCTGATGAGCGGCGCTTTCCTCAGATCCCAGCCGTCCAGATAAAGCAGGTCGAAGGCATAGAAATGCAGCTTGTTGCCGGCGCCTTCGGCCAGCGCATCCTGCAGCAGGGCGAAACGGCTGATGCCTTTGGCGTCGAGCACGACAATCTCGCCGTCGATGATGGCATCGCGACATGGCAGTTTGGCGAAAGCGTGCGGCAGGTCGCCGTAGCGCTTCGTCCAATCGATGCCGCCGCGGGTGATCAGCCTGACCTGCCCGTCCGCCAGATGCGCCGCGGTGCGGTAGCCATCGAACTTGATCTCGTGCAGCCAGGTCTCGCCGGTGCGTTCGGCGGGATCGTCGCTGCCTGGCGGTTTTGCCATCTGCGTCGCCAGTTGCGGCTCGATGCGGGTGGGTGCCGGGCCTTGCACGGCGCCGGGCAGCGCGCCGGCCTTCAGTACAAGCGGTTTGGCAGGTTTTGCCGCAGGCTTCGGCGGCGCCACCAGCTCCTCGATGCGGCGGCCGGATTTGACGCTTTCCGGCCGCTCGCCGAGGATGTCGATCTTGGTGTCGGCGGCGAGATCGCGCTCCTTGAACAGCAGCCAGTTTTTCTTGCCCTCATCCTCGCCAGGCTTGGGCTTCAGCCTGGTCAGCATCCAGCCACCATTGAGCTTGTCGCCGGCAAGGCGGAACTTGAAGGCGCCGGTGCGCAGGCTCTTTTCGACATCGTCCATCGGCGCCCAGGTGCCCGTGTCCCAGACAATCATCGGCCCGCCGCCATATTCGCCTTCGGGGATGACGCCCTCGAAGTCGATATATTCGAGCGGATGGTCCTCGGTCTCGACCGCCAGGCGCTTGTCGGCGGGATTGAGCGAAGGACCGCGCGGCACCGCCCAGCTCTTCAGCACGTCGCCAACCTGCAAGCGCAGATCGTAATGGTCGGCGGTGGCGTGGTGCTTGTGGACGACGAAGCGGTTACCCTCATCGGCAAGCAGCCCGCCCGCCGGCTCCGGCGTTTTGGTGAATTCGCGCTTGGCGCGATAGGCCCTCAGTTTCGGCGGGGTGTTCATCCGGGCATGCTAGGCGGGATGCAATGGCTGCTCAATCGCTGGCGGCTCAATCGTCGGTGGCCGGCGTCAGTTCGAGTTCGGCAGGTGACAAGCCCCCTTGCAGCTGGCTCAGCCGGAACTCGTCGACCCAATAGGCTTCGCCGTCGACCAGCACGCGCGCCTGATAGGTGCCGCCGGAGAAGCTCTGCGCGGTGACATAGACCTTGTGGCGATCAAGCGCCTTGCGCACCGCGGCGCGCTTGGATTTCTGGGCAGTGACAGGACTGGCCATCGGCTCACTTTTCACACATGGCCGCCATGGGCGGCCTGCCTTAAGGATGGCGGAGAGCGTCGATTGAGTCAATTTGCGAGGCGGCGACGCGCGATCTCCCCCTCGCCTCGCCCTCGGCCGGCTGGACGCCAGGCAGGCGGCCCCTATAGTTTTCACCGAGATACTTTTCTCCGGAGATAGACAGATGACCCTCGGCACACACAAACTCGGCAGCCAGGGGCTGCAGGTATCGGCGATCGGCCTCGGCTGCATGGGCATGAGTCAGTCCTACGGGCCGGCCGACGAGGCGGAGTCGATCGCGACGCTGCACCGGGCCATCGAGCTCGGCTGCACCTTCCTCGACACGGCGGAAGTCTACGGCCCCTACATCAATGAGGAGTTGCTCGGCCGGGCGCTGAAGGGCCGGCGCGCCGCAGTGACCATCGCCACCAAATTCGGCTTCCGCATCGAGAACGGCAAGCAGGTCGGCACCGACCGCGACAGCCGGCCCGAACATATACGCGAGGCGGTGGAAGGCTCGCTGGGGCGGCTGGCCACCGACCATATCGACCTGCTCTACCAGCACCGCGTCGATCCCGATGTGCCGATGGAGGACGTGGCCGGCGCGGTCGGCCAGCTGGTCGCCGAGGGCAAGGTGCGCTTCTTCGGCCTGTCGGAGGCGGGCGCTGCCAACATAGGCCGCGCGCACGCCGTGCATCCGGTGTCGGCGGTGCAGAGCGAGTATTCGCTGTGGGAGCGCAATCTGGAGCCGGAGATCATGCCGCTGCTCAAGGAACTCGGCATCGGCCTGGTGCCGTTCGCGCCGCTCGGCCGTGGCTTCCTCGCCGGCGACGTCAGGCGCGCGGAGGATTATCCCGAAGGCGATTTCCGGCGCGGCGACCCGCGCTACCAGGGCGCCAATTACGACGCCAATGTCGCGGCGGCCTCAACCGTGCGCGACATCGCCGGTGTCAAAGGGGTCAAGCCCGGGCAGATCGCTCTGGCCTGGCTGCTGCACAAGGGCGATGATTTCGGCATCGACATCGTGCCGATTCCCGGCACCAAGCGCCGGCAATATCTGGAGGAAAACGTCGCGGCGGCCGCGATCGAACTCGATGCCACCGAAATGCTGGGGCTCGACGTGGCACTGGCGCCAGGCAAGGTTGCGGGCCCGCGCTACGGCGAGCGGACGATGTCGATGATCGATCGGTGAACAGGCGAGCGCCGCCATCCCTCACCGCTCCCCTTCCGGGGTCGCCACGAGCCGCGCCGCGGCTTCATTGGCGGCAGTGATCGCTGCTTGCACAGGTTCTCCACGAGCAAGTGCCGTCGCAAACGCTCCAACGAACTCGTCGCCGGCGCCATGGGTGCTGACGACCTTCACCGGAATGCCCGCCAGCGCGAGGGCCTCACCCGTTCGGTCGCAATAGGCGACCCCGTCCCCGCCGGCGGTGACGATCGCGGCGGGATAGACATTGGCAAGCCGGCGCGCCGCTTCGGCGGCGCCGTCGAGCGTGTCGACGACCGGCACACCGGCCAGGAATTCCGCCTCGATGGCGTTGACGATGACGATGTCTACAAGCGCGATCAATTCGCCCGACAGTTCGCGGGCCGGGGCGGCGTTAAGAACGATACGGCCGCCGGATGACTTCACGGCGCAGGCGGCGGCGATGTTGGCGGCTTCCGGCACCTCGTTCTGCAACAACAGCACCGAGGTTTCGGCGATCGTTGTGCGGGCGGCGGCGATGTCCTGTTCGCCCAGAGTGAGATTGCTGCCCGAGACGATCACCGCGCCATAGTCGCCGCTCGCGTCAAAGATCGCGACACTCATGCCGGAGCCGGCGCCGGGTTCGATCCGCACGAAGCGGCGGTTGACACCGTTGCGGTCGAGATTGGTGAGTAGCGCCCTGCCGAAATCGTCGTCCCCGACGGCGCCGATCATCGCCGCACGCACGCCGGCCCGCGCCGCCGACACCGCCTGGTTGCCGCCCTTGCCACCACATTTGGGGTGCCAGGCATGGCCGGTCACCGTCTCGCCCTTGCGCGGGCGGTCGGGAGCATCGACCATGATGTCGTAATGCAGGCTGCCGAACACGGTGACCAGCGGCGTTGTCGACGGCGTCATGTGCCCCGGTCTTTTCGTTTCGATGTCACTGCCGACATGGTGCGGCCGAGATTGCGCTCCGCCGCCTGGTAGTCGCGCTGCGCGACCGCGACGAACAGCGCGTCGAGGATGTTGAGTTGGGCAATGCGCGCGGCCGCGTTCTCGCCCATCAGCGGCGAGCCCTGCGCCGTCGAGCACAGCACGATGTCGGCAATCTGGGCCAGCGGCGAATTGTCGTAATTGGTGATGGCTAAAGTACGGGCGCCGCTCTTCCTGGCAAGCTGGATGGCGTCGATGACGGCTGACGTGTTGCCGGAATGCGAGAAGCCGACGGCGACGTCGTCCGCGCCGAGCAGCGAGGCCGACATCAGCATCATGTGGGAGTCGTCGTAGACCGAGGCGCGGATTCCGATGCGCAGGAATTTGTGCGACACGTCGCGGGCGATCTGAGCCGAACCGCCGACACCGTAGAAGTCGCGGTTCTTCGCCCTGTAGAGCAGATCGGCGGCGCGGTCGAAATCCTCCATGTCGAGGATGGCCAGCGTCTCCTCCAGCGCGTGGATCGATGTGCGGAACACCTTTTGCACGATCTCGGCCGAGCTGTCGTCGGCCGACAGTTCCTGATGCATCTCGGCGGTCGGCAGGCGGCTGTACTCGTAGACGGCGGTGCGGAAGTCGCGATAGCCGGAAAAGCCGAGCTTCTTGGCGATCTTGACCACCATCGCCTCCGACACGCCGGCCTCCTCGGCGATCTGCTTCAGCGGAATGGTGTCGTCGAAGCCGCGCCGGCCGAAGACGGTCTCCACCACCTTCGCCTCCAGCGGGGTCAGATGCGGCATCATCATGCGGATGCGCGGTCCTACGGCTTTCAGATCCAGGCTGCTCAAGGTCATCCACGTCCCCTCGTCACGCGATCGATAAGCATCGCGGCGAGGATTATAAGGCCAGTTGCAAGCAGCTGATAGAAGGACTGGACGTTCATCAGCGTCAGGCCGTTGCGCATGGCGCCGAGGATGACGGCGCCCAGAATGGTGCCGACGACGCTGCCCTTGCCGCCCATCAGCGAGGCGCCTCCGATAGCGGCCGCGGCAATCGCGTCAAGCTCCCACAGATTGCCGAGAATGGGTTCGGCCGCCCCCAGCCGGCCGATCAGGATCTGCGCGGCAAGGGCCGCCAGAAGTCCCGATATCATGTAGGCGGCGATCTTGGTGCGGGCGATCGGTACGCCGGCGATATAGGCGGCCTCCTCATTGCCGCCGACGGCGAGCAGATATTCGCCGAAAGGCGTCTTCTTGAGGATGATCCAGGCGACCAGCGCGACGACGGCGACGATGACGACCGCTAGCGGCAGGCCGAACAGCGAGCCGTTGAAGATGGAGCGGAAGCCGGCCGGCAGGCCGAGTACCGGATTGCCGCCGGTGTAGATCAGCGCCAGCGCCCGGTAGGTGCTGAGCGTTCCCAGCGTGACGATGAAGGGTTGCAGCCCGACATGGGCGACGAGCACGCCGTTGAGCAGGCCGCAGGCAAGGCCGACGGCGAAGCTCGAGACGATGGCGAGCGGAAACGGCACGCCCGCGACCAGCATCGAGGCCGAGATGACCGCCGAAAGTGCAGCTGTCGGCCCGACGGACAGGTCGATGCCGCCGGAGATGATGACCAGCGTCATGCCCAGCGCCAGGCAAGCGTTGATGCTCGACTGCTGCAGGATGTTGATCAAATTGCGCTCGGCGAAGAAGCCCGGCACCAGCGCGCCGAAGACGGCGAGGATGACGATCAGGCCGATCAGCGTGCCGGCGTCGCGCATGGAAAACCGGTGCAGGAAATCCGCCTTGGGCCGCGTTGCTGTATTTTCCGATATGTCCGTCATCTACTGCCTTGCCTGCGGTCCGGTTTTGCCGACCTGCATTTGCGTTTGTGGTATGGCATGCGCCGCGATCGCCTGTTCGCTGAGACTTGCCCGGTCGAGCTCGGCAGCAACCGTGCCGTCGCGCATGACCAGCACGCGGTCGGCAAGCCGGATCACCTCGGGCAGTTCGGAAGACACGACGACAACCGAATGGCCCTCGGCGGCGAGCTCCTCGATCAGGTGGTAGATCTCCGCCTTGGCGCCGACATCGATGCCGCGCGTCGGCTCGTCGAACAGAAGGATGCGGGTCCCTGCCGCGAGCCAGCGGCCGATGATCGCCTTCTGCTGGTTGCCGCCACTGAACAGACGGATCGGCCGGTCGAGCAGGAACGGCCTGAGATTGACCCGCTTCATCTTCTCGGCCGCCACCCGTTTCAGGCGGCGATGATCGATGACGCCGCGCGGCGCGAACACGCCCATCGAGGCCAACGCCATGTTGCTGGTGATGGAGCGCAACGGCACGATGCCTTCGCGCTTGCGCTCCTCCGGCACCAGGCCGATGCCGGCGGCGATGGCGTCGCGCGGGCCGGAAAACCTGACCGCCTTGCCGTCGATCTCGATGGTACCGGACGACGCACGGTCGGTGCCGGCCAAGAGCCGCAGCAACTCGGTGCGGCCCGAGCCGACCAGGCCGGCAATGCCCAGCACCTCGCCGCGATTGAGGTTCAAGGACACGTCGTGCACCTTGGTCGCCGAGGCGAGCCCGCGCACGCTGAGCCTGACATCGCCGGTGGCATGAGAACGGTGCTGTTCCTGGGCAAGCTCGCGGCCCACCATCATGGCGACGACGGATTTTTCCGACACCTGCGCGAGATCAACGGAATCGACCACGCCACCATCGCGCATGATGGTGGCGCGCTTGCAGATGCCGAACACCTCGTCCAGCTTGTGCGAGACATAGACGACCGCGACGCCGTCGCGGGCAAGGCCGACGATGACCTCGGCCAGGCGCTCGAATTCGCTCGGCGTCAGGCTCGATGTCGGCTCGTCCATGGCGACGATCCTGGCGCGATCGAGCAGAGCGCGGGCGATCTCGACAATCTGCCGCTGCGCCACCTTCAGGCTGCCGAGCGGGGCGGCCGGATCGATAGATGGGTCGAGGGCGGCAAGGGCTTCAGCGGCGCGGCGTTCCTGCTCGCCTCTGGCGACAAAGATGCCGCCACGGGTCAGCGGATGGCCGAGAAACATGTTCTGGGCGACGCTGAGGCGCGGCACCTGCTGCAGTTCCTGATGGATCATGGCGACACCGGCGGCGCGCGCCGCGACCGGGTTGTTCAGCGTCACTGGCTGGCCGTCGATCAGCACGCTTCCCGCTGTCGGTCGGTAGACCCCCGACAGGATGCGCAGTAGCGTCGACTTGCCGGCGCCGTTCTCGCCAAGCAGGCCATGGATCTCGCCGGCGCCGACCGAGAAGGACACGTCGTCGAGGGCCCGCACGGCAGGAAACAGCTTGGAGATACCTGCGAATTGCAGCCGGGGTGACATTGGTTCCATTCTCCGGGCAAGGTGTCAGCCGAGCGAAAATGCTCTGCCGACACCCGCCGCCTCGCCCTGTCTTTTGTGCTACTGGCCGACGGCCGCGTCCTCGAGCAATGCCTTGCGTGCATCGGGGCCGGAATAGCGGTCGGCATTATCCTTGGTGATCAGCGCCTGCGGCGTGGCGACGACGCGCGGCAGCTTCTGCCCGGCGACGAGACGCAGCGCCGTTTCCAGCGCCACCTCGCCGGTCAGCACCGGGAAGCTGTCGACAGTGCCGGTCAATTCGCCGGCGCGGATCGAGGCATAGGCGTCGGATATGCCGTCTGTGCCGAACACGGCGACCTTGTCCTGCAGGCCGGCCGCCTTGACCGCCTCGACGATGCCCAGCGCCATGCCGTCATTGTTGGCGTAGAAGCCGATCAGGTCGGGGTGCTGCTGCAGGATGTTGGTGGCCGCATCATAGGAGGTCTGGCGGTCCCAGTTGCCGGGCACGCTGGCGACGACCTCGAACTTGCCTCCTTCGGTGATGGTGGTCTTGAAGCCGTCGGTGCGCTGGACAGCGGCATAGACGCCGGCCTGGCCCTCGACGATGGCGACCTTGCCACCATTCGGCCGGTTCTTGATGAACCATTTGGCGACGCGCACGCCATTGTCGCGTTGGACATTGCCGACATAGTGCTCGGCCTGCGGGATGACGGCGTCATTGACGTTGACGACCGGCACATTGGCTGCCTTGGCCTGTTCCATGATCGGCTGCAGATTGGAGTCGGTCTGCGGCGAGACGAGCAGCACATTGTAGCCCTGCGTCACCAAGCCCTCGGCGATGGTTAGCTGTCCGAGCTGGTCGCCCTCGCTTTGCGCCGCCTGATAGACGACCGGCACGCCGACGCGGTCGCCGAATGCCTTGTAGCCCTCGCCCAGCGAGCGCCAGTATTCGTTGGTCAGCGTCTTGGAGACGGCGCCGGCCTTGGTGCCGTCGGGCAATTTGGGGAACGCGCCGAACTTTGCTTCCAGCTGCGACCAGTCGATGCGGTCCTTCTCTGTATCGGAGTTGAGCGGCGCAAGGTCGGCGGCAAAGGCCGAGCCGATGGACAAAGCCATCAGGGCAGCGGTGGCGGCGGCAAGCAGAAGTTTCATGGCATTCCTCCCTTGGTGAAAAACGGCGTATGGCGACGCCGGGCGCTTCAGGTGACTCCGGGCGTGTCGCGCCCAAGCATGGCTTCCTGGACGATGGCCTGCGAGGTGACGGCATCCTGGCTTGCGACGGCGGCGGACAGGCGGTTGTCCTTCTCGAGGCGCTCGACGACGCCGAGCATGCGCTTGACGGTGGCGATGTTGACCTCGCACTCGCGCACCGGATCGAGCCCGGTCATGTCGGGGAATGTGTCGAAATAGATGGCGCCGGCGTAGCCGTCCCGATGGATCTGACGCAGCAATTCGATCGTCTGCAACGTGTGCACAGCGCCGACCATCAGGCCGTCGTCACGCTTGGCGTAGCCGTCGTTGAGATGGACGCCGAGCAACTTGCTGTGGCGGGCAATGAGCGCGGCGGCGAAGGCCGGCTGTTCGTCGGCATAGAGCACATGGGCGAAGTCGAGCGTGACGCCGAGATTGGGCAGGCCGACATCGCGGATCGCCAGCAAGGTCGTCGCAGCGTCCGGCATCAGCGAGTAAGAGCGCGGCTCGTTCGGCTTGTATTCCAGACTGATCTGGCAACCGGGATCATGCGCCGAAACTTCACGAATCCCATCGATTTCGTGTTGCCAGAGTGTCGCATAGTCGGCCTGGAAGGCATAATCGAAGCCATCCTGCCCGAGCCACAGCGTCATCAGACTGGCGCCGGCTTCACGCGCTGCGTCGATGCCGGCCTTTGTCAGGTCGATGGCTTCGCGGCGCACCGCCGGGTCCGGATTGGTGAAGGCGCCGAGCTTGAAAGCCGGATTGGAGTAGTAGCGCATGGCGAAGCCATTGATGGAAAGCCCGATATCGCCCAGTTTCCGAGCAATTTCTGTTGGCTTTTCACCGATATGGTCGGGAAAGTTGAGGTCTAGGTCGGTGAGTCCTTCGACCTTGGCCGCGCGCGCCGCCATCTGCATCAGCGACGGCTTGCCGGCAAGGCCGGGCCATTCTGCCTCGGGCCGCGAGGCAAAGGAATTCAGACGGGTGGCAAAGCGGTGCGATGTCATGGATGGCCTTTCGGTTGCGTTACTTCACATAATTATGAATTTTTGTAAAGTTATTATTTCAAGAAACGAACGGCGCGCGCCGTGCGCTGTCCCTTTGTCGGGGAGATTGGCAGATTCGGCGCTGTGCGGCTGCGTCACGGTTCTTGCGAGATCCCCTGCCCTTGGCTAGCTTCGCCGGGCTGGTCGCGCTTGAGGCGGTGAATTTCGAGGCCACCCCAGGACAGGAGTTGGCGATGAACCGGATCAGGGCGATGACCGAACAGGACGTGGCGTCGGCATCAAGGCTGCTGGGAGACTCCTGGCGCCGCACCTACTCGCCGATCATGGGTGCCGAGACCACGGCACGGCTGTCGGACGACAAGCATTCGCCGGAGCGGCTGGCGGCGGAACTCCGGGACGACAACAAGATGTCCTTCGTGGCTGAACGGCCCGACGGCTCGATCGCCGGCTACGCGATGGCGGCGATGGACGAAAAGGGCGACGTCATGCTCGACCGGCTGCACGTCGACAAGAGCGAATTCGGCTCGGGGCTGGCGACCGACATGCTGCATGCGGTGCTTGCCGCCCATGCGGGTATTGCGAGCATTGCGCTGGAGGTGATCGAAGGCAACGACCGAGCCATCGCCTTCTACCGCAAGCACGGCTTCGAAGTGGTCGAGAAGCGGGCGGCTGCGCATGGCGTGGGCGGCCACGCCTCGCTGATCATGCGCAGGGTGCTGTCGAGGGCGTAAAGAGGGAATAGGGGAATGTGAGGCAGTAGGGAGTAGGCAGTAGGAAAAAGCAAGGTGGCGCATCCCTACTGCCCTACTGCCTACTGCCCTACTCACCAAACTCCTGCGCCGCCGGTGCCCTTGGCCCATCCTCGTCCTCAGGCACTTCGAGAATCTCGATCAGCCGCACCACCCTTGCGTCCGGCAAGGGATGGCCCTCGTTGACCAGCGCCTCGTCGGCGCCGATCCAGGCGAAGGCTTCGCGCAATTCCTCGAGGCTGGCACCGGTCAGCGCGATGTCGGCGATGACGGCTTCGTCCACAGGCCCCAGAACCGAAATGATGTCGTTGCGTGTCATGGTGTCCTCCGTGCCCGATGCAAAAGTGCCGGTGCGACGCCGTGGGACGCTCAGCCGGAGACCGGCATCGGGATAGATCTGCCACGGGATGGTATCTGGGTCTCGGCTTCGTGCCGGCAACCACCAGTTCGACATTTGCCGGTGCCGAACGGAACCGGCGCCTCGTGCGCCCGGCAGTCAGATCGCGCGGATGACGCCGCCGTCGACGCGGAAGTTCTGGCCGGTGATGTAGCCCGCACCTTCGGGGGCGAGGAAGGCGATGGTCGCGGCAACCTCTTCGCTGGTGCCGTAGCGCTGCATCGGCACGCTGTCGCGGCGCTCCTCGGTGGCCGGCAGGCTGTCGATCCAGCCAGGCAGTACGTTGTTCATGCGCACATTGTCGGCGGCGTAGGTGTTGGCAAAGATCTTGGTGTAGGCGGCAAGGCCGGCGCGGAACACGGCCGAGGTCGGGAACATCGGGCTCGGCTCGATCACCCATGCGGTCGAGATGTTGACGATGGCACCGGCCTTTTGCTTGACCATCTGCGGTGCAACGATGCGCACCGGCCGGATGACGTTCAGAAGGTAGACATCCATGCCGGTGTGCCATTGCTCGTCGGTAATCTCGAGGATCGGCGCGCGCGGCCCGTGCCCGCCGCTGTTGACCAGCACGTCGATGCGGCCGAAGCGCTCGAGCGTCAGGTCGACAAGACGCTGCAGATCCTCATTCGACTGGTTGGAACCGGTGACGCCGAGGCCGCCAAGCTCCTTGGCCAGCGCCTCGCCCTTGCCGGACGAGGACAGAATGGCGACCTTGAAGCCGTCCGCTGCCATGCGCTTGGCCGCCGCCGCACCCATCCCGCTGCCGCCCGCAACGATTACTGCTACTTTTTCTACACTCATTTTTTGCCCTTCCTGAGCGGCTCGCCGCAATACCCTCGATGTCTCCGCCATGATATATCCGTTTTTCACCTCTGGCTCGAACCAGAAAGCCTGAAATCAGACTGTAGAAAAACTGCTCGATGCCCGAAGCCTTCCTTCGCCTGCCGCCGCTCAATGCGCTTCGCGCCTTCGAGGCGTCGGCGCGGCACCTCAACTTCCGCCTCGCCGCGCATGAGCTCAACGTGACCCAGGGCGCGGTAGCGCGGGCTGGAGGCCAGCCTTGGCGCAAAGCTGTTCGAGCGGCTGCCGCGCGCCTGGCGCTGACCGACGAGGGCCGTGCCTATGTGCCCAACATCCGCCGCGCCTTCGAGCTGATCTCGGAAGCAACGGCGCTGCTGCGGCCGGAACCGGCGCGGCTGACGATCAGCGTCACGCCGAGCTTCGCCACCAAATGGCTGATCCCGAAACTGCCGGAGTTCGTGGCGCACAATCCGCTGGTCGACCTGCGCATCCTGGCCAGCGAAAGCCTGTCGAGTTTCCAAGCCGACGGCGTCGACATCGCGGTGCGGCAGGGACAGCCGCCGTTCGGCCCGGGCCTCATCGTCGACCTGTTGTTCCCGCAGCAGATCATCGCCGTGTGCAGTCCTGCCCTGCTGCCGCCCGGTGTTGGCGGGATCGCGCCGGCCGACATCCAGCATCATGTCCTGATGCACGATGCGCATAATCTGTGGCCGGAATTCATGGAACGGGCGCTCGGCCTGAAGATGGCGACGGAAGCCAAACGCATGCGCTTCAACCAGACTGGCCTTGCCATCGATGCGGCCATCGCCGGCCAGGGCATCGCGCTGGCCAGCCGCTTCCTCGTCGCGGCCGACATCGCGGCCGGCCGGCTGGTCCAGCCGGTCAGCGCCGAAATGCGCGGCACCTATGATTTCCACGTCGTGGTACCGAGAAAGCAGCGTCACCCCGAACCGACGCAAGCTGTGCGGCAGTGGCTGCTGGATGAGGCTGGCCGCGAAGCGATCCGTACCATTGCGGACTGATTGGCCTCCGGTTCGGCACGCTTCACGCCGGTGCGGATGCGCCGGCTCTTAGTGCGACCATGACTTCAGCCTCGAAGGCGCCGCTGCTTGCCTCGGCCAGTTGCCGGGCGTCCCAGTGGCGGGCGATACGACCCTCGACCAGAAGCACGGCGCGGGTGCACAGGCCGGGCACGGCCTCCACCAGATGGGTGGAGATGATGACGGCGTGGCGGCCGCTTGCGGCCACGGAGCGGATGATGCGCTTGATCTCCCAGGCGGCGAGCGGATCGATCCCGTTTAGCGATTCATCGAAGATGAGCAGCGGCGGCGCACCGAGCAATGCGGCGGCAATCGCGATCTTGGCCCGCGTGCCCAGCGAGTATTCGGCGATCGGCCGGTCGATCCAGCGTCTCAGGCCGAGCCGCTCGGTAACGTCAAAGCCCGGCCAGTCGGCGTTGTCGATAAATGCCGGCAGCAGCTGATGAGCGCGACGGCCGGATCGACCCGGTCGGCCTCGCCGGCGGCGCCTCAGCCCCGCCGTTCGATGTCGGCCACCACCGCGGTCGCCTCGCGGCCTATTTCCCGCAGCAGACCGGTGACCGGGTTGTGGAAGCCGACCAGATAGAGGCCGAGTTCGGAAGCGCGGGGATTGACGCCGCTTTTTGCCGGCCGCAGCTCCGCCGGCAGGAATTTGTCATAGGCCGGCCGGTAGCCGGTAGCGAGGATGACGGTTTCGAACGCCTCCTGCCGCCCATCGGTGAAGGAGGCGCCGTGCTCGGTGAAGCCGGCGATGTCGGGCACTATGCTGATCTTGCCGGACTTGATCGCCGCCACCGTGCCGACATCGATGACCGGGATACGCCCGGCGTCGACCTGCTTGAGGATGCCTTGCTTCGGCCTGACGATGCCGTATTTCTCGAGCTTGCCGAGTGCGAAGTCGAGGATGATCGGGAACATCCAGTCGTTCAGCGCCTGCGGCATCGGCCGGCTGGCGATGCCGACCATCTGGATCGGCACGCCGAACAATTGCCGCGGCACGATATGGACGCCCTTGCGCACCGACATCGTCGGATGGGCGCCGGACTCGGCAAGGTCGAGCGCGATTTCGGCGCCGGTGTTGCCCATGCCGACGATCAGCACGTTGCGGCCAACAAACGGTGCAGCTTCGGTGTAGTCGGCGCTGTGCAGGACCTTGCCCTTGAAAGCCTCGATGCCGGCGAGGTCCGGAACAATCGGCTCGGCATTGTTGCCGGTGGCGATGACGACATGGCGCGACGCCAGCCTGTCCGATCCGGTCTCGACGACAAAGCCACCATTCTCGCGCCGGATCGCCGTCACCGTCTCGCCGAAGCGCGGCCGGAGCTCGAAACGCTCGGCATAGGCGTCGAGATAGGCGACCACTTTTTCGCGCGGCACGTAGCGCGGATGATCGCGCGGGAACGGCACGAAGGGCAGCGAGGAAAACGACTTCACAGTATGCAGGTGCAGCCGCCGGTAGTGGCGGCGCCAGGCCGACGCCACCTCATGGGCTTTTTCGAGGATGATGAAATCCACACCCGCCCGCCTCAGGCAGGCGCCAACGGCAAGACCCGCCGGCCCGGCGCCGACAATGACGACATTGGTGTCCAAGCGATTCTCCTCCCGCCAGGCTGGGCTGAGGCTATGCGCAAAGCGGTCGAACGCGCAATCTCCCCCCTTGCGGGGGAGATTGGCAGCTTCACTGGCCTAGCCCAGCTTCGTCAACTTCGCGGCGTTCCGGATGGCCTTGACGGCATCCGGGTTGGTCACGGGATAGCCCGAGATGAAGCCCTCGACGGAGAAGTCGGGAAACTCGGCACGCAGCCGGGCCACGAATCCGGCCGCCTCGGCGTCCTCACTCGCCGCCGCGTGCGCCAAAGCCAGGAACATCAGCACATTGGGAGAATCCAGTGTGCTTCTGCGCAATGCGGCGATGGCTTCCCGGTGCCTGCCAGCGCAGAACAGGACGCGGCCATACATGCCGAAATACCAGGGCGGAGCGAGCGGATTGAGGCGCATGGCGCGCTCCATCAGCGGGATTGCCTCGGCCGGATCGCCGGCGACCAGTGCCTTGCTGCCGGAAAGCAGCGCCAGCGTGTCGGCGTGGTTGGAGCCGTACTGGTAGACTCGTTGGTAGGCGCGCTCGGCCGCGTCGAAGTCGCCGAGGCATCCCATGAGATCGCCAAGGCAGTTGCAGGCGCTGCTGTCGTACGGGTCGAGCCGGATCGCATTTTCAACCGCCGCGCGCCATTTCTCGATCGATCCCCTGGGATCGCGGCCAAAACAATTGCCGGCTTCGATCGAATAGGCGTAGGCGAGTTCGGTCCAGGCCCTGACCAGGGTCGGGTCGAGCTCCAGAGCGCGTGAGAACAGCCGGATCGCTTCCGCGTTGCCGGCGCGGCTGAAGGTGTTGTGCTGCTCGACGCCCAGAAGATAAAGATCATAGGCACGCAGGCTGGCCGGCGGCTTGCGGCGAACCGCGTTGCGCCCGATCGTGGCGATCGCTCCGAAACAGCCGGCGAGTACATTGATGACGGTTTCGGTCAGGCTGTCCTGCAGCGCGAAGATGTCCTCGACCGGACGGTCGTAGCGTTCGCTCCACAGGCTGACGCCGTTCCTCGCATCGGCGAGTTCGATGGTCAGCCTAATACGGGTGTCGTCGGCGCGCAGCTGGCCGGACAGAATATAGGTAGCGCCCAGCGCCTTGCCGTCGGCGGCGAAGTCGGCTGGCTTGCTGCCCAGCGATTTCATGGTGTGGAAGGCGATGACCGGCAAATCCGCGTAGCGCCCCAGGTCGATGGTAATGTCCGACGACAGGCCATCGGCAAAGCGGCGCCAGCGCTCCTCCGAATTCAGACATTCGATCGGGAACACGGCCAGCACCGGCCTGGTGTCAGGCAAGAGCGACGGCACGTCCACGCCCGCGGCGCGGTTGACATGCGCGGCAAGCGCCACCTTGTTGCGGACGCCGAGCTTTTCATAGATCGCGGCGAGATGGGTGCGCACCGTCGACGGCGCGATGAACAGCGCCTCGCCGATCTCGCGATAGGTCAGGCCGGCCGCGAATTTCTCCGCCACCGCACGCTCGCGCTCGGACAGCGCCGGCGAGGACGGTGAAGACGTGGCCGGTGTCGCGTTGTGGTTCATGACGATCCCCTGCCCGCGGACAGGCACCTTATCAACGCCTGCCGCGGCAAAATACTACAAATGCAGGATCCAAAACACCGCATCTGGCCGATCCCGCCGCAGGCGCACAGGGCGCAAACTCCCTTGCAGCAACAGGCTGCAATCAAGGGAGGTTTCCATGCGACGTGTTTCCATAGTGCTGGCATGCGCGATCCTGGGTTTTTCTTCCGCGTCGCCGTCATTCGCAAGCGGATGCAGGCAATTGCTGGAATCGAACGTGAAAATCACCAGCATGCGCCTCTATGCCGACATCCTGGCTAGTGCAGCCCGCAATGGCTGGGACTATACGCCTGACGCCATCGTCAGCGGCTCCAAGCGGCATTTCGACGAGATGAAACTCCAATTGATCGCCGCCGGCTATGAGATCGTCCCTGTCGGCCCCCGGCCGCATTGCCCCTCGTTGGAAAAGCTGGCGAGCGACTAGCAACCAGCGATCCATCCCTGCGACAGGCTTTGCCGAGACACCGATATACCGGCATGATGGGCGGCAAATCGCCCGCTGACTCGGGCTCCATATTGGCACCAGTCGCGGGGTCCTATGAAACCTGGCATCCTCTTCCTCTTGCTGGCGGCCGTTCTTGCGGCCTCACCGGCACATGCCGACTGGAGGCCGGTCGATAAAATCGAGACCTATGCGATCGCCGGGCAGACGGCGCCCGAACTCTATGCCTCGATCGGTGAGCGCGGACCGCTCATCGGCAAGGACGTCGTCGGCAACAAGGTCCGCGTCATCGCGCATACCAATTTCAAGTTGACCTGGACCCGGGACTACCGGCCCGAGGGCGGTGCCTGCGTGCTCAAAACGGCGCGGCCGAAGCTGATCATCACCTACACGCTGCCCAAGCCCGCCGGGCCCCTGCCAGCGGAGTTGCAGAAACGCTGGGATGCCTTCGCCGCCGGCCTCGCGGCCCATGAAAAGGTGCATGGCGGGCAGATCATCGACATGGTGCAAAAGATCGAGGCGCTGAGCATCGGCTTCACCGTCGCTAACGATCCCGGCTGCAAGAAGATCAGGACCGAACTGACGGCCAGGCTTTCCGAACTTTCGCAAGCGCAGCGCCAAGCCAGCCGCGACTTCGACCGCGTTGAGTTCGGGCCGGGCGGGAATTTGCAACAGCTGGTGCTGGGGTTTGTGAACGGCGACTAGCATCGGCCTGCACTCGGATTCACCACACGGATGACGAAGTTAAGCACTTAGCGCCGCGCGGGTTTACAGGCTGGTTTGGTAGCGCTACCGTCGCTGAGTCTGTCGCGTGACCAGAGGGGACTGGAGGCTGTCGCGGGCGGACTGGAACGGTTTCCTCAGGGGCGTCGGGAAACCGTTGGGAGGAGTCATAAATGGCGTCTGTCGCGATTGGCGAAGTCTATAAGTCATTCGGAACTGTCGAAATCCTGCACGGCGTCAGCGTCGATATAGACGACGGCGAGTTCGTCACTCTGGTCGGGCCGTCGGGTTGCGGAAAATCGACCCTTCTCAGGATGATTGCCGGCCTGGAGAAGATATCGCGCGGCCAGATCTCGATCGGCGAGCGTGTCGTCAACAACGTCGCGCCCAAGGAACGCGACGTTGCGATGGTGTTCCAGAACTACGCGCTTTATCCGCATATGACGGTCGCCGAGAACATGGCGTTCTCGCTGATGCTCAAGGGTGTCGCGAAAGCGGAGAGCGACGCCGGCGTTAAGCGCGCGGCCGAAATCCTGGGACTGGTGCCGTTGCTGGCACGCTATCCGCGCCAGCTCTCCGGCGGCCAGCGCCAGCGTGTCGCCATGGGCCGGGCGATCGTGCGCGATCCGGCGGTTTTCCTGTTCGACGAGCCGCTCTCGAATCTCGACGCCAAGCTGAGAGTCCAGATGCGCGCCGAGATCAAGGAACTGCACCAGCGCCTCAAGACCACGACGGTCTATGTCACCCACGACCAGATCGAGGCCATGACCATGGCCGACAAGATCGTGGTCATGCATGACGGCATCGTCGAGCAGACCGGGCCGCCGCTGGAACTTTACGACCGGCCGAACAATCTGTTCGTCGCCAGTTTCATCGGCTCGCCGGCCATGAACATGCTCAAGGGCGAAATCGCAATCGACGGCACGCCGTCCTTTCGAGGCGCCGGCGGGATTTCGGTGCCGTTGGCAAGGCTGCCTTCCACCGGCAAGGGCGAGCCGGTGGTGCTGGGCATACGGCCCGAGCACCTCAGGCTGTCCGACCAGGGCATTCCAGTCACCGTCGTGGTCGTCGAGCCGACCGGGTCGGAGGTGCAACTCATCGGCCGCACGCCCGGCGGCGAGGACATCGTCGCGAATTTCCGGGAGCGCCATTCCTTCACGCCGGGCGAGACCGTGCGGCTGACCGCCGAGCCTGGCCTCATCCACCTGTTTCACGGCGAAACCGGGCAGAGGCTGGAAACCCGCGCCGGGCAGTAGGACTTATACAGCGAGGAAACATCAGAGGAGGAAACGACCATGAAATTCACCAGACGCGACGTGATCCGCACGACCGCCGGCGTGGCGGCGGGAGCCTTGGGGAGCCGGTTCGTCGGTTCGCCCGCCTTTGCCCAGGAGGGGCTGAAGTCCAAGCCCGAGGACGGCGCCAAGCTCAGGTTGCTGCGCTGGTCGCCCTTCGTCCAGGGCGACGAGGACCAATGGCTGAAAAACACCAAGCGGTTCACCGAGGCGACGGGCGTCGAGGTTCGCGTCGACAAGGAAAGCTGGGAGGATATTCGCCCCAAGGCGGCGGTGGCTGCCAATGTCGGCTCCGGCCCGGACCTGATGTTCGTCTGGTTCGACGACCCGCATCAGTATCCCGACAAGCTGCACGACGTGACGGAACTGGGTGAACACCTGGGCACAAAATACGGCGGCTGGTACGACGGACCGAAGCAGTATGCGACGCGGGAAGGCAAATTCCTCGGCCTGCCGCTGGCCACCATCGGCAACGCCATCGTCTACCGGGAAAGCTGGGTCAAGGAAGCTGGGTTTTCGGAGTTTCCGAAGGACACGGCGAGCTTCCTCGAACTTTGCAAGGCGCTGCAGGCGAAGGGCCATCCGGCCGGCTTCACCCATGGCCATGGCGTCGGCGACGGCAACAACTACGCGCATTGGCTGCTGTGGAGCCATGGCGGCCAGATGGTCGACGAGAGCGGCAAGGTGACCATCAACAGCCCAGAGACGCTGAAGGCGATCGAGTACGCGCAGGCGCTCTACAAGACCTTCATTCCCGGCACCGAAAGCTGGCTCGACGTCAACAACAACCGTGCCTTCCTGGCCGGCGAACTCGGCGTCATCGCCAATGGCATTTCCGCCTACAACACCGCCAAGATCAACAAGGACAATGATCCGAAACTGGCTGAAATCGCCAAGGACATCCGCACCACCAACCTGCCGATCGGCCCGGTTGGAAAAGCGGTCGAGCTGTTCCAGGTGACCACCGCCGTCATCTTCGACTACACGCCCTACCCCAATGCAGCCAAGGCCTACCTGCAGTTCATGTTCGAGGATCCGCAGATGACGGACTGGATCACCTCGTCCGCCGGCTATTGCTGCCAGACGCTCAAGGCTTTCGACAACAATCCGGTGTGGACGGCCGATCCGAACAATGCCGCCTACGCCAAGGCCTCGGCGACGTTGCGTCCCAATGGCTATGCCGGGCCGCTCGGCTATGCCTCGGCGGCGACCATGGCCGACTATGTGCTGGTGGACATGTTCGCCAAGGCGGTGACCGGCCAGGCGACGCCGCAGGAGGCGATGGAGGAGGCGGAAAAGCGCGCCAACCGCTACTACCGCGTTTAAGCGCACAGCCGAGCCGGGCGGCACGATCGCTGCCCGGTCCGGTGCCTGAAATCGCTTGGCGGCCGCCCGGGCCGACCACCTCCTGAGGAGCTGTTCCCATGGCCGTGCCGTCAGTCGCCGTCCAGCCACGTCCGTCGACCCTTTCGCGCCTGTCCGAAAGCCATAACGCGCTTGGCTTCGGCTTCATGCTGCCGGCAGCGGCGCTGCTTTTGGTTTTCCTGACCTATCCGCTCGGGCTCGGCGTCTGGCTCGGCTTCACCGACGCCCGCATCGGCCGCCCCGGCATCTTCATCGGCGTCGAGAACTACGAGTATCTGTGGAGCGACGGCGTCTTCTGGCTCTCCGTCTTCAACACGCTGCTCTACACGATCAGCGCCTCGCTGCTGAAATTCGTGCTTGGCCTCTGGCTGGCGCTCATCCTCAACCAGAACCTGCCGTTCAAGTCGTTCTTTCGCGCGATCGTCCTGCTGCCATGGGTGGTGCCGACGGTGCTGTCGGCCATCGCCTTCTGGTGGATCTACGATTCGCAGTTCTCCATCCTGTCATGGGCGCTGCAGCAGATGGGCCTGATCGACCACCGCATCAATTTCCTCGGCGACCCGACAAACGCGCGCGCCTCGGTGATCGCGGCCAATGTCTGGCGCGGCATTCCTTTCGTCGCCATCACGCTGCTCGCCGGCCTGCAGACCATACCTCAGTCCCTCTACGAGGCGGCCACGCTCGACGGCGCCAGTCGCTGGCAATTGTTCCGCTATGTGACGCTGCCGCTGCTGACGCCGATCATCGCCATCACCATGACGTTTTCGGTGCTGTTCACCTTCACCGATTTCCAGCTCATCTATGTGCTGACCCGCGGTGGCCCGGTGAACGCCACCCACCTGATGGCGACGCTGTCCTTCCAGCGCGGCATTTCCGGCGGCCAGCTTGGCGAAGGCGCGGCAATCGCGGTCGCCATGATCCCGTTCCTGCTGGCCGCGATCCTGTTCAGCTATTTCGGCCTGCAACGGCGCAAATGGCAGCAAGGCGGCGGAGACTGACATGGCCGCGACAAAGAGAACCAAGCGCCCGGAAATCGACGAAGGCGGCATGGGCTACCTGCAGAGCCTGCCGCGCCGCGTGGTGACGGTCTATCTGCCGCTGCTGGTGTTCGTCATCGTGCTCCTGTTCCCGTTCTACTGGATGACGATCACCGCGGTTAAGCCCAATCTGGAGATGACCGACTATCAGAATTTCAACCCGTTCTGGGTGGTGCATCCGACATTGGAGCACATCCGCTACCTGCTCTTCGAGACATCCTATCCGGGCTGGCTGCTCAACACGATCATCATCTCGACAGCCGCCACCTTCCTGTCGCTGCTGGCATCGGTGTTCGCCGCCTACGCGATCGAAAGGCTGCGCTTTTCCGGGGCGCGGCAGGTCGGCCTGGCGGTGTTCCTCGCCTATCTGGTGCCGCCGTCGATCCTGTTCATTCCGCTGTCGGTGATGGTGTTCAACCTTGGGCTCTACGACACGCCGTTTGCGCTCATCCTCACCTACCCGACCTTCCTGGTTCCGTTCTGCACGTGGCTGTTGATGGGCTATTTCCGCTCCATCCCGTTCGAGCTGGAAGAATGTGCGCTGATCGACGGGGCGAGCCGGTGGCAGATCCTCACCAAGATCGTGCTGCCGCTCTCGGTGCCCGGCCTGATTTCCGCCGGCATATTCGCATTCACCCTGTCCTGGAACGAGTTCATCTATGCGCTGACGTTCATCCAGTCGTCGGAAAACAAGACCGTGCCGGTCGGGGTGCTCACCGAACTGGTCCGCTCCGACGTCTACGAATGGGGTGCGCTGATGGCGGGAGCGCTGATCGGCTCGCTACCGGTGGTCGTGCTCTATTCCTTCTTCGTCGAACACTACGTTTCCTCGATGACCGGCGCGGTGAAGGAATAATCCTGCGAGCATGCCGCGCGAACGCGGCGACAATGACCGCCTTGTGCCAAGATCACCGATGGCACGGCTAGAAATTGATCTCCACCGAAGCGGCGCTGCGCTTCGCCTCACCATGGAACACCGCCTCGATGTTGTTGCCGTCCGGGTCGAGCAGGAAGGCGGCGTAGTAGCCGGGGTGGTAGGGACGCTCGCCCGGCCCGCCATTGTCGCGGCCGCCGGCTGCAAGTCCGGCCTTGTACCAGGTATCGACCATGGCGCGGTCCCTGGCCTGGAAGGCGAGATGGTGGCGGCCGGTCAGCACGCCTTGTGCGGCGCGGCTGTCGGCGCTGGAGACGAACAACTCGTCGGCCCAGAAGTAGTCCTCGGCCTCGCCGCCGACAGGAATGTCCAGCACGTCGAGGACCGCACCATAGAAACGTCGACTCGCCTTCAGATCGCGCACGACGAGCTGGATGTGGTCGACTAGACGGCCCCGATGAAGCTCCATTGTTTCACTCCTCCTGATCGCAATGACTTCAATCTAGGTTAGGATGGCGTCCGGTCAATTCGCAGGACCTGTCGCATTTCGCTGCGGCACAAACTGGATAAAAAATGCAACCGGATTGTAGGATCGGCGCCCGCCACAGCGTCCTTCGGACGCAAGCGGCGCGACAAGGCACGAAAGAGGTCGCGCCGCATCGAACTGATTTCGGGAGCCAATCATGAAGCCTTCCTATCGTTGGGTCATCGTCGCGGCTGGCGCGCTGATGAGCTGTGTCGCCATCGGCGTGATGTTTTCGCTGGCGATCTTCCTGGAGCCGATGGCGCTCGACACGCAGTGGTCGCGCGCCGGCATATCGAGCGCGATGACGCTGAATTTTTTGGTGATGGGCCTCGGCGGTTTTGCCTGGGGCGCCATCTACGACCGCGTCGGCGCCCGCCCCGTCGTCTTCGCCGGCACTCTGCTGCTGGGGCTGGCGATGGTCTTGGCCAGCCGCTCCGGCTCGCTGCTGGCGTTCCAGATCACCTATGGCGTGCTGGTCGGGCTCGCGGCCAGTGCCTTCTTCGCGCCGATGATCGCGCTGACCACGACCTGGTTTGACACCAATCGCAGCCTTGCGGTGTCGCTGGTCTCGGCTGGCATGGGTGTGGCGCCGATGACGATCTCGCCCTTCGCGCGCTGGCTGATCACGGCCTATGACTGGCGCACCGCCATGTTCGACATCGGCGTGATGGCCTGGGTGCTCTTGTTGCCGGTCGCCTTCCTGGTGCGCCAGCCGCCTGTCCCCGTTACTGCCGCCGACGGCGCCGCTGCCGGTCCCGCCGCCGACGATCCCGGCATGTCGGTTGGCCAGGCGCTGCGCTCGCCGCAGTTCATAGTGCTCGGCCTCACCTTCTTTGCCTGCTGCGCCGCGCACTCCGGCCCGATCTTCCACATGGTCAGCTATGCGATGCTCTGCGGCGTCGCCCCGATGGCGGCGGTCACCATCTACAGCGTCGAGGGTCTTGCTGGGCTCGGCGGCAGGCTGCTCTATGGCGTGCTTGCCGACCGTCTCGGCGTCAAGCCGGTGCTGGTCGCCGGACTGGCGATCCAGGCCGTGGTGATCGCCGGCTATCTCGCCGTCCGGGAGCTCGACCAATTCTATGTGCTGGCCGTCATCTTCGGCGCCACCTATGGCGGCGTGATGCCCCTCTACGCGGTGCTGGCGCGCGAATATTTCGGCGGGCGCATCATCGGCACGGTGCTCGGCGCCGCCACAATGCTGTCCAGCCTCGGCATGGCCTTCGGCCCGCTCGCCGGCGGCATGGTGTTCGATGCCTATGCCAGCTACTCCTGGCTGTTCATCGGCTCGGCGCTTGTCGGACTGGGTGCGGCGGGAATTGCCATCGCCTTTCCTCCTTTGCCGCGCAGGGCAGAACTGCAGCCGGCATAGGCGTGCCAAAGCGATGGCCGCTCGCGGGAGCGGCCATCGCTCCAGGATTTGTCGCCGATCCCGTTGCCGAACACCACCAAAACCGGCACGATGTATGGTATTCTGGCCAGTCGCATCGGGAGCCACCGCATTGACCAAAAGCTTGGAAGCCGAAGACGCCAGGGGGTGGTCGAGCCTGCTCGTCGCCGCAGAGAAAGGCGATGCGGAGGCCGTGCAATCGGAACTGGCGGCCGGTGCGGACATCAATCAGGCGGACGAAGGCGGCTGGTCGGCGCTGCATCTTTCGGCCCTCAATGCCCACACGGCGACGGTCGAAGCGTTGATCGAGCACCCCGAAATCGACGTGAACTCCAGAAACAAGTGGAAGAGCACGCCGTTGAGCCTGGCGGCGGCCAAGGGCCATTACGCTTCCATCTCGGTCCTCGTGAAACATCGTGCAATCGACATCGATGCACGCGCCGACTATTACGGCCGCACCGCGCTGATCGAAGCCGCCAAGAACGGGCATCTGGATGTCGTGAAGCTGCTCGTGGAGCATGGCGCCGACGTCAATTTGATGGACAAGACCGGGCGCAACAATGCGCTGATCGAGGCCATCAAGGGACGGCATTTCGACATCGCGGAATATCTGCTGGAGACCAGGAAGGTGAACTTCCTCAACCGGGATATGCGCCTGAACGCGATGATCTGGGCGGGAAGCTGCCACAACCCCCAATTCATCGAGAAACTGGAAGCCGCGATTAGTAATTTCTTCGACGGTAAGTGAGTGCGGCAGGGCCACACCTCTCGCCGCCCGCCCCTGTCAACCCGTGCCGGAGCGCGAGGCCACGCGGGCGTCGTCGCGAGGCAGCCGGTCGTCGGAGATGAGCACCACAGGGCAGCGGCAGCGCTGCAGCACATCGCTCGTCGTCTCACCGAACATCAGTTCCTCGCCAGGGCGCCGCGCTACGCCCATGACGATCAACAACGGTTGCAGGCGACATCGGTTGCACGGGTCACTCACCCTCCGGCGCACCAAGCGGCGTCGAGACAATTCGATTCAAATGCGGCTGTGGATGTTTGCTTTCGGGTAAAGCGAGTCGCGCATCTTCGTTAGACGGCGGGCAATAAGGAGAAGCTAATGAAAAGCGACTTTGCCGCCGCTCGCCTGCATCTGGAGCGGGCCTGCCACTATCTGCGCGGCGACGACGAAACGAGCAGCGAGGCCCTTTCGGCGCTCGACCTGTTGATCGAGGCGATCGTTGCTGCCCAGTACACACGACCGGCGGCGGAAGTGGTGGATTTTCCTCGGTCGGCAAGGCTGCGGTAGTCCCACGAAGCCCGGGCTGACGACACGGTCGGGCACTCCCAAAAGGCCGTCCCACACGGCCGAAAGCGACATGGCAGAATAGCGAGGCCGCTTCGGAAGGGAGCGGCCTTTGTTATCGGCCTGCGGGTCGGCAATCACCCGTCTTTGATGAAAACGCTACGAGACAGGCTTCGGGGCTTGGTCGCCGTTAGTACGTTAATAAGCATTTGGTAATAAAAGATCGACAATGAAATACAGGCTCGATCCAGCGCATAGGATGCCGGCATTCCCGGCGGATTCGTGCCATGCGCATTAGAAGCCAGATCATCCTCAGCATGGTCAGCGCCGCGGCCTTGATCGGCCTGGTTGGCGGCGTCGCCATCTTCACGCAGATCGCGGCGACCAAATATCTGGGACTGACCGAAGCAACCAATGTCGCGCAGGAACTGGCCGACACGATTGTCTTCAAATCATCCGACGGGACGCCTTCGCTGTTCGAGCGGCCTGAGGCGCTCAAGCAATTCATGCTGCACCAGCACCGCCGCCTGCATCGGGATTTCCTGGTCCTCGACCGCAACAAGGTCGTCGTCGCCCATGCCGGCGACGAGGAGCACCATGTCGGCGACAAATTCGAGCACGACCCCGGCAACGAAATCGGCCAGACGCTGGAGGACGGCGTTGCGCGCAGATTTGTCGACCCGGAGGAAGTGAACGCCATACTCGCCGTGCCAATCGAATATCCTGCCGATACGATCATTGGCGCCGTGCTGCTGGAATATGACCCTGTTCTGCATGCCGCGGAGCAACGCACCAACAGCCTGCTCTGGCTGGTTGGCCTCAGCGCGGCGGCGGCCGTGCTGGTCGCGGTGGGGTTTGCATGGATGCTGCTCAGCCGTTTCGGTGCCGGCCTCAACGATATGATGCGCGGCATGGAAGCGCTGGCGAAAGGCAATGCCATGACGCGCATCAGCCATGCCCGCAAGGATGAATTCGGCCAGCTGGCCGATGGGTTCAACACGATGGCGGACCAGCTTGCATCGGCGCGGGCGCATATCGAGGATATCGTCGAGACGGCGGCCGAAGGCATAGCGGTGCTGGACGGCGACGGCCGCATCGCCAGCGCCAATCCGGCGGCCGCAATGATGATCGGGCGGCGCGCCGACAAGATCGTCGGGCAGCAATGGGATGCGGTGCTGACGGTGCGCGACCCGAGAGGCGGTGCGTTCGCGGCCGGCGCTTCTCCCGTCGAAATGGCTTTGGCCACCGGCCGCCAGCACCAGGGCGAAGTGCGCCTGACCAAATCCGACGGCTCGCATCTGCCGGTCATCGCCAGTTGCAGTCCACTCAGCCGATCCGACGGCGGTCTGGTCCTGACGCTCAACGACATCAGCGAGCTGCGCCGCGCCGAAGGGGTCGTCAACGAGCGTGCCGATCAGCTGGCAATCCTCAACCGCGAGCTGCACGAGAAGTCGGAAACCACGACCCGCCTGGTGAAGCTTGGCGAACTGCTGCAGGCCTGCGTGACCTTCCCCGAAGCCTTCTCAGTGGTCGGCACCGCCATGACAGAGTTCCTGGGCGGCTTGAGCGGAACCGTGCATTTGACCAGCGCCTCGCGCAACCTGGTCGAGGAGATGGCGCATTGGGGCGACGTCCGGTCGAGCGTCACGCAATTTGCGCCCGAGGATTGCTGGGCGCTGCGGCGCGGCCAGGAGCATGTCGCCGGTCCGGGCATGCTGACGCCGCGCTGCGCCCATATCACCGAGAACGGCAAGAAGGGCTATGTCTGCATGCCGCTGGCGGCGCAAGGCGAGACGCTTGGCATCCTGCATCTGTGCGAGCCGAACGCGGCCGACAAGCCGCAATGGCTGGCTGAACGGCAGCAGATCCTGCGCGGTGTCGTCGACACGCTGGCATTGGCGCTGGCCAATCTGCGCCTGCGCGAGACGCTCAGGCAGCAATCGATCCGCGATCCGAACACCGGCCTGTTCAACCGGCGCTATCTCGAGGAAACCAGCAGCCGCGAACTGCGCCGGATGGAGCGCTCGGCCCAGCCGCTGACGATCCTCATGCTCGACGTCGATCATTTCAAGCAGTTCAACGACACGTTCGGCCACGAAGCCGGCGACCTCGTGCTCAAACAGGTCGCCGCCACATTGATCGAGCACGCCAGGGACAGCGATGTCGTGTCGCGCTATGGCGGCGAGGAATTCGCCATCGTCATGCCGGGATGCTCGCTCGAGGAAGGCGCCCAGCGGGCGGAAGCGCTGCGCCAGGCTATCAGGCAGCTGCATCTGACGCATCGCGGTCGCACACTGGGCACCGTGACGGTCTCGTTCGGCGTCGCCGCCTATCCCGAGCATGGCACGGGCTGGGCAGAAATCACCAATGCCGCCGATCACGCGCTCTACGATGCCAAGGGCGAAGGACGCGACCGGGTCGTCGTCGCCAAGACCAGCACCCCCGGTGAGCGGCCCTCGATCCAGTTGGTATCAGCCGCCAAAGCGAGCGCGGACATCAAGGGCTGAAGCGCTCCGCGCCAAGCGCGAGCGGTAAGAGGAAGACAAGCAGCGGCTCCGAGCGGCGGCGAGACGCGTTCGGCCGTTCTGGAACTGGCAGCAGAGGAAGGGCTGTTCTCGCAGCCATGCCAATGGCATAGTGGGGTCAGGGCCTACGCTTGCTTTATTCATGGCCCCCTGTCCTGGGTGACCGGCGAAACCCACCCCCCGCCCCCCGCTCGTCGGTCGCCCATCTTTTCCACGCCAGACATTCTGAGCCGCGCTGGAACGTTTCAGCCGGCCGCGCGTTGTGTTTTTCGGGGTGTGGCCGGTTTGTTTCGGCCGGCCACTGCGTTCGGGAGGCGCATGGCAGGGGATGTCCCAGGTCCGGACCGTGAAATCCACCGAGGCGGCAGCAGCGCCGCGGGCGTCGGATGCGTTCGCGATGAAGCTCACCTCATCGGAACTGGCAACCACGATGTCGCATTTCCATCGCGCCGAGATCGGCCGCATGGCCGGCTGGCGCGACCGGCTCGACCGGACCAGCAACTGGGCGATCACGGTCGTCGCCGCCATGCTGTCGGTGTCGCTGTCGACGCCCAGCGCCCATCACGGGGTGCTGCTGTTCGCCATGCTTTTGATCACGCTGCTGTTGTGGATCGAGGCGCGGCGCTACCGCTTCTTCGACGTCTACCGGGCCCGGGTGCGCCAGTTCGAACGCTATTACTTCGCGCAAATCTTCTCGCCGCAGCCGGACTACGCCTCCAACTGGCTGGCCATTGTCGGTGAAGGCTTGCGCTCGCCCCGCTTCCTGATCTCGCAGCGTGCGGCGCTGGTGCGGCGGCTGCGGCGCAACTACCTCTTCATGTACACGATCCTGATGCTGGCCTGGGTGCTGAAGATCACGACGCCCAGCCTGCAGCGCGAAGGGTCACCGATCGGCTTCGGCGCCTCGTTCCTCGACGCTATGCGGGTAGCATCGCTCGGTCCCGTGCCCGGCATCGTCGTCGCGTGCATAGTGGGGTTCTGCTATGCCGCGCTGCTCGCCGCGGCCTTCCTCGTCAGCAGTGAGGAAGGCGAGCTGTCGCATGGCACCGTGCATGTGTGAGCATGGCAATTCCGCCATCGTTCCGAAACGTTCGGTTCCTATTTCAGCGACATTGTCGAGCGGAAGTCCCTGGCGCTGTTGCGGTTGGGATCAGGGCCGGTCTGGCACGGCAATGGGCGCAGAATATTTGGCCTTCAGCCATGTGTTCGACGATCCGCTCCTGTAGCGGCTGTCGGCGCGCTTGGAGATGATGCCCTCGAGCCCCATCTCATCGACGGCGCGGAAGATCGCTAGCGCACTGCCTTCGAAATGCGCGCTGTACTGGATCTTGCCGAGGCCGGGCTCAACCAGCTGCCACAGCGCCTGCTTGCGCTGCAGCAGGGGCAAGGAGGCAAGATTGCGACCGTCGAGATGGAGAATGTCGAATGCGACGAACACCAACCGGCTCGGCTCGTTCCAGATCGCGGCTTCCAGCGCGGGACAATCGGGAGCGCCCTGCTCGCCGGCTACAATGACCTCGCCGTCGAGAATGGCAGCCCGGCATGGCAGCTCGGCTGCCAGCGCGATGGGCCAGTATTTTGTGGTCCAGTCGTGGCCGTTCTTGCTGTAGAGACGCACGCCGCCTTTATCGATGATGATCTGCGTCCGGTAGCCGTCGAACTTGATCTCGTGAACCCATCCCTCATCTTCGGGCGGGTGCTCGACCGGAGTCGGGATCTGCGGCGGAATGAACTGCAGCCGGCCGCTGCTGACCTTGGGACGCTTACTCAAGACGACCACCTTTGACCGCGTGGCGGCGGCATGATCGGGCACAGGCGGCCCGACATCCCCCCAACGTGGACGCCTGCCGCCTGTGCCGAGCCCCCGCCAAGCCACTACGAACATCTACGCACGAGGCGCGATTGTCGTTAGCTTCGCATCCAAATACTTGTCCGGGCGTACATATCTCGCTGTAGGCGGCGATCCTGCACCGTTCTCACTGTCGGTACGGCCTCTCGCACCGTCCCCGGCTGGCCTATGCTATCTCGGGTTGCCGGCAAGCCCACGCAGTCCCCTGCAAATTTCGGGCGACCTGGTCAGTCCATCAAAAGCACCACAGCGGGATGCAGCTTCTTCAGATTCGGCAATGATTTCGATTGCCAGGGTATGTCGGGCGTTCCACGCACGATGAGTCGAACATCGGGATGCTTGCGCACCTCGATGGTAAATTTCGCCAGCAGGTTGATGCCGGAAGAATTGAGAAACTGAAGGTCCTTTAAATTGAGCGTAACGGAAGCGGGATTTGAGGCAAGAACACCGATCGCCAAAGCCATGATGGGTGCACCAGCCTCGGAACTGGCAAGCCGCATTGCACCGTCGAAAAAGATATCGCTTCCTTCGATCCACACGCGGTAGTCGTCTGTTTTGATTTCCATAGCCTGGCTTCGTTTCATCTAGTTGTGCGTTTGCGAGATCGGAATGGAGGCATATGTCTCCAGGCAAATCCGATCGCTTTCGTCGGCAGAGCTGAATATCCAAGCCAAACGCGCGTCGTAGTCGCTCATCAACGTCAGCAATCCGAGTCCGGAGCGTACCACGTCGGGGTTCGCAGCATTCGCTTCGATTCGCTGTATCAGCAGGTCTCTGGGGTCGCCAACCGTGATGTCCGCCAGGAGACTTTGGAACTCGGACGCGTTTTCACCATCGAGGTCATTCGACACCTTGAGCTTGAAGCACTCCGAATCCATCGACGCCTCGATCACGATTTCGCCCGGTGCGCGAAACTTGACGGCATTTTCGATGAGCTCGTTGACCAGATACCCGATGCTGTGCCGCACTTCCTTGTAGTCGTTGCGGGACGACTGAAAGCGCAATGCGAAAAGATCGGCGATGAAGTCCGAAGTCGTAGCACAATGACGCCAACTCAAGTCTAGAGGTCCGTCGAACAGCCGTACCCGGCTGACACTTTCCATCATCCCGATAGCAATGTCAGGGGTTCCGAACAGCGTGGTCATTCCTATGTGTGCCTTATGATTACGAGGGTGATGTCGTCGTGGATCTTCTGGATTCCGATATGGGCCATAAGATCCTCAATGATCCCGGTTTTGATTTCCTCTGCGCTCCTGCCATAACGTTTTCGTGCGCTCTGGCAGAGGCGCTCGAACCCGAATAGCCTTCGGTCCTGGTCTTCCGCCTCGGTCACACCGTCGGTGTGCAGCACGATCACGTCGCCACTCCCGAACAGGATGTCGCGCGTGGCAATGAACTTCGAGATGTCATGCTCCAGACCAACCGGCAGACCCAGATCAAGCGTATCGATGCGTTCGACTTCCCCACCCGCACGGACGACCAGAACGTCCTCATGCTGGCCGGATAGCGTTACCTGCTCACCCTCAAAGTCAAGAAAGGCCAGCGAGAGATGCTTGTCGGTGTTCGTCCGCTCAATGTTCTTGTAGATCGCCCTGTTCAGCCGATCCAGAAACTGGTGCGGATCCGCTTCATTGGTCTCCTGCAGCGCGCGTGCAACGGATTGGACCATCAGCATCAGCACGCCGCTCTCGAGACCATGACCGGTCACGTCGCCGATGCCGATCTTGACCCGTGACCCGTTCTGCAGGACGTCGTAGTAGTCACCGCCGACCTCGTCGGCCGGCCGCATGTAGGCTGCGATCTCCAGCCCCGGAATCGCTTCGAGTTCGAATGGTTTCGGCAGGACCATCATCTGGATCTGCCTGGCAACTGCGAGCTCGGCACCGAGGCGGACGTTCTCGTCCCGCAATTTTTCGTTGAGTGCGGATATCTCCTGATTTGCGTCCCCGAGCTCCCTGGTTCGTTCGTCGACGAGTTGCTCGAGGTTTTCCGTGTGAAAGCTGATCTGCTCAGCCATGCGGTTGAAAGCGACCCCCACCGCTCCAACCTCGTCGCGCGTCGGAATGCTTACCCGGACTGAATAGTCTTTCGCCTGCAACCGCTTGGCGGCCCCGGCAAGCGCACTAAGGCCTGCAGTGATTCGCTTTGAAATTCCGAAGACAGCCGCAAAGACGATCAGGAGCGAAACGATAACTGCGATGACCTGGGTGATCAGGATCCGGTTGGTCGCGCTGGAAATGCTCTCCTGCGCTGCAAGGAGGGAAGCATAGATTTCCCGTTCGGGGACGACGAAGCCAAGCATCAGGGTTTCGGCCGTGATGGACCCCGTACTATTCCAGAGATTGACTGCGTTTAGCCGGCGAAGTGCGACGATGTATGGTTGGGCCTTGCCGTTCTCATCAATCGAAATATGCTTAATGACTGTCTTGTCGTCGGCGGGAAGTTCGAGCGCTGCGACGGTCGCGTGCGTACTCTTTTTGAGCGAGCGATCGAGGCTGGTAACGCCTTGACCTGCCGCACCACTTGCGATCTTGAGCCCGAGCATTTTCTCGCCTTCAGGCTTGATCGCGAGCACATTGCCGTTCGACATGGTGAGAAAACCGAAGCCCGTATCGGCGACCTTCACGCTTTCGACGATTTCAGCGAGCTGATCGAGCGTCACGTCGGCAGCGACCATGCCGGCGACATCACTGCGGTCTTTCGTCCAGAGCGGGTGGAAGAAGCTCACGATGAGCTTGCCGGTAATCGCGTCGATATAAGGAGCAGTCGCAGTGATGTCATCGCCCTTTACGGGGCGCGAATCCGGCTCCCTGATCCAGCCTTGCCAGCCTTCATAGACGCCAGGAAAGAAGAAATCCCAGAAATTCGCTTTGTCGTGGCCTGGATAGAGCTTGTCGAAGGTCTGCGCCTGATCGGAATAAGGAATCGTGCGCATGATCGGCCCTGCCTTCGGCCCGACGTAGTAGACCTGCAGCTTCTTGGCGCCGGTTGCCATCTGGCTTGTGCCAAAAATATCGAAGATCGCACTGTCCTGAATGTCGCGGAGAATTTCGGGCTTCGGTTGGTGATCAGCGGAGAGGAGATATCCCCAGACACTCATGACCGAAGGTGACCCTTGCCGGGTCTGCACCCAGTTTCCCGTGGCGTCATATGCAAGCGGCGCATTAAAATTGGGGTTCTTCGCCAACGCCTTGCCGATCGCATCTTTCGCTTCCGGATAATCGATTAGTCTCTGCATGGAGCCTGCAAGCGCGGTCACCTCGGAGTGCATGCGGCCGAAGAGGAGATCGGCGCGCAGCGCCGTCGTCTCGATATAGTTCTGAAGGTATTCCTGGCTTGCCCTGGTGAGGCCGCTCTCGATCTGGTGGGTCGCGTCCCGGGAAAGCCGGTTCACATTCCACAGCGCGACACCGCCGCCGACGAGGAGGTCGAACAGCACCGCCCCACCCACAACGATCAAGAATTTCGCGCGGAAACTGTTAAGCCGGAGGACAGGCCAGGGTCTAGGCGGCGTTGCATCCAAATCGGTCATAGCGGCTTGCGTCCCGATGCAACCCAGATCGGCCAGCCGGCATAGCCTTTGGAGTGGAGCGCAGCGAAGATGTGGTCCTGGAAGCCCTGTCGGAACCGCCTGATAAACGCCGGTGTGTCACCTCGCTTGGTAGCCATCTCGCCTGCATAGACATTTTCCCATGCCGCGATGACGTCCGCGAAGTCCTGTGGATCGCCGTCGTGGTTGGAGACCATGAAGGACTCGACCCGAATGTCTTCGAGCCCCGCTTCGGTCAGGTAGCGTCGGCTCTTCGGGCCAAGCTCAATATCCATCTGGAAGTGCGCCCACAGCTTGGCGACCTCGTTATAGGTCCACTGGATGCTGTCGGCGCGTGGTTCACCCAGGCAGTGCGAATTTTTTTCATTGGTGATGTAGACGCGTCCGCCCGGCTTGCAGATGCGAAACAGCTCCCTGAGGATCAGTTCGGGCCTGTTGAACACCTGCAGCGAATGGCGGCACGTGACGAGGTCGAACTGATTTTCCTCGAGCAGCATTTCTGATGCATCGCCATAAGTGTACTCGATGCCCTTGATATCGAACTCCGCAGCCACTTTTCGCGCATAGGCGAGGCTCGACCTGGAGTGGTCGAGGGCGACGATCCGCGACGGCTGGAACTCCTTCTGCACGAGCACGGCGAAATCACCGATCCCGCAACAGATGTCGGCCATGACAATCCCGGGCCTCATGCCGTGTCGCGGCAAGATCGCGCGCTCGTGGCGCCAGGTCATCTTTGTCTGTGTGCGCAGGATTGGAACGAACCCGCCTCCCTCAAGGAAGCCCTGCCCCGGATAGAATTCGCTGTCATACTCTTCGACCGTGATGTTCGGTTCGATTCCGCTCAAGCGACCGAATTTTCGCGACGTCCATCCGACGACACTTGACGTGATGACGACGAATTTGAGATCGGGCCGAGCGCGGCAAGCGTCAATGATGATCCTTGAAAAGGCGTGAAATGCAGCGTTGTTCATCTGCGTCAGGCGTCTGACGTTGACGTAGAGAACGCCGCGCACCCGACCGATCGCATCGCGGAGCAATGCTATGCTGGGCCCAAGCTCATCGATGGCCTGAGGCCGGACCACTCCCGATATGGAGAACTCCTGGTTGTTGGCGTCGTATTGCGCCTTGAAACGCGGGAGAAGGTCGTAAGGGCTCAATGTCGCAGGCCCTCAAGCGGAAGATCCACGACAAGCTTGATTGCATCACCATCGGCTTCCTCCAGCCTGAGTGTCGCGTTGTAGTCGACAGCCAGTTCCAGGAGTACGACCTCCCGGCTGGGCGCGAGATCGCCAGACACCGAATTGAGGTATCGCTCCCTGGCCTCTATTCCTGCGACTTGCGATACGGCTTCTTCGTAGAACCGGCGCTCCTCTGGCACACAAGGAAGTATCAGCTCGATCCTGTCCGTCGCGCCATGGCGGGACACCCTGCATGCCAGTTCGCCGTCGGCATGGCGCGTACGAAAGGCGACTTCCAGCAATTCGTTGAAGGCAGAGGAAAAGAGATTTGAATGCCGGACCGAGTCTGACCTGTTTTGACTGATCATCCGGGCCATGTATGTCGAGACATAATCGCAGTGTCTCCAAACGGAGACAAAAGCTTTGATTTCCATGTCAATCTGGATCATGGGCTCAAAAGCCGGCCCGCCAGCCAGGTCATGATGAACAGGTTCCATCGGCATCCTCCCTTGTTCCATCAGTACTGTGCCCTGGTGGGGCGATGACCTCCGAGGCGGATAATTTCACCGCGGCCCGTTATGAGTCAGTCTCGCATCGACTCGAAGAATGCGCGGTATCTGCCTCGATCGTTTCTACAAATCTCCACTTCACCGTTAACAAAGGGTGTGCAAGGCGCTAGACCGCCCGATTTGATTCCTCCATCGCTCGTACCACCCTCAGTGGGGACCGCCTGATGAAATCGTTGGTTGCCTCGGCTCCGAGCGGTCGTCCCAGGAAATTCCCTTGCAGGCAATCGCAATTCTCCTTGATCAGCCACCGTGCCTGTGCCGACGTCTCGACCCCCTCGGCGGTAACGCTTATTCCCAGGCCGTGCGCCAGATTCATGATCGATCGCACGATGGTCTGGCTTTTGAGATCGGTCTCCAGGTCCGCGATGAAGTATCGATCTATCTTCAGCGTGTCGAAAGGAAAGTTCTTAAGGTAGCTCAACGATGAATAGTATGTTCCAAAATCGTCGAGCGATATTCGTATCCCCAAGACGTTCAGGGTATTTAACGTGTCGATATTGTCGATCGTCTTCTCAAGAAGAACCGTCTCGGTTATCTCGAGTTCAAGTCGGTCTGCCCGGATTCCAACTGCGTCGATGACCTGAGCGACCGTGTCCGTCAGCGAACCGCTAAGGAACTGAGCCGGCGACAGGTTCACCGCGACCGTCAGCGAGGAGGGCCACGTCAATGCCTGGCGACAGGCTTGTTCGAGCACCCATCGTCCAATCTCGTCCATAAGACCGTCGGCTTCGGCGATCGGTATGAACACACTGGGTGGAATGATTCCGATCTCGGGATGCCGCCACCGCAGTAGCGCTTCGAAACCGATCACCGACGAGGGAGGCCGAATGAGCGGCTGATACTCCAGATAAAGCTCGCCTCGCTCCAGAGCGGTTCGAAGGCTGCGCCTCAGATTCTCGCGTTGCTCGAGCAAGAGCAGCATCGAACGGTTGAACGTTCGAGCGCAACCGCGCCCATCCGTCTTGGCTGCGTAAAGTGCAATGTCGGCAGCTTTCATCAGCTGCTCGCCATCGGTCCCGTGCTCCGGCCCGAAAGCAATTCCGATACTCGAGCCGACGAAGACGGCAATGCCGTTGATGACGAACGGCTCCTTGAACGCGTCGACCAGCGATCCGGCGAGGCGCTCGGCCTCCGCCGGCTGATCCTTTCCCAATTGGATGACAGCGAACTCATCGCCGGCATACCGGTACGCGGATTCGCCGTCCTGCAGCGCGTCGCGGATTCGACCTGCCGCGAGCTGAAGAAGCGTATCGCCTGCTCCATGGCCGAGCGTGTCGTTGACCGCTTTGAAATCATCAAGGTCGATTTGCAGCAGGGCGGCTTTCGGTTTTGGTCCGCCGATGGCCTCAAGTGCCTGCTGCAGCCGCTCGCCGAATCTCCGCCGATTCTGCAGGCCGGTCAGCACGTCGTGCGTCGCCTGGTGGAGCAGAATTACATGCTCCTGTTCCTCCGCCGCGCTCCGCCCGCCGTGCTCCCTTGATTCGATGATTCCCACACCACTTGCAGTAGCGAAGACGAAGGCGGACCGTGGCGCTTGGCCTGACGATCGCGGCAAATCGATGCTGGCCGGAGAGCCGCCGTGGAGCACACGAAGAAATTCGTCGCGATGCCTCGCATCGAGGAAGCTCGGGTAGATCTCCCAAACAGCGGCGCCCGGCGCCACCGCGCCTCCGTACACACCTTTAAGCCTGGTTGCGTAGTGCGTCAGGTTGAAGTCGCGGTCATAGAACGACAAAAGTTCGGTCGTGTTCGCCAAAAGGGCAGCGAGAAGCGCTTCGCCGGCACGTGGAACATCGCTCGAGGAAGGCCCCTCACTCTCGGTGCCGACGCCTGATGCCTCTGGATGCAAGAGCCACCTCCGTAAACGGTGCAAATCCGCGTCCCCCAGTCTAGAAATAGCATAACTATCAAGCTTGGCAAACTTTCAACTCGCAGTGTTAACAAGCGCCGCATGCGGCGTAGTTGCAATGTACGCTCCGCTGCAATTGGTGGAAAATTATCAATAGCGATGAACAGTCGCAATTCGTTAATAAATCGGGAATTGGCGGGGATTAGCGATATGATTGACGGAGCGGTGGACGCGACACGAAGTATTGTGATCTATGAGGCGGCGTGGCCTTCCCCGCCCCGGCAAGCCTGTTTGAGCCCCGCCCCGTCCCAAGATCGCCGATCCCCTGTTCAGTTTCCGAGCGCTTTGAGCCAACCTTCAAAGGAAGGGGCCCTCTCGTGTCCAGCAAGCGAAACAGAGTTGGCGGGGCGCGGCAATACCACAGCAGTGCGGCCTTCGCGGGGGCTGTAACCGAATTCCTTGCTGAATGCCCTGCTGAAATTCGCCGCAGAACTAAACCCGAAGGCTTCAGCAATTTCAACGATGCGCCGGCTGTCCGCCGGATCGCTAAGCGCAATATGGGCTGCCAGAAGGCGGCGACTTTGTATGTAATGGAGAACACCACCGCTCGGTTCGAACAACTGATAGAGACGAGAGCGTGATACGCCGAGCGCCCGGCACATTGTATCCGGTGTCAAATGAGCCGCATCCAGATTGTTTTGGACGTATCGACGCGCTCGCTCCATCAGCGCGACACTCGTCAATTGTTCGGCGGCCGCAACATGTTCCGCCGGAGGCGTGAGGCAGGCAATGATCATGCTGCGTGTTGCGTGTACGATGCGAGGCAGATCTTCAGCCGTGAGACTGCGCAGCCTTGCTTCAATGCTGTTGACGTAGTCAACTAAGAGGTTGGCAAAGTTGCCGGACAGAATTGAATTGTTCTTTGCGTCGAGGGTTGCCGCCGCATCAGGGAACAAATCACGCGGCAGATAGAGAAAGAGACCTTCGGAGTCCGTTGTCCTCCCGCGAAACGGATAGCCAAGCGACCTGATCTCCAGTTTGCCCGGCTGGCCTTCTGCAACGCGGCGATCGACCTCCGTCCACGACCGGCCAATACGTGGCAAGACGATATACCAGTGATCGATCGAGCTGGACCGAAGCTTAGCGGCAGAACGGATGTAACTATGTGCCGGAGCGTGCTGCTGAACGATCAGCATGCCACCGAGGTTCCAAGCCGTGTGGTTGGCGGGAAAGCCATCGTCCAGCGATCTGTCATCCGGCAACCTGACCTCGACAAGCGGTGCCATATGCGCTTGCCAAGCGGCGAATTGATCCTCTGGTGCCAGTTCGAGCGTTGAAAAGGGCAGAGGTTCGAGCGCCGGCGCGAGTAACGGAGCAGCCTCATTGTGAGGTTGAGCTTCGCGTGCCCAGCGACGTCGATCACGCTCCGGTGCCTGCTTCGCAGAGGTCTTGTCTCGCCTTTTAGCGTCCATCGCGTGGTGCCATATCCGAATCGGCTATGCCCATGCCCCTCTCAATCATGTGGTGTAACTCAGGCATCTGGCAAGACTGGTGGACTCGAGTCGACTGAAACGGCGATCACGCTGGATTACGGCAAGAAATGCATTCCGAGATAAGTTTCTGGATGCGAAGCTAACGACACTCTTCAACCTGATGCGTATAGAATCGAGCATCGTGAAATATTAGTTGAGGAGACCACCGAAGTGACCACAAAGCTCAACAGCGAAGCTCGTCGCAGGATAATTCTTGATGGATACGGTAACAACGAACCGTTGAAAGATATTGCGGCAAAGATCGGATGCTCCCTGGCGAGTTTGAAAGTCACCGCCAGTAAACTGGGCTGCACTCGAACTCCGAAAGAGGCGGCGGAATTTCGACGCGGCTTTCATGTTCCGGAACACAAACGGCAAGATTATTACCAACTTATGGTTGCTGGACAGTATAAAGCTCGTGAGTGTGCGCTGATTTTGGGATTAATAACAGAGCAATCATCAGCAAACAAATAAACTTATTCCAATACTCTGCAGACGATATTGTCACTTAAGCAGTCCATCGCTTCAGCGGCTCATCAGCAAAAAAGCCCGCCGCAAGCACGGGTAGCGGGCCCTGAAAGGTTCGCACGGATGCTGCGTCGGCGTTTCAATCGCACCTGCCTCAGCCCTCACGATCTGGCTATTTGCGAACGCGTATTCGATCAGGTCTGTGCGGATGAGCATCTCGACCCTTTGGACCCGGACACCGAAATCTTGGCGGTGATGGTTGTGGCCATTTTTCGAAATGCTCACACCAGCGAGCGCGAACTGATGGAAGCGGTCAGATCTCGTCGGCAAAAGGTCGGGGGAAGCGGGCATTAGAGCGTGTCTGAGCGCGGCGATCGGCCATCGCTTTGAAAAGTGCGATCTCTATTTCAGCGACAGCCATGTCGAGCGGAAGTCCTTCGTGTTGTTGCGGTTGGGATAGGGCTGGTCCGGCACGGCAACGCCAAGATGGGCGCAGAGCGGCTCCCAGCCGTCGCCCAGCCTGTGGACCAGCAGGCGCTCGGCCGGCACTGTGGCAATGACACCCTCGACATTGGCCTCATAGGCGGCGATCGCGGCCGCGCGATCCTGCGGCCGGCCGGCGAAGACCTGCTTGGCGATGAGGGCGACGCCCAGCGAATCCGGCTCCTGGCTAGTGGCGATGCCGGCAACGATCGTCTTTTCGAAACTCTCCCACCAGCTTTCCGGCGAGCGCCAGGTGAGGATGACGCGGGCGTCGGGGTAGAAATCGATCAACTCCCGCCAGTAATAGGCCGACGGCCAGTCCATGCAGGAGACATAGCCGGAGAACAGCGTGTTCCAGTCGGGCGCGGCACCCTTGGCCAGCGCGCGCCAGAGCCGCTTCTGCTCTTCGTTGGTGTTGACCGCGGACATGTGGTGGCAGGGGCCGTAACCCAGGATCGCAAGCGCCTCGCGCATCGAATCCGTGCCGGTGCGGCCGAAGCCGGTTCCTATTATTTTGATCGCCATGCCACCCCTCCCCTTGATCGAGCAGATCAGTCTCCCGCCACCACGATCCGCAGGCGGTTGCCCTCGGGATCAGCGAGGTGCAGTGCCCCATCCGTTTGCGTCGAAGGCAGGTTCGCATTGCCGAGCCGCCGCGCGACCGCAGCGAGATCCTCAGCCGATGGAACCACCGCGGTGAAATGATCGAGACCGGCGGCACCGGGCGGCGGTTCGCGCAATTCGTCGCGAGCCCAGATATTGAAGGCGACCATGTGCGGGCGCCGGTCGGTGCCGCAGTCGAACAGGCCGAACGAGCGGGACTGGATGTGCGGCCTGAAGCCGAGCACGCCGAGATAGAATGCCATCAGCGCTTCCGGCGAGCGGGCGCGCATATGAATATGGCCGATGAAGGCGTCCGCCGCCAGCATGGGTTCGACATGGCCGGAATTGCCGAGCTCGCGCAGCAAGCCCGCGACATCCAGCGGCTCGAGGCCGGAATGGGCGCTGCCGTCTCTGGCGATCAGGGTGACGCGGCCGTCCGCGGTCTCCTGTCTCGAGGCATAACGCTCGGGCGTGTCGAAACAGATCTCGATGCCGTTGCCGGATGGGTCGGAGACATAGAGGGATTCGGAGATCAGGTGGTCCTGGGCGCTGTGTCTCAGCCCCGACGCCTTGAGCCGGGCGGCAACGCGCGCCAATTCCTTGCGCGTCGTCACATGGATGGCGACATGGAAGAGATCGCGCGACTTCGGCGACAGGACGGCATCCGCCCCGGCATGAAGCACGATCAGCGTCTTGCCATCGACGCCGAGCCCGACTGTTGCGCCATCATCGCTAAGCACCGCGAGGCCGACCGCGTCGACCCAGACCGGCAAGGCCGCTGCGATATCGATGACGCGCAGATGAACCGGCCCGAGACAGGTCGCGCTGGCCAGCAATTCTTCGCTCATCGATAGTCGTCCGGATTGCAGCCTCAGAACATTAGCTTTGAACGATATAGCTGTCTTGTGCAAAGTGACCAGTCGCGCGTCCCACTGGTCCTGTCAGGGAGGCGGGCGTATCCTGCAGTCCAATGGTCTGAAAACGATCTCGCTAGGAGTTTGCGATGGCTCAGGCAACGCGTCACGACGCCTGGCAGGCTGGAGACAGCTACGACCTCTATATGGGGCGATGGAGCCGTCAGATCGCTCCCCTCTTCCTGGATTGGCTGGATCCGCCCGAGGGGCTGGATTGGCTGGAGGTGGGGTGCGGAACCGGGGCGCTGTCCGCGGCCATCCTTGCGCGATGCAGCCCTGCGAGCCTGGTCTCGATAGATCCCTCGGAGGGCTTTCTCGCCAAGGCACGCGCAAACGTGCCTGACGGCTGTGTCGAGTTTGTCCAAGGTGATGCGCAGGCGCTGTCCGTCCAATCGGGCAGCAAGGACGTGGTCGTGTCGGCGCTGGTCCTCAACTTCATCCCCGACAAGCAGAAGGCGCTCGCGGAGATGCGGCGGGTTGCTCGCCCTGGAGCGACGATCGGGCTCTATGTATGGGACTATCCTGGCGGCGGCGTGGAATTCATGCGGGCATTCTGGACAGCAGCGACGGCCCTCGACCCCGCCGCCATCGACCTCGCCGAGAACAAACGCTTTCCATTCTGCACACCGGACGGATTGACCGACCTCGTGAAGACGGCCGGACTGGTTTCCATCGACTGCACCCAGATCGAAATGCCGGCTGTGTTCAAGGACTTTGACGACTACTGGCGCCCCTTCACGCTGGGCGCAGGCCCGGCGCCGGGCTACTGCATGAGCCTCGAACCGCCAGCCCGCCAGCGCCTGATGGAGAAACTGCGTGACAGCCTGCCGCGCGGCGAGGACGGATCAATCCCCATGAAAACCAGAGCCTGGGCGGTGCGGACCAGGGTAAGCTGACTGTCGCTGCGCCAGACGAGGAACGATATCGCTCTCTGGAGCGGTTCACCGTTTCACGGAAACGCCGCTCCATCCTTTTGGTTTGACGCAATTCCGGACGGAGAACCGCTACGCATTTTTCCTGGAATTGCTTTAGCGCAAAGTTCGGGTTGACCGCTCCCGGGCACGAAGCGACTATCGGGTCCAGCCAGCCGGCGCAGACTGCAGGGAGGAAATGCAATGGACGAACCCGATCAGTGGCGTCACATGTCGAGCGCGCCACGGGACGGCAGCCGCATCCTGGTCACAGTGCGGCCGTCCGAACAGGGGCCAGCGGAAGTCGACATGGCCTATTGGTCGCGCGCCGACCAGTTCGGCGCCGAAGGCTGGCGCGCCTCCGACTCCTCGCCGGGCCGTGTGGTCGAATATGCCGACCCGGAGTTGAAATGCTGGATGCCGCTGCCAAGGGCCAATCCGGGCCGGGCCTCGATGCCGGCGCCCTGGGAAGGCGAAGACGTGCCGCTGCTCGACGGCTCCGGCATATGAGCGGGAGCGGCCGGCGACGGCCAGTGCAACCGCGTCGGGTTTGACCCCTTCGGTCGTTACCTCGGCCGGCGCATCGCTCGCACCGTTCCGCCGGATCCGCTGCCGCAGAAGAAGCAGTCGCCGCCATCGGATTCGAGGCCGGACACGCCGGTGCCGGCCGGCATGTCCAGCCGCTCCAGGACCTTTCCGGTTTGCGGGTCGACGCGCCGCACATCACCCTGGTCGCCTTCCCAGGTGCCGTGCCACAATTCTCCGTCGACCCATGTCACGCCGGTGACGAAGCGGTTGGATTCGATGGTGCGCAGGATTGCCCCTGTCTCGGGGTCGATCTGGTGGATCTTGCGCTCTCGGTACTGGCCCACCCAGAGCGTCCCTTCGGCCCAGGTGAGCCCGGAATCGCCGCCGCCGCCCGGTGCTGGAATCGTGGCCAGCACCTGGCCGGTGTCCGGATCGATCTTCTGGATCCGGTCCTTGGCAATTTGGAACAGGTGCTTGCCATCATAGGCGGTGCCGGCATGGGCGGCGACATCGATCGAGCGCAGCGTCTCACCGCTTGCCGGGTCGAAGGCGGTCAGCTTTTCGCCGGAGGCAAACCAGACATTCTTTCCGTCAAAGCTCACCCCATGCACGGCGTCCACCCCCGGAAAGGGTCCGTATTCGCGCAGGATTTCGGCCGCTGCATGTTTCATATCTTTGTCCTCGCCAAGATTATCAATGATAGCTCCTAGCCGTTCGGCAGCGGTGCCGGGAGTAACAAGGTGGTCGTGAATCCGGCCACCGGTGGCGTCATCCAGCGGCGCGCGCGGCCGTGCCCGAATGACTGCACCTTGCCGGTTAGGGCGAGTTGCTCCAGCGCCCGCTGCACGCTGCGCTGTCCGGCGCCCAGCGCCAGCGCCAGCGCCGAGCTGGCCCAGGATTCACCATCGGCAAGGAAGGCCAGCACCGCCGCGTGCCGCTCTTCGATCGGCCGCGCCAGCACCAGCACCTCGCCGGCCTGGCGCGGCGCCAACGCGAAGCCTCGCTTGGTCGCGCCGATGTCGGCCAGCGTCCGCAGTTCGGCGCGCAGCCGGCCGATCTCGACCCGCAGCCTGGCGCGATGCGATTCATCGGCGTGCTTGCCGCCGAAAGCCCGTGCCACGAGTTCCTCTCTCGACACATCCCCCGGCCACGCTTCGGCGAGCGCTCGCGCCAGCGCAAACAGCACCGGGCGCGTGGCCAGCGAGATTGTCGCTTCCTGCTTGCGCACGAGATAGCGCAAGGCATCGACGACCAGAGCCGACGAGGCCTGCAACGCCTCGACCTCCTCGAGCAGCAGCGGGCGCTCTTCGCCCTTGGCGATCAGCCGCGCCGCGGGCGTCTCCAGCGCCAGGAATGCACTGTCGACCTCCGCCGTCAGCCCGGCAATGCCGGCCCGGTTCGCGGCCAGCCTCGCCCACTCCAGCGCTTCACGCGCGGCTTTCGTCCTGAGGCGCCGCATCGCGATGCCGGCGACGGCGAGCTCGTGCGCGGCCCGCGAGGCCGGCGGAAGCGGCGCCGGGTCGAGCCCGGCCAGCACACGCTCGGCCTCGTCGAGGCGGCCGATCAGCAGCAGGCGCCGCACCGTGAGGTGCCCGGCATGCGCTGCGTTCAGCCGGTCGCCATGCCTTTCCAGCGTCGCCCGCGCCGCGTCGAGCATCTTGGCCGGCCAGCCGAGATCGCGCGAGACGAGCGCGATCTCGGCCTCCGCAACAATGCATCTGGCGCGCGCCACGGCCTCCTTGGGGCTGAAGCCGCGCACGGCCCGCCGCAGCAGCAGCTTGGCGCGATCGAGATCGCCGAGCTGCGCCATGGCGATGCCGCGCAGCGCCAGCGCCGGCGCATCCTCGCGCAAAGCGACGCGGTCGAGCGCGCCGAGCGGATCACCGGCCGCCAGCGCCAGCCCGGCCGCGGTGATCAGCGAGTCCATTCAAATCCCGTCACACTTGTAACTCCCACCTTTTGGCGCAGCGCCCCTACTCTATCTCACGATCAGCAACCAACAACACGTCGCGATGGCGTGACGACAGACTGGCAAAGGAGAAGACCATGACCAAGCACACCGCAATGAAGACACCGCCTGTTGTCTCGCAGCAGCATTGGGAAGCCGCGCGCGAAAAGCTGCTGGTGAAGGAGAAGGCCACGCTCCGCGCCAAAGACGCTTTGGCGGCCGAGCGCCGGCGCATGCCGTGGATGGAAGTGGACAAGACGTACACGTTTGAGGGACCCAACGGGAAGGCAAGCCTGCTCGACCTCTTCGAAGGGCGGCGCCAGCTGATCGTCTACCGCGCCTTCTTCGAGCCCGGCGTCTATGGCTGGCCCGATCACGCCTGCCGCGGCTGTTCGCTGGGCGCCGACCAGGTCGGCAACCTCGCCCATCTCAACGCCCGCGACACCACGCTCGTATACGCCTCGCGCGCCCCGCAGGCTGACATTGTGCGGCTGAAGAAGCGGATGGGCTGGGAGATGCCCTGGTACACCATCACCGACAGCTTCGACAAAGACTTCGGCGTCGACGAATGGCACGGCCACAACGTATTCATCCGCGACGGCGACCGCATCTTCCGCACCTACCTCATCAACAGCCGCGGCGACGAGGCGATGGGCACCGTCTGGAGCTACCTCGACGCCACGCCGCTGGGCCGCCAGGAAGTCTGGGAAGATTCGCCCGAAGGCTACCCGCAAACCCCGACCTACAAATGGTGGAACTGGCACGACAATTACGACGCCGACGCCGCGCCGGACAAGAAATGGGTCGAAGTGTCCGATGCCGGAGAAGCGGCGTTCCGGGACAACAACTAGCAGGCGGAATTGACAGGACGCCCGGCGCCGTCGGCGAGCGGGCGGCCTCCCCCGACACGTGCCAGTGGCGCAATTGCGCTCCATCAAGGGAAGAGACCATGAGCGAGACCCATGCAGGCACCGGTGGTGCGATCCCCAGTGATCAAGCCAATGCAGTTACCCTTGGCACCACCGACTGGCTGTGCCTTGCCGCGGCACCGACCTTTGCGCTGATGGCGCTGCTCACCTGTGTTCAGGGTGGCGATGCGGCCATGCTGTGCATGGGCGCGAATGCCTCGCCGCTCACCGGAATGCCGGCGATGTATCTGTTGATGAGCGCCTTCCATTTGGCGCCCTGGCTGCGGGTGATTTCCGGCCGGCAGGCACGCCCGGGCCGGGAATGACCAACCTCAAACCTTTGACGGCTGATGAGCAGACCCAGCACTGAACAGGAGACAGTCATGACCATCGCAATTTCACCACCGCCTTCACGGTGGACCAGACTCCGGAAGCAGCTTTTACGGCCATCAACAATGTCCGCGGATGGTGGTCGGAAGAAATCCAAGGCCGAACCGACAAATCCGGCGAAGACTTCGACTACCACTATAGCGATCTCCACCGCTGCAAGATCAAGGTGACGGAGCTCGTCCCCGGCAAGAAGGTCGCCTGGCGCGTGCTGGACAATTATTTCAGTTTTACCGAGGACAAGACCGAATGGACGGGCACGGAGATCATCTTCGATATCTCCGGCAAGGACGGCAAGACCGAGGTCCGCTTCACCCACCAGGGCCTGGTTCCGGACTATGAGTGCTACGACGCCTGCTCCGACGGATGGCGCACCTATATCAACGGCAGTCTGCGCAGCCTGATCGCAACAGGCAAAGGGCATCCAAATGTCGGGGATCCCATGACCGACAGCGAACGGACGCTTGTTGCCTAGATGGTCCCTGAGGGGTGGATCGCGGCATCAATCCATCTGGTTCCTCGCCCCACGGCATGGGGGAGAGAGGAACCCCGGTCCTGACATGCTGGCGGAACCCCCTCTGCCATGCCGGGCATCTCCCCCACGAAGGGGATTGGCTGTTGCTCCCTCAGTGCACTTCCGCGACAACCGTCCCCGAGACCGGGTCCGTCACGCCGAGATTGCCGCCGAGGTCTTCCAGCGTATCGCGGAATGTGTCGAGAAGGCCGATCATCGATGGCCGCGCGGCGGCGAGGCTGTCCATGTCGTTCCACTCGCCGACAAAGCAGAACGTGCCCTCGCCGGTCTTGATCAGGGCGCCCTTGCGAAAGCCCGCGGCGTTGAGCGCGATTTTCTCATGCGCTTCGATGAAAGCCTTTTCCTTGCCTGGCTTGGTGCGAAAACGGACGACATTGTAGGCGGTCATAAATTCCTCCCATCGGTTCAAGTCATGCGCTCCGGTCCACATGGGGGTCACTGTGTTTTGGGCCCCTGGATGGACCGGGGCGTGAATAGCATCAAAGACTTAGAAATCCGTTCCCGCCCAAGGCCCATGCCGCCAAGCAAACATCGGCCATGAACGCGCCCTGCTTGTGAGGGGGCAGGATGGGCAACGCCTCGGCACCCGGCCTCAGCGCCTGCATCCTCTTTAATTGTCGCGAAATCTAAGCCTTTTGGAGAGCTGGTGCCCTTAGACAGAAACACTAAAGTAAATGTCTTGAAAGTGAGGGGTTTTTACATGGCAACGGAAAGCCCAAAACGTTCGGAGCCCGAGAGTCTGGTTTCAGAAGCTCAGGCGCGGCGCGATTTTCTCAAGAAGGCCGGGCGCTTCGCGGCAGTGACACCGCCGTCCGTAACGCTTCTGCTCGGCACAAGCCTGAGCTCCGCGGCGATAGCCAAATCGGGTGGATCACGTCCCGGCAATGGCTGGGGGGACAAGAACCACATCCACCGCGGCCCTCCCGGTCAAACCCGGAAGGCCGGTTCTGCTCAAGCCCGGAAGGCCGATCATGGTCGTTCCGACAACGCCGGCGGCGGGTCTCACGGGGGCTCGAGGTCCGGCGATCCTAACTAGCAGGGTACCCGGCATTTGTACGATGGCCCGGGCTGCTGTGCCTCGCCTTCTCTCCTTGTCGGAGAAGGCCTCACCACTCAGCCGCCTCACCCTTTCCCGCTCCGAATCGCAGTCCATCCATCAGCGGCTTGACCAAACGGCGCGAGCGGTCGCGCCAGTCCTGTCGGGTACGGGATCCATGCCCGCGCTGGGTGGCGATGCAGTCGATGAAGCGCTGCGTCCGCGGGGTGGGAACAGGATGCTTGCGATCCGCGCTGCAAGCGCCCGCAGGCGGCTTGCCGTTTCCGTGAGATCGATCCCGCCGGGTCTCGTTTCCCGGCAGGCCCTTTGTTTTTCAACAAAGCGCGCAAGTTCGATGTCGTGGCGCTGCGGCACGGGCTCGTCACGCCCATGCCCGTTCCGCCGGGGGTCGTCATGCCAGATGGGCCATTCGACTGTGTTCGGGGGCAGCATGGCATCGCTCCTTGACTGATCGTATCGACCAACTGTCGTCCGCGGCCGTGACGAAGGCGGTGAAGCCAGCGTGATGGAATCGTGAAAAACGGCGCTCAGGGCAGATCGCGGTTGAATTAGCGGCCGCTACACGAAAGAATTGCCGCCAAGCCATGGCTGGGGCGAAATCCAATGACGGGGCCTCATCTTCATCTGCTGGGTGGTTTCGACTTTGCCGGTGTCGGGGCCGCGGTCCCGGTCTTCAGCCGCAAGGCGCGCGCCATGGTGGCTTACCTCGCGCTGCAATCCGGGCATTCGCAATCACGCGAGAAGCTCGCCACGCTGCTCTGGGGCGTCAACAGCGAGACCCAGGCCCGGATGAGCCTTCGCCAGGCAGTGTCTTCCGTCAGGAAGGCCATGCACGCGTCCGGCGGGCGCTTCATGACGGACGGCGACAACATCGCTCTCCATCTCGATGACCTTGATTTCGACGTCGCGCGGTTCGAGGCGCTGGCCGCCAGTTCGGCGCCTGAAGACCTCGAACAGGCGCTTCTCGTCTACCGCGGCGACCTGCTCGATGGCTTCGGCCTGAAGGCGGAGCCGTTCGAGGACTGGCTGCGGATCGAACGAGAGCGCCTGCGGGCTATGGCCGTCGCCGCGCTGGACAAACTCGTCGCGCACTATTCCGCGACGAAGGATCCTGCCTCATGCGTGCGCGCGGCAACGCGGCTGCTGGGCATGGAGCCCCTGAGGGAGGATATCCACCGCGCCCTGATGCGAGCCTATGCGGCGCAGGGCCGGATCAATCTCGCGCTCAGGCAATTTGAGCATTGCCGCGATGCGCTGCAGCGCGAACTCAAGCTGCAGCCCGAGCCGGAAACCCGGCATCTCCACGAAGAGCTGCGGACGCGGCGCATGATGCCGCAAGCCACCTCCCGCACGGCCGCTCCGGCGTCGTCAGTGTCGCCTGCCCGAGCCGGCGAACGGCCGGCGTTCGGGAATGAGCCGAAGCGCCCTCCGACCCACTATGTCAAATCGGCCGGGATCAACATCGCTTATCAGGTGACCGGCGACGGGCCGATCGACCTGATCTATGTGCCTGGATGGGTCTCCAACCTCGACCTTGCCTGGGCCTCGCCGCGGCTTTCACATGTCCTCCGGCGGCTCGGCACTTTCTCGCGCCTGATCCGCATGGACAAGCGCGGCACCGGGCTGTCCGACCGCAATGTCGGCCTGCCGACGATGGAAGAGCGGATGGAGGACGTGCGTGCGGTGCTGGATGCGGTCGGCTCGAAGCGCACGGTGCTGTTCGGCAGTTCCGAGGGCGGCCCGATGTGCATGCTGTTTGCGGCGACCTATCCCGAGCGCACAGCGGCACTTGTGCTCAACGGAGCCTATGCCAGCGGCAGATGGTCGAGAGGCTATCCGTGGGCGAAGACAAGCGAGCAGGTGGAAGAAGATCTGGCGGTCGTCGAGAGAGAGTGGGGAGCGGCGGCGGATATGAGCAACGCGGCGCCCAGCCTGATGAGCGACACGTTGGAGCGGGAATGGTTCGCCGCCTATCTCAGGAATTCAGCCTCGCCCGCCGACGCGATCGCGCTCTGGCGCTGGGGAACCGAAATCGACGTTCGCGATATTCTGCCTGCCATTCATGTTCCGACGCTGATCGTGCAGACGGCCGGCGACCGCTGGATAAAGCGGGAAGAAGGACGCTACCTGGCGACGCATATCGAGGGCGCCAGATACATCGAGCTTGCCGGCCGGGATCACGTGATGTGGGGCGAGAATTCCGATCGCCTCGTCGACGAGATCCAGGCTTTCGTCACCGGCGCCTTGCCGGCGGCGCCGGGCGAACGCGTCCTGGTGTCGGTGCTGTCCGTGGAGATCGAGGGCTCCGATGCCGGCGCGGATCCGATCGAGCGGCATGCCGAGGATATCCGGGCCGAACTGCTGGTTGCCGAAGGCAGGCAGATCAGGCGCTCGGCAAGCGGATTTCTCGCCGTGTTCCAGCGGCCGACGCGGTCGATCCAGTGTGCGATCGCGATCCGCCATCGCCTGAGGCAATCCGGTCTCGACGTCCGCGCTGCAGTCCACACTGGCGAATGCGAGGAGCGTAGCGATGATTTTTCCGGCATCGCGATCGACCTTTCATCGCGGCTGCTCGACCGGGCGCGGCCGGGCGAGATCATCGCGTCGCGAACCGTGCGCGATCTCGTGGTCGGCTCCGGCCTGACGTTCGAGGAGCATGGTGAGATGGAAGCCAGCGGCCTGCCCGGCGTGCTTGCGTTCTTTACGGTCGACGGGGGATGATCTCCCTCCTCCCACAAGGGAGAAGGGAGAGCATAGCTCAGAACAAAAACGCGGCCGTCGCGGGATTCGCCCCGTTGCGGCCGTCGGGTGAATCCATGCCGCCGATTGTCTCGAGATCCTTCGCATCCAGCTCGAAATCGAAGACATCGAAGTTGGCGGCGATGCGGTCCTGATGGTTCGATTTCGGAATGGCGATCAGCCCTTCCTGCAGGTGCCACCGGATGATGATTTGCGCCACCGACTTGCCATGCTTTCTGGTAATGCCCGCAAGTGTCGGATCACTCAACAACCGGCCGCTGCCCAGCGGACTCCAGCTTTCGATACGGATGTTGCGCCTGGCGTGAAAGTCCCTGGCGTCGCGCTGCTGGAAGCGAGGATGCAGTTCGATCTGGTTGACCACAGGGGTCACTCCGGTCTCGCCGATGATGCGCTCCAGATGGTCCTGGTTGAAATTCGAAACGCCGATCGATTTGATCCGGCCGGCCTGCCTGAGTTCGACCAGCGTCTTCCAGGCCTCGACATATTTGCCCTGGCTGGGTACCGGCCAGTGGATCAGGAACAGGTCGAGCTGCTCGATGCCAAGCTTCTCCATCGTCTCGTCGAAAGCCCGCAACGCTGCGTCGCGCTGATGCGCGCCGTTGCGCAGCTTCGAGGTTATGAACAGCTCGTCTCTCGGCACGCCAGCCTTGCGGATCGCCTGCCCGACCCCTTCCTCGTTCTGGTAACCTTCGGCGGTGTCGATCAGCCTGTAGCCGGCCTCGATCCCCCAGCCCACCACCTCGGCGGTGATGGCCGGATCGACCTGCCACACGCCGAGGCCGAGCTGGGGAATGGCGGAGCCGTCGTTGAGCGCAATCAGGTCAGGTCTATTCAGGGTCATCTGTTCAGGCATGTCCAAGTCCTTCTGCAATTTTGCGCCCAGCGCAGGCCTTATCTAGGCACTGCGGCCGCCAGGGCCAGTCGCCATCAACAGAAAGTGCGGCGGTGGGTCTGCCAGGAGACCGCCGCTCCCCTCGCCGCATTCGAATCGGACCGCAGCGGAACTTTTTGCATGGCTAATGTTTTCTTAACCATGCCCCCGCAATTTCATCGGAGCGCGTTGCAATCGTTGCGAAAGCGTCTGCACTGGAGGCGTCATGCCGATTCGCCGAAAAGCTCAGGAAGCCGGCATTTTCGATCCGTCCGAATTGGCTTTGCTGGCGCGGGTCTTCGAACGGCTGAAACGTGAAAGCGATGCGCCCGATCGTCTCGAGGGTCTGGCGTCTCGCATTCTTGCCAACTATATGGCCGGCATCCTCGACGAGGCGGAACTTGTCTCGTTGTCGAGGCAACCGCTGGGACGATAGCGAAGCGCGCTCACCGCCCGATCGTCGAAGCAGCTTCGGCGCCTCAACTCCCTTTCGCGCCGAACCGCAGTCCATCCATCAGCAGCTTGACCAGACGGCGCGAGCGGTCGCGCCAGTCCTTGGTGTCGGGCGCGGAATAGATGCCGCCGAGTGCATGCAGCACGTCGGAGGCATCGACGTCGCTGCGGATCGAGCCGTCGGCGACTGCTGCCTCGACCAATCGGCGCAGCGCGAGCGTCACCCGGCCCGACATGTCGGAGAACAGGGTGGAATTGGTGGTGAGCAGAATACGCAGGCTGGTCGAGAGCCCGCGCTTGGTGGCAATGTAGTCGACGAAGCGCTGCATCCACTGTTCGAGCGCGACATCGGGCGGATGGTGGAGCGCAAGTTCGTCGGCGGCTTGGCAGAGCCCCTCCACCTCGCGGCGGTAGACCACCTCGACCAAATGTTCGCGGGTCGGGAAATGCCGGTAGAGCGTGCCGATGCCGACGCCGGCCTGGCGGGCGATCTCCTCCAGCGAGGCGTCGACGCCGTTTTGGGCGAAGGCCGCCGCAGCCACTTCGACCAGTCGGTCACGGTTGCGCTGCGCGTCGGCGCGCAACGGCTTTTGCGGAGCGGCGGGTGCCTTGTCCTCGACGGTTTCTGCCGGCTCTAAAGCCAATTTTATCTCCACATGCAATTCGGGACTTGAACCCAGGCGGGTCAGCCCCCACGTAATAAACGGAGGCGCCTCCGATTTAGTGGAGCACCTTTATCATATAATCAGGGGGGCCGGTATGTCACGTGCTGAGAGTTTGAAGGCCAGAACTTCCCCTGCCCGCTGGAGAATAGCGGCCGAGAATCTGCCGATCTCCCCCACGAGGGGGGAGATTGGCTCTCCGCCGCTTTCGCCAATCGCCAGCCTCTGCCGGCTGCCAGCAATTGCAGTCGCCCCTACGCCCCTTGCCGTCCTCCGGTAGGGCACCAGATCAATCCCCCTCAGCGTCAAGCAACTGGAGCCAGACGCCCCATGACAAGCCCAACCACCATCCCCATCCATCTCACCATCAACGGCCATGATCATTCGCTGGAAGTCGAGCCGCGCGTCACTTTGCTCGATGCATTGCGCGACCGCCTCGACCTGACCGGCACCAAGAAGGGCTGCGACCAGGGCCAGTGCGGCGCCTGCACCGTGCATGTCGACGGCGAGCGCGTGCTTGCCTGCCTCACTCTTGCCGCGCAAGTCGAAGGCCGCTCGATCACCACCATCGAAGGGCTGGCCGAGGCTGACGGCACGCTGCACGCCGTGCAGGCCGCTTTCCTTGAACAGGACGCCTTCCAGTGCGGCTATTGCACGCCGGGCCAGATCATGTCGGCGGTGGCCTGCATCCGTGAAGGCCATGCCGGCTCGGATGACGAAATCCGCGAATACATGGCCGGCAATCTCTGCCGCTGCGGCGCCTATCCGCACATCGTCGCCGCCGTGCGCCAGGCAGCCCTGGAGGTGCAGTCATGAGGGATTTTTCCTATCTTCGCGCCACCTCGCCCGCTGCCGCGCGTGAAGCGGCCGCGCTCCCCGGCGCCATGCTGCTTGCCGGCGGCACGACCTTGGTCGACCTCGCCAAATGCGGCGTCGCCGAACCCGCGACGCTGGTCGACATCAGCCATCTCAAAGGGCTGGACACGATCGAGGTCGGCGAGCAAGGCGCCAGGCTGGGCGCACTGGCAAAAATGAGCCAGGTCGCCGGCCATGAGGGCATCAAGAGCCGCTTCCCCGCCGTCTCGGAGGCGCTGTGGCAAGCGGCTTCGGCGCAGATCCGCAACATGGCGAGCATCGGCGGCAATCTGATGCAGCGCACGCGCTGCCCCTATTTCCGCGACCCGGCCAATTTCCCCGCCTGCAACAAGCGCGAGCCCGGCAGCGGATGCTCGGCGATCGGCGGCGTAACCCGCGGCCATGCCGTGCTCGGCACCAGCGAGGCCTGCATCGCCATGTATCCCGGCGATCTCGCGGTGGCGCTCGTCGCCTTCGACGCGACCGTCCATCTCGGCGAGCGCCAGCTCTCCGTCGACGACTTCTTTCTGCTGCCGGGCAGCACCCCCGACAAGGAGCACGCGATCAAGCCCGGCGAGATGATCACCCAGATCAGCATTCCGGCATCGGCCGCGGCGCGGCGTTCGACCTATCTCAAGGTCCGCGACCGCCAGTCCTATGAGTTCGCCGCGGCCAGCGCCGCCGTCGGCATCGAGCTGGAGGCAGACGGCCGCACCATCAGGGATCTGCGCGTCGCGCTCGGCGGCGTCGCCACCAAACCCTGGCGGGCGCGGGCCGTGGAAGAAGCGCTCAAAGGCAAGGTGCTGGAAGAGGACGCGGTCCGTCACGCCAGCCTGCTCGCCGTCGAGGGCGCCGTCGACCATGGCGCCAACCACTACAAGATCGAACTGGCGCCGCGCGTCGTCGCCCGCGCCATCCTCAAGACGGGAGCCATGGCATGACCATTCACGACCTCAGAACCCGGCACGGCGACGCTTCGGACGGCAGCGCCGATCAGGTCGGCGGGCGGCTGTCGCGAGTCGACGGTCCGGCCAAGATCACTGGTGCTGCGAAATACGCGGTCGAGCAGCAGCTCGAGGGCCTCGCGCATGCCGTGCTGGTGGAAAGCACGGTTCCCGCCGGCAAGGTGCGCGCGATCGACACGGCGGCGGCGGAAGGCGCGCCCGGCGTGCTTCTGGTGCTGACGCCGGACACCATCCCGCCGCTGAAGACGGCATCGGACTGGTTCGGCACGCCGCCGCCGGATGTGCCCTATTGCCCGCTGGCGCGCGACATCGCCTTCAGCGGCCAACATGTCGCGGCCGTGGTTGCCGAAAGTTTCGAGCAGGCGGTCGCGGCGGCGGCTTTGGTCAAGGTCAGCTATGACGAAGCACCGGCCGTCGCCGACCTAAGCGACCCCAAGGCCGGCGACGGCATTGCGATCGACATGATGACCAAGGAATGGGGCGAGGCCGAAGCCGCCTTCGCCGCGGCACCGGTGCGCATCTGTGCCGCCTATAACACACCGCGCGAATACCAGGCGCCGATGGAGCCGCATGGGCTGATCGCCGCCTGGCAAGGCGACCGGCTGACCGTGTGGGAGCCGAGCCAGTGGCTGGACGGCATGGCGCGCACCTATGCCGAATGGTTCGCCATACCGTTCGAAAATGTGCGCCTGGTGTCGCCCTACATCGGCGGCGGTTTCGGCTCCAAGGCATTGGCGCTGTCGCATGGCGCGGTGGCGGCCAGTGCCGCGAAAATGCTCGGACGGCCGGTGCGGCTTGTGATGAGCCGGCCGCAGACCTTCACCGGCTATGGCGGCCGGGCGGCGACGCGGCAGACGGTGACGCTCGGCGCCGACCGCGACGGAAAAATCCAGTCCATCGTGCATCGTGGCGTCAACGAAACCTCGATGGGCGGCATGTGGGTCGAGCCGCTGGGCTCCGTCACCTCCGTCATGTACGCGACGCCGAATTTCTCCTCGAAGCAGAATGTCGTGCGGGTCAATTCGGTGGTGCCGGGCGCGATGCGCGCGCCGGGCGAGAACCCGAGCGCCTTCGGCATCGAAAGCGCCATCGACGAACTCGCCTATGAGGTCGGCATCGATCCGCTGGAGATCCGGCTCAGGAACTATGCCGAGCAGGATCCGCATGCCAGGAAAGCCTGGTCGACAAGGCAGTTGCGTGAGGCCTTCGTTGCCGGCGCCGAGGCCTTCGGCTGGGCCAGGCGCAGCCCTGCCCCGCGCTCGATGCGCGACGGCAACCAACTGATCGGCTGGGGTGTCGCCGCCGGCACCTATCCGGTGCGGCGCGCCTATGGCGAGGCCCTGGTGCGCATTCTCGCCGACGGCACGGTCGAGGTCGAAAGCTCGTCGATCGACATGGGCCAGGGCACCTACACGATCCTGGCGCAGACGGCGGCCGAGACGCTCGGCGTGCCGGCGGACAATGTCGTGGTCAAGCTCGGCGACTCGCGCTTTGCCCGCGCCGGCGTCACCGGCGGCTCGAGGCTGGCCGGCATCATGACCGGCGCCGTGCACAAGGCGGCCGGTGCGGCACTCGACCATTTGGTGGGCCTGGCGATCTCCGATCCGCGCTCGCCCTTCCATGCGCTGCAGGCCAACACGCTGGTGGTGGCGGGCGGCCGTGTTTCATCGCCGCGCGGCGACGGACCGGAGGTTTCGATCGCCGAGCTGCTGGCCAGCGTCGGGGCCGACCAGATCGAGGCGAAGGGCGACACCATGCCGGCCAATTCCACCGCCGAGGATCGCTACAAGGCCTACACCACCATCGCCACGCCGCTGACGCACACCGATGGCGACTATTCCCGGCATAGCTGGTGCGCGCATTTCATCGAAGTGCGCGTCGACGAGGATTTCGGCACGGTCAGGGTATCACGCGTGGTGTCGGCGCTGGATTCGGGCCGGCTCTACAATCCGAAGCTGGCCGAAAGCCAGTGGAAGGGCGGCATCATCATGGGCATCGGCCAGGCGCTGCTCGAAGAAGGCATCGTCGACCGCCGCCACGGCCGCATCGTCAACAACAACCTCGCCGACTATCTGGTGCCGACCAATGCCGACATTCCGGATATCCAGACGATCTCGGTCGGCATCCCCGACCCGCATTCCTCCGCGCTCGGCGGCAAGGGCGTGGGCGAATTGGCCATCGTCGGCGTCGCTCCGGCGATCGCCAATGCGGTGTTCCACGCCACGGGCAAGAGGGTGCGGGATTTGCCGATCACGCTGGAGAAGTTGATCTAGAGGCGGTGGAGCTGCCGATCTCGCCCGCAAGAGGGGGAGATCGGCTGCCGTCTTGGCCTTCCCCAATCTTCACTACTTTGCCCCACCCTGCTTCAGGAATAGGCTGAGCAGGTCCACCGGCAGCGGGAACACCACCGTGGACGAGCGCTCGCCGGCAATGTCGTGCAGGGCTTCGAAATAGCGCAGTTGCATGGCTTGCGGCTCGGCCGCCAGCATCCGGCCAGCCTCGACCAGCTTTGCCGCCGCCTGCTGCTCGCCATCGGCATTGATCACCTTGGCGCGGCGCAGCCGCTCGGCCTCGGCCTGCTTGGCGATGGCGCGGACCATGCTCTCGTTCAGGTCGACATGCTTGATCTCGACATTTGAGACCTTGATGCCCCAGGCATCGGTGCGCTGGTCGAGGATCTCCTGGACGTCGTTGTTGAGCTTGTCGCGCTCGGCCAGCATCTCGTCGAGCTCGTGCTTGCCGAGCACAGAGCGCAGCGTGGTCTGCGCCAGCTGGTTGGTCGCGGCCATGAAGTCCTCGACCTGGATGATCGCCCGCTCGGCATCGACGATGCGGAAATAGAGCACGGCGTTGACCTTCACCGAAACATTGTCGCGCGAGATGACATCCTGAGGCGGCACGTCCTGGACCACGACACGCAGGTCGACCCGCACCATCTGCTGGATGAAGGGAACGAGGATGATGAGGCCAGGCCCCTTGACCCCGGTGAAGCGGCCGAGCGTGAAGACCACGCCGCGCTCATACTCCCTGAGAATGCGGATGGCCGCGGACAGGAACATGACCACGACCAGAGCGAGTACCAGATAGGCCACATAACCAACCATCATTGTCTTGCTCCATTCTGTCCCGCATCGCGGCGCCGCACCGTCAACACGAGGTCGCTGACACCGATCACCTCGACGCTGTCGCCGGGTGCGACGTGTTCGTCAGCCTTCGCCCGCCAGCGCTCTCCTAAAGCCAGCACATGGCCCTCGCCGCCTTGCCAGTCGAGGATCTTAGCGGGCTGGCCGCGCATGGCCTCGCCGCCGACACGCGGCAGGCTCCGGCGCGCCGCCCACAGATAGCTGCCGGTGAGCAGCGCCAGGCCAAGCGTCAGGGCGGCGGCGGCGCCGATGACCGCCCATGACATCTCGAAGCCGGGACCCTCGACCTTGAGCAGCATGGCGGCGCCAAGCAGAAAGGCGCTCACGCCACCCAGCCCAAGCACCACGGTGGGGTTGAAGGCCTCGACGGCAAGGAAGGCAATGCCGAGCAGCATCAGGGCAAGGCCGGCATAGTTGATCGGCAGGAGATTGAGCGCGTAGAGCCCGAGCACGAGGCAGATGGTGCCGACCACGCCGGGCGCCACCGCGCCGGGGCTGGTGAACTCGAAGACGATGCCGTAGATGCCGACCAGCATCAGGATGACGGCGACATTCGGGTCGGTGATGACGGAGAGAAGCCGGATGAACCAGCCGGGCTCCAGCGTCTCGACCGGCAGCCCTTTCGTCGCCAGTGTTTTTTTGGCGCCGGCCGCCTCGACGGTGCGCCCATCCGACAGTTGCAGCAGCTCGGTCGTATCGCGGGCGACGAAGTCGATGACACGCTCCTGCAATGCTCCGTTGGCCGACAGGCTGGCCGCTTCGCGCACAGCCTTTTCGCCCCAGTCGCCATTGCGCCCCCGCAGTTCGGCGAGCGAGCGGATCAGGGCAACCGCGTCATTGGTCACCTTGGTCGTCATCGCGTCGGCGGCCGGCGGCCCGGTGCTCTTGTCGTCCTTCTCTTTGTCGCCGCCCGGCAGCGACGGCAGCCCGCCCATCTCTACCGGTGTCGCGGCACCCAGATTGGTTCCGGGCGCCATCGCCGCCACATGGGTGGCATAGAGGATATAGGTGCCGGCACTCGCCGCATGGCCGCCCGCCGGCGCGACATAGCCGATGACGGGCACCGGCGAAGCCAGGATGTCGGCGATCATCTCGCGCATCGAAGTGACCAGCCCGCCAGGTGTGTTGAGCTGAAGGATAAGGACTTCGGCGTCCCGCCTGGCGGCGACATCAAGCGCTTCCTCGAGCTGCCTTGTGCTTGCCGGCCCAATGGCACCGTCGATCGCGACGCTCAGCGCGACTTTCCCGCTCCCGGCCGATGGCAAGGGAGAAAGGACTGCGGCGGCGACGAAAGCCGCGGCAAGAAGGGCCACCCGCGCGAAGGTCACGCTCAAAGCTCCATGGATTCAATATGGGTTGTATTCCGGCGAAGTCCATGAGGTGGCGAAGGCAGAGGAGCGAGTGATCTCCCCCCTCATGGGGGAGATTGAGCGCTTCGCCGCTTTCGCCAATCTCCTTGCAAGTAATGCCACGCCATCAGTTATTCTGTATGGTCCCTAATGCCTGCAGAGCCTCGATGGCTTGGGAGGGGGATCATGCGAAGCGGATTGGCGATACTTATCGTGGCTGGCTCCGTCGTGGCCACCCTGCCGGCGTTTGCGGCACCTTGCGGCTGGACGGCGAAGATGGAGGAAGACGAGGGCGGCAGTGTGCTGACGGCCTCGGTGTGCGGCGGACCGAAGGCCGATGCGCATCTGATGCTGACCTGTTTTGGCAAGCCGACGCTGAGCTACGATCTAGGCCCCACCGGCCAGCAGCTGGAACCCGGCATCAGCGCTTCGTTCGTGTTCAGGGGCCGGCGGCACGGCCGTGATCAAGACGCTCGAACTCGAGGCAATGTACAATTACTTCACCGTGCAGATGGACAGCGCCGACCCGCTGCTGGCCCTGTTGCGCGCCAAGGGCGAAGTGGCCGTCGCCTCGGACAAACATGGCGAGAACAGCTTTCCGCTTCGCGGCTCGAGCGCCGCCATCGGCAAGGTGTTGGCCGAGTGTGGCAAGGCTTCTTCCGGCGATGGCGACTGAAGCCGGCAAAAACTAGCCGCCTCGCGCCCCCTACGAGGCAACCAGCGGCACGGTGACGGTTGTCGCGTAGTTGATGGGGTACTGGTCGAAGTAGGGAAAGTCGATGACGAAGGCATAGCTGGCGTTGACATGCGCCATCTTGAAGCCGCCGCTCGCCGGGTCGGTGGTGATCGTGACGCTGACGTTCTTCAGGCCGAGCGCCTCAAGCTTCTGTTTCGCGATCGCCTGGATCTGGGACTCGGTCATCGTATTGTTGAGCTGCAGGGAGCGCGCGGACGCCTCGAGCGCGTAGCGCACGCTGGACATGTTGTTCATCGACCAGCCGAAGGCGAAGATGCCGAACAGGAGCATGATCAGAAAAGGCGCGATCAACGCGAATTCGAAAGCGGCGCCGCCCGAGGCATCGCCGGCAAACGCCCTGGCTCTCTGTTTAGCGGACACGGACCACCTGCTGATGGGAAATCGCGCTGTTGCCCGGGAAGACGCCGAAGGTGAAAGGCGGAACCCAGGTGCCCGACGCCTGGATCTGGACGAAGACCGAAGACACCTTCGGGCCCGCGCAGGTGGTCGTCGAAGTGACCACGGTCGTTCCGCACTTGTAGCTGCGGGTAACCGTGACCGCCGCATCGTCCGGTTTCTTTTCCCAGCTTGCCACCGCCGCGGCCTGGATGGCGTTGTCGTCGGTGGCGCCGGCCATCACCAGGTTCGCCGCCGTCTTCACGCCGGCCCGCATCGCCAGCGAACTGGTGACGTAGGACCAGCCGTCAGCGATGCCGAAGAGCACGGTGCACAGCACCGGCAGCACGAGCGCGAATTCCACCGCGGCGGCGCCGGAGCGGTTCTTGCGGAAGCGGATCGCGAATGGCCCCATGCCGCTACTCGACGATACGCACGGCTTGGGCGGCCGGAATATTCTTCATCCCAAGACTGGTGCAGTCCTGGTTGATGATCGTACTGCCGGACCACTGGATCGTGTCCGCAACCACCTGGGTGCAGCCATTAATGCCCGAGAAATTGCCGAGATAGTTGACCTGCTGCCTGGGGAAATAGATGGCCCCGGTCAAAAGCGAGGTCGCGGTGCCGTTGAAGGTGCTCTGCGCCGCGGTCCCCGTCCTGTCGCCGTAGAACAGCACGCCGGAATAGGCGCCCGAGGTCGGCGCGCTCAGCGTCACCGTGGCATTGCCGTTCATGCTGACGGTGTTGCTGCCGGACATGAAGATGGTCACGCCGGTTCCGGCGACGACCGCGTTGGCGTTGACCTTCAAACTGCCCTCCACGACATAGACACCCGGAGAAAGCGTGACGTTGCCCTTGAGGTCCATGCCGCTGCAGTAGGTGCCGGCCTGGAGCGTTTGTGAGGTTTTGTTGCCGTTGACGTTCTTGCACGGGTTCGAGGCCGTGGGTGTCGCCAGGCTGGCGTAAGGATCGGCCGCAGGCAAGGCCTGGGTAATCGGGGCCTTGCAGACCATCGTGGGTGTGTTGCCAAGCGAAACGCCGCCAACCGATATCAGGCAGTCAGTCTGGAGGCTCGCCGAGCCCTGAAGCTTGATGGCATCGCTGGCGATCGAATTCGACATGGTGACGCAGCCGGTCTGCTTGGGGCTGGTGTTGCCGGAAAAGAGCACCGCCTGCGAAGCCGACGCATTGAGCGCTATGTTGCAGGCATAGGCGCCATCGGTGATGAGCGCCACCGCCCTCGCCTTTTCGGGAACCTGCCCCTGAACGAAGATCGAGGTGAAGATCCGGTCAAGGTTCCGGTTGAGGATCACCTCGACCGCCTTGTTGGCCGTGTTCGGCCCCGAGGTGGGCGGCGTGTGGACGACGATGGTGCCGGTGCCTAGTCCGTTCGAGGTGGCCGACTGGGTGGCGGCCGTCGTGATCGCCGCGATGTCGGATCCCGCGATCTTCTCGAGCGCACCGGCATAGGCGGCGGCGTCCGCCGTCGCCTGCAGCTTCAGGCTCGAATAGTACCAGTAGGACGTCTCCACGCCGAGACCTGCCCCGCCGACGACGACCGGCAAAGTCAGCGCGAAAACGACGGCGACGTTGCCGCCCGCCTCGGCGCCGCGACGCAGGCAGTGGGAGACAAAGTCCAAAAAAATATTCAGAAGCATCCGCATAGCGCATTTAAGCAATCATGAATACGCTAACTATTTCCTAAGGATTTGCCTCGATTTTCGTTCATCACCACATCTTCAGGGGACGACCACCCGCCGTCGGGCCGGCGTTGCCGCATTTAAGCTGGCTGCCTGTTGCCCCCGCGCATCGTTTAGGTGACGTGAGAGGCTGCTATTTGCGCCTCCCCCAACATCGCGCGGGCGCGATGGCGCTTTCGATGGTGAGCGGCGCGGCGCTGGCCGGCGCGCTCGACAACCCGGAGAAGATGACTTCACGGATAGCGGCATGAAGACCATGAAGCCGGAAGCCGATTTCAAGGCGGCCTGGATGGCCATGAGCGAGGAAGACCGTACCAGCATGTCATGCAGCGACGAGGGAAACGCCAAGGAGCACAACGACTTCTGCGCCATGACCAAGAAGCTCGGCGGCGCCAACTGAACGCTCGTCGCACGGAACACTGTTGGAAATGGCGGGCTGCGGCCCGCCATTCCTGTTTCCGGCGAGCGAGAGCAGAGGCTTCACGGCAGTGGCAACGCAAGCTCCCCCGGCGGCGAAGCATGCCGAAAGAGCCGCCACGAAAATACACCCAAAAAAAGTCAGGTTGAAAAGCCCGGCGCGGAGCGCGCCCGGCCAGCGAAAAGTAAACCGATTCAAGCGCCTAGATCAGGGCTGACGCAACGTCCCCTGCAACCGCGAAAAGCCCGGAAAACCGGCTTTCTAGAGGTCTTTTCATGCCAGCAATAGCGTGATCGCGCGGTGCCCCGGGCGGCTGCCCGAAGACGGAAAATCCTCTCTTTCAGACCCACCCAGGCGGCGTTGACAGGCGGCACCGCCAATGGATATTCGCACAGCTACGGGTCACGCCATAACCGTGGCTGTTGGGGACGGACGGGGTTTCAACAGCATTGGCGGCGGCGCCGGACGGGCGGGCACTTGCAAGTGTACCGCCCGCTCCTGGCCAGCCTCTCCCTCGCGGGAAACTCAAGCCTGGATCAAGCTTTGGCCTGGATCAAGCCTTCGGGTTGGCGTCTGAAACGGGCGCGCCTGCCGTCACCACGGACAGCTTTTCGCGCCGGCTAAGCGTCGGCTTGCTGTAGGCCTTTTTCATCGGCATCCCCTCTGCCAGAAGCGATCAGCGAAAGTGATCCCGTGGCGCTCGCTTTGTCAAGCATATGCTAAAATATGGGTGTACTCCTTCGCCCTTGCGTCTTGTCCGCCGATTGATCATCTTCGCCGGATTGAGGCACGGGTTGGGGAATCGCAGATGCCGACGCTCTATGCGTTGAAACCAGCCTTCCAGGCGAGGTTGAGGCCGCTTGCCGACTGGCTGGCAAGAACCGGCGTCACCGCCAACCAGATCACACTTCTCGCTGCCGCACTCTCGATCGCCACCGGCGCGGCGGTCGCCGCGTTTGCCGATCATCGCGGGGTGTTCCTCTTGATGCCGGCGGTGCTGTTCGCACGCATGGCGCTGAACGCCATCGACGGCATGCTCGCCCGGGAGCATGGGCAAACCTCCAGGCTCGGCATGTATCTCAACGAACTCTGCGACGTTGTTTCGGATCTGGCGTTGATCCTCGCCTTCGCCATCGCCTTCCCTGTCTGGGGCGTCGTCGCCTTTGCGATTGCCGCGATCATCGCGGAATATGCCGGCGTGCTCGGCGTCGCGGCCGGCACGGGCCGCAACTATGCCGGCCCGTTCGGCAAGAGCGACCGGGCCCTGGCGCTCGGCATCATTGGCTTCCTCATCGCCTGCGGGCTTTGGGTGCAAGTCCTTACACCCTTTGTGTTTCCAGCCATGGCTACACTGTCGCTTGCGACCGCCATCAACCGGATACGCAGCGGCCTTAGAGGCGACCGATGACCAGCCTCGAAGGAACCGCCATGCTTCACGAACAGAACATCACCGCCGCCACTGTCGCCGACGGGAAGCGCGTGGCCGAGGAGCGGACCTTCAAGAGCCATGACGGCACCGAGATCTTCTACCGCTACTGGCCGGCCGTCGGGGAATCCGCCCAGGGCGCCATCCTCCTGTTCCATCGCGGCCACGAGCATGGCGGCCGCATGGCCCATCTGGTCGATGAACTGGCCATGCCCGACCACGCCTTCTACGCCTGGGACGCGCGCGGCAATGGCCGCTCGGCCGGCGAACGCGGCTATGCGCCGTCCTTCGCCGCACTTGTGCGCGACATCGACTGTTTCGTGCGCGAGATCGGCAGGGACGGGTTTGGCCAGCGCGACATCGCGCTGATCGCGCAATCCTTCGGCGCTGTGCTCACTGCCGCCTGGGTGCATGACTATGCGCCCGACATCCGCGCGATGGTGGCGGCCTCGCCGGCCTTTTCCGTCAAGCTCTACGTGCCCTTCGCCAAGGAAGGCATCGCACTCTGGCAGAAGCTCAAGGGTCGCTTCTTCGTCAATTCCTACGTCAAGGCGAAATTGCTCACACATGATGCCGAGCGCATCGCCTCCTTCGAAACCGATCCGCTGATCACACGGCCGATCGCCTCCAACATTCTGGTCGAGCTTTACGCCCATGCCGCGCGCATCGTTTCCGATGCCCGCGCCATCATAGTGCCGACGCAGCTCCTGATCTCCGGAGCCGACTGGGTGGTACGGCACGGGCCGCAGCACGAGTTCTTCGTCAACCTGGCGAGCCCCGCCAAGGAGCGGCATGTGCTGCCCGGCTTCTTCCACGACACGCTGGGCGAGCGCGACCGCAAGATGGCGCTCGACCTGATCCGGCCGTTCCTGGAAAAGCAGTTCGCGACGCCGGAGAAGAAGATCGACCTCACCACTGCCGACCGCGCCGGCTACACGCGCGACGAGGCCGACCGCCTTGCCTCGCCGCTGCCGCTGCTGTCGCCCAAGGGCCTCTACTGGGCCATGAGCCGCGCCTCGATCCGCATGGGCGCCTGGCTGTCGCCCGGCATGAAGACAGGCATCGCCACCGGCTTCGATTCCGGCTCGACGCTGGACTATGTCTACGAGAACGAGGCGCGGGGCATCGGCTTCGTCGGCCGCATGATCGACCGCACCTTCCTCGACGCCATCGGCTGGCGCGGCATCCGCCAGCGCAAGCTTCACCTGGAAGAATTGATCGGTAATGCTGTCGCTGCGCTGAAGGCGGCTGGCCGTCCCGCGCACATCGTCGACATCGCCGCCGGCCATGGCCGCTATGTGCTCGATGCCGTCGCCAAATGCGCCGAGCCGCCGGCGAGCGTGCGGCTGCAAGATTATTCCGACATCAATGTCGGGCTGGGCTCGAAGCTGATCGCCGACCGGAATTTGCCGACCAGCGTCTCTTTCCGCAAGGCCGACGCCTTCGACGCAAAGATGCTGGCCGCCCTGAAGCCGGCGCCGGACCTCGCCATCGTCTCCGGACTCTACGAGCTGTTTGCCGACAATGCCATGATCGCGCGCTCGCTGGGCGGACTGGCCAGCGCCGTGCAGCCCGGCGGCCTGCTGATCTACACCAACCAGCCCTGGCACCCGCAGCTGGAGATGATCGCGCGCAGCCTGACCTCGCATCGCGGCGGCCAGGCCTGGGTGATGCGGCGGCGCACGCAGGGCGAGATGGACCAGCTGGTGGCGGCTGCCGGCTTCGAGAAGATCGATCAGCGCATCGACCAGTGGGGCATCTTCACCGTCTCGGTCGCGCGGCGCGTCTAGAGCATGGCCGTGCCTGCCGCAGACCCTGCCCCCATTACGGCCGAGCGGCCGAAAGATCGCTTCAGCGCCATCCTGCTCAGGGCCGCACTTTGGCTAATGCTGCTGGCGCCGCTGTTCTACTCGACCTACGGCTTTGCCAACTGGCTGGCGTCGCGGCGCGACGATGTCGGCAGCATCGTCTTTGCGTGGGAGCGCGACATCCCGTTCATGGCCTGGACGATCGTGCCCTATTGGTCGATCAATCTGTTTTACGGCCTGTCGCTGCTGCTCAACGATACGAAGAACGGTGTCGACCGCCTCGCCGGCCGCTATCTCACGGCGCAAGCCGTCGCGGTGACCTGCTTCATCCTGTTCCCGCTGAAGGCGACCTTCGTGCGGCCGGAAACCGCAGGGCTGCCCGGCTTCCTGTTTGCCGTGCTCGGCGGCTTCGACAAGCCGTTCAACCAGGCGCCGTCGCTGCACATCGCGCTGCTGGTGATCATCTGGGACCACTGGCGGCAGCGACTGAGTGGCATCACCGGCGTCGCCTGGCACATTTGGTGTTTCCTGATCGGCGCCTCGGTGCTGACGACGTGGCAGCACCATTTCATCGACATCCCGACCGGCGCGCTGCTCGGTTTTTTTGCGCTGTGGCTTTTCCCGGCCAAGGGCGAATTGCCCTTTTCCGGCTTTCGCCTGACTACCGACCCGAAGGCCAAGCTGCTGGCGCGGTTCTATGCGCTGGGAGCGGCTCTGGCGCTGGCGGGTGCTGCTCTCGGTGCCTTCGCCTCGCCTGTCGCGCTGATCCTGTTGTGGCCGGCCTTGGCGCTGGCCATTGTCGCTTTCGCCTATGCCGGGGCCGGACCCAAAGTGTTCCAGAAAGCCGCCGACGGCACCGCGCCGCTGGCCAGCCGCATCGTGCTCTGGCCATACCGGCTCGGTGCCCGGATCAATCAGTGGGCGTGGACACGAAAACTGCCGGCGCATGTGGCGGTCACCGACGGCGTCTTCCTCGGCCGCTTCCCGACCGCCGGCGAAGCCAGTGGCTTCGGCACGGTCGTCGACCTTGCCGGCGAACTGGAACGGCCGCGCGGCACCTCCTGCCGCTGGATCAGTCTTGCCGTGCTCGACCTCCTGCCGGCTCCTGAGCAAAGGCTCACTGAAGCGGTGGCGGCGATCGAGGCGGCACGCAAGCGCGGTACGGTGCTGGTCTGCTGCGCGCTCGGCTTCCAGCGCAGCGCCGGCGTCGTCGCCGAATGGCTGGTCGCCACCGGCCGCACGCACACGGCAGCACAAGCACGGAAAGTGCTCGCGGCATCCGGCCGTCCGGTGCACATTCATGCAAGCGTGGACGAACCGGCATGAGCGAACGGGGCAATGGCTTTACGTTGATGAGCGCTGGCGCGTCCTTATGGGAAGGCGAGCAATTGTTGATGTCTGCGCTGCCCCTCACCTGCCTGCCGGCATCCTCTCCCCGTATAGTGACGGGGAGAGGGAAGCTCTCCTCAACGGTTTCGCCAATCATCAATAGTGCAGAGGTAGCGCCAAGGCCGCAGCCAGTCCCTTCTCCCCGTCACTATGCGGGGAGAAGGTGCCGGCAGGCGGATGAGGGGCAGCGCAAACGCCCGGAAATGGTGAGGGGCTGCACCAAACCTGACGTGATTGTTCCGGCATGAGCGGCAGCGCCTATCAGGACAAAGCCGGCGCCTTTGCCGCCGGGCTGATGGTGCAGGCGGCGTGGCCGCTGCTGCTGATCGCGGCTTGCGCGCTTGCCACGTCCGTCATCGGGCTTGCGGCCGGGCCGCAGGCGACGCCGCTGTCGGCGGCGGCCTGGTTCGTGGCGGCGGTGGGCGCCCTGACCACCCTCGCCTTTTCCATGCTCATCCTGTTCGACGCGCTGCTGTTCCGGCTGATGGCAAGTCACGACAATGAAGCAGCCGGCGGCGCGGCGATCGACGATGTGCTGGCGCGCATGCGGCTCAAGCCCACGCCTGCCGCCACTCGCTCGACCAGCGCATGGCGGGCACGCGCCGCCTGCTGATGAAGCAGCGCCTCGCCTTCGCCCTGTTCGTGGCGGCGTCGCTCGTCGCGGCATTCCTATGAGCCCTTCGATGACCAAGCTCCACCTCCGCGCCAACACATTTACCCTGCTGCAGACGGTGACCTCGGTTGGCCTGTCGGCGCTGGCCTGGGTGGTGACCGGGGTGCGGCCGATCTGGAACGGCAGCCAGCCCTCGGAGCGGCAGCGCATCTACTTCGCCAACCATGCCAGCCATGGCGACTTCATCCTGCTATCAGCCTGCCTCAGCGAAAAGGTGCGCGCCCGCACCCATGCGGTGGCGGCGGCGGAATACTGGGGCAAGTCGCGGCTGCGCCGCTACATCGCCGAGGATATGCTGTCGTCAGTGCTGATCCACCGGCAGTGGACCGACGAGGCGCAGAACCCGATCTCGATCATGCTCTCCGTGCTCGACCAGGGTCATTCGCTGATCCTGTTTCCCGAAGGCACCCGCAACACGTCAGACGAGAAGCTGCTGCCGTTCCGCTCCGGCCTCTACAATCTGTCGATGGCGCGGCCCGAGGTCGAGTTGATCCCGTGCTGGATCGAGAACATGTCGCGCGTGCTGCCCAAGGGCCAGTTCCTGCCGGTGCCGCTTCTGTGCCGCGTCGTCTTCGGCCCGGCGGTGACGATCGCGCCCGGCGAGGCCCGGCGCGCCTTTCTCGAGCGCGCCCGCCAGACGCTGCTTGCGCTCAACCCCCGCCCGGATCGAGATGACTGATGCCACCGATGCATGAAACCATGATCCTGGTGATCGGCCTGGTCGGCGTGCTGACCACGGCCAGCCTCGTCGCCGGCATCCTGTCGTGGCGGGCGCCGAAGCCGCTGTCCTCGACGCTGGTCAACCTCACCCAGCGCATCAACGCCTGGTGGGTGATGGTGGTGGCGATCACCGTCGCATTCTTCTTCGGCCGCACCGGAATGACCATCCTGTTCGCGCTGATCTCGTTTGCGGCACTGCGCGAATTCGTGACGCTGACGCACAGCCGGCGCAGCGACCATTGGGTGCTGCTCGGCATGTTCGGCCTCATCATCCCGTTCCAGTACTGGCTGGTGTGGACGGCCTGGTATGGGCTCTTCACCATCTTCATCCCGGTCTACTGCTTCCTGCTGATGCCGGCGATCACCGCGCTCAACGGCGACACCGAGCGTTTCCTCGAACGCGTCTCGGCGCAGCAATGGGCGGTCATGATCTCGGTCTACTGCGTCAGCCACGTGCCGGCGCTGCTGACGCTCAACGTGCCCGGCTTCGAGGGCCGCAACCTGCTGCTCATCGCCTTCCTGATCATCACCGTGCAAGGCAGCGACGTGCTGCAGTACATTTTCGGCAAGCTGTTCGGAAAGCACCTGCTGTCGCCGGCCGTCTCGCCCTCAAAGACTTGGGAAGGGCTGGTCGGCGGGCTGGCGGCATCGAGCCTGCTCGGCGCGCTGCTTTCCTTCCTGACGCCGTTCTCAGCCTTGCAGGCGGCGGCCGTCGCCCTCGTCGCCTGCCTGATGGGATTTCTCGGCGGTCTGGTCGCCTCGGCGATCAAGCGCGACCAGGGCGTGAAGGACTGGGGCCATCTGATCGAAGGCCATGGCGGCATGATGGACCGCGCCGACAGCCTGGTCTTCGCCGCCCCGGTGTTCTTTCATACGGTGCGCTATTTCTGGACGGTGTAAGGGGCGATCCTAGCCCGCATGGCTCAGCCAATGGCGGTCGAACACATCGAGGATGGCGCGGAACTCGGTCGGCGGGATCTGGCTGGCGCCGCCATTGTTGCTGTCTCCGAGGAGAAATTGCGCCAGCTGCCGGTCGACCGCCTCCGGCTGCTCGATCTCCAGGCCAAGCGATGCCAGATCCGCGGCGATCGACCCGTCGGGCGACAGATACCCACCCCATGTCTCGGGCGCCGGATCGCGCAGGCGAATGATCAGGATCCTGGTCAGGGACGGCTGCGGCTCCGGGCCGATGATGGCGCCGCCGCACATGTAGCCGCCCAGCACGCTTCCCGGTTGCGATTGCGGGAACAGGCAGAGGAAGAAATGGGCCTCTCCACCGGTTTCCTTCAAAAGCGCGTAGAGACCGCGTTTTGCCGGCGTCACCGGCCCGGCAACCAGCAGATGCCCGGTCGGCAACACCTCGCGATAGGCGGCAATCAGGCTGTGTGAGCCCGGCCCCGCCTCTATCGACAATGTGCCCCTGATCAACTGGCCGCGATAATAGGGCGACAGGGCGCGCGAATAACAGGCGTAGGTTCCGGCCAGGGCAACGGCGAGGCTTCGCTCCTCATGCCCGGGCGACGCTTCGAACTGCGTGCTGGCGCGGCGCTCCAGGTCGGTCCTGTCGATGCCGTGGCGGGCGCTGACGGCCGCCGTGAAGCTCGCCAGATCGCTGTCTGCGATCCAGGCGCCCGGCTGCTCCAGACGAAGCAGCTTTGCCCAATCCTCATAGACGCTGAGCTGGCGCGGCTGCGCGCGGCCCTGAAGCCATTTGTCGGCACGGCCGAGATCGAATGCCGTCTCCGGATTGACGCGCCTGAATGCCGCCGCCAGATCCTTGCGGCTGACGGTCCCGAGCAGCGCAGACGTGAGGCGCAGCTTCTGCGCGATATGCTGTGCCATACGACTGCCCCTCAATGCCCGCTACAGGCATAGCACGCACGGCCGATTCCTGCCGCCGTATTTTTCCACATGCTAATATTCCTGGAATTCCAAAGAATTCCACGGAGTTCCGCAGATCCGACCTGTTCGGCGCCACGGCCAGCGATAAGCTGATCGAGGGCAAAGGGGACCGTCATCAAACTCGCATTTGCGCGGGCAGGCACGCCATCCCTTCCTTCGTCGAACCCGTGACACGCTCAGTTGGAGCAATCGGCGAAAACTGAGCTTCACGGCACCTCAACAAGGAAGGAAGGGATCGATGTCCCGAACTGCTTCTCCCACAATCCCCTTTTTCGCGGCTGCGGCTGGATGCGCCGCAATAGCGCTGTTCCTGACCTTCGGGCCGACCGGACCATCGCGAGCAGCTGCGGGGATCAGCTCACGCGCGGCAGCGACATACGTCAAGCCGACGCCTGCCATCCAGCCGACGCGCATCGAAGTCGACAGCGAAGCGCATTCGATACGCTTTTACATCGACGGAAAGCAGGTCGCCCTGCTCGACGCCGCCGGTTTCAAGAAATGAATTCGGCACCCGGAGTCGTGGACACAGGAAGGGGAACCTCATGAAACGCGAACTATCCGCACTTTTCGTCGTGCTTGCACTGTCGCAGACGGTGGAGGCCAAGACAAAGATGCCAGTCACCGACACGACAGGGCCCGCGATCGAGGAAAGCCGGCCGCCGCTCGACAACACACCGACGGGCGGGATCACGCCTGCCGACACAAAGGCGGCGCCGGCTACGGACGGATCGCAGTATCCGCCGGCGCTGTACCCTAATTTCCAATAGGTCGCTTTCTGCTGGCCGTGACGCCCGGATCCAATGGCCCGCGCGCGACGACGGCTAGGCCTGCAGCCCCGTCGCCGCGGCCTCAGCCGGCTACCGCAAGCGCCGCCTTCTTGCGGGCGGGCGGGCGTCGCCGCAGGCGACGCTTCGCGGCGAGCTTGAGCTTGACCGGCGGCGCGTCGGTCAACGCTCCGAGGGCGGCGTCGACCATGCCATAGGCGACGAAATCGGCGTTGAGATCGCCGGCCAGCGCTTCTGCGGATTGCCTGTCGTTGTTGCCGGCCTCCGACCAGAACACGATGCCGACCCGCAGCGCCGGCCTGGCGCGCTTCAGCCGACGCACCAGGAAACGGGCGTGCTTGACGGAATTGCGGTTGAGGAAGCCGACCACGACACTGTCGACGGCGTCGAGTTCGAGGCGACGAATGCCTACGGCCTCCATGTCGGCAAAGCTTGCCTTCGACACCGTCGCGCCCTGGACTTCCAGCACCTGCGCCAGCATGGCGGCGGCGGCATCGTCGAGTTCGCCGCGCCCGCCGGCACACAGCACCGACATGCCGGTGCCGTCGGGCAGTTCGGCCTCGGCCTCGCCGGCGGCGTCCTTGCCCCCGTTCGCAGCAGTCTCGTCGGCCACGGCCGGCTCATCGTCCTCTTCCGCTTCCTCCTGCGCGCTGTCGTCGAGATTGGCGACAAGCGTCAGCGCGCTGGCCGCCACCTGCTGCCGCTGCTGCTCGTCCATGACTCCCCGGACACGATCCTGCTCGCCAAGCAGCAAGGCGGGAATGGCGACCTTGTCGTAGAAGTCGACCAGATACTTCTCTTCCAGCATTTCCTCGGCATGGTCGGTGGCTTCATCGGGATCGCCCGCCAGCAGCCGCTGGTAAAGCCGGGCATGCGGCTCGAGCACCGGCTCGTTGCCGAACAGGACGTCGAGGAATTCGAACTGCGGCACGTGCCGGCCGAGCACGACCAGGCAGACGGTGAGCGGCGTCGACAGGACCAGGCCGAGCGGCCCCCAGAGCCAGGTCCAGAAGATCGCCGCGACGATGATGGCGAGCGGCGACAGCCCGGTGCGCGAGCCATAGAGCCAGGGTTCTATTACATTGCCGGTGAGCATCTCCATGACCACGAACAGCCCGGCGGTCCATAGCAGCAGCGACCAGCCGGGCGCCACCGCCAGCGCCAGGAACAGCGGCAGCAGCGCGCCGATGACCGGGCCGATATAGGGAACGAAGCGCAGCGCCAGCGCCAGCAATCCCCACAGCAGTGCATTGGGAATGCCCAGGATCCAGAGCCCGATGGTAATGGGTATGGCGTAGACGATATTCACCACCAATTGCATCAGCAGATATTGGCCGACCCGCTTGCCGGCATCCTGAAGCGCCTGGGTGGTTCGATGCAGATCGCCATAGCCGACGAGGCGTATGAAACGATCACGCAAATCCTCCCGCTCCAGCAGCATGAAGATGACGACGATGATGATCAGCCCGGCCGAGGCCAGCGGACTGATCAGCGGGCCGACCAGGTTCTGCAGCACTTCGAGCGGCCTTTCGCGGGCGACGATCTCGACCGGCAAGGGTTCGCGTTTCGGTGTCTCGGCCGCGGATGGCAGCTGCGGCTCCTGGCGCTCGATCTCCTGGCCGATGCGCTCGACCACGCGGCTCAATCTGGAAACGATCCCTCCCCCGACGCCTGTCTCCTTAAGGGATCTGACCTTGGTCAGGATGTTTGTCTGGTAGGTCGGAATGTTCTGCGCCAGTTCGCTGACCTGCGATGCGACAATGAAGGATAACAAGGCGAGTGCCGCGAATGCGCTGAGCACACTGACGATGACAGCAGGGGTGCGAGGAACGCCTATTCGTTTGAGGGCGGAAACCACCGGAGCCAGCGCAAAGGTCAGCAGCAGCGCGATGGCGATCGGCAGGAAAACCTCGCGGCCGAAATACAGGGCGGCGATCGCCGCCACGACAGTCGCGACGGTGGGCAATGACATGCGCGGGGCCGTAGCAGCAGAAAGAATGCTCCCCAGCCCGGGGCCCGACGGGTCTCGACGACTGGTCGTCACTTGATGCCTCCACCCTGCCAAGGTCATGATCGGGCATATTTAGTCGGCGCGCAACGTTTGCGTTCCACAGGATAGTGCTGCCTCACAAGGCTTCGCCCGCCACCCGGGGCGGGTCGCGGGCAAACCCTATCGACACAGGAAGGGACGTTACTGCGTAGATACCGGTGCATCTAACCCATACTTAAGACGCATCTTCATAGATCAGCTAAAGAAGACCCCAATCGTCATGAAAATTATACATACCCCAAAAACTGGCGCCAATAGCCAGCGAGCTTGACCGACGCTCTCATCCATCTTTTCCTCCTGAAAACTTGCTTCTGGGAACGAGTACTGGGCCCCAAGGTTCCGGGCGATATGACACTGCAGACCTTTTCGCGCGGCACTCAGACTTAGGTCCGATAGCAGGATCAGACCGAAACCCTGGCGGGGGAACATGTGGAGGGGCGCCACCGATCGGTGTCTGCATCAACGCCATGACGTGATCCGGCTGCTCGCTCCCAAGAGGGAGAAGGCAGGCTGGCACTGGCGAATCGATTCAATTCGCGACACGAAGCCAGCAACGGTGTAAAGATGGCCCTTAGGAGGAGGCGAAAACGCCTCCAGATCGGCTTTAAGCCTTGTTTCATCCCATCGCCAATATCGACGACGCGCAGACGCTGGCGCAGGCCATCGTCAATACGCTCGTCGAACCCTTCCTCGTGCTCGACGAACAGTTTCGCGTGCTGGCGGCCAGCCGCTCCTTCTATGAGACCTTCAAGGTCGATTCGGAGCAGACGCACGGCTCGCTGCTCTATGCGCTGGGCGATGGCCAGTGGGACATTCCGGCACTGCGCCTGCTTTTGGAGACGATCATCCCCGAGAAGACCGCCATGGACGGCTTCGAGGTCGAGCATGATTTTCCCAATATCGGCAAGCGCACGATGCTGCTCAACGCGCGAAAGGTGCTCTACGACCACAGTTCGGCCGTCACCATCCTGCTTGCCTTCAACGACATCACCGCCCGCCGTTCCATCGAGAAGGAAAAGGAAGAGCTTCTCGCCCGCACCGAAGACCTGCTGCGGCAGAAGGATGTGCTGCTGCGCGAGATGGAGCACAGGGTTGCCAACAGCCTGCAGATCATCGCCAGCATTTTGCTGCTGAAGGCCCGCTCGGTCACCTCCGAGGAAACCCGCCAGCACCTGAAGGACGCCCATCAGCGCGTGCTGTCGGTGGCCGAAGTGCAGCGTCATCTCCACACCTCGGCCGGCATGGAGGAGATCGACGTCGGCTCCTATCTGTCGAAATTGTGCAGCAGCCTGGCCTCGTCGATGGTCGGTGAGGACCAGCCGATCAAGGTCAACGTCACGGCGCAAGGCGGCAGGATAGACTCGCAGAAGGCGGTGAGCCTCGGCCTGATCGTCACCGAACTCGTCCTCAACGCCATCAAATATGCCTTCCCCCGGGAGAAGGCCAAGGCGGTGATCCAGGTAACCTACGAGACCGACGGCAGCGACTGGAAGCTGACGGTCTCGGACAACGGCGCGGGCAAGGCGGCCGGCGAAGTGCCGAGCGTGGGCCTCGGAACAGCCATCGTCGAGGCACTGGTCAAGCAGCTGGAGGCCAAGATCGAGGTCATCAGCGACACCGACGGCACCAGCGTATCGGTGACCAGGGCGACGTTCATCTCGCGCATCCCGCGGGCGGCGTAGCCTTCCGCGCCATTCGAGCCTGCTCAGCCACCCCTGGAACCAATCCGCTGCCGCTTCCCCGCGTCGAGCGCCTGAGTGTTCGGAACTATCGGGCCGCGCTGCCCGTTTGGAAAGGAAACCAAACGGGAGGCCCCGATGAACTCTTGGCAACCCAACACCTTGGAGGCGGCCTGTCTTCTTGCCGTTCCGCTGTCGCTTGTCCTTACGGTTCTACTGGCTGGCCTCATCCTTGGCTGAGCGGCCGGGTACCCGGCGACAAGCCTGTCGAGCTAGCATCAAAGCCTGTATGAAGCACCCTCAGGAAGACCTTCGCAATGGAACTTCTTTGGCCAGTCGTCCCTTCAAGGAACGGAAGCCGATGTCGTCCGTTTATCTTCGAGCGATTCTTGGGAAAGCTCCTGGGCAGAAGCATTTACGGTGATAGTCGCACCGCTATTTTGGGCTTGCGTCTGAAACGCTTGGATTCTTTGTAATCTGAAAAGGAGATAAATTATGGCTGATGGCCCAACTGTTATCAATTCGGGCGGAGGCGGCGGTGGCACCACAGTTATCGCCGTCATCGTGGCAATCGTCGCAATAGTCGTGTTGCTGTTTGCCACGGGTATCGTCCACATGCCTGGGGGCGGCGGAGGTGACGTCAACGTGAAGGTTGATGCGCCTGCGGCCCAAACGCCTGCCGCACCCGCTCCGGCTGCACCCGCTCCGGCTGCAAGCGCTCCGGCTGAACCGGCGCCTGCCGCGCCGGCACCCGCGCCTGCCGAACCAGCACCGGCGCCTGCCGAACCCGCACCGGCCCCGGCTGCACCCGCCAGCGGCGGCTGATACACTCGCCGCTCCAGTACCGCTTCAGCGTGAAGCGCAGCCCATCGGTGTCAAAGCCGGTGGGCTTCCTTTTGGCCTCGAACTTTCGAAAGGCGATCTGATATTGCTGGCGCGGCCCTTCCAGCGGGCGGGAACCATAATGCGGTTAAATCGTTTTAAATCCATAGGGACGTCAACCACCCTTCAAGGAGGAAAAATGAACAAGATCGTATCGGGTTTGCTGGCGGCCACATTGTCAGTATCGTTCGCGGCCGCCGCTTCCGGGCCTTCCGGCGCTGCCGGGATATCCCAGCCGCAAGCGCCTTCCGCCTCGTCTGATGTGCAGGCGATCGACCACAGGCCGTGGAGGAAGCACCGGAGCGCCAACCGCAATCGCAATTTTTCGCAAAATTTTGCGCAAAATGATGGCGCCTACTGGAATGGCCACCGCGGCTATCGTGACTACCATCGCGGCTATCGCCGTCATGGCGACTACTGGTTCCCACTGGCGGCCTTCGCCACCGGCGCGCTGATCACCAGTGCGATCATCAACAACAACCAGAACCGTGTCTATCGCGGCGGTGATGCCCATGTGGAGTGGTGCTACGATCGGTACCGGAGCTATCGCGCTTCGGACAACACGTTCCAGCCCAACTACGGCCGTCGTCGGCAGTGCAATTCGCCCTACTGATAAAATACGAGCCCGCGCTGGTGACGGCGCGGGCTTTTCAATCCATGTGGACCCCCGCCTTCGCGCGGGGTTTTTGGTAACTGCGCCTCTATTACATTCCACCAGTCTGTCGACCTGTAGCGCGGAGGCCTTGGGCAAGCTACGCTGTCGAATGGCTTGCACCAACGGCGGGATCAATGGTCACGATGCCTGACAAGTCCGAACAGCAGAAGGACGCCGAAGCCGAAGTCGAGGGCTTTCAGCACGACCTTGGCCCGTTCGTTGTTGCCGCCGAGACAACACGAATGGCCATGGTTTTCACCGATGCAAAAGAGCCCGCCAATCCGATCATTTTTGCGAATGACGCCTTTCTCGCTTTAACCGGATACACCAGGGAAGAGGTACTCGGTCAGCCCTTCAATTTCCTGATGGCGGACGGCGCCGACGCCGGAGCACTGAAACGTATCAAGGCGGAGTTCGAAGCCAATTCGGAGGCGAGCACGGAAATCCTTTACAGGCGCAAGGATCGCAGCGAATTCTGGGCGGCCCTTTTCGTCAATCCCGTCCGCGACAGGAGCGGCGCCATCGTCCAGTATTTTACCTCCTTCGTCGATCTCACCAGACACAAGGAGGAGCAGGCGCAATCGCGGATGCTCATCGACGAATTGAACCATCGCGTGAAGAACATGCTTGCAACGGTGCAGTCGATCGTCTGGCAGGCATCGCGAGCGAATTCCGATCCAAAGGTGATCCGCGAGGCCGTCGAGTCCCGGCTGTTTGCGCTTTCCCGGTCGCACAACCTGCTGACCCGCGAAAACTGGCACAGCGCCGGGTTGCTCGATGTCCTCCACGATGCCCTGGAACCATTCGGCGTCACCGACGGTCGGGCGGAGCGCCTTGTGATTTCCGGCGAGAACATCCGCCTCTCGACAAGGGCAGCCCTGGCGCTTGGCATCGCGTTCAACGAACTTGCCACCAACGCCGTGAAGTATGGTGCGTTTTCCAATGACAAGGGTTCGATCCGGATCGATTGGACGATGATCGAGCCAGCATCGGAGGGCCGCCGACTGGTCCTGTCATGGAAAGAGAAGGACGGGCCGAAGGTTACGCCGCCGTTGCGAAAGGGGTTCGGTTCGCGCGTGATCGAGCGCGGCCTGACCCACGAGCTCGAAGGCACTGTGCAACTCGACTATCGCCCGGACGGGTTGATCTGCACGATGAACATTCCGGTACCGGGAACTCGTGATGGATAAACTGCTTTCTGGCCGCCGCATCCTCGTTGTCGAGGATGAAATTCTGGTCCTGATGATGATTGAGGACATGCTGGGCGATCTTGGATGCGAGTCCGTCACCTCAGCCGCCACGATCGAAAAGGCGATCGCCCTGATCGAAGCGCAGGTTTTCGATGCCGCCATGCTGGACATGAATCTGGATGGCGACGACAGCAATGCCGTGGCCGACGCGCTTGCCGAGCGCGGTGTGCCCTTCATCTATTCGACTGGTAACAGCGGTCGCGACATGCGCGAAGGCTTCAGCAGCCGTGCCGTCCTTCGCAAACCGTTCAGCTTTGACGAGCTCAGCAGCAAACTCGAGCGCCTTCTTTCTCGTTGATCGAGGAACAAGCTCCGGGAATGACCAGCGCGGCTTCAGACGGTGCTGATTGGCCCGCATCCTCTCAGAGTCGGGTAGCTCCGTCATGGAAACCGACTGTCGGCACTCTGCCGCACTATAAATTCAACGTGTTGGAACAAAAACGCTGCACAGTCGTTGCGTCTATTGACAATAGTTTTCGCCATGGCATCTCGAGGTAAAGGGAGGCCGTTATGAATAGCATTATTTGGCTGGTCGGAGCCGTAGTTATCGTACTATTGATACTCAGCTTTTTTGGCTTGCGTTAGACCGATCGGTTTAGAACAGGCATCAATCACGCACATAGGAGGCGCATGGCCTATATGGATATCACCACAATACTGGTCATAGTTCTTATCGTTATTCTGCTAGGCGGCGGCTTCTACGGCCGTGGACGCTGGTACTAAACGGCGAAGATCATCGACGAGTCCGGGACCTCTTCGTTCCCGCACTCCGCCCGATTGGCCCGCGCCCTCCGTCAGAGGCGCGGGTTTTTGTTGCCTCCTGGAAAATCTCCCGGGATCGCACCTTTTACCGGAATCATCCGTCCGATCTTTCCTCACCCCCTGGAACGCGGAAACACAGGGGACTTCAGCCCTTCTTGACGTAGCCGGCGGTGACCTCGTCCTTGTGCGCGGCGAAGGCTGCCAGGACCTCGGTTTTCTCGGCCTTCGGAACCTTGAAGTGGTCCAGGGTCCGTCCGAGTTCCGCTGCGACCTCATCGAATTCCGCGGGAGATATCCGCAGGTCCCGGTGCGCCTCCTCAAGGCCGAGCGGCGTCGTGCCAGGCTTGGTGGCCGTGAATTTGAAGGGTCCACCAGAAACGTCGCAGACCCACAGCGTGCGCATGAACTTGAGGCCGGGCAGCCTTTCCAGGTTCTTGGTGTGCCATTTCCGCAGCTGCGGGTTCTTGGACTTCTTGCCGACGATGGGATTCTTCACGACGGCGTCGCTGAAGTGATCCACCACCGCTGCGATGGCGAAGACGCCACCCAGCCGTTCGTACAGACTTTTCTCAGGCGTGGATTGCTCGTCCTGCGCGTGCGCGTTCTCCGCCGACAATACAGCCGTCGTCGCGGCGGTCACTGCCAGCCCTGCGACGACGACCCGTCTTGTGAAAGAGGTCGAAACAGCCGTTTTCATCTCTGGTTCCCTCCGAGTTGGGCCAGAACAAGCCGCGGCCTGTCTGGCGGCTTCAATGTAGGCAGAGTCTTAAATCCGCCACCGTCTGAGGAATTAACGAGCCTCCCAGCCGAATTATTCCGATTGACGGCATTCCCACCATCAACATGCGAACCTTCGGCACGGGCGAAGGTCCCTGCATGGCGCCAACCGGACTATCCGAGCGGGCTAATCATTTAGACGGCGCTGATGGGAACGATAGGCAGCGGCCAGAGTTAGCTCCATGGGCTCGCCATAACGGGACTATCAAGCCAGTCGCCCGCGACGATCCAAAGGCGAAGCTCACAGGAGTTTACAATGAAGAATTATGTTATCGCTGCCGCCGCCGGGTTTGTTCTGGTCGCCGGTATTGGTGCGGCCGTTGCAGAGGACGTCATCGTGATTGCTCCCGAACAGCAGACCGTCATACGCGAATACGTGCACAAGCAGAAGCTTGCGTCGGTCAGCCTGCTCGGCGTGGAACTCAATGTCGGTTCGCCGCTGCCCGACACGGTTGAACTTCATCCGATCGACGTGCCCGACGTGAAATACAAGTACGTCGTCGTTCAAGATCGTACGGTGCTGGTTGACCCGGATACACGCAGGATCGTGCAGGTCATCGACTAACCATGCCGCGAATGGAACAAACGCCTCGGTGACGTGTTGATAGACACATCGAACACTCCAAGCGTTTGGTGTCTAAAGAGCCCGCTTCCAAAGTCCCCTCTGGCAAGCGGGTTTTTTGCGCCCTCTGCCCGGCCTCACTGGGTGCTACCGAGGCACAGCATCTGCTGAAACGCCTGCCGTCCGGAGATGGCCTCGATCTTGATCCGATAGAACAGATGGCTGCCCGAAATGGCCGGCGTTGCGCCGCCCAGATTCAGGGCGCGGGGCTCCCACCAGGTTGGCATGCTTCTGCAGCAGCGACCAGGCGAACTCCCGGTCATGGTTCGACTTGGGAAGCGGCTGGTCGACGGCGGGCAGCAGCGGCTCGCCAGCCGAACTAATGGATTACAATAGAAAGTCATTTTCTCAATCGATAAATTTTTAAAATGCCATGCTCTGTTTTGAAAAGTATTTGGAACCCTTTTGCAAACAACCCGTTCCTCCCTTGGTCGCTTTGACGATCTGAAAAGCAACAAGAGGAATTGATCATGAACATCAAGATGCTTTGCATGGGCGCGATGGCGCTTACGATGATGAGCGGTGCAGCCCTTGCGGGCAGCAGCACCGGAACCTCGGCGCTCGACGATCCGGCGAAGATGACGCCCTTCTTCACCGATGCCGAAATGAAGACCATGAAGCCGGCGGAAGAATTCAGGGTCGCATGGCTGGCGATGAAGGAAGAGGATCGCGCCGGCATGACCAAGGAATGCGGCGACGAGGCCATTGCCAAGGAGCATGACGAGTTCTGCAAGATGACCAAGCAGCTGGGCGGCGCCAACTAGCCGTCGGCTCTTGCCAATGAAATGGCGGGCAGAGATGCCCGCCATTTTTTTGGGATTGAGAAGCACTCAGCGGGGCTCTGCCTCAGTCACTTTATCGGGATCATGAGATGTGCGTAGGGCGTGCCCGCCCACATCACATAGGGCTTGGACGTGTCAGGCTTGGGATCCGCCGGATAGCCTGCATGCGCGGCCGCGGATCAGTCGACTCTGACGACGAAGTGTTTTGTCACCGGCTCGACAATCTTCCAGGTGCCCTTGAAATCGGCCTCGACCACAAAGGCATCGCCAGGCCCAACCTCGACCGGCGCGCCGCCGTCGGGCGTGATGATGATGCGGCCGGCAATCATGTGCACGAATTCATAGTCGGTGTAGGTCGCGTGATAGGTGCCTGGCGTCGCCTGCCAGGTGCCCGACATCACCTTGCCGTCGGCGGTGGTGTGCTGGACGGCGGTCTTCATCGTCGGCTTGCCCTCGACCACCACCCAGCCCGCGAGGTCGCCGGCCTCGGCATTGTCGACGGCGCCGAATTTGAGAATGGTGGGGTTGGTCATGGTCGGGCTCCGTTTTGCGCCGGCATTGGCTGCGGGCTGAATAGCCGATGCGGCGGATGCGGGCAACGCGGCGGCCGACCACAAATGTCGGAGATTGGCGAAATCGGCGGCCAGAGCGTCCTTCTCTCCGCTACGGGGAGAAGATGGCGGCAGCCAGATGAGGAGCGGCGCGGCGCTCGCCCAGCCTTGCCGTCCGCAGATCTCGTTGTTCTCGAATCGAGCAAGCATCGATCGAGGCGCAGCTCCACGACGACAAGCGTCGGCGCTGCCCCTCATCCGCCTGCCGGCACCTTCTCCCCGTGAACGGGGAGAAGGAATATCTCCACTTATGTTGCACTGCGTTAAATATGTTGCATTGCGATATCAACCCATAGGACCGAGTCTTTGACACGGGTGGGCTGTCAACGGTTGTGGTGCCGCGCGTTCGATGCGCGCGGAGGCGCCGCAGCACGTGTGATCCCCGGCGAGCTGTTTCTCGCCGGTGCGGACCGTCGGTTCGGGGTCATGCACCAGCGCGAGGTTCAACAATCGTGTCAGCATCGTTCCGGCCTGATATCGAAGGCTTGCGCGCCGTGGCGGTGGCGGGCGTGATCGCCTTTCATTTCGGCCTTACGTCGCTCTCCGGCGGCTTCACCGGCGTCGACATCTTCTTCGTCATCTCCGGCTATCTGATCACGAAACATCTGCTGACCGAGATCACCGAGACCGGGCGGCTGAACCTGTGGCGCTTCTATGCGCGGCGGGCGCGGCGGCTGCTCCCGGCATCGCTGTTCGTCATCCTCGCCACGCTGGTGGCCGGCGCCTTCGTACTGTCGCCGGAAGAGCAGTCGCTCTATTCCAAGGGCGCCATGTTCGCTTCGGCCTACATGATCAATCTGTGGCTGATCCGCTGGTCGTTCGACTATTTCGCCGCGGATGCGACCAGCAACCCCTTCATCCATTTCTGGTCGCTGTCGGTGGAGGAGCAGTTTTATCTGGCCTGGCCGGCGCTGCTGATGCTGGCGGCGTGGCTCGCTCCCGGCAAGCGCGCACCGATGCTGGTGATCGGCCTTGTTGGCCTCGTCTCTTTCGCCGTCTGCGCCTGGCTGACCACGGTGGCGCAGCCCTGGGCGTTCTATTTCTCGCCGCTGCGCGCCTGGGAATTCGCCGCCGGCGGTCTCGCCACCATGGTGCCGGCACGTTTCTGGCGCGAGCGCCGGCAGCTCGGCGCGCCGCTGGCGTGGCTGGGTCTGGCGCTGATCGCCGGCGCCTATCTCAGCTTCACCGAGGAGGCGCCCTTCCCCGGTTTCATGGCGCTGGCGCCGGTGGCCGGCACGGTGATGCTGCTGCTGGCCGGTGCCGCCAATGCCGAGCTGCGCGCCAGCAGCGGCCCGAGTGCCGCACTGGCGCTGCCGCCGCTGCAATGGGTCGGCAAGCTTTCCTATTCGCTTTATCTCTGGCACTGGCCGGTGATCGTCTATGCGTCGATGCTGGTGCCCGATCTGACGCCGCTGCAACGCGTCGGCTGCATGGCACTGACCTTGGCGCTATCCCTCTTCACCTATCATGTCATCGAGAACCCGATCCGCCGCAATGGCTGGCTTATGGCCAGCGCGGCGCGGGCGCTGGTGCCGGCCGTCCTCCTGACCGGCACCGGCGTCGCAGCCGCTTATGCCAATGCGCGGCTCGCCGTCAGCGACCTCGACCCGGTGCAGCGCAGCATCGCCGAGAGCGCGGCGCGCCCCTCCACTGCGCGCGCCAAGGTCGGCTGCGTGCTCGACTACGAAACGGTAACGCCAAAGCCCTGCGAGTTCGGCGACAAGGCCGCGCCGCGCACGATCGCGCTGTTCGGCGATTCGCATGCCGACCACTGGTCGACGCCACTGATCGCAGCGGCCAGGAAGAACGACGCCAAGGTGGTCACCTGGCTCAAATCGTCCTGCCGGGCCTCGCAGCTGACGGTGTGGGTGACCAAGCTGAAGCGCGACTACACCGAGTGCGATCAATGGCGCGCGCAGTCGATCAAGGAGATCATAGCGGCGCGGCCGAGCCTGGTGGTGATCTCGGAGATCGCGCTGGCGAGTTCGCGCAAGATGTCGCCCGACGCCCAGATCCCGGCCGACCAGGACGCCCGGTGGCGCGATGGCCTGCGGGCGACGCTTTCAGCGTTCAGCCAGGCCGGGCTGAAAGTCGCCTTCATCCGCGACGTGCCGTTCAACGAAGAGCATGTCGACACCTGCGTGGCCAGAGCGCTGTGGCGGGGCGAAGCGCCCTCGCTCTGCGACCAGAAGCGGACCGACGCCGCCAATGACGCGGCAGCCGCGGTGGAGCGCGAGATCGTGCGCTCGGTGCCCAACGCCAGCTACATCGACATGACCGACCAGTTCTGCGACGCCACCATTTGCCACGTCTACATCAACGGCAAGATCGCCTACCGCGACCGCCATCATCTGGCGACACCGTTCGCGGAATCGCTTGAGCCGGAGGTGGAGAAGGTCGTGTTCAGGCAGGTGGTGGCGCAGAGGTAGGTCTTCCAGTGATCCTATCCGGACACCGGGCGATGCCTCATCGCTCCCAGTCCTTCGGATCGCGCGATGAGCGGCCGTGACGGAGGTCTTTGCGGATCGCTCCGTCAGGTCATCTGACGCTCCATTTCCAGTTCGGCTTCGAGGCTCTCGATGTCGCGAAAGATCGACGCGACAGCCAGTGTGCGCCCTCCGCGTTTGAATCGCACGAGACAGTCCTTGGCGGCAACGTCACCATCGACCGCGAGCTCGTCCCATTGCCCGGCATGGCCGACATAGTTGATGGGAACGTCGTAATGCTGGCTCCAGAAGAACGGCACGGCGACGAATTTCTCGCGATGGCCGAGCATGTTGAGCGCCGCTGTTTGCCCCTGCCTCTCGGCAACGATCCAATGCTCGACCCGAATGTTGTCGCCACTGTGAGGATCCGGCCAGCGTGCAATGTCGCCGGCCGCGAAGATCCCGGGTGCACTTGTCTCCAGAAACGCGTTCACCACGACACCGCGATCGAGGCTAAGCCCAGCCCTTTCGGCAAGCGCCGTCCGTGGTTTCACGCCGATGCCGGCGACAACGAGGTCCGCCGGCAATGTTTTGCCGCTGCTAAGTTTCACCGTGCTGCCGTCGATGCCGCTCGCGGTGTCCTCGAGATGGAATAGAACACCATGCTCCTCATGGAGGGCGCGGACGAAGTCGCCCATTTGCGGCCCCAAAACCCGCTCCATGGGCCGTTTGTCCGGCGCCACGACATGAACTTCGATATCGCGCGAGCGCAGGGCCGCGGCAACTTCCAGGCCAATGAAACTGGCACCAAGCACGATGGCGCGGCGCGCAGTCGTGGCTTTTGCGATGATCGCCTTGCAATCCGCGAATGAGCGCAGCGTATGGACATGTGGCTGGTCGGCGCCGGGGATGGTCAGGCGCACTGGTTCGGCTCCGGTCGCAAGCAGCAGCTTGTCGAAGGGAGCCCGCTCCCCATCGGCGAGTACAACTTCGCCACAGCGCGCATCGATGCTGGCGACAGTCGCATTGAGACGCAGGTCGATATCGCTCTTTGCGTAAAAGGTCTGTCCGCGAAGTGGGACCCAGTCCTCCGGTGCCTTGCCGGCGAGGTAGTCCTTGGAAAGGTTGGGCCGATCAACCGGCGGCGCTGCATCGCTGCTGACCATAACGATGCTGCCCTGATACTGTTCGCGCCGCAGTCTTTCGGCCGCTGCGAACCCGGCCGCGCCGCCGCCGACAATCACTATTTTCTCCGGAACCCGGCCGGAGCTGCCACCGCGCGGCATCGGTGCCGTCCGCTTGCGCTTCTCGCCTACGAATATCCTGTTATCGCGCAGTTCCACCGACCAGCAGGCGAGTTGATTGAAGGCAGGCGCCCGCAAGGCCTCGCCCGTGCGCAAATCGAAGCATGCGTGATGCCAGGGACACCGAACGGTATCCTCCACCACAAGACCGTCGACGAGCGGCCCGCCGTAATGTGTGCAAGTCGCCCCGATGGCGAAGACCTCGGCCCCACGGCGCACCAGCAGCACCTGTTCATCGCCGCAATGACCTAACAGCTTTCCGCCATCGGCAAGCTCGGAGAAAGGGATGCCCTGCACCAGATCCGGCCCGCTTGGTTTGGTATGACCTTCAGCCATTTCCTTCTCCCCTGGCGATCCTGTCGCCTGCGCGGCCAAGAAGCGGGAAATCCTCCGGAGTTCGCCAACCTTGGCCTTGTCTTCCGGCGCGCGCCTTCGGGTACTCGACGCCGCTTCTGCCAAACGTTCGGCCACATCATTCGTTGCCAGTGAGCAGCGTGCAGACTCCAATTTTGCGCCGTCAAGCCAGCCCGCCACGATGAAGACGCTCCGCGCTCTCAGGACATCTTCCGGGCACGATGCTGCCGCTGGTCCGCATTGGACCGCCATATCGAGGGAGCTGCCATCTGGCCCTGGCGCTTGCTCTACGATATCGGCTGCATTCCGTCACATGAGTGAAGCCGTGAAGATATCCAGCCAGACAGGCGCCGTTTCCCCGATGATCCCGGTGCTTGTATGCGCGCTGGCGATCTTCCTCCTATCCGTGATGGATGCGGCGATGAAGACCCTGGTTATCGCCATAGGCGTCTACAATACGGTGCTGTGGCGCAGCATGCTCGCCACTGTCGTCGCGGGCGCAGGGTGGTCGGCGGGGCCGCGCTCGCAGCCAACCCTTTCGGTGCTGAGGCTGCATGCGCTGCGTGCCGCGGTTATCTGTATCGTTCTGATATCATTCTTCTGGGGGCTTGCGAGGCTGCCGCTCGCGGAGGCGATCGGGCTTAGCTTCGTCGCGCCCTTGTTCGCCCTTTTCCTGGCCGCGCTATTGCTGGGCGAACGAATCCGGCGGCAGGCCATCTGGGCATCGATGGCCGGCATCGCCGGCGTCGCGATCATAATGGCCGGCCAGTTTGGGCAGGAAAGCTATTCGCAAGATGCGCTGCTTGGCACGGCAGCGGTGCTTATGTCGACGGTGTTCTACGGCTACAATCTGGTCCTCGCCCGGCAACAGGCGCTGTTGGCCAAGCCAGTCGAGATCATGTTCTTCCAGAGCCTTGCCATTGCAATCGTCCTCGGCTGCGCCGCACCGTGGCTCGCCGTCGCCTTGCCGACCAATCTCTGGCTTCCCTTGGCCGGCGTGACGGTCCTGTCGCTCAGCGGCCAATTCCTGATGAGCTGGTCCTACGCCCGCGCCGAAGCGCAATACCTGATTCCAACGGAATACTCGGCCTTCATCTGGGCGATCGCACTTGGCTGGTTCTTCTTCGGCGAGGCGGCAGCCTGGACTACGCTCGCAGGAGCATGCCTGATCGTCGCCGGCTGCCTGATCGCCGCGCGCGCCAACCCGAAGCTTGCCGAGCCAATCGAGGCAGCAGTTTGAGGAAGGCGCTCTGTCTTCGAGTTGCACGGCGCGCTTCGCTGGCCGCCGCGGCCGTAGCGCCAACGGCAAGCATGCACTAACATTCCAGCTTGCCCCCTGGGGCTGGCCAGTGATCTGTTCAAAGGGAAGCACCCATGACCAATCATTGCTGTGGACCGGGCTATGCTTCTCCAGCCGAGGCGATGACGGCACCTCGTGAAAAGCTGCTCTATACGATTGCCATCTACACCGGCACGGGCATACAGAAGCCGGACTATCTGTGCACCATCGATGTCGACTCGGAGAGCTCGACCTACAGCCAGGTGATCTCACGTTTGCAAATGCCGGGTATTGGCGATGAGCTTCATCACTCGGGCTGGAATGCCTGTTCGTCGTGCCATGGCGATGCGAGCATGGAGCGGAAATATCTGATTGTGCCGGGTGTGCGCTCGTCCAATCTGCATATTGTCGATTGCGGTACCGATCCGCGCAATCCGACGCTGTTCAAGGTCATAGACGGCGCTGAAATCAAAGCCAGGACCAATTTGTCGGCACCGCACACGGTGCATTGCCTCGGCTCGGACATCATCGTCTCCATGCTTGGCGACGCTCAAGGCAATGCCCCCGGCGGTTATCTGCAACTCAGCAAGGAGTTCGAGATTGTCGGCCGTTGGGAAAACTCCATGGGCAGCATCAAGTTTGGCTATGATTTCTGGTACCAGCCGCGACACAACGTGATGGTCAGCTCGGAATGGGCCGCGCCCAACACCTTCATGCCTGGTTTTGACCTGGAAGAGGTAGGCCATCTGAAATATGGCCGGCAGATCCATTTGTGGGATTTTGAAAAGAAGGAGCCAAAGCAAACGTTCTATCTCGGTGAAGATGGCTTGATCCCACTGGAAGTGCGGTTCCATCATAATCCCGACAGCAGTCACGGCTTTGTCGGAGCCGCCCTCTCTGCAAACATCATCCATTGGTGGAAGGATGCGGCGGGTGACTGGCAATGGGAAAAAATTGTCGATGTCGGCAATGAGCCGCATCCCGAATGGCCGATACCAATACCGGGCGTGATCTCGGTCATTCTGCTCAGCATGGACGACAGATACCTCTATCTGTGCAACTGGCTGCATGGCGACATCCGTCAGTACGACATCTCTGACCCGCACAATGCCAAGCTTACCGGACAAGTGTGGATGGGCGGACTTCTCGGCCGTGCGCCCGAGGTCAATGGCGTGAAAGTGACTGGCGGGCCGCAGATGATACAGCTCAGCCTCGACGGCAAGCGCCTCTATGTAACGACCTCGCTCTTCTCGACCTGGGACAATCAGTTCTATCCGGAAATCCGCACCAATGGCGGATGCATGCTGATGGTCAATTGCGATACGGAAAACGGCGGCATGGAAATCGATCCGCTGTTTGTCGTTGATTTTGGCAAGGAACCAAATGGACCGAGCCGCTGCCACGAAACCCGTTATCCCGGCGGTGATTGCACGAGCGACATCTGGGTATGACCAGCTTCACCATAACTCTCGCCAATCAAGGCGGTGCGGCCTTTGACGTCGACCGGCGCAAGCCCCTCTTGCAAAGCTTGCGCGAGCAGGGCGTGGACCTGCCATATGGCTGCAAGTATGGCGGCTGCATCAGCTGCGCGGCCAAGATGATCAGCGGCAAGGTCGATCAAAAGGCGCAGCGGGCGCTGAACAACCGCCAGATCAACAATGGCTATATAATCCTCTGCGTCGCCCGCCCTTTGAGCGACTGCACGCTGGAGGTCGGCGTTGAAAGCCACGACAAGCTCTATCGCAACCCCTTCCTTGATCCCCTGGCCGCACATGAATTGAAAGCCGATATCGCGACCCCGCTGGAAGCAAAGAAATGACCCATATGAACCATGATGAGCCCTATTCGGAGGCTTATCTGCAAGACATTCTGAAGTCGGTCAAAACCATCGCCATGGTGGGAGCGAGCCCCGACAAGACCAAGTTTTCCTATGGTGTTCTCAGGGTGCTGCACGAAACCGGCTATGACATGATCCCGGTCAACCCCAGTTCCGGTCTGGATGAAATTCGGGGGCTTAGGGTGTACCCGTCACTGGCGGCCATCGACCGGCCTGTCGATATGGTTGAGGTTTTTCGCCGCTCCGAAGATCTGCTGGAGGTTGCGCAGGAGGCCATCGCAATCAACGCCAAGGTTCTGTGGGGTCAGATCGGGGTGCGCGATGACGCGGCCGCTCACCTGGCAGAGGAAGCGGGCTTGAAAGTGGTGATGAACCGCTGTCCCAAGATCGAGTTGTTCCGCCCCTTCTGGAAGCCGAAATTGCACCTGGGAATATGATTGCAGGGCCACGGAGGCGAGGAAGTTGACGGCGTGTTTCTTATAGCGCGTCGCGATGCGGGCGTTGTCTCGATCGGGGATTTTGAGGTAGACTTTGCCGTCTTGAAAGCGTGACGCGTACCGCGGTTTGCCTTGGGAGATGCCAAATGCGCATGTCCTTGCTTTTCATTCCACTAGTGCTCGCACACATCCCGATTGTATCGCATGCCGCCGACATTCACGACGCCGCCTTGAACGGCGATGTCGCGGCGATCACGGCGGCGCTCGATGCAGGCGCCGGTATAGATGAGAGTGATGGAACCGCAACGCCGCTCTATTTTGCGGTCTGGATGGGCCACGTCGAAGCGGCAAAACTGCTCATAGAACGTGGTGCGGACGTCAACGCCCAGACGACTGGTGGTCCCCCGCTGATGGCGGCTGTAGGGACAGGCAAGATCGATCTGTTAAAGCTGTTGCTGGAGCGGGACGCAGATCCAAATTCCAACCGTGGTGGCGAATTCGCCCTTCATGTCGCCGTCACTCTCGATTGTCTCGACTGCGTGAAGGCACTGGTCGAGGCCGGCGCAGACGTGAATGCGAAGACAATGGACGGCAAGACACCGCTCCATCTGGCAAAAAGCAGGGGGCAACGCGAAGTTGCCGACTATCTCTTGTCGCACGGCGTCGTCTTGCCGACACCAGCTCCCATCTCGATGAAGTTGGCTACTGCCGATGTCGAGAAAGGCCGAACCTACTTCACCCGCCGGTGTACCAGTTGCCACAACGTCGAGCCACAGGGAGGGAACAAAATAGGACCGAACTTGTGGAGCGTCGTCGGCCGCGACAAGGCATCTGTGGCAAATATGCGTTACTCCGACACGTTGCTGGGCTGGGAGGGTGTATGGACGTACGAGGACCTGAACAGATATCTCTTCGGGCCCATGCTCACCACGCCGGGCGTCAAGATGGAGACTCCTGGTGTCCCGGACGATACCGAACGGGTCAACCTGATCGCCTACTTGCGCACACTCAGCGACAAGCCGATCCCGCTGCCCTGAATCGATGGTATCTTGTGCAACTACTGCTACGGGCCTGCGTCGGCTAGCACATTGAATTTTGCCCGAGGTACGACGCCAGATGGTCGCTGAGATCACGCGCGTCGTCGCCGGCGCCGTCGATCAGCGCAGATTTGCGGCGGCGCAGAAACTGCATCCCCATCAGGTACATGCCCGGATGTTCCGCAACCCCGCCGTCGTGACGGACATGGCCCTTGCGGTCCAGAACCGGCAGTTCCAGCCAGGAGTAGTCCGGCCGGTAACCGGTGGCCCAGATGATCGTCCTGATCGCGCCTCCGGCGAGATCGAGGCCGAGCGGCGGGTCGTCCTCGACACGGGTCGGCGGCAGGCGATCCGGCGGCCCGACCGTAGCGTCCAGGCCGTTGGCGCGCGCCCATTCGTCGATCAGGTCGAGCAGCCGGGCCATCTTGAGATCGGAAAGCGCGCACATGTTGCGCAACGACCCGGCAAACTGCGCCTTGCCGTCTTCGGTGATGCCGGCGAGACGGCCAACGAGTCTGACGCCGAGGTCGACCAGCGCATTGAGGTCGAGGGTGGTGCGGTCGGGCGTGCCGGCAAGCTGCAGCGAAGGAACCCGCCGCGCCCGCCTGATGTCGTCTACCTCGTCGTAGCGCTCGTCGAGCACGCCGGCGGCGTCCATCCACCATTCCAGGTCCTTGCCGCGATAGACGCGCGGCGCCCGGATGTGTTCGCCCACCGACAGGGTCACCTGACGCCCCGAACGCTGCAGCTCCTGTGCGATCTGGGTGCCGCTGGCCGACGCGCCCGCCACCAGCACGCCACCGTCGGCGACCTGATCCGGATTGCGATAGGACTGCGCCGTCAGCATGGCGACCGACGGCGGCACGCGGACGGCGAAATCGGGCAGGCGCGCGACATTGCACGCGCCCGACGCGAGCACCACGGTCCGGCACCGCCACTCGCCGCGGTCGGTGCGCACGAGATATCCCGCCCCGTCGCTGCGAACCGAGGTAACGGTCGTGTGCGTTCTGACCGGAGCCGAGATCGCCCTGGCGTAGTTGCCGAGGAAGTCGACGACCTCAGGCATCGTGCGGTAGCCGTCGGGGTCGTCGCCGTCATAGCGGAAGCCCGGCAGCCGGCTCTGCCAGTTCGGGGTGAGCAGCCGCAGCGAATCCCATCGCTCGGTGCGCCAGGTATGGGCGATCTCGCCGCGCTCCAGCAGCACATGGTCGATAGAGCGCTCCGCGAGGCAGCGGCTCATCGCGAGCCCCGCGTGCCCTGCGCCAACGATCACGGTGGTGACGGAACTAATCGCGCCCTCACATCAGGAAAGTCTACGGCTCGAAGCGCCTTTCAATTCACCACGACCGTGACGTTCGTCGGATTGGTGACAATGTCATACACCGCCGACCGCTTCTGCGACTGGGCGACGAGAGCCTCGATGTCTTCTTGCTTGGCGTCGGCGTCGATGTTGTACTTCACCGTGATGCCGCTGAAGCCGTTGCGGACGTCGCTGTCGATGCCGAGAATGCCGGCGATATCCATGTCGCCTTCGATGGTCGCCTTGACCGACTTCAACTGGATGTTCCGGTTCTGCGCGACCGCGGCGATGCCGGCGGTCAGGCAACTGGCCAGCCCGACCAGCACATATTCGACAGGCGTGGCGCCCTGATCCAGGGAAGCGAAGACTTCCGGATGGTCGGCATCGAATGCGAAAGTGGTCTTGCGATGCTGGTCCTGGCCGAGACCGTAGAAGCTCTCGACCGTCGAGTGGCTGTGGGTGCCATCCTTCCATTCGCAAGCCGCGCGCCACTTGAACTGCGCAGCCTCCGGGGCGTTTGTAAGCGCTTCTTTTGCTGCGAGCAGCGCCTCTACGTTAACGCCATTGTTTGCCTGTACTTCGGAAGCCATAATTATCCTCCCTACCTTGCACTGGCTCAAAAACCCGACCGGTTCCACTGACCTCCTGATCAGATTTTACCATGACCTTCGATGGTATGGGTCGCGAAGCGTTTCTTCAAGTTGATTCCGCAGAGGCAAGGGCGCCCCTCGGGTGCCTTTTCGAGCTAAACCGGGCAGCCTGAACAGTTCCGGAATGCATCGGACGCAGCTAATCTTTGTTCCCGTCGATTTCCTTCGCCACTTTCACCTCAACGGTCATCCCGACAAAACTCGAGGCGCTGCCGGAGTAGCTTCCCGAAAGTGGGATGGCCTGCCGGGGATGGCGAGCCACGGCTACCCTGATCAAATCCCGGTTGCCGACAATGCCATTGGTTGGATCGAACTCGATCCAGCCTGCCCCAGGCAAATAGACCTGGCACCAGGCATGCGTTGAGCCTCCACCGCGGATTGCGTCACTGTCGCGGCTCGGCACATAGACATAGCCGGTCACGAAGCGGGCGGCAAAGCCGAGCGAGCGGACCGCTTCCATCATGAAAAGCGCAAAGTCCCGGCATGTGCCCTTGCGCAGATGCAAGGTCATGAGCGGCGGCTGCGTTCCGGTTTCGATGCGACGGGAATACACGAAGCTCTCGTGGATGGCGTAGCAGAGCGTCATCAGCAGTTTGCCGGTCTCGGTGCGCCCCGCGGCACTCACGAACTGCCGCGCCCATTTGCCGACCTCGTCGCCGTCGTCGGGATGATGGCGCTCCATTGTTTGCGCGAGGTCGGCCGCCTCGTCGGGATCGTAAGAGAACGGATAATTCAGCGCCGCTTCATCGATGCGGAAATCGGGCGCATGCTGCGGCGTGTGATCGAGCCGAATGTCTGTCGCAAAAAGGAGTTCATTGGCCGAACCCTTGAAATCGATCACCGCAACGCAGTTGCCAAAAACGTCATGGATCCAGCGAACCTCCTTCGGCTCGGGGTCCACGGATAGAGCGTGGTCCAGAAGCCGTTGATCGAAACTGTCGCGCGGCCTGAACATCAGCCGGTGTTCGCCAAAGCTCACCTTCCGGCTATAGCGATAGACGGTCGTGTGCTTGACTGAAAAAATCGGCATCGGCGTCCGTCGGCAAATTCACCTGCGGCGCAATCATACAATCTTTTCGACGTGCATCCGAAGGGCCATGTTTGGAGGCCAGCGAACTCGCTCGTTTCCCCTTCGCCAGTTCCTCTGGCTATCGCGACGAGCCCTATGTCGAGATCGTCACGGGCAGTCGAGTGCCCGCTCCCTCCTGGCGCCCGCGCGCATATCGGCCCGGCGACTGGCCCACATGGCGATTGAACGCGGTGCTGAATGTGCTGGCCGAGCCATAGCCCACTCGCCTGGCAACTTCATCGAGCGCGACGCTGTTGCTGCGCAGAAGGTCCTTCGCAACGGCCATTCGCCAGCCCAACAGGTATTCCATCGGCCGCAGCCCCACGGAGCGGATAAAGCGGTCGAAGAAGGCCGAGCGCGACATGCCCGCCTCGCGCGCCAGGTCAGCCACCGTCCACGGCCGCTCGGGATCGGCATGCATCTGCCGCAACGCCCCGGCACAGCGCGCATCGGCGAGGCCGCGCAGCAAACCCGGCGGCGCGTCCTTTCCCCGGGTTGCCCGCAGCGCTTCGATCAGCAGCACCTCGACCAAACGCGCGAGCACGAGATCGCGGCCCATGCTCTGGGCGCTCGCCTCCTCGCCAACAAGCCGCACCAGGACCGAAAGCCGCGGAATGCCGCGCAGGTGAAGCATTGCCGGCAAGAGCGATACCAGCAGTCCCGCATCTGGCGAGTCGAACACGAAGTAACCGCCGAGCAGCCGCACATCCGCGGGACCGTCGGGACGACCGTGACGGACCTCGTCCGTGGGCGCAGGCGTCACCTTGGGATCGATACGCCTCGGCGTCACATGGTCGAAGCTGGACATGGTGAAGGCCGGCGTCGCGGGCAGCAGGACAAAATCGCCTTCTTCGAGACTGATCGGCGCCTGCCCGTCGACGGCCAGCCGACATCGGCCTTCGATCACCGCGCAAAAGCCCGGCTGGCCGAATTCGGAGTAGCGCACACCCCAGCGCCCGGCGCCACTAATCCCCTTCGAGAACACCGTGCGTGGGCGCAGAAGCTGGATCACTTGCGAGAGCGGATCGGTCATTTCCGGACTTAGGCAGATGAAATTGAGACTCTTAGTCGATGATAGTCCTGATGTTGGCGGTTATTTGTCCTGCGTCAACACGAAAGAGGATATCGTCATGAAAACCGTACTGATTACCGGCAGCTCATCCGGCTACGGCCTGGAGACCGCACGTCACTTCCACGCGCAGGGGTGGACCGTCGTCGCCACGATGCGAACCCCGCGCGCGGGCATACTGCCCGCTTCCGATCGCATCCGCGTGCTGCCGCTCGACGTCACCGATGCCAGCAGCATCGCGGCCGCACTCGAGGCGAGCGGGTCTGTCGACGTGCTCGTCAACAATGCCGGCATCGGTGTCGCCGGCGCGTTCGAAGCGACGCCGATGTCGCACATCCGCAAGGTGTTCGAGACCAACACATTCGGCGTGATGGCGATGACACAGGCCATCATCCCGCAATTCCGCATCAGGGGATCAGGCGTGGTGGTCAACGTGACCTCGAGCGCGACGCTGGTCCCGATGCCCCTGGCGGCGGCCTACACGGCCAGCAAGATGGCCATCGAGGGGTTCACCGGATCGCTGGCGCACGAGCTTCAGGCATTCGGCGTGCGGGTCAAGCTGGTGGAACCCGGCTATGCGCCGAGCACCCGTTTTGCGCACAATACCGAATTGCGCGTCGAGGATATGATCCCCGAGGCCTATGCATCGTTCGCGCAGCCGATCTTCGCCGGGTTCGCCAACCCTGCCATGGTCACGAAGGAGACCGACGTTGCCGAGGCCGTCTGGCATGCCGCCAACGACACCTCCGCCCGGCTGCGCTACCCGGCAGGAGCCGATGCTGTGGCATTGGCCCGCGCAGGCTGAGAACTGCCGGCGCGATCAATCCAGCCGGCCTGGTCGATTTCGCCCTGTCAATGCAGCCCGAACTCCCGCAACAGCTCTTGGCGATAGCTCACAAACCGGCTCTCGCTGCGGTCGCGGGGGCGCGGCAGGTCGACATCGACCAGGCGCGCCGCGCCGCCTTTTTCCTTGGGCAGGATCAGCACCCGGTCGGCAAGGTAGATCGCCTCTTCGAGGTCATGGGTGACCATGACCATGGTGACGTTCTCCTCGCTCCAGATGCGCGCCAGTTCCTCCTGCATGCCGATCTTGGTCATGGCGTCGAGCGCGCCCAGCGGCTCGTCGAGCAGCAGGATCTCGGGCTGCACGGTGAGCGCCCGCGCAATGCCGACGCGCTGCGCCATGCCGCCGGAAAGCTGGCGCGGCCAGGCATCGGCGAATTCGGCGAGGCCGACCAGCGCGATGTAGAAACGCGCCCTCTCCTCGGCTTGCCGCCTGGGTATGCCGCGCACTTCGAGGCCGAAGGCGACGTTGCCGAGCACGGTCAGCCAGGGCAGCAGGCGCGGCTCCTGGAAGATCACGGCGCGCTCGGCGCCGACGCCGTCGACAGGCTTGCCGTCGATGGCGACGCCGCCGTTGTCGGCGGCCTCCAGCCCGGCAAGGATGCGCAGCAGCGTGGTCTTGCCGGAGCCGCTGGCGCCGACGATGACCAGGCATTCGCCCGCGCGGATGTCGAGGTTGAGCGTCCTCAATACCTGAAGCGGACGCCCGCCAAGCGTAAAGGATTTCGAGAGGTCGCGTATCGAGACCTCGGCGCCGCTGGTGCTGGCCATCGCCTTCGTCTCCGTGCTCAGTTGGTCTTGGTTTCGCCCGGCCGGTAGAGGATATCAGCGGCCTTCAGCTTGCCCTTGGCGAGGCGGCCGTCGCGCTCGAGCACGGCGACCCAGAAATCGATGTCGCGATCGGTCGCCTCAGCGCCTTCACGCAGGCCAAAGCCGGTCCAGTAGCGGGCGAGATCGCCGTTTTCGCCGCGCTTGTTGAGGATGTTGGCCAGCACCTTGCGGGCTTCATCGGGGTTCTGGCGCGACCAGTCGGAGGCACGCGCCGATTGTTCGACGAAGTTGCGGGCGGCATCCGGATGCGCTGCGATGAAATCGCGCCTCAGCACGACGAAGCCGCCGGCCAGTTCCCCCAGCACGTCGGTGTCGTCGAACACGCCGCGCACGCCACCATTGGCGACCAGCGCGCCGGCAAAGATCGCCTGCCAGTAGCCGAGGCCGGCAATATCGACCTGGCGCGAGCGCAAGGTCTGTTCGAGCTGCGGACCGGGCACGACGACGAGGTTGGCGGCATCCGGCGGCAGGCCGACGCTGTGCAGCGCCTCGCGCACCGTATAGTCGAGATGGGCGCCGAGCGTGTTGACCGAGATGGTCTTGCCGGCAATGTCGGCGATCGATTTGATCGGGCTGTCTTCCAGCACGTAGAAGACGCTCTTCACATCCTTGTTGATGCCGTTGCTCGGATAGGCGGCGACGAAGTCGTTGCCGCCCGAGATCGAGTTGATCACGGCGGCGGTGGCGGCCGAACCGATGTCGACGCTGCCGGACGACAGCGCAAACAGCGATTCCGGGCCGCCGGCGGCGTAGCCGGCATTCTCCAGCTCGACGCCAAGGCCCTTGAAGTAGCCGAGTTCGTCGGCCAGCTCATGCGCGGAGATGCTGCCGCGGCTGGCGAGGTAGCGGAACTTGACGGGTGCGGCTTCGGCAAAGGCGAAGCGCGGCAGGCCGGCGGCGAGGATGCCGGCGGCAAGCGGTGCGCCGGCAAGCAGGGTACGGCGGGCGATTTTCATGATCCGGTCTTTCCTTGTTCGAGAAGAAGGTGGAAGCGTCAGTTGATAGGCTGGCTCCAGCGGCAGAGCCGCCGCTGCAGGCTGACCAGCGCCTGGTTGGCGATCAGGCCGAGGCCGGCGAGGATGACGATCGCCGCGAACATCAGCGGGATCTGGAAGTTGTACTGGGCGTTCATCACCTGGAAGCCGATGCCTTTGTTGGCGCCGATCATTTCGGAGGCGATCAGCAACAGAAGCGCGGTCGTCGCGCTCAGCCGCAAGCCGACGAAGATCGAGGGCACGGCGCCCGGAAGCACGACACGGCGAAACACGGTGAGCCGCGTGGCGCCATAGACGCGTGCCATCTCGAGCAGTTTCGGGTCGACCTCCTTGACGCCGCTGATGGTGTTGAGCAGCAGCGGAAACAGCGTCGCCCAGAAGATGACGAACACTTTCGAGGCCTCGCCCAGGCCGAGCAGCAGGATGAACACCGGGTAGAGCGCCAGCGCCGAGGTCTGGCGGAACACCTGCAGGATCGGATCGAGCGCGGTTTCGACCGATCGCACCTGGCCCATGAACAGGCCGAGCGGGATCGCCACCACTACCGCCGCGACGAAGGCGATGCCGGAGCGCTGCAGACTGATGGCGATGTCGCCGAGCAAGGTGCCGCCGGCCAGCCCCTTCCACAGGGCTGCGACGATCATGTCGATCGGCGGCAGCACCGCGGCATTGACCCATCCGGCGCTGCTCGACACCTGCCAGAGCGCCAGGAAAGCAATCAGGATGCCGTAGCGCGACAGGAGACGTACGGATGCCGCTCTGGCCAGGCGCAGGATGTCGGTGCCGAGCCTGCCGTCGCCAAGGATGACCGGCTCTTCGATGTGCTGCAAACTCATCGTCTTTGCCCTTTGCTTCAGGATTGTCGGGAGCTTCGAGTGTTGTCCGGCGCTTCAGCCGATCATTCGGCGGCCAGCACCTTCGAGCGTGCGGCGGTCCAGGGGTTTTCCGGCCGCCTGAGACCGAGGTTCTCGCGCAGCGTCCTGCCTTCGTAAGCCGTGCGGAACAGGCCGCGGCGCTGCAGTTCGGGGATCACCAGGTCGACGAAATCGTCGAGCGCGCCGGGCAGCCAGGGCGGCAGGATGTTGAAGCCGTCGGCGGCCTCGCTCGTGAACCATTCCTCGAGCTGATCGGCGACCTGGGTGGCGCTGCCGATGATTGTGTAGTGGCCGCGCGCCGTTGCCACCCACTGGTAGAGCTGGCGGATGGTGAAATTGTTCTCGTCGGCAATCTGACGGATCAACGCCTGGCGGCTCTTCATGCCTTCGGTTTCCTTGCTGGGCGGCAGCGGGCCGTCGAGCGGATAACCCCGGATGTCGAGCGTCTGGCCGGCCAGCCCGTTGAGCAGCGCCACCCCGTCCTCTGGCAGGATGAGGTCGTTGAGCTGCCGGTATTTTGCCTGCGCTTCCTCTTCGGTGCGGCCGACGAAGGGTGCCACGCCGGGCATGATCAGCACCTGGTCGGGATCGCGACCGACGGCCGCCACGCGCGCCTTGATGTCGCGGTAGAATTCCTGCGCCGTCTCCAGCTTCTGATGGGCGGTGAAGATGACCTCGGCCGAGTGCGCGGCAAGCCCGCGTCCGTCCTCCGACTGCCCGGCCTGCACCACCACCGGATGGCCCTGCACGGGACGCGGCACGTTGAGCGGACCCTTGACGCTGAAATGCGCGCCCTTGTGGTCGACATCGTGCAGTCTGTCCTTGTCGTAAAAGCGGCCCGACTTCTTGTCGCGGATGAAGGCGTCGTCCTCCCAGCTGTCCCACAGCGCCTTGACGGTCTCGACATGCTCGTGCGCCCGGGCATAGCGCTCCGCGTGGTTGGGCTGGACATCGCGGTTGAAGTTGCGCGCGGTGTCGTCGCCGGCCGAGGTGACGACGTTCCAGCCGGCGCGGCCGTTGGACAGCAGATCGAGCGAAGCGAATTTGCGTGCCAGCGTATAGGGCTCCTCATAGGTGGTGGAGGCCGTGGCGATGAAGCCGAGATGCGTGGTCAGCGGCGCAAGCGCGGCAAACAGTGTCACCGGCTCGAAGCCGGCAATCTTGGCATTGCCGCCTTCGCGGGCGCCGAGGCCGACCGTCAGATTGTCGGCCAGGAAATAGGCGTCGAACAGGCCGCGCTCGGCGGTCAGCGCCAACTGCTTGTGGAACTCGAAATTCGTCGCGCCGTCGGCCGGCGCATCGGGATGGCGCCAGGCGGCGATATGCTGTCCGCCGCCGGGCAGGAAGGCGCCCAGTTTGATTTTTCGCGGTTTGCTCTGTCGGGATTTGCTGGTCATTTGCAGGCTTCCTTCTGGCGCTGTGCGGAAAGGGAATTCCGCCGTTTCAGGCGGCAAGGCCGACGCTGTAGGGCACGCCGGCCGCCCGGCAGGCTTCGGCGACGGCTTGGCGAGCACGCGCCTGGATGGCTTCAGACACCAGCTGGCCATTGGCGAAGTCTTTGTCGGAGGCGTAGATCGCGGTCGGCATGGTCAGCGCCTCGAAGAAGCCGAACAGCGGCCGCAGCTGATGCTCGACGATCAGCGAGTGGCGCTCGCCGCCGCCGGTCGCCGCCAGGATCACCGGCTTGCCGCGCAGCGAGGACGGGTCGAGCAGGTCGAAGAAATGCTTGAAGAGCCCGGTGTAGCTGCCCTTGAAGGTCGGCGAGCCGACCACGACGATATCGGCGCCGAGCAATTGCTCGACGAGATTGCGCGCCGCCGGATCGAGATCGCCGACGCGCCTTGCCTGCGCGAAAGACGGACCGAGATCCTCGATATCGAAAACGCTCGAGGCAGCATTCGTCCTGCCGGCGATGTCACCAACGATATGGCTGATGAACGCCTTGGTCTTGGACGGACGGGTCAAATTGCCCGACACCCCCACCACCAGCTTCTTCGACATGCCAGGCTCCTTCTCGCAAACGCTATCTGCATTAAGCCTACCGATTTTGTAGAATTAAATGAGCGAGAAGATTTCAAAACCAGCCCGGCAAGCGGATTGAGTTTGCCGAATGCGGCCCTCGATTGGTTCATTCGACGCGAGTTGTGGCGGTGCGCGACGTCAAAGAACGAGCCGGTCGAGGGTCAATGCATTGCCTGGAGACGGCCTTGCGATGATGAAGCAAATGCCGCCGCCCCCAGCATTTTGCGACCGACCGGGTGGGTTTGCCTATGTTCACTTCTTGCGAAATTGTGGAACAGGGCCGCGCCTCAGTGGTTTGATTGGATCAACCTTGAAAAGGAGGTAGCTATGAAAAAGCTCCTGCTCGCCTCCGTCATCGCTATTGCGTCGGCGGCGGCCATGATAGGCCCGGCCAGTGCCGACAGCCTGCGGCTCGGCATCGGCATCGGTCCCGCCTATGACGATGATTATTATGGCGGCCCGTACTATGACGATCCTTACGTCTATCGCCCGCACCATCGCTACAATGTCTACGACGATGGTTACAGGCCCCGGTACTCCATGCGCCACAACCGCAATTGCTGGACCGAGTATCGCAAGCACTGGCGCCACCACCACCGCGTGATCGAGAAGATCCGCATCTGCGAGCGGTGACGTGAGCATCGATCCGGCCGGCTTTTGTCGGCCGGATCACTCGTAGCCCGACAGTGATCGATTCCGCTTCTGCGAAGAAGCGCCCGCTACCTGCGGGGCTTTGGCAGCACAAGTTCACCGCCCTCACCCTGCTCTGCGCCCCATCATCCCATAGTGCACGGCCAGCAAGTCCAGGCCGATCTTGAGCATTTTGCTCACCACGTCGCGCGGCTCGCCGGTCTGTTCGGCTAAACTCTTTACCGAATCGCCGGCGCAGCAGATTTTCTGCACCACGGTCGAGACCTCCCAATGCGCCAGCACGCGGGTTGCCTCGGCATGGGCGCGGCCGGCCGAGAGGATATGGTCGGGAATGCCGCCATCGCGCCGGCCGCCGTCGACGCGCTCTTCCCACGCCATCGGCCGCGGGCCTTCGCGCGAGGCGCGCTCGAAATCGTCGCGAAAGCGCATGCCGGCCTCGCGCTGCTGGCGCGACAGCGAGGTGATGCCCAGCAGCGGGTCGACATTGCGCACCCGCACGATGCCGCCGGTCGAGGTGTAGCCGCCGTTCGAGACGTCATAGATGCGCGCCGCCTCCTGCGTGCCCGCCGTCAGGCGCTTGCGGCCGAAGGGGTCTTCCCTCAGCGCGAAATCATGGCCGATCTCCCTGCGGATACGCACCTGCTCGGCCTCGCCCTTCGGCAGTTTCGGCGGTTTCGGTTTTTGAGCGGTTCTTCGGCTCATGGGTCGGTTCCTTGTGGGCTGGCTGTGGGGATGGAGGGCGAGGTTGGCGATCCTTCGCGCCCCTCTCTGCCTGCCGGGGCATCTCCCCCACGAGGGGTGAGACTGGCAGCGTCACTCGCGCGACCTTTTCTGCAACGTCGGCGATTGGCGAAAGCGGCGGCGACATGGCAGGCAATGCAACCGCACGGCATTGCCGCGCGTTGTTGGACGCTACAGCCAGAAAATCGACAGCGAGGTGTAACGGCGTGGGCACGATGCGAACCGGACGTCCGATCAGGGTCAGCTTCGACGGCGAGATCGAGGACATCGAGGATGTCAACGCCGCCGCCGACCTCCTGCAGCGCTGGCCGGTCGACCGGCGCGGGCACGTCTACCGCAGTGCGCTCAATGCCTGCAGCGCCGCCATCGCCGCGCAGATCTCGCCAGACGACGCGCTGAAGGTGTTCACCGGCTTTGCCCGGGTGACCGGGATACTCGTTGTCGATGACGACCCGGCCATGGTGTTCGAAGAGAGAAGCGTCCAGAGCCGGATGCCGAAATAGGGGCATACCAGACAAGCTCATCGCGCCGGCGCCGCCAACAAAGTGCGGCGCCGGCCGTGGAAACGGGCGTGATGGTGCCTGCAATAGCTGCGCGTCGCCGAGGTGCGCAGGCCGCAGCACAGCATGTCCGGCGCCGGCCTGGCGCCAGGCGCGTCCTTGTCCGGGTCTTCCTCAAGCGTGAGGTCGAGCGGGGCACGGCAGCGGCCGAACAGGCAGTCGATGAAGCGCATGGCGGCGACATGCGGCTGGCGGCCGGGCGGCAGCGGTGGCGGTGGCGCCGGCAGCTTGTAACGAAGAGCGTCGGGCTTGTCCTCGTCGCGGGCCAGGCCGTGCGGCGACAGCCAGGCCGGCGGCAGAGCGCGCGCCGGCTTCCTCGGCTTACCCTGTTTTGGCTTTTCCGGCGTGCGGACAGTGACGACGCCAGCAGGCGGGAATGGCGTACCAGCACCGCCCTGCCCCTCAGCCTGCCCGGAAGCCCTCGCCTGTCCAGCCGGCCCTGCCTGTCTTGGCTGGTCTGAATGTCCGGACTGCCTTGCTTGTCCGGACAGCTTTGCTTGTCCCGTAGCGCGCCTTCCCGCCGGCCTTGCCGCATTCTTCCGGGGCCGGCCACCGGAGCGGCCGCCCCTGGGGCTGGCGAAGCCGATGGCACGCAGACCCGCGTTGCGATGGACGATACCGATGATGGCGTTGCGCGAAACCGGGCTGCCACGCAGGGCGGAAAAGCGCAGCGCGATCCTGGTGGCCGACAGGCCATCCTTCAGCCAGAGCGCGATCGCATTGAGTTCAGTGTCGGTATAGGCAGCGGCCATGTCGGGATCCATCGGTTGCGAAGGCCTCGCCCGGGGCGAGCGCCAGGGTTCGGCCCGCAGGCCGTTGCGAAATCGTTCGAAGGGGTTGGTTCAGGCGGGGCTCACCGCCCCATTCAGGCGGCGAAGCGCGGCCTCGGCGGCCACGCGCGTCAGGCCGAACACCGCCCGGCCCGTCAGCCTGTCGAACAGGATGACGGTGCCGTCCTCGGTGCGGATGCAGGAGGTGGCGGCCAGTTCGCCAGTCCCTGGCGGACCAGCGAGTTGGCGCGAAAAGGGGGCCGGAACCGGGGGAGGAACGGTTCCGGCCGATCCGGCGGCCTGCGGTAACCGCAGGTGGGCCGGATCCGGGGCAAAAGCCCCGGTCTTCGTCCGGGCCGGGGAGGAGGACAGCCCGGACGATTCGAAATGGGTGGACAGGCGCAGGATCATGCCGCCTCCCCTTGCGCGGTATCGGTGGCGGGCCAGCGGTCAATTGGCCCTGAGATGCTCGTGGGCAGTACGGAAATGCTTGCGGGATGCTCGATCATGCGCTAAGCGTACGATATGTACGAAAGAGTCGCAAGCAAAATCGTACATATTGGACGATAAATTTCAGGCATTTTGTACGATGATGGATCCTCGACACAGATTGCAGCAGGCGCGGGCCGAGGCGGGCTATGCCTCGCCTAGCGATGCCGCACGCGCCCTGGGCGACATCAACAAGAACACGCTGATCAGCCACGAGAACGGCAACCGGCCACTGTCGCGCCAGGCGGCGGAAAAATATGGCCGCCTGTTCGGCGTTGATCCCGGCTGGCTGTTGTTCGACGGCAATCCCGCGGGAAGCGGCGGCTTCCACGAGGCCGGTTCGGCCGCGCTGATGCCCTCGCCGCTTACCGTCGACGTGCCGATCGTCTCGTGGATCAGCGCCGGCGAACTCGGCAGCCAGGACAGCGTCGTCAACCTGTCGGACTATCCGACCATTCCCGCCGCCGATCTCGAGCAGGGCGAATGGATCGCGCTGCGCGTCGACGGCCCGTCGATGAACAAGATCTCGCCGCCGGATTCGATCATCTTCGTCAATCTGCGCGACAAGCGGCTGGTGACCAATGGCTGCTATGTGATCTCCGACGAAACCGGCCGCGCCACCTACAAGCGCTACCGCCCGAACGACAAGCCGCCGTTCCAGCCGGCCTCCTACATGGAAATCCCGCCGCCGGAACTGGAAGGCGCGATCACCATCATCGGGCGCGTGAAGCGGTCGATGATCGATATGTGAGGGGTAGTCTCCCCCTCGAGGGAGATCAGCAGCTCGACGTCCCTACCCGAAATATTCATTGCTGAAATAATCTTCGAAATCCGGGCGCCTCTCCAGCGCCTTGCCGTCGCCGTCGCGCAGGATGCCGGCGGTGAAGAGGTAGTTGCCCATCGCGTCGATCTTGGCCTTGTCGATGGTGCCGATGGCGCCGGCTTCGCTCCTCAGGAAATGGCCGTCGTTCAGCGCCTTCAGCGAGGCGTGGATCAGGGCCGGATTGGTGAGCGCGTCCTTGTTGGCCGCAATCAGCAGGTCGCCCGCCTCTTGCGCGTGGTCGACGGCGAACTCGTAGCCGCGCCGTGTCGCCTGGACGAAGGCGGCGGCCGCTTTCGGGTTGGCTGCGAGAAAGGCGTCGCTGGAGGCGATGAAGGTGGTGTGCTCGTCGGGCACGCCGTAGTCGGCGTAGCGGAAGCTGCGCTGCCTGATGCCCTTGAGCTCGGCCTCGACGCCTTCCCAGGTCGAGACCTCCAGGGTGAAATCGACCGCGCCGTTGGCCAGCGCCTCATAGGCCGAGGTGCCTAATGTCACCGTCTCGAAATTGCCCTTGCCGCCATCATGGCGGATGATGGTCGAGATCAGTGCGTTCTCCCAGGCACTGCCGAAGCCGCCATAGGTCAGGCCGTCGAGATCCTTCGGGCTCTTGATCGCGCTACGGTCGGCGTTGAACACGACGCGGCCGGTCTCGGTTTGCACCACGGCATAGACGGCCCTGAGGTCGGCGCCGGCGGTCTTCTGGGTGAACAGGCTGATGGTTCCGTTGATACCGAAATCGGCGACGCGGTTGGCGACCAGCGTGCCCGCGCCGGTGTCGTTGTAGGGCAGGATTTCGACCTCGAGGCCGGCTTCGGCGTAAAAGCCTTTGTCGCGGGCGACAAACAAACCGATGTGGTTGGTGTTGACGGTCCAGTCGAGCGCGACGGTGACCTTCTGTCCAGCGGCGAAAGTCCGGGCGGGGAACGGCAGACCGGCAGCGAGCGTCAGCAGCAGCGCTTGGCGGCGTGTCAGATCAGTCATGGTCATCTCCTTGGGGACGGTCTTTGGGCTGAGAGTTGCGGATCGGTGGCGCCGAGCAGCGTGTCGAGAATGCCGGCCTCGAGCCCAGCCGCCTCGCGCGCCACGCTGGCGTCGGCAGTGCGCGGGCGCGGCAGCGGCACCTTGATCTCGCTGACGATGCGGGCCGGGCGCGCGGAAAACACATAGATGCGGTCGGACAAAAGCACGGCTTCGCGCACGTCGTGGGTGATCAGCAGCGCCGTCCAGTGGTGGCGCCGCCACATGGCTTCCAGCCAGCGCTGCATGGCCGCGCGGGTCAGCGCATCGAGCGCGCCGAACGGTTCGTCGAGCAACAGCATGTCGCGCTGCTGCACCACGGTGCGCAGCAAGGCGGCGCGCTGGCGCATGCCGCCGGAAAGCTCGGCCGGCCAGGCGCGCTCGAAGCCGGCAAGGCCGAACTCGGCAAAGAGCGGCGCGACGCGCTCGCGCGCCGCCCGGCGCGGCACGCCCTGCACCTCCAGCCCCAGCGTCGCATTGTCGAGGATGCGCCGCCATGGCATCAGCGCGTCGCGCTGCGGCATGAAGGCGAAGCGGCTGCCATGGTCGTCGAGCGGCGCGCCGTCGAACAGCATCTCGCCCTCGCCTCTCTCCGCGCCGGTCAGCAGCTGGAACAGCGTCGACTTGCCGGCGCCGGACGGACCGAGGATGGAGACGAATTCGCCGGCCGCGACATTGAGCGAAATGCCGGCCAGAACCTCGCGCGGACCAAAGCATTTTCGCACCTGGCGCAGCTCCAGCCGGGTCATTGCCGCCCCTCGCTGCCACGCCCTGCAGCCGCCCGCTCCCAAGGCATGGCGAGGCGCTGGAAGAGCACCGTCAGGCCGAACAGCACCAGCGTCAGCGCCGCACTCACGCCGACCGCGGCGAGCACCAGGTCGGGGCGGAAATTGTTCTTGGCGTTGAGCATGTAGATGCCCAGCCCCTTCGCCGCGCCCGCATATTCGGCGAAGATCGCGCCGACGACGGCATAGGTGATCGATATCCTCAAGCCGGCGAAGAAATAGGGCAGCGCCGAAGGCAGCCGCGCCAGCCAGAAGACACGCCAGCGCCCTGCCCCCATGGCGCGGAGCATCTGGCCGATCTCCTTCTCGGTCGCCTCAAAACCCTCGACCAGCGCCACCATCATCGGAAAGAAGGTGACCAGTGCCACGAGCAGGATTTTCGGCAGCAGGCCGAAGCCGAACCACAGCACGACCAGTGGCGCGATCGCCACCAGCGGCAAGGTCTGGCTGGCGATCAGCAGCGGAAACAGCGCGCGGCGCAATGACGGCCAGAAATCGACCAGCGCCGAGAAAAGGAAGGCGGCGGAGAGCGAGCAGGCAAAGCCGGCAAGAGTGGCGCGGATGGTCGGGATGGCATTGTCCATCAGCGCCTCGCGATTCTCCCACGCCTGTCCGAAGACGCGCGAGGGCGCCGGCAACACCGTCGGCCTAACGCCGCCATAGCGGGCATAGAGCTCCCACGCAGCGAACAGCAGCCCGACCGAGACGGCAGCGGGTGCGGCCCTGGCGATGGCCGACGAGACAGCTGATCTCCCCCCTCGTGGGGAAGGGCCAGAGGTATCTCCTCCAGACAACGGGACGGACGGAACAGCCACGGAAATATCCTCGACGGCGGCGAGCGCTATGGCTCAGACAGCGGACGGGCTGTTGGCCGACACGGTGACGTCGAGGGTTACGTGGCCGGCGCCCGGCCCGAAGCGGCAGAATGCTTCGTTCAGCGTGGCGAAGATGGCACCGGCATCGCCGCGCAATTTGGTGCAGAAATGCTTGGAGCGCTCGTAGACGCCGGACTGTTTGAGGAAGTCGATGCAGCCATAGATCTCGTCCATGTGGTCGCCAGTGCCCATCACATAGAGCGAGAATTGCGCCGCCGTCGCCTGACCGGTCACGGCGGTGGCCTGCACGGCGCGGATGGCGGCAACCTTGCGCTCGTCGAGCGGAATGACGGGGCCGCCGATTTCGTCGGAGCGGCAGATCGGATCGTCGGGCTCGCCCGGGCAGCCGCGCGAGATCGCCGCTGACAGCACGCAGTGCCTGCCGCTGGCGGAAGCCGCCACGAACAGGTCGCGCATCGCCGGGAACAGCACTTCGGGCGGCCCGACCAGCAAGGTCGAGATGTCGTCGGTCTCGATCCTCAGCCGATCGCGATACGGATCGAGCGCGCCAAGCGCGCCAAGGATGACGCCGACGAAATCATCGGCCATGGGATAGAGGGAAATCTGTGCGCCAGAAAACATAGCCCGCCTCGCTCCGCTGGTATTACCCAGATCAGCTTTTAGGGTCTGTGGGCTTGCCGCCCCCGTCTCAGCCCCGACCGTACGGAGCACCCCTGTGGATGCCGGGGTTAAAGCACTGTTCGGCGAATTGGGGAAGAGGGTTTGTTGAGGCGTGACGCGAATGTGTGTGACAGTCTCCCGCTTGGGGGAGATCGGCCGTTTCAACGCTCCGCGTTATAAGATTTTCACCATTTTCTTATAACACTCTTGAAATTCAGCTGGATAGCGCGCAGTTATAAGAAAACTGACAAATTCTTATAACGGAAGGCGCATGATCGGAGTGCTAGCCATGAAAACGATCGATCTCGCCTATCGCACGATGTACGCCGAACTCGTGCAGCGTAGCCTGGATGCCTCGTTCGAGACCGATTTCTCGACGGCGGGCAACTTCGTCCGCGTTCCGGTAAAGGGCCGCGACTACTGGTACTTCGAGGAAACCCGCCCGACGAAGACAAGGCGATACGTCGGCCCGGCCGAAGACCCCGAGATCGCAAAACGGGTCGCCGCCTTCAAGGAGATCAAGAGCGACCTCAAGAGCCGCCGCAAGCTGGTTGCGACCCTCGTCCGCGACGCCGGTCTGACGGCGCCTGACACATTCACCGGCGCCGTAGTCGAAGCTCTGGAAAAGGCTGGACTCTTTCGGCTGCGCGCCGTTCTGGTCGGAACAGTCGCCTTCCAGACCTATGCCGGGCATCTCGGCGTGCGGCTGCCTGGTGCCTCGCTGCAGACAGGCGACGTAGACTTCGCTCAATTTCATTCCGTCTCGGCCGAAGTGGACGACAGTCTGCCGCCGGTCATTGAGGTGCTCAAGGCAATCGATCCGACATTTCGAGAGGTTCCACACCGAACGGATGCCGGACGGACCACACAGTTCGAGAACGCTTCCCGCTACAAGGTCGAATTCCTCACTCCGAACCGGGGCAGCGACGACCATGCGGATCACGCAAGCCCGATGCCGTCGCTGGGAGGCGTCTCCGCGCAGCCTCTGCGGTTCCTGGATTTTCTCATCCGCGACCCCGTCAGAACGGTGCTCCTGCACCGCTCGGGCGTGCCCGTGCTGGTGCCCTCGCCCGAGCGCTACGCCGTCCACAAGCTGATCGTCGCTTCACGCCGGCAAAGCGCCGCAGCGAAGCGGGAAAAGGACCTCCATCAGGCGAGCCTGCTGGTCAAGGCGCTTGACACCACACGCCGGCAGGACGACCTCGCCTTCGTGTTCGCGGAAGCGTGGAACAGGGGCGACAGCTGGCGCGATGCGCTCCGGAAAGGCCTGCACGTGCTCGATCCGGACAGGCATGATATGGTCGGCCTGATCCTCGGGAGGGCGCTTGCCGATATTGGCGCGCAGCTCGAAGGATTTCCAATGCGGCTCGCCTGAGGCGCCGGCATTCCGATGGTTTCTATCCATCTCTTTCGTTCAAATTGTACGAATTGCACTTGACCAGTATTCGTACGTACAGTACGATATCTTCTCTTTGAGGGGATATCCTTGAACACCGCAAATCACGCCGCCTTCGCCGATCTCTCCCGCCCGCTCATTTCTCCTGCAACGACCGAGCAGAGGCAGCGCCTCGCCGGCGCCTGGCGCATGGCCAGCCAGGACATCGCCGAGGACATTCGCTTCATCCGCCAGTACCTGAAAGTCATCGCCGAAAAAGAGCAGCGGCTGTCGACCGGCACGCTGGTCCACAGCCGCGCCTATGTCGAGGCATGTGCCGGCTGGCTGCCGCAGACCGCGGCGCGCTATCTGCGCAACCTGCGGGCAATCACCGAATGCGAACTCGCTATGACGGCGACCGGCATCCGCTTTGCACTGTCCAGCGATGCCTGGGAGGCGTGAGGAGCCGAGCGGCCGGAAGGCTGTCGGTCTGGCCCGGAATGCAAGCCCACCGGCCTCGAGGCCGGTGGGCTTGTTTGCCGCTGAAGCGGCGAGTGGTCAGCCGCAATCGGCCGGGCCAGAGCCCGTTGGGCCCAAGCCTATCTCAGACCAAAAAAACCCAGGATCGCGATGACGATTACAACGGCCCCGACCAGCCAAATGATGTTGTTCATGAGGTGCTCCTTCGCCCAAAATTGGTGCTGGAAGCACAACATTTAGCGACGCCTAAAGGTTCCCGCCGGTCGGGTCGTCGTAAGCTGCAATCTCGGCGTGACGGGGCGACAATGCAGGTTCCATGAACGCAGCCAATCTCCACCGGAGACAGCGCTGCCGCGCCGCATCCATTTCCCATGGGTCATTGAAGAGAGATTTGGTGGCCGGCGCTCAGCCCTTGGCTTTTGGCTTGGCGGCCTTGGCGGGTGCCTTGGCCTTGGCGGCTGCCGGTTTGGCTGACTTGGCGGCCGCAGCCTTCTTCGGCGCAGCCTTGGCTTTCGGCTTAGCCGCTCCGTCGATCTCGGCTGTCGCCTGGTCCCAATGTTGCATGTCCGAGCCCTCGGGTCGCCCGGCCTGTTCCCAGATTTCGTGCGCCCGCTGGCGAATGCGTTCCTGCCTGTCGTCCGTCACTGTCGCCTCCGTGGTTGGGTCCAAATCGGATGGGTCCAATTCCCGGCAAAACATTAGCCGATATTTCGACCGGCGTCTTGGGGCGTAGACACGCTCGACGCCGCGATTTCCTTTAGTGGTCGTTGGACAGGACCGCGACACCCATCAATGCCGCCTTCTTGGTAATCAGCCCGGCGAGATCGGCGTCGGAGCGCTCTGTGCCGGTGCGCCGGCGCAGCTCATCGATCGCCTCCTTCATCGACAGCAAGCTGGTGCTTCGCTCGGCCAGCAGCTTGTCGCAACAGGCCGCGACATTGGTGGAATTGGGGGTCTCGACATGCGGCAACATGGGAATGCTCCTTGAACAAACCCGTTGCCCGCCGTCTCCTCCCGAAGACGGCGGGACAGGCATCATGCATCACTCGATGACTTCAACGACCCTGCGCGTGCCGGGGTCGACCAGCACGGTGCGGTCGCCGACGACCGTGTATCTGTACCTGGTGTCGGGAACCTCCCGCAGCTCCACGGTGTCGGGCAGAGTAGAGCCGATATTAAGCTCGACGCCGAGAAGGCTTATCGAAGCCAGCGGGTTCCGTTGCACATATTCGCGGATGACCGTCCTTTCTTCTGGCGTGATCACGACCGCTTGCGGCTGGGTTGTAACAATCACATCCTCAGCGGCAGCGACACCGACGCCTGCAAGAAGAAGCAGCGCGGCGGCGGAAGGAATCAGGGTTTTCATCGTTCTCTCCTGTTTCGTGTTGGCGAGCTTCGCCCTCGCCTCCGCCTTGGCGGAAACATCCACAGGTCGATAAGTGGCGAGCTCTGAAGGCAAACGCCGCGACAACGCTGTTGTTCCGTAAGTCGGGACTAATTGATCTATGGTTTGCGGCTCTCTGCCCTCGGCCTTTGCGTGCCCAGACGATCGTTTGTCGGTCTCAGCCATTGGCAAAGCCACCTTGCACCTCGCCGGATCCCGCTTAGCCAGAACGGGAACCGGACCGGCCCTATTTGCATTGAAGGGCCGGTCCATCAGGGAGGTTCTCCACATGAACGACATGCCTTTCCATGCTCCGCTGACAATTGCCGTCGGTGCCGGCTTCAAGCGCGAAATCGCTTCGCTGGCCGAGATGCAGAATTTTCTGAAGGAATGGCCGGCGGCGCGGCGCGGTCTGGTCTACGCCACCGCCATCAGGGCCTGCGAGGCGGCGCGCGCCGGACATCTCACGGCCGACCAGGCGCGGCGGGCCTTCATGGGATTTGCCGAAGCAGCAGGCATAGTGTGGACAGGCGTCGATCCCGTCACCGTGCTGCGGCAAGCCAAGACGAGAAGCGTGCGCAGCCGAGCTGAGCGGAATCGCCCCGTGCCGTGACCTGGGGCCGTTGCTATTGCTTCGGCTGCGCCGGCACCTCGTCGGGCCTGATCACAGGCGTCCTGCCCTCATTCGGCGCCGGCTGGGCCATGCCCTGGTCGCCGGTGGGCGGCGGCTGCAGCACGCCGCCGCAAGGTTCGAGCTTGCCGGTCAGGCCGCCATTGCCGCCACTGGTCGTCGACGGCTTCTGGTCGTCGTTCTGACCTTGCGGCTCGGCCTGGCACGGTCCGCCCGGCGTCCGGGCATTCGTCTGGTCGTCGGTCTGCGCGGCCGCCGGTCCGGCGAGCGCCAGCAACAAAGCGCATGGCAAGAGTGGTTTCATGGTTCCAACTCCTTTCCTGCAAGGCTTGTCCTTCGGGAATGGATGTCGGCGGCGATTGGTTCCGACCTGCGGCAAAGCGGACATTGCGACGGTTCGGCAAGGGGGCTGCAAAAATCCGGTGCAGTCAGCTATGGATGCACGCTCCGAGGGAAATGCAAACGGGCCAGTTCATGCAACGCGAGAGCTATTCGATCATTGTCGAAATGGAAAATGCTGGCACGATCGACTGGGACGAGGTCGGCGCCGGCCTCGCCGCGCTTTCGCGCGAGATCAAGGCCGCGGCCGGCCTGGGATACATCGCCAGACAGGTGATTTTCGTTCATGCCGGAGAGGCCGGCGACACGCCGCTGTTGCGCCGCCGGATCGAAGACGCGGTGCCGGAACTCGCGCCGGCCCTCAGCTTCGCCGCCCTGCCCGGCGGGCGCTATTACGAGCTGAAGAACGAGGGGATCGCCCAGGCGACGGGCGACATCGTCGTGCTCTGCGATTCCGACACCGTCGCTCAGCCAGGCTGGCTGCCGGCCCTGCTGAAGCCGTTTGAGGACCCGCGGACCGTCGCCGTGAACGGCCACACCTATCTCGAGCATGACGACTTTGCCTCGCGGACATTCGCGCTGCTATGGATCTTTCCGCTTCGCGACCATGATCGGCGCTTTGCCGCCAAGCGCGCCATGAACGCCAACAATTGCGCCATCCAGCGAAGCTGGCTCGCCAGCCATCCATTTCCGAACAACAACGGCTTCAAGGTGTCGTGCACGCTGCTCGACCGGCAACTGCGAGCGGAAGGCCACGACCTGGTCAAGTCCGAGGCGCTGGCCAGCCACTATCCGCCGCGCGGTTGGCGCTTCCTGTTGTGGCGCGCGCTGGTCACCGGTCGCGACGCGGACCGCAAATATGCCGCGCTGAAATCCGCCTCGCGGCCACGGCGCGTTTTCAAGGCCATGCGCCGCTGGGCTTCGGCATCCTGGCGCGCCAGCCTGCGTATCGCGCTGCAGGCTCCGCGCACCGGCATGCCGGCGTGGCAGGTACCCTTGGCCGTGATCGTCGGGCTTGTCTTCAACGCGCTGGTGTTCGTCGGCCAGATCAGCCTGGCGGCTGGTCTGGTGAGGGACGACGTCGAGCGCATCCCGGCCTTTGTCGGCCACAGTTGAAGGCGCACGCGGGCATCAAGCATCAGCGCCTTTACCTGCGCTGATGCTCAATAGACCGTTGTGCGCGATTTTTTCGACCGGTTCGGGCCGGGGGATTTCAATTCAGGGAGTGATCGCCCGCCCCTTGGGTGACGAAGGACGCCGCGATCAGATCGTCGGCGTCGATGCGTAGGGAGCCTTCGCCATCACCCATGATGGCCGCGACCTTCTGGAAGGTTCTCATCTCATGCTCGGTGATACTTGCGCTGCGCATCCTGGCCCTCAGGTCAGCGACGCGCATCCCCAATGCGGGGGACGTTCCTATTTCACGTTTCGACATAATACCTTGCCTCCTCCCCAGCCCATGCATGTTGTCGCCTCGCCGCTTCGCTGGACCATGCTGCCTATCAACAAGGCAGCACCAAGTCAGACGCGGCAACGTGTGGTGCCAAGGAAGGTTCCTGCTTATACGGGCCTATACTAGTCACGAAATAATACGGCACGGCCGGTCCGCCGCTCCGGCAAGCGGCGAGCCAGTCCCAAACAGGTCACTGAATGATCTTGACGATCTTGCGTGTGCCGGGGTCGACAAGCACGGTCTGGTTGTCGACGACGACATAGCGGTATTTGACGTTGGGAACTTCATAGAGTTCGACCGTGTCGGGAAGTGCGCTACCGATATTGAACTCCACGCCGGGAAGAGTAACCGACGCCAGGGGCTGCTTTTGCACATATTCCCGAATGACCGTTTCCTGTTCAGGCTGGATGATGATGTCCTGGGCAGCCGCGGCGCCCACCCCTGCGAGCAGCAGAACGCCAGCGGCGGCGGTTGCAAGATGCAGTCTCATGACCATCTCCTTTTGGTTGCAGCGGCCACTTGCGTCACGCGGCCTGGGGCCATTCGCGACCGGGTCGCCTCAGTCGTAAACGCCACTGCATGGGGCTTGTTCCTCCCATTTTTCGGCTCCTCGACGCGACAATTCCGCTTTGCCAGCTGGGGCAGATCAGCCCGGAACAAAGGCCACGAGTCGAAGTTAACCCAACGAAAGGACGACACTTTCGAGGAGACTTTTGATGAAACATCTTCTGATTACAAGCATGCTCGCACTCGGCGTCGGCTGTGGCGCTGCCATGGCCCAGACGCAGACGCCCGCCGAGGTCCAGCCAAGCGGTGGCGCCAATTGCGAAGCCGGCGCAGCGGACTGCCAGCAGGGCGGCAAGGCCGGCGAGCAAGCCCAGGGCAAGGCCAAGAAGACCGATGAGCAGGCGCACGGCAAGGCCGGCGCCAGCACCGAGGAGCAGGCTCAAGGCAAGCCCAGGCTGAAGACCGACGAACAGGCACAAGGCAAGGCCGGCGCCACCACCGAGGAGCAGGCTCAAGGCAAGCCCAGACTGAAGACCGACGAACAGGCACAAGGCAAGGCCGGCGCAACAACTGAAGAGCAGGCCGAGGGCAAGGCTGGCGCCACGACCGACCAGCAGGCTGAGGGCAAGGCCAAGGTCCAGACCGACGAACAGGCGCAGGGCAAGGCTTCGACCCAGACCGACCAGGGCTCGACCGCGTCGATCAGCAATGTGACCGTCGAGCAGAAGACCGAGGTCACGCAGATCATTCGCGAGACGAACGTCGCTCCGGTGGCGCGTGTCGACTTCGACATTTCGGTGGGCATCGAGGTGCCGCGGGAGAAGGTGCGGCTGCACCGCTTGCCGGCGCGCATCATCAAGATCGTCCCGGCATACGAAACCTACATGTATTTCGTGCTTGCCGACGGCCGCATCGTCATCGTCGATCCGGACAGTTACGAGATCGTCCTGATCCTGACCTGATCCGGCCAGCACCACGAAAAGGCCCGCCGCACGTTCGGTACGGCGGGCCTTCTTGCGTCTGACGCGGTCTTCTAAGGTTAGGATGGCCTCCCAAACCGAAGCCCCGCCGCCTTCACGGAGAAAGGCGGCGGGGTCGGCCTTCCGCCGATGAAGGGACGTTCTCGGCGGGTGGCTGGCAATTGTTCCCTGGCGCTATCTTCCTTGTTTGAGCATGGATCTTTTCCGAACCGGGATGATCCTCTAGCCGAACAGGATTCCGGCAGTGACAAAGACGACGCCCAAGGCGAAGACAGGCGCAAGTATCCACCGCGCCTCGTGGACGCTGCGTTCCATGAGCTCCTCCTGATTGATGTGGTTGGGGAACGGTCCCGCCTGTGCTTGGTTCCTGAATTCAGAAGTCCTTGGCCAAAGGTCCCCATGGCATCGACCAAAAGACCCAAAGGCCATGGCCGCGCCCGATGAGGCGACCAACCTGCCTCCGCAAAACCAGGCGCGGGCCAGCCGTTAATCCGATGGCAATCGTTCCATATTAGCGTCGCCGCATATTTCGGAAAATTGCTGAGGGGGTCAGCGGCCGATGCCGAAGGTGTCACGTATCCTGGCGAATGCGTTCGAGGTGGCCGAGCCGTCAGGGCCCGGCCTGCCGGGCCTGGCCGAAGCGATCGGGCGGATGGGCCAGCTGATCGAGCATTCGCGCGAGCGGATCCGGCTGCTGGAGGCCGTGATCGACAATTTCCCGGGCGGCGTTTCGCTGTTCGACCAGGATCTCAACATGGTCGTCTGCAATCAGCGGCAACGCGCCTTGCTCGACTATCCCGACGAGCTTTTTGCCAATGGCTACCCCTCGATGGAGACGCTGTTTCGCTTCAATGCCGAGCGTGGCGAGTACGGACCGGGCGATATCGAGATGCATGTCGCGCGCCGCCTCGCCCTCGTCAGGCAGCGCGAGGCGCATGTCTACGAACGCACCCGGCCGAACGGAACCATCGTCGAGGTGCGCGGCATGCCGATCGAGGGCGGCGGCTTCGTCACCACCTATTTCGACGTCACCGAACAGCGCCGCAACCAGGCCACGATCGCGCATATGGCGCATCATGACGCGCTGACCGACCTGCCCAACCGCATGCTGTTTTCCGACCGGTTGCACGGCGCGCTTGCCCTTGCCAGGCGCGGCGCCCTGATGGCCGTGCACTACCTCGACCTCGACAATTTCAAACCGGTCAACGACAATTTCGGCCACAAGGCCGGCGACAGATTGCTGATCGACGTGGCCGGCCGGCTGCGCGCCGCGGTGCGCGACAACGATACGGTCGCGCGTCTCGGCGGCGACGAATTCGCCATCATCCAGACCGGGATTACCGGACAGACGGATGTGTCGGCGCTTGCCCGGCGCATCGTCGAGCGTTTCCAGTCGCCCTTCACGGTCGCCGACAGCCCGGTCGTCGTCGGCGTCAGCATCGGCATCGCGCTGGCGCCTGGCGATGCCCTGGGCCGCGACGAACTGCTGCAGAAAGCCGATACCGCGCTCTACCGCAGCAAGTCGGGCGGGCGCGGACAATTCAGCTTCTTTGGGGAACCACATCCTCCTTTGGGTGGATAGGTCAAAATATTCGCAAACGCTAATATGATTCGCGCAAGCAAAGCACCCAACCCTTGCGCCGAGCGCCGGCGGAGTTCCTATAGCTGCCTCGGCCGGCGCTCGTCATCGAGTGCCGCCTTGATCGCGATCAGATGATGAGAAGTGCTACCGCCGCCGAGACGCCTGGGCTCGCGAACTTTCGCGCATTGAGCCAACAGCGAAGCCAGAGCCGGCGACTTTGCGCTGATTTTGCCCGCGGCAAAACCGTTCCCAGCAAAGCGCGCGCGACGCTCCAACGCCGCACTTGCACCGAAAGGCGTATGGCCCTAAGTCCTAAGACGTAGGTCGCATGCCGTGGGCCGAAAGCCCTCCGAGAGCGCGGCACAGTGCCAACTTGCGACCGCACATGAAAGGTGCAACGCTCGAATTGGGTAGAGACATGGGCGGGCTTCCCGGGTTTCAATCGGTCCGGGACGTTCGATTGGGCAAATGTACTTTCCGCAGTTTCTTGTGGGAATGTCAGTAACGCTTCTCGTAATCCTTGGCTGGATTTACGCGGCTACCGGATCGTTTTGGCACTCGCTGGGCTGGACATTTGTTGCCGCCCTGGTGCTGCAGGCGGGCTACTTCATCGCTGTGATTTTGCTCATCTATGGCCGCACCTCATCGGCGGCCGAGGCCGACAAATCGCTCCCGGCCAAAGTGCCCGGGCCGTTCGAACGCGACGGCATCATCCACACGTTGCTGTCGCGGCTTTTTTAACAGGCGGCGCGGCGCCCTTGTCCAAGACTTGTCGCACCAGCGCGAGCCGGCGTCCGCCCAGACGCCGGCGCAGCCGGCAGGTGCGCCAGGGGACCTCAGCCCACCCGGCAGCGCTGCATGACTCCGGTCAGCGAGGTGCCGACTTCAAGCCGGAGGCGGTGGGCACCGGTTCGGACGAGAAGACCACGAAGCCGAAGACGAGAACGGCAGCGGCGACGATCATGGAGCCGGTGGCAACGACCGGCTCGATCGCCGTGTTGCCCTTCGCCAGCATCAGGTAAAGCGCCGGCAGCATCACCACCAGGCCGAGCGTATAGAGGCCGAAGTGGATCATCGCGATGCGGCGCGCGGCCTTGGCCGGATTGAGCGCATAGTAGCCGCCGAATATCGCGGAGGTTACCCAGCCCAGAAGGTTGATGTGGGCGTGCGCCGGAAAGGCGGCGTGATCTTGCGAGATCGCCATATGCAGGCCGATGGCGATGCCCACGATGAGAAAAACGATGGCCGTTTTGAAGAAAAGTTCCGAAACCCTAGGCATGTTGTTTTCTCCCCAATGCCTTTTAAACCCCGACATTGCGAAGGTTACACGTGGGAGCGGAGATTTTCCATGCCGTACCTGGGGTTAGCAACGGGTTTTGCGCAGCGTTGTGGTGGCTCCCTGACGCCGACGGACAGGGGAGGCGATGGATCGCTGCAGAACCGATTGCAAACCTGGGCAACGGCAGGCGAAAAAATGCCGCCGGGGCGAACCCCGGCGGCATTGCCGTTCAGCCAAACTATTCCGCCGTGTCGGTCTCGGTCGGCTCGTCGACGGTCGAATCGGCAGCCGCGTCGTCCGCGTTCTCCGCTTCCAGCTTGGCGGCTATCTGGTCGACCTTTTCCGCGAGCACGCCCTTGGCCCATTCGGTGACCTCGGCGTCAACCGGCTTGTTGGCCATATCGGCGAGTGCCGCGTCGAGCGATGCGTCGTCGGTGCCGACAGCGGCTTCGTCAGCCTCCGCCTGGGCCGCGGCAGCCGCCGCCTCGGCATCCGTGACCGCGGTCTCCTGATCCGCGATCTGCGCTTCCAGATCCGCGATCTGTGCGTCCAGGGCCGCCTGCTCCTCGGGCGTTGCGGGCGTCTGTGCATTCGCCTCAACGAGCTGCGCGTTCAGGTCGTCCAGCTTCGCCTGAGCTTCGGCTGCCGCGGCGGCCGCCTCTTCAGCCGTGGCCTCGGCGAGCTTGGCGTTCGCGGATGCCATCACAAAAGCCTGAACAGCGGCGAATTTCTTGCTCTTGGAGTTCATGTAGGCGTTGATGTTGCGCTGCAGCGAGTTCAGCCGGCCGAGCTTGGCGTGGATGTTCTTCTCCTTGGGAGCGGCGGCGACGTCCACCTCATCCACGGAGACTTCCGTCGTGGCCTTCTTGCCCGACTTCGTCGACTTGGCCGATGCCGACTTGCCGTTCGTGCTCTTGCCTGACTTGCCGTTCGTGCTCTTGCCTGACTTGCCGTGCGTGCTCTTGCCGGAATTGCCCTGCGAACCGCTTTTGCCGGAGCCGCCATTGCCGCCGCCATTCCCGTTGCCGCCGCCATTGCCGTGGCCACCGCCATTCCCACCACCATTGCCACCGGCAGCGGCCAGTGCGGGAGACGCCAGAAGCGCGAATGCCGCAAGCGCGGCAAAGAGAGTCTTTCGGGATGTCATGAGTATTTTCCTCCGAGAATCGCCACCTCACCCAACCGTTAATGAGGGCAATATGAGAAATTGCTAATGCCGTCGGTAAACTTTAGATAAATGTGGTTTCAATGCGAGAGCGAAGCAGCTCGCCAGCGAACAATCCGAATCGAGAAACTGCCATAACCATTTGAACTTCTTAAACTATATGAAAGCCGGACAACCGGCTTGCGCCATTTGGACCGCATTAGGCCTATACGGGTCAGACCATGGTCCCAAACCGGCGACCAGCGGGTACGAAAACGGTCGCCGCGTCGTCGAATGAGAAGGCGCTCAGGCAGCGGAAGTCGATGACAGAGCGAGGGCGCTCCGACCGCCTGATACGGCAGTCAAATGAGCGGTGCCACCTCCTGGCGACGCACTATGGCGCCCGCAAAATGTCGGCGCCCGGCTGCTCGTCGAACAGCACCGCGCAACCGCGCTCAAGCGCCACCACCGACAGCGCATTGGCGACGGTCTCATCCGCCGAGACGAAATCCCCGGTCAGCACGCGCAATTCTTCCACGGCCCTCGCCATCGATACGAGCCGCCCGGCGGCACGGTCGGTGGTGCAGGCATCGACGACACAAACGAGATCGATGATTTCGAAGCGGTCCATCTCAGGTCTCCGCAAAACAGTCCCTTCGAGCCAATCAACGCCGTGGCGCGCGACAATGTTCCGGGGCGGATCATGGACCTTCGTCGATGGTGCGCTGCCCACTGACGGTGGGCAAAAAAACGAGATTCCGACTTGAATCCGCCCTTCATCGAAAGACATTTCCCCTGCCCTCGCCGACGGCTCAGAGGCAGCTTGACAAGAGACCCTATTTGTTCTCTTTTTGTTCGGCAAAAAATTCCTTAAAACAGGCATGGCTAATGCTGCAATGCCGTAGGGTGGAACGGGATGGAAACCAGCGCCACCATCCTGCATGCCGACCTCGACGCCTTCTATGCCTCGGTCGAGCAGTTGCTCGATCCATCGCTGCGCGGCAAACCGATCGCCGTCGGCGGCGGCGTGGTGCTGGCCGCATCCTATGAGGCTCGAGCGTTCGGCGTGCGCGGCGGCATGCCCGGACGCAAGGCCCGCGAACTCTGTCCGCAGCTGATCTTTGTCGGCGGCCATTTCGGCGACTACCAGCGACTCGGCGACGCCGCCATAAAAGTGCTCGACGATTTCACGCCGTTGGTCGAGCGCATCTCCATCGACGAGGCCTTCGCCGACGTTGCCGGCTGCACGCATCTGTTCGGACCACCGGCCGAGATCGCCGCCATTGTACGGCGCCGCGTGCGGGCCGAGCTCGGCCTGCCGATCTCGATCGGCGTGGCGCGCACCAAGCACCTGGCCAAGATCGCTTCGCAGGTGGCCAAGCCCGACGGGCTGGTGGTCGTCGATCCCGCAGGCGAGCTCGCCTTCCTGCACGATTTGCCGGTGTCCCTGATGTGGGGCGTCGGCCCGGCGACCAAGGCGCGGCTGGCGGAAATCGGCGTCGAGACCATCGGCCAGCTGGCCAAGACCCACAGTGGGGCGCTGGAACGGCTGATCGGGCCGGCCGCCGGGCAGAAGCTTGCCGCACTGGCCTGGAATCGCGACCCGCGCCGGCTCGAGACGCATCGGCGCGCGCATTCGGCGGGCGCGCATTCGGCGGGCGCGCAGTCGGCACTGGGCCGCAAGCCTGCCGTGGCGGATGTGTTCGTGCCAACCTTGCTGCATCTGGCCGACCGGGTGGCGAGCCGACTGAGGGCCAAGGACCGCCCCGGCCGCACGGTGACGGTGCGCGTGCGCTTCGCCGACCTGCGCGCGGTGAGCCGCTCGATCACGCTTGACCAAGCTATATCGGCGACGGCGATGCTGGCCGAGACCGCCGAGGAACTGGTGCGTGGCGTGCTCGCCGCCCATCCCGGCGAGAAGGTGATTTCGCTGCTGGCGATCTCGGTCTCGCATCTCGAGGAAAGTGCGGAACTGCAGCTGGAGCTACCGCTCGGACTTGCCGACGAGAGGCGCCGGCCGGGCAGCAAAAGGGGCCTGGCGCGCTTTGGCGCCGACCGCGCCGTCGACAAGATCCGGCAGCGCTTCGGCAAGCAGGCGGTCGGCTATGGCGCCGTGGCGCTGGAGGCGGCGCGTTCGGTGCCGGACGAGTTCCGCGAGCTGGCCGAGAAGGAACTGTGAAGCGGCGGTCGCGGTTTAAAAATGTTCGGCACGGGTGTCGGACCAGCCAAGACCCGTTCGTCCTTGGAACATAGACCGGCGATCATTAGGAGAAACGATATGCCCAGCACCGTACGCTTGCACCGCGTTCTGACAACCAGCCCGGAGAAGGTTTATCGCGCTTTCATCGAGGCGGACGCGCTGGCGAAATGGCTCCCGCCCAACGGTTTCACCTGCACGGTCCACCACCTGGAAGCAAAGGTCGGCGGTACGTTCAAAATGTCCTTCCGAAACTTCACGACGGGCAACAGCCACTCATTTGGCGGCGATTATGTCGAACTCGTTCCGGGTGAACGCCTCCGCTACACGGACACGTTCGATGATCCCAACCTGCCCGGCGAGATACAGGTGACGGTGATATTGAAGAAAGTCTCGGTCGGCACGGAGTTGGATATCACGCAGGCAGGCATACCGGACGCCATTCCGGCCGAGGCCTGTTATCTCGGCTGGCAGGAGTCGCTGCGAAACCTGGCAAGGCTCGTCGAACCCGAGATCAATCAATAGAGGCTGATGGCGAAAGATCCATGCGGCCCGAGACTGCCAATCTCCCCCCTCGAGGGGTCCGGTAGGACAGAGGGGGCGCGAAGGATCGCGTCTGCCGGACCGGCCCCTTCGCTGTCGCTCCGGGCGATCGTTGTTCGCAAGGCCAGGCAATTGGCTTTGCGTCCGCTGCGCGGACCACGCCTCACCCCATCGCCTGGCGGATGGATTTGGAAAATCGGGCCAGGAAGGCCGGCCTCGATGAGGCGTCGAGCTTCCACGACAGCACCGCCGTCGCCATTTTGCGCGGCAGCATGCCGACGGACAGAAACCAGGCGGCAAGGATGGCTCGCCGCCTGAGCGACACCGTCAATTGGAGGCTGGCGACGGCGCCGGCCGCACCCAGGACCAGCCTGGAATCATTGACCACCGGGTGCCGACGCCTGTCGGCGCAGAGCGAGGCCAGCCGTTCTTCGAGGTGAACGGGATCGTGCAGGAAGGTTTTCGACGGCTCCACGGTCAGGCCGACACTGGAGACCTGGTCGGAAAGCGCCTCCAGGCGGTGGAAATCGTGCGTCACCCGCCAGCGCGCCCGCTCGGCGAGCTTTTCGCCGAAGACGGAATGGTTGGCGCCGTGGATGCGGTAGGCGCCGACGCACTCGTCGATCGACTGAACATGACCATAAAGCGGCGCCAGCGTCGCAAGATAGCCATCGGCGCCCTGGCGGAAATCCGCTTCGGGGATCGGCATGATGGTTTCCAGCGTCGTGCGGTCGAAGGCCAGCCCGCTTGTCACCGTCGTCTGGTAGCGCCCCTTGTGCAGGAGCTTCGGCATGACATCGCCGTCATCGAACGGCAGTTCCGGCGGCGGGAAGACATCCTTGATGCGCTGCCGTTCGTCGACGATGTGGAGCCTCGATTGGACCTGGGCGGTTGCCGAATCCCAAGTGTCGACGATCCTGGAGATGGCGTCCGGATAGAGATAGTCGTCGGCGTCGAGAAACAGCACGATCTTGCCCGAGCTTGCCGCAAAGCCGGTGTTGAAGGCGGCGGCATGCCCGCCGTTCTTCGGCCTGAGACAAGCGCGGATCCTGTCGCCATAAGACTTTATGATCGCCGCCGAGCCGTCGCTCGACCGATCGTCGACGACGATGACCTCGACGTCCGCGTGGTCCTGGCCGAGCGCGCTGTCGACGGCGCGTTTCAGGAAGCGCGCGTAATTGTAGTTCGGAATGATGATGGAAACCGGAATCCGGCTCGGAACGGGATGCATCGCGTTTGACCTCGCATCTTTGCTTTGGTTTCAGCGGAACCCGTCTCCTAAAGTCCCGCGGGTCTCTCAGGAAAAGCCTGCGCTTCCTTCAGAGAAAAAGCGCGCCTTCCCCGGGAAGACGAGTTGGGTCTTCCGTTGCGACATCAGCTGAGCGGCCGCTTTTTGCCTTCGTGTATCCACGCGGCGCCGGGATCGAACCGGCGGCGGCAAGGTGCGGGAGTTCCCGGTCGCGGATGATGCCGCGGCCGGGCCGACGGAGCGGCGCTTCGTCAATTTGGTGTCGAAGCGACCGCCCGTCGCCTTGAAGGCACAACCGATAGTGACCTCGAAACGTGGCCGGCACAACCCCCGCGCCAAGGATCCGCTCCCGCCGCGGCGGCGTTGCCGTGCTTCAAGGCTCCGAAACCCGCAGAAAATCCGCCCGACGGAAGAATCCTGCATACACAGCACGAAGGTCGATGTCGCAAATGCCGCGCTCACTCTATAATCTTCGCCGACAGGGGGAGATTGCGCGATTGCCTGGGACCTTCTTGGGGGATTATTTACAGTACTGGCGCAAGTTGTCGCTGGCCTTGCAGTTCTTCATCGCGGGCGGCATCGGGCTGCTGCTGGTGATGCTGGTGGTTGGCCTGTGGGTGACCTCGCAGATCCGGGAAGGCGTGATGCGAAATTCCGCCGCAACCACGGCACTCTATGTCGACAGCGTGATTGCGCCGCTGTTGCCCGACATGCGCACCAGCCGCGAGCTCAGCGACACGGTCAAGCGGGCGCTGGACGAGACGCTCGGCCAGGGCGCACTCGGCAAGAGGCTGGTCTCGTTCAAGCTGTGGCGGCGCGACGGCATGGTCCTCTATGCCAAGGACACTGCGTTGATCGGCAAGCGGTTCGAACCGAACGCCAATCTGGTCGCCGCCTTTGGCGGCAATGTCGTTGCCGAGTACAATGACCTCGACGACGACCCCGAAAGCCACGAGGAGCAGGCAGTGAACGCGCCGCTGTTCGAAATCTACAATCCGGTGCGCGAACCCTGGTCGGGCGAAGTGGTCGCGGTTTCGGAGTTCTACGAGATCGCCGACGAATTCCAGGCGACGCTGAACGCCGCCCTGTGGTCGAGCTGGCTGGTGGTGGCCGGCGCCACTGCGACGGCACTGGCGCTGTTGTCCGGCATCGTCTTTCGCGGCAGTCACACCATCCAGACCCAGCGCGCCGCGCTCGAGGCCAAGGTCTCCGAACTGCAGGCGGCCTTGTCGCAGAACTCGTCGCTGCGCCAACGCGTGCAGCGTGCCTCGCGCCGCGCCACTGCAATCAACGAACGCTATCTCAGGCGCATCGGCGCCGACCTGCATGACGGGCCGGCGCAGCTCGTCGCGCTGGCGGCTCTGCGGATGGACAGCCCCATTCTGCTTGACTCCGGCTCGTCCAGCGAGCAGCGCGAAGCCGAGATCGCCGGCATCCACAAGACGCTTGGCGAGGCGATGCGCGAGATACGCGGCATCTGCAACGGCCTGGTGCTGCCGCAGATCGAGACGCAGGCCGTGATCGACATCCTGCGGCTTGCGGTGAGCGAGCACGAACGACGGACCTCGAGCTCGGTGGCGCTGACGCTTCCGGCCCGCTTGCCGGAACTCGGCACTTCCGAGAAGATCAGCATCTACCGTTTCGTCCAGGAAGGGCTGAACAATGCCTGGCGGCATGGAAAAGGCAGGAACCAGGCGGTGAAAGCCGGGGTGAAAAGTGGCAGGCTGATTGTTGAAGTGATGGACGGCGGCCCCGGCTTCGAGCCCGGCAGGAGCGAAGGCCTCGGGCTTGCCGGCCTCAGGGAGCGCATCGAGAGCATCGGCGGGCAGTTCGAAACCCTGTCCGGCCCGCAAGGTACACGATTGGTGATTTCACTCTCAGTCGAGGAGCAGCCGTGACCGGCATCATCCGCATTGCCATTGTCGACGACCATCCGCTGTTTCGCGAGGGCGTGGCGCGCAGCCTCGGCGAGATCGGCGGCTTCGAGCTGGTCGGGGAAGGCGCCAGTGCCGAGGACGCCGAAAGGCTGGCCCACACGATCGCGCCCGACATATTGCTGCTCGACATCAGCATGCCCGGCGGCGGGCTCAACGCTGCGGCCAGCATCCTGTCCGGGCACCCCGGCCAGAAGATCGTCATGCTGACCGTGTCGGAAACCAATGCCGACGTTGCCCAGGCGCTCAATGCCGGCGTGCGCGGCTATGTGCTGAAGGGTGTCGGTTCGAAGACGCTGGCCGAGATCCTCGGCGACGTCGCGGCCGGCCAGAGCTATGTATCGCCGACGCTGTCGGCCAAGCTTCTGTCGAACCTATTGCAGCCGGCGAACCGCAAGCCCGACCCGCTCAGCCAGCTCACCAGCCGCGAGGCCGAGATCCTGCGGCTGGTGGCGGAAGGCTTGAGCAACAAGGAGGTCGCGGCCCGGCTGTCGCTGCAGGAAAAGACCGTCAAGCACCACATGACCAGGGTGCTGGCCAAGCTCAACGTGCGCAACCGCACGGAGGCGGCGCTGCTGATGCATGAGGCGAAGGAAAGGGAATAGGGGATAGCGAAGGTTTGGATATGAGCCGCTGAGCGGGCTGCCGCAACCAATCCATACTGCCTACTGCCTAATTCCCCTACTCCCTCCCAAAACATGTCACCCCCGCCCCCGGGGGCGGGGACGGGGGTGAAGTGAGAAACAGGGAGGGGGTAGTTCCCTGCCCTCACAAGGCCTGCAGGCGCGCCACATCCTCTGGCGTCGCCTCGCGTTCGATGATGGTGCGGCCGAGCGCATCCTGCATTTTGAAGCGGCCGTTCTCGATCTCCTCCTGCATGCCGTCGGGATGTGTGACCGTGATCTTGTCGCCGTCAACCTCGACCTTGTCGCCGGTCGCCGCATTGACGTGGGTGCCATGGTTGCCCTGGTTGCCCTTGGCTTTGCCGGAGTTGCCCTGGCCGGCGTTTCCGGAGCCAGGATTGGCGCCGCCGCCAGCCGAGGATGAATTGCCACCGCCGTTGCCATTGCCGCCGTTGCCATTGCCATTGCCGCCGCCATGACCGCCACTGTTCCCGCCGGCGGCGTAGGCCATCGAGGGAGCGATGTCGGCGGCGCCGTAGAGCTTGACGGGGGATGGCGCGAGCGTAAGCGCCAATGCCGATGGGGTCAGCAAGGCGAGCCATCCCAGGCGGATCAACGAAAGTCTACACATCCTCCCCCCGTGTCGGCCCTATGGCGGTCTGGCCGAAACCGGCATGATCGAGAGGAGCATCCATGCATCGACGCGCGCGCGAAAGCGGCCCACGACCCTTGCCTTGCCGATTCGGACTTTTTTGCCGCCGGTGCCGGACTTATGTCGCAACGTCGTCGCCAGGCCTGACGTTGATCGGCACTAGGCACAGGATGAAAACAACGCAAACGAGGCCGGTTACAGGGCGTTAACCAACCCTCTTGGAAAACTGACGGCAATTCTTTAAGATTGAAGCGCGCGAAAAAGCCGGACAGTTGCAACGAACCGCGATGCGCCAAGAGTTTCGTTTGCAGAAATGCAAGCCGGAGCCCAAAAAAATACCCCCGCCAAAGGCGGGGGCAAGGTGAGTAGCGGGAGTTCCGTCATACGATGATCAAGAACCGAAGAGACGAAGCAAAAGGTGGCAACCTGATTTTGCAGCGCTGACCTACGGTCCCGAAAAGATCACTTCCAGATAGAACCTCACTCTCACAAACTCTTCAAACGCGCCATATCGGCCGCGGTTGCCGCTCTGTCGACGATGGTGCGCCCAAGCGCATCCTCCATCCTGAAGCGGCCGTTTTCGATCTCTTCCTTCATCCCGTTTGGATGAGTAACCTTGATGCTCTTGCCGTTGACCTCGACCTTGTCGCCAGTCACGGTATTCACATGATCGACAGTGGCGGAGGCCTTGCTCGCGCTGTTGCCCTTACCGTTGCCACCGCTATTGCTGTTTCCGCTGTTCCCGTTCCCGTTGTTGCCGCCGCTGTTTCCGTTGCCGTTACCGCCGCTATTGCCGCCGCCGTTCCCGTTTCCGTTCCCGCCATTCCCATTGCCGTTGCCGCCCTTGCCGGCATAGGCCTTGGTGGCGACTGGGCCGTCGGTCGAGAGGTGAAAGGGCGCGATAACCAGCGCAAACGCCGTAAGCGCTCGCAAGACACACGTGCTGCCCATGCGCGGTTCGCGCATCCCACTCTCCCCATGCCGGTCACCCGGCCCCGACTCCAAGCCGAAAACCCCAACGGCATTGTCGAAGTGAAATCATTCACAAATCGCAGCGCCTTGCGGAAGTGGCCCACGACCCTTGTCTTGTCGATTCAGACTTTTGCGGAAACAGATTCAGACTTAAGTCCCAATTCAACCTCCGGATGTGGTCCTGCATGCGGGCACGCGCGGCCTGGAATGGCCAGAAATGGCTTAGCCGGCTAGGCATGACCGGGGCCGACCAGGCATGACAGAGGCACGGCCTTGAGCCGACCAGGCACGGCTAAAAAGACCGGCTCCTGCCGATGCTGGCGACGCTGCGAGCATGGGCAGCAAGCAACGCGACACCGGCAGCGAGCTGGCCAGAACGTCGAGGAGCTCTCGACGGGCGCAGAAGCGGCGCTGGAGGTCACGAAGGCAAGGCTGCGCGCCGAGCATATCGAAGCGGCACAACGCCAGACGCGAAGGCCTATTGGGGCGACGGCACCGGCGGCTTTGACGTGACGGCGGCGCCAAAGGCAGCGGCGATGACCGCCGCAATGCCCAGGCACTGCAGCGCCGTCAGGTTCTCGCGCAGGAACAGGAAGCCCATCAGCGCGCCCAGCGCCGGTTCCAGACAGGTGAGCGTGCCATAGACCCTGGCAGGCATCCTGGTCAGCGCCACCATCTCCAGCCAGAACGGCAGCGCGCTGGAGAGCAGGCCGACAATTGCGGCGCTCAACAGAATCGACGGATTGCCCAGCGCTGGCGCCGCGCCGGCAAGCCCGAAGGGCAGCGACAGCACCGCGGCGATCGCCATGCCATAGGCGACGGTGCGCCCGCCGAGCTCGGCGCCGGCCTTCTGCGCAAAGACGATGTAGAGCGCCCAGCAGCCACCGGCGGTCAGCGCCAGCATCACGCCCACGGGATCGAGCGCCTGGCGCATATCGGCAAAAGGCGACAACAGCACGATGCCGGCCACCGCCAACGCCACCCAGACAAAATCCATTGCGCGCCGTGACGAGAGCGTGGCGACCAGCAGCGGGCCGGTGAATTCGAGCGCCACGCAAATGCCCAGCGGAATCCTGGTGAGCGCGGCATAGAAGAGAAGGTTCATGACGCAGAGCGTCACCCCGTAAGCGGCGAGCCACGGCCAGACGGCGCGCGATGGCCTGACCCGCCAGGGCCTGAGCACGGCCGTCAGCATGAGCGCGCCGGCGACAAGCCTGAGCATCGTCGTGCCCTCGGCTCCGACCAGCGGAAACAGCCCCTTGGCGAAGGCGGCGCCGATCTGCACCGACATCATGGCGCCGAGCAGCGCCACAAGGGGGATAGCGCCGGCTTCAGCCGCAGACTTTGCAATCGGCGTCGACGTCACCTTGCTTCGTTCCTCCCCTGCCGCTTGGATCGCGCGCCGGCGTACCAAGGCATGGCTGGAGATAGGGCTCGCCATCCCTCCTGTCGTGAGGCACGGCAGGACGGTTGATGGGGCAAGGCGCAGAATGAAGCCATTGCGCTGAGGGCCGCTGCAACAGCGGCACCCGCACCTCGGATGTAGCAGGCTGGTCCACACATGGCGCTTGCCGGGCTGCTTGCCTGAAACTAGGCTACGGCCCACGGGCGATAGCGGGGGGATAAGGATGCGGATCGCGCTGGGATTTCTCATTTTCGCCGCGGCTTCGTCAGCAGCGATGGCCGGCGCGATCGGGGCCGACAAGCGGCTTGCGATCGCCGACTACGCAAAGCAGCACAAGATGGACACGCTTGCGGCGCGCAAACTGTTCGGCGCCAGCGGCCGCATCATGTGCCCCTTCAATGCGGCGAGCGCGTTCCTGGCCTACAAAAGCGACATCGTGCTCAGCGCCCGGCATGTCGTGCTTCCAGAACCAAGCATGAAATCCTACGCAGGCGCCTCGCGCCCGAGCCACTGCAGTTTCGAACTAAGCACCGACGGCGTGAAATCGACCTGGTATGAGGTCGATGTGAAGACCATCGTGTACCCGGAAGACAAAGAGCGGTCCTTCACCGACCGCTTCGACTGGATCGTCATGAAGCTGGTCAAGCCGATTCCCGATGTAACGCCCTACGGTCTTGCCGACGCGCCAGCGGCTGCGGACGAAGACGTGACCATGGTCACGCTCCGTCAGGACGACCTTCCGCATGACGACTGGAACGAGAGGATCGTCGAGGACTGCAAGGTCAAGAAGGTGATCGATATCGATACGGTCGCCGGCAGCGGGCTGAAGCTGGACTGCTCCGCCGCCCCTGGCGCTTCCGGTGGAGCGCTGGTCAGGCAAGGGGCCAGCGGGCTGGAGGTGGTCGGCGTGCAATCCTCGATCACCCGCTCGTGCCGGAAATTCAGCGCGCGCTCCTGCTACTCCTTCGCCGTTGGCCTCTCGGAAGACGTCAGGAAGGCCATCCGAACACTTGCCGGCGAGCCATAATCACCGGCCCTGACTTGCGGATGCCGCCCGGAGCCGGTTGCACCCAACCTGTCCAGGACTTGCACCGATCAGCCCATGCTGCATCGCGCAAGAACTGACAGCTCCAACCAATTTTCCATTTTTGAAGATCCAATACCATATAACTTAAGTATACTTTCAATATTTAACGCAGAATTGAAAAAGAACTAAACCTCTTTCCCGAACTTATGTCAAAACACACAAGTAAAACTGATTGCAGACACGTATGCAACTTATGCGTTAGCGTAGAATGCGGGCAAACACTCGCCAGCGGCGGAAAATCCTGCAGGATTTGTCGGTTTTTAGCATCCGATCACACAAATGTGTCAGCGAATGTAAAATTCTTGTGTTGCGCTGCACCATCGGTTGATCGCACCCTCTCCTGGGGGATTCATTTAGCGACTGGACGTGCGTCGTGGAGGATTCCGCCAGGTTGACCAGCTTCAGGCTTCTGCTGGCCAACTGTGATTTCGAGCCCGTCTCGTGCGCAAGGCACCGGTTTGACAGTGCCGGCGGGCGCGGCTGATGCAAAGCGTACGCGACACGCAGTTGGACGCGCTCAGGGCCATTGCCGTGACGATGGTGCTGTACTCGCATTTCTTCGCCGCGGGCGGCTCCTCCTTCCTTGGCCATCTCGGCGTGCGGCTGTTCTTCGTGCTCTCCGGCTTCCTGATCACGCGGCTGCTGCTGGAAGCCCGCGCGCCCGCCGAGTTCGAAGCCGGACCGGCGCTGCGTTCCTTCTACATCAGGCGGGCGCTGAGAATATTCCCGCCCTATTTCGCCGTGCTCGGCCTCGTCTGGCTGACCGATCTCGAACAGTCGCGTGGGTCGCTTCTGTGGCACGCGCTCTATCTCTCCAATTTCTGGTACGCGCTGCGCAACGAGTGGACGCCCTGGCTGCTCTGCCATTTCTGGAGCCTGAGCATCGAGGAGCAGTTTTATATCGCCTGGCCGCTGATCGTGCTTCTGGCGCCGCGCCGGCGCATCGAGGCGATCACCATCGGCGTCATCGCGCTCTCGCTGGCTTACCGCTTCTACTGGCCGGTGACCGCCAACACGGCGCTCGCCCGCGACCTGCTGCCGCCCGCCTCGATGGACGCACTGGCTTGCGGCGCGCTGCTCGCCATGCGCGCTGGCAGAGGCGCTGCCCTGCCGCAATGGATGCAGCGCGGCTGGCCGGCCTTCGCGGCCGCGTTCCTGGCGATCCAGTGGTTTATCCCGGCGCCGGCAGAGCCCATGCTGGAATGGGCCCATTGGCTGCTGCTGCAGGTGCTGCCGCTGGCCCCGCTGGTGGCCATTGTCGCCGCCTGTTCGTCCGGGTTTGGCGGCATCCTCGGCAAGCTTGCCGAACTGCCGCCGCTGCTTGCCCTCGGCCGCATCAGCTACGGCGTCTATCTCTATCACCCGATCCTTCTGGCCTATGCCGTCAAGGCGCAGCCCTGGATCCCGCTCAACGTCTCCGAGCAAGGGCCGGGGCGGTTCCTCGTCGCGGGCACCGCCACGATCGTCGTGGCGGCGATCTCGTGGCAGGTTTTCGAAAAGCCGCTCAACGGCCTCAAGCGGCATTTTCCCTATGTCGCCCGCCGTGCTTTCCAAGAGCGCGCAAGCAAGGCCGGCTGGTTCGGCAGGCCGGCCTATCCCACCGGATCGCCCGACGGCCGCGAGCCGCCGCGCAATCTCCGGCGAACGGGTGCCGGCCAATGACCGGCGCCCCGCTCGTTTCCGTTCTGCTGCCGGTTTACAATGCCGGGCCTTATCTCGCTGCTGCGATCGGCTCGATCCTGCGGCAGAACTACGATCGCCTGGAGGTCATCGCCATCGATGACGGATCGACCGACAACTCGCTCGATATCCTCGAGCGGCACCGCCGGGCCGACAACCGCGTCTCGATCGTCTCGCGCGAAAACCGCGGCCTCGTCGCCACCCTGAACGAGGGCCTGGCCACTGCCCAGGGCGAACTGGTCGCCAGGATGGACGCCGATGACATCGCTTATCCCTGGCGCCTGTCGCGCCAGGTGGCGCTGTTCGACCGGCGGCCCGAGCTCGGCTTCTGCGGCGCCGGCATCGATACCTTGTTGCGCGGCCGTATCGCCAAGGGCAGGCCTGATCCGGTGTTCCAGTTCCGCCTGCCGATATTGTCGATGTTCTTCACCGTCTTCATGCACCCGACGGTGGTCTACAACAGGAAGGTCATCGACGAGGGCAGTCTCCACTACGATCCCGAATACAGGCACGCCGAGGATTTCGATCTCTTCGGGCGGCTTGCCCGCCGTTTCCCGGCGGCGATGATGCCGGAAAACCTGCTCGTCTACCGCATCCACCCTGGAAGCGTGACCAGCCGGCATACCGGGGACATGCGCAGGACGCATTTGCGGATCGTGGCCGAGAACCTGGAGCGCGAGGGACTGGCGGACCGCACCGAGGATCTGCGGGCCATCGGCGATGCCGCCTCGTTCGACACGGTCGCCCGCGCCGCGCAATTCATCGTTGCGCTGGAAGAGCGGATTTCCGCGCTGCCCGATGACATCAGGCCGAGCTTCGCGGCCGGCGCGCTCAACCTGTTCTATTTCCTCTACCAGCTCGTCGGCGACGAAAGGGAGCCTGCACTGACGCATGAATTGCTGACGCGGACCGCGAAGTGGAACGTCATTCGCCGCCGCGAACAATACGCGCTGCGCCCCGGACCCTGGGCGCCGTGGCTCAGTCTTGCCTCCATAGCGGCAGGAAAGCAGGCGGATGCGATGGCGCATTATTTCAAGACCAGGCCGGCCCAGGCGGTGCTTGCGCCTTATCAGCGGGGGTCGGCATGAACGACCAGCCGCATCCGCTCTTGCGACGCGATCGCCCGGCGCCCTCGCCCGTCCATCCCCGGCGGGGCCAGAAGCCGGCGTTCGAGGTCAGCTTCATCATCTGCACGCGCGACCGACTGGCCGTGCTCGAAGCCTGCATCAAGTCGGTCCAGGCCGCCTGCCGGGCGCATCCCGCCTTTGCCGCCGAGATGGTCGTGGTCGACAATGGCTCGATCGACCGTACGGCGGAACGCCTTGCCTGCCTGGCCGAGACCTCGGACATTCCGCTGACCGCCGTTTCGGAGCCGCGGCCCGGACTGGCGGCGGCCCGCAATGCCGGACTGGCGCGGGCGCGGGGGCGCATTCTGGTGTTCGTCGACGATGATTGCGCGGTCGATCGCGACTATTTGCGCGACCTGATGCGGCATAATGCGAGCGGCGAGAAATGGCTGGTGCGCGGCGGCCGCGTCGAACTCGGCGACGCCAGGGACCTGCCCTTCACCATCAAGCGCTGTGAACAGCGCGAGCGGCTGACGCCTGCCGTCCACCCGGGCGGCTTCGTGCTTGGCTGCAACATGACCATGCACCGCGACGTCGCGGCCCGCATCGGGCCGTTCGACGAACGTTTTGGCGCCGGTGGCCCGCTGCGTTCGGCGGAGGATACGGACTACCTTGTGCGCGCAATGCTCAAGGGCATTCCCGTCGAATACGTGCCCGACATGACGATCTTCCACCATCATGGCCGGCGCGATCGCAAGTCGATCGACAGGCTGCACCGCGATTATAGCCTCGGCAATGGCGCGCTGTGCCTGAAGCATGTGCGGCGCGCGCCCTGGCTGCTGCGCCATTTCTACTGGGCCGCGCGGTCGGCCATGCGCGAGCTTGCCGGCGGCCCGCGCTTCGACCACGATCTCGGCCTGTCGCACTGGCCCGTCGTCGTCATGAACCTTGCAGGTGCCACCAGATTTGCGCTGCTTTTGATTGTCGGATGGCGCAGGCAGCCACGGCTGCAACCGGATCGGCAGGCCAATGAAGCCGGCGCGGAGGCCAGAGCACGATAATGACGCTGATGCCGCCAGCCCTGCCGATGCTGCGCCGCGCGCTTGGCGGCGGGTTGCTGCGGCTTGTTCCCGCCGTGGTGGTGCTTGGTCTGGCGGGTGCGGCGCTTGAAGGCCTCGGCATCGGCCTGATCATTCCGCTGCTCGGCATCATCATGGGGCATGGCGACACAGCCGGCATGGCCGGCTTCTCCGCCCTCCTCCAGCAGATTGGAGCGAACCTCGGCGAGCGCGAGCGGCTGATCGCCATCTCGGCCGCGATCCTCGGCTCGATCGTGCTGAAAAACGTCCTTGCCTTCGCCAACACGTTGCTCACCGCGCATATTTACGGCAAGGCAAGCTATGCCATCCGCAGCGCGCTGTCGGAGCGGCTGCTGAGGGTCGGCTACCCGTTCTTCCTGCAGCAGAGCCCCGGACGGCTGCTCAACATCATCTCGAACGAATCCTGGCGAGCCTCGGACGCAATCCAGGCGCTGCTCGGCGCGATCGTCAGTGCCTCGGCTGCAATCATCCTGCTCGCCTTCCTGCTGCTCTTGTCCTGGCAGATGACGCTGCTGGTGACGCTCGGGCTGGCGCTGGTGCAGCTGGCGCATGCCCTGCTGTCGGCCAAGCTGAAGGCGCCGAGCCGCGGCGTCGCCGCGCGCAACAGCGCGCTTGCCTCGCAAATGCTGCATCTGGTGCATGCCGGGCGCCTGATCCGCATCTTCGGCCAGGAGGACCGCGAGAAGGCGGTGTTCGACAGAGCGTCCGACGGTGTGCGGCGCGCCGCCTTCGTGCTCTCGACCCGTCAGGGCGTCTTGCCGCCGCTGACCGAGGTTCTGCACGCCATGCTGTTCCTGATGGTGGTGATCGGCGCGTGGCTCGCCAATGTCAGCTTCCCGCTGACCGCCGCCTTCCTGATCCTGCTCTACCGGCTGCAGCCGCATATGCGCGCCTTGCAGATGTCGTGGAGCCAGTTGCAAGGCCTCTCCGGCTCGCTGGAAGAGGTGCAATGGCTGCTCGACCCCGCAGGCAAGCCGGCGGCGCCGCAAGGCAACCGTCCGTTCGACGGCCTGCGCCAGGCGATCAGCTTCGACGATGTCAGCTTCACCTATGCGGGCGCAGCCTCGACGCCCGGTCCGGATGCGCGCGGGGCGGTGCTGCACCAGGCCACGTTCAGCGTTCGCAGCGGCCGCTCGACGGCGTTGATCGGCCGTTCGGGTGCCGGCAAGACGACGATCGTCAACCTGCTCTGCCGCTTCGTCGAGCCGGACGGCGGCAGCATCCTTGTCGACGGGACGCCACTTGGCGAGATCGACCCAGGCCAATGGCGCAAGAACATCGCCTTAGCCAGCCAGGAGCTGGAACTGGTGGACGGCACGATCCTCGACAACATCGTCTACGGCCACGACACGGCCTCGGCCGGCGACGCCGAGCGCGCCGCCAGGCTGGCCGAGGCACATGAATTCATCGAGCATTTGCCGCAGGGCTACAAGACGCTGGTCGGCTATCGGGGCGTCAACCTGTCGGCCGGGCAAAGGCAGCGCATCGCCCTGGCGCGCGCGCTGGTGCGCGATCCCGACATACTGATCCTCGACGAAGCCACCAATGCCGTGGACGGTCTGTCGGAAGCGGCCATCGTCGAGACGCTGAAGTCGCGTGCCGGCCGCCGCACCACCATCGTCATCAGCCACCACCACAGTACCATCTCGTTCTGCGACGACGTCGTCATCCTGAGCCGCGGCCGGGTGAAGAAGCAGGCGCCCTTCGCGGCATTGGCAAAGCTCAGCATGGACGAGCTTTACCAGCATGAAGCGGGGGAGTGAGGGGGCGAAGCGCTGAACAGCCAATCTCCCCCATCGTGGGGGAGATTACGCACTCCGCCGCATTCGCCTGCTTACGAAGTCGCGCGCAAATTGCGGTGGGCGCGCCGCCGGTGCGTGGCACGCGCCTTTTCGGCGACCACGCCCTTGATCTCGACCACCACCGCGTCGTCGCGCGGCCTGGCGCTGGCCGCGTCGTCGCGCGCCCTGGCCTCGGTGACCCGATGCAGCCGCTCATAGGGCAACAGCTCCTGGATGCGGGCATTGAGCGACGCGATCTCGGCGCGCAGGTCCTCGCATTCCTGCTTCTGGATATCGAGCTGTATCTGCTCGGACGCCTGCTGCAGCGTCAGCTGCGAAAGGTCCGCGCTCACGGTCGAAAGGTTTATCTTGTCGTTTTCGCTCTCGTTCATGAGGGCAGACAGTCGTTCATCGGCGATCTGCTTTTCGGCCATGGCGTCGCTCAGTTCCGTCTTGAGCCTGGCGACCTCGCCGGCGGCCTCGCCGTTCTCGGTCGCGGCAAGCTCCAGCCGTGACTGGAGGCCCTGGATCTCGGCACGCAGGCCGCTCATCTCGGCCTGGGCACGCTCCTGCTCGGCCTGCCTGTCGGCTTCCACAAGACGGGCCGCTTCGGTCATTTCCGACAGCTTCGCCTGCGCCATCTCGAGCCCGGTCTGCAGCCGCATTTCCTCTTTCTCGCTTTTGACGAGCGCGGCCACGAGGTCAGCGATCCGCGCCGCTTCGCTGCGATGCGTGGTCAACAGCTCGTCCAGCCTGTGGCGCGCCTCGGCTTCGCGCTTCTGCGCCCTGTCGAGATCGATCGACAGGTTGACCTGCTTTTCCCGCAAGGTCTTGATCTCGCGCGAGCGCCGGTTGGCCTCGACCGTCCTGTCGGAAAGCGACTTGACGGCATCGCCGAACTCCGCCTCGCGCCTGGCGCTCGCATTGGCCGCCTCGACGAGTTCCAGCCTTGCCGCGGCCAGGGCGGTGCGAAGCGACTCGCGCTCCTGGACCAGGCTTGTCTCGCGTTGCTGCAGCACCTCGACGGCGCTTTCGCGCTCGCGCTGCTTCTTGACCGCATCGTGCAGCTGCTGCGAGAGCGCGCGTTGTTCCGCGGCCAGGCCGGTATTTACAAGTTCAAGCTCGTTGGCGCGAAGGATGTCGCCGTGCAGGATGGTGAGGAATTCGCGCGTCAAATGGTGCGAGGTGCCGATCTCCGACAGTTTCGCGGTGATCTCCTCCAAATAGTCCTGCGCTTCGTGGAACAGCCCATCGACGGCGCCCAATGCGGCCAGCCGGGTTTGCGTGTGGGACGTCAGCCGTTGCACGGGCTGTCCTGTCCTGTCCTCGGGCGGCGGCTCGGCCTCGGCCACCTCGCCCTTGGTCACCTCGTCCTTGGTCACCTCGTCCTTGGCGCCCTCGATTTGCAGACTGTCGCCCTTTGCCCGGCGATCATCATCCGGATCGTTCTCCAGCGACTCGAGAGACTCATTGATGGCTTCCGCCAGATCCGTCTGCAGCTCCTGGAATACCTTGTCTACATCTTCAGCACGCTTGATCAGGCTCTTGAGGTTCATGTCATACACCTCTTACTCTGCCGCTTACGCAAACCCCTCGTACTTAATGAATTGCTAATGTTTCTCCTTTTACATCCTATGCTTTCGTAGGGGAAGCCCCTGCCGGCTTGTAGGTAATTTGGGGACATTTGGGGGTAGATGCCGCGCGAGGCAATTTAGCCGCGGCCTTGGAAAAGCTAGGGTTGCACGCCCCGCGACGTGGGAGGAGGTGGCTCAGCGAAGCCGGGACGGAGAGGCGGAAATGCCTCGCTCTAACGATCTAGAGGGAACCCGCCGGCGTGGCGAAGCCCCCTCTCCGGCCGCTTCGCGGCCACCTTTGCCGGGGCGAGCCACGGGTCTCGCCCGTCCTTCGGACCCCCCACTCCGTGGGGGCGAGGAACCCTGGTTCCGCGAGGTCAGCCCCTCACCCCGCCATGGCCAGCGGCACGGCGCTCTTGTTGGGGATCTGGATGTCGATCTCCAGCGTCGACATGGTCTCGCCACGGTCCATCGAGACCTGCAGATAGTCCTGGTCGATCTGCACATGCTTGGCGATCACCGCCATGATCTCCTCGCGCAGGATGGAGACCAGGTCGGGTTGGCTGCGGTTGCGGCGCTCATAGGCGAGCAGCACCTGCAGCCGCTCGCGCGCCACCGGCGCGCTGGAGCGCCGCTTGAAGAGGTCGAAAATGTTCATGCCGCCCTCCTTCCGAGCAGACGGTCGAGGAAGCCCTTGCGTTCGAAGGGCACCACGACGGGCAGTTCCTCGCCTTCGAGCCGCCGTGCCGCGTCGAGATAGGCCTTGGCGGCGGCAGTCAGCGGATCGGCCAATGTTACCGGCGAACCGAGGTTCGAGGCCCTCAGCACATCTTGGCTCTCGGGGATGATACCCAAGAGCGGCGTCGACAGGATTTCCAGAACGTCGTCGATCGAGAGCATCTCGCCGCGCGCCGCGCGCGCCGCATCGTAGCGCGTCACCAGCACGTGCTTGGCGATCTGCTCGCCCTGCTCGGCCTTCATGGTGCGGGCGTCGAGCAGGCCGATGATGCGATCGGAATCGCGCACCGAGCTCACTTCCGGGTTGGTGACGATGACTGCCTCGTCGGCAAAGCGCATGGCAAGCTGGGCGCCGCGCTCGATGCCGGCAGGGCTGTCGCAGAAGACATAGTCGAACACCGAGCGCAGCCGCTCGATGACCTCGCCGACGCCCTCTTCGGTCAGCGCATCCTTGTCGCGCGTCTGCGAGGCCGGCAGCAGGAACAGTGTCTCGACCCTTTTATCGCGGATCAGCGCCTGCGACAGTTTGGCCGAACCCTGGATGACGTTGACCAGGTCGAACACGACGCGCCGCTCGGCGCCCATGATCAGGTCGAGATTCCTTAAGCCGACATCGAAGTCGACCAGCGCCACCTTCTTGCCGGTCTTGGCGACTGCCGCACCCAGTGCCGCCGTCGAGGTCGTCTTGCCGACGCCCCCCTTGCCCGACGTGACCACCACTACCTTGCCCATGAAAATGCCTCCGTTTTTGTTTCGTTGTCTTGTCGGTCGGCGCCGCCGCCGAGTTCCTGTCAGCTGAACGGCGCGATGCGCAGCATGCCGTTGTCGAGAAAGGCCTGGACCGCCTTGCTGCGCACCGACGGATCCATCTCCTCGGCGGTGCAATACCAGCCGTCGACCGAGAGCAGTTCGGCTTCGTTCTTGCGGCAGAAGATGCGCGCCGCGGAATTGCCGAGCCCGCCGGCCGAGGCGCGTCCGCGCAGCGTGCCGTAGACGTGGATGGAACCGGCGGCGACGATCTCGGACCCGGAAGCGACGGAGCCCAGCACGATGACGTCGCCATGCGGATGAAACACAAGCTGCCCCGAGCGGATCGGCGTGCGGATCATCAGCGTGCCGTCAGCCGGCAAGGCCGCGCCTGGTTTGGCATCGTGAGCCCTCGCCGCGCCGGCCTTGGCGTCGCCACCCACGGGCGCGTCGCCAGGCGCCTTCAATTCGCTTGCCGCCTTGGCGTCATCCGCCCTGCCCTTGCGACCGGGCTGCAGCAGCAAGCCGTCCGATGTGGCCTCCTTGGCGCCGACCAGCGTCGGCGGCAGATGGGCCCCGAGTTCCGCGCCGCCATCGAGCTCGATGGCATAGACGCGGATGCCGCGATGACCAAGCACGCCGACCAGCGATTCGATCGCGGCGACATCGGGCTTGAGCGTGTTCAAATCGAGCACCACCGGGCGGCCGGCAAAATAGCCGGGCGAGTTGCCAATCCAGCGATCGAGGCTCTCCAGCCACACGTCCAAAGGCGCCTCGGGCGTCAGCGTGAAGGCGACGAAGGAGCGGGCGCGAAAGCGAATGGATTTGGTCTCGACGGGGGCGGCGAAGGTCACGGACAGCGATTCCTTACTGATAGGTAAACGCTAGGCCGGGCATGGTTAACGAAAGGTTAACGGAGGGGGTGGGATGAGGCGAGGAAAGGCGGTTCCTGAGCGCTGGCCGGGGAGTACGAGAATTTGCCAAGCGCCAGGTAGCGGACGTGGAGCCAGGTCAGCTTGTGCCAAAGTGGACATTTCGCTTTCGGTCACGTCGTAACGGCTGGCATGCCTTTTGGCCGCAGTGTTCGCTTCTGGGCGGCAATGCGGAACGGGGCATTGACTGCCCCGTAGCCTCGATAGCCGCGACGCTCGACGATCTCGAAGAAGAAACCTTCGCCGTAGGTCTGGCTGTAGAGCTGGAAATAGTCGCCTCCCTCGTCCCGATCGAAGAGGATGTTTCGGTTCCGCAACCGGCTCGAGAATTCCGGTTCGAGACCGAGGCGTGCTTCGAGATCGTCGTAGTAGTTCGGTGAAATTTCCAACACATTGAAGCCGAGCTCGGCCAAGCGGTCGGCGGTCTGGAAAATATCGCGGCTGGCGAAGGCCAAGTGCTGCACGCCCGAGCCGAAGCTCTCAGCGACAAAATGGCCGGCCAGCGTCCTGCGGTTCTCCGCACCGTTCAAGGTAAGCCGAAGCCAGCCACCATCGTCGCTCTCCACGACCTGGCTGCGCACGACGCCGGCCGGATCGATCACATCCACCATGGGCAATTTTCTCGTCCTGAAGATCGATGTGTAAAAAAGCAGCCAGGTCAGCATCTCCTCATAGTTCATCGATTGAGCGAGGTGGTCGATTGCCATCAGCCCGGCATCGTCGCCTGCGTCGGCGACCGGTTCGAATTCGATCTCCCAGACTTTTGCCAATTCGCTCTTGCCGTCGATGAAGTAGATCACGCCGCCTCCGACCCCGCGTATTGCCGGTATCGCCAGCTCATCGGGACCATGGCGTTGTTCAAAGGGCTCGGCGCCCAATGCACGAGCGCGGGCCACGGTTGCGGCCGCATCATCGACCTTCAATCCGAACGCATAGGCAGAAGCGCCGTGAACCAGGTACGAGGAGTGCGCCAGCCCCTCTTTCTCGGTGTTGACGACAATGTTGATGGCGCCCTGACGAAGCAGCACCACATCCTTGTTCTTGTGGCGGCCAACCAGCGAGAACCCCATGGCGCGCAGCAGCAGCACCAACTCGTCAGCCTCGGTCTCGTTTGCGGCGAACTCGACGAACTCGATGCCGCTGACCGCGACCCGTTCCGGCAAGGCCGGCACGTCGATCGCGATGTCCGGCTCGGCGCGTGCAACCTGGTCCATGAGGTAGACCAGGGACCTGTGGCCGTCGACCGCGATAGACCTGGGCGATCCACCGCGGAACTGGTCATTGAATATTTCGAGCGACAACGGACCGTCGTAGCCGGTTGCCACGACCGCTCGCATGAAGTCGACCACCGGCAGATCACCTTCGCCCGGCATGTTCCGGAAATGGCGGCTCCAGTACAGCAGGTCCATGTCAATTAGCGGAGCGTCGGCAAGCTGGACGATGAAGATGCGATCGCCAGGGATGGCGCGGATCGTCTCCACATCCACCCGTCGGGCCAAGGTGTGAAAGGAGTCCAGGATCAGTCCGATGTTGGGATGGTTCGCACGCCTGACAATCTCCCACGCGTCGCGATGGTCGCTGATATGCCTCCCCCAGGCGAGCGCCTCGTAGCCGACGCGAATCGCGCGCCGTCCTGCCCGTTCGCCTAGCTCGCGGAAATCGTCAGCGGCACGGTCGATGCCGCCCAGCGCCAGCGGCGAGACGTTGGAACACACGAGCATCAGGTCGGTGCCGAGTTCTTGCATCAGGTCGAACTTGCGCTCCGCTCGATCGAAGGAACGAGAACGTTGCTGTTCGGGCATTCCTTCGAAATCGCGGAAAGGCTGGAACAGTGTGATCTCCAGACCATGATCCCTGATCATCCGCCCGACTTCAGAAGGGCTGCCGTCGAAGGCAAGAAAGTCATTCTCGAATATTTCCACCCCGTCGAAGCCGGCCGCAGCGATGGCCGCGAGCTTCTCGCGCAAATCGCCGCTGATCGACACGGTGGCGATGGAGGTCTTCATGGTCCTGGCACCTTCGATGCCGCCGCAAGCAGGTCTGCGATGGCACGAACCGCAACAGGATAGCCGCGCGGGCCCAGACCCGCGATGACCGCCGTCGCGATCTTCGACACGTAGGAATGGTGATAGTGGGCCTCGCGCCGGTGAATGTTCGAGATGTGGAGCTCGACGATCGGGCCGGGAAACATTTTTAGAGCGTCGAGGATCGCAATCGACGTGAAGGAGAAACCGGCCGGGTTGATGACGATGCCGGCTCCCTCGTCGATCGCTTCGTGGATCCAGTCGATGATCTGGCCTTCGCTGTTCGACTGATGGAAACGGACGGGCGTGTCGCCGGCCGCATCGCGGCAGAAGGCCTCGATCTCAGCCAGCGTCGTCGTGCCGTAGATTTCCGGCTCGCGCTTGCCGAGCCGATTCAGGTTCGGGCCGTTGATCACGTAGATTGGCTTCGCCATGACGGCTCCTTTGTCTTCGATCAGCCCTGGTAGCCCAGCAGCCGGGGCAGCCAGAGCACGAGTTCGGGGAAAAAAGTGATGAGAGCCAGCGAAGCGATCATCGCCCACAGGAACGGAAGCACGTCGCGGACAATGTCCTTCAGCGGCACTTCGGCGATCCTCGTCATGATGAACAGCAGCAGACCGTATGGCGGCGTCACCAGGCCGAGCATGATGTTGACCACCACCATCACGCCGAAATGCACCATGTCGATGCCCAGCGCGCGCGCCGTCGGGATGAGGACGGGCACGATCACGAGAAGAATCGTGGTGCCTTCGAGCACGCAGCCGAGCAGCAGGAGCAGGATATTGACCAGGATCAGGAAGCCGATGGCCGACAGATCCCAGCTTGTGAGAATGGCCTTGATCGATTCCGGGATGTTCTCGACGGTGACCACATAATTGAAGACCAGGGCACCGGCGATCAGCATGCCGATCGAGGCCGAGGTGCGCGCGCTGGCCAGCACGGAATGGTAGAAGTCGGCGAAGCTGACACTGCGGTAGAGCACGACGGAGATGACCAGGGCATAGGCCGCAGCCACGGCCGCCGCTTCGGTCGGCGTGGTGACGCCGGTGTAGATGCCGCCGAGCAGGACGACCGGCATCATAAGCGAGGGGAAGGCACGCCAGGTAATGCCCGGCAGTTCGCGCAGCGGTGTCGGCGCTTCGACCGGAAAGTTGTTGCGCTGCGCCTGGTATGCCACGATCCCCATCTGCGCCGCCGCCATCAACAGGCCGGGGATGACACCCCCGAGGAACAGGTAGCCGATCGAGGCGTCGGAGACGAGCGCATAGATGACCATGGGGATCGACGGCGGGATGATCGGCCCGATGACCGAGGTCACGGCCGTCAGCGCCGCTGCGTAGCTCGGCGTGTACTTGCCGTCCTTGGTCATCATCATCTGCATCATCTTGCCGGTGCCGGCAGCATCGGCGATGGCCGATCCCGACATGCCCGCAAAAATGATGCTCTGGACGACGTTGACGTAGGCAAGCCCGCCCCGGAACCGGCCGACCACGGCATCGCAGAAGCGCAGCAGGCGTTCCGTCATCGAGCCGATGTTCATCAGCTCCGCAGCCAGGATGAACAGCGGCACCGCGAGGATGATGTAGTTGTTGTACATCCCGTTCACGAGCTGCTCGGCCGCCGTCCCCATATCGAGCCCTGCCAGCAGCAGATAGAGGATCGAGCCGGCGATCATCGAGTGCCCGATGGGCAGCCCGAGGAAGGCAAGCACGGTGATCGCGACGACCGAGATCGAGAACGGGCTGGCGAAATTCATACGCCCGACCCCGCCTTGGTAGGATCGAACTCCTTTGGCGCCTTGCCGAACACGGCCTGCCAGGACAGCCAGAGGTAGCGGACAATTATAGCCACGACGAATATGATGTAGATCGAGAACAGCCAGTCGAAGCGGATCTTCAGATAGGCGGTCTTTTCGACCTTCATGAACGTCACGTAGTCGAGCACGGCAGGAAAGGAAATCGCGTAGAGCGCGATCAGCGATGCGGCCGCGATGAGGAACATGATGCGGCGAACGCGCGGTGGGGCCGATGCGTAGAAGAGGTCGAAGCGGATCTCCTCCTCCTCGCGGACAACGAAGGCTGCACCCCACAGCACCAGCCAGATCCACAGGATCACGCTGATTTCGTTGGTCCAGCCGATCGGCATGTTGAGCAGGTAGCGAAAGACGATCTGCAGCAGGAAGGCGGCGAACATTGCGGCCAACATGACGGCGAGGACGTTCTCGGCGCGCTGGTATAGCCAGCGGCCAAGGTTTCGGAGCGAAGGGTTCACGCGGGCTTCTCCGCCTGTGAAAGCCATTTTTAGAATGAGGAGGCGCGGCGCAAGGCAATGCCCGCCGCACCTCCCGGCTTAGAGCGCGTTGATCTTGTCGACCATGCCGGCCGGCCATTCCTTGGCGAGATCCGACGACAGGTATTTCTCCTGAGCGTATTTGCGGAACGCAGCGATGTCGGGCTCGTAGAGCTTGAGACCCTTGCCCTTGAACAGCTCGACCAGCTCCTTCTCGCGCGCAAGGTGTTTTTGCGTGCTGAATTCGATGGCGGCGTCAGCGGCGGCCTGGAACTTCGCCTGCTTGTCGGCGCCCATGTCATCCCACACCTTCTTCGATACGGTCAGCAGATCGAAGCCGACCAGGTGCGAGGTCAGCACGATCTGCGACATGACCTCATAGAACTTCATGTTCTCGACGTTCGGCAGCGGATTGTCCTGGCCGTCGATCGCGCCGGTCTGCAGCCCGGTGTAGACCTCGGCGTAGGCCATGGCGACGGGATTGGCGCCGAGCGCGGTGCCGAGAAACTGCCAGGCGTCGCCACCCGGCATGCGCAGCTTGATGCCCGCCATGTCGGCCGGCGTGGTGATCTTCTTGTCCGGCTTGAGGCCGATCTGCCGGGCGCCGAAATAGGTCGGCCCGAGCACGCGCACGCCAAGCTGGTCCTCGGTCATCTTCTTCATCTCTGCGCCGAGATCGCCGGCGAAGAAGGTTTTCAAATGCGCGGCGTCGCGGAACAAATAGGCCGCGGTGACGATCGACCATGCCGGGATCTGCTTGGAGATATCCTGCGGTGCGATGTTGCCCATCTCGAGATTGCCGCGTTGCAGGGCGACGAGCTCGGTACCCTGCTTGAACAGATTGCCGCCGTAGTAGCCCTCAAAGACGAAGTCGTCTTTGACTGCGTCAGCGAACATTTTCATCATGTCGGCGCGGATGTCCTGTTCGGAGAACACGGCCGAGAAGCGCAGCTTCGGCTTGTCCTGGGCGAGCGCCGGAAAGGCTGCCGTCGTGGCGAGCACGCCCGCCCCGACCAGGAGTTCCCGGCGTGTGGCATTTAAGGTCATGTTCTTTCCTCCCTGTTGGCTATTGTCCAAGTCCTGTGTCGGCTGGGTCACGGCCCCTCCCAAAGGCGGCAAACGCCGACTTCATCCGTTCAACATCGGGCGCGAGCCCGGTGAAAAGTTCAAAAGCCCGCACGGCTTGGAACACGGCCATTCCCTCGCCGCTGAGCGTGCGGCAGCCCCGTTGCCGCGCCTCCCTGAGCAGTTCCGTTTCAAGCGGCAGGTAGACGATGTCGGCGACCCAGCACTCCGGCCGCAACAGATCGGCGGCGATCGGCATGCCGGGCAACTTTGCCATCCCGACCGGTGTCGCGTTGACGATGCCGTCTACGCGACCGGAGGCCGCAGCGAGGTCCGAGATGACTTCCACCTTTTGCGTGCCGCCGGCCGACCTGAGCCGGGACGCCAGCGCTTCGGCCCGATCGACCTGTAAGTCGGTTACAAGCAGCGTCTCGACGCCGCTTTCCAACAAGGCGTGGGCCACCGCGGCGCCGGCGCCACCGGCTCCCAGCAGCAGCACCTCCCGACGCTTCTGTCCGGCCAGCCCGTGGCGAAAACTCTCCTTGAACCCCCACTTGTCGGTGTTGTGGCCGATGCGCCGACCGCCCCGGAACACCACGGTGTTGACCGAGCCAAGGATCTCGGCCGCCTCGGAAAGCTCGTCGAGCAGCGGGATGATTTCCTGTTTGTAGGGGAACGTGACGTTAAAGCCGGTGAAGCCGAAGTGCCCGGCAAAGGTGATGAGATCTCCCAAAGGAGGGGCGGTCTCGCCCATCGTTTCCGTATCGAGCAGCGTATAAACGCAGGAGAGTCCTTGGGCGCGGCCTTCCGCCTCGTGCATAGCGGGCGTCCGGGAAAGCTGAATTCCACGCCCGAGCAAGCCGACCAATATGCGGCGCGAATTGGGAGACTTCCCCCAATTCTCTGCAGTGGCGGTGGCCAACAAGGCCAAACGATCCTCCCAAATCGAACTGGACCCAACTTTGTACCAGTCAGTTAATTACGTCAACAACTTTGTACTATTCGGTTAATTTGCTAGGCTCTGTGCCGATGCCACGTTTGCGAGGAGCGGACATGAGTGACGAGATGAGGCTGCACGAGAAGGTGCCGGCGGGCGGCCGCAGCGGGTGGAAGCAGGATCCCGCCGGCGTTCAAAAGAACATACTCGCGGTGGCGATGACCGAGTTTGCCGCAAACGGCCTGTCGGGCGCGCGCATCGACGAGATCGCGGCAAAGACGCACACGTCAAAGCGGATGATTTACTACTATTTCGGCGACAAGGAACGGCTCTACGGCCGGGTCCTCGAGGAAGCCTACCGGCAGGTGCGAACTGGCGAGCAGGAGCTGGAGCTTGATCACCTGCCGCCGGTCGAGGCACTCAAGCGTCTCGCCGAGTTCACCTTCGATCATCACAGCCGCCATCCGGATTTCATCAGGATCGTGATGATCGAAAACATCCATCATGGCGTGTATCTCGAACAGTCTGAGCTGATCAGGCTGTTGAATGCAGGGGCTATTCAGAAGCTTGAAGCGATTTGCCGACGCGGGCGCGCCAATGGCCTTTTCCGTGAAGACGTGTCGCCTCTTGAACTGCACTGGCACATCAGTGCGTCGAGCTTCTTCAACGTTTCCAACCAGGCCACCTTCTCGCGGATTTTTGGCAGCACGCTCTACACCGTGGACGGGCAGCGCTCGCTACGAGATCATTTGGTGGAAATGGTCGTCGGCCTCGCGCTGAAACTCGATCGCGCGAAAGGGCGCGCTCGTGGAGCAGCGCGCCCCTGACCGCCGTGCTTTCCTGGGCCGGACATCGCTCTGCCACAAAGTTACAATGTCCCGTCCAGGTTGTGGACACTTCCTTTTCAAGGGCGCACTCTTAGATTGCGAAACGCAGCTAGAGTTTCGCTCAACACTTCACATGCTTGAGGTGCGTCGGTGATTGTCTGACCTATCCGGATACTTCCGGCTGGGCAGAATTTTCATTGTGTCGCCTATCCGTGATCAGGCTTCGGCCTAACGCACGTTGCAGCCTGTTCCGGATCAACTGGGAGGTAAACAACATGCATAGAATTCAACGTAGAGAACTTCTTATTCAAGGAAGCGCGGCTCTTGTCGCAATCGCTGCTCTCCGTGCCTCGCGAGCTTACGCATTTCCAACACAGGCGGGCGAGGACGTCGTTCCGTGGCTGGACCAGCCGACCGAAAATCCCGATCCGGTAGGCATCCAGAGCCAGCTTGTCTGGGAGGATCTGAATAGCTGGATAACGCCAAACGACAAGTTCTTCAGCATCTCGCATTTCAATCGACCGACGATCGATGAGAAGACATGGTCCATGGAGATCGGGGGCATGGTCAAGAGGCCCCTGAAGCTGACGCTCGCCGACATCAGGGCGCGGCCGCGCCAGGAGGTCGTTTTCACAGTGGAATGCTCGGGCAACCACGGTTTTCCCTTTTTCACCGGCGGCATCGGCAATGCCCGCTGGGCAGGGACGCCGCTGGCGTCGATCCTCGAGGAAGCCGGCGTGCTGGATCAGGGCATCGAGGTCGTCTTTTTCGGGACCGACGAAAGCGAGGTCCCGATACGCGACGTCAAGATGAAGCAGAACTTCGCGCGCAGCATGTCGCTCGCCGACGCGATGAACCCCGACAATCTGCTCTGCTATGAAATGAACGGCGCCGCCTTGCCGGCACCCAATGGTTTCCCGCTGCGGCTCATTGCTCCGGGTTGGTACGGCATCGCCAACGTCAAGTGGCTGAAACGCATCGAGGTTCGCGACACAAGGTTCATGAGCGTTATGATGGCCCGCGACTATGTCACCATCCGGGAGGAAGACCACAATGGCGAGACCGTATGGGCCGAGACCTCGGTGGGCCGGGCGCTGCTAAAGTCGGCACCCGCGAAGGTCACCCGGAAAGGCTCGGACTACGCCATCGTCGGGGCAGCCTGGGGGGCACCGATCGACCGGGTCGAAGTGCAAATCGATCAAGCGCCCTGGGCGCCGGCGACCATCGACCACAGTGAGGAGGCCGAACACGCCTGGAAAATCTGGTCCCTGCCCTGGGCAAACCCCTCGCCGGGAGAACACACGGTGACCTCGCGCGCGGTCAGCACCACGGGACAGATTCAACCAGCAATGGACGACCCCTTGATCGCCAAGAAGCACACATATTGGGAGAGCAATGGCCAGGTGACGCGGCGCGTCAAGATCGCTTGAGAAACATCGAAGCCAAAGATTCGGGAAGCCTGCAGGAGGCCAGCAACGTGGCGAAAATTGTCATGCCGACGCGGCCGCGCGGCATGACAATTCGGGGTGTCGTCAGCGGCGCATAGTACGCGCCAGCCGCCGGCATGATTTCCCCTCAATGCCGCTTGAAATACTGCACCTCGGCGGCCTCGCGGGTGTCGACGGTGCTGAGGTTGCGGCGGCGGCCGGTCTTTTCGTCCTTCTTGCGCGAATAGAGCCTACTTTCCGGATTTGAGTTTCCTGATCATCTGTCGCGTTCGCCTCGAAACCGATTCAGCCAGCGGGCCTTGTTTTGATGCTCCGGACAAGGCGGCTAGTGGCGCGGGGGCGATCTCGCCAATGGCTGCGAAGAGTTCTCCCCGGCCGAGCGCAAATCATCAGGCCGGGACGGTCGCCTCTTCGGCTTGGGCTCAACCTTTGGGATCGGCGACCTCGCAATCAGGTAGTCGGCCCGATTTGTCCGGTAGTCTTCCTTGTGCACAGTCGTCTTGTGGACAGACATTTTTTTGTCTCCTGACAGAGGTCAACGCGCTTCGGCGCTCACCTGTTCCCGCATGACGGCGAAGGCCGCTGGGGCCCGCCTGACAGAGGGGCCGCTGACGCGGGGCTTGCCCGACAGAGGGGCCGCTGACGCGGGGCTTGCCCGACAGAGGGGCCGCTGACGCGGGCTTGCCCGACAGAGGGGGCCGCTGACGCGGCCCGGCTGTTCGCTTCAATGCAGCCCGAAGCTAGAGCCGCCGTCGCGCCTTGAGGCTGCGCGCGGCTGCCTCGATCGCCGCGCGGTCACTGCCCAGCCTGTCGATCAGCTCCCGCGCCTCGTCGCCCGATATGCCGGTGCGCATGGCGAGTTCCTCGACCGTCAGAATGTCGGAGCTGGCGATCTCGCGGGTTTCCGGCAGGGCGTCGCCCGCCGTCATCGGCAAGGCGGCCTCGCGGTCGATTTCCGCCTGGGCCTGGTTCCAGTGCCGCTCGTGATTGCCGAACAGCCGGCCTTCCCGTTCCCAGATTTCATAGGCACGCTGATTGATCTTTTCCAGCCGATCGTCGCCCATTGTCCGTTCCTCCATTTCAGCTTTTTCTGAAACGCCGAGCGCGGCAGAACGATCCAAGGAATTTGCGCGATTCCACGAGTGCCTCCGGCATATGAGCGCCCTTCCGGAGCCATTCGATTGAAAGTCGTTCTCCGAGCCCTGGTGACCGATCACCAGGGCTCGGGACGACAAGAGAGGGGATGGCTGGTTGCCGTTACGCGGCTTCCGCCGCCATGTTGACGGCCGATCCGGCAAGTTCGGTGAGTGCCGCGTCGGTTTCCTTCTCCTCGATCAGCGTCAGGTCCAGGAGATTGACCGCCTCGGTCAGTCCGAGTTCGGATGCCCAGGTCCGCAGCGTGCCATAGCGCGAAATCTCATAGTGCTCGACGGCCTGTGCTGCCGCCAGGAGGCCGGCATCCAGAGACGGCGAACCCTTATATTCCTTGATGATCTCGGCGCCTTCCTCGGTGATGCCCATGATGGCGGCGCAGGTTTTGCCAGCCGGTTTCTTGTCGATCACCTCGAAGACCTCCTCGAGGCGAGCAACATGCTCTTCGGTCTGATTGCGATGCTTTTCGAATGCCAATTTCAGAGCCTCGCTTTGCGCCGCCTTTGCCATCTTCGGCAACGTGATGAGAATCTTCTTCTCGGCGAAATACATGTCCTTGAGTGTGTCGTGGAAGAGTTCATTCAGACCCTTCGATGCAGCCTTGGTCGCCATGGGGTTGGTCCTTCCTGGTTGTTCCCTCGCCTCGACATGAGGTCTTAGGAAACAGCCAGTCTCCCGCCTTGTTCCAAACGAAACCAAATTCTTTCCGCACGGAGTCGAGCCCTGTCATGGGGCATAGGGTTCCGCCCTTGAATGCTGAGTGAGCGGCGCGATTTTCAGGACCCAACCCGGATCAATACCCGCCAACGATCGGCAGGATCTCGCCGGTGATGTAGCTGGAGCATTGCGGCGAGGCCAGGAACACATAGGCCGGCGCGATCTCCTCCGGCTGGGCCGGGCGCTTCATCGGCGTCTTCGCACCGAACACCGAGACGTCCTCGGCCTCCTTCTCCGACGGGTTGAGCGGCGTCCATACCGGCCCCGGCGCCACCGCGTTGACGCGGATGCCCTTGTCGATGAGACTGCCCGACAACGCACGGGTGAAGGCGTGGATGCCGCCCTTGGTCATGGAATAGTCGACCAGATGCTTCGAGCCGTCGATGCCGGTGACCGAGCCGGTGTTGATGATGGCCGAACCCGGCTTCATGTGCGGCACCGCCTCCTGCGCCATATGGAAATAGCCGTAGAGATTGGTCTTCAGCGTGGTGTCGAAATGCTCCTCGGTAAGGTCGGTGAAATCGACCGAATGCACCTGGAACGCGGCGTTGTTGACCAGCACGTCGAGACCGCCGAACTGCTTCACCGTCCGTTCCACCGCGCGGCGGCAGAAGGCGCGGCTGGCGACATCGCCGCGCAGCGCCAGGCAGCGCCGGCCCTCGGCCTCGACCGCCTGCTTCGTCGCCTCGGCGTCGCGGTCCTCGCTAAGATAGGCGAGCTCATTGGAGAGAGGAAACATCCATGGGTCTCGGCACGATTCTGATCATCATCTTGATCCTGATTTTGCTTGGTGGTTTCAGCGGCCTTGGCGGCGGGCCCTTCTATGGCACCGGCTACTATGGCGGCGGCGGGCTGGGTCTGGTGCTGCTCATCATCATCATTCTGGTTGTTCTCGGGCGCCTCTAGCGCGATAGCCAGCGATCACCGGACGCTCATTGCGTCCAGGTGCTGGAGGAGTTGGTGGCGCGCAAACTCGACCTGAGGAGCGGTCGGCCTGTCTGGTTTTCTTACCGCGCGCCATCGGTGCCGACAGAAAAACTGACGCGGGACGTAAGCACCGGCGTACTGATCGTCGGAATGGGCGTCAGCGGCGCCATGGCCGCCGAAGCACTGACGCGCGCCGGCCATTCGGTGATCTGCATCGACCGGCGCGGACCGCTGGACGGATCGACCTCGGCCACGACGGCCCTGGTGCAATTCGAGCTCGACCAGCCGCTCACAAAACTTTCGGCGATGAGGGGAAAGGCCGATGCCGAGCAGGCATGGCGCCGGTCGCGCCTGGCCGTACTCAATTTGCAAGGGCGGATCGCCGAACTGGCGATCGACTGCAACCTCACCTGCCATCCCGCGCTTTATCTGGCCGGCAATGTGCTTCGGCCATCCGCGTTGCGCGCCGAGGCAGAGGCCCGCCAACGAACCGGAATCGCTGCAACTTACTTGAGCCGTCAGGCCCTGGCGGAAGGTTTCGGCATTGATCGCGCCGGCGCCATTCTCAGCCATGGCAATCTCGCGCTGGACCCGCGCAAGCTAACCGCGGGTTTGCTGCTGCGGTCGCTGGCACGCAAAGCGGGCTTCTATGCACCGGTCGAGGCGACGGCGATCGACCACGATCGCGAAAGAGTCGTCGTCGGTACCAAGCATGGCCCGACGATCACAGCGCAACATCTGGTGCTGGCAACCGGCTATGAGCTGACCAACATCATCCCGTCGACGGCGCATCGCATCGTCTCTACCTGGGCCATCGCCACAAAGCGGCAGCCAAGAAACATCTGGCCGGGCGCCGCTCTCATCTGGGAGGCATCAGAGCCATACCTCTACGTCCGATCGACAGCCGACGGCCGCGTCCTCTGCGGCGGCGAGGATGAAGACTTCGCCGATGAGGGAGATCGCGATCGGCTCATCCCCGGCAAGGCCGAACGACTGGCCGCAAAGCTATCGCGGCTGTTGCCGCAGCTCGATCCCACCCCCGAATTTGCCTGGACCGGTTCGTTTGGCACGACGACAACGGGGCTGCCCTATATCGGTGCGCTGCCCGGGCACCCGCGCGTTCATGCAGTCATGGGCTATGGTGGCAATGGCATCACCTTTTCGCAAATCGCATCGGAGATCGTTTTGTCGGCAATCGGCGGTGCCGAGGACACCGATGCGAAGCTCTTCGGATTCGCTCGCTCCTGACGAGTACGGCAAGCGGGAATCTCAGCCTTGCATCAAGTCCAGCTCGACAGGATCGTCTCCATTTCCACCGTTTCCACCTGCTGCGCAAAGCGCTGGTGATAGACGGTCAGCAATGCGTCATGCGTGGCGTCGGACGAGCTGCACAGCGCATCCGTGACCAGCACCACGCGGTAGCCGAGGTCGATGGCGCCGAGCACAGTGGCGAGCACGCACACGTCGGTCTCGCCGCCGGTGATTACCAGGGTGTCGATGCCCCGCCTTGCCAGAAAATTCGTGACCCTGCCCTCGAACCAGGGCGAGTAGATATGCTTGTCGATGATGGTCGCGGGTGGACAGTGCCGCGCCAGAGAAGGCAAGAGATCGACCATCTCGGGACCGATCTCCTCCAATGTCATCGACGCCCAACGCTGGTAGTAGCGCTTCCAGGTGCCGATGCCCTGGCCTCGTTTCTGTGCCGGCAGGAAGCGGGTAAAGACGGTTTGCGCGGCGCGGCGCGCGACAAGGCTCTCGATCCGCGGCAACACACGGGTGATCCAAGGTGTGGCCCAGGGCGATGGTTCCGCAAACAGCCGCTGCATGTCCACGCAAAGGTGCACGCATTTGTCACCCAACGGGCCATAGGCCAGTCCTGGCGCTGACATCAGGATGTCGCTCGCGCGACGGCTACGGCGATACGCAGCCGTTCGACAATGACCATCTCGCCACACATGCGGCCCTCCGCTGCCTCAAACGCGACGCACCGCCCTTCGTTCCTACGGGATGGCAACTGCGGACCCTGAACGTGGCGAGCCATCGGACGCGTGGAACCCGCGGCGCAATTCCCAGTTAAATCCAAGAGGCGGATACAGGATCGAGGCCATGAGCGTTCTCTACCAGGCGGCAAAGATCGCCGAAAAAGCCCATGCCGGGCAGACGGACAAAACGGGGCAACCCTATATCGAGCATTGCCACCGGGTTGCCGACGCGGTCGAAACGATTGACCAGAAGGCTGTCGCCTACCTGCATGACGTTCTCGAGAAGAGTAAGGGCTGGAGCCGTGACCGGCTCGAAGAGGCAGGATTCGGACTATCGATCGTATCGGCCGTTGACGCGCTCACCCGACGACCCGAAGAGGAAGATCTCGCTTTCGTACGCAGGGCAGCCGCCAATCCGGTGGCACTCGCGGTCAAGCGCGCAGACCTTGCCGACAATCTCTGGCAGGCACGCCAGATTGGTGCCTCGACGTCAAAATACGAGGACGGCTTGCGCGTCCTCGATGAAGAGTTCGGCGGTTGAATGCCCGCTCCGTTGGAATGGGCGAAACGAACCGCCTTCGGCCGCAGCCCATCACGTACGTCACGCCGCGAGCTGGTCCTCGCGGGCGGCCGCGATCATGACACTCGCGAGCAGGCCATAGGCGGCTTCCCAGGCCTCGCGCACCGGCGCGGTAAAGGCGGGGCCGAGGCCGGCCGCCAGCGTCTCGATCAGCGCCTGCCCGACGATCGGGTAATGATGCTCTTCAACGCCATAGGTGACGTGCCGCTTGGCGAGTTCGCGCACGGTCGGCAGAATGGTCTCGGCACGATCCAGTCCATGCACGACGAAACCCAGGCTTAGCCATCAGCTTGGCGCCCTGCTTGGTCATGTCCCGCACCGGAAACAGCGCCCGAAGGCTTTCGTCGATCGCAAACAGGCGCTCATAGAACAGAGCGGCGGCAGCCGCGCGAATCGGGACGACCTTGCGAAAACTGTCCTGCACAAGTCGGATCTGGTCGGGTGTCATCGGCGCACTCCTCTGGGTTCTGGCTTGGGTGACCATCCCCTCGGGGCGTTTCGCAGGCATGTCGCCCGCTCGCGTCGATGTTTCAGATACGTCTCGATCCGGTTTCAGGTTGTATTCGGTTGTTTTCGCACCCCGTCACTCCCTATTCGCACTGCCGGCGCGGGCCACCGGAATAAGGCTGGTATGTGTTGTCTTCCGGCCGGTAGGAGCGGTAGCGGCTGAAGCAATAATCCACGTGGTCGGGCGAAAGCTGGGCGCCGTCCGTCTCATATGTCGTGGCGTAGCCGTCCATCGAAGCGTCGTTCGCCTCGACGTAGCTGACGGTATCGGCGGGAGGTTGCGCCGTGGGTCCGGCAGTGCCGGGGTCGAGATAGGGCGAGATGCAGGGGCGCTGCTGCCCGCTGTAGGACATGTAGCTGTTGTCGCCGGGACGATAGGAGCGGTAGCGGCTCGCGCACCATTCGACATGGGCGGCGGGCAGTCCTGCCGAGGCCTGCTCCTCATCCGTCGAAGGCTGGATGGCGGAGGTCGCGATGGCGTCGGTCGTCGCCGGGGTGGTCTGCGACGCGGCGGCCGCTTCCGCTCTGGCGTCAGGCATCGCAGCCTGCTCGGCCGGGATACGCTCCAAGGTCTGCGCCGCCTTATTCACAGGGAGCGCGTCCTTGGTCCAGAGTTCCGCGACGCCCACGCTGGGGGTGATCTGGCGCACGGGCTTTGCGGCGAGAAGCCAGACGGCGAAGGCAAGGCCGCTGGCGAAGACGGCGAGGGTCAGCACGAAGCCGCCGACTATTCCCAACAAAGCTTTCACGCCGCGCACTCCTTAAGGCCCCGCTCATACAATGCGGGATATTGAGTCCGGTTCCAGGGAGCCTGCGGGCGAGCGAGGAACCGAGCTTGCCCCCCACCTCCGTGAACCCACCTCCCCGTCGCACGTCTGGCTTAGCGCGGGAGCAGGTTGTCGTGTTAGGATTGCCGGTCGGTATCCTGCTGCTTCAGGGCAACGCCGCTGCAAGTGCCGGCTCGTGTGCATACCGTTAGGCTGACGGCAGACGATTTTCCTGCCGCAGATTTTCGCGAAGCAAGGAGGGGTTCATGAGCGCAAGGGGCCGATATTTCCGTAGGCTGGTGGCCGGCATTTTTGCCGGTGTCTTCTGGATGGATACCGCCTTTGCGCAGTCGAGCGAGGCGGGGTGCAGGTTCGAGCCGGTGGCCGGAACCTCTCGACAGATCCTGCGGTGCCAGGAAGGCCTTACCATCATCGTCGAAGACGGCGCGCGTTTTTCGCTGGTGGACCGCGATCGGAACGGCAATGCCGATGCGGTGAGACTGCGGCGCAAGGCGCTGCTGCTCGAGGCTCCTGCCGGCGGGGCCCAGGGCGGTTTCGTGGTCGTCACCCCGCAGGCGATCGCCGCGGTGCGCGGCACAAAATGGACGGTCGACGTCGGCCAGGGCAAGACGTCCGTTTTCGTCCTCAGAGGCCGCGTCGCCGTGCAACGGCGGGCATCCAATGCCGGCGTGGTGCTGGCGCCGGGCGAAGGCGTCGACGTCGAGGCAGGGACAGGCAAACTCACCGTCAAGCGCTGGCCGGCCAAACGCGTTTCCGCATTGATGGCTCGTCTGGTTCAGTGAGCGAGGATGAGCGGTCGAGCGCTTGCGACGCTGATCGCGCTCATTCTGGCCGGTCTTTGGGGCGCCGGCCTGGGCTTCGCGCACTGGCGCGGCAATCTGGGGTTTCTCGATCGCGTCGAAGCGACGATGACCGATCTTCGAACGCTCGTTCGAGGAACGGCAAAGCCACCGGACCTGATCACCATTGTCGCGATCGACGACGAAACGGTGCGCGTTGAGGGCAGCTATCCGCTCAGCCGCGCCACGCTTGCCCGGCTTGTCGATACGATCGCGCGCTTTGAGCCGAAAGCCATTGCGCTCGACCTTCTGCTGGTCGATCCCGGGGCGAAAGACGATGACGCGGCGCTCGCGCGTTCTCTGGGCAGGAGTGCAAGCGTCATCGCTGCGGCAGCGGTCTACCCGGGAGGCCGACAATGGGCAGTGGCCGAGGGTGAAGGCCCCCTCGCCCGCGTGCCGAATGCCGAGCGGTTTCTGTGGCCGCTGAAAGCGTTCTCGGATGCCGCCGCCGTCGGCGTCGTCAACGTGATCACCGACCGGACGGGAACGCCCCGGTCCGTGCCGTTGCTGTTTCGGGCCGGAGATCAGCTGGAAGCGTCCTTCTCCCTGCGTGTTGCTGCCCTGGCTGCGGGCGAGGATCCAGCCATAGTGCCCGATCATCTGTCGCTGGGCAGCCGCCGGGTCAGGACGGACATCGGTCACATCCTGCCGCTGACATTCTACGGCCCGCGCGGCACGATCCGCACGATCAGCGCCGCGACCGTGCTGGAGGGCCAACTCGATCGCGGCATCATCCAGGATCGAATTGTCGTGATCGGAGCGACGGCAACCGGCGCCGGCGATGTTTTCCCGACTCCGTTCGATCCCGTGCTTCCGGGCGTCGAAGTCATGTCGACGGCGATCGCCCATCTGGCGACCGGCGACGGCATCGTGCGCGACCGGTCCGTTCGTCTTGCGGATGCCGGCTTTGCAGTGGTGCTGCCCATGGTTCTCGTCGGGCTGCTGGCATGGCGGCGAAACGCCATCGGCCTGGCGGCGGTCGCCGGCGTGGTGTTGATCTGGTTCGTGGTCAATATGACCGCCTTCTCACACCATATCTGGCTGAGTGCTGCGCTGCCGATGGCCGCTGCCGTTCCGCCGGCTCTCCTGTTCGGGTCGGCACAACTTTGGCTGGGCAGGAACCGCGCCCAATATTTCGCAACGCAGAGCGAATTGCTGCAACGCGTTGAAGCTCCGGGCCTGGGCGAGTGGCTCGCCACACATGGCGACTTCCTCAAGGAACCTGTGCGGGTAGACGCCGCCATCCTGTTCATCGACCTGTCCGGCTTCACCGGACTGAGTGAAACATTGGGGCCGAGCGCCACGCGCGAACTTCTGAACGCGTTTCATGCGTTGGTGGACAAGGAAGCGGCAGACTGCGGTGGCGTCGTCATTGCCTTCATGGGTGACGGAGCCATGATCCTGTTCGGCCTGCCGGAACCAGCGGCAAATGACGCCTTCAATGCGGCTCGCTGTTGTGCACGGCTCTCCAGCCGCACCAACGATTGGCTGGTCTCGTTGCCGGCATCGACGGCATCGCGACTCGGCTTCAAGATCGGAGCGCACCACGGAACGATCGTTGCCTCACGACTCGGCGGCCAAGCCCGTCAGCACATCGCGGCCACCGGCGACACGGTCAACGTCGCCAGTCGCCTGATGGAGATCGCGGCCGAGCAGAATGCCGAAGTCGCGGTGAGTGACAAGATGCTGCAAGCCGCCGGTCGCGACTGCGCACTGTTCAAATCCGGTGTTCTGAGAGGACCTGCGGAAACACAAATCCGTGGGCGATCCGGTTCGCTGGCAATCTGGTTCTGGCAGAGTACGCGGACGCTGCAGTAGGGCTCCTCGCCCGGGCGGGGCGAACCCAACCTTTTCAAAGCTGCCCTACTCGCCCACCACCTCCCGATACGTCCTCACCTCCCCATCCTGCCCGCGAATGCGCCAGGTCTCCCCGTCCCGCGCCTCGACATGGCACGGTCCGAGCGGGACCTTGCCGCCGCCGTCCGGCAGGTCCAGCACGTAGACGGGGTTGCAGATGCCCGACAGGCGCCGGCGCAGGGCGCCGGCCAGCGCCTGGCCTTCGGCGATTGTGGTGCGCCGGTGCGCCATGCCGCGCGCGAGGTCGCCGTGGTGCAGGTAGTACGGCTTGACGCCAAGGCGATACATCAGTTCGCGACAGAGCTCCTCCAGCACCTCGACATTGTCGTTGACGCCCTTGAGCAGAACGCTCTGGTTGAGCAGCACGAAGCCTGCGTGGCGCAAGGTACGGCAGGCCGCTTCAGTGGGTTCCGTTATCTCGCGCGAATGGTTGAAATGGGTGACGACGGTGACCATCAGCCGGCCCTGTAAGGCCCCGACCAGCCCTGATGTGATGCGCGAAGGCAGCGCGACCGGCACGCGGGTGTGGATGCGCAGCAGGCGCACATGCGGGATCGCCTCGATGCGGGCGCGGATCTCGGCCAGCGCCTTGTCGGGCAGCGCGAGCGGGTCGCCGCCGGTCAGGATCACCTCACGGATTTCGGGGTGGTCCGCGATATAGGCGAAGGCCGGCTCGAGCGCTTCGCGCGTATAGCCGCGGCCGATCGAGGTCAGCGACTCCTTACGGAAGCAGAACCGGCAATAGACCGCGCATTGATAGGTCGGGAACAACAGCACGCGGTCGGTATGGCGATGCGTCAGCCGCGGCACCGGGCTGAAGTCATGGTCGCCGATCGGATCGTCGAGCTCGCCGCCCTGCTCCGCCAGTTCCTGCGGCGACGGGATGACCTGCGCCCGGATGGGATCTTGCGGGTCATTCCAGTCGATCAGGTCGAGATAGGCTTTTGGGATGCGCACCTTGTGGTTCGCGGCCGCGCTTTGAGCCGCCGCGCGCTCGGCCGGCGACAACGGCAGGGACTCCAGATCGCGCACATGGCGCACGCCTGCGCGGACGTCGTCCTGCCAAGAGGCATCGCCGGCCGCCGTGCCGTCGTTCACGTCATCGGCCGTGCCGGAGGCCGCTTCCGTCGCTCCGCCGCTTGTGCCCGTCGGCGCGGCATCGTTGAAAGTCATCGAAGGCTCCTTGAATTCTTGCTGCTCGATACAGCATTGCGGCCAGCGCGCAAAAGCCTTCGATGCATGGCTGAGACAAACGCCATGCCCTTGGCGACCGCGCGGGATCGGCCTTGCACATCTACGAAACCATAAGTTTTTTACGGAATGGAAAGCGATGGGTCGAAAGTCAGCGCCGCGATAGCCCGTGCCGGAAGCGGAAGTGGCCGCCGCTTCCCCCGGCAAGTACGGTGGATCGACAGGAGAGATTCAGCAGAATTTCAGAAATCTTCCGGTACGCGCCCGTTCCTTGGCTTCATCGTTCTCAAGAGCGAACCGGATGAGGTCGAACATGTCACCGAATGAGAACACGCGCCAAGCCGCCCGGCAGGAACTCCTGGAATATGCATCCAGCGTCATGGCTGCGTCGCCTTGTGCGCCCATGCCTGGAACAATGTTCGAAATGCTCGAGATCATCGCCATGGAGAGGCGGATGGCTTCCAGCCAAGGAGAAGGCGGATCAAATTCTCCTGATCCCTTGACGTCCGCGCCGATTGGGACCCCAATCAGGCAGCGTTTGGTCAAGCTGGTCAGATCGGCATTCAATGTCGCGAGAAAACCCAGGGCACGTACCACTGGCACTTGGCAGTTGCGAGCTTGATATTGCCCGCGGGCTGCTGTTGTGCGACGGGAAACCTGTTGCTCTGCGCTCCAAGGCGTTTGACCTGTTAGCCTACCTCAGCAGGAATGTCGGGCGTGTTGCGACCAAGTCTGAACTGATGTCGGCGGTGTGGCCTGATGTCTTTGTGACCGAGGATTCACTGACGCAGGCGGTCAGGGAGTTGCGAAAGGCGCTGCAGGACGAAAGCCAAACCATTATCCGCACGGTCGCCAAGCGCGGCTACGTCTTCTCTCCTCCCGATGCGCCAAAGCAAGAGCGCGCCGGACAGCCGCGCGTTGCGGTGCTGCGTTTCAGCAATGAAGGTGCGCCGGAAGACACCCCCTTGGTCGACGGTTTCGCCGAGGACATTGTCAATGCGTTGGCTCGCTTCGGAACGGTCGTCGTGCTGGCGCGCAATTCCGGATTTGCATTTGTCTCGGATTCCGCTTCCGATTGGCGTGCCGTTGGCGACAGCCTTGGCGCAACCTATCTGGTCCGCGGCAGGGCGACGACCCGGGCAGACGGCATGCGGGTCACGATCAGTCTCGTTGCTGCTTCGACGGGTGGAGTCCTGTGGAGCGATACCTTTGCTGCCTCCGGCGGCCAGATCTTCGACATGCAGGAAGAAATCGCCCGCCGTGTGGTGAACCGGCTGGTCGCCAGGATCGACGACGCAGGTATCAAGCAGGCAACCCCAAAACCTCCCGGCAGCCTGGCCGCATACGAGCTTCTCCTGCGTGGACTGGCCCGGCTGCGCGGTTATGGTGATGATGACAATCAGGCTGCGCGCGGTCTTTTCCAGGCTGCGGTCGAAAAGGACCCGACCTATGCCTTGGCGCATTCCTACATCGCGCTCGCCGATCTCATCATCGGTGGCTATGCTGAGGCATCCTCGGCATTGCTTGGTTCAGTGATCGACCGCGCGGAGTGTGCGGTGACCTTGGCGCCGGAAGAGCCACGCTGCCATCGCGTTCTCGCCCAGGCTTTCCTCTCAGCCCGCCGGTTCGAAGCGGCTGAACATCACCTTCAACGCGCGCTCGACCTCAATCCATATGACGCCGATACGATCGCGCAAATGGGGTATTTGCTCACGATGAGAGGCAGGCCTCTTGAAGCGCTCGCGGCACTTGACAGTGCGATACGGATCAACCCGATCCACCCCGACTGGTACCACTTGGATCGCGCTATCGCGCTATACTCTGCTGGAGACTACAAGGCCGCGCTTGTCAGCATGTCCAAACTGCCTTCGAAGACTCCCTGGCGACTGGCAAGGCTGGCAGGATGCCACGCTCAACTCGGCGACCTGAAGGAAGCTCAGCGCATCATAGCGGAGGTCAAGCGGATAGCGCCTGACTATTCGCCATTGGAGTTCGCGCAAACCGGGATCGCCTTCGAACATGCTGGTGATGTTGAGCACCTCGTTGCCGGCGTCGCCAAGGCACTCGCAGCGTATGAGCAGCAACCCTAGGCAGAGCCAGCGGGGGGTCGTTTTCGCATTGGAATGGCCGCTTCTCGCAGGGCGCGCCGGCCCAGGCTCCCGATCGAACTGCGGCATGTCGGCAAGATCCTTCGTCCTCCGAGAAGCGCGACGTCTCTCTGCCGAGCGCTGCGATGCTCTACGAACCCATAGGTATTTGAGCAAAATGGCATTAATCTGCGCAGCCTGGGGTTTCGGGGCAGACGAATGGATTTCGGCACGGGCCATGGCTACCTCCTCATCGGCGGCCTCATCCTGGTCGGTGCCGGGCTGCTGATCCTGTCGCTGATCGTCAATCTTCGCGTGGCGCACAGTGTGCGCGACGACGTGCGCCATCGCGAAAAGCTGCTGGAATACTACCGCAACATCTTTTCGCAGCTCGGCGTGATCCTGATCGGCATCGGCGTGTCCCTGTTCATCTTCTTCTTCCAGCAGAACTATCAGGACCAGAAAAGACGCGAGACGGAGCTGCAACAGGTGTTGGCCAAACTGGCGGCGCGCATTGCCCGCGGCACCCCTGTCGTCGCATCGCTCGGCGAATTTGACGAGCTGCTGGATCAAGGCGGGCCTTATGTCAGTCCGGACCTTGGGGGGACGAACGCCGCGGTCAGCGCGCAGGGAACGGAACTCGGCAAGCAGGTAGCCGAGATCCTTCTGGTCGAGCGCGACGTCGATGTCCAGGCGTTCGATATCCTCAATCTGTCGAGCGATTTCGAAACCTCGTTCGTCGTCAACGAACTCGATCCGACGCTGTGGTTCAACATCGTGCGGGACGAGAACGACATCAAATATGCCACCACCCAGCTCGCCCTCGACTACAAGGATCTGCTGGACGCGATCGGCGGCGGGTCGGTCGAGGCTGCGGTCGCCAATCCTGAAAAGGAGCGCAAAATCAAGCAGGAGGTGCTGGATATCTTCTACGATGCCGACCTGCTGCGCCTCAGCAGCAGGAGACATCTCGGCCGCGCGTGCTGGCTGTTCAGCAAGGGGCGCGGCTTCGTCGCCCTTGCACCGGCCGATGTGATCGAAGCCGATGCCAGATCGCACCAGGAATGGATCGACCGCGCGAAGCCCTTGCTGACCCAGTCGAAGTCGGGAAGCGGCGACTGCTTCAAACTGCTCCATTACGGCCAGGCGAACTGAGAACGAGCCGTCGGCGAAAACCCACCGGGTTCGATCCGTTCCCGACGTCGGTGCTCGGCCCGACCGCTGGCCAGGTGCATGACGGACAGATCGCCAACACGCTGCTGGACCATCTCGGCGCGCGCACACGCCCTAGTCATTCGGAGACCAATGGTATTTTTAGCGGATCACTAATATACATAGACGCTCGAACCAGCAGCGCCTGCCGATACCTGAGGAATGCCATGCGGAGGTTCATCTTCACGGCAATGTGCATCGCCGCGGCAACAGGCGCCAACGCCCATGATTGGTACGAAGACAGGATTGACCCGCTGACGAAATTCAAGTGTTGCGGCGGTTCCGATTGCCGCGCCATACCTAGCTCTTCGGTACGGTCCAGAATTGATGGGGGCTACATTTACTTGCCGCATAATTTCATCATCCCGAAGGATCGCGTGCAGGAATCCCCAGACGGCCAATACCACATATGCGAGAATACCTACGTCATAACCAATCAACTGTATTTGCGTTGCTTTTTCGCACCTCGGGTCAAGATCTCTCTACTGCTTCCACGTTAAGGTAAATACTGCGCGTCGCTCGCTGCCCTGAACGGACGTTCGCGTTCACTACCAAGGAAGCCAGAAGCTGCCGTCCCGGTTCAGGCCACCCGGAAGCGAGCTCTGCGACCATACGTTTCCTTCCGGCCGTGGTGGCTAAAGGAGAAACATCATGGGACTTTCACTGTACGATCCCGCAGCCAATTTCCCGCTGCCGCGCTCCACGTTATTGCAAGACGGTCAAATTTGAGCTTCCGCATTCATGCTTTGTCGAGCGTATCTCTTAGAGTCGCTTAAACCTTCTGCGCCGTAAGTTTTTAGCCGTGCTGAATCGCCGACGGCGACGATGACGACGAGATAGGAGAACGCAATGACTCGCAATCACGTTGAACGTCTTGGAGAGTTCAGGGAAATCCTGGTCGCGACTCGACGCGAAGGAGTCCGTAACGTGCACCATACTCGCGACGCAATGCGGGCAAGTGGCTTTCAGATCGGGGACAGCGACGGCTCCAGCTACGGAGCCGAGTTGAAGGCGCTCCAGGAGGAAATCGAGGCCGTCGATCGCGCCATTGAAGACGAGAAGCGGTTGGCCTTGACCCTCGAGAGCGCGGCTCAATCCCGCCGACCGACTAAACCGAGAATCGTGAAGGGAACATAGAGTCAGATACGGCCCTTGGCGCGCGCCCGTCGCGTCAAAGCGGTCGGCACTACCTTGGATAAGGTCGGCTTTCTAGCCCATCATCCCGAAAGCGGACGTTCCGCGGCCCGAGGCCGACGTCCGTCTGCTACGACGCTGATGGCAACTTTGCGCCGCATCTCGGCCATTGAAGTTAGCTCGGCCACTGCCTTAAAGCGGACATTACCGGCGACCGCGCTGGAGGTCGCGGTTGCGCCATTTGCGGACCTAAAGGCGTGTCACTGTATCCAATTGCAGTCATTCGCATTGGCCCATTTCTAGCGAACGATCAATCCTCGCTTGCGAGCGGCGGATTCGGCCGTCCAAATGCAGTCGCCGTTTTCATCACTTCCCGCATCGCTGCTGCCCCGGCGTCGAACTTCTTCTCGAACACCGTCATGTCGATCTGATTTCCGTTCGGGATCACGCTCCGCCGACCAGAGCACTATTTACGTGGGCAGGCTTTGGGCAGAATATACGCGGTGGGAGGAAGCATTCGGAATCCCCTGAATAAATGCGCCCGAACGGCTTCCGACCGTTGGTTGCAAGGGAGGATAATCATGAAACATATTTTCCCGCTCGCGGTGTGTGCCGCGGCGTTATCGCTCGGCGTATCGAACGCCTACGCACAATCGGGCGGCGTCGATAAGGCGGTCGGCGGCTACAGCTTCGAAGAAGCCGCAAAGGAGGCCCCCGGTACCAAGGACTTCCATTCGGCCGATGGTCACCTCACTTTCGCTATCGTGACACACACTGCCGGCAATGGCTTCTTCGATCCGGTCTACGTCGGCGCGACCGTCGCCGGCAACCTGATCGGCGCCAAGGTCCTGCTGCTCGGCGCGGAATCGCCGACCGACGACCCGGCCCGCGAGATCGAAATCCTGAACCAGATCGTGCAGGATCCGACGATCGACGGGCTGATCATGACAACGCCCCAGGTCGGCGCCTATAACGACATCGTCAAGGCCGCCGAGGCGAAGGGCATACCGGTCGCCACGACCAATTCCTTTGACGGTACGATCCTCAACCGCAGCGGCATCGGCCACACCGGCCAGGACGCCTCCGCTGCCGCAATCGCCGGCGAGGCGCTCGTCAAGTGCCTCGCGGACAAGGGTATCGAGAAGGGTTCGATCGTCCTGCCGTCGTCGACCGCAATGGGCAACATTGAGGTGAACAATCGCGTCACTTCGGCTTTCAACGCCATCGTCAAGGGCTTGAAGGATGCCGGCAAGCTTGATGCCTTCAAGGTCGACGCGGGTCCGGAGAACACCGGTATCGACACCAATCCGAATGATCCGGTGAACGGCATCGTGACGCTGTTCGAATCGCGCGGCGACGTCGTTGGCGCGTTCGCCGGCAACAACGTGTTCACGCCGGCGCTTGCCAAGGCCGTCGCTCAGGCCGGAATGACCGGCAAGATCTGCGCCTACGGTTTCGACCTGGGCCCGGCCCAGCAGGATGCGATGAAGAGCGGCGATCTGACCGGCGCGCTCGGGCAGCAGCCTTTCTTGCAGGGCTTCTGGCCGGTTATGCAGCTCTATCTGCAGATCGACCGCGGCATCGCGGCGGCCAATCTCGACACGCGCGCCCAACTCGTGACGCAGGAGACTGTCGGAAACGTCGGCAAGCGCTTCGAGAACTGATTTCGCTCGGAACGTTTAATCGGTGCGGGAGGGCGCGAGTTCCCCCGCAGCGACGGCAACGACCAGAGGGGGACCCATGGCGCCCACCGCGACCAAATCGCCCGGCCGTGCGCCGCCCCAGCTTGTCGGCGGCTGGGAGGCGGGGCTGCTTGCCCTGCTTTTGCTGCTCTATCTCGGCGGCGCTTTCGTCAACCCCGCGTTCTTCGGCTCGACCGAGGCGCTCCACGCCCTGCTGCGCGACACCTCGCGGGTGGCCATCATCGCGGTCGGGATGACCTTCGTCATCGTCAACAAGGACCTCGACCTGTCGGTCGGCTCCACCTACGGCCTGGTCGCCGTGGTGTTCGCCCGGCTGTTCGCCCCGAGCTTCCTCGATCTCGGTATCGTCCCCTCGGTGGTCCTCTGCCTGCTGCTCGGCACGCTGATCGGGCTGATCAACGGCGTGCTCGTCACCGTCCTGAAGGTGCCGGCGTTCATCGGCACGCTGACCATCCTCTTCATCGGCCGCGGCTTCGTGCTGGCGCTGACCCACGGCCAGTCGATCTACTATCCCGCCAAGGCGAGCGAGCATCCGCTGTTCTTCCACCTCGGCGAGACCAACGTCCTGGGTTTCAACAACCAGATCGTGGTCTTCGCCGTCGTCGCCGTGGTCGGCGCCTATGTGCTTGCCAAGACCCGCTGGGGCTACGAGACCTTCGCCACCGGCGGCAACGAGCAGGCAGCGGGCTATGCCGGCATCCCGACCAACTGGGTGCGCATCCGGGCCTACCTGATCTCCTCGCTCTGCGCGACCCTCGCCGGCCTGCTGTCGGCCGCCCAGGACAAGGGCGTGACCCCGCTCTACGGCGTCAGCGGTGAGCTGACCGTCATTGCCGCCGTCATCATCGGCGGCGCCTCGATCCTCGGCGGCCGCGGCCGGGTAGCCGGGTCCTGCCTCGGGGCCATGCTGGTCGTGCTGCTCGACAAGGTGCTGCGCGAGGGCTGGCCGATCACGCGCATCATCAAGATCGGCGACGAGGAAATCACGGTCAACGCCGTCTTCTCGCTGCCGGTCGGCGCGGTGCCGGTCTTCCTCGGGCTGCTGCTCATCGTCGCGGTGCTCATCGAGCCCTATCTCATCCGCCGCCAGGTGGCAGGGCGCCTCTGGGCCTGGCTCCGCGGCCGGCCGCCGCCACCGGCCTACGAGATCGGCGGCATCGCGATCGAGGGGGTGCAGACCAAGGGCGCGATGGCGACCGACATGGCGCTGTCGGCCACGGGATTAGGCAAGTTCCTCGCCCGGCGCGACGCGCTCGCCATCATGCTGACCGCGCTCCTGTGGCTGACCGGCCTCGCGCTCCGGCCGGACTACTGGTGGAACCTGTCCAACAGCTTCGCGATCCTGCTCAACTACACCGAGCTTGCGCTGATCACCATAGGGCTCACCTACGTCATCGCCGCCGGCGACATCGACCTCTCCGTGGGGGCGGTGCTCGCCCTCGCCGGCAGCACCGCCGCCTATTTCCTGAAGGTCCTCGACGCTGACCCACTCACCGCCGTGGCGATGGGCCTGCTCGCGGGCATGTGCGCCGGCCTCGTCAACGCGATCGTCACCGTCGGCTTCAAGCTGCCGGCCTTCATCGCCACGCTTGGCATGTTCTACATCGCCCGCGGCCTCGCCGCCTGGTTCGTCGCCGGGCAGCAGCTCACCGGCTGGCCCGAGGGCTACAACCTGCTTGGCCGCAAGGTGAACGACATCCTGCTGCACTACCGCATCTCGCTGCCGGACGGGCTCCTGCGCTCGATCGCCGAGGTGGTGAGCGTCCAGACCATATGGATGCTGTTCGTCGCCCTCGTTGCCGGCGTCGTGCTCGCCTACATGCCGTTCGGGCAGAAGGTCTATGCGACCGGTGGCAACATTCGCGCCGCCGCTTATGCCGGGATCAACACCAACCGGGTGCGGTTTCTCGCGCTCATGCTGGCGGCGCTCTGCGCGACAATGGCCGGGATCATCAACGTCGCCTACTTCCGCAGCTTCAACCCGGTGGCCGGCCAGTTCCGCGAGCTCGACGCCATCGCCTCGGTGATCATCGGCGGCGGTTCGATCTTCGGCGGCTACGGCACCGTGATCGGGGCGCTCGCCGGGGCGGCAGTGATCACCCTGATCCGGGCGCTGCTGCAGCTCAACGTCCAGGGCCTCGCCATGCCGCAGCACTGGATCAACGTCTTCATCGGTGGCATCCTGATCGTGGCGGTGCTGATCGACATCTGGGTGCGCCAGGCCAACATCTTCGGCCGCCTGCGGGTTCGCCTCGCGCGGCGCACAAGAACGGCGGAAACCACCCATGCGTGACGCGACTAAGCCTGCACCGATCGTAGAAATGCGGGGCATCGAAAAAGCCTTCGGTGCGGTGCAGGCGCTCCGCAACGTCGACCTCGTGCTCTATCCCGGCGAGATCCTGGGCCTCGTCGGCGACAACTCGGCCGGCAAGTCGACGCTGATGAAGATCCTGACCGGCGCCTACCAGCGCGACGCCGGCGGCGAGGTCTTCGTCGCCGGGCAGCCGGTGCGCTTCAAGAGCCCGCACGAAAGCCGCGACGCCGGCATCGAGATGATCTACCAGGACTTCGCGCTCTGCGGGAATATGGATGTCGGTCAGAACATCTTTCTTGGCCGTTGGCCGCGCAAGGGCCTTTTCGTCAATCGGCGGAAAATGTACGCGGAAGCCGACAGCGTGCTGAAGCGGCTCAAGGTCGACGTGAACTCCGTCTATCAAAAGGTCGAGAGCCTGTCGGGCGGCCGCCAACAATCTGTGGCGATTGCCCGCGCGATCTCCTTCCTGCCGCGCGTGGTGATCCTCGACGAGCCGACCGCCAATCTCTCAGTGATGGCGACCGAGCGGCTGCTCGAGACCATGCTGGAACTGAAAAAGCAGGGCGTTGCCCAGATCATCATCTCCCACCGCCTCGTTGACATCTTCGCTGTGGGTGACCGCGTGATGGTGCTGAAGCGCGGCGAGAACGTCGGCGATCGCTACATCAGGAACACCGACGAGCATGAGGTCCTGGAGATCATCGTCTCCGGCACGCGAGAGCACGCACTTACGGCCGATGAGGCAAGGCTTTGACCGTTCAGGATCACTTTTCTCCAGCCGTGGCTGTCAAACAGAATGGCAGCTTCCACTCCCCGTGTAGGCCTTGAAGCGTGACATCAAGAAGGTCGTCAAAGGGTCAGTTCACGACTATGCAAGCGGGGTGCCTCAAGGTCCGCTTCCGTCTATTTGCGCCCTTAAGGCCCAAATAGGACGTTCGGCACGTCGACTCCTGATGTCGCCTTCTGGCGCAAATCGGTCATTCAGCGCTTGCGCCGGCATGTCCGCTGTCTACCGGCCATCTTGATCGCCGACGCGCCGCAGCGTGCCGAGATGATTGTCGTCGAGAAACTCTATCGTCATCGCCGACGCCTTGCCGTCCGGGCCGACGACGAAGCTGACGCCCGTTGGCCTGTCCGGTGTCTCGGCATCGGGGAAGGTCAGGAACAGGTCGCCGTCGAAATGCGTCAGCGAATAGGACCGGCCGCCGGCCGGGCCGACCTTAAGCACAAGGCCGTCTCCCGCACTCGACACGACCGCATCGCCGATGAAGTCGTTGGCGTAGCGGCCGGCATAGGCACTGGCCGGCCCGACCGGCCTTGCCGGAGACGGCGGCGCGGCATAGGCGGCCTTGGCCGCTTCGACCGCCGGACCGAACAGGCCGGCATAGATCCCGTCCCATGCCTTGATCCAATCCTTCTCGACTGCACCGTCGAAGACGAGATCGGCAAAACTGTCGGACAGCCCCTCGGGCACGCCTGTCGGAAAGGCATTGGCGATGATGACGATGCCAAGCTTCTCCTTCGCGAAGACTGTCACGAGGGTGCGCGCGCCGACGCTGAAGGCGCCCGCATGGCCCCAGCTCAGATCGTGCCGGCCGAATTCGACATTCCAGCCGAGGCCGTAGAAACTCTCGCCGCCGGAAACGGGGTTCTTGCCGCGGGTCATCAGCGGCACATGCGTCTGGCCCAGCGCATCGGCGGCAATCAGCGTCTTGCCGGCATAGACCCCGTTGCCGACTATGAGGCGCACCCATTGCGAGAGATCGCGTGCCGTGGAACTTACACCGCCCGCCGGCGCCTGCGCATCCGGATCGCGCTTTATCTTCGCGGCCCAGGCGCCATCAACCTTGACGTGGAGCGCGGCGCGATTGGCATGCTTGACGAAGTCGGAATGGCGGGAGCTGGTCGAGGCCATGCCAAGCGGACGGTAGAGTTTTTCCTCGGCGACCTCCTCCCAGGGTTTGCCTGTGGGCTTGGCGGCAGCAATGGCACCCTCGGTCAGTCCGAAATTGCTGTAGGAGTAGCCGGCACGAAAGCTCGACGATGGCGGCACGAACCGCAGCCGATGCAGGATCTCGGCGCGGTCGTAGCCAATGTCCTCGAGGTCGTCTCCGGCGGTGCCCGGAAGCCCGCTGCGATGCGCGAACAGGTCACGGACGGTGAGTTGGCTGGTCGGATAGGGATCGGCGAGCCGGAAGGCCGGATCGAGGTCGGCGATTTTGGAATCCCAGGACACGATCCCCTCGCTGACCAGCGCCGCCACGACGGTGGCGGAAACCGGTTTGGAGAGCGAGGCGATCTGGAAAACCGTGTCGGCGTCGATGGCCTCCGGCTTGCCGGCCTCGCGATGCCCGAACCCTTTGAGGAAGATCACCTCGTCGTCATGCACGACGCCGATGGCGAGACCGGGCACGGCACCGTCGGCGACGGCGGCTTCGGCGAGCGCTTCGAGTTTCGACAGGGCAGCGGCGATGCGTTCGGGCGTGATGTCGTCGGCCGACGCCGCACGCGGCCAGAACGCCATGAAGGCGATGAAGGCCCAGATGCACCAGTGGCAGAGATACCGATCCAGCCGCACGATCGAGCCTCCTCCCCTGCATTCACCTGGCCATAGTACAGGCCGGCGCGGGCGAGGCCAACTCTCCCATCGGTTGTGACCGAGGCCTCCAGTCAGGCCCGCGCGTCCCTCCCCCGGTGCGTACTGCCCGGTGCGCTCGACGCATTCCACATAGCTGCCGCCACAGGATCGCCTCGCCAGTATTGTCCCGAGGACAAAGATCCTTTTGGGTTGCTGAAATCGGCGACCAGTATCGGTCCGTTATGCACTGCTTCAGCCCGCGGACAGGAATGCCGGCAACAATGGGCCCGATGCTGAAACTTGCGGCCGGCCTGGAAGGTTAAATTTAAGCACTTTCTACTAGGTTCGCCCGATGGGCTATTGTCCAGGAAAGGTATTCGGGTCGAATTGACCAGAACGGGATTCAATCTCGGCCGCGTGAGACAGGCCGTTTTTTCTGCCGCCAACTTGCCGGCGGCGATAGCCTTTGTCGTGCTTCTGATCTGCGCCGTGTTTGCCGACCAGCAGAACAGACAAGTCTCCGATCAACTGGCGCGCGCCAATGTCCTGGCCAAGGTCAACATTATCCGCGCCAAGCTCGAGGGTAACATAAACGGCAATCTCCAGCTCGTGCGCGGCCTGGTATCGGCCATCGTCACCGAGCCCTATATGGGCCAGCAGAGATTTGCCTCGCTCGCCGGCAATCTGTTCGAGCAGAAATCGCAATTGCGCAACATCGCCGGCGCGCCGGACCTCGTCATCTCGCTGATGTACCCGATGGAAGGCAACGAGAAGGCGATCGGGCTCGATTACCGCAAGAACGAGGCGCAACGCACGGCAGCGCTTCGGGCTCGCGACGGGCGCACGCTGGTGTTCGCCGGTCCGGTCGACCTGGCGCAAGGCGGGCGCGGCTTCATAGGCCGCATCCCGGTCTTCGTGCCGACGGCGGGCGGCGGCGAGCGCTTCTGGGGAATCGTCTCGGCGGTGGTCGATGTCGAGAGGCTCTATGCGGCGAGCGGCCTCAACGACTCCCAACTCGACATCGATGTTGCGCTGACCGGCAAGGATGCGCTGGGCGGCGGCGGCGAGCGCTTCTTCGGCGGCGACAATGTCATCGCCGGCAAACCCGTGACGGCCGAAGTGCAGCTGCCTTCGGGCTCCTGGCGGATTTCGGCCATTCCCAAGGGCGGCTGGCCAGCGGCGCCGAAGAATGAGCGGACCTTGCAGGCAATCATGGCGCTCGCCGGCGTGCTGGTGGTGCTGCCGATCCTGGTGGCCGGGCGGCTGTTCGGCGAAAGGCAGAAAAACTATGCCGAGTTGAGACGCCTGTCGGGGCGGCTGGAGCTGGCGCTGGAGGCCTCGGGCATCGGCGTGTGGGAGCACGACCTCGCCACCAACGAACTGGTGTGGGACGACCGCGTCAACGAGATCTACGGCAGGCCCGCCGACGGCAAGCCGCGCGCCTATGATGACTGGTCGGGGACGATCCATCCCGACGATATCGAGCGTGCCCGGCAGGATTTCGACCAGGCCGCGGCGACCAAGGGCCTCTACTCCTCGCAATATCGCCTCGTCCATGCTGACGGCCATATCCGCCATGTCCGCACGCGCGCGACCTTCTTCCAGGACACTGGCGGCACGCCGAAGATGATCGGCGCCGAATGGGACGTGACCAGCGACGTGCTGCTCAACGAGAACCTGGTGCGCGAGCGGCAGCTGTCGGAATCGAAGAACGCCGAACTAGAGACCGCCAAGGCGCGCATCGAGCATGTGGCGCTTCACGATTCGCTGACCGGCCTGCCCAATCGCCGCTATCTCGACGAGATGCTGGCCGAAAGCGGCGAAGCCGGCCGGCGCACGGCGCTGCTGCATCTCGACCTCGACCGCTTCAAGCAGATCAACGACACGCTCGGCCACGCAGCGGGCGATGCCATGCTGTTGCATGCCTCGAAGGTGATCAAGGGCAATGCCGGGGCTGCCGATTTCGTGGCGCGCATCGGCGGCGACGAGTTCGTGGTGGTGAGCCATGGCCGTGGCGACGACAAACTTGCCGAACTCGCCGACCGCATCATCGAAGAGATGCGGCAGCCGATCACCTACCAGGGCCACCAGTGCCGGTTCGGCGTCAGCATCGGCATTGCCGCCAACAGCGGGGTCGACGCCAAACAGTTGCTCGTCAATGCCGATCTCGCGCTTTACCGGGCGAAAAGCCATGGCCGCAATCGCTACGAATTCTTCAACGCGGAACTGCAGAGCGAGATCGTTCGGACCAAGCAGACCGCCGATGAAATCCTGGGTGGGCTGGAGCGGAACGAATTCATCGCTTACTACCAGCCGCAGTTCGACGCCAAGACGCTCGAGATCGTCGGCGTCGAGGCGTTGTCGCGCTGGAAGCATCCGCGGCGCGGCATCCTCGCCCCCGCCGCCTATCTCAAGGTGGCCGAAGAGCTCAATGTCGTGGCGCTGATCGACAGCGTCACCCTCAAACAGGCGCTGGAGAATTTCGAGCGCTTGTCGCATCTCAACATCCCGCGTGTGTCGGTCAACGTCTCGGCCAGGCGCCTGGAGGACAGGGACCTGATCAACGGGTTGCGCAGGCTCGCCATCAAGGAAGGGACGGTGTCGTTCGAACTGGTCGAGTCGATCTTCCTCGACGAGAACGACGATTTCGTTTCCTGGAACATCGAGCAGATCAAGGAACTCGGCATCGACATCGAGATCGACGATTTCGGAACCGGCCACGCCTCGATCGTCAGCCTGCTCAAGCTGCAGCCGCGCCGGCTGAAGATCGACCGCCAGTTGATCACGCCGATCATCGACTCGAGGGCGCAGCGGCGGCTGGTGTCGTCCATCATCGAGATCGGCAAATCGCTCGGCATCGAAGTGGTGGCCGAAGGCGTCGAAACGATGGAACACGCGCGCATCCTGAAGGAATTGGGCTGCGACATCCTGCAGGGCTACGCCTTCGGCCGTCCGATGGACGCCAAGGCCTTCAAGGCCTTCGCCCAGTCGCGCAAATGGCTGGCTGTAGGGTAGCGGGCGCGCCCCTGGCCTTGATCAATGCGCCACGCCGTCGGATGCGTGCAGGAGTCTCCAGGTCAAGCCGATGCGGCCGTCGAACTGGAATGCAAAATGTTCGGCGGCGACGCCTTCCAGGCCGTCATCGACAAGAGCTTCGATGCTTCGTCGCACCAGCGCGAACTGCATCTCGCGGGCGTGTGCCAGGTCTGCCTCTCTCAGGATTTCCGTGACGTGGTAGGCGACAACGGGCTGGCCGAGGCAAGACATGAGAGCGCTTGCTTCTGACGTCACTGCCGTAACTGCGTCTTCGATATTCATTCTGGCGCTCCTCATCAAACTTGATGCTGGCGCCTCCCCATGAGACGACGGTGTTCCGTCGCTTACTTTTCAATTTCGACTGTCGCGAGTGAAAGTGGCAGATGCGCGAACAGGGGAACTACTTCTTGTTCCAGTCTCCTTGAGCAGCCTCGCTACCCAAATCAGTATGCTGCAAAATTGAATTAAAGGCGACCGGATAGTTAATCGATGGTTAATGGCGGCGCTCGCATCTCAAGCGTTCGCGCATGAAACATCGGGCAAGTCCGCCTTGCGCCTCATGTCGGTCATTGAGGTGTCTGTTGCCACGGCCCGAAAGCAGACATTGTTGGCGACCATTCTGAGGTCGCGGTTGCGCCATTTGCGGTCATTCAACTGACAGCCGTCTGACGTGCCGGTCTGATCGAGCCGCTGGGCGTCGGCGGATCGCCTCTCCGCGTCATCGTTCGCGCCACCAGATAGGCGCTTCGGGTCGGGGAAAGGCTGTCGGGGCCTCGGAGTGGCCAGCGGTTGGATCACGCTCCAGCCTGCGCGTTTCTGTATCTGGCCAGGACGAGCCGGACGATCTGGATCAGGTTCAGCGCGATGAAGAACACGTTCCAGGCGACGACATTCAGCATCGGAACCGGCTGGCCGTAGAAGTAGACGGCAAGGCAGGTCGCTGCGGTGACCGTCAGCATACGCAGGCGCAGCATGTCCATCGTGAAATAGGTGGTCACGTAGAGGACGTGCGCCGTGTTTATGAGGATTTCCATGGGTGAGCACTCACTGAAAGCGATCCGGAGAGGGCGGCGTCGGGCGCCGCAATCCGTCAGTCGCCGCCGAATTCGGTCTTGAAGGTTTTGAGGTCGATCTGCATTCCGTTGAGTACGGTGCTCCAGTGACGGACATAGGCCGCCTGGGCGACCGCCTCTGCGACCTCCTCGTCCGTTGCACCCTGTGCCTTGGCGAACTTGGTCTCGACCCAGGTGCAGTATTGGCACGGGATCTGCGCCGCCACGGCAAGGTTGATCAGTGACTTCACCTTCGGCTCGAGCGCATTGTTCTTGTCCGTCAGAAGGCCCTTGGTCATAGCCCACGCACCGGCGACCGCCGATTTCGGATAGGTCTTGATGTGGCTGGGCACGACTCCGAACGTCGCCTCGATGTCCTTGTAGGTGTCCTCGACTGAAGGCAGTTCCTGCGCCGCGGCGAAGGAGACAGCACCCAGCAGGGTTGCGGCGGTGATCGCCGCGATTGCAAAGATCTTTTTCATAGTCGTTTTCCTTGTCATCGCTCTTTGATCGAAGGGGGGTGGCCCGTCTTCGCGCGCCCTTCACGCTACGAAGCGGGGGCCGCCCGGGTTTTGGGGCCGGGCGGGTATCTGGTCTGGGATTGCGAGCTTGCGATGCCGTTTCAGTCAGCCAGCGATTCCCTTGCGGCATGAGCAACGGGCCCGATGTCGAATCGCGTCAGGCCGATGTCCTTGAGCTGAGCATCCGAAAGTGCATGCAGCATCCAGGCGTTGCGGCGCGCGCGGCGCGCGTAGAGCATAGTCGTTGCGGCGTCGATTGCCGCGCGTGCAAAGGTCTTTCTCATTGTCTTTGTCCTTGTCTTCACTCATTGGTCCAGAAGCGAGGGAGGCGGCGGCGCCTCAGCGCCGCACCTCGAAGATGAGGTTGAAGGGCGTTTCCGCGGCGCGGCGGAAATGCGTGAAACCCGCCTTGCGGAACACTTCGGCCAGGCGCGCCTGTCCTGCCTGCGCACCAAGGACCATGGTTCCGCCCTCGGAGATCGCGTGTGCGCAGCAGACCAGGGTCGACGCCGAGTAGTAGAGCTGAGCCACCGGCGAGAGGTTGTCCTTGACGTGGTCGTGCGCGAACGGCTCGACCAACAACACCGTGCCGCCGGGCGCCAGCACCTTGGCTGCATGGCGAGCGGCTGCGACCGGATCGCCAAGGTCGTGGAGGATGTCGAAGAAACAGATCAGGCCGTAGCGCCCGTCCGGATATTCGTCGGCGCGGGCATGCGCAAAGTCTATTCGGTTGGACAGTCCGGCAGCTGCCGCATTCTGCCGCCCCTCGGCGAGGGTGGCATCGTGCGTGTCGAAGCCGTGGAAACGCGAGTTCGGAAACGCCTCGGCCATCAGCAGCGTCGAGTGGCCGTAGCCGCAGCCGACGTCGGCGACCTCTATGCCGCCCTCCAGTTGTTCCACAACGCCGTCCAGCGCCGGCAGCCACTGGGGCACGAGGCTGGCGCGGTAGCCGTTGCGGTAGAACGCGGCCGAGCCACATGAAAGCCGCCCGTCACGCTCTCCCCAGGCGATACCCTTGCCGGTACGGAAGGCTTCGAGCGTCTTCGGCTCGTCGAACCACATCGACGCCGGTACATTCCATGCGTGCGGGATGTAGACCGGGCTGTCCTCGTCGGCCAGCACCATCGCCTGCTCCGGCATGAGTTCGTAGGTGTCGCTCAGCGCGTGATAGGCGAGGTAACCGCCGGCCGCCTGAGCGTTGAGCCATTCGCTCACATAGCGTTCGGCGCAATCGGCTAGCGTGGCGATTTCCTGTGCGCTCAGCGGACCCGCGCCGGCCATTGCCTTGTAGAGGCCGAGCTTGCTGCCGACGCTCACCATCACGCCGGTATAGCCGGCCGTCAGGTCGCCGATGGCGCGGGTGGCGAAGGCCTCGAGCTTTGCTTCGTCGATCTTTGGTGTATCCAGCATCGTACTTTCCCTTCGGGCGTTGAGTTGCGTTTGGATGCGGCTGTGGTGTAGGCCCTTGGGGAGTCTGCGCGACAGAGCCGCTATCGCCCGCAATCGGTCCATTCGTGCCATGTGGGCCGCTTTCTCGTCGCGCGGCGCGAAAGGTCGCGATGTCCAGACAGGTCAACCAGAACGGATCGGTCCCGCTGCGGGTCTGCCTCGTGGCGCTGCCGGATGCCGTCATTTCGACGCTGGCGGGGATCTACGACGTCATGAACGGGGTCTCGATGATGGGGATCGCCAGCCCCGGCGCCGAACATCCCTTCAAGGTGGAGATCGTCGGCGAACAGGCAGGTCCGTTGCGATTGGCCAGCGGCGTCCCCATCGACGTGCAGCGCACGATCGATGACATCACGACGTGTGCCATCGTCATCGTGCCGTCGGTTCTGCTGAAGCCGGGCGGATGGGAAACGGGCCGCTACCCACGCCTGGTGGACTGGCTCAAGCGCATGCACGATGAAGGTGCGAGGCTGTGCTCCGCCTGCTCAGGGGTCTTCCTGTTGGCCGAGACGGGGCTATTCGACGGCCGGGACGCGACCGTCCATTTCGGCTACGCGAGGGAATTCGCGGCTTGCTACCCTGCCGTACCGATCCATCCCGAACGTGTACTGGTGATCGCTGGCCCGCGCGAGGATTTGGTCAGTTCGGGCGCGTCGAACACCTGGCACGACATGGTGCTTTACCTGATCGCCCACCACGTCGGCGCGACGGTCGCGCAGGAGGTCGCGCGCATGTTCGCGCTGCAATGGCATCAGGACGGGCTGGCCCCCTACATGGTCTTCGAGGGCAGGAACGACCACGGCGACGCCGAAATCCAGAACGCGCAGGAGTGGCTTGCGACCCACTTCTCGATCGCCAATCCGGTCGACGAGATGGTCAAGCGGTCCAAGCTCGCCGAACGCACCTTCAAGCGACGTTTCGCCGATGCGACGGGCCTTGCGCCGCTTGCCTACGTACAACGTCTGCGGATCGAGGACGCCAAGCGGCGGCTGGAGCGCACCAGTTCGCCCGTGGACGAGATCAGCTGGCGCGTAGGCTACGAGGACGCCGCATTCTTCCGTCGTCTGTTCAAACGCACCACTGGAATGACGCCCGGCGCCTATCGGAGGCGGTTCCAGATACCGGAGTTCGCTCGCGGGTAGCCCGCAATCGGGCGGTTAGCCGCGCTCAGGACCGGAAGTCTCGCATCCATCTGGACCAGCGCACGACATGTTGAATGCCGACATTGACTCGAGATGACCAGACGGCTGCCTAAGCTCAGGTCACGATTATGCTCACGCCGATCTGAAAGTCCGCTTTTGAAGGTCCGAAACCAGAAGCTGCCAGTCTGCTCGCGGCCCGAGTCCGGCCGTTCTAAAATAGCCGCTTTGCGCCATTTTGAGACCTTCGCCGACGGAAGGGTTTCAAGCCGTTCGCCGGCAACGGCCGCGTGCAGAAGGTTCGGACCGCGAAATCCCATGGCCAAAGAAAACGAGATAGTTGTCGGGACCCGCGCGGCTCGTTCGTCCTCTGAAGGCAAAGCGCAAGAACCGGATACCTGACCATGAGAAAGATCGTCGCAACCACGCACAGCATCATGCAATCACCCGGAGCCTTCCAATGACCCCCACCATCACAGCCTTTGAACGATCGCCCGACCGCGGCAGGGGACAGGCCCGTGACATGCGTGTTCGTTGGGCACTCGAAGAAGTCGGCCAAGCTTACGACGTTCGTCCTGTTTCGTTCAGCGCGATGAAGCAACCCGCGCATCGTGCGCTTCAGCCTTTCGGGCAGATCCCGACCTATGAGGAAGGTGATCTCGCTCTGTTCGACTCAGGGGCCATCGTGTTCCATATCGCGGAGCGCAATGCGGGCCTGCTGCCGGACGACGCGAATGCCAGGGCGCGCGCGATCACATGGATGTTTGCCGCGGTCAGCACGCTGGAGCCGCCGATCGTGGATCGGGAAACCGCCATCCTCCTGGAGCGCGACGAGGCCTGGCACAAGCAGCGCCTGCCCATGGTCGAGGATCGTATCCGTGGCCGGCTGGGCGAACTCTCCGATCGCCTTGGCGACGCCGACTGGCTCGATGGTGGGTTCAGCGCCGGTGACCTCCTGATGGTGATGGTGCTGCGCAGGTTGAACCGATCGGCTCTGCTGGACGAATATCCGAACCTCTCCGCCTATGTCGCCCGCGGCGAAGCGCGGCCGGCCTTCAAGCGTGCTTTCGACGCTCAATTGGCGGTTTTCGCCACCGCATCGGATGGCGGATGAGGCCGCTCCAGGTCACTTGCGGCAGACGCGAGTGGGCGTCCGCCTTGTGCCAATTGCCGCCTAGCCTCTAGCTCCTCAGCCCCGGCGCTTCCTGCCCGGTGCGCTCGACATATTCCGTATAGCCGCCGCCATAGGTGTGGATGCCTTCGGGTGTCAGTTCGAGCACGCGGTTGGAGAGCGCAGCCAGGAAGTGGCGGTCGTGCGAGACGAACAGCATCGTGCCTTCATATTGCGAGAGGGCGGTGATCAGCATCTCCTTGGTGGCGATGTCGAGGTGGTTGGTCGGCTCGTCCAGCACCAGCAGATTGGGCGGGTCGAACAGCATCAGCGCCATCACCAGCCGGGCCTTTTCGCCGCCTGACAGCACGCGGCATTTCTTCTCGATCTCGTCGCCGGAAAAGCCGAAGCAACCGGCGAGTGCCCTAAGCGGCGCCTGGCCGGCCTGCGGAAAGCTGTCCTCAAGCGTCTGGAACACGGTGCGCTCGCCCTCGAGCAGTTCCATGGCGTGCTGGGCGAAATATCCCATCTTGACGCTCGGGCCGCGCGCCACCGTGCCGGCATCGGGATCGGACGCGCCGGCCACCAGCTTCAACAGCGTCGACTTGCCGGCGCCGTTGACGCCCATGATGCACCAGCGCTCGCGGCGGCGGACTTGAAAATCCAGCCCCTCATAGATCGAGCGGCTGCCGTAGCCCTTGTGGACGTTCTTCAGCGTCACCACGTCCTCGCCGCAGCGCGGCGCCGGCTGGAATTCGAAATTGACGATCTGGCGGCGCTTCGGCGGCTCGACGCGGTCGATCTTGTCCAGCTTCTTCACCCGGCTCTGCACCTGGGCCGCATGCGAGGCGCGCGCCTTGAAGCGTTCGATGAAGGCGATCTCCTTGGCCAGCATCGCCTGCTGGCGCTCGAACTGCGCCTGTTGCTGCTTGTCGGCGATCGCCCGCTGCTGCTGGTAGAATTCGTAGTTTCCGGAGTAAGCGGTGAGCGAGCCGGCGTCGATCTCCACCACCTTGTTGACGATGCGGTTCATGAACTCGCGGTCGTGCGAGGTCATCAGCAGCGCGCCGTCGTAACCCTTGAGGAACTGCTCCAGCCAGATCAGGCTTTCGAGATCGAGATGGTTGCTCGGCTCGTCGAGCAGCATGACGTCCGGCCGCATCAGCAGGATGCGGGCCAGTGCCACGCGCATCTTCCAGCCGCCGGAGAGTTTGCCGACGTCGCCGTCCATCATCTCCTGGGAAAAGCCGAGGCCGTCGAGCACCTCACGTGCGCGGCCGTCGAGCGCATAACCGTCGAGCTCCTCGAAACGGTGCTGCGCCTCGCCATATTTTTCGATGATCTCGTCCATCCGGTCGGCCTGGGCGGGATCGGCCATGGCCGCCTCGAGTTCCGCCATTTCGGCCGCCACGTCGCTGACCGGCCCTGCGCCGTTCATCACTTCGGCGACTGCGCTGTGGCCTGCCATGTCGCCGACATCCTGGCTGAAATAACCAATGGTGACGCCGCGATCGACTTGCACCTGGCCCTCGTCGGGCTGTTCCTCGCCATTGATCATGCGAAACAAAGTCGTCTTGCCGGCGCCGTTGGGGCCGACAAGGCCAATCTTCTCGCCCTTCTGCAGCGCGGCCGAAGCCTCGATGAAGACGATCTGACGGCCATTCTGCTTGCCGATGCTTTCGAGACGAATCATGGGGTGTTCCGGGAGGCCGATGCGAGGTTGAGGGATTTGTCCGGGGCCATACGCGAATGAGGGTGCCGGGGGAAGAGGCAGAAGCGCCGCAGCGCCGACAGTGAAGACTGGCGACGGCGGCAGTGACAGCCGATCTCCCCCTTCGCGGGGAGATTGGCAGCCGCGGCGCCAGGCCTCTACTTCGCGTCGTGGAAGATGATGCCGACCGTATGCCGCATGCCCGAGCGCAGGCGGCTGACGCCGTGCCTGAGGTTCACGCGATAGTGGCCCTTGGTGCCTTGCACCGGGCGATTGTGGACTGCGAAGACCACAGCGTCGCCCTGGGTGAGCGGCACGACCTCGGCGCGGCTCTGCATGCGCGGGCGCTGCTCGGTCAGCACGAACTCGCCGCCGGTAAAATCCTCACCTGGCTCTGACAGCAGGATTGCCACCTGCAGCGGGAAGGCGAGATCGCCATAGAGGTCCTGGTGCAGGCAGTTGAAGTCGCCGGGGCCGTATTGCAGCAAGAGCGGTGTCGGCCGCATCTGGCCGTTGTCGTGGCATTGTTTCAGGAATGCGGCGTGGTCCGCGGGATAGCGCTGCGCCAGCCCCAAGCGCTCGTTCCAATCATTGGCGACCTCGGCCAGACGCGGATAGAGCGCGGTGCGCAAGGCGCCGATCAGATCAGGCAAAGGGTAACGGAAATAGCGATACTCGCCCTTGCCGAAACCGTGACGTGCCATGTGGACATGACTGCGGAAGTGCTCTTCGTGCGGATAGAGCGCCGCGATCTCGGCGCATTCCTCGGGCGAAAGCAGCTTTTCCATGACGGCGCAGCCATGGTTGTTCAGTTCGCCAGCCAGTTCGCTCCAGTCCTGATCGGCGACGCGCGCCTCCGCCGAACGATTTGCACGACGAGCACTTATAGAATGGATGGTCATGGATTTCGCTCCCGATAGCTTTTGTTGCCCATGAAAGTGGGGCGGACGGCAGGTGGGAGCCACCCGTTTCCTGCGGAGATTGGGCGCCACTTTCCCTTCTCCCCTTGTGGGAGAAGGTGGATCGGCGCGACAGCGCCGAGACGGATGAGGGGTGTTGGAAGGAATGAGGCGGCGGCGATTTCAGACACAATACCAAGCTGGAACACCCCTCATCCGACCGAGCTTCGCTCGGCCACCTTCTCCCACAAGGGGAGAAGGGAAGATCGCACGTCACCGCTTCCGATAACCCTCCAGCTCCGGATCGAGATCGACGCGCACCGCGTTGGTGAACACGCAGGTCGCCACCATGATGCCGGCGAAGGCGACGAGATTGACCAGAAGCGGCTCGTCGTAACTTGCTTTCAATTGCGACCAGATCGCATCAGAAACCGCGTTGGCGTCGGTTGCAATCGCCGTGCCCAAGTCGATCAGCACTGCTTCGTCGGCGGTGGGTTCGATGCTACCGGGGTCGAGCCCTGAGTCAATCAGCGCGCGGCGGAAGAAGGTGACCGGAATCTCGGCGCGGCAGGCTTCAGAGATCGCCAGCGACAACAGCCAGATGGCGCGATCGCCGAGCGTGGGCCTGAGCAGGTCGCGCAGGGTGAACCATTCGGCGTAGATGCGGTGGGCGGCCGGCGACTGCAGGAGGATCCGCTTCATGTTGGTCATGCGGCCGCGCAGCGCGAGTTCCCTGTCGTGCTCGGCGCGGATTTCGGCGGATGCCGTCGCGTAGTCGATCGGGGAAAGTTCGGCCATAACCCCTCACCCCAACGTCGCGTGCAATTCAGGCAAGCCGCGCAGCGTGTTGGAGACGGTGCAAATCGCCTCGGCATCCTCGACGATGCGCTGCTTGGTGGCCAAGTCGAGGTCGCCGGCAATCTCCAGCCTGATGTTGAACGTCTCGACGCGCGATGGCTCGTCCTTCGCCTTCTCGCCGCCGACCTCCGCCCTCACCTCGCCGAGCCGGTCGGCAACGCCGAGGCGCGTGGCGGCGATGCGGGCGCTCAGCACCATGCAGGCGGCCAAAGAGGCGTAGAGCAGGTCGAGCGGATTGAAACCCGGCGCGCTGACTGCGGTGACGACATCGACCGTGCCGCCGGTCGGCGTGGTGACGAGCGGCAGGCCGCCCGGCGGCAGGACGGCCAGCGCGCCGGTGACGCGGGTCCTCACCTTGAGTTCACCCATGGTAAAATCCTTTCGACCGCGGCAGACAAGAATCAAGGGCGCAGCCGCCGTGGCGCGCGCCCTGCCCCGCTATATGGTACGCCCGGGGTCGACGCCGCAACATCGACTGTTGTCTCCGATTTCGCTACGCTGTGGCACTTCTGAATTGTCCTGTTGCTGCACTGTTTCGAGGTTCGGCAATGAAGCGCAGTCTCGCCTTTGGTTTGATTGCAGTTGCCGGCCTTGGCCTGCTTGGCGGCGGCGCACTGTTGCTTGTTGGCCAGACCGCGGTTTCGCCCGACGCAATCCAATCGTCGGTTATCCGTACCCCTGCACTGATCGACAGCGCCTGGAAGCTGCCGGTGGCGGCCACGTTCAACGCCGGCCTTGACTGGCAATCGAACGGCTCGCGGTGCGGTCCGGCCAGCGTCGCAAACACATTCCGTTCCATCGGAGAGGAGGAGACAAGCGAGGCCGAGGTCCTCGAGGGCACGGGAAAGTGCTGGACAGGCTTTTGCATTATCGGGCTCACGCTGGACGAGGTTGCCGAGGTCGCTCAAACGAAGACCCGTCGGAAAGTCTCCGTGCTGCGGGACCTGAGCGCCGAAGAATTCCGCGAGCACATGAAGCGCGCCAACGACCCGGGCCGCCGTTACATCATCAACTTCACCCGCGAGAAGATCTTCGGCGCCGGCAGCGGCCATTTTTCCCCGATCGGTGGCTATCTGGAGGCCGAGGACATGGTTTTCGTCCTCGATGTCAACGAACGCTACAAGCCCTGGCTGGTCGAGCGTGAACGCCTGTTCTCGGCCATGGACACGATCGACAGCGATGGCGACAAGAAGCGCGGCTTGCTGCTGATCGAGTGAAAACGACAGCGACGCCTGGGTGCACCCAGGGCGTAAAAAATTGCCCGATTTCAAGCCGATACGAACAAGCGCGAAGGCGCAGCTTTCCATATGTGGGCTCATTCACACGGCCGCAGGGCGCTGACTGCTATATTGGCCTCTTCGCACAATGGAGGCTCAAATGAGGTTCGTCGCAGTGCAGGAGCCGGATGACAGTTGGGCGGTGTTTGACTCGACGGTCGACGAGCCCACCGACTACTCTGGTCGCGTCCTTCTTGGTTTGACGTCGAGTGAGGCCCAGTGGTTCGCCGAAGTAGCAAACGATGAAGTCGCATGGCGGGAAAGCAACCGATTGGGCGCGCATTAGTGCCTGGTCGAGCCGGAACCTGTCATCTGAGCCGAATGGGCAATCGTCAAGCGGCTGACCATCTGCCAGAATGCTTGCCGGCACGGAGTCCGGTTCTTACGGCCTTGGCTACCGGCAGCGCCGCCGGCCGCTTCCCCTCTCCTGCTTGTGGGATCGGAAAGGCGTTTGCCTGCAGCCACCACCGGCGTATCGCCTGTCAGGAATGATTGGCTGCCTGATTCCGGTTTGCGCCGGCCTCGGCTAGAGTGGCCGCAACCGCAACCGGGTCGTTCCTCCGATGATCGTCCAGACCTGCATCAACGGCGCGCGCGGCGCCGAATTTCATCCGCAACTGCCGCTCGATGCCGACGCCATGGCGCGCGACGGTGCTGCTTCTGTGGCCGCCGGTGCGGCCGAGTTGCATGTGCATGCGCGCGGGCTGGACGGCCGCGAAAGCCTGGCACCGGCGGCGATGGACGCGACGGTTCTGGCGCTGCGCCGGGCTTGCCCGGGCACGCTGATCGGCGTCTCCACCGGCGCCTGGATCGAGAATGACGACCAGCGCACGCTTGTGGCCATCGCCGGCTGGCGCGAATTGCCGGACTATGCCTCGGTCAATCTCAGCGAGGCGGCGGCGCCGCTGGTGATGGAAAGCCTGCGCCAGCGCGGCATCGGCATCGAAGCCGGGCTGGCGTCGATCGCCGACGCCGAGCGCCTGGTCAGCCTCGACCATGGCGGACGGGTGCTGCGCATCCTGATCGAGATTTCAGAGCAGACGCTGGACGAGGCTTTCGCCGTTTCGGACGGCATCGAGGCCGTGCTGGAACGCGCCGGCATCCGGCGCTCGATCCTGCTGCATGGCGAGAACGCGACCGTGTGGCCCTTCCTCGAGCGGGCGGCGGAGCGGAAGTGGTCGACGCGCGTCGGGCTGGAAGACGGCAAGGAGTTGCCTGACGGAACGACTGCACCCGGCAATGCGGCGCTGACGGCGGCCGCGGTGGCGATCTTCCGTGCTGGGCGATAGTCGCTGATCCATCCAGATAGACCCTTTGCGCCGAAACGATGTTTCGCGCGGCGATGCGACCTGGTCGGGCGTCGGGTGTATCCGGCGTGTTGACAAACCGTCGGAACCGCTCTTGCTGTTTTAAAATATTGTCCCTATGATATTTTCATATAATAAAGAAAACGCCTCAAAATTTTTCTCTTTTGTGAAAGTTTGAGCCTTTGCGCGAACACCTCGACCAGACCGACCGCCGACTGGTCAAATTGCTGTCGCAGGATGCCCAGCCCGGCATCAATCGGCTCGCAGAGACAATGGCGGTCTCGGTGCCGACGGTGCGCACGCGGCTGCGCAACCTGCTCGACCGCAACCTGCTCAAGATCGTCGGGCTGCTCAACCTGACCGAACGCCCTGAATTGATCTCGGCTATTGTCGGCATCAATGCGCAGGGGCGCGGCCGCGCCCGCGAATTGGCGCAGCGCATCTCGGAACTGCCTTTCGTCAACTCGGCCTCCGTCGTCACCGGGCGTTTCGACATCATCGTCGACGTGACCGTGGCCGGCGATGTCGCCGACCTCTACCGCATCACCAGCGAGCTGATCCCCGGCGCGGGCATTCCGGGCGAAGTCGTGCGCAGCGAGACCTTCGTCGTCATGGCTTCCTGCAACAAATGGGTCAGCCTGCCGGAAGGCTGCTGGTCGGAAGAAACACCGGCGCGCAAGGAGCCGGCATGAGGATCGCGGTTCTGGGCGGCCTCGGCCTGCAAGGCCGGGCAGCCATTGCCGATCTCGTCGCCAGCGTCGATGTCGAAGAAGTCGTCTGCGTCGATACCGCCTCTGACGGCCCTGCCCGGCTTGAGGGCCTGACCGACCTTTCGCGCGTACGTTTCGTCGTGCCCGAGGGTGCGATCGGCCCGGCACTCGTTAATGTGCTGGCCGATGTCGATGCGGTCATCGATCTGTTGCCGCAGCCGCTGATGCGCGAGGCGGTGCTGGCGGCGATCGCGACGCGCACGCCGCTGGTCACCACCAATTACGGCAAGGCCATCGCCGATCTGGCACCGGCGGCGGAAAAAGCCGGCGTTTCGATCATGACCGAATGCGGGCTCGACCCCGGTATCGACCTTGTGCTTTACGCGCGCGCCGCAAGGCAGTTCGACAGCATTGCATCGATCGATTCCTATTGCGGCGGCATCCCCGAGCCAAAGGCGATGGCCAAGCCGCTTTGCTACAAGGTGAGCTGGAACTTCGACATGGTTCTGGTCAGCCAGAACCGCGACAGCGTGATGATCGAGGACGGCGAGCGCGTCGCGGTGCCGGCCGGCCGGCAACACGACAACCGCTTCATCCATGAGATCGAGGTCACGGGCCTGGGCCGGCTGGAGGCCTTCCCCAATGGCGACGCGCTGCATTACGTCGAGATGCTGGCCGCCGCCAAGGGGCTGCAGCGCTCCGGCCGTTATACGCTGCGCTGGCCGGGATGGTCGGCGTTCTGGGCGCCGCTGAAGGAGCTTGGCTTCCTATCCGAAGACAAGGTGCCCGGCACCAGCGCCAGCCCGCGCGAATTTCTCGGCCGGCTGCTCGGCCCGCAATTGCAGTACGGCGCCGACGAGAAGGACCTTTGCGTGATGCGCAATGTCTTTTCCGGCAGCGAAGGCGGCCGCCGCAAGACGGTGACCTCGGAGTTGATCATCGAACGCGACCTCCAATCCGGCCTTTTCGGCATGAGCCTCGGCGTCGGCTACCCCGCAAGCATCGTGGCGCAGATGCTGGCGCGAGGCGAGATCACTACCCCCGGCCTGCTCAACCCGCTGCTGCATGTGCCCGACGGTCGCTTCTTCGACGAACTGGCCAAGCACGGCATCCGGGTGACCGAAACGGTCGACTGGGACTGAGACAGATTTTCGGACGGTGGTCGCCGCCGGCAACGGCGCTGCCGCTCAGAAAGCACCCCGAAGGGTGAAAATAACAAACGACAACAAGGAGGAATGCCCAATGAAGATTGCCAAGCTTTTCATCGCCGGACTTGCGCTCGCCGGCCTCACCACTGCTGCCGGTGCCGGGACACTCGACGACATCACCAAGCGCGGCGAGTTGCGCGTCGCGGTACAGACGCAGGGACCACCCTTCTCTTTGGTCGGCGCCGCCGGCGAACGCACAGGCAGTTCGGTCGAACTCGCCGAACTGATGGCCAAGGAAATGGGCGTCAAGATCACCTTCCTCGATTTCGACTGGGACGGGCTGATCCCGGCGCTGTTGTCGGGCAAGGCCGATCTGCTGGTCGCCGACATGACGCCGACCTTGGCGCGGGGCATGAAGGTCGCCTTCACCAAACCTTACATGTATACGGGCAGCACCGTCTTCACCAAGGCCGACAGCAAGTTCAAGACCACCGAGGACTGCAAGGCCAAGGGCACCAAGATCGCCGTGCTGCTTGGCGCCACCGGCGAGAAGGAGGCCAAGACCGCCTTCCCCGATGCCGACATCAAGAGCTACAAGGGCGGCGGCCCGCTGCTGCTCGACGCCGTCAACAACGGCCAGGCCGATTGCGGCGTCAACGACGTCTCGGCGGTCAAGGGTCAGTCGACCGCCTATCCGGCCGGCAGCTTCACCATCATGCCGGACCTCCTGTCGAAGGAGCCACTTGCGTTCGCCACACGCTATGACGAGCCGGACCTGCTGGTCTGGATGAACCTGTTCCTCGATCAGGTCAGCGTCGACGGCCGCCTGCAAAAGAACCTCGACTACTGGGTCAATTCCGACGCCTGGAAGAAAGACCACTGACATAGGACGTAGTGAGTAGTGAGTAGTGAGTAATGAGTAATGAGTAATGAGTAGTGAGTAGTGAGTAGTGAGTAGTGAATCGCAAATCCCGACACGCTTCCCTATTTCTTGCTTCCCAATCACCACCTCCTAATTACTACTTACTACTTACTACTTACTACTTACTACTTACTACTTACTACTCACTATTCACTATTCACTATTCACCACTCACCAGTCACCGCCCCATGCTCGAAAATTTCAGCTTCCGCACCATCGTCGAATATCTGCCTCTGTTCGGGCAGGGCCTCGTCACGACCGTGTGGCTGTCGGCGCTGTCCTTTGCCGGGGCGCTTGCCGTCGGCATCGTGCTCGCTGCCATGAACCTGCAGCGCGGCTGGCTGTTTCGCGTTCCGGCCAAGGCCTATATCGACGCGGTGCGCGCCACGCCTTTGCTGGCGCAGCTCTATTTCCTCTATTTCGGCCTGCCCCGGCTCGGCTTCGTGCTGCCCGAGCTTGTCGTCGGCATCCTCGCGCTGTCGTTGAACAGCGGCGCCTATATCGCCGAGATCATCCGCGCCGGCATCCTGTCGATCCCGCGCGGCCAGGTGGAAGCCGGCGTCGCCTCGGGGATGACCTATATCCAGCGCATGCGCCTTGTCATCCTGCCGCAAGCGTTCAAGGTGACGATCCCGCCACTGCTCGGCCAGGCGATCGTGCTGGTCAAGGATTCGGCACTGCTGTCGCTGATCTCGGTTTCCGAGCTGACGCGCGCCGGCCAGTTGCTTGCGTCTGACCGCTTCATGCCGGCGGAAGGTTTCATCACCATCGCCGCCTTCTACCTGCTGCTCTATTACGGCCTCAAGGGACTGGCGGCGCTCTCCGGTCGCTGGCTCGGCTTGCAGCCGGCAAGGAGCAGCACATGATCTGGCAGCAACTGCAAAGCCTCGCCGGAAGCTACCCGCTGGCGCTGCGCGGCCTCGGCATGACCGTGGTGCTGTCGCTGATCAGCCTGGTGCTGGGCACGCTGCTCGGCTTTGGCCTCGGTATCCTGCGCACCGGCGGCAACCGGCTGATCAGTGTGGCGATCGGCGCCTGGGTCGACCTGATCCGCGGTACGCCGTTCCTGGTGCAGATCTTCCTGATCTTCTTCATCCTGCCGGAATTCTGCATCGAGCTCGATGCTTTCACCGCCGGCATCATCGCGCTGACCAATCTCGCCGCCTGCTTCATCTGCGAGATCGTCGCCGCCGGCATCCGTTCCGTCCCGACTGGTCAGGTCGAGGCAGCCCTTGCATCCGGACTGTCTCGCTGGCAGCGCATGCGCCAGGTGGTGCTGCCGCAGGCGATGCGCATCGTGCTGCCGCCGCTGGTCGGGCAATATGTGCTGCTGATCAAGGACTCTTCCGTCGTCTCGGCGATCGGGCTGACCGACCTGACCCGCGTCGGCTGGCTGGTGGTGCAGCGTGTGCCCAACGGGCTGCTGGTCTTCTTCCTGGTCGGCGTCGGCTATTTCATCGTCTGCTATCCGCTGATCATGCTGGCCCGCCGGCTGGAACGCCGCATGGGTGCGGCACATGGCGAGGTGCAGTTGTGACGTCGAGCCCCAGCAAAAATGGTACCGGCATGATCGAGTTTCGCGGCGTCAACAAATGGTTCGGCGCACTCAACGTGCTTCGGGATATCACCCTCAGCGTCGAGCCGCGCGAGGTCGTCGTCGTCTGCGGCCCGAGCGGCTCGGGCAAGAGCACCTTGATCCGCTGCATCAACGGGCTGGAGACGATCAAGGACGGCGATCTGGTGGTCGACGGCCAGCGCCTCGGCGACCCCGCCACCAACATGACGCGGCTGCGCACCGAGATCGGTTTCGTCTTCCAGTCGTTCAACCTCTATCCGCACAAAACAGCGCTCGAGAACGTGACGCTGGCGCCGATCCATGTGCGCAAGATTCCTCGCACCGAAGCCGAGCAGGCCGGGCGCGAGCTGCTGGCCAAGGTCGGCCTGGCCGACAAGGTCAACGCCTATCCTTCACAACTGTCCGGTGGCCAGCAGCAGCGCGTGGCGATCGCGCGCTGCCTCGGCATGCGCCCCAAGATCATGCTGTTCGACGAGCCGACCTCGGCGCTCGATCCCGAGATGATCTCGGAAGTGCTCGACGTCATGGTCGCGGTGGCCGAGGAAGGCATGACCATGATGGTGGTGACACACGAGATGGGCTTTGCCCGCAAGGTCGCGCAGCGCATGGTGTTCATGGATGCCGGCGCCATCGTCGAAAGCGGCACGCCGGATGAATTTTTCGCGCAACCGAAGACCGACCGCAGCCGCGCATTTCTGAGCAAGATTCTGAGGCACTAGGCTTCAGCCGAACGTCACCAGAGGCTCGGTGCGGATCTCGACCCACTCGCAGCGCCGGCTGTCGTGATAGAAGGACTGGAAGGGCGGCGGGAAGGATGGGTCGGCGAAGGCGCCCACCGGGATGGCGATCACGCCGGGCTGGACATCGATCCGGTAGTGCACCGTGGTCCCGCAATCGGGGCAGAAATTGTAGGTGACGCGGCCGCCCGCTTCGCCGATGCGCGTGAATTCCGCCGATCGTCCCTGGACCGATACGCCGTCTTCGGCAAAGCGGACATTGAAGCTGAAGGCGCTGCCGGTGCGCCGCTTGCAGTCCAGGCAATGGCAGACCGAGATGCGGACGGGTTCGCCCACGCAAGTGGCTGACAGCTGGCCGCAAGAACATTCCGCGCGACGCGTGACCATGGCTGGCTCCTTTCCGAACCGGACGAAACGGCCTCACTGCGTGTCGGCGTGGGCCCTCAGTTCCGCCCTTTTTTCGTCCGAGACGACCGCAAGGTCCAGCACCTTCTGCAATTCGGCGGCGTGGTGAAAGGACGGCTCGGGCTGGACGCCGCTCAGCACCGCATCGGCGAAGCGCTGGTAGTTGGTCGGCACGGTGCCGGCATCGAGCACCTGCCATTTGGCTGTCTCGATGTTGGCGCCCATACATGCCTTGAGTTCCGAGCCTTCCAGATTGTGCACCACTTCGAGGCCGCCACTGTCGCCATAGATGCGCAGCCTCAGCTCGTTGAAGTGGCCGGTCGCCCAGCGGCTGGCGTGCACGACGCCGAAGGCGCCATTGGCGAAATCCAGCGTCATGGCGAAGCTGTCATTGGCGTCGAGACCGTATTCGCCGATGCGGTTGCCGGGCGCCTTGTCGAAGGCCCTGAGGCGGCAGAAAACATGGTCGATGTCGAGGGCGGCGCCATAGCTGGCAAAATCGAGGATGTGGATGCCGACATCGCCGAGCACACCGTTGGAGCCGTGGTCGCGCGACAGGCGCCACAGCCATTTCGGATCGGTGCGCCAGTCGCCCCAATGCTTCGACACCAGCCAGCTCTGCAGATACGACGCCTCGACATGCCGGACCGTGCCGATCTCGCCTGCAAGCACCATGGCGCGTGCCTTCTGAAGTGCTGCGACATTGCGATAGGTGAGGTTCACCATGTTGACGATGCCGGCGGCTTCGGCGGCATCCGCCATCTCGTTGGCCTTGCCGAAATTCTCGGCAAGCGGCTTTTCGCACAGCACCGGCTTGCCGGCGGCGATCAGAGCCATGGTGGTCGGATGATGGATGCGGTCCGGCGTGACGTTGGCGACCGCGTCGAAGGCGCCCCATTTCAGCGCTTCCTCCAGCGACGCGAAGCGGTTGGGAATGCCGAAGCTGTCGGCGAATTCGCCGACGCGCCTGGCGTCGACATCGACGGCGGCGACGATTTCGACGCCCTTTATCTTGCCGAACTGCCGGGCATGCTCCTGCGCCATCCAGCCGGTGCCGAGTATCAAAAGCCGCATTTTTTGCTCCCTGGAGCCAGAAATGGAGATTAAACGATCAGGCCGCGCCGGCGTCCTCAGCGGAAGCCGGCTTCGCCGGTGGCGTGGAGTTTTCCGCCGCGCTCGACGATCGGCTCCAGCGCCTTGTCGACCGGCACGTTCGGCGCATCGAGGATGGCCGGCTTCGCACCCTGCGGGTTGTGCGCCCATTTCACGGCGTTGCGCAGCACCTTCTGCACGGTGGCATCGTGATAGGTCGGATAGGTCTCATGGCCCGGCCGGAAATAGAAGATGCTGCCGGCGCCGCGCCTGTAGGTCAGCCCCGAGCGGAACACCTCGCCACCCTGGAACCAGGAGATGAACACCGTCTCCAGCGGCTCCGGCACGGCGAACTGCTCGCCATACATCTCCTCGTTCTCGAGCTCGAAATATTCGCCGATGCCCTCGGCGATCGGGTGGCTGGGGCTGGTGACCCAGAGCCGCTCGCGCTCGCCGGCCTCGCGCCATTTCAGCGTGCAGGGCGTGCCCATCAGCCGCTTGAAAATCTTCGAGAAATGGCCGGAATGCAGAATGATCAGCCCCATGCCCTCGAAGACCCGGCGCGCCACGCGCTCGACCACCTCGTCGGCGACGGCGCCATGATCCTTGTGGCCCCACCAGACCAGCACGTCGGTCTCGGCCAGGCGCGCGGCCGGCAGGCCGTGCTCCGGCTGCTCCAGCGTCGCGGTCGAGGCGGAAATGCCAGTGTCCGCGTTCAACGCCCTGGCGATCGTGGCGTGCATGCCTTCGGGATAGATCGAGGCGACCACCTCATTGGTGCGCTCATGGATATTCTCGCCCCAGACGACAGCGCGTATTGTCATGACATCCTCTTGATGGTGTGAAGCCGGAGCCGCCCCGATCATACATAGTGCCTTCGGCTGGCATTGAAAGCGCTTTTCGCGCAACGCCGTAGCCGCCAGTTCTGCCAAAATGATTCAGCGCGACATTTGCCCAATGTCGTGCGCAATATCAGCCATGAGGGAGGGCCTGATTGGATTGGGGATCTTCATCTGTCTGGCCGGCGCTTCGCTGACCAGCCTGATGATCTATGAGAGATTTCCGAGCCACCATCGCCAGGACGACACGAGCGCCGTCGTGCGGCATGCCGCGAACCTGTTCGTGGTGATGTCTTCGCTGGTGCTCGGCCTGATGATCAATTCGGCCAAGAACACGTTCGAATCCATCGACCACAACGTCCACGCCTTCGCAACGGAACTGATCCTGCTCGACCGCTCGCTCAGGCAATACGGACCCGAGACGGACCCGGCACGCCAGTCGCTCGCCGCCTACGCGCAGCGGGTTGTCGATGCCACCTCCCCCAGCCAGCAGACTCCGGCCGTCGCCAACCGGCTGTCCGAGCTGCTGCTCAACCAGGTCGGCGACATGCTGGCGGCGCTGACGCCGCCGGAGGCCAGGCATGCGGCCCTGCTGCAGAGTGCGGCCCAGCAGCTGCAGAAGGTGATCGAGCGACGCTGGGTGCTTATCGAACAGTCGGAAGGTGCGATCCCCGCGCCGCTGATCGCGCTGCTCGTCGCCTGGCTGACGCTGATCTTCGCCAGCTTCGGCTTCCGGGCACCGCGCAACGCCACCGTCGTCGGCACCTTCATCGTGTCGGCAGCACTGGTCGCCTCGGCACTCTATCTGATCCTGGACATGGACCTGCCGTTCTCGGGCCCGATCCAGATTTCGCCGGCGCCGCTGCAGCGGGCGCTGGCGGAAATGACGCAGTGATGTCCGGCTAGCCCTGGCGGCCTTCCTGGGCGACCTGCGTCAAGGGCTTGGACATGCGCGGCACCACGACGAGGCGCTTGATCTTGCCCTTCTTGAAGGCAGCGAGGAAGCGGCCATAGTCCTTGAAGGCCACGCAGCCGCTGGATTGGGCTGGGGCGTTGCGCAGCAGATAGGTATGGGCGAGCAGGCCGTTGCGGTTATATTTGTTCCTGCCGCTGGTCGGCGTCAGCCGGATGGCCTCGACGCCGTGGAAGCGCGATTCGCGCATCGACAGATTGTAGGTGTCGGGCGGCGTCGGGCCGGAATTCTTGCGGTTGGAGAAGCGCGGTTGGTCGACCATGGCGCCCTTCCCCGAATGCGCCTCGAGCTTCGAGCCATCGGGCATGTAGACCGTCGCCGCCGAGATGTCGTAGACGGCAACGCCATCGCCCATGCTGGGCCGGCTGGTGAACAAATTGCCGAACACGCCGCCTGCGCCGCGCTCGGGCATGTCAGGCTTGGCATAGGCCAGCATTTCGCCGTCCTGAGCCTTCGACCGCTTGGCTGGCTTGGCCGGCTTGCCCTGGCTGGCTTGCACGACCTGGTTGGCTTGCACGCCCGGCAGGACCCCGTGCTCGGCGCTGCGTGGCGACAGGGCCGGCGCGCGCGGTGCCTCGGCCGTCGGCACATCCGCGGCCTTGGCCGACTGGGTCTTGGTGGGCTTTGCAGCCTGCGCCTTTGGGACTTGAGCCTTTGGCGCCTCGGTCTCTGTCTTGGAGGCACGGGCCCTGGGGGACTCGATCTTGGGAGATTGGGCCGGTTGGTCGATCTCCGCCTGCGGCCGGCCAGTCGGCAACGGAATTGCGTCCGGCATCTCGTCCTGTGGCGGCAGCGAGGCTACCTGAACCTCGGCCTGCTGCGTGTCAGGCGCCGCCAGCGCAACGGACGGCGGCGGCGACAACATATCGGCGGCCTCCGGCATGGCATTGGCCAGCGCAAGGGCCAGGCGCGACGAGCGTTCGATCTCCGCCACTTGCGGCCCGAAGCGCACCGATGCCGGGCCGTTTTGGTCGGGCAGGCGAACAACGGGCTCGGCAAAGCGGGCATCGGATGGCAGGCTCGCCAGCATGAGGGGCCCGTTTTGCGCGCGGGCAAAGGCGGCAGCGAGCTTTTGCGGCGACAGTTTTGCCCTCGCCACCACGCCGTCGAAGCGGTCGCCGGGCAAAGTGGCAAGCGCTGCGACATCCGCTGTCTTCGGTGCGATACTGTCCGGCTTTGCCGCCGGCTGCAGCCGCGCCATCTTGCCGTCATGGGCGAAGCTGGAAGCCGCGCGCAGGCAGCCGGCATCGCACTGGCCGAGCAGGGAAGCTGGCCGGCCGTTGGCGGGTGCCCAGGCGAGCGTCCGGCGCGGATCGGCAAACGCAATGGTTCTGGGCGCAAGCAGGCTTTGCGGCAGTCCGCTGGAAGCGGCGGTGAGCGAGGTGCCGACGGAATCGAGGCCGGCCATGGTCGCCACCGACCAAAGAGCGATCACCGCGCCGACGGCGGGAACCGCGACCCAGCGCAGGCCGGGCTTCTTCGAAGTCAATCCACGATCAGGATTGTCACCCCGGTCTTTCAAACGCACAAACGCCATACAACCACTCTCAATCGGCGTGCCGGCTTATGGGCCTGGCATCCGTCTCGATTACAGTTCGCCTGGTGCCCCCTGCACCTTCCTGCGTCTGTTGCCGATTGAATCAAAAGATGGACAAAGTTGGTTAACCAATCCCTCCATCGGTCGCCGATTGCACGGCGGTCGATACGAAAAAAGAGCCCTCCACAGTCTTCGCTATGGTAAAAATGCTCTCCCTCGCCTGCCTTGCTGCCCGTTTTTGCTGATCAAGTCAAGAAACCCCGGCACGAGCGGCCGCGCGGAACAGCCATTTGGATCGATCATATTAGATTTCACTAATGAAATATTGGGTGTGGTGCCCTTGCCGGCGCGTTTTGGTGCGCGCGGCCACGAGTGGTTTGCGCGACCATACGCGGTGTCCGGCGAAGGCCTGGCGGCAGGACAAACGACCAACCAGCCACTCGTTTGCCAAATGCTGTTTGCCAAAAATTAAGCTATTGAGGACAAGCTAATATGCTTGATCGTCGACCACGAGCCAATGACCAAGAATCTCAACAACGCCAAGCCCAACAGTCCAGCCAACGAGACAAGGCCGTCGCCCCTCGGCAAGGTAGCGCCGGCGCTGTTCCCGCTGGCGGTGGTGGCACTCGGCTACATGGTCGGCAAGCAGTTCTTCGGCTTCTGAACAGAGGCGTCGAAGGCTCAGCCTTCAGCCTTGAAATTCCTCGCCTCCTTGTCGACCTTTTCGCTGTCCTTGCCGTGCTCGCGCATCAAATCCCTGGCTTGCTTGGGCGAGACATCGGTGGTCTCGGCCAGGCGCATGGCCTTCCGCTCCACGCTTTCGGTCATTGACTTGCGTACGGATTTGCGGTTGGCCGTCACGGTTTTTCACTTTCCTGCTGCTTCAGCTCCCTTGCCGCCTGTTCCAATGCAGCGCGATCGTTACCGATGCGGTCGACCAGCGCCTGCGCCTGGTCACCGGTGATGCCGGTTCGCAGCGCCAGCGCCTCGACGTCCAGCACGTTGTCCGGGTCGATGGCCTGATCGTCTCGCGGAATGTTGTCCTTGCCGAACTTGTTCATAACGCACCTCCCTGCTTACGGAACAACGGCAGGGGCGACCGACAGGTTCCCTTCTCCGGCAGTTCCGCCAGCCGCCTCGTCTCCTTCCCTAGCCTGCCTGCCGCGCTAGCTGTCTCCTCGAAAGGAGGATCGGCATGGCGATCTATGGTCTGAGGGTGGTGAGCTTCATCTTCGCGGCGCTGGCCTTCGTGCCGGCCGGCGCGCATGTCTTTGCGATGTTCAACAAGCTTGGGCTCGACGGCACCAGCTACCTTGCCGCCCAGCGCGCCTATGACGGCTGGAGCCTGTTCGGCATCGTCGTGCTGGGAGCGCTTCTGTCGACCGCGGCACTTGCGGTTCTGCTTTACCGCTCGGGCGGCGCCTTCGGCCTCGTCGCCCTCGCCTTCATCGCCATCGGCGCCACGCAGTTCGCTTTCTGGACGTTCACCTTCCCGGTCAACCGGGCGACCAGCAACTGGACCATGCTGCCCGACAATTGGGAGGTGCTGCGGCGGCAGTGGGAATATTCGCATGCGGCCGCCGCCTGCCTCAATGCGCTGGCGCTGCTTTTGCTGTTCCTTTCGGCGCTGCGCCGCGTCGGGTGACTTTTATCCGTCACGTGAAAACCGATTGCAAAATGCAATCTGTTTTATATCCTTGGTGAAACAAGGAGACCCCGATGGGAAGGATCATCTATTCCATGCTGATGTCGCTGGACGGCTACATTGCCGGGCCGGACGGAAACATCGACTTGCCGGTGCCCGAAGAAGAATTGCACCAGCATTTCAATGACGAGATGAGACAGACCTCGGTCATGCTCTGCGGACGACGGTTGTATGAGGCGATGCGCTTCTGGGACAGCCCGGACCGAGAGACCGGCGCCGAAGTCGAGCGGGATTTTGCCCGTGCCTGGCGGGAAACGCCGAAGATCGTGTTTTCGACGACGCTGCGGGACGTTGGCCCGAACGCCCGGCTGGCGAGCGGTGACACCGAGACCGTGGCCAGGAATCTCAAGGCGGAGACGGATGGTGAGATCGGCGTCGGCGGCGCCGAACTGGCCGCGCATCTGGCACGATCGAGCCTCATCGACGAGTATCGGCTCTATATGCAACCGGTCGTGCTCGGCGGCGGCAAGCCGTACTTTCACGCCGGCCTGTCGCTTACGCTGACGCCGCTTGGCACGGAAAGCCTTTCCCAAGGCGTGACGCTGCTGCGTTACGCACCAGCCTGAGCTTCAACGGCGTCGCTTGCCTCAGGCCAGCCATTCCCGGATCGCCGGGCGGGCCAGGACCTCGCGCATGCGGGCTTCTGCGTCGCTGACGCCCGGTGCCATCGGCGCCCGCGTGGGGCCGCAGTCGACACCGATGACGCGGAAGGCCGCCTTCATGCCGGGCAGCACGCTGGTTTCCATCAGCGCCTCGACGAAGTCCTGCGACACCATCTGCAGGGTGCGGGCACGGGCAAGGTCGCCGGCGCGCACCGCCTGGTCCACCGCCACATAGAGCCGCCCGAGCAGATTGTACGTGGTGCCGATGCCGCCCTCGGTGCCGAGCATTCCGGCGGCGGCATAGATCTCGTCAAAGCCGTAATAGAACAGTTTTTGCGGCTGTCGCTTACGCAGCAGCGAATATTTGAACAGGTCGGTGGAGGTATATTTGATGCCGACGACATTGGCGATATCGAGCAGCCGCACCAGAAGCGCCAGCGGCAGCGGCCGGCCGGTGCGCAAGGGGATCTCGTAGACGATCAGCGGCAGGCCGGTGGCACCGGCCAAGGCCTGGTAATAGCCAAACACTTCCTCGTCGGAGAACGGGTAGGAATGCGGCGGCAGCGCCGACAGCGCGTGGTAGCCCAGCTTCTCGGCCTGCCGCGCCAGGCGAACGGAATCACGCAGATTGGGCATGCCGACATGGGCGATCAGCGTTGTGCCACTTGGCTTGGCGTTCTCGGCGACCAGTTCCTGCTGCGCCAGCAGTTCGTCGACCGTCAGCAGGCCGGACTCGCCGCTGCTGCCGCCGACATAGAGGCCGGCCAGCCCCTGGCGCAGCACATAGTCGTTGATGTTGCGCTGGCGCTGCGGATCGAACTCGCCCGCGTCGCTGAGGCCGGTCATCAAGGCGGCATACATGCCCGCCAATTCTCTCGTCATTGTTGGACCCTCGGTGCTTTCAGGATTTTCTCAGGGACATCGGAGCCTGATCTGTTGATTCCGGTTACGGCTCTATCGTCTTGTTTCGGCATGACCTTTTCGGCAACCAGCTTCGCTCTGAAGGCATCGCTTACACCTCCCCGGCATGGTGGCAGGTGACGAGGTGTTGCCCTGAGGCGGATGAGCCGAAGTCGCGCGGCTCGGGTGCCACCTTGGCGCAGATCTCGGTCGCCTTCGGGCAGCGCGGATGGAAATGGCAGCCGGATGGCGGCTTCGACGGATCGGGCACGCCGCCGCCGAGCACGATGCGCCGGCGCGTGCCGCCGGCCTTCGGATCGGGCACCGGGATCGCCGACAAGAGCGCCCGCGTATAGGGGTGCAGCGGCGTGCCGAATACCGCCGCAGTCGAGCCAGTCTCGACGATGCGGCCGAGATACATCACCGCGACGCGGTCGCTGAGATAGCGGATCATCGACAGATCGTGGCCGATGAACAAATAGGTCAGGCCAAGCCGCGTCTTCAGATCGTCGAGCAAATTGACGATCTGCGCCTGGATGGAGACGTCGAGCGCCGAGATCGGTTCGTCGGCGATGATGAATTTAGGGCTTCCGGCGAGCGCGCGGGCGATGCCGACGCGCTGGCGCTGGCCGCCGGAGAGCTCGAACGGGTAGCGGTCGCGTAGCGCTTCGCGCAAACCGACCAACGCCAGCAGGTCGCTAACGCGCGCCTCGCGCGACGTGCGCGTTCCGATCTTCTGGGCGCGCAAGCCCTCACCGATGATCCGGCCGACGGTCATGCGCGGATTGAGCGAAGCGAAGGGATTCTGGAACACCATCTGCATGTCGCGCCGGCGCTCTTTCAGCCGCTCGGCCGTCGCCTCGGCATAGTCCTTTCCCTCGAACAGGATCTCACCTTCGCTCGGCCGTTCGAGGCCAAGCACGGCGCGGCCGGTCGTCGACTTGCCGCAGCCGCTTTCGCCGACCAGTGCCAGCGTCTCGCCGCGCAGCACCTCGAAGCTGACGCCGTCGACGGCGCGCACCGCGCCGACCTGGCGCCTCAGTACGCCGCGGCGGATCGGGAAATGCACCTTCAGGCCAGAGACGGTGAGCAGCGGCTCATTTGGCGCGGCGCCGGATGCCCTTGCGGTCGCCATGACTGCTTCCGGCGTGCGCGGCAAGCCTTGCAGCTCGCGCCAGCGCCAACAGGCAGCGGCATGGCCCGATACGACCGGCTCCAGCACGGGCTTTGCCTCGCGGCAGCGAGCGACGGCATGGTCGCAGCGCGGCGCGAAGGCGCAGAAGGTCGGCGGTAGCGTAACGTTGGGCGGCGCGCCCTTGATCGGCACCAGCCTGGTGTTTGCCGCCGTCAGCGACGGGATCGAGTTGAGCAGGCCGATCGTGTAGGGATGGGTGGGCGCTGCAAACAGCCGCTCCACCGGTGCGGTCTCGACGAGACTGCCGGCATACATCACCGCCACGCGCTCGACGAAGCCGGCGACGAGGCTGAGGTCATGGCTGATCCAGATGATCGCCATGCCGAGTTCTTTCTGCAGGCGGGCGACGAGTTCGACGATCTGCGCCTGGATGGTGACGTCGAGCGCCGTCGTCGGCTCGTCGGCGATCAGGATCGAGGGCTTGCAGACCAGCGCCATGGCAATGCCGATGCGCTGCAATTGCCCGCCAGAGAACTGGTGTGGGAAGGCCTGCATGCGCTGCGCCGCATTGGCGATGCCGACGAGGTCCAGCATGTCGAGCGCCTGACGCTCGGCTTCTCTTTCGCTGAGTCCCTGGTGCTCGCGTAGCGCTTCGGTCAGTTGCAGGCCGATGGTCAGCACCGGGTTCAGCGACGACATCGGATCCTGGAAGATCATGGCGATGTCGCGGCCGCAGATCTGGCGCAGCTCGCTGTCCGGCATGGCGAGCAGGTCGCGGCCGCGAAACAGTGCGCGGCCTGATGTCACCCGGCCTGGCGGCTTGCGGATCAGGCCCATCAGCGTCTGCATGGTGACCGACTTGCCGGAGCCGCTCTCGCCGACGATGGCCAGCGACTCGCCCTCGGCGAGCTGGAAGGAGACGTCGTTGACCGCATAGACCGCGCGGCCCTCGGGGCCGAAGGCGACGCTCAGCCCTTGCACGTCGAGCAAGGGCCGCTGCCCGGCCGCTTCCACCTTGTCACGCGCAAGCGTATCGGCGTGCATCATTTGCCGCCTCCGCCGATGATGTGCTGCGGATCGAGCGCATCGCGCAGGCCGTCGCCGACGAAGTTGATGCTGAGCACGGCAATGGCGATCATGGCGCCGGGCGGGATCCACATCCAGGGCTGGCTCTCCAGGATCGACAAAGTGCGGGCGTCGCGCAGCATGTTGCCCCAGCTGGCGGCCGGTGCCTGCGCGCCGAGACCGAGGAAGGAGAGCGAGGCTTCGAGCAGGATGACGGTCGCCACGTCGAGCGTGATCGCCACCAGGATCGGGCTCAGCACATTGGGCAATATGTGCTCGAGGATGATGACCGAGGGCGAGGTGCCGAGCGAGCGAGCGGCGAGGATGAATTCCTGGTTGCGCAGCGAGAGAATCTCGCCGCGCGTCAGCCGGGCGATGGAGGGCCAGCTGAGCAGGCCGATGACCAGCATGGTGTTGAGGATGCTGGGGCCGACCACGGCAACGAAGGCGATGATGATGACCAGGCGCGGAAAGGTCAGCACCATGTCGATCAGGCCCATCAGGAAGAGGTCGACCTTGCCGCCGAAATAGCCGGCGACGGCGCCGACGAAGATGCCTATGGCAGCCGAGATCGCCACGGCGATAAAGCCCACCGACAGCGAGATGCGGCCGCCATAAAGGATGCGGGCGAAGATGTCGCGCCCGGTGCCGTCTGTGCCAAGCCAATGGACGCCGCCCGGCGGCTGGTTACGACCCCTGAGGTCGATGTCGTTCGGCCCGTAATGGGCGATCAGCGGCGCGAAAATGCAGGCGAGCACGATGATGGTGAGCACCACCAGCCCGACCGTTGCCAGCCGGTGGTGCAGGAAGCGGCGCGCCGCCTCGCCCCACAGGCCACGCGAGGCGCCTGCGGTAATGCCGGTATCGAGGGCGGCCTCAGTCATAGCTCACCCTCGGGTCGAGCACGCTGTAGGCGAGATCTGTCGCAAGGTTGGCCAGCATGACAATGATGGCGGTGATCAGCACGTAGCCCATGATCACCGGACTGTCGCGGTTGACCACCGCGTCGATGAACATCAGGCCGATGCCCGGCCACTGGAAGATGGTCTCGATGACCACCGAGCCGCCGAACAAAGTCGGCAACGCCAGGCCAAAGACGGTGACCAGCGGGATCAGCGCGTTGCGCAGGCCGTGGCGCAGCACGATGGTGCTGGGCTTGAGCCCCTTGGCCCTGGCGGTGCGCATATAGCTCTGGTTCAGCACTTCGAGCATGCCGGCGCGCGCATAGCGCATGAAGATCGCGGCGCGGAACAGAGCAAGTGCTGCCGCCGGCAGGATCAGGTGCCTGAGATTGTCGGCCAGCGAAAAGCTGTCGCCCGCGGTCGAGATGCCCGATGAGGGCAGCCAGCGCAATTCCAGCGCAAAGACATAGACCAAGAGCAGGCCCATGAAGAAGTCCGGGATCGAGACGCCGACGAAGCCGCCGAGCGTCAGCGAATAGTCCGTCAGCCTGTATTGCCTGAGCGCGGAGATGACGCCCAGCGTGGTTCCGATGACGAAGGCGGCCAGCAGCGCCACGCCCATCAGCTCCAGCGTCATCGGCAGCCGTTCGCCGATGATCGCGGCGACGCTGCGGCCATTGACGAAGGAGCGGCCGAGATTGCCGTGCAGGATCTGGCCGATCCAGTTGAGGTATTGGATGTAGAGCGGCTGGTCGAGGCCGAGCTCGCCGCGCCGCATGGCGATCAGCTCCTCGCTCGACGGCGCCTCGGCGGTGATCATCGCCAGCACCGCATCGCCCGGCATGGCGTGGGCGATGGCGAAGACGATGATCGTGACCCCGAACAGCACCGGCACGCCGAGCAGGAGCTTGCGCAAGAGATAGCTGAGCACCGGCCTCTCCTATGCCAAGCGCGAGTGTTGAAAGCGGGGAATCATGGGGCTCCGCTGGGCCGGAGCCCCATGGCAGTCGAGCATGCTCGGCGGCCTACTTGGCCACTTCCCACTTCTCGACTTCGTTGTAGACGGCGTGGTTGAAGATCACGAGCGGCTGTTCCTTGAAGTGCTGGGCGAGGCCGACGATGCGGTTGTTGAAGGCGAGCGGACGCACCTCGTTCCACAGCCAGGCCTTGGGCAATTCCTTGTTGAGGATGCGCGAGGCTTCCTGGTACGCCTCGGCGCGCACCTCACGATCCGCCGACTCCAGCCCCTTGTTGAACAGCTCGTCGAGCTTCGGGTTGCAGTAGCCGAAGCCCAGCGGCTTGGCGCCGCAGACGACCAGCGGCGAGCCGAGCGAGGGATCGAGCCCCATGCCGTTGGCGAAGAAGCCCATCTGGAAAGTGCCGTCGGCATAGACCTGGTTGATGGCCGCCGGATCGAGCAGGCGCGGCTGGACGTTGACGCCGACGGCGGCCAGATAGCTCTGGATGGCGGTGACGGTGTCGACATTCATCTGGTCGGAATAATAGTAGATGAAATCGACCGGCTGGCTGCCGTCCCAGCCCGCTTCGGCAAGCAGTTGCTTGGCCCTGTCGGGATTGTAGTCATAGGGCTCGAGGTCCTTGGCGCGCGCCCAGTCCTGCGGGAACAGCGTGTTCGACAATTCGCCGGCGCCCTGCTTGACCGTCTCGATGATCGCCTTGCGGTCGATGGCGTAGAGCATCGCCTGGCGCACCCTGACATCGGCGAAGCGCTTGTCGGCCAGGTTGAACTGCAGATAGGTCGGCAGGCCGGCGGAGAATTTCGGCAGCACCGTCAGATAGTCGAGCTTCTGCAGCCGGGCGAGTTCGGAGATCGGCACGCCGCCGCCCTCATAGGACATGGCGTCGACTTCCTTCGTCTCCAGTGCGGCGATGATCGGCGGCACGTCCTTGTAGATCTGGTAGATGATGCGGTCGAGCTTGGGCGCGCCGAGGAAATAGTCGGGATTGCGGTCGACCTCGACATACTGGTCGCTCTCGTATTTCTTCCAGATGAACGGGCCGGTGCCGACGCGGTTGACCCAGAAGGTGTTGCCCTTGATGTCCTGCGGCGCGACCTTGCCCAGAATGTGTTCGGGAAAGATGCTGATGGCGATAAGCTGCAACTGGACCCAGAGCGGCTTGGCGCTGTCGAGTTCGACCTGGACGGTCATGTCGTCAAGTGCTTTCACCCCTGCAAGCGAGGAGGCGGAGCCATCCTGAAACGCCTTGTATCCGGCCACCGCGCCAAGCTTCTGCGACCAGGGCGAGCCAACCTTGGGGTTGGCGTAGAGGTTGAGGCTGAACACCACGTCCTTGGCGGTGAAGGCCGTGCCGTCATGCCATTTGACGCCATGGCGCAGGTTGAAGATGTAGGTCTTACCGCCGTCCGGCGTCTTCCAGCTTTCGGCCAGCATCGGCTGCACGTCGTCGCCGGTCCACTTGATGTGGACGAGGCCCTGCAGCACCGTCTCGTCGAGCCTATGGCCGCAGGTGGTGTGCAGCGTGCCCATCTCGATGCAGCCGGTGCGCATGGCCGAACGGAACGTGCCGCCATCCGCCTTGGCGGCACCGGCGGCAAACATCATGGCCAGCGCCGGCACAAGGCTCATCAACAGTCGTCTCATGGAATTCTCCTCCCGTTGTTTTCCGGCGGCCGAAATTGGGGGCCATGCCCCCTGCTCCGGGCCTGCTCCCGCGCCAGGCCTCGCCTGTCGCGCCGGCCGCCGCGCCATCAGCCAGCGGCGCTCCAACCCTTCGGTCACGCAAGTCCTCACTTGCGTGACTGGTATAATAGCTTAAAAGGTAGACCATGCACAATATGCCGGTACGAAAAAAATTGTCGGACGAGGTTCGCCTGCGCCTTGAGGAGATGATCCGCGACGAGGTCTATCCGGTCGGCGCCTCGCTGCCGTCCGAGCGCGAACTGATGACGATGTTCGATGTCGGCCGCCCCTCGGTGCGCGAGGCGCTGTTCGCGCTGGAGAAGATGGGGCTGGTGCGCATCAACAGCGGCGAGAAACCCAAGGTGACGCGGCCGACGCCGCGCAGCATGCTGGAGCAGCTGACCGGAACGGCGCATCTGTTGATGGACCAGCCCGACGGCATCGGCCATTTCGAGCAGTTGCGCCTGTTCCTCGAAGTTTCCATCGCGCGCCATGCCGCCGAGGTGGCGACATCCGCGCAGATCGCGGCACTTGCGGCGGCCCTTGCCGAGAACGAGCGTGCCATCCCCCGCGCCCGCGCCTTCGCCGTCACCGACGTCGCCTTTCACCGCGTGCTGACCGAGGTCCCCGGCAATCCGATCTTCCTCGCCGCGCATGAGGCGCTGGTCGAATGGCTGATCAACCAGCGCATCCACATGGCCAACACAGAGGTCGAGAACCGCCGGAGTTTCGCCGGCCACCAGGCGGTGTTCGAGGCGATCGAGCGTCACGACCCGGAAGCGGCGGGACGAGCAATGCGCGAGCATCTGGAAAACGCCCGGCGCAAGTTCAATGCCGGCGCGTCGAAACAGGACTAGTGGTGCATTGGTCCTAGGCTACCAGGGCCGTTGGTCGATATTGCCCTTACATTAGCTTCAGCGCATGTTCATATCAGCCGGCGAGGTCGCAGAAGCCGGTCAGGCCCGGCGGCCAACCCATACATCCCCCCCGGCAGCCGGGCCACCGACCTCGCCCGTGCGGATCTCTGAAAGTGCGCCGGCCCGACCCACGCCCCCGTTGCGGAGCCGGGCCAATTCCGCAATTCTGCTCATATGTGCAACCTCTACAACATTACCACCAGCCAGGAAGCCATCCGCCAGTGGACCCGCGCACTGCGCGACATCGCCGGCAACCTCGAGCCCTCGGTCGACATCTATCCCAACCAGTTCGCGCCGGTGGTGCGCAACGCGGCCGACGGAGCGCGCGAGCTTGCCAATCTGCGCTGGGGCATGCCGACGCCGCCGGAGCGCATGCGCGGCAATGCCGATTCCGGCACGACCAACATCCGCAACCCGCAATATGGCCACTGGCAGCCCTTTCTCGGCGTCGAGAACCGCTGCGTCGTGCCGGTGACCAGCTTTGCCGAACCGAGCCCCACGCCCGGTCAAAAAGATCCGGAGACAGGTGTGCAGAAGAACTACTGGTTCGCGCTCGGCGAAGAGCGCCCGCTGTTCTTCTTCGCTGGCCTGTGGACGCACTGGCAGGGCGTGCGCAAGGTCAAGGAGGGACCCGGCGAGCACGAGCTCTACGGCTTCCTGACCACCAAGCCGAATGCGCTGATCGCGCCGATCCACGAGAAGGCGATGCCGGTCATCCTGACCTCGCCGGAGGAGACGGAGACGTGGCTCAGTGCGCCGTGGTCCGAAGCGAGAAAGCTGCAGCGCACGGCGCCTGACGACGCGCTGGTGATCGTCGAGAAGCCGGCCACGCAGATCAAGTTTCCGGCGGGCGACACAGACAGCCAACTGTCGTTGCTCTAAGGGCTAACCCGAGCAGGCTCGCGACCAAAGACCGATCGACAATCGGTGGATCACTCCGGCCCATTTAGCCCGCTTCAAACCGGCAGTTCGTTGAACTTCCGCAGGCTCTTGTCGACCATGGATTCGGGGAGGAAACGGCGCAGGAACCGAACCTGGCCCGCCTGTTTTCCAGCGGTGTACCGCCTGCGCGGTGTTGCATCCGTCGCGGCTTTCACCACCGTACTTGCGACAATGTCGGGGGCATCGCCGGCTTCTATCCACTTCCGCATCAACGCTTCCATACGAGGGCGCACCGAATCATAGACGGGAAGCAGCCGATCAGGTTTCGTGACATTCTCTTCGAACGCCGTGCGGGTAACGCCGGGCTCGACCAGCACCACCCGAATTCCGAAAGTGCGCAGTTCGTGGTCGAGCGACTCGGAGTAGCCTTCGATGGCATGCTTCGTCGAGGCATACAGCGCGTTAAAGGGAGACGGGATCAGACCCAGAATCGAACTCATATTGACGATCCTGCCCTTTCCTTGACGTCGCATGATCGGCAACACCGCGTTCGTCACCCGGAGGACGCCGAAAACGTTCACATCGAACAGCGCGTGAGCCTGGGCGGTCGAGGATTCCTCGGCACCTCCGAGCAAACCGATGCCGGCATTGTTGACGAGCAGGTCAATGCGCCCGGCCCTGGCCAGCACCTCATCGACCAGTCTTGCCACGGAGGCCTCGTCGGTCACATCGCAAGTCAGCATGGTAATGCCGTCGGACCTGTCGGCGACCGCGCGGCGGCTGGTTCCAAAGACGCGAAAGCCGGCAAGCTGCAGAGCTCTGGCCGTTGCCCGTCCGATGCCCGTCGACGCTCCAGTGACGAGCGCGACGCCACGATCGATTTTGGTCATTTTCGTTTTCCTTCTCTCAGAGTGGATTGCCACCAAAAGGATCTAGCTTGTTTCTACCGATTGGATTATGATTGTAATATCAGATTATGATCATAATGCAATGGCAAATCTGAAAGGAGAGACCATGCGCTACGAAAAGGGTCGAAAGGACGCATCGCGCGGCCGGATCATGGAGGTCGCCACTGAGCGTTTTCGGTGTGACGGCATCGCGGCGTCGGGGCTCGCAAAAATCATGAGCGACGCCGGGCTGACGAACGGGGCCTTCTATCCCCACTTTCAATCCAAGGCGGCGCTTGTCCGTCAAACCGTGGCGGCGGCCCTGGAGGATCAATCCGACCAGATACGGGAAGCATTGGCCTCCGGCGGTCTGACAATGGCCATAGACGCATATCTGTCGGCGGCGCACCGAGACAATCCTGGGAAAGGCTGCGCTTCGGCCGCGTTGCTGCCGGAAATCGCGCGCGAGCCAGCCGAAACGCGTCAACTCTATACCGAGCGTTTGCTGACCCTGGTGCGCCAGGTGTCGGCGGATCTACCGCCGCGAACCCCTCATCCGGAGAGCGTTGCGCTCGGCATCTTTGCAACCCTCATTGGCGCTCTTCAACTGGCCCGTGCCGTGGAGGGGACGGAATTGTCGGATCGTATCCTTGCCGCAGGAGCAGATGCGGCGCGGTCGCTGACGCAGTGAGCGCGGCGCGATGTTCTGACGCCAGATGGCCGCAAATGTTATATCTATCGTTCCGTCCCTGGATCGAAGAAGGATCGCACCGATGGATGCCTGGAGAATCGGGGATATTTGGGTAACCAGAATTCTGGAGATGTGCGACCCGCTGCGGACGCCGTCGGAATGGTTCCCCGACTGCACCGACGAAGCACTCGCACCGCATCTCAATTGGCTCACGCCCCGATTGATATCGCCGGCAACCGGCCGGCTTATTCTTCCCATCCAGAGTTTTCTGGTTCGTACCGGACGCCACACCATTCTGGTCGACGGTTGCGTCGGCAACGACAAGACGATCGCAGACTTCCCGCATTGGCATCGCCGCAATGATGGTACCTTTTTGGAGCGGCTGGCGAATGCCGGTGTTGCTCCCGAGCAGATCGACTACGTGCTGTGCACCCATCTTCATGTCGACCATTGCGGCTGGAACACACGATTGGTGGACGGACGTTGGATACCGACATTCCCCAACGCCCGCTACATCATGGCGCGGCGCGAGTACGAGGCTGCACAGGCGGCCTCCGGCGATGCCACACGGACTTATGAGGACAATGTACTGCCAATCGTCGAGGCTGGCCGGGCTGTGCTTGTCGATATGGACCATGAACTCGATGGCGAAGTGTGGCTGGAGCCGACGCCGGGCCACACCATGGGGCACGTAGCCATCGGCCTGAGATCTCGAGGCGTAGGGGCAGTGTTTTCCGGCGATCTCATGCATTGGCCGATGCAGTGCATTTACCCCGACTGGAACTTTCTGTACGACGCGGACCCTGATCAGGCACGTCGGACGCGGTGGGCATTCCTGGAGGCTTGCTCGGACAATGGCCGCATCGTCATGACGTCGCATTTTCCCTTGCCGTCGGTGGGAACAATCTCGCGACGCCACTCATCATTCTGGTTCGATGATTATCAGCCGCGGTAATCGCCGAGGCCCACCACCACGCCAACCCGAGCGGCGCGGGCGATGTGTTGTTGACGAGGGAAACGGGGGCGTTGTCCGCGCTCCTCATTCTTCATCCTTCCACACCACCCGGCGAACCACCCTTATCTCGGCCAGACGCCGCACCCGGATACCGACGCGTTCCCGTGCGGTGAGGTGCCGGGCTTCGGCACGGACGAATTCCTTGTTGCGGCACTGTTCGCAAAGCATGTGACCGTCAATCAGGTCGATGTCGACATCGCCGAACAGCCTGATCAGATCGGACGGCTCATACCAGCGCTTGATGTTGCAGTGACCGCAGCGGATGAGGATGAGATCGCCTCTCTCGTGCGATTTGCCGAGCGTCCAGGCGTTGCCGCGCTTTCGTCTTCCATCCGTATCAGGCATTGCTAAAAATAGGAACTCATTCCTGACAAAGTCAATTCGACCTTGACATTTTTGTTCCCTTTTTGTTCACTGTCGGCACCAGGTTCAAGGAGGTGTTTGACATGGACCAGATCGTGACACTGGATAGCCGCCAGGAGGCGGCATTGCAGGCAACCGCCGAAAATTTCATCGCGCACTACAAGGGCGATGCGGTGAAAGCCCTGAAGGAAATGATCGTGCTCAACGGACATTTGCAGCAGCGCCTCGATGCGCTCTCGGCGCCGAGGCGGCCGCAATGAGCATCCTGCATCTCGACCCCGACGCCGAGGCGGAGCTTCACGCCGAGGCGGAAAAGCTGATCGCCCGCTACGCCAGCCCACTCGAAACGGTGAAGGCGCTGATGGCCTATAATTGCGAGCTGGAGACGCAGATCGTCGCGCTTGCCCACCGCCACCCCGAACTGGTGACGCTGAGCTATGACGACACGCCGCCGGTCCTGGGCTGACGGCCGCGCCGCCACCGTGCAATCCATTGGCGGGACGGCGCGGCTGCCCGCGCCGTCCCGGACGGATGCCGGTCTCAGGCGGCGCGCAGACCTTCCTTCGGACGCAGGTTCTGGTTCATGCGGAACAGGTTCTGCGGGTCGTAGCGCTGCTTGATCTCCAGCAGCCGGCGATAGTTGTCGCCATAGGCCGCTTCGACCCGGTCGATCTCGTCCTCCGGCATGAAGTTCACATAGGCCGTGCCGGCGGCATAGGGCCGTGCAGCTTCATAAATGCCGCGGGCCCAGTCGATGCAGGCCTTGTCCATTGCCGGCTCGCGCCAGCGGGCGTGGACGTTCATGACGAAATGCGAGCTGCGCTGCGGGAACGCCGTTTCATCTGCCCTGACGCGGCCCGCCGCCCCGCCGACATGGCCGAAGAATATTTCGCATTCGGGACCCGGAAGCTGGGATACAGCCGCCGTGGTGACCTCGATCGCACTGTCGGAAAGCTCCGTGAAGTCATGGCTCTTCCAGTAGTTGCGGGCGCCGGGCGCAAGCAGCGGGTCGAAGGCCTGCTGCCAGCCGGTGAACGGATTGGGGCCGACGACGTCGGCGATCGGCGTACCGATGGCGCGAAGCGTCTGCGTCGCCTTTTCGCCGGTCTGGATGTCGCCGCAATAGCACATGGCCAGCACCAGCACCTCCTTGCCGTGCCATTCCTCCGGCAGGAAGGGCAGCGGCGGGGCCTGCCGCATGACCACCCAGCAGGTCAGTTCGTCGGGCGCGGTTTCCAGCGCCTTGCGATATTCGCGCAGCACCTTGTCGGCATCGGCGAACGGATGGACGACAAGCCCCGACAGCACTTGCGGCCCGAACTGGTGGAGTTGGAACTCGAACGCCGTGACGACGCCGAAATTGCCGCCACCGCCGCGCAGCGCCCAGAACAGGTCGGGATTTTCGTTGTGGCTGGCGCGCAGCAGCTTGCCGTCGGCGGTGACCACGTCAGCGGAGACGAGATTGTCGATGGTCAGCCCGAATTTGCGGGTGATCCAGCCAAAGCCGCCGCCCAGCGTCAGGCCGGCAATGCCTGTGGTCGAGTTGATGCCGGTCGGCACCGCCAGTCCGAAGGCCTGTGTTTCGCGGTCGACATCGGCAAGCGTGGCGCCGGGTCCGACCCAGGCCCGCCGCGCCGCGACATCGACCCGCACCGACTTCATCATGGACAGATCGATCATCAGGCCGCCATCGCAGACGGCGCTGCCGGCGATGTTGTGGCCGCCGCCGCGCACGGAGACGAGAAGTCCGTTTTCCCTGGCAAAATTCACGGCGACGACGACGTCGGAGGCGCCGACGCAACAGACGATCAGGCCTGGCCGCCGGTCGACCATCGCATTCCAGATGCTGCGTGCGTCATCGTAGGCGGCGTCGCCTTCCCGCAGCACCGTGCCGCGTATCTGTGCCGAAAGTGCTTCGAGGGCCGCGGCATCGATTATCGTCTTGCCGCGTTCAAGCGTGGTGAGGCTCATGCCCGTCATGGTTTCCTCCCGTTTTTGCTGGTGAGCGCCCCTCCCTGATTTTTTAAGTGTGCTCTTATGTTAGCCGTCGCGCAAGTTATGCGAACCGCCCCTACGCCGGCTCACGCTTCAGCGCCTGCGCCATGCAGTGGATGCCGCCGCCGGTCTTGGAGATCTCGCTCATGTCGATCGCCGCCACCTCGAAGCCGCGCGCCCTGAGCTGGCCGATCAGCGTCTGGCTGGAGGTCGGCGCGATCACCCTGTCCTTGCCCAGCGACATGAAGTTGCAGCCGAGCGCCATCGTGTCCTGGAAGGGCACGTCGATGATCTCGTGGCCCTTGCCCTTCAGCCAGTCGACGATGCCGGGCTCGGTGCAGGCGAGGCAGACGGCGGTCAGCTTCTCGGCGATCGGCACCACCATCAGGTCGATATGGACGTAGTATTCGTCGATGAAGGCGATGCGGGTTTCCCAGCCTTCCTTGTCGAACCAGGCCTGCACCTGGCGGGCGCCCTCTTCCTGGGTACGGGCGCCGCCGCAGCCGATCAGCACGACGCCCTCCTCGATGACGTTGAAATCGCCGCCCTCGAAGGTGCCGGCGGTGACCATGTCGTAGATCGGGATGCCGAGCTTTTCATAGGTGCGGATGGCGGCATAGTTCTCGCCGCGCCGCCACCAATTGGCCATGGCGGTGATGAAGGCGCCATAAGGCGTCATGACGCTGGAGTCGCGCGAATAGACCTGCATCGGCAGTTCCGGCGTCGGCTCGTGCCAGTGGATGTTGACGCCGAAATGCTCATAGGCGGCGACGAGGTCCTTGTGCTGCGCCTGCGCGATCTGGACGTTGCAGGGCGCCTCGCGCAGATGCTTGCGCGACAGCGAGCTGGTCGACAGATGGCGCAGGAAATTGGGCGAGCCGAGCAGCACGTCGGTCAAGACGTCGGTCTCGTTAGCGAAGCCCCAGGCGGTTAGCGGCTTGGTGCCGCCGGCCGGGTTGCGGCGCTGCAGCGAGAACGGTTCGGCGACGATGCGGTCATGGACGGTCATGGGGTTCTCCTCGTGCTTTGATCATGCGGTTTGATTGGGTTGGCCGCTCGGTATCCACCAGTCGCGCCCGCGCGGTGTGGTGACATATTCCGGCCAGCGGAAGTTGATCGGCGGTTCGTAGTCGCAGAGCGGCGCGATCCAGTTCGTGCCGCCAATGCCACCGCCGGTGCGGGCGACGAATTCATCCATCGCCGCGTCGCGGGCGGCCTTGTCTTCGAGCAGACGAAGGGCCGATAGCGCGATCGTCTTCGCCGCACAGATGACCATCGGGTCGATGGTGGCGGGGATGCCGCCCAGCGCATTCATCACCCAGGACGGATAGGGATAGCCGGTCTCCGAGCGCAGCGCCGGGCGGGCGACATAGAAACGCGCCGTCGGCGCGTGCCACGACATGTCGGTGTAGTCATCGGAGGTCGAATTCACCTGCGAAGGCGGCAGGTCGCGGCGCAGGATGGCTTCCGCCGCCTGCGGCTCGATCAGCCGCTCCAGTTCGTCGATGAACGGCTCGTCGCTTCCCATGCGGCCGGCATTGACCTGGATCTCGCGCGCGACCGCCTTGGCGTCTTCGTCCCAGCGGGGCGGACCGACCGCCGACAGTGCCTCATAGGCAATGCCGGCCATGGCGTGGTTGGCGAGCCCCGGCCGCGACTTCGACACAAAATGCCGCTCGTAGCGGCAGCCGCTCATCGTCGCGGCGGCTTCGGCGTTGCGGTCGAGCACGGCGGTGACCTGCTCGGCCATCTCGAGCGTCGGCACGCGGATCATGTACTGGATCTCGGAGAGCCCCGCCGGCAGATTGTCGGCGGTTGCCTGCCCGGCGGTCAGGATCGCCTCGCTGATCGACCAGCCGCCCTGGTGCGGCAGCATGGAATCGCGCAGCGCCTTCGAGGCCATGTACATCATCATCAGCGCGTCGTTGGCGCCGGGCGCCCTGATCGCGGAATGCGACTGCGGGATGGGGGCCGCGCCGCCGGCCGGCCTCGCCCAGCGCTCCGGCCGGTCGCAGATGAAACGGTAGATCATCGCGTAGGCGGCACCGCAATGCGTGTCCCAGCGCGCCGTGTTGCAGAGCGGCAGCATGTAGAAAGGGTGGAAGGAGATCATGCCGGCGAGACCGTCATAATAGCCTTTCGCCGCATGGATCGGCTTCGATCCCCTCACCTTCTCGGCCGGCTCGCCGGTGAAGCGCAACGTGCCCGGAATGTCGTGCTGCTGCATCGCCGCCTTGGTGGCGAGCAAGCCGCCGAGACTGGCAATGCCCAGCCCCGAATGCGGATCGGTGTGGCCGCCGGCCTCGCGGCCGAGGCCCGGGCGCGGACGCTGCACCGTCGCCGCGTCCTGACAATTGCCGGGCACGGCATCATATTCGGCATACATGCCGATGGTCGGGCCGACGCCGTTCGTCCAATGGGCACAAAATGCGGTCGGCATGCCGCCCGAGCCTTCCTCGACAGAAAAGCCCTCGCGCTTCAGCCGATCGACATACCAGGCGGCCGACTGGTATTCGCGCCAGGCGGTCTCGCCGAAGTCGAAGATGGTGCGCGTCCACACCGACAGCAGCGGCTGGATGCCGTCGATGCAGGCAAGCGCGGTCGCTTGCGCCGAGGTCGTCACCGGTTTCTCCATCCGTCAAAGAAAGCAGTGAAGCGGCTTTCCAAAAAGTGATATGTTTTCCCGGCTCATGCAAATTCGGTTCACCTGAGGCTTCTTGAGAATACCCTCCACCCAGGCGCTGCGCGCCCTCGACAGCTTTGCCCGCCACGGCAGCGTGTGGCGCGCCGCCGACGAATTGCACTTGACCCGCAGCGCCGTCAGCCACCAGTTGCGGCTGCTCGAGCGCGACCTCGGCTTCGACCTGCTGGAGCGCATCGGCAAGGGCGTGGCGCTGACGCCGCGCGGCCAGCGCTATGCCAGCGACGTGCGCAAGGCGCTCACCGTGCTCGGCGACGCGGTGACGCGCCATGCCGGCACCGGCGTCGGCGGTTCGTTCAGCGTCTCCTGCACGCCGGGCTTCGCCTCGCTGTTCCTATGCACCCACATCGGCGAGTTCCGGCAGATGTATCCGGACGTCGCGCTGCACATCCTTACGCCGCGGCGTCTCGACGATGTCAGCAATCCGGACGCCGACGCCTTTATCGCCTTTGGCGTCGGCAACTGGCCGAACCGGGCGGCCGAGCTGCTGTGCGAGATCTCGTTCACGCCGCTGTGCAGCCCGACGCTGCTCAACAAGGTTGGCGGTTTTTCCAAGCCGGCCGACGTGCTGCGCGCCAATCTGCTCCACCTCGGCGACACGGAGGACTGGGCGCGCTGGCTGGCGCTGTCGAAGGTGGAGAACCCCGACACTGAAAGCGGCATCTTCTTTTCCGACATGAACCTGGTCTTCTCGGCAGCGATCGCCGGCCAGGGCATCGCCATGGGCGACGAACTGACCAGCCGCCGGGCGCTCAGCGAAGGCCGGCTGGTGCGCCCCTTCGACATCGCGATCAAATCGCCGCGCTCGTATTTCCTGGTTTCCGAGCACGCCAAGACGAGCCATCCGGTGCTGGTGGCGTTCGGCGGGTGGCTGAGGTCGAAGCTGTCGGAGAACCGGCTCTAAACCCACGATAGATGAATCAAATTTGCCGATCAGGCGAAAACTATTCGGTTGCGGTGAGGCCGCGCCCTGCCCTACGCTCAAGGCTGGAGTGAGGATCAAGGCAGGATGCAGCAACCCGGCCGGGCCGCAGAGATCAAGGCAATCGGGATCGGCAAGAGTTTCGGCTCGTTCCGTGCGCTGGACAATCTGACGCTCGATATCGGCCGCGGCGAGTTTCTGACGCTGCTCGGGCCCTCCGGCTCTGGCAAGACCACCTTCCTGATGATCCTGGCCGGCTTCGTGAAGCCGAGCGACGGCCGCCTCTTCAGCGACGGCGTCGACATCACCGAGCGGCCGGCCGAGCAGCGCGCCGCCGGCATGGTGTTCCAGGGCTACGCACTGTTCCCGCATATGTCGGTCGAGGCCAACATCGCCTTCCCGCTCAAGGTGCGCAAGAAATCGGCGGCCGAGATCAAGCGCCGTGTCGGCGAGATGATCGAGCGCGTCGGGCTGAAGGGCCACGAAACAAAGCTGCCGGCGCAGCTTTCCGGCGGCCAGCAGCAGCGCGTGGCGCTGGCCCGCGCGCTGGTGTTTGAGCCGGGCGTGCTTCTGCTCGACGAGCCGTTCTCGGCACTGGACAAGAGCCTGCGCGGCCAGATGCAGGCCGAGATGAAGCGGCTGCACCAGGAAACCGGCACCACCTTCGTCTTCGTCACCCACGACCAGAGCGAGGCGCTGGCGCTGTCGTCGCGTGTCGCCATCTTCAACCATGGCAAACTGCTGCAGGTCGGCGCGCCGGACGAAGTCTACGACCGGCCGGCCAACCGCTTCGTCGCCGAGTTCCTGGGCGAGATCAACATGCTGCCGCTGAAGGGCGTGCGCAGCGCCGACAACGGCGCTGTTGGGCTTTGCGAAGACCGCGCCGTCAGCCTGCGCGGCAACGCCGATGCGGTCAGCGGCAACGCCATCCTGGCGATCCGGCCCGAGCACATGTCGATCGCGCGCGAGGCGACGGTGGGCGAGAACGGCATTGCCGCCACGGCAATAGCCTCCACCTATCTGGGTGCGGCGACCAGGCTCGACCTGACGACGCGCCAGGGCGCCAGGGTGACGGTCTCGGTGCCGAACGAGGTTGCGGCGGCCGCACTCAGCAAGGGCAATTCCGTCTGGCTGACCTGGCCGGCGGAAAAAGGTTTCCTGCTTCCGGATGGAGGATGACGACCAAGGCGACGAATCCTCGAGCGATGATTCCGGGATTTGCGCCAACTACCGAAACGACCAACGAAAAAAGGGGAACTAACATGAACGATACCAAGAGAAATGCGATCGAATCCCTCTCCGCCAGGGCAAGGAGCGGCGAGATCTCGCGCCGGCAGTTCACGCAGCTGGCGGCGCTGGTGCTGGCCGGCACGCCGATGCTGCTGCGCTCGACCGGCGCCTTCGCGCAAGCCAAGGAATTGGTGCTGGTGAACTGGGGCGGCGACGCCATCACCGCTTATGACGCCGCCTACGGCCAGGCCTTCACAAAGGAGACCGGCATCGCCGTCAAGATGGACGGCTCGGGCCCGACCGAAGGCGCGATTGCCGCGCAGTTCAAGAGCGGCGCGCCGACCTGGGATCTGGTCGACGTCGACCCGTTCTCGGCCATCACGCTCGGCGCCCAGGGCGCTCTCGAGCCGATCGACTATGCCATCGTCGACAAGAAGAAGATGCGCGAGGGTTTTGGTTGGGAATACGCCGCCTCGACCTATTTCTTCTCCTATGTGATCGCCTATGATTCCGAGAAGTACGGCAGCAACGCGCCGACCGGCATGGCCGATTTCTTCGACGTGCAGAAATTCCCCGGCAAGCGCTCGCTCTACAAATGGGGCGTGTCGAGCTGGGAAGCCGCACTGCTGGCCGACGGCATCGCGCCGGCCTCGCTCTACCCGCTCGACTTGAAGCGCGCGCATGACAAGATCGCCGCCTTCAAGGAGAACGTCGTCGCCTATTGGGGCGGCGGCGCCGAGAGCCAGAGCGTGCTGCTCAACGGCGAAGCCTCGATGGCCATCGTCTGGTCGACACGCGCCTCGCTGATCGAGCAGGACTCGGGCGGCAAGATCAAGTTCATCTGGGACCAGGGCCTGATCTCGCCCGGCGCGCTCGCCGTGCTCAAGGGCAATCCCGGCGGCAAGGAAGCGGCGATGAAGTTCATCGCCAGCGCGCAGGATCCGGCAAAGCAGCTCGTCATGTTCGACAAGCTCGGACAGGGCCCGGCCAATCCGGCCGCCGACGCACTGATCCCGGCCGACAAGAAGCGCATCAATCCCGTCGACCCCGAGAACATGAAGAAGCAGATCGCGCTCGACATGGACTGGTACGCCAAGAACTACGGGCCGGCGCTCGACGAATACACCAAGATCATCTCGGCCTGACCGGGCCGGGATCATCGGATCGACATGAGAGGCATCCTCTCCGACAGGATGGGCGCGGCGCTGTTGATGGCGCCGCTGCTCCTGTTTCTTGTGCTGGCCTACGCCTGGCCGTTCCTTGGCGTGGTCAAATGGAGCGTCACGCTGCCGACGCCGGGGCTCGGGCAGTATGGCGCTCTGGCCACCGACCCGCTGGTCCAGTCGGTGTTCATCCGCACGCTGCGCATCGCCCTGATCGTCACTTTGGTGTCGGTGGCGGCGGCCTATGCCATCACCGTCGTCTGGGTGCGCGGCAGCCCAGTGCAGCGCGTCGTCGCCGAGTTCTGCATTCTCGTTCCCTTCTGGATCTCGGTGCTGACGCGCGCCTTCGGCTGGGTGGCGCTGCTTTCCAATCGCGGCCTGATCAATACGTGGCTGCAATCGATCGGTTTCATCACCGAGCCGCTGGCGCTGGTGCGCAATGAATTCGGCGTCATCGTCGGCATGACGCATTTCCTCATTCCCTTCGCGGTGTTTCCGCTGGCGTCTGCCATGCGCAGCCTAGACGACCGCGTGCTTTTGGCGGCACGCGGTCTCGGCTCCAGCCGCATGCGCACCTTCTGGTCGGTGTTCGTACCGATGACGCGCTCCGGCATCATCGGCTCGGCGCTGATCGTCTTCGTCTTCTCGCTGGGCTTCTTCGTCACGCCGGCGATCCTCGGCGGCGGCCGCAGCGTGATGATCGCCGAGCTGATCTACCTGCGCATCTTCCAGAGCCCTGACTGGGGCCTGGGCGCGGCGATAAGCGTCGTGCTGGTGCTGTTCGTCGGCGCGCTGATGGCGCTGTTGTTCCGCTACGTCAGACCGAAACAGCTGGTATAGCCATGCCGACCTATCGCCCCGGACCCGTCTCGCTGATCCTCGCCGTCCTGGTGGCGCTGTTCCTGCTGTTGCCGCTGCTGGCCGTCATTCCGGTGTCGCTGACGCCGAGCCGCATGCTGGCGATGCCGACGGGCGAATTGTCGCTGCGCCACTACCGGGCGCTGATCGAGGATCCGCGCTGGATCGACGCCATCCTGCTCTCGATCCGCATCGGCATCGTCAGCAGCGCCATCTCGACGGTGCTGGCGCTCTGCTTCAGCCTCGGCGTATGGATGTTCCAGCCGCGCTTCACCGCCGCACTTGTCGGCTTCGTTCTGCTGCCGATGGTGGTGCCGCCGGTGGTTTCGGCGATCACGCTCTACTTCCTGCTCACCTCCATCTCAGGCTTCAGCTCGTTCTTCGGCTACGACACCTGGCTCGGCGTTGCCATGGCGCATTCGGTGATGACGGTGCCCTTCGCCACCGTGCTGATCCTGGTCTCGCTCAGCCAGCTCGACCGGCGCATCGACCTTGCCGCGCGTGGCCTTGGCGCCAGCGTGTGGGAGCGCGCCACGCGCATCATCATGCCCAACATCAAGTTCGGCATCGTCACCGCCGCGCTGCTCTCCTTCGTGCTGTCCTGGGAAGAGATCGGGGTCACCCTGTTCATCACGTCGGTCAACGCGATTACGCTGCCACGGCTGATGTGGATGGGCCTGCGCGACAACATCGACCCGGCGATCGCAGCACTCTCGGTGATCCTGATCATCATCACCGTGCTGGTGCTGGCGGTGCGAAGCGTCGTGGCCAGGCAACGCGGCGGGCATTAGTCCTGGAACTGCTCCAAAGCGCGTCGCATCCAAACGGATTCATGCGACGCGCTTTAGGTTCTTGTCTTATGCATGTCGTTGTCGCAAAACCGCTGCGCACTTTTGCGCGACATGCATTAGACGAACCTGACCGACACGCGACCAAACCTGCCCAAATCGCCGGTGACCTCGTCACCGGCTCACCACTTGTCCCGGCTGGAGCGCTATACCCAGGCCCGACAGTTCATTGACGATCCATGCAAGCGCGATACGAGGGTCGCCCAACACCGCTGCCCCCGTTCCATGGTGCTCAGACTTTCCGGAAACGAAAGCGACCACCGGGTGCTGCGCGAGATCCGCGTCGCGCCAGTCGTCTTCTACAGCCTCGCCGATAACAAACAGATTGGCACAGGCGTTGTCCGCTATCAGTTGCGACGCCCCGACTGCGCAAAAATCCTCATATCGAGAATCCGGAATTTCGATCGTCGGGTGCACGGTCGCGACGGCATCCATCACTTCAGCGATTTCGTAGGGTGCCGAACGAGGCGGCAGCTGGCGGCCAAACCGAAAAGCGAATTCGATCTCGGCCACGCGCATCCTGCTTGTCGCCAGGGAAACAGCCCCGCCGACCTCAACCGCTTTTTCGGCGAGGAGACGCCCGGCCATCGGGCCGTCGACGTTGATGTGCCTTTGTCCAGCCAGACTGGTTGCGGCGATCTTCCATCCGAAAAGTGGCGCCGCCGAACGATCTATCACATGCGACTGGATGGCATAACCTTCGATCCGCGTTTGTGGCCGCAATTCCTCGGGTATGGCGTCGAGACGGGTGCCCTTGTCCCAATGGCGTACCAGCAACTGCGATGCAGCCCTGGCCTTTTCTGGATCGAACATCGTCGGCTCCCGAAATCGAGGAAGAGCTGCGCGTCGCTTCGTGGATCAGGAGCCCGGCAAGAGCCGTTCCGCTATGTGGGCCTGCCCTCGGCAGGATAGGTGAGCAGGAATCGAGAGTCTACATTGCCCGAACAGGTCCGGCGGGCACTGTCGATCCGACGGGCTTCAGGGTCAGTTCGTTCTTCAGCCATGGCACCCGGCACGATGTGGCCATGGTGTGTCACGCGACAGCATCGACCCGGCGACCGCCGCGCTGTCGATGATCCCGATCATCTGCGCAGTGCCGACAACACCTCGACAGCGGTGGCGTTCCCGACCCAACGCCGTCCGCCTTGACCACCAGCTACGGGCCTTAAGGCCGCGTCGCCGGACACAGGCTGTGCCCGGCGGATACCGGCGTCCCGCCCTCAGGCTGCCTGCGGCCGGCGCTGCCTTTCGGTAACGTACTGCTGATGGCGGCCTGCGAGCGGCCTCTCCTTTGCCAGCAAGCCGTCCAGCAAAGCGAGCAGTTCGCGCGCGGCGGCCGACTTGCAGGAATAGTAGACCATCTGCCGGTCGCGGCGGGTTTCGACGATGCCGAACCTCCGCAACTTGGCAAGATGCTGCGAGAGCGCGGACTGGCTGAGCTCGACTTTATCGGCGAGAACGCCGACCGACAATTCGCCCTCGGCCAGATAGTTCATAATCAAAAGCCGCTTGCCGTTGCCCATTACGGACAGGAAGGCGGCCGCTGTTTCGGCGTTGGAAGTAAGTTGCTTCGAGACCATTTATTTCCCCATATGCCTTGCTCTTCCGACGGCCATGGGGGCAATGGCATCAGACATCCAGAGCATTGCCTGAGCTAACCATCCCATTTTACGGGACGGGGCTCTGCTTCTCGTTTGACCATGATCCTTCTCGAAACAGGTTGCCACCATTCGGGATCATTGCCGGGACAGCATGCGCGATTTTTTCCGTTACGCAAGCCGGCGCAGATTCGATCTTTTTGAATCTGCGCCGCCAACAAGTACCAGCGCCGCGCTCTTTCAGCAAGAATATAACGAGTTCTTCGAGCCGCATTTACAGTGCGCCGCATGTTTCGCGACAGCCACAAGGGAGAAATCAGCGGCAACGGGCAGTTCACGGCCAGTTGAGACGCGGCGATGAAACCTAGTGCCGCATGGTGCGTTTTGTTGGATCATAACAGCAAGGGTTTTACCCATGACCCAGGGATGGTTTTCGAGGCCGGTTGCGGTTTCGGTGGGCATCGCGGGCTCGATCCGGCACATTTCCAATGCACAGCAGGCAGTCGAATTGCTGACAGGCCAATGGCGTGACGCCGGGAGTGCGCAACACGGCTCGGCGCTGCGCGCCTGCCGCCGTGCCATGAGTGGTGATCTTCCTGCCGATGCGGCCATGGATGCGTTTGTCGGCGCAGCCCGTGAGGCGCATGTGCTGGTCGAGTAGGCCGAGTAACCCGCCTGCCGCGTTCAGCGCCGTCGCACGCTGTCGTTGGTTCTGCCTGCCGACCAGAACGGCGGCCAGGGCCGGAAGGTTTCCGCAAACGTTTTAGCGACCGCTAACGGAATGGAAACAGCTCTACGATATTAATTGAAATTCAAGTTGCATGAGGTCCGATGCGTGAGCATGCCTGCCACGGTCCGAGCGGCCGCGTGAAGCATCTTCGAGGCGAGGAAGACTAGGGCTGGAAGACTTAGAGCTGGAAGACTTGGGGCTGCAGGATTTCCGGGAGAAGTGAGGTATCGAATGGACCCGTCCGAACCCCGCAAAGAGCGGCGCCTTCATGCACGAGAGATTGTGCTGAAGGAAGCGACCATCACAACGGAGGACGCCGAAATAGGCTGCTCCGTTAGAAATCAGCACGAAAATGGAGCTGAATTGCGCGTCGCTGCCGGCGTGAAAATACCGGATCGCTTTGTGCTTCACATACAAGCTGACGGCGCCACCTATCGCGCCGTCGTCCGGTGGAGGAGAAGCGAGCGACTTGGGGTGCAGCTCTATGGTGGCTCTCCGGACGTTTGACCCATCACGCGCCTCTGCTGCCTCACCGGCCAAAGCGGGCCGATAACGGTCGCGGAACCAAGCGAGTCGGGGCGCGTTCCCTCCTGCAAGCTAAGGAGGACATCATGCTACGAGGAGCGCTACTTTGGCTCATCGGGATTCCGATACCGGTCATCATCATCCTGTGGCTTCTGGGCTATCTGCATTGAGGGGTGTTGAGACTCAGATGATCGGCCTGACCTGGATCTCAACACACCTTGGCCAGGTGAACTTTCCAGCCAACCGCTTCCAGTTCTGCGCCGGCCGAGTTGAAACACGCTCGCCGCACAAACGCTAAGTCATTGAAATATTGGCGATCCCGACAGGATTCGAACCTGTGACCATCGGCTTAGAAGGCCGGTGCTCTATCCAGCTGAGCTACGGGACCGCTGGCCGGCCGTGCCGGCTGATTTTCACGCCCGGGCGTTGCCCGGCAATGCCGGTCAGTGCGTCCAGGGCGTCCTGCGGTCATAGCGGAAATTCTCCGCATAGGAAATCTGCCGGCGCTTGGGTTCCTTCGGTTCCTCGACGCGGAAGGCGAGGCCTTCCTTCTCGGCATAGGCTACCGCCTCTTCCCTGGTGTCGAAGGTCAGCCTGATCTGGCTCAGCATGTCGCCCGAGGTGGTGTAGCCCATCAGCGGGTCGATCTTCTTGCGCTGCGCCGGGTCGAATTCCAGCACCCAATGTCCGGTCTTGGCCTTGCCGGATTGCATCGCGGTTTTGGCTGGGCTGAAAATGCGCGCGGACATGACCACCTCGTTGCTCCCTGGGGCGGACGCTCCAGGCACTCCTGAACCGGCGCCTGCCCTCGAAAAACCCGATTCAGGGTCTCGGGGTCGTGCACCAACCCGTCATTACTGTGCAATGGCGCCGGCGGCAAGGCCGACAGGTCCTGCAGCCGCATCGAATGACGGTTTGGCGATCACGTCGGACGACGGCTCTTCGACCCGCGGGACGACGGTTTCCAGCCGCGTCTAGACGACGGTCTTTCGACCGCGTCGAGTTGGCGCGGCGCCGCATGCGGCATATGTCGGATACACTGGCGTGGCAATCACGGTTATGACAATGACGGACATGGTGGCGGAAACCTTGCGGACCGGCGAACCGGCGATCTTCGACGGCGCGATCGTGATCGGTGGCGGCGCCGCCGGGCTCGCTGCCGCGCACGCGCTGGTCAAGGCCGGCGTGGCGGTGCAGGTGCTGGAGCGCGAGAACCGGTTGGCCGAGCCCTGGCACCGGCGGCACAAGAACCTGCATCTCAACACGCATCGCGACCTTTCCGCGCTGCCGGGTGTCACCTACCCCACCGGCACGCCCGGCTTTCCGCACCGAACTGCCGTCATCCGCCACCTCAACGAATTCGCCGAGACACACCGGCTGCCGGTCACGTTCGGCGTCGCCGTGGACGAGATCGTATCCGGCGGCGATCACTGGATCGTGCGGACCAGCACCGGCCCACGGCGCGCGCACCATGTCGTCGTGGCCACCGGGCGCGACCGCCAGCCTTTCATTCCGCAGTGGAAAGGCATGGAGGGCTTTGCCGGACGGATTGTCCATTCGGCGGATTTCGGCGCGGCCAGGGATTATGACGGCAAGACGGTACTGGTGGTCGGCGCCGGCAATTCGGGCTTCGACGCGCTCAATCACCTCGCCGGGGCGAACCCCGGTCAGATGTGGCTGTCGGCGCGCAGCGGCCCGGCACTCCTGCCCAAGCGCATCGGCCGCAAGATCGCCGTGCACCGGTTTTCGCCGCTGCTGGCGCGCCTGCCGGTGTGGCTCGCCGACGCCGTGATCGCGGCCACGCAGCGGCTCGCCCTCGGCGACCTCACCAAATTTGGCCTGCCTGCGTCGCCTTCGGGCGGCGCCAGCCGCCTGGCCGGCGACTACACAGCGATCGCCGCCGACGACGGCGCCGCCGCCGCCATCAAGGCAGGCAGGATCATCGTCGTGCCGCAGCTGCGCGAGTTCACGTCGGACGGCGTCATTCTCGACAATGGCCAGACGATCGCGCCCGACGTCGTCATTACCGCCACCGGCTACCGCACCGGGCTGGAGACGATGGTCGGCAAGCTCGGCGTGCTCGACGGCAAGGGGGTGCCGCTGTTCAACGGTTCCGACAGCGATCCGAAACTGCCCGGCCTGTGGTTCACCGGCATGCGGCCGAGCATCCGCGGCTGTTTTTCCAATGCCCGCATCCAGGGCGACGCGCTCGCCCGCAGGATCGCCCGGCAGAAGCGCTAGGCGGCGGGCGACCCCGGCGTGTTTTGCACCCGTCACGCCGCAGCCGTTTGTTGCGGTTGCGTTTTAGGGGTTGCGCGGCAAGGCCCGGAACCTTATACGCCGCAAGGCCTCGGAGTGTAGCGCAGCCTGGTAGCGCATCTGGTTTGGGACCAGAGGGTCGGGAGTTCGAATCTCTCCACTCCGACCATTTCCCTACACGAACGATACGATCCCGGCGATGACGACAGGTCCGTCGCCTCGGCTGCCATGCCTGCCGTTCGATCCCGCGCGGTTTCCTGCAACCGCCGTTGGAGCGCGATTTCAGAATGTATCGTTTTAGCACAATTCCCAATTGCTGGACTTGCGCCGGCCGTTGGTGGTTAAATTTTTGCGTCTGACCAAGGAGGGGACAGGGTCGTAGAACGGGAGGAGACAGTGCATGGAATATGAGTTCGAGAGACGCAGTCAAGCTGACGATCAACCATACGAAGTTACCTCTTTCGCCAAAAAATATGGCCTGACGATCCCAGCCGCGGACGCGGTCCTTTTTGCCAAAGGTCCGTCTCGCACGGCATGTGACGCCGCCGCACTGGCTTTCCTCTGCGCGATTGCCGCCAGAAAACAATCGGGACGCTAGCTTCCATGATTCGATAGTGAGGCGCGGCGAAGGTCTTTCTCGCCGCGCATGACCGCCAAAGCGGCCATTTGTCTCCAAAGGCGGCCGCATCGTGGCCGCCACGCCTGCATCGGCACTGCCGCGTCAGCTCCGGATGAAGGTCAGCAGGTCCGGGTTGATGATCTCCGGATGGGTGGTGCACATGCCGTGCGACAGGCCCTCATAGACCTTCAGCGTGCCGCGCTTGACCAGCTTTGCCGCAAGCAGGGCGGAATCTTCGATCGGCACGATCTGGTCGTCGCCGCCATGCATGATCAGGACGGGCACGTCGAGCTTCCTCAGATCGTCGGTGAAGTCGGTTTCCGAAAAGGCCTTGATGCAGTCGTAATGGGCCTTGGCGCCGCCCATCATGCCCTGGCGCCACCAATTGTCGATGACCCCTTGCGAAACCTTGGCGCCGTCGCGGTTGAAGCCGTAGAACGGACCCGCCGGAACATCCCGGAAGAACTGGGCCCGGTTGGCGACAAGGGCCGCGCGAAAGCCGTCGAAGACCTCTAGCGGCAGGCCGCCCGGGTTGCTCTCGGACTTGACCATGATAGGCGGCACCGCACCGATCAGCACCGCCTTGGCGACGCGGCCGCCGCCGTGGCGGGCAACGTAGCGCGCCACCTCGCCACCGCCGGTCGAATGGCCGATATGGACGGCATTGCTGAGATCGAGATGTTCGGCAAGTGCCGCAACGTCGGCGGCATAGGTGTCCATCTCGTTGCCGGTCGCGGTCTGCGAGGAGCGGCCATGGCCGCGCCGGTCATGAGCGATGACGCGAAAACCCTTGTCGAGGAAGAACAGCATCTGGTTGTCCCAGTCGTCGGAACTGAGCGGCCAGCCGTGATGGAAAACGATCGGTTGGCCCGTGCCCCAATCCTTGTAGAAGATCTCGGTGCCGTCGCTGGTGGTGAATGTACTCATCGTTCTGCTCCTGAAGTTGGTTTGTCGGGGAAGGTTTGCTCCTTCTGTGGACAAGCTAGAGAAGCTCGGCCATGGTGAGGATCGGCAAAACTGACATCGAACGAGGCAAAACTGACAGATGGCCGCTGTGCATGATCCGATCGAAATCGGGCTCGTCATCTATCCCGGCGTGCAGCAGGCGGCCGTGCTTGGGCTCACCGATCTTTTCATGCTTGCCGACCAGATGGCGCAGGCGCGCTCAACACAGGCGCCGCGACTTCGCATCAGCCACTGGCAATTGCAGGAGGACGCCGTCATCCGCAGCTTCGACAGCGAGCCGGCTGGCAATGGACCCGCAGCCGACAACGGGCCGGCCATGGCCATCCTGCCGCCGACCCTCGGCCAGCCGATCGCGCGCGAGGCGGCAGCGCCCTATGCCGAGTGGCTGAGGGCGCGCCACGCGGCGGGTGCGACGCTGGGCTCGGTCTGCGCCGGCGCCTTCGTGCTTGCCGAAACCGGCCTGCTGTCCAGCCGCGTGGCGACGACGCACTGGGCCTACAGCGAGGCGCTGGCGAAGCGTTTTCCCGATATCCTGCTCGACGCCGACAGGTTGGTCATCGACGATGGCGACATCATCACCGCCGGCGGCTACATGGCCTGGACCGATCTCGGTCTCAAGCTGGTCGACCGAGTGCTTGGTCCGGCGGTCATGATGGCGACGGCGCGCTTCATGCTGGTCGATCCGCCGGGACGCGAGCAGCGTTTCTACAGCGCCTTCGCGCCGCGGCTGAACCATGGCGACGAGGCGATCCTCAAGGTGCAGCACTGGCTGCAGGCAAGAGGCGCGCGCGATGTCACGCTCGGCTCGATGGCCGAGCAGGCCGGCCTGGAGGAACGGACCTTCCTGCGCCGCTTCCGCAACGCCACCGGCCTCAAGCCGACCGAATATTGCCAGCACCTGCGCGTCGGCAAGGCGCGCGACATGCTGCAAATGACGACGCGATCCGTCGACCAGATCGCGTGGGAAGTCGGCTATGACGACCCCGGCTCCTTCCGCAAGGTGTTCGCCAGGATAACGGGGCTGGTGCCGGGCGACTACCGCAGGCGCTTTGGCGTGGAGCGGGCGGGCCAGTCCGGCGAGGAGGGCTGAGGTATGGCAGCGACCAGGTCGGCAGGCTCGTCCCGAGCCATCCGAGGCGGGATCGATACCCCCATTCGGATGACACAAGAAGGCAAGCTCGCCGGGCGAGGACCCCAACCGCCACAACTCCCGGCGAGCCCACAACCTGATTTGGAACGCAATCAGGACCGGGGGTTAAGCCGGCAAACTGGTATTGCAAGATGGATGCCAGCAATAGCATCCCGAAATGGGACAGTGGCGATGGCCTTCTCCTCCCCCCTGAGAAGAGGAAGCCTTCCGTCAACCACCTAAATCTCGAACTCGCCCTGCCCTTGGTCCATGGCGCTGACGGTCTCGGCGGCGAGCGCGCGGGTGATCGGGGTCTTGCGTTCCAGGGCTATACGGTCGAGCCGCTCCACGACGCGCATGGCGGTCGCCAGCGAGCGCTCGATGCGCCGAACCAGATATTGCACGACATGCGGCTCGACCTCGACCTGGCGGTCGGCGAACAGCTTTGTGATGACACCGGCGAGGAGCAGATCATCGGGCTCGTGGATCTCGACCGTCGCCGCCGCCTTCAGCCGCGAGACGAGATCGGGCAGCGCCACACCCCAGGCCAGGGGAAAACGCCGCGCAGTCAACAGCAGAGTCGAGCCGGCGCCGCGCACGGCGTTGATGAGGTGGAACAGGCCGGCCTCGTCGATCCGTGCCTTGTCGACATCGTCGATCAGCGCCGGCCGTTCGCCGAGGCCGGCGATGCAGTCTTCGATGCGGTTTGCCTCGATCGCCACTGCCTTGGCCCGCGCGTGCCAAATCGAGGCCAGATGCGTCTTGCCCGAACCTGCCGGGCCGGCCAGCACCACCACCGGCGAAGGCCAATCCGGCCAGCGGTCGACAAGTGCTGCGGCCTGGCTGTTGGTGCCGGAAACGACGAGCTCGTCGCGCGAATAGCCGGTGCCGTGGCCGAGATCGAGCGGCAGCTGGCGCGGCGGGTCGGTTTTCTGGTCAGCCATCAGGCTTGGCCACGCGGTCCCTTGCGGCGGTTGGCCGGCAGCGGCGGGACAGGTTCGGTGGCATGGCCCTTGTAAAGCGGCGATTCGAGATAGCGGGCAATGGCAAAGCGCACCAGCACGGCAACGGCGGCCGAGGCCGGCACGGCGATCAGCAGGCCGACGAAGCCGAACAGCGCGCCGAAGGCAAACAGCGCAAACATCAGCCACACCGGATGCAGGCCGACGCTTTTGCCGACCAGCCGCGGCTGCAGGATGTTGCCCTCGATGAACTGGCCGACGAAGAACACGGCGGCTACCGCCACAACCATGATCCAGTCGGGCCAGAACTGAACGAAGGCAACGCCGACGGCCAGCACCAGCCCGGTCAGCGAACCGACATAGGGGATGAAGGAGATCAGCCCGGCAAACAGGCCGATCAGAATGCCGAAATTGAGCCCGGTGAGCGTCAGACCGATGGCGTACATGGCGCCCAGCACCAGGCAGAGCGTGCCCTGCCCGCGCACGAAGCCGGCGGTGGCGGTGTTGATGTCCCTGGCGATCGCCCTGACCGTCTGGACATAGTCGCGCGGCACCCAATTGTCGACGATCGCCACCATGCGGTCCCAGTCGAGCAGCATGTAGAAGGCGACCACGGGCGTGACCACGAACAGGCTGACCACCGAGACCAGCGCCACGCCCGAGCTCCAGATCGAGGTGAAGACGGTGGTCAACAGCCCAAAGCCGGAGGTTAGCAGCGAGTTCAGCCCGTCGCGCAGGCTATTGGCATTGACGCCGAATTTTTGTTCCAGCCATTTTGGGTCGTAGCTGGTGATCAGGCCCTGCAGGCGGGTCAGATATTCCGGCAGCTTGCCGGCGAAATCGGCCATCTGCGTGGCCAAGACCGGAACCAGGATGACGAAGGCCAGCACTAGGACGACGATGAAAGCAATGAGGATGACGATCGTCGCCATCAGGCGGGAGAGGCCGATGCGCTGCAGCCGGTCGGCGACCGGATCGAGGAAATAGGCAAGCACCATGCCGGCGACGAACGGCAAAAGGATGCTGGAGAAGACATAGAGGAACAGCGCCAGCAGCGCGGCGGTGGCCAGCCAGAAAAAGATCTGGCGGCGGAAGGCCAGAGACGCAGCTTCGCCGGCCATCGCGGCCTCAGCGGCCGCGTCGATGGATCGTTGATCAGGTGCCCGGTGTGGAGCCTTCGCCATTGCCGCTCATATGCCTCAGCCAGCCCACGAGATAGGCCGCGGCCGAAGCCACGGTCAAGACCCCGGACAGCAATATGAGCGCGGGCCGCAGCGGGTCGAGAAGGATGTCGAGGGCAAGTTCGCCCAGCACCACCGCCGCCAGCACGATCTGGATGGCGGTGTTGGCCTTCGACACGAAGAGCGGCTTCATCTCGACCGGATGCGCCATCACGGTCGACAACAGCACGGCGCAGATGATCAGCGCGTCGCGCGAGACCATGGTGACGACCAGCCACAGCGGCAGCTCGCCGATGAAGCCCATGACCACGAACACCGAAACCAGCAGCACCTTGTCGGCCATCGGATCGAGATAGGCGCCGAGCTCGGAATGCTGGTTGTAGCGGCGGGCGATGAAACCGTCGACGCCGTCGGAAATGCCGGCGACAAGGAAACCGGCAAAGGCCCAGCCCCAGTGCGCCTGCAACATGGCCAACACCACGGCGGGCACCAGCACGAAGCGCATGATCGTGATCATGTTGGGGATGGTCAACAGTGTACCCCGTCGCTTTTGTTTTGTTGATAGATGATGGAGATGTGGAGTGGGCGCAAGACTAAGCTCCTCATTCTCGGACTTTGGCGATCGGCTCACCCGAACGCCGCTTTTGTCGGGGGCAAAACTCCCGCGCCGGCGCGTTATCCTTGCGGACCGAAACCGTTCATGCGAAGAGCCCGCAAGCAGAGTGGAAACAGCGACGAGCCAGATATGACGAAGCGCGATACATCCAAGCGCAAGAACGGGCTCACCTATGCCGAGGCGGGCGTCGACATCGATGCCGGCAATCTCATGGTCGAGAAGATCAAGCCGCTGGTGCGGGCGACGCGCCGGCCGGGCGCCGATGGCGAGATCGGCGGCTTTGGCGGCCTGTTCGACCTCAAGGCCGCCGGCTTCACCGATCCGGTGCTGGTCGCCGCCAATGACGGCGTCGGCACCAAGCTGAAGATCGCCATCGATGCGGGAAAACACGACACGATCGGCATCGACCTTGTCGCCATGTGCGTCAACGACATCGTCGTGCAGGGCGCGGAACCGCTGTTCTTCCTCGATTATTTCGCCACCGGCAAGCTCGACCCCGACCAGGGGGCGGCGATCGTCGGCGGCATTGCCGAGGGCTGCCGCCAGGCTGGCTGCGCGCTGATCGGCGGCGAGACGGCCGAAATGCCCGGCATGTATCACGGCAACGACTATGACCTTGCCGGCTTTGCCGTGGGTGCCGCCGAACGCGGCCAGCTCTTGCCGACCGACGACATCGTCGAGGGCGATGTGCTGCTGGGCCTCGCCTCCTCGGGGCTCCACTCCAACGGCTTTTCTCTGGTGCGGCGCATCGTCGGCGTGAGCGGCCTTGCCTGGAGCGACCCGGCGCCGTTCAACGACGAGTCGACGCTGGCCGAGGCGCTGCTCGAGCCGACGCGCATCTACGTCAAGTCGATCCTCAAGGCGATCCGCAACACGCATGGTATCAAGGCGCTGGCGCACATCACCGGCGGCGGCTTCCCGGAAAACATTCCGCGCGTGCTGCCGAAGGATTTCTCCGCCGAACTCGACCTCGAGGCCATCGAGGTGCCGGCGGTGTTCTCGTGGCTGGCCAAGACCGGCGGCGTCGCGCCGGAAGAGATGATGCGCACCTTCAATTGCGGCATCGGCATGATCCTGGCCGTCGCCTCCGGCCAGGCGGCGCAGGTCGCGGCCGTGCTGCAGGAGGCCGGCGAAACGGTGACGCCGATCGGCCGCATCGTGCCGCGCCGCGACGCCGGCGTCATCTATCGGGGCTCGATCGGCCTATGAGCAGGAAACGCACCGTGGTGCTGATTTCGGGACGCGGCTCCAACATGACGGCGCTGATTGCCGCGGCCAGCGATCCAGCCTATCCGGCCGAAATTGTCGGCGTCATCTCCGACCGGTCCAATGCCGCCGGCCTTGCCATCGCGCAGGCGCGGGGCATCCCGACGAAGGTCATCGTGCGCGCCGACTATGCCAGCAAGGAAGCCCATGACGGGGCGATCGACGCCGCGCTTATCGGATTCGGCGCCGAGATCGTGGCGCTCGCCGGCTATATGCGCATCCTCGGTGCGCGCTTTGTCGAGAAGTGGCTGGGGCGGATGGTCAACATCCACCCTGCCCTGCTGCCCGCCTTCAAGGGGCTGGACACCCATGCCCGCGCGCTCCGTGCCGGCATGCGCATCCATGGCTGCACGGTGCATTTCGTCACGCTGGATATGGATGACGGCCCGATCATCGCCCAGGCGGCGGTGCCGGTCATGGTCGGCGACAATGAGGATACGCTGGCCGCGCGGGTGCTCAAGGCCGAGCACCGGCTCTATCCGCTGGCGCTCGGACTGGTCGCCGAAGGCAAGGCGCGCATGGAGAAGGGCCACACCGTGCTCGCGCATTTCGCCGACGATGCGGAGAACGGCACCTCGGTGGTGATGGCGCCGGACCCGCTGCGCGAGGAGCGCGATCTCGAGCAACTGGCGCGGATCACGCCGTAAGAGAGGCTGGCAATGGCGACAACCAGGCAGCTGCTTGTACTGCGCCACGCCAAGTCGAGCTGGGACGACCCGAAGCTCGTCGATTTCGACCGGCCACTCGGCCCGCGCGGGTTGAAGACGGCGCCGCTGATGGGGCGCGAGCTGGCGAGGCGCGACTGGCTGCCGGATCTGGCGCTGGTCTCGTCGGCGCTGCGCACCCGCGACACATGGCGGCTGGTCTCGGCGGAACTGCCAAAAAAAGTGCCGGCAGACTTTGAGCTGGCACTCTACGAAGCCACCGCGGCGGACATTCTGGCCAAGGTGCGGCAGGCAAAGCCAAAGGCCGAACGCCTGCTGGTGCTCGGCCACAATCCCGGACTGGAAGATTTCGCCCACCGCCTCGCCGGCTCGGGGTCGGATGCCGGGGCATTGAAAAGGCTCGAAGAGAAATTCCCGACCGCGGCGCTCGCCCGTTTTGTCATCGAGGGCGACTGGGCGGACCTCACCTTCGGCAGTGGCCGGCTGACGCATTGCATCAGGCCGAAGGATTTGCGTTAGCGATCATCCCATCTCGACAGAGCGGCGGGACACGCCCGCCGCTTTGAGGTCCTTGAGAACCGGTGACCGCTCAGCGGCTGCCGAACAGGTCGCGGTCGCTGCCCTGGGTAACCGGCTTCTGGACAGGCGCGTCCGACTTCTTGATCGAAGCGGTGGATGAGGTGTCGACGGCGGCAGCCGGCTGGTTGCCGTTGGCCGAGCCATAATTGTCGCTGCCGGCGAAAGCCGTGCCAGTGGCAACAAGGATGGCGGCAGCGGTAAGAGCGATCTTGGTCATGTCAAATAGTCCTGATTTCGATGATTGATGTTCAGAGCGTCGGTGATCGGGTCCGCTTAGCGGCCCCAGATGCCCTGGCCGGATTCAGGCTGGTTGGAATCGGGCGTCAACTTGAAGCCGTTATGCTCGACGGGCTTGCGGATCGAAGCCGTGAAGCTGTGGTCGAGGTTGTCGGCAGGCGCGGTGACAGCCGGCTGGTTGACGTTGTTCGAACCATAGTGGTCGCTGCCGGCGAAGGCGCTGCCCGTGGCAACGAGGATGGCGACGGCGGTAAGAGCGATCTTGGTCATTTCATGTACTCCGGTAGTTCACTGTTCTGTCCGTCAAGTGGCGTGCCTTGGGAGGAATTCGCGTCGCTCGGACCACCCCGAGATGGGTCTGCCCTGCTGTCGTTTCCAGTCACGAAGATTTTCCCGAAAAACCTCTGAAGCGGCGCTTGAAATCCGGCTGGTGGTTTCCTGCGCCATAATCTTTCCGAGCGATTTCACGTGGTTAGGTGAGTACACCTCGTTCCGGCGACAAGATTTTCCGAGCCGGCGTTCACCCCATCGTGCACGGTCCGTCAACAGAAATCGAACCGAACGGTTCGGTTTTGTGTTGATTACGGGAGTTTCGCCATCCAAAGGCCAGCGATAATGTTCGCCAGCTTGGAGTTTGCCTTGCGCGCGGATCGATATTATCCGTTGTCACGGGCATCCAATCGGACGCTGCTGGCCGCGTTCGTCGGAAACACCGATGAGACCCGGCGGGCAGCATTCATGAACAGCAATAGAAAATGCGGCTGCTGCTTGTCGAAGACAATCGCGAACTGGCCGATTGGCTGGGCAAGACCTTGCGCCAGGCGAACTATGTCGTCGACGTCGTGCATGACGGCGAGGATGTCGAGCATGCCTTGGCCGCCGGCGACCATGCGCTGGTCATTCTCGACCTGGCGCTGCCGCGCATGGGCGGAATGGAGGTGCTGCGCATGCTCAGGGCGCGCGGCAACCGGGTGCCGGTCATCGTGCTGACCGCCAACGCCAGCCTCGACGGCCGCGTCAAGGGCCTCAACGAAGGCGCCGACGACTATCTGGCCAAGCCGTTCCAGATCGAGGAACTGGAGGCGCGCATCCGCGTCCAACTGCGGCGCGTTAACGACCGGACCGCGCCCGTCGTCGCCTGCGGCGATCTCGTCTTCGACACCAACACGCGACTGTTTTCGGTAGCCGGCGACACGCTGGCGCTGACGCCGCGCGAGCACGCGGTGCTGGAGCAATTGATGGTCAAGGCCGGGCGCACGGTGAGTAAGGCGGCGCTGTCGTCGGCGATCTTCGATTTCGAGACAGACGCCGACCCCAGCGCCATCGAGATCTATGTCCACCGGCTGCGCAAGAAGCTCGAAGGATCGCGCGTCCAGATCGCCACCTTGCGTGGCCTCGGCTATCTGCTGCGCGATGCCGGTTAGAAGCCTCCGCCTGCAGTTGCTCGCCTGGGTGGTGCTGCCGCTCGCCGGGCTCGCCACCATCAATTTGTGGACCAGCCAGCGCAGCGCACTGGCGACCGCGGACCTGGTGACGGATCGCATGCTGGTAGGGTCGGCACGCGCGATTGCCGAGCAGGTCGCCATCGTCGACGGCGTGCTCGATGCCACGGTGCCGCCGGCGGCGATCGAGATGTTCGACACCGGCGACCGCGACAGCGTCTATTATCGTGTCGAGACCGCCGGCGGACGGCTGCTGACCGGCTATCCCGACCTGCCGGTGGCGCCGGGGCGCCCAAGCATGAAAACTGTCTATCGCGACCGCGAACTGCGGCTGCTGACATACAGCCATGCGGTGGTCGGCGCCGGCGCGGACTCGCCGATAGCCGTCACCGTCGGCGTCACGCTGGCCGGACACGATGCGATGGTGCGGCATTTTTGGTTCAGCGCGTTTGCCCAGCAGCTGGCGCTGGTGGCGATTGCCGGCGTCTTCGTGCTGCTCGGCCTGCGCCGCGGCCTGGAGCCGCTGATCCGGCTGCGCGACGCCGTGCGCTCGCCAAGCCGCAGCGACCTCGATCCGATCGAAGTCACCGGCGCGCAGAGCGAGATCCGGCCGCTGATCGATGCGCTCAACGTCTATATGGAACGGGTGCGAGCGCAGATGGCGGCGCAGCGCCGCTTCATCGCCAATGCCGCGCATCAGTTGCGCACGCCGCTGGCGCTGCTGTCGACGCAGGCGAGCTACGCGCTGCGCGAAGGTGCCGCCGAGGCGCGCCAGGAGGCGCTGGTGGCGCTGCAGGCCAGTTCCGGCCGGCTGGCGCGGCTGGCTGAACAGCTGCTCACCCTGTCGCGGGCCGAGCCCGGCAGCCGGCGGCCGCGCGCCGACCGTGTCGACCTGACCGAGGCCGCCCGCCATGTGCTGGAGACGCAGGCGCCTGCGTCTCTCGCGCGCAACATCGATCTCGGTCTTGACGAAACCGGGCCGGTGACGGTCGTCGGTGACGGCACCATGCTGCGCGAGATGATCGTCAACCTGGTCGATAATGCGTTGCGCTACACGCCGGCCGGCGGCACCGTCACCGTCAAGCTGGCCGCCATCAATGGCGAAGCGGTCCTGACGGTCGCCGACGACGGGCCGGGCATCCCGGCGGACGAGCGCGAGCATGTCTTCGAGCGCTTCTACCGCCTGGCCGGCGCGACCGAGGAAGGCAGCGGGCTTGGATTGGCAATCGTGCGCGAGGTGGTCGAAAATGCCGGCGGCCGCGTCACCCTTGCGGATGGCGCGGCCGGCGGCCTGGTGGTCGAGGTGCGGCTGCCTCTGGCCTGATCGATCAGGCTCCCTGCTCGTTGAACGGAGCCGGGCGCCATTTGACGACATAGTTCTCGAAGCGGGTGATGATGAATTCCACCACAAGCGCCATCACCGCCAGGATGACCATGGCGGCGAAGACGCCGTTGGCATTGAAGGCGCCCTGCGCCGTCGAGATCAGCAGGCCCATGCCTTGCTTGGCGCCGAGGAATTCGCCGACCACGGCGCCGACCAGCGCGAAGCCGAAACTGACATGGAGACTCGCCAGGATCCAGCTCATCGCCGACGGGATGATGACGGTGCGGGTGATCTGGAACGGCGAGGCGCCAAGAATCTGGGCGTTGGCGATCATCGCCCGGTCGGCTTCACGCACGCCCTGGAAGGCATTGGCGAAGACGACGAAGAACACCATCACCACCGCCAGCGCCACCTTGGAAGCCATGCCGAGGCCAAGCGCGATGATGAACACCGAGCCAAGCACGACGCGCGGCACGGAATTGGCGATCTTGATGTAGATCGAAAACACGTCGGCGAGCAGCCGGTTGCGGCCAAGGATGATGCCGGCGGCGATGCCGCCAAGGGCGCCGATGACGAAGCCGAGGAAGGTTTCCTCCAGCGTCACATAGGTCTGCAGCCAGAGCGGGCCTTGCGAAGTGCCTTCGGTGATCCACGACCAGATCTGCTGCCAGATGCCGGAGGGGCTGGCGAAGAAGAACGGGTCGATGAAATTGTAATCGGCACCGAGTTCCCACAGGCCGAGGAAGACGACGAGGATAGCCAGGCGCAAGCCGATGACCAGCGCATGGCGAAGGCGCAGCTGCGCCTTCGCCATGCTTTCGGCAACGGCGATCGAGGCGTCGCGGACGGCAGCATGGTCGGCGGCGGGAGAGATGGCGGTCATGGCGGTGTCTCCTCTCAGAGCAATTCCAGGAAAAGTGCCAAGCGGTTTTCCGTCCGGAATTGCGAAAAAACAAAAATCATTAGAGGCGGGTCGGCGACCCGCTCTAATGGCCGGTCTGCAAAGTGCGGCTCTGGCCGAGCTGCACTTCCTCGCGCAAATCGTTCCAGATCACCTTGGCGATCTCGACGAATTTCGGGTCGTAGCGGATGTCGGCCATGACGCGCGGGCGCGGCAGGTCGATGCGGTAGACGCTCTTGACCGTGCCCGGCCCCGCCGTCAGCACATAGACCTTGTCGGCCAGCGCCACCGCCTCCTCGAGGTCGTGGGTGACGAAGACGACGGAGGATTTCTGCTCCGACCACAGACCCAGCAACTCGTCCTGCATGGCCGTGCGGGTCTGCATGTCGAGTGCGCTGAACGGCTCGTCCATCAGCAGGATCTTGGGCTGGTTGATGAAGGTCTGGGCGAGCGCGACGCGCTTGCGCATGCCGCCGGAGAGCTGGTGGGGATAATGCTTTTCAAAGCGGCCGAGGCCGACGCGGCCGATCCAGTCACGCGCCCGCTCATAGGCCTGCGCCTTCGACGTGCCGCGATAGAGCGGGCCGGCGGCGACATTGTCGATGACGCTGCGCCACGGAAACAGCGCATCGGCCTGGAAGACGAAGCCGATGTCGCGACTGATGTCGGTGACCGGGTTGCCCATGACACGGACATTGCCGGTGGTCGGTCTGAGCAGGCCGGTGACGAGGTTGAGCGTCGTCGACTTGCCGCAACCGGTCGGCCCGACGACGCAGGCGAACTCGCCGCGCGCCACCGTCATGGTGAAATCGCGGATCGCCGTCATCATGTGGCCGTCGGGCGTGACGAAGCGCAGCGTCACGTCGTCAATGGCGATCGCCGCATCGGCCGGTGGCGCGGCCTGAGACAGCCTCCCGGCCGCCATGGGTTGCAGTTGCATGGCACACTCCTGTCGCAATGGGTCAAGGGAGCCCGCAGCGCAGCCGCGGGTCTCCTGGTGGTCTGGCAAGGGCCGCGCTGCCGGTTTGATTCAAGCGAACGGCGAAAACCCTTGTTCTTCAACGGGCGATACAGAAACCGATGCCCGTGGGTGCGACGCTACTTGGCGGCGTCGACGAACGCAGTCGTGTAGGTCTTCGACAGGTCGATCTGCTTGCCCTGCAGGCTCTTGGAGAATGTCGAGAGGACCTTGAGCACGGTCGGCGGACCGTCGGCCGGCATGCGGCCGTCGGGCGTGAACATCGCCTTGCCGCCGGCCAGCCCCTGCACGTAGAGATCCCTGTTGCCGGCATAATAATCCTTCGGCATCTTGTCGGCGATCTCCTCGGCCGAATGGGTGGCGATGAATTTCATCGTCTTGACGAAGGCATTGGCGAGCTTCTGTGCCTCGTCCTTGTGGTCATCGAGCCAGGCGGACTGGACGTAGAAGGACGCCGCCGGATAGGGCCCGCCGAGCGCTTCCTTGGTCTTTTCAGGGGTACGCATGTCGACGAGGACGCTGGCCTCGCCGGTCTTCAGCAACTGGGCGATGGTCGGTTCGGTGGTCATGCCGGCCTGGATCTGATCCTGCTTGACTGCGGCGATGAAGGTGTTGCCGGCACCGACCGGCAGCAGCGTGTAGTCGCCGGGCTTCAGCCCGTTGCGAACGGCAAGATACTGACTGAGGAAATCGGTCGAGGAGCCAAGGCCGGTGACGCCGAGCGTGGCGCCCTTGAAGTCGGCCGGCGACTTGATCTCCGGGTGCTTGGCGGAGACCAGTTCGACCTCGCCCGGCGCCTGGCTGAACTGGACGATCGACTGGATGTATTTGCCCTTCGACTGCAGGTCGATGGTGTGGTCGTAGAAGCCGACGACGCCCTGCACGGCGCCGGCCAGCAATTCGTTTTCGGCCTCGACGCCGGCGCGCGAATTGACCAGCTCGACATCGAGCCCCTGATCCTTGAAGTAGCCGAGCTGCTGGGCAAGCACCGCCGGCAGATAGATCTGCTTTTCCATGCCGCCGACGATGATGGTGATCTTGTCGGCCGCCGATGCCGTCGTGGCACCCATGGCGGCGATGGCCAACGCCAGCGCCGCTGAACGCAAGGCGTACTTCGAGATGAAACCGGTCACGAAACTTCCTCCACCTGGGCGGCGCGCGCCAAAGGCTGCGCCGCATTTCCTCCTCGCCGGCCACCAGGACTGGTCACACGGTGAACACCGCGGCACCGTCATGGCACGGCCAAGCTTTCAGCTGGCTTTCAGCCGTTCGATGACGGCAAATAGTCGAAATCAGGCAGGATTGCTCATCACGAGGCGTTGAACCCGAGCACATCGCGCATGTCGTATTGGCCGGGCGGGCGTCCGGCCACCCAAAGGGCGGCGGCGATGGCGCCGCGCGCGAACATGATACGGTCGCCGACCGAATGCGACAGGGTGACCACCTCGCCCTCGGTGCAGAAGCTGATGCTGTGCTCGCCGACGATGCTGCCACCGCGCACTACCGCGAAGCCGATTTCGCCTTGCGGCCGCGGGCCGATGATGCCATCGCGAACGCGCCGCGCCACGACGTCGAGTTCGATGCCGCGTCCCCTGGCCGCGGCCTCACCCAGCATCAGCGCGGTGCCGGACGGCGCATCGACCTTGTGGCGATGATGCGCCTCGAATAACTCGACATCCCAGTCATCGGGATCGAGTGCGCTGGCCGCCTGCTCGACCAGCCCGACCAACATGTTGAGCCCGAGCGAATAACTGCCGGAGCGCACGATGGCGATGGTTTTGGCCGCAGCTGCAATCGCGGCAAGTTGCCCGTCGTTGAAACCGGTCGAGCCGATCACCAGTGCCGGCCCGCCACGCGCTGCGCAGGTTTCTGCGAGTTCAGCGGATGCGGCCGGCGTGGTGAAGTCGATGACCACGTCGGCAGCGGCCAGTGCATCATCTCGACTGACCAGCCCTTCGCCGGCGACGCCGGGCCGATGGAAACAGGCGGCCAGCGCCAGCCGCGGATCAGCCTCGATGGCTTCCACCATCTGGCGACCCATGCGGCCAAGCGCGCCGGCGATGGCTATCCTGAGGAGTGGCATGGCGTGTCCTATTGAAAGGCGAGTCGGAACAATCGTCTAGCACGCCGCCTTGCCAAATTGATTCAGCCGGCAGTCGCGCCGTTGGTCTTCAGCATCATGCCGGCGATCTCCTTCACCAGCTTGGCGGCAACCAGTGCCGTCAGGTTCGAGACATCCTGGCTTGAATTGTATTCGACGACATCCGCGGCGACGATTCGTTGGTCGATGCCCTGGATGAGGCTGATCACCTGGCGGGTCGACAGCCCACCGGGCTCGCGGTGGGAGACGCCAGGCGCAAAGGCCGGATCGAGACCGTCGAGATCCACCGAGAGGTAGACGGGCGTCTTGAGGTCGAGCCGCAGACCTTCGCTGAAATGGCGCGCCTCGACCACCTCGACGCCGAAGCGCCTGATCTGGTCGCGAAGGTCGTCATTGAGGGTGCGCAGGCCGATCTGGATCAGCCGGTCGGCCAACCGCTCCTCCATGATGCGGGCGAAGGACGAGGTGTGCGAGCGCAGATTGCCCTGATAGGCAGGATAGATGTCGGGGTGGGCGTCGATCTGGACGATCGTCAGGCTGGGGTGGCGGCGACGCACGGCGCGCAGAACCGGCCAGGCGATGGCATGGTCGCCGCCGAGGCTGATCAGCGGATGGCCGGCATCCAACGCGCGGCCGACCTCATTTTCGATCTGATCCCACGGGTCGCCGGCGCCTGCGAAATCGATGTCGCCATGGTCGACGAAGCGATCCGTCAAATCGAAGCCGGTTTCGCTCCACGAGCTGTGGGCGTCGCTGTGCAGTTCGCGCCTGATCAGTGTCGGCGCTGCCGCCGCGCCGCGCAGATAGGACGAGTTCTCGTCATGCGGTATTCCCAGCAGCGAAATCCCGGCCATGGCATCCTTCCTCGTCTCAGCTGAGGGGAGCCTCCATAGACGCGGAAGCTGGCAGCCGCGACGGCAGGCATTTGGGCCAGATGCCAAATCTGGAAGCCACCGCTAGAGCGGTTGATCGTTTCACGGAAACGCCGAACCGCTCTATCTCTTTGTTTTGACGCAATTCCGGACGGAAAACCGCTACGCACTTTTCCTGGAATTGCTCTAGGCGCCCAGCTCTTCCGCCTTGCGCAGCCAGACCTTGTTGTCGTGCAGCGCCGCACCGCCATAAGGCGCCGGCGCGTCGGAACCGGTCAGAACGTTGATGCCCTCGCCGCGCTCATGCGCGCTGTTCGGCCAGATGCCTTCGGCGATCACCACGCCGCGCTTGATGCCGTCGAACAGTTTTGCATGCAGCACCACTTCGCCGCGCTGGTTGCCAACCTCGACGCGGGCGCCATCGGCAAGCCCAAATGCGGCTGCGTCGTCGGGGTGCAGAAGCAGTTCCGGCCTGCCTTCCTTGGCCTTCGACACCGGCGTCTCGGCGAAGGTCGAGTTAAGGAAGTTGCGTGCCGGCGACGTCGTCAGCCGGAACGGATGCGCTTCGTCCGCCACCTCGATCAAGTCGACATGATCGGGGAATTCCGGCAGCCGCTCCACCGGCCCGAACAGGCCCATGCTTTTCGGCGGCCGGTTGGGAGCGGCCTGCCCGGTCCAGTCGGCGCGAAAGCGGAATTTTCCGTCCGGATGGTCGAAACCATTGATGAAATGCGCGGCCTCGAAATCCGGCTGCAGGTCGACCCATTTTTGCTCTTTCAGGCTGTCGAAGCTGCCCAGCCCGCGCTTGCCGAGAATGATGTCGATATGCTGCTGCTCCGTGAGCCCGAAGCCCGGCCGGTCGGCGACGCCGAGCCGCTTGCCCAGTTCCTCGATGACGAAGTGGTTGGTGCGAGGCCCTTCCGGCGGGTCGATCAGCTTCGGGCCGAGCGTGATGTGCTGGTTGCCGCCGCCCTTGTAGACGTCGTCATGTTCCAGAAACATCGTCGCCGGCAGCACGACATCGGCGAGCTTGGCCGTGTCGGTCATGAACTGCTCGTGCACGCAAGTGAAGAGATCGTCGCGCAGGAAACCCTGGCGCACCAACCGCTGCTCGGGCGCGACATTGGCCGGATTGGTGTTCTGGATCAGCAGCGCCGTCACCGGCGGGCCGCCATAGAGCGCGTCCGCAGCGCCGGTCAGCACCGGACCGATGCGCGAATGGTCGAGATAGCGCACGCTGGGGTCGCGCATCGCGGTGCCTTCGAGCACATCCTGGTTCAGCTTGAAGATGCCGGAATTGGAGTGGAAGGCGCCGCCGCCTTCATACTGCCAGCAACCGGTGACGGCGGCGATGCAGGACGCCGCATGCATGTTGACCGCGCCGTTGCGCTGGCGTGCAAAGCCGTAGCCAAGGCGAAAATAGGTTTTCTTGGTCGTGCCGACGAGGTGGGCGAAGGTCTCGATCTCGGCCACGTCGAGCCCGGTGATCGAAGCCGCCCATTCCGGCGTGCGCTCCTTTAGATGCTCTTCCAGCCCACGCGGATCGTCGGTGTATTTTTCCAGATAGGCGCGGTCGGCCATGCCATCCCGGAACAGCACATGCATGACCGCGCAGGCCAGCGCGCCATCGGTGCCGGGCTTCAGCACCAGGCCGAGATCGGCCTGCTTCATCGTCGCGTTCTCGTAGACGTCGATGACGACGATCTTGGCGCCACGCTCCTTGCGCGCCTTGATGGCGTGGGTCATGACGTTGACCTGCGTGACCACGGCATTGGTGCCCCAGATCACGACGCAGTCGGACTTGGCCATCTCGCGCGGGTCGGGTCCGCGCAAGGCGCCGGCCCCCATCATCCAGCCGGTCCAGGCCAGGTTGGTGCAGATCGAGCCGAAGAAGCCGGAGTACTTTTTCGCGTGGCGCAGCCGGTCGATGCCGTCGCGCTGCACCAGCCCCATCGTGCCGGCATAGTAATAGGGCCAGACCGTCTGCGAGCCGTGTTTTTCCTCGGCCGCGATGAATTTCTCGGCGACAAGGTCGAGAGCCGCCTCCCAGCTGGATTCCTTCCAGGCGCCCTCGCCCTTGGCGCCGGCGCGGACCAGCGGCTTCAGCAGGCGATCAGGGTGATGGACGCGGTCGGCGTAGCGGGCGACTTTGGCGCAGATCACGCCTGCGGTATAGCTGTTGGCCTTGGCGCCATGGACGCGGCCGATTCGCTTGTCGTCGAGCAACTCGACCTCGAGCGCACAGGTCGACGGGCAATCATGCGGACAGGCCGAATGGCCGATGCGGAGCTTGGCGTGCTGGTTCATGGGGTTTTGTCTAGCGAATTTCGGCGGTGGCGTGTAGGGCCAGACGATTAGCCAATCTCCCCCCAAGTGGGGAGATCACGCTACCCCTACTCCGCCGTGCCTTCCTCATATTCCGCCGACATGGTCAGCCACTTCTCCTCGTGGCCGGCCAGCGTATGGGCGAGCTGCGAGCGCTCCTTTGCGAGCCGTGTCGCTGTCGACGGATCCTTCTCATAGATCGCCGGATTGGCGAGTTCGTCCTCGATCAGGTCCATGCGCTTGCGGATGCGGTCCATCAGCGCTTCGGTGGCGCGGATTTCCTTGGCCAGCGGCTCGAAGGCGGCGCGGCGCGCCGCCGCCTCACGACGGCGGTCGGCCTTCGACGCCTTGTCAGCTTCGCGCCGCTCGCGGCGGTCGCCGGAGACGCCGGTCACCAGCGTCTTGTAATCCTCCAGATCGCCGTCATACGGATTGACCGCGCCGTCCTTGACCAGCCACAGCCGGTCGGCCGTCGCTTCCAAAAGATGGCGGTCGTGCGAGATCAGGATCACTGCGCCCGGAAACTCGTTCAGCGCATGGATCAGCGATTCGCGGCTGTCGATGTCGAGATGGTTGGTCGGCTCGTCGAGGATGAACAGGTTCGGCCCGTCGAAGGCCGACAGGCCCATCAGCAGCCGCGCCTTCTCGCCACCCGACAGGTCCTTGGCGGCGGTGTTCATCTTTTCAGTGGTGAGGCCGAACCGGGCGACGCGGCCGCGCACCTTCGATTCCGGTGCCTCCGGCATCAGCCGGCGGACATGCTCATAGGCATTTTCCTCCGGCCTGAGATCGTCGAGCTGGTGCTGGGCGAAGATCGCCACTTTCAGCCCGGGCGCCACCGTCATGGTGCCGGTCTCCTGCTTCAGGCGGCCGGACAAAAGCTTGGCGAAGGTCGACTTGCCGTTGCCATTGGCGCCGAGCAGCGCGATGCGGTCGTCGGCATCGATGCGCAGCGTCATCTTCTTCAGGATCGGCTGGCCTTCGGTGTAGCCCACATTGACGCTGTTCAGCGCGATGATCGGCGAGGCCACCGTCTTGACCGGCTCGGGGAAGGAGAACGGCCGCACCGTGTCGTTCACGATCGCCGCGATCGGCTTCATCTTCTCCAGCGCCTTGATGCGCGACTGCGCCTGCCTGGCCTTGGAAGCCTTGGCGCGGAAGCGCTCGACGAAGGACTCCATATGCTTGCGCGCCGCTTCCTGCTTGACGCGGCCCTTCTCCTGCAATTCGCGCTGCTCGGTGTATTGGCGCTCGAACTGGTCGTAGCCGCCGCGCCAGAAGGTCAGCTTCTTCTGGTCGAGATGGACGATCGAGTTGACGGCGCGGTTGAGCAGGTCACGGTCGTGCGAGATCAGAAGCACGGTGTGCGGATATTTGGAGACGTAGTTCTCCAGCCACAGCGTGCCTTCGAGATCGAGATAGTTGGTCGGCTCGTCGAGCAGCAACAAGTCGGGCTCGGAAAACAGTACGGCGGCGAGCGCCACGCGCATGCGCCAGCCGCCTGAGAAAGACGAGGCCGGGCGGCGCTGCGCCGCATCGTCGAAGCCGAGGCCGGCCAGGATGGTGGCGGCGCGGGACTCGGCCGAATGCGCATCGATGTCGGCCAGTCGCATGTGGATGTCGGCGATGCGGTGCGGATCGGTCGCCGTCCTTTCCTCTTCGAGCAGCGCCTGGCGCTCGACATCGGCCTTGAGCACGATCTCGATCAGCGGCTCCTCGGTGCCCGGCGCTTCCTGCGCCACCTGGCCGATGCGGGTGTTCTTCGGCAGGCTGATCGAACCGGTCTCGGAGGGGAAATCGCCGGTGATGGCCTTGAACAAAGTTGTCTTGCCGGTGCCGTTGCGGCCGACGAGGCCGGCCTTGGTGCCGGCCGGCAAGGTCAGCGAGGCGTGGTCGAGAAGCAGGCGCCCGGCCATGCGCAGCGAAAGGTCGTTGATAACAAGCATGGCCGCGCTTTTGCACGGGACACCGACGCTTCGCAAGGGCTTGCGGCTGGGCTGGCCAAATAGGCCTCGCCGTGACGTCGGACGGCCAGACAGCACCACCTGAATCGGCCCGACCCACGTTGCCGAGCAAAAAATCGATTCAACAGACAACTTGAAGTCAGCCTCAACATATACTAGCGCATCGCGTGCGCTTCGGATGCGCAAGGACCAGAAAAACTTTTGCTCCGGCCACGATGTTTTTTCGAAGAATTGATTTCAATTTTTGCGCCGATGCTGTGACCTTGTCTTTGCGCCTCGATTCGACTTGGGCGCCAAGAGGATTTACTTGGTCGGGAGCCCATCATGGACGAGTCAGCGAACGATCTGCGCGCGCTCAGATATGTCGCCGGCATCACCCGGAAATTGGCGAAAATGCTATCGCGCACGCGCTATCACATGCTGGTGTATTTTCTTGAGATGACGGCGGTCGAAGCCGACAATCTGGCGAATGCGCAAGATCCGAAACGGATGGGCGCTCAGACGCTGCCGGAACCGAGAAACTGATAGGGGCAACGTTGGAGCACGTTGGAGCACGTCAAAGCGCGTCGCGTTGAAACGGATTCACGCGACGCGCTTCAAGTCTTTGGCTTTATGCATGTCGCCCAAAGCGCCGCGCACTTTGGGCGACATATCACATAGTTCGCGATCAGCTCTTGGCCTTGCGCTTGGCCGCCTTGGCCGGAGCAGCCACGGCAGGCTTGCGGCCGAGACCAGAAGACTTCGCCAGCGCCGAGCGGGTCGCCGAATAGCTGGGCGCCACCATCGGATAGTCTGGCGCCAGACCCCATTTGGCGCGGTATTCGTCCGGAGTCAGCCCGTGGTCGGTGCTCAGGTGCCGTTTCAGCGACTTGAACTTCTTTCCATCCTCGAGGCAGACGATGTAGTCCGGAAATACCGACCGCTTCGGATTGACGGCCGGCGTCAGCGCCACGCTTTCCTTGACGGCGCTGGCACCAGCCAGCTTGCGCACCGAGGCGCTGACACTGGCGATCAGGTCCGGCAGGCCGGCGGCCGGAAGCGGATTGTTGCCGACATAGGCCGAGACAATGTCGGCGGTGAGTTCGATTGCAGTCCTGTCATCGATATTGTTCAATTTTTTTCCCTCTGCTGGCGATCAAGTCGCCAGCTCTTTTGAAGACTTCTTTGGATGTATCGATTCGCCCCGTTCCCCAACGGACCCATCAAGAGTCAGTAACCCATGCAGACTCAATACGGTCCGATATTTTCATAGCCGCCTACGGCGGCGCAAATTAGAAAATCTAATACTTGGACGCGGTCGACTTTGAGTGCACGGAATCGGACAGAATCTCGAGAATACGCTTCCAACGGGCACAACGACCGAAATCTTTCTGCTCAATCGCCTTTTCTGCCTTCATTGCGGCATAGAGCGGCGCCTCGGCGCCGAACTCCCTGACCAGCCAGTGCGCTTCCTGTCTAGCGCGGCGTTCATCCTCGTCAAGCATGGTTTTCGGCCTCCGAACCTTCGATGCCAACCGCAATGCAACTGCCGATGACGAGGACGGCGCCGGCAATGGCCGTCATCGTCAGCCTTTCGCCCGAGAGCGTAAGCAAAAGGGTCGAGGCGATCGGCGTGAGATAAGCGGCAACTGCGACCTTGCCGCCCTGGTCGAGCTTCAGAGCCCGCGACCAGAAATAGTAGCCGAGGCCCATCGGACCAGCGCCGAGATAGAGCCCGGCAAGCAGGTATGGGCCGATGTCCCAGGCGACACCGTCGTGAACGCACCACAGGAATGTCAGCGCCACGCCGACCAGCGCCGAAGGCAGCAGCAGGCGGTCCGGTGACGTGGCAAGGCGACCGACGACGATCGAATAGAAGGCCATGCACAGCGCCGACCCGAAGGCGGCGAGATAGCCGGCGAGATTGCCCTGGAACCACGACTGTTCACGCCCGCCCGAAATCACCAGCGCGACGCCGACGAAGCCGAGCGCGGCGGTGATGCCGAGCAGCGCCGGACGACGCGGCCTGTCGAGGACGATGATCGCCGCCGCGACCATCAGCGGCCAGGTGTAGGCAACGAGATTGGCCTCGATGACCGGCATCGAGGCGAAGGCGACATATTGCAGGATCATGGTACCGACAAGCCCGATGATGCCGACGGCGAACGGCACCAGAGCAGCACTCATCCCCGCCCCGCCATCTTGCGGCATCCGTCGCCTGCCGCCATCCCGACCGATCAGCCGGATCAAGGCAAAGACCAGGGCGGCGCCAACAAATTGCAGGAACTGCACCTGCGACACCGAATGGCTTGCGAGCAGGGATTTGCCGACCAGCGCGTTGGTCGCCCACAGCGCGACCGCGCCGGCGGCAAAGACCAGCGCGGACCTTGAGCCCGACCCGCCCAGGGCGGACCGGAACGGGAGTGTATGCTCCTGTTTGACCATGATCTGTTCCGAAATCGAAGGTCAGCTCAGCAAAAACCGGTTCCCGCCCATGGCCTGCTTACCATGATTCCCTTGCGCCGCCCCGCACGGCCGCGTCGAGCGGCTGCGGCACCGGGCGTTCCTCCTCGTGGCGGCGGTAGGCCGGCAGCTGGTTGGTCCACACATCCTCGGCCAGTTCGTTGACCCATTCGCGGTCGTGATCGTTGTCGGCAGCGAGGTAGAACATGCGGTTGTCGTCGACATAGGGTTTTGACACCGAGCGCTGGTTGAGCACCAGCGTGACGCGCTCGCCGAGCTGGATCGGCGCTGTGCGGTGGAGCACGCCGAGGAACTGGCCGAGCGTGGCGTAGTTCATCTTGTGGTCGATGCGCATGACGCGGTTGCGCGGGATCTCGCGGCCAGATTCGAGGATGGCGCGGCCGGTCTCTGAATCGTCGCAATAGATTTCGAGATGGCCGCCGACCAGCGGATCGCTGATCGACAGCGGAATGAGCTCGGTGACCGGAACGCCGTCGCAATGCCAATCGACGGCGCCATCCCTGGGATTCATGAAGGTGACGGTCGAGCCGACGATCGACAGCGGATAGGGTTCGAGTTTGGTGCCCATCATGTCGGAGAGCCGCTCCAGGCGCAGCTTGTCGTGCAGCAACTCCCTGATTTCGGGAATGAAACGGTCGGCGCCGGTGATGAAGGTGAGGTCGAGGTGCTTGTGCACGGCGTGGCTGGCCTTGAGCTTGAGCGCAGCCTCCTCGATCGCGGCAAGCAGCGCCGGGTCATAGCCGTGACGATACTGCGCGACGCCGAAACTAGACACTTTCCAGGCCGTCTCGTGGCCGATGATGGCTTCACGGCTCATCGCATAGCGCAATTCCGGGATGGTATGTGCGTTCATTGTACTTCTCCAGGATCGGGGACAACACTTGAACGACAGTCGATTAAATTAGCACCCCCTGTAAAATTAGGAATGCTGGTGCTACCCTAAGCCCAGCTTAAGGTCGAAACCGTGCGTCTGCTCAGTCAGGTCAACCTCAATTCGCTGAAAATCGTGGAGAGTGCCGCGAGGCACAGGAATTTCACGCGCGCCGGCGAAGAGCAGTTCATCACCGCCTCCGCGGTCAGCCAGCGCGTCAAGAGCCTCGAGGACCAGTTGCGCTTCAAGATCTTCCAACGCGGCGGCAATGCCGTCTCATTGACGCCTGAGGGCGAGACCTATGTGTCGCGCGTGCGCGAAGCGCTGGAGCGGATCGTGGCGGCAAGCATGGAGGCGACCGGACAGTCGCAGGCGCATGTGCTGAAGATTTCGGTGCTGCCGACCTTCGCGGCGCGTTGGCTGTTCCCGCGCCTGCCGGCGTTCCAGCAGCAACATCCCGATATCGAGATGCGGGTCTCGACCTCCTATGCCACGCATGAATTCGCGACGTCGGAGTTCGACCTCGAAATCCGCTATGGCGACGGCCACTTCCCCGACCTGAAGGCGGATCTTCTGTTCAAGGAAGATTTGACGCCGGTATGCAGCCGCAAGCTGTTCCACGAAATTCTCGGTGACAAGCCTTTGTCCAAGGTGACGCCGGACGATTTGCAGTACTTCACGCTGCTGCATTCCGACACCTGTACCCAGAACTGGCAGTCATGGCTGGGCTTTGCCGGCGCCAGCTTCGTGCTCGGCGAGACCAGAAGCATCTATTTCGATTCCTGCATGATGTCCTACGAGGCGGCCAATGCGGGCATGGGCTTCGCCGTGGCCAACCGCGCCTATATGGCGAGCGACATCCGCGCCGAGCGGCTGGTGGCGCCGTTCGCGGTCCACCATCCCAACACCGCCGGCTGGTATTTCGTCAGCCCGGATACGACGCTGGCAGCGCGCAAGGTGGTGCTGTTCAAGCAATGGGTGATGGCCGAGGCAGCGCTAACGCAACGCCAGCTGGACATCGAGATGAGCGGCGAACGCCAGCAGTGAGGGGCGGCCCGCCAGAACCGCCGAACGAACATCAAAGCAAATACATCAATTCGATTGCCTCTTGGCGCATGTTCAAGTTTGCAACTTGCATAGTCCAAGGCAACAATTGAATTTCGAGACGTTTCCTCGAGCAACTCACCTATGCGATGCACGTTTGCAACAGCCCGACGACTGTACGCATTCGTACAATGACGCAACGGCAAGACTCAGCTATCTTTCCTTGTGCGGCGGGCCTGATTTCCCGCTTGGCCGGCGCTTTCAGCTTCCTCCCAAGCAGCGCCGGCCTTCTTTTGCGGCCAGCGTGATTTCCCGCCCGATGTCCTGGTCGGGCCGCACGCCCTTGCCCTGAGAGGCATCATCGCTATTGCGCCGGTGGCGTGCCAGCCTGATCACCGCCAGTCGCCGACTTGGGTACCGCATTCTTGTCGACCTGCAGATTCTGGTCGACGGGCGCTTTGGTCGGCGGGATGTTGTTGTCGCAGGCAGCGAGCGCGAGCCCCAAGGCCAGCAGCATCGGAAGCTTCTTCATGACAACCTCCTCTCGTTCGCCCCTTTCATCAGGTGCAAACGACGCGGTGCCGGTTTGGTTGCACGGCAAGCCGGCCGCAGGAGGGCGGAACCAAATGCTCTCTCTCCGGTTGGTCCGCCGAAGGAGTATTTGATCATGATCCGTCAGCTGATTGTTGGCCTGTTCGCCTATGCGACCTATCGCTTCACCAGGAAGGTCATCGACGACGTGCCGGATGATTTCGATCCGTTGCCGATGCCTGGCGACGAGCGCCGTGCGCTGCGGCGCCAGTCGGCCGCGATGGGTATGGAGCCGAGGCGATAGATTGCGAAGTCGACGGCGGCACAGCTAATCTCCCCCTCGTGGGGGAGATCGACAGCTTCGACGTTGCGAACAAAGCGGAAACGATGCTTGATGGGCGATGAACCTTGCTGCCCGTGATTCGACCTTCCAGCCTGCCTATCTCGCCAAGCTGAACGACCAGCAGCGCCAGGCGGTCGAGCACGGCGACGGCATGGTTGCCGCGCCGCTCCTGGTGATCGCGGGCGCCGGGTCCGGCAAGACCAACACGCTCGCCCACCGCGTCGCGCATCTGATCGTCAAGGGCGCCGACCCGCGCCGCATCCTTTTGATGACGTTTTCGCGCCGCGCAGCCACCGAGATGGCGAAGCGCGTCGAGCGCATCGCCGGCGAGGTGCTGGGGCGCGACGCCTCGGTCATCACGGACGCGCTGACCTGGGCCGGCACCTTCCATGGCATAGGCGCCCGGCTGTTGCGCGACTATGCGCTGGAGATCGGCCTCGATCCGGCCTTCACCATCCATGACCGCGAGGATTCTGCCGACCTGATGAACCTTGCCCGCCACGAGCTTGGTTTCTCGAAGACGGAAAGCCGTTTTCCGACCAAGGGCACATGCTTGGCGATCTATTCGCGCGCCGTCAACGCGCAGGCGCCGCTGGGCGAGGTGCTGGGCTCGGCGTTTCCCTGGTGCGCGGGGTGGGCTGACCAGTTGAAGGCGCTGTTTGCCGCCTATGTCGAGGCCAAGCAGGCGCAGAACGTGCTCGACTACGACGACCTGCTGCTCTACTGGGCGCAGATGGCCGCCGAGCCGGAGATCGCGGCGCATCTCGGCAGCCGCTTCGACCATGTGCTCGTCGACGAATATCAGGACACCAACCGGCTGCAGGCCTCGATCCTGACAGCGCTGAAGCCCGACGGCTCCGGGCTGACGGTGGTCGGCGACGACGCGCAGTCGATCTATTCCTTCCGCGCCGCCGAAGTGCGCAACATCCTCGATTTCCCAAAACAGTTCGCTCAGGCAGCCGCGATCGTCACGCTGGAGCGCAACTACCGCTCGACCGAGACCATTCTCGCCGCCGCCAATGCGGTCATCTCCGAGGCCTCCGAGCGCTTCACCAAGAACCTGTGGACCGAGCGCAAATCCTCGCAGAAGCCGAAACTGGTCAGCGTGCGCGACGAGGCCGAGCAGGCCAACTATGTCTGCCAGGCGATCCTGGCCGAGCGCGAGGCCGGCACGGTGCTGAAATCGCAGGCTGTGCTGTTTCGCGCCTCGCACCACAGCGGGCCGCTGGAGATCGAACTGACGCGCCGCAACATCCCCTTCGTCAAGTTCGGCGGGCTGAAATTCCTCGACGCCGCCCATGTCAAGGACATGCTGGCGATGTTGCGCTTTGCCGAGAACCCGCGCGACCGCGTCGCCGGTTTTCGCGTGCTGCAGCTCCTGCCCGGCATTGGCCCCTCGGCCGCCTCGCAAATCGTCGAGACCATGGCGACGTCGCTCGACGAGGCGATGGGGCTCGCCCGCTACCGGCCGCCGCAGCGCGCGGCGGAAGACTGGCCGGCCTTCATCGCGCTCTATTCCGCCTTGCGGGCCGGCGCGAAATGGCCTGCCGATCTCGAACAGGTCCGGCTCTGGTATGAGCCGCACCTTGAGCGCATCCATGAGGACGCGACGACGCGGCGGGCCGACCTTCTGCAGCTCGAGCAGATCGCATCCGGATACGCCTCGCGCGAGCGCTTCCTCACCGAGTTGACGCTCGATCCGCCGGATGCGACCAGCGACCAGGCCGGGCCGCCGCATCGCGACGAGGATTATCTCATCCTGTCGACCATCCATTCGGCCAAGGGCCAGGAGTGGAAGAACGTTTTCGTGCTCAATTCCGTCGACGGCTGCATTCCGGCCGATCTCGGCGTCGGCACCAAGGAGGACATCGAGGAGGAGCGCCGGCTGCTCTATGTGGCGATGACGCGGGCCAGGGACAGCCTGCATCTGGTCATGCCGCAGCGCTTCTTCGTCCATGGCCAGGCGGCGCGCGGCGACCGCCACGTCTATGCTTCGCGCACGCGCTTCATCCCGGCCTCGATCCTTGCCGCCTTCGAACAGACGGCGTGGGCGAGCGTCCAGGCCAAGGACGATCCGCGCCGCCAGCCGCAGGTGCGTGTCGACCTCGGCGCACGCATGCGCGGCATGTGGAAATAGGCTGCAGCTTCACTTTGCCGGCAACCAAAGACCGCGCTTTGCGTTGATCCGCGATCAAGCGGAGCACGACGATGGAACCCGTAGTGGCGGCGGCAATGATCTTGCTTTCATGCAGTCCGGACATGGTTTTCTGTCACCCGGCTCAGACACAGCCCGTCGTCTATCCGGACATCGCCGCGTGCACCGCCGCCCTGCCCCGCAGGCTGCAAGGCACCGGCATGATCGGCCAATGCCGGGCGGTCGACGGAACGATACCGATGCCCGGGGCGAGCGCCGACGCAAGTCTCTCCGGACAGAAACTGGCGACCGTGCGCGTCACGCGAGGAACCGGCCCCAATGCCGTTTCCACCGACTATCTGGTCCTTCGCGCGCCATGAGCTGGCGGCAGAGATTGGGGCAACTCGCCGGGAGGCTGTTCGTCAATCTCGTTGCCGCCCTTATCGCCGGCATCGCCATCCTGTTCCTGGTGCTGTCGGCGCATTTTGTGGGGCCGCCACTCGCTCCGGGCCACATGACGACGACCGCTTCCGTTCCATAGGTTCTTTCGGACTATCCCACTCGCCCTGTAGCGCAGCGCCTCGACCAGCGCCCACTGCCCGAAAAAAGCCCCTCACCATGGAACCTCATGCCACCCTCCGCGTTCTCTGGCGTTCGACCCCAACCGGAAGAGCGGCGGCCGCCGCCTTTTTCGCCCAACCCGAGAGGCCAGAATGCACGACAGGATGTTCTTCACCCCGGTCGCCGTCACCGTTGGCGCCGGCCACAAGCGCGTGATCGCGTCGCTGTTCGACATGCACGAATTCCTGACCGAATTCCCGCCGTCGCGGCGCCGCCTGAGCTATGGCGCGGCGGTGAAGGCCTGCGAAGCGGCACGTGCCGGCGATGTCTCCGCCGAGGCGGCGCGCGATGCGCTGATCACCTTTGCAGTGACCGCCGGCGTGCTCTGGCCTGCCGCCCAGCCCGCCGTCTCGGTCAAGCCGGTCGCGCGTGGTTTTGGCGGCTACGCCGCGTGATCGTGAATAGTGAATGGTGAATGGTGGAATAGCTGATGGCACTGGATAAGCGTGCAGGCGGGTAGCTGCTCAGCACTTACTATTTACTATTTACTATTCACTAGTTTCAGTGGACGGTCGCGGCGTCGCCGACCGCCGGGCTGCGCAGCGCGGTCGTTTCGAAGCTGACCTGGTCGCGGCCGTTCGACTTGGCCTTGTAGAGGTGCTCGTCGGCCACCCGGAACATGTCGGCATAGGTGGTCGGGCCGTTGAAGGCGATGCCGCCTATGCTTACGGAAAGCGGGCAAGGCCGGCCGCCCGGGGCGAATTCCACCTCGCGGATCCGCCGCCTTATGCCCTCGGCGACCAGCCAGGACTGCGAGGAGTCGGCGCCGGGAAGAAAGACCGCGAATTCCTCGCCGCCGATGCGGCCGACGATGTCGGCGCCGCGCAGCTGGTCCTGGATCGTCTTGGCGATCAGCTTCAGCGCCTGGTCGCCGCAATCGTGGCCGAGACGATCGTTGATGGTCTTGAAGTGATCGGCGTCGACGATCAGGAACGCACCGGCATTGACGACCGCCTGGCTGCGGGCCTGATCGAGATAGGCTTCGACGAGCATCGAAAACGCGCCGCGGTTGAACACCGCCGTCAGGCTGTCGGTGGCCGCGACGATGCTCAGCTCCCTCTGGGCGATGGCCAGCTGGCGCATCTTGTACATCAGGAAGAAGAAAAACGAGCCGGCCAGCACCAGCGGCAGAAACAGGTCGGTCAATTGCGCGTGCCACAGCGCCTCGGGCGACAGATGGGGGAAATTGAAGGAATCGACGAAGAACGCAGCGCCAATGCAGATCGCCGTGCCGACCACCGTCACCACTATGACCCTGCCCCAACTTGTCGGGGACAAATCGATGCGCATGCCATTGCTCCCGCTACGTCAGATCATCCTGAAGCGGGAAGGCAAATGAAATCCTAAGATCGGACTTGCAATCCGAACATGGTTAAGCTTTTCCCCGCAAAGACACTAATGTTCGACACGCTAATATTTATTGGCCGGACCAGCGCAAAAAGGCCCGCCATCTGAGTGGCGGGCCTTCAGACTGCCGGAAGTTGTCGTCAACGCGTGGCAGGCGCGCTACCGGCGCGAGATCAGCAGGCACAGCTGCCGCAGCTCGCGGTCATAAGTGCCTTCGCTGCTGAGCACATCGACGCAGCGCTTCTTCAAGCGCGTCAGCTGGCTGGTCGACATCTGGGCGACGACGCCGGGCAGACCCAGCGTGTCAGGATTTGCCGCAGTGCCGGGAATGCCAGGTGTTCCAGCCCCGGTGCCGACACCGACATTGGCGCTCGTGCCGCCGAGCGTCGTTCCCAGCGCTCTATTGACGCCATTGCTGGTGCCCAGGGACGCATTGGTCCCTACGCCGTTGGTCCCGCCCAGGGACGCCGCAACCCCGGCACCGCCGCCACCAAGGGTGGCATTGGCATTGGCGGCACCCGAGCCGCCGATCGAAGCGTTGGCGCTGGTGCTGCTGCCGCCGAAGGAAGCATCCGCGTTGGCCCCATTGGCGCCGCCCACATTGCCGCTGGCTGAATTGCCGCCGATGGAAACGCCGCCAAGGCCACCAAGGCAACCTCAGCCGCATTTGCAGGAGCGGCGAGAATAACGATAATCGCTCCACTTGCAAAAGTTTCAGCTATTTTCCGAACGATACTAGGCATGACACTCTCCTTTGTTGCCATCCAGTTCCTGCATCGCAATTTCCTGGAACAAATCCGCTATATTGCTCATGCAACAAGGGCTACGCTTGGAGATGCACTTCAGTTTCACCGCTCTTTCTGTTTCAGTGAATCCTGGTTTTTGAATATTTCATTAATGCGCTAAAACAAATCATGTTTTATTCTAAAACTTTAGAAGTTACTAATATGCTACATGCCCGATCCCAAAATCAGGCATAGGCGCGGCCCTCCTCGCTGCGCTGGAACAGCGTCAGGTCGAGCGGCACGGAGGGTCGGCCGAGCACGGTCAGGATCATATGCGCCTGGCCGCGATGATGGGTCTGGTGGTTGAAGAAATGGTCCAGCGCCGGCGCCAGCCTCTGCGAGACGGTGCGCATGTCGGTAAGCGTCATGTAGGAGAAGCGGCCGGCGAGCGCCTTGTCGCTCATGCCGCCGACCCAGTCGATGATCCTCTTGTCCTCCGCTTCGCGTGCCAGGCTGAGGACAGACAAGGCGCGGTGGATGATCGTGTCGGTCCTGGAAGGTGCGTCGCCCTCGCCGGTGAAGCGCTTCATCCAGACACGGTCGGCGGCCAGCAGATGGTTGAGCGTGCCCGCCATCGAGCCGAAAAAGGCGCCGACATCCCTTTCGAATTCTTCGTCCACGAGATCGGCGGCGGCCTCGTAGATGCGTCCATTGGCCCATTGATTGTAGACCGCAAACATCATGAAATGCTGTTTCATCTCTTTCACCGGCTCGCTTCGAATTCCGGCTCTACCTAGAGCAAAGGATGGTGTGATGGAAACGGAATGGCTCCATCAGTCATGCTTTTGCTCCAACCAGAGGAACGGCTCCGCCAATGACCATTGTGCTCTATGAACTTGTCGGGCGCGATGCCGCGCGCCCGTTCAGCCCGCATTGCTGGAAGATCGCGATGGCGCTCGCCCACAAGGGGCTGGACAGTTCCAGCGTGCCGACGCGCTTCCTCGAAGTGCCTGCCGTCGAGGCCGGTATTTCGAAGCTCGTTCCGGTGATCCGCGATGGCGAGAAGGTGATCGCTGATTCCTTCGCCATCGCGCTCTATCTCGACGAGACCTATCCGGAGCGGCCGACGTTGTTTTCCGGCGACGGCGGCAAGGCGATGGCGCGCTTCATCGAACGCTGGTCGCAGTTGACCATCCATCCCTACATCAACACCGTGGCGGTCATGGACCTGCACGCCATGCAGGACGAGCCGAATGCCGCCTATTTCCGCCAGAACCGCGAGCAGCGCTTCGGCAAGCGGCTGGAAGAGGTGGTGGCTGGCCGCGACGCCGGACTAAACGCATTCCGCGCCTCGCTGGAGCCATTGCGCTCGATGCTCGGCTACCAGCCTTTCATTGGCGGCGCCTCGCCGCTTTTTGCCGACTACATCGTCTTCGGCGCCCTGCAATGGGCACGCATCGCCTCGCCCTACCGGCTGCTGGAGGATAGCGACATCGTGGCGCAATGGTTCGAACGCTGCCTCGATCTCAATGGCGGCCTCGGCCGCACGGTGGCGGCGGCAGCATAGTGGCGCTGGTCCGAGACGATAGAGCCATGACGTCAGGCCCGGAATTTCCCGACGGTTTTCGCGCCGAGCTCGTCAACCTCTTCCTGTGGCGCCGGGATGTGCGGCGGTTCAAACCGACGCCGCTTCCCGAAGGCGCGCTGGAGCGGCTGCTCGACCTCGCCAGTATTGCGCCTTCCGTCGGGCTCAGCCAACCCTGGCGCTTCGTCGTGGTCGAGAGCGCGCAGTGCCGTGAGGCCGTCAAGGCGTGCTTTGAACGCTGCAATGCGGAGGCGCTGACATCGTTCTGCGGCGAGCGCGCCGCGCTCTATGCCCGCCTGAAGCTCGCCGGCCTGAACGAGGCGCCCTGTCAGTTTGCGGTTTTCGCCGACCGCACAACGGAGCAGGGGCACGGACTTGGCCGCCTGACCATGCCTGCCACCATCGAATATTCGGCGGTCATGGCGGTTCACACTATGTGGCTGGCGGCGCGCGCCGAAGGCATAGGCATGGGCTGGGTCTCGATCCTGGATCCGGTAGAGATGGCGACGATCCTCGACGCGCCTCCGCAATGGACGCTGATCGGCTACTTCTGCGTCGGCTACCCCTCAGAGGAACACGCCGTGCCAGCACTGGAACGGGAAGGCTGGGAGTTCCGGCGGCCGTCGATGGTGATCACACGCTGAGTGAAAAAGCTGCCCATGGTTTGGGGCTAGAGCTCCAACAGACCCGCTTGAGGCCCTTCGACGGCGGAGCGACCGCAGGGCCTTGATCGACCCTACCACTAGCTGGCCGCCGGCTCACAGTGTTGGCTTCAAACGAGGGCTGAAGAGCAGTTTCAGATAGGTCCGGAACAGCATGATTTGCGCCGGCAGTGCACTCGGCTCATTCAACGCCTTGGACAGAACGATACCTCCTTCGGCTACACCCATGACCATATCGGCGAGCGCGTCGATATCGACCGGCTCGTTGGGGGGGTATAACGCCCGGATGTCCTCGAGCATTGCGAGAAATCTGGCACGCCAGCCCAGGATTGCAGAACGATTCAACTCGCGAACCTCGGCGTCGAACATCCTGTCCTGATAGGCGGTCGTGGCGACCAGACAGCCGGGGTGGGCGTGCGGCAAATTCTCGAACAGTTCCGCTAGCATTTTCAGGCCGATCAGCATGGCATGCAATGGGTCGTCATTGAGTTCGCCGGCCCTGCCGAACAAGTCGTCGAAAATACGATCCTCTTCCTCGATGTAGCGCCTGATCAACGCCTGAGCCAACGCGTTCTTGTCGGCAAAATGGTAGAAAAAGCCGCCCTTGGATATCTCTACGGCCGCGACGATTTCATCGATCGACGTCGCTTCGAAGCCCTTCAGCAGGACAGCGTCCTGGGCGACGTCCATAATGCGCTGTCGCGTCGAACTCCCGCGTATATTTGTGCTCAAGGCATACCCGCTTTCTGGACCATCAGTACAAAATCCTGCGACGGCGGCGGGCGGACATGCCGGCTGCGGCTCTGCAAGACATTGTCTTTAAACAACAATCTTCGATTTGTGATCAATGTACCGTAAGCCAACTGGTTTTGGAACGCTGCACCGTGGATGTTCTGGGCACACGAAACCACGAACTAGACGGCGCATCCGCTGGCTGAACTCAATTCGCCGACGCGCCGCAGGAGACAAGAACAATGTTCGACCAAACCCGCAGAAACGTACTGGGTGCATCCGTGATCGGTGCAAATGGCCTGCTGACTGGCATCGCGTCCGGCGCCACTCCGGTGAACCAGCAAAACGATGCCAGTACTGCCCCGGAGCGTGGCCTTGCGCAAGTCACCAATTTTCCACTGATCCAAGCGATTCATGGGCGCCGCTCACGGCGTTTTGCGAAGGGCGCATCCATACCGGACGGTCCTCTTGCCTATACCTCAAAAAAACCTGCGGCGCCAATCACCGAGATGGAAAAGATGCTGCTCTTGAGCACGGTGGCGGGCAATACGGGATGGGCAAATCTCATTCCGCACAACAAACACTACGTTCCAAAAATGCCGAACTATGCGGGCGCCGCCGGTGGCCGCACATTCCCGTCTTCGGCAGGGTTTCACACGTCGGAGATATTCTTCACCGACGATACCGGGGTCTATTTCCTGCCGACGCGGGACATGGCGTCCATCATGTCGACCGGCGGCGAGACCGACTTGGACGCGTATCTCGGGGCACACCGGTCGCGCATCGTCAAACTGGCGGATCAGCGGCTAAACATCCCGCGCACTCCCGAGCACATGGAGATGCACAACGAGTGGTGTGGCAATGTTGCCGGCAGCACGCTGATCATTCCTGTCGCGGATCTCGCTCAGCACATGGTGCTCACGCTTTGCTACCTCGTTCAGAACGGCGCCTGCGTCTACGACGACGTCAATGGCCGGCCAATCCCGGGGCTCGAAAACTTCGCCGGGCTGGTGGATCTGCAGAATCCGTATCCGCTGACGTTCGTAGAGCAGCTGGCTCTCACCGAAGTCACCGTTGAAACCTCGACGGCCTGCTACGCGGGCGCCCTAATGCTGCAGGCACTTGGTCTCGGTGGCTGGATGTACGATGGCCTCAACCCATTCACGGTTCAGGGCGCCAGCGGTGATCCCGCCGTTCCCGGTCTCGGATTCCGGTTCGACATGATCCCCGGAAAACCACTGCCTCATGTGACCGGACTGCCGGGCGTGTTCGAGGCACACTGCCCGCCGCATTTTCCGGACATGCGCGCCGCTGTGGAAGCGGTGGTCGAGCGCAAGTTCGGTAAGGGCGGGCCGTTCCATGGCGAGACAAAAGGCCCCTACAAGCACTCGGAGATGGTCCGCACCAGCGCCGCGCCGATGGGAGCGGAGTTCGTCGACTGCGTGTCCGCGATGGCCCAGTATATATACGATACCTTCGGCAGATTCCCGGCCACAGTGCCGGCGATCTTCAACCTGATGTATCTCCAAGCGCATCGGCTCGACACAGAGTTCTACGACACGCATTTCGCGCCGGGCGCCTACCTCAGTACGCACGCGGAGCACGACGGCAACTGGGGCTGAGACCCATTCCGCTAGGCCGCTCTTTCGCAGCCTTCAGCCCCGATATCCCGATCAACGCAAAGCGAGGCCGAAGTCGAACCCTTCGGTCGTTGGAAACCCCTATGTCCGGATGGTCAAGTTCCCTCTACCACAAGCTCGCGGCGTGTTTCGGGAGGCAGCCAAGATCAAATCTCGATACATGGCCTGAACTCGCGCCACTCAGTTATCTCAATGACCATCAGCTTTTGACATCGGTCTAATCCGCTTCAGCGGCTCTGAGCGGCACATCCATGAAGACGATTTGGGGCAGGAGCTCGTCGGGATACTCGTTGTAGGCGGGGCAGTCGCGGAAGCCGACGGACCTGCACAAAGCGATCGTTTCGATGAGCAAATTGGCGGTGTCGAGTCGCATGAGCGCATAGCCGTTGCTTCGCGCGGCATCGATCAATGCGAGGCAAAGACGTCGCCCCGTGCCCTGGCCTTTCCGAACGAAAGGCTGCTTCATCTCGCAGATCGTGCCTGACAGATCCCGGTAGGCGATGCAGCCGACCACCTTGTCTGCCGAGCGCGCGAGAGGATGGAGTCGGCTCGGCCGGCTGCAGCGTCGGCTACCAGAGCCCGTCGCAGTTCAGCCGCGAGTACAGCCGGCTCTATGGCCTCCCGCCGCTGACACGCCGCCCGAATGGACGCTGATCGGCTATTTCTGCGTCGGCTATCCGAGCGAGGAACATGACGTGCCGACGCTGCAGCGCGAGGGCTGGGAGCAGCGGCGGCCGCCGGTGATGATCAGGCGGTAGCGCCGGCTACCTCGCTTCATCCTCTTGGACCAGCCTGACGCAGATTGGATCGCCCTCCTCCATGCGCGCGCATTGCCATTCCGGGCCAAGGCCGAAATCCTGTTTCAGCTGGGGCAGGAACAGCAGGACCAGGGTGATGACAGTGAAAAGAACGGCCACGAAGAGGATGCCGGTGAAGTCGCCGCGTTTGACGTAAGGCCAGTTCATCGCCTTCGGCTCCGCTGCCGCGATGCTCCCCGACCTGGCGCCCAGGCCCGCGTGCAGCCGTCTAATTATCCCGCAAACATCCGGCCTTGGCCAGAACCCGCCTCCCCTTGGCAAGGACCGAAGCGGCTTGTATAGAGCCCGCCACTCCAATTCCCATTCTCAAAAAGCAAGGACGACCCAATGGCGATCGAACGCACCTTCTCCATGATCAAGCCCGACGCGACGCGGCGCAATCTCACCGGTGCCATCACCCAGATGCTTGAGGATGCCGGCCTGCGCGTCATTGCTTCGCGCCGGGTGTGGATGAGCCGCCGCGAGGCGGAAGGCTTTTATGCCGTGCACAAGGAGCGTCCGTTCTTCGGCGAGCTGGTGGAGTTCATGTCCTCGGCGCCGACCATCGTTCAGGTGCTGGAAGGCGAAAACGCCATTGCCAAGAACCGCGAAGTGATGGGCGCCACCAACCCGGCCAACGCCGCCGAAGGCACCATCCGCAAGGTGCATGCGCTGTCGATCGGCGAGAATTCCGTGCACGGCTCGGACGCGCCGGAGACCGCCGCGCAGGAGATCAAGTACTGGTTCTCCGATACCGAGATCGTCGGCTGAGCCGGCATCGCCAAATCTGACCAAAAGGCCGGCGCTTCGCCGGCCTTTTTGTCCGGCTCAGCTTCGGCCCCAAGATGGCGCGGTTCGAGGATCCAAGACACGTCCCGTAGCGATCCTTCGCGCCCCCCTCTGTCCTGCGGCGTCAGAGGTCTGCCCTTGGTGAAACCTCAGCTCGCGGCGTTGAAGCGCAGGATGTCCTTGCCGTCCTTGTCGGTGATGGTGAGCTTGCCTGCATCAACATGGTAGGAGGCGGCCCTGGCCAGCGCCTCGAACAGCGCCTTCTCCTCGGCCATGACATCGGGCGCGCAGGCCTTGAAGGTCGAGCCGATCTCGCTGATGGCGATCGTCGAACCGTCGACCTTCGCGGTGGCGAAATAGACGTTGCAGGGGCCGCTGCCGCCGGCCTTGCCGGCTTCGCTCACCCGGAACGTCGCCTGCGGCTCCGCAATCACGCCGATGCCGTCGATGTATTCGACCAGCCAGCTCTGGCCGAGCAGGGCGCCGGCCGCCTTGTCGTCCGGCGCCACCATCTTCAGCATGATCGTCTGCGGCGCATCGCTCAGCGGGTCGACCTGATGGCGCGTATCGGAGATGAACATCAGCCTGTCGTCGACGGTGATGCGCGCCTGCAGCGCATAGGTCATGTTCGGGCGGATCACCTGGGGATCGAAGCTGATCTCGAACTTGATCGGCACCTGGCCGGCCGGCGCCACCTTGCGCTCCCCGATGATCGCCGCCGGCGCATCGGCCAGCGACACGTCGGCAAGCTGGACGGACAGCACGGCATTGGGCGGCAATGCGATGCGCTCGCGATACATCACCTCGCCCTTCAGGGTCTTTTCGGCGGCATTGGACATTTCCGGCACCGCCAGCATGCCGACGACCAGCGGCACGAAACCAAAGATGAAGAATTCGGCGATCCTGTCGAGCATGACCTTCTCCCTTGCCCAGGCTGACCGATGGCAGCAAATTGGCCAAAGGATTGCGGTCAATGAATGGCTGCGGGAGAGTTTATTTGGACGGCGCCTTCCAGCGGCCGGCGGCCTTGTCGTCGATCTCCTTGGCGTCGACCCAGCCGCCCGCGGAACCGTCGGCATGGTGCTCCTTCTTCCAGAACGGCGCCCGCGACTTCAGGTAGTCCGTCAAAAAGTTCGCCGCCTCGAATGCCGCCTGGCGATGCGCGGAAGCCGTCACCACGAGAACGATGTTCTCGCCCGGCCGGACCTTGCCGTGGCGGTGGATGACGGTGAGGCCCTGCAGCGGCCAGCGTTCGATCGCCTCGCTGGCGATACGGGCGATCTCGGCCTCGGCCATGCCGGGATAATGTTCGAGTTCGAGGGCCGACAGCCGGCCCTGCTCGTCGCGGCAGAGACCGCAGAACGTCACCACGGCGCCGATGTCGGCGCGGCCTTCGGTCAGCCTGGCGATCTCGGCGGCGACGTCGAAATCTTCGCGCTGGATGCGCACGACAGGCACCGCCGCGCCGGACATGGTTTCAACCCCCGGTCATCGGCGGGAACAGCGCGATCTCGCGCGCGCCGGCGATCTTTTCCCGATGCTCGACATGTTCCTGATTGATGGCGACGCGGATCACGTCGGGATATTGCAGCGCGTGCTCATATTCCTTGCCGCGCGACTTCAGCCAGCGCAACAGTTCGGCTACCGTCTCGATGCCGGCGGGCAGTTCGACGTCCTCTTCCGGCTTGCCGATCCGCTCGCGCACCCAGGCGAAATAGATGAGCTTGGTTGCCACGTCACTCGTCCATGATGTGCTTGAGGCCGGCGCGGAAATAATCATAGCCGGTGTAGAGCGTGACCAGGGCGGCGATCCACAGCAGCACCAGGCCGGTCTGCGTGGTCAGCGGGAAGATCTTGTCGCCGGCCGGGCCGGCAAGCAGGAAGGCGATGGCGACCATCTGGATGGTGGTCTTCCATTTGGCGAGCTGCGTGACCGGCACCGAGACCTTCAGCGCGGCCAGATATTCGCGCAGGCCGGAGACCAGGATCTCGCGGCACAGGATGATGATCGCAGCCCATAGCGACCAGCCGGCAATGCCGGCATGGCGATCGGTGTCGGCGGCTAAAAGCAGCAGGCAGGTGGCGACCAGCAGTTTGTCGGCGATCGGGTCGAGCATCTTGCCGATGTTGGAGGTCTGCTTCCAGGCGCGTGCAAAATAGCCGTCGAAGTAATCGGTGATCGAAGCGAGCAGGAAAATGGCCAGAGCCAACCAGCGGGCGAAGTCGCTCGACTTCAGATGGCCCTCAAGGAAAAAGCACAGCACGACCAGCGGCACCGCGAGGATGCGGGCGTAGGTGAGCATGTTGGGCAGGTTGAACGCGCGCTGTGCCATATTTTTGGGACTCTTTCTGCCTGCGTACTCAAATCAGAAGCGAATGTGGGGGGTCAACAGAACAATTTCGATTGGCCAGTCGAAAAGACCCTGGGCGTATCGAAATTCAGGTCAGGCCGGCTGAATAGCGATACACCTCGTCAACTCTCGTGGAAATGATTGTAGACCAGCTTGGCCACCTGCTCGGAAATGCCGTCGACCTTGACCAGATCCTCGACCGCCGCGCGGCTGACCGCCTTTGCGGTGCCGAAATGGAGCAGCAGTGCGCGCTTGCGGCCGGGGCCGATGCCGCTGATCTCGTCGAGCGGGCTCTTGACCATCTCCTTCTTGCGCCGCGCGCGGTGCGAGCCGATGGCAAAGCGGTGCACCTCGTCGCGCAGGCGCTGGACGAAGTAGAGCACGGGGTCGCGCACAGGCAATGAGAACGAGTCCCTGCCCTTGACGAAGAAGCGCTCGCGGCCGGCGTCGCGGTCCTGGCCCTTGGCGATGCCGATGGCCACGACGCGATCCTCGATGCCGAGATCGGACAGGATCTTGCGCACCGCACTCATCTGGCCCTGGCCGCCGTCGATCAGGATGACGTCGGGCCATGCGGGGAAGCCGCCATTGCCCTCGATGTCGTCTTCCGTCTCGCCCGCGGCCTCACCGCGCTGCGGCGCATCGCCATGCTCCTTCAGCAGCCGCGAAAAGCGCCGTTCCATCACCTCGCGCATCATGCCGAAATCGTCGCCCGGCGTGATCTCGGTCGAGCGGATGTTGAATTTTCTGTATTGGTTCTTCACGAACCCTTCCGGCCCGGCGACGACCATGGCGCCGACGGCGTTGGTGCCCATGATGTGCGAATTGTCGTAGACCTCGATGCGCACCGGCGGCTTTACCATGCCGAAGGTCTCGGCGAAGCCGGTGAGCAGCCGCGTCTGCGTCGAGGTTTCGGCCAGCCGGCGGCCAAGCGCCTCGCGCGCATTCTGCAGCGCATTGTCGGTCAGGTCCTTCTTCTCGCCGCGCTGCGGCACCGAGATCGACACCTTGCGGCCGGCACGGGTGGAGAGCGCCTCCGCCAGAAGCTCCTGCTCCTCGACGCAATGCGACAGAAGGATGGCGCGCGGCGTCGGCTTATCGTCGTAGAACTGCGCCAGGAACGAGCCCAGCACTTCCGATCCCTCCAACGCCGGATCGGCCTTGGGGAAATAGGCGCGGTTGCCCCAGTTCTGGCCGGTGCGGAAGAAGAACACCTGGATGCAGACCTGGCCGCCTTCCTGATGGATGGCGAAGACATCCGCCTCTTCCACCGTCTGCGGGTTGATGCCCTGGTGGCTCTGCACATGCGACAGCGCCGCCAGCCGGTCGCGATAGATGGCGGCGCGCTCGAAATCGAGGTCTTGAGAGGCCTGCTGCATGGCGCCGGAGATTTCCGTCTTCACCTTCTGGCTGCGGCCCGACAGGAAATCCTTCGCCTCGCTGACCAGCTCGGCATAGTCCTGGTGCGATATCTCGCCGGTGCACGGGCCGGCGCAGCGCTTGATCTGGTAAAGCAGGCAAGGCCGTGTACGGTTCTCGTAGAAGGAGTTGGTGCAGCTTCTCAGCAGGAAGGCGCGCTGCAGCGAATTGATGGTGCGCCCGACGGCGCCGGCCGAGGCGAAGGGGCCGAAATAGTCGCCTTTGCGCGAGCGCGCGCCGCGATGCTTGTAGATGCCGGGCGAGACGTGGTCGCCGGTCAGCAAGATATAGGGAAACGACTTGTCGTCGCGCATCAGCACATTGAATCGCGGCCGCAAACGCTTGATAAGATTGGCTTCGAGAAGCAGCGCCTCGATCTCGGTGCGGGTGACGACGAACTCCATCGTCGACGTCTCGCGCACCATGCGACCGATTCGACTGGTGTGGAACCGCCCTTGCGCGTAGTTGGTCACCCGCTTCTTCAGGCTGCGCGCCTTGCCGACATAGAGCACGTCGCCGGCGGCATTCATCATGCGGTAGACGCCGGGCGCGTTGGGCAGCCGCTTGACCAAGGTCTGGATGACTTCGGCGCCGACCATGCCGTCGGCATCGCCGGCATGCGGCGTCCAGTCTATTGCGGTGAAGGCGACGTCGGGCGCGGCGGAAACGGCTTCCGGTTCGACGATCTCCTCGGCCGCATCGTCCTCGAGGTCGATTTCGGGCGGCAGATCGTCGGCGGCGCCGCGCTGCTTGTGTTTGTGGTCTGCGGGACTCATTCCACCATGCCTGTCACATCGGGCGTCTGCCACGCAAGATGCTGGCCGCCATCGAGCGCGATCATCTGGCCGGTGATCGAGCGCGCCGCCCAGAGATAGCGGATGGTGGCGCCGAATTCGGGCAATTCAGGGCCGCGCTTCAGGATCAGCCCGTCGACCTGTGCGGCAAAATCGGCGTCCTCCTGGCGCGTGTTCTTCAGCGTCGGTCCGGGGCCGATGGCGTTGACGCGGATGCGTGGCCCCAGCGCCTGCGCCAGCATCTCGGTCTGCCTCCACAGCGTCGACTTCGACAGCGCATAGGAGAAGTAGCGCGGCGTCGGCCGCCAGACGCGCTGGTCGATGATGTTGACGATCAGCCCCTCCTTCCCCAGCGGCAGGGCGCGGGCAAAGTTCTGCGCCAGAAGCGCCGGGGCCTTCACATGAATGGCGAAGTGGCGGTCCCATACGGCCCAGTCGAAATCCTCGATGCTGTCGTCGACGAACAGGGAGGCGTTGTTGACCAGGAGCGTGACCGGGCCGAGCGCTGCCTCGGCGCGCCCGACGAGGTCGCCGACCTCGTCCATGTCGGTGAGATCGGCGCCGACCACGGCGGCGCGACCGCCGTCATCCCGGATCCGCACGGCAAGCGCCTCGGCCTCGACCAGCGAATGGTTGGCATGAATGGCGACGGCGAAACCATGCCTGGCCAGATCCTCGACGATCGCCTTGCCGATCCGCTTTCCCCCGCCTGTCACCAGCGCCGTACCGGCGGCTTCGCTCATCCTGTCAATCCTCAATCGCGGCCTCGATTCCGACCGCCGGCAAATTATGACACGCCTAGGGGTTAAATGCCGTTTCCACCTGGGGCAGGATTGTGGCAAAGCGGCCCGATCGGCATTTCGGCTCGGCCGAGACTCGGCCAACTGGACCGCAATATAGGGCGCTGGACTCCTTGCACCAAGCCGAGTGCAGTGCAGCATGGCAAGCGTGCTGACATCTCGCTGTTGCGAAGATGCAACGTCAAGGTTCAGCCTCATTCGCGCCGGGTAATGACCCAAGTTCAGGTTCGCTTCAGCCGCATTTTGACACGACATTTGGAACATACGAACGCCAGATCCGTTTCACCCCCCGGACGGGTCGATGGCGATCGTGAAAAACAAGCCTGTGTCCTGTGGCTTAAGGAGTAAAGAACAATGCAAGCCAATCTCAAATTTGCGCGACCGATTGCGGTGGCGCTCGGGCTCTTCGCCCTCAGTGGAACCGCCTACGCGGCGGACGTGGTCTCGGAAGAGCCGCCGGCACCGGCAGCCCCGGTTGAACTTCCGGTCGCTTCCTGGGCCGGCCCCTATGCTGGTATCAGCGCCGGCTATGGTTTTAGTGGCCATGCCGATGCCCGTGACGCCGGCGTCGACGTGAAGACCAAGGGCTTCATCGGCGGCGTCTTCGGCGGCTATCAGTGGCAGCAGGAGAACTTCGTGTACGGCGCTGAAGCCGATCTCGGCTACAACGGCGTAAAGGGCGACAGCGACGGCATCGACGCCAAGGGCGGCCTCGACGGCTCGCTGCGTGCCCGCCTCGGCTACGCCGTGACCCCGGAAATCCTGCTCTACGGCACCGGCGGTCTCGCCGGCAAGAACCAGAAGATCACGGATAGCGTCACCGGCACCGACGACAGCAATGCGATGTTCGGCTGGACCGCCGGCGTCGGCACCGACATCAAGATCACCGACAACGTGTTCGGCCGCGTCGAGTACCGCTACACCGACTACGGCGACAAGGACTTCGGCTCTCTTGGCAACGTCAAGGTCAAGGACAACCGCGTCACCTTCGGCGTCGGTATGAAGTTCTAAGTCGTTCAAGCCACGACACGAAAAAGCCGGGCCTCGCGCCCGGCTTTTTTTGTGTCTGGACCCTCCCTTCCCTGCACCCGAAAAAATTGCCGTTGCACCGCTTCCTACCTTGTGCCTATAGTTAGTACGTGGCTCGCACGAACAAACAGCCCTAGCTGTGACACCCGGTGGAAAGCCCCGATGACGACGGGCCGACGCGCGCGGGAGGCGAGCCGGAACACTCGCTCAACAGGGGATAGGAACGTGAACCGCTTTCAGAAACTTTCGGCTGCAGCGCTCGTCGCGGCATGCCTCGCGTCGGCTGCCCATGCCGATGACAAGCTGACGATCGGCATCGTCACCTTCTCGACATCCGACGTCGACACCAACCAGATGGTCGACACCATGACCAAGGAGGCCCAGTCCAAGGGCTGGACGGTGGAAACACTCAACGCCAATGGCGATCCCTCGCAGGCGATCACCAGCATCAAGCAGCTGGCGACCAAGAAGGTGAACGCCATCATCGTCACCGTCTTCGATTCGACCGGCCTTGCCGCCGGGCTGCAGGCCGCGGCGGATGCGAAGATCCCGGTGCTTTCGGCCGGCGGCGGCATGGCCGACGGCATTGCGCTTTCGGCCAGCACGGGCGCCGCACCGCCGCTGATCGACCTGATGCTGAAGGATGTCGGCGACACCGGCACACTGCTCGACCTCACCTATCACCCCGGCATACCGTGCCGCGAGCGCGCCGATGCCTTCGATGCGGCGGTCAAGGCCAAGCCGGGGCTCCAGGCGACCTCGCACGAAATCAGCATCCCGGGTGCCGCCGAATCCTCGCAGGCCGCGACCAGCGCATGGCTCGCCGCTAACGCCAATGCCAAGGGGCCGTTCGCGATCTTCAATTGCTATGACGACAACGCCATGGGCGCCATCGCGGCGCTGAAGCAGAACGGCCGCAGCGACGTGAAGGTCTATTCGTTCAACGCCACCGCGCCCGCCGTGCAGGCGGTCAAGGACGGCACGATGACCGCCACGCTCGGCGTCGACCTGACCTCGGCCGGCAAGATGCTTGTCGAGCAGATCCCCGACATTCTTGCGGCCGGCGACAAGTGGCAGCCGAAATCCTTCGTGCCCGGCTACACGCTGGTCACCAAGGACAATGTCGACCAGTTCATGAAGGACAATCCGCAGTAAACGCTGCAGATTGACGGTCCGGCCGGGCAAGCCCGGCCGGACCCGATTTCCATCATGAACAGAGCTGTCATGTCCGCTGACCATTCCCTGCCCGAAACCTCCGCTCCGGCGGAGGGCGCCTCGCCGGTCACGCAGGTCGGGTCTCTCCCTCCCGGCGCGCGCGACCGGCGGGCGCTTCTGATGCGCCTGCTCGGCACCTACGGCACCATCATCGTGCTCGGCTCGATGCTGCTGATCTTCTCGGTCCTGCAGCCGGGAACTTTCGCGACGATCGGCAATTTCCGCAACATCATCAACGATATGGCAATCGGCACCATCGTCGCGGCCGGCCTCACCGTGCCGCTGGTGGCCGGCGATTTCGACCTCAGCATCGGCTATGTCGCGAGCTTCTGCGGTCTGCTCGTGGTCGGACTGTTGAGCTATAGCGGCCTGTCGATCCCGCTTGCCATCGTGCTTGTCATCGGCCTCGGCACGCTGATCGGCATCGTCAACGGCATCGTCGTTTCCAAGATCGGCGTGAATGCCTTCATCGCAACGCTCGGCACCGGCACCATCGTCGTCGGGCTGAACTACGCCTATTCAGGCGGCATCCCGCTGCAGCTCACGCAGAGCCGGGAATTCACCAGCATCGCCATTGGTCGCATCGCCGGGGTGCCGCATCTGGTCATCATCATGGCCGTGGTGCTGGCGCTGCTGTGGGTGATCCTCAACCGCACGGTGCAGGGCCAGCACATCAAGGCGATCGGGGTGAGCCCGGAGTCGGCGCGCCGCGCCGGCGTTGCCGTCGACCGCAGCCGCATCGTCGCCTTCGCCATCGCCAGCACCTGCGCCGCGATCGGCGGCATGCTGATGGCCTCCAATCTCGGCTCGGGACAGGTGACGGCGGGCGACAGTTTCATGCTGACTTCGTTCTCGGCCGCCTTCCTCGGCTCGGCAGCACTCAGGGAAGGCCAGTTCCACATTCTGGGCACGCTGATCGGCGTGCTGACGGTCGCCGTCGGCAACAATGGGCTGGCCATGATCGGCGCGCCGATCTTCACCCAATTCCTGTTCACCGGCTCGCTTCTGGTCGTCGCCGTGGCGCTCGGCGGCATCGGCCGCCGCTACGGAAGGGGGTAGCCATGGGCCAGGCTTCGCTGCTTTCGCTCCGCCACATCTGCCGCAGCTTCGGCGGCATCCAGGCTCTCGACAATGTCTCGCTCGACATCGCCAGGGGCGACATCATCGGCCTGGTCGGCGACAATGGTGCCGGCAAGTCGACGCTGATCAAGATCCTGGCCGGCGCGCATGATCCGACCTCCGGCGAGGTGATCCTCGAAGGGCGGCCGCAGAAACTGTCGCCACCGGCCGAGGCGCAACGCCTCGGCATCGAGACGGTCTATCAGGACCTGTCGCTGATCGGCACCTTCACCGCGGCCGAGAACTTCTTCCTTGGGCGCGAGCTGGCGCTTGGCCGCGGCCCGGCGCTGCTGCGCTGGATCCGCCGGAAGTCGATGGGCGACACAGCGATACGAGGCCTCGAGCAACTCAACATCGACATCCCCGGCGTGCGCAGCAAGTCGGTCGACCGCATGTCCGGCGGCCAGCGCCAGCTGGTGGCGATCGCGCGCGGCGCCTTCTGGGGCCACAAATTGCTGCTGCTCGACGAGCCGACCGCCGCACTTGGCGTGCGCGAATCGCGCGAGGTGCTCGACCTCATCAGGCGGCTCGGCGCCCAGGGGCTGACCATCGTCATGGTCACGCACAATCTCGATCACCTCTGGCAGGTGTGCAACCGCGTGGTGGTGATGCGCCGCGGCCGCAAGGCCGCCGACCTCGGCAGCGCCGCCACCAATATGGAGGACGTGGTCGCCTACATCACCGGCGCCAGGGAGGCGATGACGCCGCGCTCCGCCATCGCGGAGGCTGGCGCATGAGCGCGACCGACACGATGACGCTGCGCCGGCTGCTCGCCGACGCGCCCAACCGCTGGGGCCGATGGGGCGCCGACGACGAGATCGGCGCACTCAACTATCTCACCGCCGAGGAGGTCATGTACGGGCTGGCGACGGTGCGGTATGGCCGCACCTTCACGCTCGGCGTGCCGATCGCCACGCATGAGGGTGACGCAGTGTTTCCCGGCCGCTGGCCGGCCAAGCATTTCATGGTCGCCGACAAGGCCGGCTTCGAGAACGGCCATTGGCATCCCCTGCCCGGCGGCCTCGAATTCGCCGACGACTACGTCACCGGTTTCGCGCAGGCCGGCACGCATTGCGATGCGCTCGGCCATATGTGGTTCGACGACACGCTGTGGAACGGCTTTCCGGCATCGAGCACCAATGGCGGCATGACCAGGGCCGGCATCATGCCGATCGCCTCGCGCGGCATCGTCGGCCGCGGCGTGCTCATCGACATTGCCCGCTTTCGCGGCAAGCCGGCGCTGGAACGCGCCGAGACCTTCACGCATCTGGACCTGATGGAGTGCGCGCGGGCGCAAGGCGTCGAGATCCTGCCGCGCAGCATCCTGCTTGTCCGCACCGGCTGGGTCGGCGCACTGGCGGCGGGCAGTCAGACGGTTGGTGAAAACTATTGGGAGCCCGGCCTCACCTTCAGCCTCGACCTGGTGCGCTGGTTCGACGAGATGCAGATCCCCAGCCTGGTCACCGACACGCTGGCCAACGAGACCACCTACGAACCCGAAACCGGCCTGATGCTGGTGCTGCACGCGGCGCTGATGCGCAATCTCGGCGTCGTCTTCACCGAGATGGCGTCGCTCGATGCGCTGGCGGCCGACTGTGCCGCCGACCGCCGCTACGAAGGTTTTTACTGCGCGAGCCCCGCCAAGGTCAGCAAGGGCACCGGCGGCTCGGCAAATCCAGTGTTCATCAAATAGACGGAAATGGCTTCATGACTTCTGCAGAAACGCAGCTTTGCTTCCTGCCGGCCACGGAACTGGCCGAGCGCATCCGCCGCCGCGACCTGTCGCCTGTCGAAGTGACCGAGGCGTATCTGCGCCGCATCGAAGCGCGCAACCCGGTGATCAACGCCTACACGCTGGTGCTCGGCGACGAAGCGATAGATGCCGCGCGCGTCGCCGAAAAGGAGGTGATGGCCGGCGGCCCGCTCGGCCCCCTGCATGGCGTGCCGGTCGGCATCAAGGATCTCGACGACGTCGCCGGCGTGCCGACATCGATGGCCTCGCGGGCGGTCAAGAACCGGGTGCCGAAGACAAGCGCGGTGGCGGTCGAGCGCCTGCTCGGCGCCGGCGCCATCGTGCTTGGCAAGACCAACACGCCGGAGTTCGGCCACAAGGGCATCACCGACAATCTGCGCTTCGGCCCGACCAGCACGCCGTTTGCGATCGGCTACAATTCCGGCGGCTCGTCGGGCGGCAGTGCCGCGGCGGTGGCCGACGGCATGGCGGCGCTGGCGCAAGGCACGGATGGCGGCGGGTCGGTGCGCATCCCCGCCTCGTTCAGCGGCTGCGTCGGCTTCAAGCCGTCCTTCGGCCGCATCCCGTCGGTGACGCGTCCCGACGGCTTTCTGTGGGGGCATCCGCTGGTCCATATCGGACCACTGACGCGCACCGTGGCCGATGCCGCGCTGATGGCCAAGGTGATGGCCGGGCCGCACAGCCGCGACCCGCTCAGCCTGCCAGATGACGGCGTCGACTATGTCGGCGCCGTGCAGGCGCCGGCGCGAAAGCTGCGCGTCGCCTACAGCCCGCGCCTCGGCAATTTTCCGGTCGACCGCCAGGTAGCCGCCGTGATTGCCGACGCAGTCGAGGCGATGCGGCAGGGCGGCGTCGAGGTCGATGAGGTCGAGCTCGATTTCAAGGCCGACCACAAGGAGTTGGCGGCGCTCTGGGTGCGCACGATCTCGATCCACTATGCGGCGATCGCCGTCTACTGGAAGCAGGAAGGCATCGACCTGATGGGCGAACACGCAGCAGTGCTGACGCCGCAATTCCTGGCGATGCTGGAGGGCGCCTACAAAGTGTCGGCGGTCGAGCACGCGCTCGATGACCTCTTGCGCACCGGCGTCAGCGACGGGCTCGAGGATTTGTTCGAAACGCATGATCTGATCGTCTCGCCGACGCTGGCAATTCCGCCGGTGAAGAACGCGACCGACGGCAACACGATCGGCCCGACCTCGATCAATGGCGAGGTGGTCGATCCGCTGATCGGCTGGTGCATGACCTACCCGATCAACTACACCGGCCATCCGGCGATCTCGGTGCCGGCCGGGCTGACGCCACAGGGCCTGCCGGTCGGGATGCAGATCATTGGGCGGCGCCATGCCGACGAAAGCGTGCTCAACATGGCCGCGCGGTTCGAGCGGATGCGGCCGTGGTTCGGGAGTTTTCCGGGGCTCGCGGGGCGTTGAAGCAGCCGATCTCCCCCCTTGCGGGGGAGATGGCCGGCAGGCCAGAGGGGGGTGCTGTCCTGCCGACCTGTCAGAGAAGTCCTGGTGAACTCTTCGAAATGGCCTGTGGTCGTGAAGCGTGGAAACGTCGCGTTCCTTCACACCCCCCTCTGTCCTGCCGGACATCTCCCCCGCAAAGGGGGAGATTGGCTGTCACGGCCGCCTTCGCCAATCACCAAAGTCAGATCGGCAGTTGCAGCAATTCCGAAATCACCAGCCCCGCTGCGCCCAGCAATGCCGCGCCATCGCCCGCGTCGCCGGCGATGAATTCGATCTGGCCGCCCGGCCGCGCCGGCACCATGGCGCGGACGTGGGCGGCGATGGCTTCGAGCAGGCGCTCGCCGCCGAGCACGACATCGCCATGCAGGATGAAGATGTTGGGCGCCACCGTCTGCTGCAGATTGGCGATGCCGACGGCAACGTTGCGGGCATAGCGGTCGAGCAGTTTCTCGGCGCCCGGCAGCCTGCGCGCGGCCATATCGACGAGACGGCCGGAATCAATCAGCTCGGGTTCGGGCAGGCCCGCACCGGCTGCCTCGCGCCTGAGCCAGCTCAGCGTCGCGATCGTGTCCCAGCAGCCGCGCCGGCCGCAGCGGCAGAGTTCGCCGTCGAGCTGCACGAAGGTGTGGCCAAGTTCGCCTCCGGCGCCCGCCGTGCCGCGATAGAGATGGCCGTCGAAATAGAGCGCGCCGCCCAGCACCTCGCCGGTGTAGACGACGGCGAATTGCCTGACGCCGCGCCCGGCGCCGAACCAGCGGTCGCCGAGCAGCAGGGCGCGCGGATGGTGGTCGAGCTTGACCGGCAGGCCGAAGCGGCGGCCGAGCTCGTCGGCGAGCGGATAGCGATCGAGCGCAGGCGCCAGGTTGACGGTGACGATCGAGCCGCGATCGGTGTCGACCATGCCGCCGACGCCGACGCCGATGCCGAAGGGCGTGCGCCGCGCCTTGGCCAGCGTGTCGCCTACACACTCAGCAATCGTCTCGATGATCGGCTGGACTGGCCCCCTGCCATCGGGCAGCACCATCTTGCGTTCCGCCTCGATCTTGCCGTCGAGCGTCGACACGCAGGCATGCACCGCGTCCGGCATCAAGAGCACGCCGCAGATCGGACGCGCGTTGGGCGAGAACCACAGCGGCCGCGCCGGCTTGCCGCCGCCGGGATTGGCGGGGATCGGATCGCTTTCGACCAGCACCTGGTCGTCGATCAGCGGCTGCACGATGCCGGAGATGGTTGTGCGGTTGACGCCGGCCAGCCGCGCCAGATCGGCGCGGCTGGTCGGACCGAGATCGAACAGCGTCTGCAGCACGCGGCCGCGGTTGGTCGAGCCGACCATCGAGGACGACAGCAGCGCCTTACGCGGGCGCGCAACGCGCTCGGCGCTGGATGCATCGCCGGGTGGCGTGAACATGGCGTTGTGCCCGCCATTTGGGCTGTCGTCGTCGGTTATGTTCATCTCAAGGGTTCACGCCGCCGTTCTTGAAAAACCTTTCTAGCCCAAGAGCTTGCCGGTTTCGAGAACTTTGTACGAGCGGGCAACAAACTTGTCCGTTCAGGCAGGCCCGTGTTCGCCCCGACCTCAGGGCGTATCGGCAGAATTCGACGGAACTTGCTGAAAACCCTGATGAGCGGGAAGCGACTGCAGCCGGTCGAGCCATTTCACCCGCGAGCGCATGAAGACCTGCGCGTCTGGTTGGTATTCGCCCGGGTCGGTCATCGTGGCGGCGTGGACGTGAATTTCCGAAGGCCATTTCCGGGAGCGGAAATAGAGCCTTGTGCCGCAGGACGAGCAAAATCCCCGAAACGTTCCGGGGCTGCTCTCATAGTGCACGATCTCGCCTGTCCAGTTCAGATGCTCCGGCTTCATGCCCAGGAAGGCCGTGACGGGGGAGGACGTGGCGCGCTGGCAATCGGCGCAGTGACAGACCAGATTGCGCGTCAAGGCTCCGGAGTAGGTCCAGGTGACTGCCCCGCACATGCAATTTCCCGTAAGATGGACCATCGCACCCTCTCCTCGCCGTGCGCCCCTCGGCAACATTGACCTGGCGAAGCCCAGAATGCGCTGCGCCATCCGTTCAGGCGCGCTTCTTTGCGACCTTGGCGGGTTTTGATTTTGGTGGAAGCGTGCCGACGAATGCCAGCGCGAGATCGACCCAGCCGCCAAGATCGGCTTTTGTCGCTGTGCCTTCCGGCGCGACATGGACGTAGCCTTCCATCGAACGCCCGCCCATTTCCATGGGGCGTGCATGCGGACGCGCTACCGCAGCTTCATGCGCGGCCTTGCCAACGCGGACCAGCAGCCCGCGCTTCGAGGTTCCGACGAGCATGTTTCCGTTGACGAGAAAGCAGGTGCCGCCGAACATCTTCTGCTCGGTGATGGCGCGCCGGCCAAGGGCGGCGCGCAGACGCTCGAGCATGGGATCCGCTGTGCTGTCGCTGGCTGATTTCGGCATGCTCACCGCCCGTGTGCGATTTGCAGGGCGACAGGCAAGCACGAAAACGGTCAATATGGAAGTGGAGCGCGGCGGCCAAGCTGCCGATCTCCCCCCTCGTGGGGGAGATGTCCGGCAGGACAGAGGGGGCGCGAAGGAACTCGATCGTCGACCCTCTCGATGTGGGGATGCTTCCAATGGGCAGGCCGGCGGGACAGCGCCCCCCTCTGCCTTGCCAGGCATCTCCCCCACAAGGGGGGAGATCGGCAGCTTCTACCCCGGCACCGCGCCCTTCAGCTCCGGGAACTTCTCGTCAAAGCGCGCCGCCCAGCGGGTCAGCCGGCCGCGGCCCTTTTCCCATTTGCCGGCGAAACGCAGCGCGAGATAGCCGAGGCAGGCGCGCAGCGCCATCTGGCCGGCGGTGATCTTCTTCGGCAGTTTCGGCGGGATGGCGTTGAGCAGGTCGAGGGCTGCGGTGATCTTTGCCCACTGGCGGTCGAGCCAGGGCTGATAGACCATCTCCTCCGGCCGCGTGCGCCGCTCATAGACCATCGACAGCGCGCAATCACAGATGCCGTCGGCCATGGCCTCCAGCACCTCGGCCTCGAGCCGCTTGTCGGGGTTGCGCGGAAACAGCGCGCTCTTCGACAGCCGGTTGAGGTGCTGGGTGATGGCACGGCTGTCATGGATCGAGCGGCCATCGTCGAGCACCAGCACCGGGATCTTGCCGAGCGGATTGACTGATATCAGATCGGCTGGCTTGTCTTCGGTCTTCACAGGCACGAGATCGACAGCGATGCCGGCGTAGAGTGCCGCCATGCGCACCTTGGAGCTATAGGGGGACGTGGACGCGTAGAGCAGCTTCGGCATGATCGGTTCCCTGTTTTGCTGACAGTGAGTTTTGCCGATCGCCTTCTACAGGGCAAATGCCAGCAGAGGAAAAACCAGCCGCCAGAGGCGACGGCACTCGCGCTCGCCGTCTGTCCGATCACGGCAACAAAAAAAGCCCCACCGGACTTCGCCGTGTGGCGAAGTCCTGGGAGCTGCGAAAGATATCTACGTCCGCCCCTCTTTTCGTGCGCCTCAACACCGGTGCGGAGAGCGCGGTGCATCCAAGGCACCCGCCCTCATGTCCCGGTACTGTCCCCGGCGCGCGAAGAAACGCGATTACTTCTTCGCGGCCTTCGCAGGCGCCTTCTTGGCAGGCACGGCCTTCTTCACCGGTGCCGAAGACTTCGCCGCGGCTGCCTTGACCGGAGCCTTGGCTGGCGCTGCTTTCTTCGCCGCAGGTTTCGCCGCAGCCTTTGCAGCCGGCTTCTTGGCAGGTGCTGCCTTCTTTGCCGGTGCAGCCTTGGCCTTGGCCGGTGCTGCCTTCTTCACTGCGGGTTTCGCCGCGGCCTTTGCAGCCGGCTTCTTAGCCGGTGCTGCTTTTGCCTTGGGCGCAGCCGCCTTCGGCTTGGCCGCAGGTGCTGCTTTCTTCACTGCAGTCGCGGCCTTCGCCGCTGCTGCTTTTACTGGTGCTTTCTTTGCCGGTGCCTTGGATGCCGGCGCTTTGGATGACTGCTTAGCCATGCGATGCCCCTTGCGTTGTTGCCGATGGCCGTTAGTGACCCGGCGTGTCATGCTTATCTGACTCGCGCGTGTCTAGCCAGCGAAGCATTACATTGATTTTAGCAGATTAAATTTCGGTTACGAGCGCAATGCGATCGTGCTGATCGTCGAAGAATTTCACTACCCATCTTTGATCTCGCAACGAAGTTCTACGCCGGAAATTCTTCACGCTCTATCTTGGTCGATCTTGTCGATGCGCGCAGGATTCTTCGCGCCGCTTCGAGCGCAGACATCGACTGCGCGTTGCGAAGATCATGAAGAGTTTCCGGATCGCTCGCTTCGTCTTGTCCAGTGCGACGAAGAAGGGTGCGGAGGATAGCAACACGACAGGCGCGCCGTCGCATCATCTTGCGGCATTTGACAAGAAGTGAGCTTTTAGCTCGCTTTTTCTGGAGATCACAGTGCTGACGTCAGAGCCTCGTTTGTGCCGACATCGTCAGATCGTAAAACTCTTGCAAGATCAGTCGCTTAGTGGCTCCTGCACCGCCTGCAACCGGCGCGAAGGTTCGGTCTGGTGCAAGTGGACAGCGAACGTATCCCATGGCGGCTTGATGGAAATCTGCGAGAGCATGCGCCCGACTTCGCCGCGATGGTAGCCGCCATGGATGATGACATGGGTCAGCATCTCCTGGCGCGACATCGATCCCTTGTCGCCGTCGGTGAAGACGAACGGCACGGGCTCGGACAGATGGTCCGGCGCGACGGTTTCCAGATAGTCCAGATACCAGCAATCCATTGCCGCGACATCGGTGCGTAGCGTGTCGAGCGCGGGCGTGTCCGCAGTGTTGTCGGCGCTGTAGCCGTGGCGTGCGCCGGTGAGATGCGCCGCAAATATTTTTGACACAACGAGGTTGTGATTGAGGAGACGGGTCGCGACGAGGCGCTCCTTGCCGTGCGCAGGTGAGTCGAGGCTCGCGAGCTTCTCCAGCAACTCGTCATTGGCCCAGGCCTGATAGGTGAAGAAGCTGCGAAGCAAGACCAGGGCACTCATGACCGATATCCCTTTCCAGAAATGTGAGTATGTTGTTTATATTCTTGCGGAGACGGATCAGGCATGTCTACTCGCATTGCAAAGCCGCGCTCGCGCATGCGCAAGGAGCCGAGCCAGGCGCGTTCCAGGGCAACCGTCGAGGCGATCATCGAGGCGGGTGCTCGCGTTCTGAGCGATCTCGGGTGGGCCGGCTTCACCACCAACAAGGTGGCCGAGGCGGCCGGTGCCAGCATCGGCTCGCTCTACCAGTATTTCCCCGACAAGCTTTCACTGGTCGAGGCGATCCGGCGCCGGCACTTCGATCAAGTCCTCGCGGTTATCAGCGATGCGGCAGCCGACGAGAAACCGCTCCGGCAATTCGCGCGCGAACTCACGCGCGGCATGATCGCGGCGCACAGCATCCATCCGACGCTGCACCAGGTGCTGCTCGACGAAGCGCCAGGCGATCGCGGCTCAAGGGCCGCGCATGCCGCTTTCCAGTCGCGCTATCTCGAACACTACGCGGCTGCCGTAGCGCAGTATCGCAGACGCACGAAAGACACCGAGACCGTGGCGCGCGTGTTGTCCTCCGCGATCGAGGGCGTGATCCACAATGCGGCGCGACGCGGCATGATGGAGGCGCCGGAATTGCAGAAGCAACTCGTCGACCTGATCTGCGCTTACCTGTCCGGACAGCACAGAACAGCGCCGCGGTAAGACGGCGGTTACGGCTGGTAGCCGAGGCAGATGGCGCCGACGGCAACGATCGCACAAGCACCGAGGCGTCTTGGCGTCAGCATCTCGCCGAGGAGCAGCCGGCCGATGAAGGCGGCGAAGACGACGCTGGTTTCGCGGATGGCCGTGATCGGACCGGCCGGCCCCAGCGCGAAGGCGGCAACCACGACGCCATAGGCCAGCAGCGCGAACAGACCGCCGCCCAGCGCCTTCCAGGTTTCCGGCGCACCGAGGTCGACGACGAGCCTGCCGCGCATGGCGATGAAGGTCGCGGGCAGCAAGGCGCCGTAGAGCACCAGCACCCATGCCGTGTAGGCGCCGCTGTCTTGCGCCGCGCGCACGCCGATCGCGTCGACCGTCGCGTAGGCGGCGATGATCGCTCCGGTCGCCAGCGCATAGAGGATCGATGTCGTCGACGCCCTCCCTCTGCCCAGCGAAAGCCCCATGATGCCGCCGGCGACGAGCGCAACGCCGACGATCTCCGGAATGGTCAGCTGCTGGCCGGCAAGAAAGAAACCGCCGAGCGCAACGAGCAGCGGCACGCTGCCGCGGACGATCGGATAGACCTGCCCCAGCTCGCCATATTTGTAGGCGGCGACCAGGAACACGCTGTAGCCGACCTGGAGGCAAGCCGAGAGCACGACATAGGGCCAGGCCGCCGCCGCCGGGAGCGCATGGAAAAGGGCGACGGGGATGGCGACCAGCGTACTGGAAAAGCTCATGACGGTGACCGTCCACAGCCGGTCGGCCCCGGTGCGCAGGAAGGCGTTCCAGCTGGCATGCAGGATGGCCGCGAACAGCGCCAGTCCGACGACGGTCGCGCTCATTGCGGCACGCTCGCAGCGGCGATGATGGCTGCCGCAGCCTCGCGGGCATTGCCGATGGCCGGCTGCCCCATCTGCGCCATCAGCGTGGCGCCCTCGATCAGCATCAGCAAGGCGGCGGCCGCGCCTTCGGCACGGTCGGGCGGCATCACATCCTCGAGGATTGCCTGCATGCGCGATCTCAGGCCGTTCTTCTGCCTGGCAACTGCCTTGAACACCGGATGCCCGGGGTCGCCGAATTCAGCCAGCGCATGCGCGAACAGGCAGCCGTGGAAGTCGGCGCTGCGAAACCAGCGCTCATGCCAATCGAAGATTTTTCCGATCTTCTGTACGGCTGTGATGCCCTCTTGCTCGAGCCGGTCGAGCTGACGGTCGAAACGCCCGGCGCGATAGTCCAGCACCTCGACGATCAGCTCGTCCTTGCTGGGAAAGTGGCGATACATCGTCATCTTGGCGATGTCTGCCTCGGCGATGATCCGGTCGATGCCGGTGGCGTGGAAACCGCCCTGCTTGAACAGCGCATAGGCGGTGTCGACGACATGCTGGCGTTTGCCGGAAGCGGATGAACGCGTCATGTGATCTCTAAGTGATGAGACAGGTCTGTCTCTTTTTAGGAGATGATGACGGCTCTTGTCAACTGGTAGAGGTCGGCGCTGCCCCTCATCTGGCTGCCGCCATCTTCTCCCCGTGAACGGGGAGAAGGACGCTCGTCACGGATTTCGCCAATCGCCAGCGTTGCAGGATAAGCGCCAACGTCGCGGCCAGCCTCCTTCTCCCCGTTCACGGGGAGAAGGTGCCGGCAGGCGGATGAGGGGCGGCGCCAGCGTTGGTGGTCAGCACGCTCTTCCGCGGCGGACCTCAGCGCGTGGCGACCACGGCGACGCCGGCGCCGATCATCACGCCGCCCGCCGCCCGGTTCACGCGGCGCACGATCCTGGGCGTGCGCAACAGGTTGCGGGCGCGCGCCGCAAGGATGACGTGGCCACCGATCACCACCACCTCGACAGCCAGGATCACCGCCATCAGCACGCCGAGATGACCTGATGTGAGCGACGCGCCGACAACGTTGGGCAGCAGTGCGACGTAGAACAGCGGCATTTTCGGATTGCCGAGGTTGAGGGCGATGCCCGTGGCGAAGATCGTCAACAACCCGCGCCCGCCCGCAACGGGCTGCAGTTCCGGCACCACGGGGACCGCGGTCCACAGCCTGACGCCCATCCAGATCAGGTAGGCCGCTCCACCATAGCGAAGCACTGTCATGACCACCGCCATCTTGGCGGCGATGACCGACAGGCCGAAGGCGGCGAGCACCAGAAAGATGAGGATGCCGACCACAGTTCCGGCACCATAGGCGATGCCCGATGCCGCGCCGCCGGAGATCGTGCGGGCGACGATCGTCATATTGTCAGGGCCGGGGCTGGCTGCGAACACGAAGAAGGCGGCCGCAAACGCAAGGAGGGTCGTAAGATCCATGACGGTACCCGAAAGTGGCTGTTGCTCTCGGGCGTTCAGACTAGCCGATTTGCCGGGCGGCGATAGAAGGAAAAGTCAGGATCTTCGCGACAGGGCGGCTGCCGGCAACATGCCAAGCCGAGCCGCCGCGACCGATCCAGCCGAGGCGCGAAAATATCCTCGTCGGAAAGCTGCGTTCAGCGCAGGACGCGGCAGCGGCCGTTGTAGACCATCCAGCGGTCGAAGCCCGCGACGCAGAATTCGACATTGTCGCCAATCGAGGCGAAACCTTGCCCCTCCTCGATCAGGTACCAGATGGTGCGGTCGTGGCCGTCCGACAGGGCGACCGTGGCGCCGCAATAGCGGCGGCCAATCGGCCATTGTTCGCTGGCCGGCAGATAGCGGTGCTGGTGGATGCGGCGGAAATCGGTGATGGCGACATCCGGCAGATGCGGCACGTGGCGCACCTGGTAGGAAAAGCGGCTGGTGATCTTGTTCAGCACCCAGGCCTCGCCGCATACACCACCGTCCTCGTCGGAATAGACGGAAAGATCGGCGGCGTGCGCCGCCTGGGTGAAGCCGAGCGAGGTGGCGAGCGGCGTGCAAAGCGAAATCAGTGCGGCAAGGGCGGATTTGGCGAAGCGAGTCATGACAGCCTCTCAAGGTCGATTGCGCGCACTGTGCGGATTCGCCGGTCGGCGGTCAAGCGGTTGTGATGATGATGGTTTCCAGCTTCGAACTCGCCATCCGCCAGAGATGGCTTCGCGAGGTGGGAAACCGCTGCCGCCTTTACCCCGCTTCCCCAGCGAGCCAGCGCAGCGACCAGTCCGCCGGTCGCCCGACCGCGAGCAATCTGTGCAGGGCCGGCAGCAGCACCCGCAACTCGCCCTCAAGTGTGAAAGGCGGGTTGACCACCACCATGCCGCTGCCGTCGAGGCTGGGCTCCGACGAGGCCGGCCTGATCTCGAATTCTATGTCGAGCAGCTTGGGGATGCCTGTCTGCTTGAGCGCCTTCCTGAAGGCGATGACCGCCTTGCGGTCCTTGATCGGATACCACAGCGCATAGATGCCGCCCGGCCAGCGCTTGTGGGCCTTGACCAACCCGTCGACCAGACGGTCGAATTCGCCCGCCTCCTCGAATGGCGGATCGATCAGCACCAGGCCGCGCTTTTCCTTCGGCGGCAGTTGCGCGCCGAGCGCCAGCCAGCCGTCGAGCTCGATCACCCTCGCCTGAAAATCGCCGGCGAAGACCGCTTTGAGCCGGTTCGCATCGTCGGGATGCAATTCGATCGCCGTCAGCCGGTCCTGCTTGCGCAGCAGATGCCTGGCGATCAGCGGCGAGCCCGGGTATTTTTTTATGCCGCCATCTGGGCTGCCGTCGGGGTTGAGCGCGCGAACCGCCTCCAGATAGGGCGCCAGCAGGGCGGCTGCCTTGGCATCCAGGTTTACGCCGACCAGCCGGCCGATGCCGCCCTGCCATTCGCCGGTCTTCTGCGCCTCCGTCGACGACAGATCGTAGCGGCCGATGCCGGCATGGGTGTCGATGACCCGGAACGCCTTGTCCTTCTGCTTGAGATATTCGAGCAGCCGCGTCAGCACTACATGCTTGACGACGTCGGCGAAGTTGCCGGCGTGATAGGCATGGCGGTAGTTCACTTCGAGCCCCTGCCCCAGCGCGGCGGTGGCGGCTGCGAGTTCGGGTTCTCCGGCCGGCCGCCGCCACGACCAAAGACCATCGCCAGCACCAGCCCGATCAGGCCGGCCGCCATCAGCGAGAAGCCGACCGGCCGCGCGCGGTTGTCGATCTCGCCGGCGCCGGCGCGCAGCACGAGGTCGACCGCGCGCATTGGAATGTTCTCGGCATCGCCAAGGCCGACGGTGAACAGATAGGCGCCAGGGCTGACCGTCTCGATCACACCCGCCTCGTCGCGAAAGATCTTGTCCGGCGACTGCGGGCTGGGCTGGCGCGGATTGTCGGTATGGTTGAACTGCAGCGTCGAGGCGAGCGTCGTGCGGCCGCCGGTAGCGGCGGTCAGCGTCAGCACGGTGCGTTGCTGCGAGACGATGCGCTCGGCCCTGGCGGTCAGGTCGACCAGCACCCTGACCGGCGCGTCACTGACGGCTAACGGCACTGTCACCGGCCTGAACCGGCCCTTCTCATAGACCCGCCAGGTGCCGATCTCGTGACCGGAGAAGTTGCTCATCGCCCAGGGATAGGCGACGCCGATGGCGGCTCCGGCGAGCAGGATCAGAACAAACAGAAAGCGCATGCGCCAGGCTACCTCGAATTGGCGCCGCCAAGGGCGCGCTCCATTTCGTCGAGCAGCATATCGAGGCCGAGATCGAATGTCCGGTCGAATTCGGCGGCGCCGAAATAGCGCCCGGCGGCAGCAACATTCGGGAAATCCCGCGCCAGCTGCTCGTCGCTGACGGTGGTGACCGCCGACGGGCCCTTGGCATAGCCGGCGGTCTCGTCGAGGATCGCACCCATCAGATAGTAGCCGACGGTGCGGAACAGCCGCGCGCTCAGTTCGGGACCGAAGCCTCCGGCCTCGAACAGGCCGAGGATGCCACTCAGCCACGCGAGGCAAGTCGGCGAATTCATGCGGTAGGTGACGAGGAACGGCGCGAAGGCCGGATGCTCGCTGCCGATACGGCGGAAGTCGTGCATGGCGATGTGCATTCTTTGCCGCCAGGGCAGACCGGCGTCGGGCATTTCGAGCGAGCCGATCAGCCGGTCGACCAAGGCTTCGTGCAGGTGCGCCTGCGACGGAAAGTGGTGATAGATGCTCATCGCCTCGCAGCCGAGTTCGGCCGCCAGCTTGCGCATCGAAAAGCCGGCAAGGCCCTCCCTCTCGATCACCCCGAAGGCCGCATCCTCGATCATCTCGCGGGACAGCCGCCCGCGCGTTCGCTTTTTTTTGTTCGATGAGTCCATGGCGCCGCTTGACAGCTTACACTGTAAGGTTCATTTTCTGCATTACCTTACATCGTAAGGCTAACAAACACCAGAGGAGAAAACGATGTCTGCCTATCTCATAGTTTCATCCGCGCATTCCTGCCTTCGCTATGCGTCCGCATCCGTGCTTGCCGCTGCCTGCGCACTCACCCTGACGCTGGCCGCCGCACCTGCCCAGGCCGACGACTATGACGCTGCCATCAAGGACATCCAGTCGACCATGGGCGGCGTGCCAAGCTTCGTGAAGCAGTTCCCGAAAGCCGGTCTGCCCGGCGCATGGGCCGAGGTCAAGGCCATCCAGCTCAGCGACAAGACGGCGCTGCCGCCGAAGGTCAAGTCGCTGATCTCGCTCGCCGTGGCGGCGCAGATCCCGTGCAGCTACTGCATCTGGTCGGACACCCAGGACGCCAAGCGCGCCGGCGCCACCGACGAGGAAATCCAGGAAGCCGTAGCCATGGCCGCGCTGACCCGCCACTGGAGCACGGTCTTCAACGGCATGCAGGTCGATTTCGACACATTCAAAAAGGAAATGGGCGGGGAATAGGTCCCGCCGGCAAAAAGGAAATGGGCGGGGAATAGGTCCCGCCGGCAAAAAGGAAATGGGCGGGGAATAGGTCCCGCCGGCAAAAAGGAAATGGGCGGGGAATAGGTCCCGCCGGCAAAAAGGAAATGGGCGGGGAATAGGTCCCGCCGGCAAAAAGGAAATGGGCGGGGAATAGGTCCCGCCGGCAAAAAGGAAATGGGCGGGGAATAGGTCCCGCCGGCAAAAAGGAAATGGGCGGGGAATAGGTCCCGCCGGCAAAAAGGAAATGGGCGGGGAATAGGTCCCGCCGGCAAAAAGGAAATGGGCGGGGAATAGGTCCCGCCGGCGG
>NZ_JHQS01000055.1 GCF_014843845.1 Mesorhizobium amorphae | reverse complement strand
AGGAATGGCCCGCCATCGGCGGGCCATGCCTGCTTTTTATGACGGCCGGATCGCGTAAACGTTGCATTTCGTCAAACAGCTGAAATAACCGACCTCGGCATAATGGAATGTGTCAGCGCCTGCCCAATGATCCGGGGTATGGCCCCGCATGTGATTGAATGAGGGGTTTTTGATGCACGAAGTTCATGGGCAGTGCAGAGGCCGCCAATGCAGGTTAAATTTCGATAGCGTGAATAGATTTGTGTACAGATCGCTCGTCCTGAGGAGCCTTCTGGCGACATCTTGGTGCCGATACTTTACTTGAGGCGGATTGTTTTCTTTCCAACTCATCTCAAACCGGAAGCGCAGCTCTGGTCAGCGTGAAGCCATATTCCAAAATTCAAACCAGACCTGTGGCCCGCCCGATCACCAAAGTGCGCATGAACCCCTACCTCGGAGCCGCCACGCATATTTGCAGCCCGAGCGGTTTCGGGCAGCAATCGCACTGCTTCCTGCGGGTCCAGAGCCAAACCCCGGCCGAGAATATTTAAAATTTTATCATTACCCAAGCAGATCGCGGGCCGCCGGGGACGTGTCTGGAAACTCTTCCATGCGAGAGTCGCCAAACCTTGACTTCCCCTGGCGAATTTTCAGGTGCTGCTTTGCCAAGCCTGGCAAATGAGCACCAGTCACTTCCGTCTTCCAGGTCCCTGCCAATGCGATGCTTGCACCGAGGGAGAGGCGGGTCGACCTCGCCCATGATTAACCACTCGCCAATGAATACGGTTAACGAATCTCTAATTTAGTTGACTATGTTGTCCACAGGTATATTTTTATATGTGTTGGGTGTGCAATTTGGGCGAGCAATCCGCGATGGTGGCAACCAGACGCGTGGTCGCGATTCAGGGGTATTGAATGCTGAGCGGCAGCCAATAAGCCGTACGGCAGGATCTCCGCTAACTCAGACTATTTACGCACATCATTGATGGCGATTCCGCGCGAGCGGAGGTTTTCGCCACGTTCTTTGGGACGTGGCCGGGCGAAGCTTTGTCCCGGCCTCGGGGTAGCGTTTGGGGCGCGTCAGGGGGATGCCATGAATAAAGTGATCAAGGTTCTGAAGCCCGGTGTGGGAACCGGCCGGCGGGGCGGCAGTTTCAAGCGCGGCCGCGCTCTGGTCGCCGGAGGCGCAGGTTTTCTAGGCTCGCATCTGTGCGAGCGGCTGCTGCGCGATGGCTACGAAGTCATCGCGGTGGACAATTTCCACACCGGCAAGCGATACAATCTCAACGTCCTGCAGCGCGATCCGGGCTTCCTGTGCATCGAGCACGACATCGTCGATCCGCTGCCCCGCGACCTCCCGGTCGACGAAATCTACAACCTCGCCTGCCCGGCTTCGCCGCCACATTACCAGGCTGACCCGATCCACACGTTCAAGACGAGCGTACTCGGCTCGCTGAACCTCCTGGAACTTGCCCGGCGGCACAACGCCAAGATATTCCAGGCGTCCACCTCCGAGGTCTATGGCGACCCGCTGGTGCATCCGCAGCCCGAAGGTTATTTCGGCAACGTCAACACGCATGGCCCGCGATCCTGCTACGACGAAGGCAAGCGCTCGGCCGAAACCCTGTTCTTCGACTATTCGCGAACCTACGGCATCGATGTACGCGTCGCCCGCATCTTCAACACCTATGGCCGGCGCATGCAGCCCGATGACGGCCGCGTGGTGTCGAATTTCATCGTCCAGGCATTGCGCGGCGAGGACCTGACCGTCTACGGCAGCGGCCTGCAGACGCGTTCGTTCTGCTATGCGGACGATCTGATCGAAGGCTTCATCCGGCTGATGAATGCCCCCAATGCGCCAGCGCATCCGGTCAATCTCGGCAATCCCGTCGAATTCACCGTCATGGAGCTGGCCAGGCTGGTCATCGACTACACGAATTCCCGCTCGAAGATCGTGCACCGGCCGCTGCCGGTCGACGATCCCAGGCAGCGCAAGCCCGACATTTCCTTCGCCAGGCAGCATCTCGGCTGGGAGCCGCAGATCAGCCTGAGCCAGGGCCTGGCGCACACGGTGGAGTATTTCGACGCCCTGCTCTACGGCAGCCGGCCTGTCAAAGAGGCCGCGATGTCATGACACGCCGCCCCATATTGGTGACCGGTGGGGCCGGCTTCATCGGCAGCCACACCTGCAAGCTGCTATCGGCCGCCGACTACCTGCCCGTGGTCTACGACAATCTCAGCCGCGGCAATGAGAAATCCGTCGCCTGGGGCCCGCTCGTCGTCGGTGACATCCGCGACGGCGAGGCGTTGCGGCAGGCGATCGCGACCTACCGGCCGAAGGCGATCATCCACTTCGCGGCGCTCGCCTATGTCGGCGAGTCGGTCCGCGAGCCGGCCGAATATTATTCGACCAATGTGGCCGGCACCATCGCCGTGCTCGACGCGGCGCGCGCGACGTCCATTGAGAACATTATCTTCTCGAGCAGCTGCGCAACCTATGGTGTGCCCGAAGCATTGCCGGTGCGCGAGACATCGTCGCAAAATCCGATCAGCCCATATGGCCGGACCAAGCTGATGGGCGAGCAGATCATCGGCGATTACGCGGCGGCCTACGGGATGAAATACGCGATCCTGCGCTACTTCAACGCCTGCGGCGCCGATCCCGACGGCGAACTCGGCGAGTGGCACACTCCCGAGACACATCTCGTTCCCAGGGTGCTGATGGCCGCGTCCGGGATGATCGACGAGATCGAGGTTTTCGGCACCGACTACGACACGTCGGACGGCACCTGCGTGCGCGACTACATCCATGTCAGCGACCTCGCCCGCGCGCATCTCAAGGCGCTCATGCATCTCGAGGCCGGCGGCGAAAACCTGTCGGTCAATCTCGGCACCGGCCGGGGCGTGTCGATCAAGGAGATCCTGCAGGCGGTCAGCCGCATGACCTCGAAATCGGTTCCGGCCGTCTACAGGACCAGGCGGCCGGGCGACCCGGCCGAGCTCTACGCCGACCCGGTCAATGCACGCGAACATCTGGGCTTCGTGCCGGAGCTTTCCGACATCGATACGATCGTCAGGACGGCCGCGCCCTTCTTCGGGTTGGAGGCAGTCCGATGATGTCACTGCAATGGTTTTTCCCGGTGCTTGCCACGGCCTTGTGGGCCGCATGGCAAGCGAAATGCGCCGGTCAGAAATACCAGCCCGCAAGGCTGGTTGTCGTCCCTGTATGTAGCTTGTCGGGGCGTGGGCTCGCTGAGCTGGAGTGAGGGCTTTAGTCTCAGCGAGCCTGATTTATGCTTGATCCAATGCCTTGCTCCAGCCGGGGGCTAGCTCTTGGATTCGACCAGTTTGCGGGTCTCTTCGAACTGCGCGCCCCTGGTGTCGCCTTGCTCGAATTTCTTGTACTCGTCGCTGGGTTCTTCGGCAGAGTGTTTGAAGCTGTACCACTGCCCATCCGGATCCTTGCGCTGCTCGATGTTGCCGCCGTTGATACGGTGGCTAAAGCATGTACGCCCAAGCTTGCCGGGGTAGTCTTTGGACCGCCAGGCGGCTTCCATGCACATCTTGCCGTCCTTTGTGACCAACCACCTGCCTTCCGCGACCCACGACGTGTCCTGGCTGGTCCAGGCCCGCAGGCGCCTGTTGTCCTTGGCAAAGTAGGCCGCGCCATCCTTCCAGACCCAGGTGCGGTTCTGGTAAAGAACTTGCAGCTCATAGGCGGACGGCACAGTGGCCGAGGCATCTGCCTCCGCAGGCGCTTTGTCCTTGGCGGCCGCATTCGCGGTTCCGAGAAGCGCAATCTGACAGCAGATGGCCAGGAGAGGCGCTAGGGATGCGGCACGGCGATGGGGTTGCGCCCCAGATCCCCTTTTGGTTGTCATGGCGAGCGATCGCATTTCGGTATTCGCTTCTCAATGGTGCGGGGTTGGCCGAATATTTCCTGGAAGAGACCGGGGATTGCAAGGCACTGCCGTTACTACCTGCACACTATTAATCGCCGCGCGAAGAACGATGTCAACCTTTCCGGGAGGGCCGGTCGCGAACGTGGCGAACTCTCGTGACAGACTGCAAAATCAAGGATTTGTGGTGCATGCCGATACTGTCGACGCCCCGTCGGCATGCTCCATATCCGTCGACGACCAAGTTGGTGGATTCGCGTAGTCTGGTGATCTATAACCGCCACACCTCAACGCGGCCGAAACGTCGAGGCTCATGGTTGCTTCCCGGGGATCTACCCGTGCACTCAACAAACGAGCAGTGCGGGGTACGGGTGCAGCAGAACAATGGGTCCGGCGCCGCCCAGCACTATAGGCCCGCGCAAGCGGCGGAGAATTGGTTGAAAAGAATAGTCTCGATTGTCGTGACGCTGGCGCTGCTGGCCTGGCTCGCCAGCGACTCGCGCTGGAAGATGGTCGGCGATGCCTTCGCCAGTATCACACCCGGCGCATTCGCGGCTGTCGCGCTGGCGCTGTTCGTCACCTATGTGCTGCGGGCGCTGCGCGTCTGCGACGAGTTCCGCGACGAGGTGAACGGCCGTTTCGGCGCCTGCCTGCGCGTCATTCTGATCCACAATGCCATGATCAACGTGGTGCCCTTGCGCGGCGGCGAGACCGCCTTTCCACTGCTGTTGCGGCAGGTCTTCGGCATACCGCTCATGCGCGCCAGCGCCTCGCTGCTGTGGTTCAGGCTGCAGGACGCCTTCGTCGTTGGCGTGCTCGCCTGCCTGGTGTGGCCGGGCCTCAATCCCGCGCTGAGGGCGGCGGGGATCGCGGCGCTGATCGCGGTCGCCTGGTATCTGCCGCGATGGGCGCGCGCGCCGCATGACTGGGCGGCACGCGGCAGGATCGTTGCGAAGCTCGGCATGCTGCGCGACATTTTCACCGAGGCGACCGGGCGGTCGCGCTACGGCTGGTGGTGGACGGTCGCCAACTGGGCGCTGAAGCTTGCCGTGCAGGGTTGGCTGCTGGCCATGCTGCTGGGCACGTCTTTGCAGACCGCCTTTCCCGGGGCCGTCGGCGCCGAGGCCGCAGCCATTCTTCCAGTGCAAGGCGTCGCCGGCTTCGGCACCTATGAGGCGGGAGCGGCGGCTGCGCTGCTCTATTCCGGCATTGCCATCAAGAGTGGCCTGCAGGCGGCGCTGGCACTACATCTGTTCATCTTCTGCTCGGCCATCGCGACGGGCGCGATCGCCTGGCTGTTTCCCTCGAAATCGACCGTGCCGGGAAACCCGGCCGTCGGCTCTGCAAGGAAGTCATCGCCATGAACGTATTGCCCATCCCCGCTTCGGGACTGCCCGAGGGCGCGGTCATGCCGGAGCACACGCTGTCGATCGTCGTTCCCATGTACAACGAGGCCGAAAACGTCGAGCCGCTGCTGGCGCGCATTCACCAGGCGATGGAGCATTACAGCCAACCGTGGGAGGTGGTGCTGGTGGACGACGGCAGCACCGACGCGACGCCAGGCGAGATCAAGCGCCTGGCGGCGCATTACGGCCCGCATGTGCATGCGGTCGAGCTGGTGCGCAACTACAAGCAGACGGCGGCGATGCAGGCAGGCATGGACGCGGCGCGCGGCGAGGTCATCGCCACGATCGACGGCGACCTGCAGAACGACCCCTTCGACATCCCGCGCATGGTCTACCGGCTGCTGACCGAGGATCTCGACCTGGTGGTCGGCTGGCGCAAGGACCGCCAGGAAGGGCTTTTGATGCGCAGGCTGCCTTCGCGCATCGCCAACTCGCTGATCGCGCGCGTCACCGGCGTGCGCCTCAAGGACTATGGCTGCAGCCTCAAGGTCTATCGCGGCAACGTCATCCGCAGCGTCAGGCTCTATGGCGAGATGCACCGCTTCATCCCGGCCTGGCTCGCCACGGTGACGACACCACGGCGCATCGCGCAGGAAGTGGTGACGCACCATGCGCGGATCCACGGCCAGTCCAAATACGGCATTTCGCGCACCTTCAGGGTCGTCCTCGATCTGGTCTTCATGTATTTCTTCATGCGCTATCGCACGCGGCCCGGGCATTTCTTCGGCGGCATCGGCATCGTGCTGGGCGCGCTGGGCTCGCTGATCCTTACCTATCTGTTCGGCCTGAAGCTGTTTTTCGGCCAGGACATCGGAACGCGCCCGATGCTGTTCACAGGCTTCTTCTTGCTCATCGCCGGGGTACAGATGGTGACGTCGGGCGTGCTGGCGGAAATGCTGGCGCGCGTCTATCACGAGGCGAACGGGTCATCGGCCTATATCGCGCGTCCGCAATCGGCGCCCGGTGACAATGACGGCGACGGCTGGTATCGCCCCAGCCGGTGACCTGATCGCAAAGCTCTGGGGGGTTCTATGCCGATAGTTGTGACCGGTGCCGCGGGCTTCATCGGCAGTCATGTCTGCCAGCGGCTTCTGGACCGCGGCGACGAGGTCGTCGGCGTCGACAACATGAACGCCTATTACGATCCGGCGCTGAAAGTGGCGCGGCTCGCCCGGCTTGCCGGCAGGACGGGATTTTCGTTCCACGAGCTGGATATCGCCGAGCCAGGCGTCCTGGCCGCGGTGCTTGGCAAGCGGCCGGTCCGCAAGATCGTGCATCTGGCAGCCCAGGCGGGCGTGCGCTATTCGCTGGAAAATCCGCGCGCCTATATCCACGCCAACATTGCCGGCCATCTGGAAATTCTCGAACTCTGCCGGGCTGCGCCCGACATCGAGCACCTCGTCTACGCCTCGTCGAGCTCGGTCTATGGCGGCAACACCAAGGTGCCGTTTTCGGAGAGCGACCGCGTCGACGACCCGGTGTCGATCTACGCCGCGACCAAGAAGGCCGACGAGCTGATGAGCTCGACCTATTCGCATCTGTTCGGCCTGCCGCAGACCGGTCTGCGCTTCTTCACCGTCTACGGCCCGTGGGGCCGGCCCGACATGGCGAGCTGGATCTTCACCGAGGCGATGCTTGCGGGCTCGCCGATCCGGGTCTTCAACCATGGCGAGATGTGGCGCGACTTCACCTATGTCGACGACATCGTCGACGGCGTCGTCGCCGTCCTCGACAAGCCACCAATCGGCGGGCACGCCCTTTACAATATCGGCAACAGCCAGCCGGTCCATCTCGGTCGTTTCATCGATACGCTGGAAAGCTTGCTCGGGGTCAAGGCGATACGCCACAACGAGCCCATGCAGGCCGGCGAGGTCGAGAAGACCTATGCCGACACCAGTGCGCTGGAGCGGGATTTCGGCTTCAAGCCGAAGGTGCCGATCGAGGAAGGTTTGCGGAATTTCGTCGACTGGTATCGCCAGGAATGGCGGCCGGAGGGCAAGAGGTAGCGGGCAGAGCCTGCGCCAACCTCTTGCCCCCGGCTCGCGCCCCCCGGCTCGGGCCACAGATCCAGGGCGAGCGGCGACAGATTCACGCTGATCGCCTTTGCGCCGTGTGAACAGCCCTTTCCTTCCGCGAGAATATTAGGCGATGCTTATTAAGATTCGGGCAAGCGGCGTGGTGAGCACCGCCCTTCGCCGCTGCGCCGGATATTATTAAAATGCGATCGATTGGTTTTGCTGCGCGCCTCAAAACGCGGTCCGTTCGACGCGCTTCAGGTGCGCCCAGTTCCACACGCATCCCTCGACGAAGGGGCCATTGATCCATAGCGAGCCACTGTTGTACATGCTGGTCCCGCTGCCGTCGGTGCGACCTTGTCGATGTGCAGCCTACTGTTTGGCACCAACTGCCCGTTCGGCGGCTGTCGGCAGGTTCGAGCCTCCGCAAGAATTGGAAGCCGGCGAATTTCCGACACCGCAAGACATTCGCGACGATCTTGCCCTCGCCAGAGGACGTCGCCCCGAGACCTCACCCGAACGCGTACAGAGCTTCCGAAGAAATGGCTCTGAAATAGGCGGTGAATTCCCAGTAATTCTCGATGCGCTCGACAAACGGGCGCGGTGGCGGCTTTACGATATCGATCTCGAAATGGTCCAGGCGCTGGTCGCCGCCGAGATAGGCTATGATGGCGTTACCAACCAGAGGATCGGCGATGTCACTATAGTGGATCGGGAAATACGGCTGCCCGGTTTCGAACAGCACGGATCTTATCTTGGTCCGAAACAGGTTCAGCTCGTAGAGGTACGCATTGAACCGGTCGATGTCGAAATGCACTTTTTGCCGGTAGTCGCCAGCGGGCAACGGTTCCGAGGCATGAAGAATCCAGACTCCGGAAGCCTCGGCCTCAAGCAATGAAACAAAGGACGCGACCGGGTTCCTCACAAGCCAGAGCTTCTTGACGCTTTCATCCTCGAGCACGGGAAGAACGGCCGCACGTGTCTGGTCGGGAAATATGTGAAAGCCGACAAAGCGAGCCGAGGGATCGTCGAAGATCTGCGCAATGAACTGGTCGGGGTCGGCATCCCGCGCGGCAACGTCTTCACGCTCCAGGTTCATTTTCTCGTGGTAGTCATGGCGCAGTCCGACGAAGCTCGGATTGAAGACTTCGCCGTGCATCACCATCCCGTCATACTGATTGAGATGGCTATTGAGTGCTTGAGATCCGGTTCTGGGCGAAGCGAGAAGGACGAACTTTTGGCAAGACTGCATTCGCTTCAAACCTGAAACAGGGGACATGGATCGGAAAATATACAAATGCCCGGTCCATGCAATTCGGGACTGCCGCATGAATCAACGACGGCCGGCGCTTTCGAGCGCCGGCCGTCGCGATACTTTTCAGCACCGGCTTGCGATCAGCCGCCACGCAGGCGTGTCGGACCCAGGTTTGCGATGGCCATACGCTGTTCGGACGGACAGGTTGGCAGGTAGCGGCTGGCATCCGCGTATGTCATGGTCGCGATGGAGCCCTTGAGCCCACCGCGCTTCGCGATCCAGCTGCGAACCCAGCCTGGGTAGTTCTTCATCATGAAATTCGCGGCTACCTGGTTGCCCCGCGCCCCAGCGCCATAGGGCAGGTGGAAGCCGAACGACGCCCTCTGTGTGACACACACTTTGCCCTTGGGCATTGCCAGGTACAGGGTGCAGGCCGAGTCGCACGCGCCGTTGAAGCGCACAAAGCCGCCGCTGCGGCGCATTTTCAGCACACGGATGGCATAGTCGATCACATAGCCGCCGCGATCGCCGCTGATCGTCTTGACGTTGGCAGTGCCGAGCTTGATGCTTGGGCGCAGCAATTCACCTGCGGTGCTTGCCGAGACCAGTGCGCCCATCAAACCGAGCGCGCCGAGAAACTTCATTGTCGTTTTCATTTGCGCCTCCTGCTATGCCGTCAATGCCTAGCTGGGAGGCGTAAAGATTGATTATTCCGTATCGCTAAAGTTGTAACAGTCGATTGATTGTACAGGTGTTTTAGAACCTGCTTGACGATTTGGTTTACCAATGGCGCTGAAGGATGATCACTGAAAAGTAAACCCGGCGCAGGCATCATTGTCGATGGACCACGCTGCGGAAGCGCGCGCGGCGGAATTGGATCAGAGGAACTTCGATGGGCGTTGGTGGCAAGGAGCGGAGGCCGTTAGAGCCGCAAGGCAGGCCTCGCCGTGTCTGTGTCGTGACGCGGGAGATCGGGCTTGGCGACGACGAAGACACAGCCATGGCCGAACTGGCCAGGCTTTTCGCCGGGGACGGTGACGAGGTCACCCTGCTATGGGTTCCCGGGAGCGATGTGCCTTCCTCCGAGGAGGTGGCAGCGCGTCACCGTGAGTTTGAGGCGGCCTATGTCCGACTGGAAGTGCTCGACAAGTCCGATCAGCTGCTTCCTTCGCTGGCGACGCCCGAGAGCCAGTCCGCTGCGCTGCTGCACTACCTCGAACGGTCCGGCCACGATCTGGCCTACGCGCCCCTCGAGGGCGCTTTGCCCTACTATACGCTGCTGGCGGTCGAGACCGGGGCCTTTGCCGCTCCGCCGGTTGTGGTCATCGCCCACGCGCCGCTGGAATGGGCACATGAAGCCGAAAGAGCTTTCATGGGAAGCACCGACGCAATTGCCGTGACCTACATGGAGAAATATTGCGCGGAGATGGCCGACAGCACGATCTGCGCGTCTGCCGCACTGCGCAAGTGGATGTTGTCGAAAGATTGGAAGGTGAAGAAGGCGGTGGTGACGCCGCTGCTCCAGGATCGGATCGACCAGGCAGGCGCGCGATCGTCGGTCGGGAAACAGAGATCAAAAGAACTTGTCGCCTTTGCCGGATGGCACCTTCGCGATGGCATGACGCTGTTGTGCGATGCATTGGACATCCTGGCGCCGACGGCGCCCAAAGGCCTGACGGTCACCGCATTCGGACCATTCGGAAAGATCATGGGCGAGCACAGTGGTGGCCTGCTTCTGCGACGCGCCGAGCGGTGGCCGTTCAAGCTCAACATGTTGCCGCGCGCGAACTTTGCGGCAAAGCTCGACTACGCCACGCGCGCCGGCGCGCTTGCCGTCATACCCGCCCGCGCCGCATCGACCGGCGGAGCCGTCGCCGCATGCATCGAGGCGGGATTGCCATTCGTTGCAACCAATGTCGGCGCGCATGCCGAGACCTGGAAGCCACAGGCAAGGCAACCGCGACTGGTCGATGCCGACGCTGCCGCTTTGGCGCAGGCGATCCTGGCGGCGCTCAAGGATCCCCCTCGCCCATTGCCGATCGACAGCCTCAACCAATGCCGTCAGTCATGGCTGGATACGCGCAATTTGCCGACGCCGGCCAAGCGGAGGCGCATCCATAAAGGCGCCGGATCGTCACCGCTGGTCTCGATCGTCATGGCCCATCGCAACCGGCCGCTCTATCTGAAACAGGCGATCGCGGCGATCGAAGCGCAGACCTACGATCACCTGGAGCTGGTGCTGGTCGACGACGGAAGCGACCTGGACGAAGCCAGGCGATTGCTGGATGCGTTGGAGCCGACCTTCCGTCGGCGCGGATGGAAGATCCTGCGGCGGCCGCACCGGCATCTCGGCGCGGCGCGAAATGCCGGCATCCGTGCCGCGCATGGCGAGCTGATCCTGTTCGTCGACGATGACAACGCGCTGTTTCCGGAGGCTGTCGACCATTTCGTGCGCGCCTTGGCAATTTCAGGCGCGGACATCTGCACCGCGTTCCAATTGATCTTCTATGAGGATTTCGTGCCCGGGGACCGGGCCGATGGGCTGATCCAGTATTTGCCATTGGGTGGTCCCGACGCGCTTGGCCTGATCCACAATGTCTATGGCGATGCCAATGCGATGGTGCGTCGATCCGTCTTTGCACAGATCGGGTTCTGGATCGAGCAACCGGGCTACGCCATGCACGACTGGGAATTCTTTGCGCGAGCCTCGCTTGCCGGGCTCAAGCTCAGGCCTATTCCAAAACCGCTCTACTGGTACCGCTCGAAGCCTGACGGAATGTTCCGGACATCGAATTGGTACGACAATCGCCTCCCCGTCATGGAAGCGTTCAGGTCAAGCCAATTCGGTGATTTGGGGCAGCTCTACAAGTTGGCCATCGCCCAGAATACGGCGCAATCCGAGATCGAAAGCGCGCGCGAAAACCTGAAGTATACACCCGCCAATCAGAAATATCTGGAGCTCTGCGACGTCGAGCCGAACAGCGATGCCGCCATGGCGAAACTCGCCGCCATTGCCGCATCGATCGGTCGCCCCGACACGGCTGCCAGCTTGCTTGGACGCCCCCAGGCCAATGAGCGCCGTGACCCGGGCCGCGCTGATGTCGGCTCGAACACTCTCGGCTTCGACATGTTGAGGAGCGCACGGCTGCTCACACCGCGCCCCTCGCCTCTCCCCTTGCTCCTGGTCGCACCGGATGGCGGTGGAGTGTTCCTGCGTCCGCATCTGGAGGGTGCGGTCGCCGCATCGCTTGATCATCAGTTTCCGCCCTTCTTCCGCAAGATAGAAGCAATCGTCGAAGTCGCGCATGCCGACGCACCGGCAATGGACTTCGCCCTGGCTCTCGCCCGCCGCGATCAAACCATAGACTGGCAGCAGGACATCGCTGCCCAAACGATTGCCTTTTCGGGGTGGATGACCGTGAAAGACAAATTCGTGCGCCACCCCCTGGCGGTGATGCTTCACGCCAGGCGCAAGATGCCGCTTTCTATCGTTCTTACGGTGCGTTTTGCGGGGACGCCCAATGGTTTTCCGACCAATGCTTTCTTTCGAAAGCTGACGCTGTTCAGCGAATAGCAATCCAGCGGGCGAGCAGGCCCCGAGACCGTTAACCATCCCCCAAGAGAACGGCTGCTTGGCCGCTGTTATGGTTGACAAATTACTAACAACTAATATTATCAAGGGCTATGGGGTTCGTAGTGGGAAGGGGTGTGTAATGCGTAAAATCCAATCGCTACTGTTGGGTGGACTTAGTATTCTGGGCGTGAGCGTCGCTTTTTCCAACGTGGCGCAGGCGCAAATGGCGGTTGCTCCCGTCAAGGAGGCCGAGCTTGCTTGCGAGCAGGCCCTTAGGATCGGCACCATCGAGGCGCTCGAGGACTATCTGCACCGTTATCCGAATGCTCCGACGGCCTGTAAGGCGCTTGCGCTCAACAGCCTGTCCCAGTTTGCGGCGGGCGGTGGGAATGGAAACGGTGGTGATGGCGGCGGCCGCTACGGCGGATAGGTCTTAGCTGCGTCTTCCCGTTTTGGCAGTCAGGTGGTCGCGTCGCCGTCAAGGCGCCGCGCAGCCAGGCTCGACACAAATTCGGCATAGCGATCCGAGGTTCTCATCCAGCCGAGATCGACGAGCTGCGCGGCGTCGCCGCGATAGCGTACAGACCGATGGTTGCGGAGCGCCAGTTTCGGATCGCGCTCCAGCGCTTCCATGTAAGCAGCGCGCTCCTCGAGCGTCTTTTCCTTCAGTTGCGTGTTCTCGCTCAGCGACGACGCTGACTTCTGGCGGAACCCCCAGACGAACTTGAAGTGAAGCAACGCGACGCGCAGTTCGCTGAACCGGACCTTGCTGATCGTGTGCTGCGCGACGTGGTAATGCGTGCCCCGTCCCCATCGCACGATCGGCACCTTCGTCAGGCACGGGGGAAACGTCTGCTTGAACCGACCATGCCAGAAAACACGTTCCCGCACGCCACCGAACATCTGCTCCGGCGGATACAAGCCGTCGCGGGCTCGCAGCCATCCGGGCTCCGGATCGAAGTAGGGTGAAGCCTCGATGAGCGGTATCGTGCCGTCATAGCTGCATTCGGCCAGCGGTCCGTCGGCATACATGTCGATCATCGAGCCGATCACGGCTTCGGCGCCGGTCGAGTCGAGATAGCTGCAAAGCTGGCGCAGGTTTACCCGCTCAAGATCGGGATAGACGAGAAGCTCGTCGGCGTCGACCGAAAGGCACCAATGGCCGGTGCCGAAGACGTTCATGAGCGTGTTGATCCATCGCGGCGGATCGATGTTCTCCGCGAAATGCGATCCCTCGGTGTGGAAGCAGTGGCTGTCCGGCTGTTCCAGGATCAGTTCACGGGTGCCGTCCGTCGAACCATTGTCCAGGAAGAAAAAGCGGTCGACGCCAAGGCCGCGGTAGTGGTCGAGGATATGCGGCAACAACGTCGCTTCGTTGCGCAGGCCGACAAAGCACAGGATCTCGCCATCGGCTATGTCGATCTGGCGATCATCCAGCCGCGCGAGATGTCTTGGGGGTAGAAGGCCAATCATCCGAACGTCTTCAATCCGTTTGCGCGCGAAAGACACGTGCGTTATGCCCGCAAGACAATTATCAAAGTGTTATCCAACTGTTGGCAAGACTGTTTCGAGCGGGGCAGGCTGACAAGACGAACTAATCGGGGGACTGATTGAGCGTTGGTTCTAAGGCAGGCGCGACGCCCAAGGGCAAGCGACAAGCAAATCAGAAGCCTCGCAACGTGTGTATCGTTTCGGAGGTTGAGTTCGGCTCGACGGTGACTGCGGATCCCGGGTCGGCAAGCTACGCGCTGGCGCAGCATCTGGCGAGAACCGGCGACACCGTGACGCTGCTCTGGGTGCCAAGCCCGCTCGGCAGCCAGCCGGATGCGAACGAGATCGCCAGGCTGGGCAAATGGTGCTTCGACAATTTCCTGGTGCGGCTCGAATTGCTGCCGCCATCGCCCCAGTTGCTGCGTGGCAATGAGGCGAGCGACAAGAACTCGGTCGCTGTCTACCACTACCTCAAGCAGAATGATTTCGACGTCGTCTATTTTTCGCTCGAGGGCGGCCTGGCGCATTTCCCCACCGTCGCCAAGCGGACGGGCGTTTTTCCCGCTCCGCCTGCGATCGTCGTGCTCGCCCATGAGCCGCTCATGTGGAAGCTGGAGGCCAATGCCCGCGCGGTCGAACAGAAGGACCAGATGACCGTCGCGCACATGGAAAAGACGTCGGCCGAGACGTGCGACCATCTTGTCGTCACCGGCCAGTCCCTGCTCGACTGGATGACCAAGGCGGGATGGAAACTGCCCGCCAGCCGTCACATTGCCGCGCCCCTTGAGCCTGAGGAGTGGCGTTCGAACTTCGCCGTCGATCATTACCGGCCGCGCGAGCGGCCGACAGCCGAAATTGTTCATTTCTCGGGCACGGAAGCGCGCGGCGGACTGACGCTGTTCTGCGATGCGCTCGACCGCCTGGCCGATAGCGGCGTGGCCGACCTGGCGGTGACGGTCGTCGGCGCGTTTGGTCATGTGCTGGGCGAACATTCGGGCGGCATGATCGTTCGCCGGGCGCAGCAGTGGCCGTTCAAGCTGAAGCTCCTGCCCATTCGAGACGAACCCGAGATCTTCAGATATCTCCGGCAGAGCCATGCACTGGTGGCGATTACGCACACGGCTGCTCAGCTTCCGCTCGATGTGGTGACATGCCTCGATGAGGAGATCCCGTTTGTCGCGACGGATGTCGGGAGCGTTCGCGACGTGCTCCATCCGAGATCGGCCGATGCCATCTTGATGGAGGCGTCCGCGTCGGCCATCGCGGCCAAGATTGCGTCAGTGCTGGAAAGCCGATCGTTCGGCCCGGCCAAGCCGCTGCACAAACGGGACGTGCGTGAGAAAGCCTGGAGCAGGCTGCACGCGAAATTCCGCCGGGAACCCGGCAAGGCCCCAAGCCGAAGCCGGAGCCGGCCACCGCTCGTTTCAATCATCACCGCGCACTACAATCGCGCCAGCCTGCTGCCCCAGGCGATTGCCTCGGTTCGGCGCCAGGACTACCCAAACATCGAACTGATCCTCGTTGACGACGGCAGCACCGATCCAGCTGCCGTCCAGTTGCTGGCCGAGATCGAGCCGGAGTTCGTGCAGCGCGGCTGGCGGATCATCCGGCAGAAGAACGGTTTCCTCGGCAAGGCGCGCAACACCGGAATCCGCGCGGCCAAGGGTTCGCTGATCCTGTTCCTGGACGACGACAACGTGCTGTTCCCAAACGCCGTCAGTGCCTTCGTTGCCGGCATGCAAAAGTCCGGTGCCGATATCTGCACGACCTTCGCCAAGTGGCTCAACGAACCTTTCGTGCCGCCGGATACGAAGGGCGGTTACATGCTCTATTTCCCGGTCGGCGGACCTACGGACATCGCCCTGATCACCAATCCGTATGGCGATGCCAACGCGATGTTCCGTCGTGAGATTTTCGACAAGATAGGCTACCTCAACGAGGAGCGAGGCTTTTCGGCCAGCGATTGGGAATTCTTCCTTCGGGCGGACCAGGCCGGCCTGGAGATTGTCACCGTCCCGGAGCCGCTCTATTGGTATCGCTCATCGCCGACCGGCATGAACCGAAATGCCGAGTGGCTGCGGAACCGCAAGCCGATCATCAACGTCTTCCGAAAGCACAAGTTCGCGAATACGGACATGTTCGTGCAACTCGGCATCAGCTCGAACACCGCCAATCATGAGAAAGAACTCAACCTCTGGAATCTGGAGCTTCGGGTCAAGGACGAACGATATCTCCGGTTGAGCGCAGGTTCCCCCAATGGCGCGGACGCGATGCAGTTGCTGGCCGAGATCGCGGCACGCGAAGGCAGGGCGGATACCGCAGTTTCGCTGCTCGCCCATGCTGGGCGCCCCGACTTCACCCTGGGTGTCCTCGAAATGCTCAACGCAGCGGCCGAGGAAACCGTGCCGGAGTTGCATTCCTCGCTCTACCGCGAGCAGTATCTCTCCGCCGAACCCCTGCGCCTGGCTCATGTCGGTTCGTATCCCGATGACGATCCGGCCCTGCTGAGCTATGTCGAGCAATCGCCGGACCAGCTGTTTCTCGAAGCCAAGGGCAGCAATATCACCATGGCTTTGCTGAAGGGCGTCTGCCCGCCGGGCGTCACTGGCGCGACCTGTTGGATTTACCTCGACGAGGAACTGACGGGTCGTGCGCAGTTTCAGCTCGCCATCGTGGATGCGGAAAACCAGACCTTCGGCAATCTCGCCCAACTCCTTGAGAGTGATGGCGGAAGCGGCTGGGCCGATGTCAGCCGACCGCACGAGTCGCGCGAGATCATGGCGACTGTCAGTTCGCCGGCGACCGACAGGCGCGATCTGCTGCTCGCGGTCCGGTGCGGCGGCAGCCTCCCGAATGCACGGGTGCTCGGCGGCTTTTCGGGTATCCAGATCCGCCATGTCGTTTCGACCGGCGCGAGGCGTCCGCGCCTCGGCGCGCCGCAGCAACGCCGACGCATGCGCCGAATGACCGGTGACGAGCTGAAGCATTCAACGCTGGTGACCGACCATCCCTCCGATCTGCCGGCGTTGCTTGTCGCCAGCGACAATGGCGGCATATTCCTGCGGCCGAGCACGCATGGCCCGGTTGTTGCCGCCCTCAACTCTGCTTTCCCGGCCTTCGCCAGAAGTGTCATCGCAACAGTAGAGATCGCTCATGAGGAAGCGTCTCCATTCGAGTTCGCCATGGCGCTGGGCAGGCAGGAAGAAAAGCTCGTATGGAAAGGCGATGCCCCGGTCGGTGCCTTGGCGTTCTCGGGATGGACACGGGTTTCGAAACCTTTCGAGCTGCATGATTTGAAGGTTTCAATCCGGGAGATCGATCGCAAATGGCTGACGATCTATCTGGCCATCCGGCTGCCGCGCGGCTCGAAGCCGATGCCATCCAACGCCTTTTGGCGCAAGCTGCTGCTGGTGTGGGACTGACGACGGTATCGTCGATGGCGCAGACCTGGATGTTTGTTTTTACGCAATTCCGAAGGAAAACCGCTACGCACTTTTCCTGGAATTGCTCTAACCTGTCGAAATCATGGGAACGGCAGTAGGTTCAGTATGTGCACAGGAGCCGCCTTGAAAATGAAGAAGTCATTCAGTCTTGTCCTGGCATTTATTGTCGTTGCCGGGAGCATCTTGTCTTTCGGAGCGGCCGCCCAGGAACCTGATGTGGGCCCTAAATGCACCCAGTGGAATTCGTTCCGTGTCCTGTTCAAGAAGGGAGACGGCAAGATATCGGACGAAGCCGCGAAGGCGCTGACGGCTTTCATCAAGGAGGCCGGGCACGATTGCGGCTATAGGCTTTATGCAACGGCGAGCAAGGAAGGTGGCTATGACAAGGCCAACGACATTGCCGGCCGCAGGCTGAGTGCGACCGGCGACTTTCTCAAGGCGCAAGGCGTCAAGCCGGAAATGGTGCTGGCGCTTTCGCATTGGGTCGACGACGGCGCCGCCGACACCAACACGGCGCGGAGCGCCATCCTATACACTCTCCCGAAGCAAGGGATATCGTGCCGGCAGTATGAGAAGCGCGACCCTGTCCAGGTTCACCTCTTTTTCCACAACCAGTCCTCCGTGATTTCACAGCAGATCAAGGACGACCTCGACAAGTTTGCCGCCAGCATCCGAGACTCGCGCTGCAATGTCGAACTGACGGCCCTGGCTGCCAAGGAATTCACCGGCTCCAGCGCCGCAAAGAAAAACAAGGAACTGGCCAAGAAGCGCGTGAAGGCGATCGTGGATATTTTGACCGCGGCCGGTATCGACAGCGACCGGCTCATCGACACGAACGTTGAGTACGTAGGCGACAAGAAGCCGAACGTCGCGACCAGTCGTCTGGCGACCGCGTCCCTGATGTAAGTGGCTTGTGGAGTCTGGATCGGGCTGGCGCCTTCACCGCGCGTTCTCGAGCGATCGGCTACCCCGGCTGCAGCAGAATGCCCCTGTTGCGGCCCAATAACCAGCGCAGGCCGAACGCCAGCACGACGTTGAGCAGCGCAAGGCCGCCAAGTACGGCGAGCGTGCCTTGCGCTCCCGTCCATTGCATCAGCACCGCGCCCATCGACGGCGCGGCCGCCTGGGCGATCAGGCTCGGCATAGCCAGGCGGCCCATCAATTTCGCGTAGCCCGACGGACCGAACAATGCGAGCGGCAAGGTGCCGCGCGCGATCGATTCAAGGCCGATGCCGGCGCCGTAAAAGCCGAGCGCCACCGGCACGGCCGGCATGCCGATCCAGAGTGCAGAGATGCCTATGGCGACGAAACTCGCCGAAGCAAGCTTGGTCCAGATCGGATGATGGTAGCGCGCGATCATCATTTCGATGGCGCGTGCCGTTACCTGGAACGGGCCGACCAGGGCGCCAAGACCGACGGCGACGGCAAGCGCCAGGCCGCCGGCCTGCAGAATCGCCAGCAGGTGCACCGACATCGTCGAGGAGATCACCGCCGCAAGCGTGATGGTGGTGGCGAGCACGATCATCAGCGCCAGGGGCGGATCGCCCACAGGCGCGGGTTTGGCGTTTCCTTCCGCTTCGGTTCTGCTGCCGCGCGGTGGCACCCCGCGCGGCAGCAGCGTGAGATAGAGCGGCAGAGCGACAAGCAGTTGCACCGCCGCGTAGACGAGGCAGGCACCGCGCCAGCCGATCTCGGCCATCAGGAAGGCGGAAATCGGCCAACAGACGGTGCTGGCGAAGCCGCCGAACAGGGTCAAGGTGGTGATCGCCGAACGCGCGCTGCGGCCGTACAGGCGGCCAAGCGTCGCGAAGGCCGCGTCGTAGAGCCCTGCCCCCATGCCGAGCCCAATCACGAGCCACGCGCCGACATAGGCCGCAAGGGTCGGCGCCGCCGCCAGGCCGATCTGGCCGGCGCCGATGCAGACGGCGCTGAAGGCAAGCACATTGCGGCCGCCATGACGTTCGATCGAGGAGCCAACACGCGGCGAGATCAAGCCGGCGACCAGAAGCCCGAGCGACAGGCCGCCGACCACCCAAGCCAGCGGCCAACCGGTCTCTGCGGCCACTTTCGGCGCAATGACCGCCGGCAAATAGTAGGAAGAGCCCCACGCCATGATCTGCGTCAGCCCAAGCACGGTGATGATCGTGCCGCGGCTACGCATGCCCGACGGAATGCTCATGCGGCAACGCCGCAGCCGCAGCCACTCTTGCCGGCGGTCTTCGCCTCGACATCGGCGACGCAGCACGCATCCGCCTCTTGCGGCGCCGGGCCACCGCAGCAGCCCTTGGACGCCGCATCGATTTGCGACACTTCCAGCGTTCCCGGTACTACGCAGACGCCGGTTTCGGGCAGAACCAATCGCACCGCATCGGCCGACGCGATGTCGCCTGCCAAAGCGGCCGCGACCGATCGCACCTGTTCGTAGCCGGTCAAAAGCAGGAAGGTCGGCGCCCGGCCGTAGCTCTTGATGCCGACCGTGTAGAAATCGGACTCGGGATGGCTGAGTTCGCGGTGTCCGTGTGGAGGCACGTCGCCGCAGGAATGCTCGTTGGGATCGATGAGCGGCCCTAGCGCCTTGACGCTTTCCAGCCACGGATCGAGATCGAGCCGAAGCTCCCTTGTCAGCGTGAGGTCGGGCCGTTGCCCGGTGGCGGCGATGATGCGGTCGACCGGGCCGATCCGTCGCAAGCCGTCTTCTGTCTCGCCCTCGACGATCAGGCGACCGCCTTCGTCGCGAATGGCCACGGTGGCAAAACCAGTGACCAGCGTGACGCGGCCGCTTTCGGCAAGTTCGCGCGCATCGGCGCCAAGCTCGCCACGCGCCGGCAACTGGTCGGCATCGCCGCCGCCATAGATGCGCACGAGGTCGGTGCCGCGAGCCGTCCAGATGGAGGCCGTCCCAGGTTCGGCATCCGCCAGCCTGGCGAGATCGAGCAAGGCATTGGCCGCCGAATGCCCGGAGCCGGCGACCAGCGTGGTGCGGCCGGCGTAAACGCTGCGGTCGCGACCGAGAATATCAGGAATGCCGTAAGCGATGCGATCGGCGAATTCCATCTCGCCCTCGGCCGCGAGGCCGCCGGCACCGAGCGGGTTCGGTGACTGCCATGTGCCCGACGCATCGATGACGGCGCGGGCACCGTCACGCCTGGTGCCACTGGCAGTTTCGACCACCAGCATGAAGGGCCGTGCCTCACGCCCCCTGCTCCGCACCTTGTCGGCGCCCAGGCGCGAGATGCCGACAATTCGAGCGCCGGTTTCGATCACCGGCGCGATCTGCGGGAGTTTCGCCAGCGGCTCGAGATAGAGATCGATAAGCTCATTGGCGGTGGGAAACGCCTCGGGATCGGGCATGTTCCAGGCATGCTCTTCCAGCAGTTCCTTCGCCGCCCGATCGACACAAAAGCGCCAGGGCGTAAAAATCCTGACATGGCCCCAATCGCGAAGGTTGGTGGCAATGTCGCCGCCGGCCTCGTAGAGCTTCACCGGTAGGCCCTGGCGAAGCAGATAGACGGCTGCCGCCAGGCCGACAGGGCCGGCACCGATGACTGCTACCGGAAGATCGCTATGCTTGTTCATTTTGCTACCTTCCATAATTCCGGGATTATCGAAATATAAGGCAAAAAATTATGCCGCCGCCTCTCCCGCGGCGGGATTACTGGCGGCATCGGCGCAGCATTCGTCGGCGAGGAAGCCGACCAGATCCCGCATGATCGGATAGTTGGCGCGGCAGATCAGCGTCGTCGCCTGCCGCTCCTGCGAGACAAGGCCGGTCAGGATGAGGCGATGCAAATGATGCGACAGCGTCGAGGCGGCAATGCCCAGACTTTCCTGCAGAGTGCCGACGGGCCTGCCCGCCTCGCCGGCCCGGACCAGGATGCGGTAGAGTTTCAACCGCGTCGGGTTGCCCAGCGCCTCGAGCTGTTTTGCTGCTTGTTCGAGTTTCATGGAAATATCCGTACGCCCAGAATCAGCGGGTCGTCAACTGTATTTCGAAGAAATTCGAAATAAGCTCAGACGACCCGCTTACCGTCGGCGCCGATCACCACCTCGCCGTCCTCCTTGGTGAAAGAGCCGATATCCGGATTGGGCAGGATGTCGAGAACAGCTTCCGACGGCCGCGCCAGCATGGCGCCGAGCGGCGTCACCACGATCGGCCGGTTGATCAGGATCGGGTGCGCCAGCATGAAATCGAGGATCTCGTCATCGCTCCATTTGGCATCGCCAAGGTTCAGCTCGGCATAGGGCGTGCCGCTCTCGCGCAAGAGCTGGCGCGGCGTCATTCCCATGGCGGCGATCAACTCAATGAGCTTTTCACGCGACGGCGGGTTCTTCAGATATTCGATCACCTCCGGCTCCTCGCCGGACTGGCGGATGATGGCCAGCGTGTTGCGCGAGGTGCCGCATTGAGGGTTGTGATAGATGGTGATGGTCATGCGGCGGGTCTCATCTCTGGCAAGGGTTTCGGTTCGGCAAGCAGCCAGCCGGCCAGCGCCATGGCCAGCTGCGCGCCAACAAGCTCGGCGATGATGAAGGCCGGGACATCGAGCGGCCGGATGCCGGCAAAAGTGTTGGAGAAAGCACGCGCGACGGCGACCGCCGGATTGGCAAAGGAGGTCGAAGCGGTGAACCAGTAGGCTGCGGTGATGTAGAGGCCGACCAGCCACGGGATCGAGTCCGGACGGGCGCGCAGACCGGCAAGGATGGTGAAGACGAGGCCGAAACTAGCGACCAGTTCGGCGATCCACTGCCCCGTGCCGCTTCGCACGGTGGTGGAAAGCTCGACCAGGGGCAGGCCGAACATGGCGTGCGCGATCAGCGTGCCTGCAATGCCGCCGGCGATCTGGGCCAGGACATAGGCCAACGCAGCCTTGGTTTCGATCTCCCGCCGCAACCCAAACACCAGCGTCACCGCCGGGTTGAAATGGGCGCCGGAGACCGGCCCAAGAATAGTGATCAGCACCACCAGAATGGCGCCGGTCGGGATGGTGTTGCCGAGCAGGGCCAATGCCACATCGTCGGTGAGCCGGTCGGCCATGATGCCCGAACCGATGACGGCGGCGACCAGCATCGCGGTGCCGAGGGCTTCGGCGGCAAGACGGCGGGGCAGATCGACGGTCATCCTCAGCCGGCCCTTGGCAGATCACGGCCGATCTCATCCAGCCGCTTCTGCAAGGCCAATTTGTCGACCATGCTCATCGGCAGGCTGACGAAGATCGAGATGCGGTTGTTGAGCATGCGGTAGGCTTCGGCGAAGGCCAGATGCCTTTCCGCATCGGTGCCCTCGACTTCGGCGGGGTCGGGCACGCCCCAATGCGCGGTCATCGGCTGGCCCGGCCAGACCGGACAGGATTCATTGGCGGCGTTGTCGCAGACGGTGAAGACGAAATTCATCTCTGGTGCGCCGGGGGCCGCAAATTCTTCCCAGTCCTTCGAACGGGCAAAGGAGGTGTCGTGGTTGAGCGTCTTCAAGAGCTGCAGCGTGAATGGATGGACCTCGCCCTTGGGATGCGAGCCGGCGGAATAGGCCTTGAACCTGCCGGCGCCGACCCGGTTGAGGATCGCCTCGGCGAGGATCGAGCGCGCCGAATTGCCGGTGCACAGAAACAAGACGTTGTAGATCTGATCTGTCATCAATTCCTCCCTCAGCATTTGCAGGTCACGGCCTGGATCACCGGCTGGCAGAGCTCCGGCGCGCCGTTGCAGCAATCCTCCATCAGGTACGCGAGCAGGTCGCGAAAGCCGGTCATGTCGGCGACATAGCGGATGCTGCGGCCCTCGCGCTCGGCACTGACCAGCCCAGCATGATCGAGCACCTTCAGATGCGCCGACATGGTGTTCTGGACGATGTCGAGCCGCGCAGCGATATCGCCGGCGGGCAAGCCGCCTGCCCCGGTGCGCACCAGCAACCGGAAGACTTCGAGGCGCGTGTCCTGGCCCAGCGCTGCCAATGCGCGAAGAGCTGCTTCCTTGTCCATCCATATATCCATAAATCCGGATTTAAGGATGCCTAGCGCGACCATATGACAGCTGGATGACAGACGGGCGCGGAAACCGGTACGGCGGCAGGGCGTGCGTTGTTGCTAGGCCACGCAGATGCCGGGCACCGCAACCTTCTGGAACAGATGCGGGGACGCGACAGCCGAGGACGGATAGGCCGAGATCTTGGCCCTGAACTGCGGATGCGTGAAGGCGGCGCGGAAGGCAGCGGTCGTTTCCCACACGGCACAGTTCAGATAGGTCGGGCTGTCGCCGAGCGCGCGGTGGAGCTGGGTCGAGATGAAGCCCGGCTGCTGCTTCATGAAGGCCGCATCATCCTGCCACACCTCGAGGAAGGTCTGCTCGTCGGCCTTGTCGAGCGTGAAAAGATTGACCAGCACGACGGCGCCGGCGTCGATCGCGACCTGACGGTCGATGGGGAAGGCAGGGTCCATTGGGCGTATCGCAGTCATCACAAGGCTCCATCTAATTGGTGTTATGGTGTCACTCTGTTATGATGCATACATACCAACTTGACACTATGATGTCAATCACGATATAGGATGACAAATGAGCGAACCCATTCGAACCCCGGCCGGTGAAGCTTTGAACGATCTTGTTCTCGACCTGTTCAGGCTCAACAGCCGAATGCTCGCCGCCGGAGACAGGCTGGTCGCCGACCTTGGCCTGACCAGCGCCCGCTGGCAGGTCCTCGGCGCGATCGTCATCGCCGAGCGGCCGCAGCCGGTCGCCTGGCTGGCGCGCGATCTCGGCGCCAACCGCCAGAACGTGCAGCGGATCGTCAACGACCTGCACAAGGAAGGGCTCGTCGCATTCGGGGCCAACCCGCATCACCAGCGGGCGCAACTCGTCGTTCTGACCGACAAGGGAAGACAGGCCTTCGACGCAGCTATGCGCCTGCAGGCGCCCTGGGTGAACAGGCTCGCCGACGGGCTCGTGGTCAAGGATCTCAACACAATGCACGCCGTGATCACGGCGCTGCGCCGGAAACTCGAAGGAGACATGGATGCGGAAGAGCAGAGCTGACCGCTACGGCACTGTAGCGGTTTCCATTCACTGGCTGAGCGCCATCCTGATCCTGGCCCTGCTCGGCTCCGGCTTCAGCGCCGCCAATGCGATGGATGCTGCTGTGAAGGCCGACCTCCTTCGTTTCCACATTCCGGTGGCGATCATGGTCTTGCTGCTGACGGCATTCCGCATTGTCTGGTGGTGGCGCTTCGATCTGCGGCCGCTTCCCGCGCAAGGTTCGCCAGCCTGGCAGGAACGCATCGCACGCCTTGTGCATGTCGCTTTCTACATCGTCATTCTCGGCATGGCCGCCAGCGGCATCGGCATGATGGTCCTGAGTGGTGCTGCCCCGGTGATCTTCGGCCAGCGCAACGCGACGTTGCCGAACTTCACCGACTATCCGCCGCGCGCGCCGCATGGCTTCGGCGCCTTTGTGCTTGTGGCGCTGCTGGTGTTCCATGCCGGCGCGGCCCTCTACCACCAGTTCATTCGGCGTGACGGGCTGCTCCGGCGCATGTGGTATGGCGCGTAGCCTGATCGCCGCGAAAGTTCTCGTCCTGACGTGACGACACCGAGCCGGTCTATCGACGATAAACCCGCCGATGGTCCGCCAGCACCTCGTCGATAATGGCCCAGGATCTTTCCGCCTCGCGCTGGTTGCCGTCGTGGCCGGAAGCGGTGATCAGGGCTTTCCACAATGCCCAGCCCCGGGCGCGCGCCCAGGTCTGCTCGTCGAGGGCGAGCCCATCGCGGAAGGCTTGCCGACTCTCTCCGGAAAACTCGATCCAGGCGATCACCAGGTCGCAGGCGGGATCGCCGACGGCCGAACTGCCGAAATCGATGACGCCGCGGAGCTTTCCGCCCTCGACCAGCAGATTGCCGGAGGCGATGTCGCCATGGACCCAGACCGGCGGGCGCTGCCACCCGGAGCCAAGCGCGCTTGCCCAAACCTCTTGCGCGGTATCCGTGTCGAGGCGCCCAGTCAGTGCCGACAGTGCTGTACGGGTCTCGGCGTCGTAGACCGCAGGCCGGCCGCCGCGATGGAAATTGTGCTGGCCCGCCGGCGGGCCATCATTGGCATCGATGCGGTAAAGCGCGAGCAGAAAATCGGCCAGCGAGCGGGCGAAGCCCGTGAGATCGGCAATCCCGCCGTTCGCAGCAGGCCTGCCGCGCAGCCAGCCATAGACCGACCAGGGCCAGGGGTAGTCTTGCCCGGGCGCACCCTTGGCCAGCGGCACCGGGATCGGCAGCGGCAGATGCGGCGCGAGCAGGGGCAGCCAGCGCTGCTCCTTCTCGACCTGTGCGGCATAGGACGCCGCGCTCGGCAGGCGCACCGACATGTCGTCGCCGAGGCGGAAGGTGCGATTGTCCCAGCCGCCCGGCTCGACCGGTTCCACCGGCAGGTCCGCCCAGAGAGGAAACTGCGCGGCAATCAGCCGGCGAACGAGGTCGCTATCGATCGAGACATCTTGATGCATTCGAGCACTAACTTACCGATGAAGGTATCCGGTGACACTAGCCAAGGACTCAGCGGCGCAAAACGAGAGCCGTCACCAAAGAACGTTCACCCCTTCACGCCACCCGCTGTGAGGCCCGAGATGATCTTGCGCTGGAAGATCAGCACGAGGACGACGAGCGGCACGGTGACGATCACCGACGCGGCCATGATGTTGCCCCAGGGGATCTCGAACTGCGAACTGCCGGACAGAAGGGCGATGGCGACCGGCACGGTTCGTTGTTCGTTGCTGGAGGTGAAGGTGAGCGCGAAGAGGAATTCGTTCCAGGCGCCGATGAAGGCGAGCAGCCCGGTGGTGACCAGCGCCGGCCACATCAGCGGCAGGAAAACGCGTGTGATGATGATCCATGGCGTCGCGCCGTCGAGGATCGCCGCCTCCTCGATCTCGAGCGGCAGGTCGCGAACGAAAGCGGTGAGCACCCAGACGGTGAACGGCAAAGTGAAGATCATGTAGGAAAAGACCAGCGCCAGTGGCGAGTTGTAGAGGCCAAGCGTGCGGACCAGCTCGAACAGGCCGGCAAGCAGTGCCACCGGCGGGAACATGGAGACGGAGAGGATGGCGAACAGCAGAAGCGAGCGGCCGCGGAAGCGGATGCGCGCCAGCGCGTAGGCGGCGGTGACGCCGAGGAACAGCGAGATGGCGACGACGGCGCCGGAGACGACCAGCGAATTGAGGAGGTTTCGCGGGAAGGTCCCGTCGGTGAGGACGGTCCGGTAATTGGCGAAGCTGATCATCTTCGGCCAATAGTCGACCTCGAACAGCGCCGTCCCCGACTTCAGGCTGGTGACGACGGCGTAGTAGAACGGGAACACCGCGACAATGACGATGACCGCGACGAGCAGGTAGAAAGCGGCACGGCTGACGATCCGCGTGATCAAAGGCCACATGATCAATAGTCCCTGTCCAGCCTGACCCGGCCGAGCCACAGCACGAGCATGGTCAGCAAGGCGAGGATGAGGAAAAGCAGCGTCGAGGCGGCGGAGCCGTAGGCGAATTTGTCGAACTCGAACAGGTTCTCGCGCGCAAACACCGACATCGATTTGGTGTGCGCATTGTTCGGCGTCAGCACATAGATCAGGTCGAAGATGCGCAGCGCATCGAGGCCACGGAAGATCACCGCCACCATCAGCGCCGGCCGGATGAGCGGCAAGGTCACCTTCCAGAACACCCGCCAGGGGCTCACACCATCGATCCGGGCGACCTCGTAGATCTCGCGCGGCAGCATCTGCAGCGCGGCGAGGATGAGAAGCGCCATGAACGGCGTCGTCTTCCAGATATCGACGATGAGGACGGCGACCATTGCCGTATCGGCGCTGGCGGTCCAGGCGATCTTGGTGCTGATCAGGCCGAGGTTGAGCAGCACGTCGTTGATGATGCCGAACTGGTCGTTGAGCATCCACTGCCACATCTTCGCCGAGACGATCGTCGGGATCGCCCAGGGGATGAGGACAGCGGCGCGCACGAAGCCGCGGCCGGGGAATTCGGCGTTGAGCACCAGAGCGACGATCATGCCGAGGACCGTCTCGCAGGTCACCGAGATCAGAGCGAAGCGCACCGTGTTCCAGACGGCGCGCCACCAGGCTGGGTCGACAAGCAGGCCGTCGTAGAGAACCCGGCCGCTCGGCATGCTGAGTACCGAGAAGTAATTGGCAAAGCCAATCCAGCGCCCTGCCTCGAGGTCGGTCAACGAGGTGTCGGTGAAGCTGAAATAGATGGTGCGCAGAAGCGGCCATCCGGCGACAGCGGCGAGCACGATGAGCATAGGGGCAAGGAACAGCCACGCCGAGCGCACGCGCTGGCGCATCAGCCGAGAGCGCGCCTGCATCACCAGGCGGCGCCCTTGAGCTTCGTCAGCGTCACTTCGAGATCGGCGAGGTTGTCGGCGGCCGTGCCTTCGCCGGAGAGCGTCTTGTGCACGGCGGTCCAGAACGCGTTGGACACCTCATTGTACCTGACCTTGGCCTCATTCGAAGGACGCGGCACGGCGTTGAGGAAGACCTCCTTCCAGCGCGGGATGACCGGTTGCTCCCTGGCGATGTCGGCATCGTCGTAGAGAGCCTGGATGGTCGGCAGATAGGATGCCTTCAGCGCGCGGTACTTCTGCATCTCGGGCGACGCGACCCATTTGACCAGCTCGATCGCTGCATCCGTGTTCTTCGAATATCTGGAAACGGCGAGGTTCCAGCCGCCGAGCGTCGCCGCCGAGCGGGCGCCCTCGCCCGACCCGGGCGGCAGCGTGGTCACGTCGAACTTGCCCTTGATGGGCGAGCCTTCGCTCTCGCCCAGCGAATAGGCGTAGGGCCAGTTGCGCATGAAGACGGCGTTGCCGGTCTGCCAGACGCCGCGCGACTCTTCCTCCTGGTAGGCGAGAACGCCCGGAGGCGCGATGGTGCCCACCCAGCCCTTGGCCATGTCGAGGGCGGCCGCCGCCTTCGGATTGTTGATCGAGACCGTGCCGTCCGGCTCGATGATCTGCCCGCCGCCGTTCGACATCACCCATTCGAGCGCGTCGCAGGTCAGCCCCTCATAGGCGTTGCCCTGGAAGACAAAACCCCAAATGTCCTTGTGGCCGGCCTCTCGTTCCTTGTCCATGACGAGCTTGGCGGTGGCGGCAAGCTCGCTCCAGCTTCCCGGCAGCTTGGCGCCATACTTATCCAGCAGGTCCTTGCGGTAGTAGAGCGCCGGTGCGTCGGTGAATATCGGCAGCGCCACCAGCTTGCCGTCGACGGTCTGCGACTGGATGATCGACGGGAAATGGGCCGCAACGACATCCTTGGTCGCCGCAGTCAGGTCGACAAGCTGGCTGGCCAGCTGCGGCGCCCAGATGACGTCGGTCTGATAGACGTCGATGTCGCCGTTGTGGGCGGCGAGCCAGAGCCTGTATTGGCCGAACTGGTCCGTGGTCGAGGTCGGCATCGGAATGATGGTGACCTTGTTGCCGCTTTTCTTCTCGTACTGGTCAAGGATGTCGCGAAGCACCTTCAGGCCATTGCCGGTGTCGCCCGACACGATGGAGAGGTCGACGGCCCGGGCCGGGCTGGCAGCGAGTACAGCGGCGACGGCAAACGCAAGCAGTGCGTGAAAGAACTTCATGGCGGCGGGTCTCCTCCGGCAGCCGACCAAAACGGACAGGCCATGCCTGACCGTGCCGGCTGCTCACGAAGCGCCCCGCCCTCCCCGCATTGAACTGCGAAGATGCGTGTTGGGTTCCCTATAACGGCCGGTTCATTTTCGACTTGTGGTTGCCTTACGCGGCAGCGCGCCAGGCGCCCGGCGACAGGCCCTTGATGGTCTTGAACACTCTTGTCAGATGGCTCTGGTCGGCAAAGCCGGTCGCGACGGCGATTTCGGCAAGCGGCATGTCGGTTCGCATCAGTGCTGACGCGGCGCGGATGCGGCGGTCGCGCAGATATTGTCCCGGCGTCATGCAAGCTGCGCGATGGAAGTCGCGAATGACCTGGAAGCGGCTGACGCCGGCTGCGCTGGCCAGGCGCGCGAGATCGAAGCCGGCGGCGAGATCGGCCTCGATCAATTCGCCATAGAGGCGGAAACGCCTGACCGCCTCGCCGCCGTCCGATGCATGAATGTTGCCTTTGCCGTCGCCGAAGCGGCTGACCAGCTCGCGCAGCACCAGTAGCATCGCTGCTTCCTGCTCAAGCGCCTGCCCCGCCAGACGGTGCGCGTGCACGAAGGCCCGCGCCAGGTCGGGCGCCTGCAAAATTCCCTCGGCGAACATCGGCAAGCCCGGCAATTCCAGATCCTCGGCGATCTCGCCCATCAAGGCCACATCGGGATAGCAGGTGCGGTAGGCCCAGCCGGAGGCGCAGCCCTTCTCGCCGTCATGCGGTTCTTCCGGATTGACGGCGATGATCGAGCCCGCCGGCGCCAGATGATTGCGGCGGCCGATCCTCAGCTTTTCGACGCCGCCGACGACGACACCGAAGACATAGGTCGGGTGTGTGTGCAGCGCGTAGGCATGGTCGCGGTAGCGGGCGGCGAGCATTTCGAGACCGCCAAGGCCGGCATGCCGCGTCAGCCGCGCTGCTTGGCGTTCTCTCTGTTCGCTGGCGTCGCTCATGGTGCCCCAGCCTTCTCGAAAGCACGCGGCCCGTCAATCCCGTTCAAGACCGAAAGCCAGGCAACCGGGTATCCCAAGCGACACAGGACGCGGAGATTTGATCATGCAGGAGAACGACAGGGTGACGGCGATCGTGCCGGAGGCGATCGGCTGGCGGCGGCACATCCATGCCAATCCGGAGCTGGGCTTTGCCGAACACGAGACGGCGGCCTTCGTCGCGGGAAAGCTTAGAGAATTCGGCCTTTCCGTTCATACCGACGTCAGCGCAACCGCAGTGGTGGCCACGCTGACCAAGGGCACAAGCCGCCGGTCGATCGCGCTGCGCGCCGAGCTCGACGCCTTGCCGATCACGGAAGCCGCCGGTGTCGACTATGCCTCGCGCAAGGACGGCGTCATGCATGCCTGCGGCCATGACGGCCATATGGCGATGCTGCTCGGCGCCGCAAAGCTGCTTGCCGAGAGCGGTAATTTTGACGGCACGGTGGTGTTCGTGTTCCAGCCGGCCGAGGAGGTGCTGGGCGGTGGCAAGACGATGATCGAGGACGGGCTGCTTGACCGTTTTCCGGTCGAGCAGGTGTTTGCGGTCCACAACTGGCCGGGCTTTCCGGAAGGCCATGTCGGCGTGCGGTCCGGGCCGCAAATGGCGGCGGTCGACGATTTCGAGATCGCCTTTTGCGGCAACGGCTGCCACGCGGCGATGCCGCATCTGGGCGACGATCCGCTGCTGGCGGCAGCAAGCTTCGTCACCGCCATCCAGCGCCTGGTCAGCCGCAGCGTCGATCCGCTGTCGCCCATTGTGCTGTCGGTGACGCAAATCCATGGCGGCCGCTTCAACAATTTCGTGCCAGGCGAGGTGAAGGTCGAGGGCACCTGCCGCTTCTACGACTGGGCGCTGTCGGATCATTGCGCTGCCGAGATCGAGCGCGTGGCGCAGGCCTGCGCGGCAATGCACGGGGCGAGCGCCGCGCTCACCTACAAGCGTGGCTATCCGCCGGTGGTGAATCCGCCTGATGGCGCGGCGCTCGCGGCAGCGGCCGCCGCTGAGACGATCGGCGCGGATCGTGTCCTTACCGAGTTCCAGCCGAGCATGGGCTGCGAGGATTTTGCCTATTTGCTGCAAGCCGTCGGCGACGGCGCCTATGCCTGGATCGGCGCCGGCGATGTCGGCGCGGGCGAAGGACTGCATGGCGACCGCTTCGTCTTCAACGACGCCGTCATCCCGATCGGCATCCGCTTCTTCCTCAACGTCGTCGAGCGCGCGCTGCCCCGCGGGCGGTAGCGCTCGCGCCGTTGCCAAGCGCTCGGATTTCGCGCAACGCTCGCCGCGACCTTAACCATTGCGAACAGCCTGCCGATGCCGGGGCCCGATAACACCATACTCGTCACCGGGGCTCGCGCGCCGGTGGCGCTGCATCTGGCGCGGCTGCTGCATGGCGCAGGACGCAGGGTGATCCTGGCCGACAGCCCGGCCCACCCGATCGCCGCCGCCAGCAGCGCCTGCGCGCGCTATCACCGCCTGCCGCCGCCGCGCTTTGCGCCGGCGGCCTACGCCGAAGCGGTCGAGGTGCTGGTGCGGGCCGAAGGCGTCAAGTTGGTCATCCCGACCTGCGAGGAGGTGTTTTACCTCGCCCTTGCCTGGCGCGAGCGTGCCATCCCTGCCCGCCTGTTCGCGCCGGGTATCGAGCTACTTGCCCAGGTCCACAACAAATACGCCTTCATCCGCCTGGCCAAGAGTTTTGGCCTGGCCGTGCCGGAGACGACGCTGCTGCAATCGACCGCCGATCTGGAGGCGGTGCGCTGCCGCTCGCGCGAGCTGGTCTTCAAGCCGGTCTGGTCGCGCTTCGCCAGCCAGGTGCTGCTCCGCCCCTCGCCCGGCGCGCTCGACGCCATCCGTCCGTCGCCCGCCGCACCCTGGGTGGCGCAGCGTTTCGTGCCCGGCGACGAGATCAGCGCCTATGCGGTGGCGCGCGACGGCGCCCTCAAGGCGTTCTCGCTCTACCGTTCGCTCTATCGCGCCGGCAGGGGTGCCGGCATCTACTTCGAGCGGGTCGAGGATGCGGCCGCGCGGCATCTGGTCGAACTCATCGTCGCGGCAACGGGCTGGAACGGGCAGATCTCCCTCGACCTGATGCGCGAGGCGGACGGCCGCGTGCTGCCGCTGGAGTGCAATCCGCGCGCCGTCAGCGGCCTGCATTTCTTTCGCGATCCGTCGCGCTTCGCCGACGCTATGCTGGGGGACGGCGCGGAGGTGAAGCCCGATGTTGTCGCTCCGCAGACGGTGCGGCTCGCCATGCGGATGTACGGGCTGCCGGCGGCGCTGCGTTCCGGTGGGCTTCGTGATTTCCGTCAGGCGATGCGCGAGGCCGACGACTTGCTCGACTGGCCCGATGACCCCGCACCGAAGAAAGCGCAGTGGCGGGCGCTGGCGGAGATCGCAGGCACGGCATGGCGCGAGCGCATCAGCCTGCAGGCAGCCTCGACCCGCGATATGGAATGGAACGGCCCGCTGCAGAGTTGAATCATCCGATTCAGGAAACCTGGCTATCCTGTTGCCAAGGCTTGGCTTTTCCGCAGGCTGCGCCCTCAGCCGGCGCCAGCGTTTCTGTTACGCTGGCGTCACAGGCTCATTGACCATGGCCTCGATGTTGTAGCCATCGGGATCAAGAACAAAGCAGGCATAGTAGTTCACGGCATAGTCCGGACGCGGGCCGGGCGCGCCATTGTCGGTGGCACCCGCGTCGAGAGCAGCCCGATAAAACGCCTCGACCTCTGCCTTGCTGTTGACCCGGAAAGCGACGTGCAAATGCGTCAGGGGTGGTTTGCTGTCCGATGTCTGGATCTCGAACAGGGCGCCGTCGCCAACATCAAAGGCCCAGAACACGCCCTCCTTGCCGAACGAGAGGCGATATCCCAAAGGCTCAAGCGCTCTCTCGTAGAAGAGCTTGCTCGTCTGCAGGTCGCTGACCGCGATGGTTATGTGATCGATCACGTCTTGGGCGCTCCAGGAAGGCGGACTTTGCCAGGGAAGCTAGCACTTATCGGAGGGTCGAAAACAGGCATCATTCCGAAAACCGGCTTTCGCTAAAGCTCGATCTGGTGGACGCGCGGCCTGGCCGCGGATGCCGGCATCTCGCCGTCCATGATGGCGGCGATGTCGCGGCGCAGGAAATCGAGCGGACCGATCGCCGGGCGCGCCGGCGGCTCGAAGCGGGCGTTGTCGCTCGCCGATTTCAGCACGCGGCGATCCTGCTCGAGGGCGATGTTGAACAGCGGCTTGAAGGCGAGCGCCTTGATCTCGCCGAGCCATCCCTGGCGCGGGCCGATCAGCCAGCCGACACCCTCGACGGTGCGCTCGTCGGCCTGGCGCAAATGGAAGGTCGTGGCCAGCGCCAGCCCGCCCTTGCCCCAATATTCCAGCTCGGCGATGCCGGGGTGGCGGAAGCGGCCGATGGTTTTCGCCCGCTCGCCCTCCAGCAGCCGACTGATCAGTCCTTGCTGGCGCTCCTCGCCGGTGTAGCAGGCCTCGACCCAGCCCTCCCCGCCGGTCACTTCGACGCGCACGAGATGGCGCTTCGAACTCAGGCCGCGCAGCAGGCCCTTGTGGGTGAAGTGGGTGTGGGTGGCATCGAGGATGTTCTCGGCCGCGTCGACGACCGTCGATTGGGTCGAGGAGCGCACCCGCCGCACGACGATGTCCTTGCCCTGCATGCAGTGGAGATAGGGTTCGCTCTCAGGCGCGCCCGACGACACGAAGACGACGCCGTCGCGTTCGATGGCGCTAAAGCTGCGCACCCGGTAGTGCGGCATCTCGCCGACATGGCCGGGAATGGCGGTGCAGCGTCCGTCGCCATTGTAGCGCCAGCCGTGATAGGGGCATTCGATCTCGCCGCCGACCACCTTGCCGGTCGACAGTTCGACCAGCCGGTGCGGGCAGCGGTCGAAAAGCGCTGCAATGCCTTGCTCCGAGCGGAACAGCACCAGCGGCGCGCCGTCGAACAGGATGCGCTTCGGCTTGTCCCTGATGTCGGTCGACAGCGCCACCGCCTGCCAATGATTCTTGCTTTTTTGGCGCTCGCTCATAGTTCGAACCTCCTGAGCAGCGGGATGCCGATCCGCGCCAGCACGGTTTCCATGATGCGGATCGCCACGCGGCGGCGGCGCGGCAGATGGCCGGCATAGACGGCGTTGTACTCGATCGCCGGTACGGCGCCGCGCCGGCGTTTGAAGTCGGCGGCACCGGCGCTCATGTTGAAGAACAGGCCGCGCGCCGTGGCATGGTCCTGCGCCATCGCCATCACCATGCGGTAGAGGCCTTCCTCGATCGGCAGGCCGGTGTCGTAGCCGACGATCGGCTGGGTCAGCGTGCGGCCGTTCTCGAACAGGGCGGTCACGGCGACAAGCTCACCACCCGGCCGGCGCAGGCCTGCCAGGCTGATTATGCCGCGGCGGTGCATCTCCGCAATGTAGCGGGCGGTGTAATGCGGATTGAGCGGCGTGTATTTGTCGAGATAGAGCATGCGGTAGAGTTCTTCTGAGCGCGCATAGTCGGCCTCGCCGAAATCGGCATTGCTGACCCTCTCGAAGCCGGTCATGCGCAGCCGCTTGCGGTCGCGCTTCATGTCGTTGGTCATGGCCGGCGCGGCGCTGCGGTCGGCAAAGATGTAGATCTGGCGCGCCGCCAGCATGCGAAAGCCTTCGGCCTTCAACGCCGCGATGGTCGCGGGATCGGCGATCTCGTTCAGCGAACGGATGACGATGGCGCGGTCGAGGAACCGCGCGGCAAGGTTGGCGCGCAGTGCGATGACCGCGGCGCGGTCGAGCAGAGGCACCGGATTGGTCGAATAGAGCCAGTTGTTGACCTGCACCTGATGGTCGAGACCGCTCGCCCTGACCAGCGGCGCGCAAGCGCCGATCAATGCCCGAAGCGCCCGCCGCAGCAAGGGGTGCGCGACGAAATTGCGTGTCTCGTCGACGGCATAGTCGATATAGGCGCTGGACGGGCAGCAGATGTAACAATTCGGCGCCTCGCTGGCGTCGTTCAGCGTCAGCGGGAAGGCGCGGCCGGCGATCTCCAAGGTCTCGACCGAGACCGTCAGATTGGCAACGAGATCATGCACCGGGATGTCGTTGAAAAGCTCGACGAATGCCCGGACCTTGGCGGGGCTGTTCTCGACCCGGTCCGCCTGCTGAAGCGGGATTTCCAACGTGGCAGCATCCGGCCGGCTCACCGCGCCACCCGACATTCGACACGGCGCAGCTTGCCGACGGTCTCCAGCGGCAGCGGCACGCGGATAAGAGCGACCGTCGCGGCAGACTTTCGCACCGCCAACAGCGCCAACACCGCCTGATGCGCGGCGGCTGCGGCTTCGTCATCGAGATCAGGCGCGAGCCTGAGCTCGATCGCATCGGGCGCGGTCTGGATCAGGCGGAAATCGTCGATGCGGCGGTCGGCCTTGAGCACGGCGTTGCGCAGGATGTCGGGTGTCAGCAGGATCGGCCCATCCGCCGAGGCAAGCCGGAAGACATCGTCCATGCGGCCGACGATCTCGTCCACGGTGCGCAGCGGCGAGCCGCAACGGCATGGAGCATCCGACAGCCGTAACAGGTCGTTCATCCTGTATCGCGCCATGATCTGTGTCTGGCGGCGGAAGGCGGTGACCAAAGGCGTGACCAACCCGTCGCCGGCCGGCTCGAATTCGAAGAAGACCGAGTCTTCCGCAAGATGCAGCCCGCCCTGCCGGCAGGTCACCGCGAACAGCCCTTCGGTCGCCATGTAGATCTGGTCGAGCGGCAGCCGGAAGAAGGCCTCGATAACAGTACGATCGACCGGATCGAGCGTCTCAGCCGCCGAAAAGACGCGATGCGGCGAGAGCCGGAAGTCGGCTGCGGCGAAGTACCGGAGCATCTTGGGCGGCGCGATGATCACCGTCGGCGCGAAATCCTCGAGTGCTGCGCGCCAATGTTCGGGTCCGAGCGTCAGGTCGAAGAAGCGCAAGTCGATACGCCGGGATTTGCGCGCGCTGTCGTAGAGGCCGGTGTTCTGCGGCAGGATCACGGCGACGCGCATGCCGTGCCAGAGCAGGTCCGGCACCGCCTTGGCCAGGATCGTCCCCAGCCAGCGGTATTTTTCCACCTCGGAAATGACGAACAGGCCGCGATTGCCCGATGTGCCGGTGCTTGCTCCGACCGTCAGGTCGCCGAGGCGGCCATCGGCGGAAGCGGCGGCCCAGGCATCGCGGGCCGACACACCGCCGATGTTGAAGCGCTCGAAATTCGCCATCAGCAGCGCCTTGTCGGTCACCGGCAGCTCGCCGAGGTGATGCGGTGCCTTGCCATAGAATGGCGCCAGCGGCAGGTCGCGGTCGAGCCAGCGGCGCAAGGTGCGCGCCTGCCAGCGCTCGAAGGCGGGACGGCTCTTGCGCGACACCCATCGAGTGACGGCAAACGACCGGAGCGCTTCGGCGAGCCCGTTCATCCGCTCGCGCCGCCCAGGTCATATTGCGTCGGCGCCGGATCATGGCAGAGCATGACCTCGCCGCCGGCCGAGAGAAAACGGCGCAGCATGGCGCTGGTCGGCTCGATGGAGGCAAAATCCTCGGCCAGCAGGCTTGCCGGAAAACCTGGCGTCCGCTCCTCCTTCAGCGCGCCGAGCAACCACTGCACATCGACGGCGTAGAGCAGTGGACGCTCCATATTGGGGAGGAGCAGGCCGAACTGGCCGTCGGCATGGCCGGGAAGGTCGACCGCCACCACGCTGCCGTCACCGAACAGGTCGGCCCCGCCGGGCATACCATCGTGGGGTGCTATCTGTTGCTTTGACGACAGTCCGTCGAGCCGGCTCTCGAAATCAGCCGGAAACAGTTCGGTGAATACGCCATGGCGCAAATTCTGCCAGGCTGTCCGTGCCTTCAGCCGCGCCCAGGCCGCATCGCTGGCGATGAAGCGAGCCTTGGGAAACAGCGACAGGCCCGAGATATGGTCGGCATGGAAATGGGTGACGATGACGGCGCTGATGTCGCTGGGCGCAAGGCCAAGGCGGGCCAGCACGGGCAGCATCTGCCCGGCCGCATTGAGCTCGGGCTTCAGCAGCGCCCCGTAAAGGCGCAGCATCGTGCCGCGTCCCGGCCCGGTGACCGCTTCGGGCGTGTAGCCGGTGTCGACAAGCACCGGCCCGGCGACGGGATGCAGGATCAGCCCGTAGCGGACGCGCAGCCGCACGCTCTTCCAGCTGCCGCCGCGCAGGATGAGCCGTTCGGCCGCACTCACCCAGGCGCTGTTGGCAAAGACGATCTTCACGCCAGGCCTCCCCGGGTGAAGGTACGGTCGAGCCCTGCCTCGAAGGAGATTTTCGGCGCCCAGCCCAGCACGCGCTTCGCCTTCGCAAGGTCGAGGCTCTGGGCATAGGCGAACAGGCCGAGTCCATAGCGCGTCACCGCCGGTTCGGGACGACCGGGCAGTCGCAGCGCCACCGCCTCCATTACACCTGCGGCCAGCATCGCCGGCCACAGCGGCATCTTGCGCCAGCGCGCCGCAAAACCGGCCCGCGCGCAGGCCGCGTCGGCGATGCGGCGCACCGGCAGCACCTCGCCGCCGGAGACGTTGAAGATCTGGCCTTCGGCCTGGCCCGGCGCCGACAAGGCGGCCAGCACGGCGTCGACGACATCGCCGACATAAGTGAGATCGATGCGCGCCCGGCCGTCGCGAAACAGCGGCAGCGGACGGCTTTTTGCGGCCTTGAGCAGGCGCGGCAGCAGTGCACGATCGCCGGCACCGTAGATGCCGCGTGGCCTGAGCACCACCGGGTGGCTGACAGGCGCGGCCAGCACGAGCCTCTCGGCCTCACGCTTGGTGCGGGCATAGTGGTTGACCGGGTCAGGCAAGGCCGCGTCTTCGGCGAGATCGAGCTGGTCGCGATAGGCGAAGCACACCGAGGGGCTGGAGATGTGGACGAAGCGGCCGATGCCTTGCCGCGTCGCGAAATCGAGGAGGTTGCGGGTTGCCGTCACATTGGCCGCCTCGAAATCCGCGAGCCGGCCGAACGGCGCCGACAGTGCGGCGCAATGAACGATCCGGTCGACCTTGCCGAGCCGTTGATCGAGTTTCGTGTCCAAAGGCGCCGACAGATCATGACGGATGAGTTGATGGCCCTCTGCTTCCAGCATGGCACAGCGCGCCGCGTCACGACCAAAGCCAAACACCGGGGTACCGGAGGCCGCCAGCCGCGCCATGACGTGTGCGCCGAGGAAGCCGCTGGCGCCGGTGACGAGCACATGTCCCATGCTCATGCTTCCAGCGCCATGCCGCCGAAGGACACGCCGGCGGAGGTTCCCAGGAACAGCAGCTTCGCGCCTGCTTCGACGCGGCCCTGCCGTCGCGCGACATCGAGCGCGAAGGGAATGGAGGCGGCGATCTGGTTGCCGTAGCGCGCCGAGATGTCGACGATCTTTTCCGGCGCAAAGCCGGTCTGGCGCGCCATGTGGGCGAGCGCGAACGGGCTTGCCTGATGCGGCACGACGAGGTCGACATCCTCATGCCGCCAGCCGGCGCGCTCGAGCAATTCGGCGACGAAGCCATTGAAATGGCGCGAGGTGACTCGGAACAATTCCTTGCCGTCCATGTGGAACAGGCTGTGACGGGCAAACTCTTCCGGCTGGCGATGGAAATCGAAACGCGTGCCGCCGGAGCCGATGCCGCAGGCCTCCCAGGCCGAAGGGTAAGTGCGCATCAGGTTTGCCGCCATCCTGCCCTCGCCGGGCTCGCCCCTCTGCAAGATGGCCGCCGCCGCGCCATCGCCGAACAGTGCCGCGACCTCCGGCTGCTCCTCCCACGGCAGAGCCCGCGAGGCGACCTCGGAAGAAAACACCAGCGCCGTTTCGCATTGCCCGGCCCCGATCAGGCGGGCGGCGGTCTCGAATGCGGTGAGAAATCCGAGGCAGGTGCTGTTGACGTCGAAGGCGGCGGCCGAACCGTCCGCCAGGCCGAGGCGCTGCATGACCAAAGGCGCCGTCGACGGCAGCGGCTGGTAAGGCACGCCGCAGCCGCCGATGATGAGATCGACGGCGCCGACCTCGATCCCGGCATCGGCGAGCGCCAGACGCGCCGCCGCGCAAGCGAGGTCAATCTGCGATTCAGCCTCGCAGACATAGCGCTCGACAACGCCCGTGGCGGCTTCGAGTTTGCCCTCGGCGAGGCCGAGCTTTTGCTCCAGCGCGCGCGACGTCACGCATGAAGCCGGCACCGCCCTGCCGGTTCCGATGATCCTGACCCGCATTCTCAACCCGCCGAATGAGTTCGCGTCTATAACCCGGATTGCGTGTGATGGTAATGATGTGTCTCGAAATGCCGGCTGGCTCCGGCGAGTAGTGCTCCGTCGACCGAGGTGCCGGATCAGGCCGCCACCTCGACGGCCATTCCGGCGGCCCTCCACTCGGGCATGCCATCCGCGAGCCGGCGCGCGGCATAACCGTGGCTGCGAAGTGCCGCCACCGCCTCGAAGGACATCACACACCATGGACCGCGGCAGTAGGCGACGACTTCCTTGTCCTTGCCGAGCTCGGCAAGCCGGGCCGGAAGATCGCCAAGCGGTACGTTGATCGCGCCTGGTACGTGGCCGAGCGCAAACTCGTCCGGCGGGCGGACATCGATCACGGTCACCAGCCCATCGCGCATGCGCGTGGCCAGTTCCTGGCGCGTGACCGGCTCCATGTCGTCGCGGGCTTCGAAATAGCCGCGCACGATGCGGTCGACTTCCGCCAGATGGCGCTCGGCGACGGTGCGCACTGAGGCAAAGGCCGCCAGCCCGCTGTCGTCCACGAGACGGTAGTTGACGAACTTGCCGTTGCGCTCGGCCGACAACAGCCCGGCGCGGCGAAGTGTCTGCAGATGCTGGGAAACGTTGGCGATCGGCAGGCCGAGCTTCATTGCCAGCGCCTCGACGCTGCGCGGACCCTGCGCCAGGTGCTCGATCAGTTCCAGCCGCTGCGGATGGCCGAGCGCCTTGGCGACGATCGCGAACTGCTCGTACAGCTTCTGTTTCGGATTGCGGATTGACATCGACTTCCAGGTCACGATACATCATTCAATAAAATCATTGAATGACAGCCCCCAGCCGAGCTGTCAAGCTTTCGCCCGTTCGCGGGCGCGCCGGAGCGTGGCGATGATCCTGAGACAATTCCTTCATTCGCAGCCGGTCGGCGCGTCCTATCTGTTCGGTTGCGGCGGCAAGGCGGCCGCAGCCGTCGTCGATCCGATCGGCGACATCGCGCCCTATCTCGAGGTAGCGCAAACGACCGGCATGCGCATCCTCTACGTCATCGACACCCACATCCACGCCGATCATATTTCGGCGGGCCGCGCGCTCGCCGCGGCCGCCGGTGCCGACTACGTGCTGTTCGAGGGCGCGCAAGCCGCCTTCCCGTTCCGGGCGGTCAAGGATGGCGATGTCCTCGAACTCGGCAACGTGACCGCGACGGTCATGCACACGCCCGGCCATACGCCGGAGCACATAACGCTGCTGGTGACCGACCGCACCCGCGCGCCGGAACCGTGGTTCGCGCTGACCGGCCACACGCTGATGGTAGGCGACGTCGGCCGCACCGAACTCGCCTCCAACGCTGAGGACGGCGCCAGGGCGCTGTTTGCGAGCGTCGGGCGGCTGAAACAACTGCCCGATCATATCGAGGTGCTGCCCGGGGCCTTTTCGGGCTCGGTCTGCGGACGGTTTCTGAGCGGCAAGCCGACGTCGACGATCGGCTTCGAGAAGCGCTTCAACAAGGCCTTCCGCATCGACGACGAGGCCGCGTTCGTCCAGGCGATGACCGCCGATATTCCACCACCGCCGCCCGATGCAGCCCATAACCGCGCCTCGAACGCTGGCGCTGCGCAGTGACGGCGGCGGTGGCCGAATCCTCCATCGCACTCGGTCTCAAGGCAAACTGGCGGCAATTCGCCCTGCTGGTCCTTATCAACGCCTTCGTCGGCGGCATGGTCGGCATTGAGAGAACCGTGGTGCCGCTGATCGGCTCCAAGGAGTTCGGCATCACCTCGACGACGCTGGTCGTTTCCTTCATCGTCAGCTTCGGCGTGGTGAAGGCCTTCGCCAACCTCGTCTCCGGCCAGCTTGCCGACAGCTGGGGCCGCAAGCGCGTGCTGGTGCTCGGCTGGATGTTCGGCCTTCCCGTGCCGTTCATGATCCTGTGGGCCCCTAGTTGGAGCTGGATCATCGCAGCCAACGCCCTGCTCGGCGTCAGCCAGGGGCTGGCCTGGTCGATGACGGTGCTGATGAAGGTCGACCTCGTCGGGCCGAAGGGGCGCGGACTGGCGGTCGGCCTGAATGAGTTCGCCGGCTATTTCGCCGTCGGCATCACCGCTTTCCTGACCGGCTATCTGGCCGGGCAATACGGCCTTCGCCCGGTCCCCATCTATCTCGGGATCGGCTACGCGATCGTCGGAACCGCGCTGTCGGTCCTGCTGGTGCGGGACACGCGCGGGCATGTCCAACTGGAGGCGGCAAACGTTGCGAAGGCGGCCTCTCCCCTCACCTTTCGCGAAATCTTCGCCTTGACCTCGTTCCGCGACCCGAACCTGTTCGCGGCCTCGCAAGCGGGGCTGGTCAACAACCTCAACGACGGCATGAGCTGGGGCATCTTCCCGCTGTTCTTCGCCGCGAACGGCCTCGGCGTGGAGCGGATTGGAATTCTGAAAGCCGTCTATCCGGTCGCCTGGGGGGTGCTTCAGGTCGCCACCGGACCGCTCAGCGACAAATGGGGCCGCAAGGGCCTGATCGTGGCGGGCATGTGGGTTCAGGCGGCAGCCTTGCTGCTGACCGCCCTCACCCGCGACTTCCGCTGGTGGCTGGCGGCAAGCCTGCTGCTTGGGCTCGGCACGGCGATGGTCTATCCGAGCCTGATCGCTGCCGTGTCCGATGCATCCCACCCGTCGTGGCGGGCGCGCTCGCTCAGCGTCTATCGCTTCTGGCGCGACCTCGGCTACGCGATCGGCGCGCTCTCGGCAGGTCTTGTCGCCGACTTCTTCGGCTTCGCCTGGGCGATCGGATCGGTCGCGGCGCTGACATTTGTCTCAGGCGCTGTCGTTGCCCTCATGATGCGCGCACCGGACAGAGGGCCAAACAGCTAGAGTGTGGTCCGACATGGCCGGTTCGCAGCCTTCCGCGTCCGCCTCTAAGCCTTGCGCTCCCAGCGCCGGTCGGACGTCTGCTGCCAGTAGGTCACCGTATGGCCGGCATCCTTCATCGTCTTCCAGTGGCTACGCGCGCCTTCGAGCTGGGCCGTGTCGTGGCCGTCGAACAGGAAGACGGCGCGCTCGTAGCCGCCGAGATCCGCAGGTGCCGCGCCATCGACGAGGAAGCGGATCTGAGCCTGGTTCGGATTCTCCTGCCCCGTGGTCAAAAGAATCGGCTGCTCGGCCGGATAGGCCTCGCGGTCGGTCGTATGCGCCAGGAAGGAATCGTCGCGGAACGTCCACAGGTGCTGGTCGAGCGCGTCGCGCCGCTCCTCGGTGCCGGTCTGCACCACGGCGCGCCAGCCGCGGTCGACACTGCGCTCGAGCAGCCCCGGCAACGCATCTTCCAGCGTCGATTCGGTCAGGTGATAGAACAGGACTTCGGCCATGGCGTTGGCCTCATCCCTCGTAGTGGTCGCGCACCAGCCGGTCGAGCAGCCGGACGCCGAAGCCCGAGCCCCAGGACTGGTTGATCTCGCTCGGCGGCGAGCCCATCGCGGTGCCGGCGATGTCGAGATGCGCCCAGGGGGTTTCCTTGACGAAGCGCTGCAAGAACTGCGCGGCGATGATGGCGCCGCCATAGCGGCCGCCGATGTTCTTCATGTCGGCGTTCTTGGAATCGATCAGCTTGTCGTATTCAGCGCCCAGCGGCATGCGCCACAGCCGCTCCTGCGTCGCCTGCCCGGCATTGGCCAGCCTCTCTGCCAGTTCGTCATTGTTGGAGAAGAGGCCGGCGTAGTGCTGGCCGAGCGCCACCATGATGGCGCCGGTCAGCGTCGCCAGATTGACCATGAACGCCGGCTTGAAGCGGTCGTTGCAGTACCAGAGCGCATCCGCCAGCACGAGGCGGCCTTCGGCGTCGGTGTTCAGCACCTCGATGGTCTGGCCCGACATCGAGGTGACGATGTCGCCAGGGCGCTGGGCGTGGCCGTCGACCGCGTTCTCAACAAGGCCGATGACACCAATAACGTTGGCCTTGGCCTTGCGCGCGGCCAGCGCATGCATCAGCCCGGTGACGGCGGCGGCACCGCCCATGTCACCCTTCATGTCCTCCATGCCGGAAGCCGGCTTCATCGAATTGCCGCCGGTGTCGAAGGTGACGCCCTTGCCGACAAAGGCGACGGGGCTCGCCTTGGCTTTGCCGCCGTTCCACTGCAGGACGGCCATGCGGGCGCCGCGCGGCGACCCTTGAGCGACGCCGAGCAGCGAGCCCATGCCGAGTTTCTTCATTTCCTTCTCGGTCAGGATCTCAACGGTGACGCCGAGCGCCTCCAACTCCTTGGCGCGGGCGGCGAATTCCACCGGGCCCAGCGCATTGGCCGGCTCGTTGACCAGGTCGCGCGCCAGAAGCACGCCGTCGATCACCGCCACCTCGTCGGCGAAGGCCTTTTTCGCCGCGGAAGGATCGGCGCAATGGATGGTCACCTTTGCCGGCTTCTTCGGCTGTCCGTTGTCCTTGTCCTTCTTCGTCTTGTACTTGTCGAAGGCATAGCTGCGCAAAAGGATGCCAGCCGCGACGTTCGCCGCTTGCCTGCCGCCGGCCTGGGCGCCCGCAACGTCGAGCACGACGGCGACCTCGGCTGCCTTGCGCAGCGATGCGGCGATGCTGCCGCCGAGTTTCAGCCATGCATGATCGTCGAGGCTGGAAGCCTTGCCGGCGCCGACCGCCACGAGACGGTCGAGTGCTGTTCCTTGCGGCGCGAACACCTCGACGACGCTGCCGAACTTGCCGGAGAAATCCGCCGCCGGAAACGCCCGCGCAAGCGTGCCGGCCGGATCGCAGGCCTTGGCGGCATCGCTGACGCCGCCATCGTCCGCCGCCAGCACGAAGACGCTGCCCTTCCTCGACGTTGCGGTCTGGGGTGCGGCGAATTTGGCGAAGGCGATCGTAGGTGTCGAATTCATCAGGTGCTGCTTTCAGGGGTGCTGGGTGCCGGACAACGGCTTTCAAGAGTGCGCGACATTTGGTCGTTTTACGGCATTTGGCAAGACTTTGGCCGAAATCGCAGCCTATATGCGCGCCTCGATCACTATCGGATTCGCTGCGGCATGACACCACCCTGTTGTCGCAACTTATTGTTAACCATCAATGTTTTGCATTTCTTATCCATTGGAGCCGACACTCCGCCCGCCGGGGCGAGTGATGTGGGAAGAGAAACCGGATCGAGCCGCCGATGGAGCCAGTTGTGCAGGCGTCGCCGGATGACTACTTTGTCCGCGGGCATGATGCCGTTCGGCAAAATCGAGAAAAGCCTTCATGAAGGTCGTTGAACGCTACATCATGCGTCGGACATCGGCGGTCTTCCTGGCTGCGCTGACCTGGACGCTGGCGATCGTGTGGACGACGCAGGTGCTGGCCAAGATCGACCTCGTCACCGACAGCGGCCAGTCGGCGCTGACCTTCTTCGAGGTCGCGGCGCTGATCATCCCGACGATCATCCCGATCGTCGTGCCGTTCGCGCTGGTGGTGGCGGTCGCCCAGACGCTCAGCGTCATGAACACGGATTCGGAACTGGCCGTGATCAATGCCGCCGGCGCCTCGCGCTGGACCATCGCGCGGCCGATCCTGCTCCTGGCGCTGGCGGCAAGCGTGTTTTCCTTCGTCGTCGACAATGGCGTCGACCCCTATGCCAGGCAGAAGAACCGGCAGCTGGTGGCGGCTTCGCGCGCCGACCTGGTGTCGCTGATCATCCAGGAGGGCACGTTCCGCAAGATCGACGACGGCCTGTTCCTGCAGGTCGGCGAACGGCTGCCCGACAACAAGCTGGGCGGCATCTTCGTCGCCGATTCGCGCGAGGAAGGCGCCAACCTGATCTATTACGCCAAGAGCGGCAGCATCGTCGAAAAGGGCGACGAGAAGGTGCTGATGATGAATGACGGCGTCATCCATCGCAAGACGCTGACCGGCGACCTCTCGGTCATCCGCTTCACCTCCTACGCCTTCGACCTCTCGGCCTTCATGTCGGCCGCCAACGAAATCACGCTCCTGCCGAAGGACCGCACGACCCAGTACCTGCTCAACCCGAGCCCCAACGACAAGATGTTCCAGCGCAACCCGGGCGAGTACTCGGCCGAACTCGAGCAGCGTTTTTCCGAATGGTCCTACTCGCTGGTGTTCGCGCTGATCGCGCTGGCGGTGGCAGGCGACGCGCGTTCGCATCGCGAGGCGCGCATCCACCCGCTGATCACCGCAATCGTCATTGCGCTGTTCGTGCGCTGGCTTGGTTTCTTCGCCGCCGGCAAGGCGGACAAGGTTCCGCAATACGCCTATATGGTCTTCGGCGTGCCGATCGTGGCCTCGGCGATCGCCGGCTGGTTCATCCTCTCTTCGAGAACCATGGAACTGCCGGTCGCTTGGGCGGACTGGATGACCAACCTCGCCAGCCGCGCCGGCGAAACCTGGACAGCCCTCAAGCTGCGCTTCTCGCGCCGGGCTACCGGCCAGGGAGCCGGCTGATGGGCTGGACTCTGGGCCGCTATTTCTTCTTCCGCTACGTGTCGATCACGGTGTGGTTCTTCCTCGGCCTTTTGGCGCTGGTGTTCCTGATCGACTTCACCGAGCTGTCCGGCCGCACCACCGGCCTGCCGGGCTTTACCTATGGCACGGCTTTCGCGATTTCGGCGCTCAGGATGCCGATGATCATGCTGCAGACGGTGCCGTTCGTCGGCCTGTTCTCGGCGATGGCGACGCTGGTGTCGCTCAACCGCAAATACGAGCTGGTCATTGCCCGCTCGGCCGGCGTCTCGGCCTGGCAATTCCTGTTGCCGTGCTGCATCGGAGCGCTGATGGTCGGCATGCTGTCGGTCGGCGTGCTCAACCCGGTGGCGGCGCATGCCTTCTCCTGGTCCGAGCGGATGGAAAACCAGCTGCGCGCCGGCAAATCCAACACCGTTTCGGCCGACTCGACACCTTGGATCCGGCAGAAGACCGCCTCCGGCGACACCATCATCGGTGCCCGCGCCATCCTCAACCAGGGACTGGAGATGGCGGATACCGTCTTCTTCGTGCTCGATCAGCAAGGCAACATCGTCGAGCGCAAGGACGCGGCGCGTGCCTTCCTGCGCGACGGCTATTGGGAATTGCAGGACGTCAAGGTCTTCAAGAACGGCACCATCCGCTCCGAAGCGACCGACCGCGTGGACACCAATCTCAAGCCGGAATTCGTGCAGGAGCGGCTTGCCCGGCCGGAAACGATTCCCTTCTACGACCTGCCGGGCAAGATCGAGGTTGCCCGTTCCTTCGGCCTCAAGGCAAATGCCTTCGCCATGCAGTTTGATTCGCTGGTGGCGTTGCCGTTCCTTCTCGTCGCCATGACGCTGATTGCGGCAACAGTATCAATGCGATTTGCAAGGATGGGGCAGTCGGCGACGATGATTCTGGGTGGCGTCCTCGCCGGCTTTCTGCTTTATGTCGTTTCGGTATTGGTCAAGGCATTCGGCGTGGCGGGATTCGTGCCCACAGCCGTGGCTGCATGGGTTCCGGTTGTCGTGGCTATGTTCTTCGGGGTGACGTTCCTGCTTTACAAGGAAGACGGCTAGTGAGGGAGGCGGTTTTGCGCAGCCATAGGCAGGCCGGTTTGGCGCGCCTTTATGGGGCGAGCGCCTTGGCATGCCTGTTCGCCTGCGCGGTCCCGCTGGCCCCTGCGCTGGCGCAGGACGTCACCGACATGGCGACGAACGTTCCTTCCGGCTCGCAGATGCTGCTTGCCGCCGATACGCTTGTCTACAACAACGACGATCAGACCGTGACCGCCGTCGGTGCCGTGCAGATCGACTATGGCGGCAACAAGCTCGTCGCCCAGCGCGTCGTGTACAACCGCAACACCAAGCGCATGGTCGCCAGCGGCGCCGTCGAGATCATCAACAGCGACGGCACCAAGATCAATTCCGAGCATCTCGACATCACCGACGATTTCGCCGACGGCTTCGTCAACGCGCTGCGTGTCGAAACCCCGGAAAAGGCCTATTTCGCCGCCGAAAGCGCCGAACGCATGGGCGGCGTGCTGACGACCTTCCACAATGGCGTCTACACGGCTTGCGAACCCTGCGAGGACAAGCCGGACAAGGCGCCGACCTGGCGCGTCAAGGCGCGCAAGATCATCTGGAACGGCGAGAAGAAGACGGTTCGCTTCGAGAACGCGAATTTCGAGTTCTTCGGCTTTCCGCTTGCCTATCTGCCGGCGTTCGAGATCGCCGACCCGACGGTCAAGCGCAAGAGCGGCTTCCTGATCCCCGGCATCAACTACAAGACCGACCTCGGCTTCGGCGTCAAAGTCCCCTATTATTTCGCACTGTCGCCGACTTACGACCTCACCGTCACCGGCACCGGCTACACCAAGCAGGGCTTCCTCGGCGAGGCCGAGTGGCGCCAGCGCTTCAACAATGGCGAGTACACGCTGAAGATGGCCGGCATCCGGCAGGAGAGCCCGGAAGAGTTCATCAACAGCAGCGGCGTCAATGTCGATTCCGGCCCCGCCAGCGATCCGAACAAGTTCCGCGGCATGATGGGCACCAAGGGCCAGTTCGCCATCAATCCGCGCTGGAATTTCGGCTGGGACGTGCTGCTGCAGAGCGACAAGAATTTTTCGCGCACCTACTCCATCGACGGCTTCAGCGACGTCACGCATCAGTCGACGATCTACCTGACCGGCCTCGACGGCCGCAATTACTTCGATGTGCGCGCCATGCGCTTCGAGGTCCAGGAGAACACGCTGTCCAGCGATCCGTCCGCCCGTGCCGCCCAACAGCCATGGGTGCTGCCGTCGCTCGACTACGCCTATATCCCCGACATGTCGGTGGCCGGCGGACAATTGTCGTTCAACGTCAATGCGCGGGTCATCAGCCGCGACCGGCTGGATCAGGCCTTCGAAACTCCCTATGACGACAGCACGCCCGTCGAGCGGGTGCGCGGCATCGAAGGCCAGTCGAGCCGCCTCACCGCCGAAGCCGAATGGAAGCGCACCTTCACCACCGATGGCGGCCTGCAGCTGACGCCGCTGCTGGCGCTGCGCGGTGACGCCGGCTATGTCAACGCGACCTCTAACTCGCTCGCCGCCATCAACGAGATGGCGACGAATCTCGGCGTCGACGACAATATGCGCACCTCGCTGGCGCGCTACATGGCGACCGCGGGGCTCGAAATGCGCTGGCCGGTGCTGTTCTCGATGCCGAGCTCCAGCCATATCGTCGAACCGATGGCGCAGGTGTTCGTGCGCCCGAACGAGCAGTATGTCGGCGGACTCGCCGTACCCAACGAGGACGCGCAGAGTTTCGTCTTCGACGCCACGACGCTGTTCGAGCGCGACAAGTTCTCCGGCTATGACCGCATGGAAGGCGGCACCCGTGCCAATGTCGGTTTCCGCTATTCCGGCGCCTACGACAATGGCTGGAGCACCAACGCGATCTTCGGCCAATCCTACCAACTGGCAGGCCAGAATTCGTTCACCGCGCCCGACCTGGTCAATGTCGGCGCCTATTCCGGACTGGACAAGCCGACCTCCGACTATGTCGGCCTGATCGGCTTCAGCAGTGCGAGCGGCTTCTCCGGCTCGGTCAGCGGCCGTTTCGACGAACAGAGTTTTGACGTCCGGCGCGCCGAGGTGAAAGCCGCCTATTCCGGCCTGCCGGTTTCGCTCAGCGCCAAATATGCCTTCATCCAGGCGCAGCCGCTCTACGGCTTCACCACCGATCGCCACGAGGTCACGCTCGGCGCCTCGACGCATCTTGCCGAGAACTGGCGCGTCTTCGGCACCGGCACCTACGACCTGAAGCAAAGCGTGCTGGTCAAGGACGGCGTCGGTTTTGCCTATAATGATTCCTGCTTCACCTATTTGATGACGTTCTCCGAATCGCGCGACACGATCACCAAGGAAGTGTCGCAGAATGTCGGCTTCAACCTGTCGTTCCGCACGCTCGGCGATTTCGGCACGTCACAGAGCTCGATCGACACGATCCAGTAGAGACGGGCCAGTAGCAGACTGGGCCATGCGCTGGTGACATCGTTTCGCCGTATAGAGCGGGCACGGGTTTCGATCACAGCGCATGACTCCGAAAATCGATCTCGATTTTCGGAAAGGATCATGCGCAAAGTTAAGATGCTACAGCATCCTTTGCGCGTCCGAGGAACGCGCGGCGCTGTAGGAGCGGGATGGAATATTTGGGATGCTCTCGATGAGGAAATATCTGTTTTCGGCAGGATTCGCGCTGCTGATCGCGGCAGCCTCGGTCTCGATTACGGTCATGACGCCGCCGGCTTTCGCCAGCGAGATCAAGTATGTCGTCAACAACGTGCCGATCACCACCGGCGACATCGCGCATCGGGCCGCTTTTCTAAAACTGCAGCGCAAGAAGGGCGATGCCGCCCAGGAAATGATCGACCAGACGCTGCGCATGGCCGAGGTTAAGCGCCTCGGCATCAAGGTCACCGATGAGCAGGTCGACGCCGCCTACCAGCGCTTCGCCACGAACAACAAGATGCAGCTCAAGCAGCTGGACGGCGTCATGGCGCAGTCGGGTGTCGGCAAGGAGCATTTCAAGGAGTTCATCCGGGCCCAGATGGCCTGGAACCAGGCGCTTTCGGCCCGTTATCGTTCGGGTGACGGCGGCTCCGTGACCGAACAGGACGCGGTCAGGCGCATGCTCGACAAGGGCGGCTCCAAGCCGACCGCCATGGAATACATGCTGCAGCAGGTCATCTTCGTGGTGCCGGCGTCGGAACGCAGCGCAACCCTTGGCAAGCGCAAGCGCGAGGCCGATGCCATGCGCGCCCGCTTCAACGGCTGCAACACCACGCGCGAATTCGCCAAGGGCCTGATCGACGTCACCGTTCGCGATCTTGGCCGGGTACTGGCGCCGCAATTGCCGGCGGAATGGGCCGACCAGATCAAGGCCACCAAGGTCGGCGGCGCCACCGCCACGCGCGAGACGGAGCGTGGCGTCGAGTTCATCGGCATCTGCTCGTCGCGCGAGGTCTCCGACGACAAGGCCGCGCAGATGGTGTTCCAGAGCGAAGGCAACAACGACAAGAACGCCGACGATCTCAGCAAGAAGTACGTCGAGGAGCTGCGGAAGAAAGCCCGCATCGTCGAGCGCTAGGCCGTGGTCGGACAAGACGGAGCCCTGCCCTCTCTCGGTCCGGACGGGTCCGCCGGCAAAGCGGCATAGACATGCGCCGGACAGATGCCCCGCTGGCCTTGAGCGTCGGCGATCCATCCGGTGTCGGCCCGGAGATCGCCATCGCCGCATGGCAGGCCGGCGACAGCGCCGGCGTGCCGCCCTTTTATCTGCTTGCCGACCCGGCGCTGATTGTGGCGCGGGCGCGCCAGATCGGCGCCAACGTGGCGATCGCGGAAACCATGCCAGAGCAGGCAGCGCGGATCTTTCACCGCGTCCTGCCGGTCGTGCCGCTCGACGCCACCCAGGTCGACAGGCCCGGCAGGCCCGACAAGGCCAACGCCGCCGGCACCATCGAGGCCATCGACCGCGCCGTGGCCGACTGCCTCGGCGGCCGCGCTGCGGCGGTCGTCACCTGTCCGATCGCCAAGAAGCCGCTCTACGACGCGGGCTTCCGCTTTCCCGGCCACACCGAATATCTGGCGCATCTGGCATCACTCCATACCGGCGCCGAGGTGACGCCGGTGATGCTGCTTGCCGGTCCGGAATTGCGCACCGTTCCGGTCACCATCCATATCCCGCTCTCGGAAGTGCCGAAGGCGCTGACGACGGAGCTGATCGTCACCACGGCCCGCATCACCGCCGCCGACCTCGAGAGCCGCTTCGGCATCGCCAGGCCGAGGCTGGCGATAGCCGGCCTCAACCCGCATGCCGGCGAAGGCGGCTCGATGGGCCTGGAGGACCAGCGCATCATCCGCCCGGCGGTCGAGCAGCTGAGAGCGGAAGGCATCGACGCCTTCGGGCCGCTGCCGGCCGATACGCTGTTCCATGCCCACGCGCGCGCCAGCTATGACGTGGCGCTGTGCATGTATCATGACCAGGCGCTGATCCCGGCCAAGGCGCTGGCCTTCGACGAGGCGGTCAACGTCACGCTCGGCCTGCCCTTCATCCGCACCTCGCCCGACCACGGCACCGCCTTCGACATCGCCGGCCAGGGCATTGCGCGCGCCGACAGCCTGATCGCGGCGCTGCGGCTCGCCCGCCGGCTTGCCGACAGCGGGACGGAAGCAGCTGCCGCATGAGCGCATCGGCATGAGCATCGACGGGCTGCCGCCGCTGCGCGAGGTGATCGAACGCCACGGGCTGCAGGCGAAGAAGGCGCTTGGCCAGAATTTCCTGCTCGACCTCAATTTGACCGGCAAGATCGCACGCGCGGCCGGCGACCTCAGCGAGACCACTGTGATCGAGGTCGGCCCCGGCCCAGGCGGGCTGACGCGGGCGCTGCTTTTCAGCGGCGCCAGGCGGGTCGTCGCCATCGAACGCGACGAGCGCTGCCTCGAAGCGCTGGCACAGGTCTCGAACCACTATCCAGGCCGGCTCGAGATCATCCCGGGCGATGCGCTGAAAACGGATTTTTCCGCCCTTGCCGAGGGCGCCTCGGAAGGCGGCCCGGTGAAGATCATCGCCAACCTGCCCTACAATATCGGCACCGAACTGTTGATCCGCTGGCTGACGGTGACAGCATGGCCACCCTTCTATGCTTCGATGACGCTGATGTTCCAGCGCGAGGTGGCCGAGCGCATTGTAGCCAGTGCCGGCAGCGACGCCTATGGCCGGCTCGGCGTGCTGGCCGGCTGGCGCACCGAGGCGAGGATCGCCTTCGACGTGCCGCCGCAGGCATTCACGCCGCCGCCCAAGGTGACGTCGTCGGTGGTGCATCTGGTGCCGCGCACGAGCCCCTTGCCCGCTGACGTGACGAAACTCGGCCGCTTCACCGAGGCCGCCTTCGGCCAGCGGCGAAAAATGCTCAGGCAGAGCGTGAAAAGCCTTGGCGGCGAAGCCCTGCTCACCCGCGCCGGCATCGACCCGACGCGGCGCGCCGAAACGCTCAGCGTCGAGGAATTCGTGCGGCTGACGAACGCGGTGTGAGAAGCTGCCGATCTCCCCCCTCGTGGGGGAGATGTCCGGCAGGACAGAGGGGGGCGCGAAGGATCACTACCTCTGTCTGGTCGACCTAACCAACGGCCGTCAGCCGGCTTAGGATGGAGTCTAATTCACTCGAACGCCGGCGGGACAGCGCCCCCCTCTGCCCTACCGGGCATCTCCCCCACAAGGGGGGAGATTGGCGCTCCACCGCCTCAATCCGTCTTCTCGTCCAGCAGCCCCGAGACGAAGTCGAAGAGACCGGGCCGGCGGTCGCGCCTCAGCCGCTCGGCGATGACGATGCCGCGCACTTCGGCGAAGGCGCGATCAAGATCGTCGTTGACGATGACGAAATCATATTCCTTCCAGTGCTCGATCTCGTTGCGGGCGTTCTTCAGCCTGGTCTCGATCACCGATTCCTGGTCCTCGGCGCGGCGCTTCAGCCGTGCCTTCAACTCCTTCATCGACGGCGGCAGGATGAAGATCGAGACGATGTCGACGCGCATCTTCTCCTTGAGCTGCTGGGCGCCCTGCCAGTCGATGTCGAACAGCATGTCGCGCCCTTGCGCCAGCGCCAGTTCCGCCGGCTCGCGCGGGGTCGCGTAGCAATTGCCGTGCACCTCGGCCCATTCGAGCAGCGCATCGGAATCGCGCAGCCGTTCGAACTCGCGCATGGTGCGGAAATGATAGTGGACGCCCTCGATCTCGCTGCCACGGCGCGGCCTGGTGGTGACCGAGACCGACAGTTCGAGGCTTGAATCGCTTTCCAGAAGATTGCGCGCGATCGTCGACTTGCCGGCGCCGGACGGCGACGACAGAACCAGCATCAGCCCGCGGCGGCGGATGCGGGAACCCAAATCCCTGGCGACCATTCGGGCTACTCCAGATTCTGGACCTGTTCGCGAAACTGATCGACGACCGCCTTCAGTTCGAGCCCGATGGCGGTCACCGCGGCGGCGTTCGACTTGGAACACAGCGTATTCGATTCGCGGTTGAATTCCTGCGCCAGAAAATCGAGCTTGCGGCCGATGGCGCCGCCATTGGCGAGCAGCACCCGTCCCGATGCGACATGCGTCTTCAGCCGGTCGATCTCTTCGCGGATGTCAGCCTTGGTGGCGAGGAAGGCCGCCTCCTGATGCAGCCGGCTGGCGTCGAGATTGGCGGAGGCATCCATCAGCAGGCGGACCTGCTCGGCAATGCGCTCGCGGATCGCCGCCGGCTCGCGCGACGGATCGGCCTCGGCCCTCAGCGTCAGCGCCTCGATGGCGTCGATATGGCCGCTGAGCAGCGAACGAAGCGCATCGCCCTCGCTCTGGCGCGCCTGCTCCAGCCCGGCGAGCGCCACGTCCAGCGCCGACAGGATCGCCGCATCGAGCGCGGCCCGCGCCTCTTCGGTCTCGATGGTTTCCGGCATATCCAGCACGCCACGTAGCGCCAGCAACCCATCGGCCGTCGCAGGGGCCAAGCCGAACTGCTCCTGCAGCCGCTTGGCCAGTCCCGCCAGATCCTTCAGGAAGGCCTCGTTGACCACGGGCTGGGTTTGCGCGCCGGCGGCCCGGCCGACGGTCAGTGTCGCCTGGAAGTTGCCGCGCGAAAATCGCTTCTGCATCGTCTGCCTGACGGCCGGCTCCAGCCGCTCGAAGCCTTGCGGCAGCCGCAGCCTGACCTCGACGCTCTTGCCGTTAACCGACTTGACCTCCCAGGCGATCGAGGTGCCCTGGTGTTCGGCGACCGCGCGCGCAAAACCGGTCATGCTCTGCAAATTCATGATGCCCGTACGCCCCTTGGCGCGTGATCCCGGAACCCGTTCCCGATCAAACCACGCGCGGCTACAAAATGCCGAAACGTCCAATGCCTTCAAGCCGGCGCCGTACGTTTTCTTCAAAAATCAGCGCATCGCTTGCGTTAAACCCGCAAGGGATGATTTCAAAACCGCCCGGCGCTACTGGGCGGCCCCCGCATCGCCACCGGCGTCGCCGCTATCGCCGGCATCGGCGGGGGCATCGGTCTGGCCTTCCACCTTGGCTCCGGCCTTGGCGGCGTCGTCGGCCTGCTTCTTCTGCAGTGCCCGGTAGCGGGCGACGTTCTGGTTGTGCTCTTCCAGCGTCGAGGCAAAGACGTGGCCGCCGGTGCCGTCGGCGACGAAATAGAGGTCGTCGGTCTTGGACGGGTTGGCGACCGCCTCGAGTGCCGCACGGCCCGGATTGGCGATCGGCGTCGGCGGCAGGCCGTTGATCAGATAGGTGTTGTAGGGTGTCTGCTTGTCGATGTCCGACTGATAGATCGGGCGGTCGGCGGGTTTGCCCTTGCCGCCGAACAGGCCGTAGATGATCGTCGGATCGGACTGCAGCCGCATGCCCTTGGCCAGCCGGTTGAGGAAGACGGCGGCCACGCGCGAGCGCTCGTCGCCCTTGCCCGTCTCCTTTTCGACGATCGAGGCAAGCGTGACGAAGTCGTCGATATTGGCCAAGGGCAGGTCAGGGGCGCGCCGCTGCCAGACCTCATCGACCAGCTTCTTCTGGTCAGCCAGTAGCTTGTCGACAATCTGCTGGCGCGAGTAGCCGCGGGTAAAGCGCAACGTGTCCGTGGCAAGACTGCCCTCGGGCGGAACGGTCTTGGGCATGTCGCCGCTCAGCGTATCTTCTTGGGCAACGCGCTGCAGTGCCTGCTCGACCGTCAGCCCCTCCGGGATGGTCAGCGAATACATCACCGACTTGCCGCTCTTCAAAAGCTCCATGATGTCGCGCATCGAAGCCCGCGGCTTGATCTCGTACTCGCCGGGCTTGAGCACCGAATCATTGCCATAGGCGCGCACGCCGAGGCGGAAGATGCGGGCGTCGCTGATCAGCTCGCGCCGCTCGAGCTGTTCAGCAATGTCCTGGACAGGCGTGTTCGGCTTGACCAGGAAGGTGTCGCCGGCGGCAGACGGGCCGGGCTCGTTGAAGGCCTGCTTGCCGAAATAGAGCGCGGCGCCAGCGGCCAGAATCATCAGCATCACCATCGAGATGACGAAGTTCATGAACACGACGACCTGGCTGCGCGAGGCGCGCGAGCGCCTTGGCGGCGGCGTGCCGGCCTCGGGCCGCAAGGCCTCGGCGGCCGTCTTCGGCACGATCGGACTGGATGCGGCCTGCTGCTGTCCGAATTCTCCGCCGCCCGGATTTGTGTTCATAGCGCCCTACCATCTGTCATTGCGACGAATCCCCTGGGGCAGAGTAGGGGCGAATATGGCAAAAATGACGACAGGGTGCGAGGACGCCTGCCTGCCGGCCGTTCAGCCATTGTAGCGTTGGAAGACGAGCGAGGCGTTGGTGCCGCCAAAACCGAAGGAATTGGACAGCGCCACGTCGATCTGTCTGGAACGCGGCGTGTTCGGCACCAAGTCGATCGCCGTCTCGCGTTCCGGGTTGTCGAGATTGATGGTCGCCGGCGCGATGTTGTCCCTAATGGCGAGGATCGAAAAGATCGCCTCGGCCGCACCCGCCGCGCCCAGCAGATGGCCGATCGACGATTTGGTCGACGACATCGAGATCTTCGACGCCGCGTTGCCGACCAGCCGCTCGACGGCGCCGAGCTCGATCGTGTCGGCCATGGTCGAGGTGCCGTGCGCGTTGATGTAGTCGACGTCGGCGGGCGACAGCTTCGCCCGGTTCAGCGCCGCCGTCATGCAGCGGAAGGCGCCGTCGCCGTCTTCGGCGGGCGCGGTGATGTGGTAGGCGTCGCCGGTCAGGCCATAGCCGGTGACCTCGGCATAGATTTTCGCGCCGCGCGCCTTGGCGTGTTCGAGTTCCTCGAGCACGACGACGCCGGCACCCTCGCCCATGACGAAGCCGTCGCGGTCGCGGTCATAGGGACGGGAGGCTTTTTCCGGTGTGTCGTTGCGCTCGGTCGACAGCGCCCGGCAGGCGGCGAAGCCGGCAAGCGAAAGCCGGGTCACCGGCGATTCGGCGCCACCGGCCAGCATCACGTCGGCATCGCCGAAGATGATCAGCCGGGCGGCATCGCCGATGGCATGCGCGCCGGTCGAGCAAGCGGTGACGACGGCGTGGTTCGGGCCTTTCAGCCCGTGCCGGATCGACACCTGGCCGGACACCAGGTTGATGATGTTTCCCGGAATGAAGAACGGGCTGATGCGGCGCGGTCCGCGCTCGTGCAGGATCAGCGCGTTCTCGGCGATGCCCTCGAGGCCGCCGATGCCGGAGCCGATCATGACGCCCGTGGCGCAGCGCTCCTGCTCGGTCTGGGCCTCCCAGCCGGAATCCTTCAGCGCCTCGTCGGCGGCCGCAATCCCGTACAGGATGAAGTCGCCGATCTTGCGCAGTTCCTTCGGCTCGAGCACGGCTTCGGGATTGAGCGAGCCGTCGGAGCCGTCACCGCGCGGAATGACGTGGGCGATCTTGCAGGCAAGATCCTCCACTTCGAATTCGGTGACGCGCTTGGCGGCGCTGCGGCCGGTCAGCAGTTCCTTCCAGCCATGCTCGAAGCCCATGCCGAACGGCGAAACCAGGCCAAGGCCCGTGACGACGACACGCCTCATCGCAGGTCCTCCCCGGTAATGCCTGCGAAAAGCCTCAGGCCGAAGCCTTGTCGATGTACTTCACGGCATCGCCGACGGTCAGGATGGTCTCGGCCGCATCGTCCGGGATCTCGACGCCGAATTCTTCTTCGAAGGCCATGACGAGTTCGACCGTGTCGAGGCTGTCAGCGCCCAGATCGTCGATGAAGCTCGCCTGCTCCGTCACCTTGTCGGCGTCGACGCCAAGATGCTCGATGACGATCTTCTTGACGCGCTCTGCGGTGTCACTCATTTGGGGCATCCTCGTCTTTTGGTTGTCTGTCTTCGTTAGCGGGCGGAATGCCGCTAATCAAGCTGAAAGATGGTCCTGCCGGAAACACAACAAACAGGACCGGTTTTTGCCCGAACCGCCGGGTTGCGGGCCGCATTACACGAAAAATGGCCGAGGTCCAAGCCGAAATGGGCCTTTTCACAACCCGCCGGACCTTGGTCCGTCAGATCATGGCCATGCCGCCATTCACATGAATGGTCTGGCCGGTCACATAGGCCGCTTCATTGGAGGCGAGATAGGCGACGGCCGAGGCGACCTCGGCGCTGGTGCCCATGCGCCGGGTCGGGATCGCCGCCATGATCGTCTCCTTCTGCTTGTCGTTGAGCTTGTCGGTCATGGCCGATTCGATGAAGCCCGGGGCGACGCAGTTGACGGTGATGTTGCGGGTGGCGATCTCCTGCGCCAGCGACTTGGAAAAGCCGATCATGCCGGCCTTGGAGGCGCAGTAGTTGGTCTGGCCGGGATTGCCCGTCACCCCGACCACCGAGGTGATGTTGATGATGCGGCCATGCCGGCGGCGCATCATCGGATGGGTGAGTTCGCGCGTCAGCCGGAACACGGCTGTCAGGTTGACCTCCAGTACCGCATCCCAGTCGGCATCCGACATGCGCACGAACAGGCCGTCCTTGGTAATGCCGGCATTGTTGACGAGGATGTCGACGCCTTCAAGATCGGCCTCCGCCTTCTGGCCGAGCGCCTTGACCTCGTCACGGTCGGACAGGTTGGCCGGAAACAGTTTGACCCGGTCGCCGAGCTCGGTGGCCAGCGCCTCCAGTTTTTCGACGCGGGTGCCGTGCAGACCGACGATGGCGCCCTGCGCATGCAGCACTCTAGCGATCGCCTCGCCGATGCCTCCGGTTGCGCCGGTGACAAGCGCCTTGCGGCCGGTCAGTTCGAACATGTCTTTTCCTTCTCTCTAGTCGGACAGCCGTCGAGTTTGGCTATCTGTAGACGTCGCCGCGGCGGCCTATGGTCACTACCAGAATGACGAGCCGATCGTCCTGCACATCGCAGATAATCCGATAGTCTCCAACCCGATACCTCCAAAAGGTGGCAAGCGGCCCCTTCAGCGGCTTGCCAGCCTCACGCGGATTGTCGAGGACGGCAATACGGTTCTCAATGAAGTCGCGGACGCGGTGACGTGTTTGCGGATCCAGTTTTTCGATGAATTTGCGCGCCGAACGGGCGTATTCAAGCGTCCAGGCCACGCCAGAAGTCCTCGGCTTTCACGACCTCTTCCTCGCCGCTTCTGATACGCTCCAGAACTTCGGCTGCGAGGTAGTAGTCCTCTACGTCCTCAAGACCGCGTTCGATAAGCTCACGCAGATAATAAGCCTTGCTGCGACCGGTCTTGGTCGCAAGAAAATCCAGACGCTCTTCGATTTCGGGAGCAAGGCGGATTGAGGTTGGCATTTCCGAACTCCTGTGAATACATGTATTCATGTACTGCAACGGGACTAGGAATTCAAGTTCACAACGCCGCCAGCGCCGCCTCGACGTCGGCCGCCGTGCCAACGGCGGCGGTCGCGACATCGCGGTTGATGCGTCGCGCCAGACCCGACAGCACCTTGCCGGCGCCGACTTCGTAGAGCGTCGTGACCCCATTGGCGCCAAACCACTCCACCGTTTCGCGCCAGCGCACGCGGCCGGTCACCTGGTCGACCAGGCGGCGGGCGATCTCGTCCGGATCGCTGGTCAGCGTGACCGAGACGTTGGAGACGACAGGCACCAGCGGCGCGTTCTTCCTGACGCCGGCCAGCGCCTCGCGCATGATTTCGGCCGCCGGCTTCATCAGCGCCGAATGAAAGGGCGCGGAGACCTGCAGCATCAGCGCCCGCTTGGCGCCCTTTTCGGTGCAGAGTTTTGCCGCCAGCTCGACCGCGGCCCTGGCGCCCGAAATCACCAGCTGGCCGCCGCCATTGTCGTTGGCGATCTGGCACACCGAGCTTTGAGCGGCTTCAGCGCAGGCGGCTTCGACATCGGCCTGCTCCAGCCCGATAATGGCCGCCATGGCGCCCTCGCCGGCCGGCACCGCCGCCTGCATGGCATTGCCGCGCACGCGCAGCAGGCGCGCCGCATCGGCGACCGAAACGAAGCCGGCGGCGGCAAGGGCCGAATATTCGCCCAGTGAATGGCCGGCGACGTAAGACACCTTGTCCTTCAGCGAAAAGCCGCGCGCCTCCAACGCCCGGATTGCGGCCAGCGACACCGCCATCAGCGCCGGCTGGGCGTTGGCGGTCAGCGTCAGCGTCTCCTCCGGTCCTTCCCAGATCAGTTTCGACAGCTTTTCGCCGAGCGCGTCGTCGACTTCCTCGAAGACCTTGCGCGCCTCGGGAAAGGCATCCGCCAGATCCTTGCCCATGCCGACAGCCTGGCTGCCCTGTCCCGGAAAGGTGAATGCGACGGCCATTTGGGCTTCTCCAGAGGCTGGTTTTTCCCTGCCTGTGACGCAAGGCGGACGGCCAAGTCAAGCCCGCGGGCAGCGTTTCAGCCTTCGTTGCGCCCGGAAAAACCGGACGAGTCCCTGATCCGAAAGCCTTTTTGGCGATCACACCTGATGAAAACCGCTCACGAATCGTTTGCTGGCTCTTCTTATTTTCGCCACAGCCGCTAGCTTTTGGATGACAGTTCTATGACAGATCAGTGACGCGAGTGGGAAAGACGCGTTGCGTGGGCCGGGGGAAGTGAAGTGGCAAGGATCGGAAAGGGCGTGGCCAAACACGCGCCGCAGTTTCTGGAAGGCGATCCGTCCACCGGCTATTTGCCGGGGCGGAAGTGGCCGGTCGTCCGCTATGGCCTGATCAGCCTGCTCGCCTCCGCCATACTGGTTTTTGCCATCGAATGGATCGTGCGCGGCGACTTTTACGGCACCGTAGGCTTCTTCCTGCAACCCTTCAAACCGGGCTGGACCACCATCATCGTGTTCGCGCTGGTGCTGGTTGGTCTCGACGCCGTGCTCGGCCGCAGCCACCAGAGCCTGATGATCGTGGCGCCGCTGACGCTGGCGCTGGCCTTTGTCGGCCACCAGAAGTCGCATTATCTCGGCGACCCGCTCTATCCGACCGATTTCCTGTATTCCAGGCAGATCATGTCGCTGATGCCGCTTTTGGTGCGCGAGCGGCCGATGACCGCCATGGCCATCGCGATCGGCATCGTCGGCGGCCTGTCGCTGCTCGTCTATGGCTGGCGGCAGTGGCGGCGCCGGGTGCCGATCCTCAGCCGCAAGGGACGCCTTGCCAGGCTGACGCTGACCGTGCCGCTGCTCGCCTTCTTCGTCTCGATCATGGACTACGCCACCTTCTCATGGACGCGCGACCGGCTGCAGATCATCCCGATCATGTGGGACCAGAAGGAAAACTACGCCTCCAACGGCTTCGCGCTGGCCTTCGCGCTCAATGTGCCGATGGCGCATGTCTCGGCGCCGGCTGGCTATTCCGACAAGGCGATCGCGGCGATCGACAGGCCGGGGGTGACGGCATCGGTGCCGGCCGACAAACCCGACATCATCATCGTGATGAGCGAATCCTTCTGGGATCCGACCAAGCTGCCCGGCGTCACCATCACGCCGGATCCGATCCCCAACGTGCGGGCACTGCGCTCGGGCTACATGTTCTCGCCTGAGTTCGGCGGCATGACGGCCAATATCGAGTTCGAGGCGCTGACCGGCTTTTCCAATGCCTTCCTGCCGGCCGGCTCCATCCCCTACCAGCAATATGTGCGCTCGCCGACGCCCTCGCTGGCCACCTTCCTGAAGAGCGAGGGCTACAGGGCGCGCGCCATTCACCCGGGCACCAACTGGTTCTGGAACCGCGGGGCGGTCTATGCCGATTTCGGCTTCAACGACTTCCGCTCGGAAGAGACGCTGCCGCCGATGCAGAAGCGCGGACCGCTGGCCTCCGATGCGGCAATGACCGACGAGATCATCCGCGAGGCCGACGCCAGCGAAGACCCGGTCTTCTTCTTCGCCGTCAGCCTGCAGAACCACGGTCCCTACGAGCCTTATCGTTATTACAATCCGACCCACAAGGTGCAGGCGCCAATCAGCACATGGGCGCGGGAATCGCTGCTCAGCTACACCGAAGGCTCCGCCGATGCGGACCGCGGCCTAGAGCGCCTGATCGAATGGGCCAGGAAACGCGAGCGGCCGACGGTGGTCGCCTTTTTCGGCGACCATCTGCCGCCGCTCGGACCGGTCTATGTCGAGACCGGATTCATGAAAGACAATGTCGCGCCGCGCAAGGAACCGGCCGACCAGATGCTGGAGCATCACCAGACGCCGCTGATCATCTGGTCGAACCGCACCGGTCCGGCCGAGGACATGGGCGCGGTCAGCCCGGCCTTCCTGCCCTACCACATATTGACCACGGCCGGCATCACGCATCCCTATTACACCGGCTTCCTCGGCGTGCTGCGCGAGCGCTACCGCGTCGTCGACCGCAACCTTCTCTTGACGCCGGCCGGCGAGGCGACGCCCGACTGGGCGCGGCAGAAGAAGATCGACCCGGCGATCAACGATTTCCGCCTGCTGCAATACGACATGATGTTCGGCAAGCGCCGCGCGGCGCCCGACTTCTTCCCGGAAACGATCAACAGGCTCGTCGCCCACACGAGCTGAAGTCTGGAGTTCTTCGGCCCTGCGACGCCAAGGACGCTGTCTGCAACACCGCTTGCCCTTGCCTTCCAGCCGGATTGCTGTATAGACGCCCGCAATCTGCCGGTCCTTGCTGGGGGCTGAACGGAGGGCCGTTGCTTTTCTCGAAAAGCGGTGTGTGAAGCCAGAAGCGCTTCCGCCTCCCGTGTCTCCGCTCTCGACCGTCTCGAAATGCTCCTTTCTTCCCGCCCCCCTTTTACTGGGAATCAGCGGTCAGAGAAGTTGCAGAGGCTTTTGCCGCGAGAACCGGGAGAGAAACGAAGAAAGGCACTGATACACTATGGCTCTCTACGAACATGTGTTCCTTGCCCGGCAGGACCTCTCGCAGCAGCAGGTCGATGCGCTTGTCGAGCAGTACAAGGGCGTCATCTCCGCCAATGGCGGGTCCGTCGGCCGGGTCGAGAACTGGGGACTGAAGTCCCTCACCTACCGGGTCAACAAGAACCGGAAGGCATACTACACGCTTATGGACCTCAACTGCCCGCCGGCAGCGCTCAACGAGATGGAGCGCCAGATGGGCCTTTCCGAGGACGTGCTGCGCTTCCTGACCGTCAAGGTCGAGGCGCATGAGGAAGGCCCGTCGGCCATGATGCAGAAGCGCGAAGAGCGCTCGGAACGCGGCGGCTTCGGCGACCGTGACCGTGGCGATCGTGGCCCGCGTTCGTTCGGCGACCGCGATCGCGGCGACCGTGGCGATCGTCCGCCGCGCTCGTTCGGCGACGCCGGTGGCGATCGTGGTCCGCGCCGTCCGCGCGAAGGCTTTGAAGGGGGTGCAGAATAATGGTCGACATCAATCAGATCCCGACCCGGCGCCCGTTCCATCGCCGCCGCAAGACCTGCCCGTTCTCCGGCGCCAACGCGCCCAAGATCGACTACAAGGACGTGCGCCTCTTGCAGCGCTACATTTCCGAGCGCGGCAAGATCGTGCCGTCGCGCATCACCGCCGTCAGCCAGAAGAAGCAGCGCGAGCTCGCCAAGGCGATCAAGCGCGCCCGCTTCCTCGGCCTGCTGCCCTACGTGGTTCGCTAATCTCTCTGATGCGGGCGGTTCGCCGCCCGCTCTTCTCCCACGGCGACGGGCGCCGCAGGGTTGAACGTCAAATCCCGAGTTGAGGTGAAAAGCCTCTAACTGCCGCGACAGGCAGGACAGCGACACCGGCGGCAACGCCCCTTTTGCTTCCTGACCTGTTCCAGACAATCCGGCGCCTTCCAGAAGCTGGCGCCCAGATGAAGGAACAAAACCATGGAAGTCATTCTTCTCGAACGCGTTTCCCGCCTCGGCCAGATGGGCGATACCGTCAAGGTCAAGGACGGCTTTGCCCGCAATTTCCTGCTGCCGCAGGGCAAGGCGCTGCGCGCCAACGAAGCCAACAAGAAGAAGTTCGAGGGCCAGCGCGCCCAGCTCGAAGCCCGTAACCTCGAGCGCAAGTCGGAAGCCGCGCAGGTTGCCGAGAAGCTCGACGGCAAGAGCTTCATCGCCGTGCGTTCGGCCGGCGAGACCGGCCAGCTCTACGGTTCGGTGTCGACCCGCGACATCGCCGAGCTGCTGACGGCCGAGGGCTTCTCGGTCAACCGCAACCAGATCCAGCTCAACCAGCCGATCAAGACCATCGGGGTCACCAATGTGGCGATCGCGCTGCATCCGGAAGTCGAGGTCACCATCACGCTCAACATCGCCCGCACGGCCGACGAAGCCGAGCGTCAGGCCAAGGGCGAGACGCTGACCACCGCCGAAGCCATCTATGGCGAAGACATCAACGACAATGCGCGGCCGGAGAACTTCTTCGACCCGAACGCCGAGTTCGAAGGCGGCGAAGAGAACGCCTGATCACGCCCGGCGGAGTGTCAGAGCAGCGCTCTGATCACTTTGTCGGCATTTAGCCTTTGTGGACCAATGCCCGGGCCTCGCGCCCGGGCATTTTTGTGCCAAATGGAACTTTCGAACCCCTATATATTGAGGCAGACTACAACCCCGGGCGTCCTATGACGCGCAAAGGGCGCTGTGGCACCTTGGATTGGCGCATGATCCCCGGCGAAAGCCGGTTGCGATTTTCGGGTCATGCACCAGCACAGCATGTCTGATGTGAGGGAACATTTGGTCATGAATATCCTGTTGAAGCGCCTTCTCGACCGTCTTGTGCGCACCGGCAATCTCAAGGTGACCGGGCCTAAGGGCTCGACAGTGATCTTCGGCGACGGCAGCGGCGAGCCGGTGCATATGCACATCAAGACCAAGCACGCCGAACGCGCCATCACCTTCGACCCGATGCTGGCGGTGCCGGAAGCCTACATGGATGGCGAGCTCGATATCCTCGAAGGCGGCGTGCTAGGCGTGATGCGCATCGCCTTCCAGAACATGGGCAGCGGCGGCATCGACGCCACCTGGTCGAAGGCGATCGAAGGCCTGCGCCATGCTTTCCGCCGCCTGCAGCAGATCAACACCGCCTCGCGCGCGCGCCGCAACGTGCAGCGCCACTATGATCTGTCGGGCGACCTCTACCGGCTCTTCCTCGATGAGGACATGCAGTATTCCTGCGCCTATTTCGAGCAACCCGACATGACGCTCGACGAAGCGCAGGCCGCCAAGAAACGTCACATCGCCGCCAAGCTGAGGCTGAAAGCCGGCCAGACCGTGCTCGACATCGGCTCCGGCTGGGGCGGGCTCGGCATCTATCTGGCGAAATACTTCGACGTCGATGTCCAAGGCGTCACCCTGTCGACCGAACAGCACGGTGTCGCCACCGACCGCGCCCATGCGCTAGGGCTTCAGGACCGGGTGCATTTCGACCTCAAGGACTATCGCGAACTCAACGAGCGCTTCGACCGCATCGTCTCGGTCGGCATGTTCGAGCATGTCGGCGTCAACCATTACCGCACCTTCTTCGAAAAATCGGCGACGCTTCTGAAGCCGGACGGCGTCATGCTCTTGCACACGATCGGCCGCTCCGGCGTGCCGTGGGCGACCAGCGCCTTCGTCCGCAAATACATCTTCCCGGGCGGCTACATCCCTGCATTGTCCGAGGTGATGCCGGCGATCGAGAAGTCCGGCCTCGTCGTCACCGACGTCGAGATGCTCAGGCTGCACTATGCCGACACGCTGAAGCATTGGGGCGAGCGCTTCGCCGCCAACCGCGACAAGGCCAAGGCGATCTATGACGAGCGCTTCTGCCGCATGTGGGAGTTCTATCTGGCCGCCTCGGAAGCGGCCTTCCGCTGGCAGGACCTGGTGATCTTCCAGATCCAGCTCGCCAAGAAGAACGACACGCTGCCGATGACGCGCGACTACATCGGCAAATGCGAGAAGGCGCTTGAAATGCGCGACATGGGCCATCGCCGACAGGCGCCCGTCGCCAAACCGGCCCGCCGCCGCAAGGTTGCGGAGTAGAAGGGCGCCGGCCCGCGGCCATTGGTCTTGCCATTACCTGCCCAAGCATGAAAAAGGTCTCGTTATCGCGAGACCTTTCATGACCTACCTCATCTACATCGCAGCCGCGCTTGCCGAGATCGCCGGCTGCTTCTCGTTCTGGGCCTGGTGGCGGCTGGAGAGGTCACCGTTGTGGCTGGCGCCCGGCCTCGTCTCGCTGGCGCTGTTCGGTTTCCTGCTGGCGCTCGTCGACACCAATGCCGCGGGCCGTGCCTATGCCGCTTATGGCGGCATCTACATCGCGGCATCGCTCGGCTGGCTGTGGCTGGTGGAAGGTGTGCGTCCCGACCGCTGGGATCTTGGAGGGGCGGCACTCTGCATCGTCGGCGCCTCGGTCATCCTGCTCGCGCCCCGGGGAGCCTGAGCCGTGGAACTGCCTGCTCCCCTCAGACAGGGCGTCGAGCGCCTGCTCGACAAGTTGCCGCTGCCCGCCTTAAAGCAGGCGGCAAGGACGCTGTCCGACCGCTATCGCGCCGAACTGCGTGACGGTCGCCTGCATATGGCCGAGGAGATGGCTGTCAGGGCGTATCTGGCGACGCGGCTGCCGGCGACCTACGCGGCTGTGCGCGCCAGCCTCGATGCACTGGCGGACGCCCAGCCTGATTTTGCGCCAAAGACCATGCTCGATGTCGGCGCCGGCCCTGGCACGGTGCTTTGGGCCACCAGCGACCTCTGGCCCGATCTCGAAGCGGCGGTGCTGCTCGAAGCGAGCGCTGCGGTGCGCAAGATCGGCGAGACGCTCGCCGCCGACGCGATCACGGCCAAGACATCGTGGATTGCCGGCGACGCCACCATCGACCTTGCCGACCTCAAAGCGGCCGACCTGGTCAGCTGCGCCTATGTGCTGGACGAGATCACGCCGGCATCGTTGCCGAAGCTGGTCGACCGGCTCTGGCAATTGACCGCCGACACGCTGCTGATCGTCGAGCCGGGAACGCCGGCCGGCTGGCAACGCATCCTTGCCGTGCGGCGGCAATTGATCGAAGCCGGCGCGCATATCCTGGCGCCATGCCCGCATGAAGTGCCCTGCCCGCTCGCCCAGCCCGACTGGTGCCATTTTTCCCGCCGCGTCGCCCGCTCGCGCCTGCACCGGTTGGCCAAGGACGCCGACGTGCCCTGGGAAGACGAGAAATTTATTTACGTCGCTGCCTCGCGGCATCCAGCGCCTTTGCGCGCCGCGCGGGTGATCGCGCCGCCCAAACCCGGCTCCGGCAAGGTTGTGCTCAAGCTTTGCGAGCTGGACGGCAGCGCCGGCGAAAAACTCTTCACCAAGCGCGACGGCGATGCGTTCAAGGTGGCGCGGCGGCTGGACTGGGGCGATGCCGTCTAGCGGTTGCATGCAACTTGCTTTTGTTCCTTATTTGTTCTATCATAGACAGAATCAACACCTTGCCGAGTCAACCGGAATCGGAGCACGGGAATTCTGTCCTGTGGAGGATGTGCCTCGCCTGTGAACAGTGGGCATCAAAGCTGGTTGGACGGGCACTGTTGCAGATAAGTCAGCACCGGCTTTTGTCCGTTCTGATATCGAGAATGCGGGATCGAAATTCGGGGACATCATGGCTGAGGCAGCGCGCAAGTTCGGCGTGGCGGAAACACCGCTTTATCGCGAGGCACCAAACAACATCGAGGCCGAGCAGGCGCTGCTCGGCGCTATCCTCGTCAACAATGATGCCTTCTACCGCGTCTCCGACTTCCTCAAGGCCGGGCATTTCTACGAGCCGCTGCACCGCAAGATATTCGAGATTGCTGCCGAGCTCATCCGCATGGGCAAGGTGGCGACGCCGATCACGCTGAAAACCTTCCTGCCGGCCGACGAAAAGGTCGGCGACATGACGGTGGCGCAATATGTCGTGCGCCTCGCCGTCGAGGCCGTCACCGTCGTCAACGCCACCGATTATGGCCGCGCCATCTATGACCTGGCGACGCGTCGCGCGCTGATCACCGTCGGCGAGGACATGGTCAACATCGCCTATGACGCGCCCGTCGACATGGCACCCTCCGAGCAGATCGAGGATGCCGAACGGCGCCTGTTCGAGCTGGCCGAAACGGGCCGCTACGACGGCGGCTTCGAAAGCTTCACCGATGCGGTCAAGACCGCCGTCGACATGGCCAATGCCGCCTATATGCGCGACGGGCATCTGTCGGGCGTCGCCACCGGCTTGCGCGACCTCGACCGCCGCATGGGCGGCCTGCAGCCGTCCGACCTGATCATCATCGCCGGCCGTCCGGGCATGGGCAAGACGTCTCTAGCCACCAACATGGCCTTCAACATCGCCGAGGCCTATGTGCCGGCGCAGCAGGCCGACGGCTCGTTCAAGGCCGCCAATGGCGGCGTCGTCGGCTTCTTCTCGCTGGAAATGTCGTCGGAACAGCTCGCCACGCGTATCATTTCCGAGCAGACCGAGATCCCGTCGTCAAAAATCCGCCGCGGCGAGATTTCCGAGATGGATTTCGAGAAGCTGGTCGCCTGCTCGCAGACCATGCAGAAGATCCCGCTGTTCATCGACCAGACCGGCGGTATTTCCATCGCCCAGCTGTCGGCCCGCGCACGGCGCCTGAAGCGCCAGCGCGGCCTCGACCTCATCGTTATCGACTATATCCAGCTGATGCAGGGATCGAGCGCCAAATCCTCGCAGAACCGCGTGCAGGAAATCACCGAGATCACCACCGGCCTGAAGGCGCTGGCCAAGGAACTCAGCGTGCCGATCATCGCGTTGTCGCAGCTGTCGCGTCAGGTCGAAAGCCGCGACGACAAGCGCCCGCAGCTGTCGGATTTGCGCGAATCCGGCTCGATCGAGCAGGACGCCGACGTGGTGATGTTCGTCTATCGCGAGGAGTATTACCTCAAGAACCGCGAGCCGAAACCCGGCACCGACGAATACGTCAAGTGGGAAAACGAGATGAACGAGATGCGCGGCAAGGCCGAAGTCATCGTCGCCAAGCAGCGCCACGGTCCGACCGGTTCGGTCAGCCTCGCCTTCCAGGGCGAATTTACGCGGTTCTCCGACCTTGCCGAGGAGCACCATCTGCCGGATCGGTTTGAGTAGACATGGGCAGCCGTTTCGGGTTTCCGGCCTCTCTTGCTCTCGCTCTCCTCGGCGCGGTTGCGCTGCCCGGGATCGCTTCCGCTTGTTCCATGCCTCCAGGCTGGACGCCACAGCGAGCATTTGCAGAAGCCGCCCTGGTATTCCATGGCTTGGTGACAGCGACGGAGCTTAGCTCAACAAAGGTTGGAGGTCCCCCAACCGATGTGGGCGATGGCCGGATACTGGTCAACGTACGCTACGAGATAGCAGAGGTGTTCAAGGGCAAGCCGCAAGCGAATGGTGCAATCTCTACGACCACGCTGATCATGGGAGGATGCGGCGTACCCGTTCTGGCCGGGCAGCATTTCCTGTTTTATGTCAACGGGATTGATGAGGCGACGCGGAAAGACATGCCTGATCTTGCCGGCCAGACACAAGGCATGATCTCCATTTACGACACACAGATGCTGCCGCCCAATCCGATGTTGCTCGATGAGGCACTTGCCGAAGTTCGCGCTCTTGCCAAGAAGCACTGAGTTGTACCTGCGCTTGCCAAACCATGGTCGAAAATGCGGACGGCCTTGGTCCGGATTTTTTGAAAAGTGGCGGCAGTTTCATGGCTAAATCCCGCGTCCAGTTCATCTGCCAGAATTGCGGTTCGGTGCATCAGCGCTGGGCCGGCAAATGCGATGCCTGCGGCGAGTGGAACACGCTGGTCGAGGAAGGCACCGCCGGCGGCATCGGCTCGGGGCCGGCCAACACGCGCAATGCCCGCAAGGGCCGCGCCGTGGTGCTGACCAGCCTGTCCGGCGACATCGAGGATGCGCCGCGCATCGTCTCCGGCATCGGCGAGCTCGACCGCGCCACCGGCGGCGGTTTTGTCCGCGGCTCGGCACTTTTGGTCGGCGGCGATCCCGGCATTGGCAAGTCGACACTTCTGACCCAGGCCGCGGCGGCGCTGGCGTCAAAAGGCCACCGCATCGTCTATGTCTCGGGCGAAGAGGCCGTCGCCCAGATCAGGCTGCGCGCGCAGCGACTCGGCGTCGCCGACACGCCGGTCGAACTCGCCGCCGAAACCAATGTCGAGGACATCCTGGCGACGATCGCCGACGGCAAGCGGCCGGATCTGGTGATCCTCGATTCGATCCAGACGCTGTGGACGGACATGGCCGATTCGGCGCCGGGCACCGTCACCCAGGTGCGTGCCGCCGCCCAGGCGATGATCCGTTATGCGAAATCCACAGGTGCTGCGATCGTGCTGGTCGGCCATGTCACCAAGGAAGGCCAGATCGCCGGCCCTCGCGTCGTCGAGCACATGGTCGACGCCGTGCTCTATTTCGAGGGCGAAGGCGGCCATCACTACCGCATCCTGCGCACGGTGAAGAACCGTTTTGGGCCGACCGACGAGATCGGCGTCTTCGAGATGTCGGACAAGGGCCTGCGCGAGGTCGCCAATCCGTCGGAGCTGTTCCTCGGCGAACGCCATGCGAAATCGCCGGGCGCCGCGGTTTTCGCCGGCATGGAAGGCACGCGTCCGGTGCTGGTCGAGATCCAAGCGCTGGTGGCGCCCTCCTCGCTCGGCACGCCGCGTCGCGCCGTCGTCGGCTGGGACGGCGCCCGGCTGTCGATGGTGCTGGCCGTCCTGGAGGCCCATTGCGGGGTGCGCTTCGGCACCCACGATGTCTATCTCAACGTCGCCGGCGGCTACCGGATTTCGGAGCCTGCCGCCGATCTCGCGGTGGCGGCGGCACTGGTTTCGTCGCTCACCGGTCTTGCCCTTCCGGCCGATTGCGTCTATTTCGGCGAAATCAGCCTGTCGGGCGCGGTGAGGCCAGTTGCGCATGCGCAGCAGCGCCTCAAGGAGGCCGAAAAGCTGGGTTTTGGAAGCGCGGTTCTGCCCTTGGGCAGTGAGGACCTTGTTGGTGGTAATGGGGCCGGGGGGATCGGGGCCAGCGCTTTCCAGCCCACCGAGCTTGCCGATCTCGTGGCGCGCATAGCCGGCTCACGGCGCAGCCGCGCCGACGAGGAAGAGTGACGCGGCTCGTCGAGCCATGAAAAAAGACAGGGGCGAAAGACATGCCGATTACGCTGCTTGACGGAATTCTCGTCGGCTTCACCCTGGTCTCGGCGATGCTGGCCATGGTTCGCGGTTTCTCCCGCGAGGTGCTGTCCGTGGTTTCCTGGGCAGCGGCGGCGGCAGCCGCCTTCTTCTTCTACAAGCCGGTTCTGCCCTACGTTCAGCCCTATGTCGACAACGACAAGATCGCGATGGCGGCGGCCGCCGCCATCGTCTTCGTCATCGCGCTTATCGTCGTTTCCGTCATCACCATGAAACTCGCCGACTGGATCATCGATTCCAGGATCGGCGCGCTCGACCGCACGCTGGGTTTCCTCTATGGCGCGGCGCGCGGCATCCTGGTGGTCGCGGTGGCGCTTTTGTTCTTCAACTGGCTGGCCGGCGCCAAGGCACCGGCCTGGGTCGCCAACGCCAAGTCGCGGCCGCTGCTGGAACAGATCGGTGCCAAGCTGGAAAGCCTGCTGCCCGAGGACCCGGAAAACGCCATCCTGAAGAAGCTGAACCCGAATCAGCCGGCCGCACCCGAGGCTGGCGCTGAAGCCCCCGCCGCGCCGACAACGGAAGCACCGGCAGCAACCGGCGACGACGCCGATGCCCCGGCGCCCGACGACAGCGGAAGCGATGCGCCGGCCGACAATGCACCGGCCCAGCCCGCCAATCCCGCACCCGCGGCGCCGGCAAACTGATGGCTGGCCAACGAGGCCCAGGCCTGACGATGATGTGAACGCCGCGCGGCATGCGTTGCTTTCGACGCGCTATCACCTTATATGGCGATTTTAGCGGAGCTTGAGCCCGACATGGCAGACGCAGACGATTTGCTTTCCGCCGAGGCCGACGACCATTTCCACGACGAATGCGGCGTGTTCGGCATATTCGGCCGGCAGGATGCCGCAGCCATCGTCACGCTCGGCCTGCATGCGTTGCAGCATCGCGGCCAGGAAGCCGCCGGCATCGTCTCCTATGACGGCAGCCAGTTTCATGTCGAACGCCATGTCGGCCTGATCGGCGACACCTTCACCAAGCAGCGCGTCATCGACAGCCTGCAAGGCAACCGCGCCATCGGCCATACCCGCTATGCCACGACCGGCGGCGCCGGCCTGCGCAACATCCAGCCCTTCTTCGCCGAGCTTGCCGATGGCGGTTTTGCCGTCGCCCACAATGGCAATCTGACCAACGCCATGACCGTGCAGCGCGCGCTGCAGAAACAGGGCGCGATCTTCTCGTCGACCTCCGACACCGAGACGCTCTTGCATCTGGTCGCCACCAGCAAGGAGCGCGATTTGAATTCGCGCTTCATCGACGCGGTGCGCCAGGTCGAAGGCGCCTTCTCGCTGGTGGCGATGACGGCCAAGAAGATGATCGGCTGCCGCGACCCGCTCGGCATCCGCCCGCTGGTGCTGGGCGATCTCGACGGCGCCTGGATCCTGGCTTCCGAAACCTGCGCGCTCGACATTATCGGCGCCCGCTTCGTGCGCGACCTCAAGCCCGGCGAGATGGTCGTCGTCACCGCCAAGGGCATCGAGAGCCTGTTCCCATTCGAGCAGCAGAAGACCCGCTTCTGCATCTTCGAATATGTTTATTTCGCGCGGCCGGATTCCTCGGTCGAAGGCCGCAACGTCTACGAGGTGCGCAAGCGCATCGGCGCCGAACTGGCGCAGGAAAGCCCCGTCGACGCCGACATCATCGTGCCGGTGCCGGATTCCGGCACGCCGGCGGCGATCGGCTTCTCCCAGGCCGCAGGCATCCCCTTCGAGCTCGGCATCATCCGCAACCACTATGTCGGCCGCACCTTCATCCAGCCCGGCGATTCGATCCGCCACATGGGCGTCAAGCTGAAGCACAACGCCAACCGCCGCATGATCGAGGGCAAACGCGTGGTGCTGGTCGACGACAGTATCGTGCGCGGCACCACCAGCCAGAAGATCGTGCAGATGGTGCGCGATGCCGGCGCCAAGGAGGTGCATATGCGCATCGCCTCGCCGCCGACCAGCGCCTCCTGCTTCTATGGCGTCGACACGCCGGAGAAGTCGAAGCTCTTGGCCTCGCGCATGTCCATCGAGGAGATGGCCGAATTCATCCGTGTCGATTCGCTCGGCTTCCTGTCGATCGACGGCCTCTACCGCGCCGTCGGCGAGGCCGGCCGCGACAATGAGCAGCCGCAATTCTGCGACGCCTGCTTCACCGGCCAGTACCCGACCCGCCTGCTCGACTTCGAAGGCCACGACAATGTGCGCACGCTGTCGCTGCTGGCGACAAGCGGGGCGTAGGGTTGCCAGTCTATCATTTGGTTTCGCCAGTTTACCCCCCTCTGTCCTGCCGGACATCTCCCCCTCAAGGGGGGAGATCGGCTGAACTGTCGGCTTTCGCCAATCACCAGGGCCGCAGAACGAGAGCCAAGTTCGGCGAAGTCCAATCTCCCCCCTTGAGGGGGAGATGCCCGGCAGGGCAGAGGGGGGTGTTTCACGCCGACTTGACGGAAACTCTCGCATGACCCTCGACCTCTCCGGCCGCACCGCCGTCGTCACCGGCGCCTCGCGCGGCATCGGCTATTTCATCGCCAAGGAACTTGCCGCCGCCGGCGCGCATGTGATTGCGGTCGCGCGCACCGTCGGCGGACTGGAAGAGCTTGACGACCAGATCAAGGCCGAACGCGCCAAAACCGGCAAGGGCGAAGCGACACTGGTGCCGCTCGACCTCGCCGACATGGCCGGCATCGACCGGCTGGGCGGCGCCATCCATGAGCGCTGGGGCAAGCTCGACGTCCTCGTCGCCAATGCCGGCGTGCTCGGCGTGATCTCGCCGATCGGCCATGTCGAGGCAAAAACCTTCGAGAAGGTGATGACCATCAACGTCACCTCGACCTGGCGGCTGATCCGCTCGGTCGACCCACTGCTTCGGCTCTCCGACGCCGGCCGCGCCATCATCCTGTCTTCCAACGCGGCGCACTCGGCGCGCGCCTTCTGGGCGCCCTATGCGGCCTCGAAGGCGGCGGTCGAGACGATGATGCGCTCCTGGGCGCATGAGACTCAGAGCCTGCCGCTCAGGGTCAATGCCGCCGATCCCGGTGCCACCCGCACCGCGATGCGGGCACAGGCCGTTCCCGGCGAGGATCCGGAGACACTGCCGCATCCCTCGGAGATCGCAAAACGCATCGTGCCGTTGGCGAGCCCGGACCTGAAAGAGACCGGGCTGATCTTCCAGGCCAAGCACAACCGCTTTGTCGCCTACCGGCAGCCGGAATAAACAGGCATTTCAGGCGGAAGAATTCCGCGCTCGGCGACGTTCTTCGAATGTAGAACATTCGAAACCCGAAGAACGGAGGACCACCATGCGCAGATTGCTTCTCGCCACCGCCGCCACCTTCCTTGCAGCTGCTGGCGTCGCCTATTCACAAGGCGCGACGATGAGTTTCTTCGTCACCAGCGTCGGCTCCGGCAAGGGCGCCGACCTTGGCGGCATCAAGGGCGCCGATGCGCATTGCGCCTCGCTGGCCGAGGCCGCCGGGGTCACCGGCAAGACCTGGGCTGCCTATCTCTCGACCAGCGCCGAGGATGCGCGCGACCGCATCGGCAAGGGGCCTTGGGTCAACGCCAAGGGCGTCAAGATCGCCGACGATGTCGCCTCGCTGCACGGCGACGCCAACGCCATCAGCAAGGAGACGGCGCTCAATGAAAAAGGCGAAGTGGTCAACGGCCGCGGCGACAAGCCGAACCGGCACGACGTGCTGACCGGCTCCAAGCCCGACGGCACCAAGATCGCCGACCAGACCTGCGGCGACTGGACGATGAGCGGCGCGGAAGGCGTGGCGATGGTCGGCCACCACGACCGCACCGGGCTTGACGATTCGGCGGCGGCCAAGTCGTGGAACTCCTCGCATGCCTCGCGCGGCGGCTGCAGCCAAGAGGCGCTGCAGGGCACTGGCGGCGATGGGCTCTATTACTGCTTCGCCGTGGAGTGAGCGGCTCTCGCGACGGGCTGACATCACGCGGCTGTGATGCCGGGGCGGGGCGACGCGCACGACGCGCGCTTCCGCCACCCGGTCGGAGTTGCTAGGGTCGCGGCGACTCCCACAACAGCAAAGCGAGGAATTCCCATGGCTGCTCCCAGTGTCGCACTTGTTTGGTATCTGGTGATCGCCGGCCCGCAGGGCGGCATGGTGGTGCTGCCCAGCACCTTCGACACGCGAGACCAGTGCACCAACGCCATCACCGAATACCAGAAGCAACCGACGCCGGCCGGCTGGGCGGTGAACTGCGTGCCGAGCGCCTCGCCGTTCACCGACGAAGGCGACGCGGAGGAACCGGCGGCGCAGTAGAGGGGAAGTTAGCGAAGGCCGGCAAGACAGCCGATCTCCCCCCTCGTGGGGGAGATGTCCGGCAGGACAGAGGGGGGCGCAAAGGATCGCCTACCTTCGTCTAACCTACGCAGATCGCGCACCGATTTAAGTCTGCAATCGCAATTGCAATTGCTGAGACGCTGGCGGGACAGCCCCCCTCTGCCTTGCCAGGCATCTCCCCCACAAGGGGGGAGATCTGCAGCTTCAACGCCGCGCGCTCACCGTCAGTTCCGGCTTGTTGCTGATCGTCTGGAACACCACGCAGTAGCGTTCGGTCAGCTTCAGCAGCGCATCGATGCGTTCCTGCGGTTCATCCGTGTCGAGACTGAAATTGAGCCGGATGGCGCGGAAGCCGACCGGCGCATCCCTGGCCATGCCAAGCGTGCCGCGAAAGTCGAGGTCACCCTCGGCCTCGACGGTTGCGGCGCCAAGCCTGAATTCGAGTGCGGTGGCCACCGCCTTCAGCGTCACGCCGGCGCAAGCCACCAGCGCCTCGAGCAGCATGTCCCCGGAGCACAGTTCGAGCCCGGAACCGCCGGTGGCCGGGTGCAGGCCGGCAATGGCCAGCGCCCTGCCCGTTTCCACCTTGCAGGCGATCGACTGGTCGTCGATCGAACCCTTGGCCCGAAGCGTGATCAGCGCCCGCGAGGCGTCGTCGCGATAGGCTTCCTTGAGCGGCGCCTGCATAGCCTTCAGTGCGGTGGCGTCCATTCCTTCCCTCCCGACGGTCTTTCGTGCCTTGATAGCACTGTCTGCCGCTGCATGTGAGCGAATCCAAAGTGGCTGCGGACCCTCGGATGCGGCGGCGCGAAGGAACCCGGCGCTTTGCCCGATGCTCCGATGCGTTGTTGGATTTGCCGAAACCGGAACGTCCTTTGGCCGTTGACAGACAGGAAGGAGGTCCGACATGGCCAAAATCACCTCACATCTGTGGTTTGAAAAGGACGCGCGCGAAGCCGTCGAATTCTACGTGGCGACCGTGCCGAACTCGGCGATCGGCCGCACGACGACAGTGCCTGCAGAAACGCCGAGCGGCCCCGCCGGCAGTGTCAAGATCATCGAATTCGTGCTCGACGACCAGAACTTCACCGCGCTCGAAGCCGGCCCGCTCGATGCCTTCAACCATTCGTTCTCGATCCAGGTCGAGTGCGGCAGCCAGGCCGAGATCGATCGCATCTGGAACGCTTTCCTCGGCAATGGCGGCCAGACCGAGCAGTGCGGCTGGCTGAAGGACCGCTGGGGGCTGTCGTGGCAGATCGTGCCCAGCCTGCTCGGCGACATGGTCTCGCATCCCGATCGCGAACGCGCCAGACGCGCCACGGAGGCGATGCTCGGCATGGTCAAGATCGATATTGCTGGGTTGGAAAGGGCATTTGGCAGGAATTGACGGCCCCCCGATGCGCTGGCGGGACAGCGCCCCTCTCTGGCCTGCCGGCCATCTCCCCCACGAGGGGGGAGATCGGATGTCGCGCCGGCTTTCGCCAATCGCCAATGTTCAACCGCGCAAGCCATTTCCTTTGACTTCATTCGCCTCGGCCATACCTATGCGGGAACCGTTCCCGGAGATGTCATGCGTTCCAAGCTGAAACTTGTCCCCCTCATCCTGCTGACGCTTGCCGTCGGTGCGCAACCAGTCCTTGCTGAAACAGCGGAGCGGCCGGCGCCTACAGGCGGCGTCCTGTCGCTGCTGCCATCGCCGCAGACCACCAGCCATTCGATCATGCTTGCCGGGCGCAAGCTGGACTATCAGTCGAAGGCCGGCACGCTGTCGCTGCTTTCCGGCAAGGGCGACGTCACGGCGGAGATCTTCTATGTCGCCTACACGCTGCGGTCGCCGGACAGCGTCGAGAAGCAACCGCAGCGGCCCATCACCTTCGTGTTCAATGGCGGCCCGGGAGCGGCCTCCGCCTATCTGCATCTTGGCGCGCTCGGTCCGCGCGTCATCGCGACCGGTACCAACGGGGAGTTCCTGCCCTCGCCGCAAAGACTCATCGACAATCCAGACAGTTGGCTCGACATGAGCGACCTCGTCTTCGTCGACCCGGTCGGCACCGGATACAGCCGCGAGGCTCCGGGCCAGGACACGCACGACTTCTGGGGCGCCAACCAGGATGCCAGTTCGATCGGCGCTTTCATCCGGCTCTTTCTTGCACAGAACGGCCGCACCGGATCGCCGCTCTTCCTCGCCGGGGAAAGCTATGGCGGGTTCCGCGCGGCACTGCTCGCCAGGACCCTGCAGGAGGATATCGGCATCAGCCCGAGCGGCATCGTGCTGATCTCGCCGGCGCTGGAGTTCATGCTGGTGCAGCCGGACGAATTCGAGCCGCTGCATTGGGCGCTCGAACTGCCGTCGCTGGCGGCGGTTCGCCTGCGCGCCGAAGGCGTCAGCGGCGATGCGCTGCGCGAGAAGCTCGCCGAAGTCGAGCACTATGCCATGGGCGACTACCTTACGGCCTTGGCCAGCGGGCTGGAGCAGGGCGGCCGGCTGGCGAGCCAGCGCGTGGCGGAGATAACCGGACTGCCGCTCGACCTCGTCCAGCGGAATTTCGCGCGTATCCCGACCGGCCTGTTCGCGAGGGAATTTGCCCGCGCCAGCGGCAAGGTGCTCAGCCCTTATGACGGCACGATCGCGACGGCCGACATCGCCCCCGAAAGCGCTCGCATCGCCGGCCCGGACCCGGTGCTCGACCGCAGCGTGCCGGTGCTGACCTCGGCCTTCGTCGCCTATGCCCGCGACGAGCTGAACTTTCGCACCGATGTCAGCTACCGGTTGCTCAACGGCGAGATCAGCCACAATTGGGACTATGGCACCAGCGCCTCGCGGCAAGGCTATGTCGGCGTGATGGACGATCTGCAGCGGGCGCGCTCGCTGAACCCGGCGCTCGGCGTCGTCATCGTCAACGGCTACACGGACCTGGTCACGCCCTATCTCGCCTCGCGCTACCTGGTGAACCAGATCCCGTCGCTCACCAATGCGAAACCGATCCGCCTCGATGTCGTCGAGGGCGGGCACATGATGTATTTCAGGCCTGACGGACGGCGTGCGCTGAAGGAGGCTGCTTCGGAGCTTTATCAGGCGACGCAGTGAGAATCGCGACAGCGCGGCTCGCCAAGGAACCCCTGCCCCAACGCAAGGCCGGCGCTGGCGTAGCGCCGCGCTGGGTCTCGCCCGTATAGCCTGCGGTGTGGAGCCTGATTGGGCAGGCTTCCTTCTCGACAGCTGCGGGCCCCGTCGCATGGCCGATATCGCCATTCTGGAAACCCGCGAAAGGGTGCTTGCCGGCATCCTGTTCACCGGTGGCGCCTATTTCCTGTTTTCGACGCAGGACGCCGCGATCAAGCTGCTCGTCGTCGGCATCAGCGTCTGGCAGATCATGTTCTTCCGCAGCATCACCGTGCTCGCCGGCTGCGCGGTGATCGGCGGGCGGCGCGTGTTCGCCGACACAGCGCGCTCGCCCATCATACGGCCGATGCTGGTGCGCAGCGCCTTCACGCTTGCTGCGTGGCTTTGCTACTACAACGCCGCCCGCAGTCTCCAGCTGGCCGAGCTCACCACCGTCTATTATGCCGCCCCGATCATCGTCACCGTGCTGTCGGTGTTCATGCTCGGCGAGAAGGTACCGCTGCTGCGCTGGGTGGCGGTGCTGATCGGCTTTGCCGGCGTGTTCGTGGCCTGCGACCCCACCCATCTCGGCCTCTCCATGCCGATCCTTCTGGTGCTGGCCGCCGCGCTGCTGTGGGGCATCGCCGTGGTGCTGCTGCGCAAGACCGCGATGCAGGAGCGAACGATGATCCAGCTCATCCTCAACAATTTCTACTTCCTGGTTTTTTCGGCGGTGCCGGCGCTCATCTTGTGGCAGACGCCGGATGGCGCCCAGTTGCTGCTCCTCATCAGCGTCGGCGCGCTCGGCGGCGTCGCGCAATTCCTCCTGTTCGAAGGCATGAAGCGCGCGCCGGTGTCGATCGTGGCGCCGTTCGAATACACGTCGCTGGTCTGGGCCTTCGCGCTCGGCCTCGCCATCTGGGGCGACGTGCCGCGCCGCGAAGTGTTTTTGGGGGCCGCGCTGATCATCGGTGCCGGCCTGCTGATCGTCGGCAACGAGCATTTCCGCAAGCGGCTGTAGGATATGACACTGAGATGTGGACAACGGATCGCTGCTGACAGGATGGTGTCAGGACGTGACGGCGTAGTCTCCTGAAATGACAGAGGCTCTGAGCATGCCACCCACCGACACCGCCGCCGAGCGCACGCTCGGCATCATGCTGGTGTCGGCATCGGCGGCCTTCTTTGCGCTGACCGGGGTTCTCACCAAATCGATCGATGCCGACCCGCTGACCATCACCTGCTGGCGCGGCTTCGTCGGCTCGATCCTGATCACCGTCTATGTGCTGTGGCGACGCCGTCGCGCGGGCGGGCGCGAAAGCCTTGGGCTCGGCTGGCGCGGCTGGCTGCTGGCGGTCGAAGGGGCGCTTGCCAGCATCGCCTTCATCGCCGCCTTCAAATTCACCTATGTCGCCAATGTCGCCATCATCTATGCCACGGCGCCTTTCATCACCGCGCTGCTTGCCTTCATCCTGGTGCGCGAACCGTTCCGCATGCAAACGCTGGCCGCCGCCGCGGTGTCGATGTGCGGTGTGGCGATCATGGTCGGGTCCGGCTTCGGCACCGGCCATCTTCTGGGCGACGGGCTGGCGCTGCTGATGACCGCCGGCAGCGCGCTCTACATGATCATGGTGCGCGCCTTCCGCGACACGCCGGTGGTCTGGGCGAGTGCTGTGTCGGCATTCCTTCTGTTCGCGCTCGGCTGGTTCGTCACCGATCCGCTGGCCGTTTCGACCCGGGATGCCGTGCTGCTCGCCACGTTCGGCGCCACCTTCGCGACGGCCTCGATCCTGTGGACGGAGGGCTCGCGGCTGATCCCGGCGCCCGAATCCGGCCTGCTGGGATCGGCCGAGGTGCCGTTCGCGATCCTGTTCGCCTTCCTGTTCCTGGCCGAGATCCCGCCGGCCGCCAGCATGATCGGCGGTGCCATCGTGCTTTCCGCGGTGTTTGCCCATGCCGGACGCGACTGGCTGCTGGCCAGGCGGAGCGCAGACGACGGCTAAAATATTTTCGCGGTCACGGAACCATCATCCGACTCGGGCATTGTTGCTGCGACGGGTCACCCCCCAAGTCCCCCCAAACCCCTCGACCCGTCCTACTTAAAGCCGATCGTAAGGTCGGCTTTTTCTTTGGATCAACCTGTACTGCCTGTCAGAGCGAGATTGCCGCTCAGCAGCGCCGCCAGATCCCGCGCCGGCAGATCGGCGCCCTGGCGCAGCCGGATGGCGAATTCGGCTGATGGAACCGGCGGCAGGCCAAGGGCGCGTGGCGCTTCAACAATACCGGAATGGGCAAAGCGCGCGGTGCGCAAGGTCAGCGCGATGCCGGCATTGACCGCGGTGCGCAGGCCGGCAAGGCTGGCGCTGCCGGCGGCGATGCGGTAGCGGCGGCCAGCGGCATCAAGGGCCGCAAGTGCCGCTTCGCGAAAACCGCAATGCGGATCGAGCAGCGCCAGGGGTATCTCCTCTTCCCGTGCGGCCAGCCCCTCTTGCGAGCAGAGCCAGAGCATCGGCTCGCGGAGCAGGCCGACCTCGTCCGGCGCCTGGGCCTGGCGCATGGTGATCGCCAGATCGAGCAGACTGGACTGCAGCGCTTGCTTGAGCTCAGCGGAGCGGCCGACGCGCAGTTCGATCCTGACCCGCGAATGGCTGGCGGCGAAGGCGCGCAGCAGTTGCGGCAGGCCGCTGTCGGCAAAATCCTGCGTGGTACCGATGGCGACGCGGCCATCGGCGCGCGCGCCCTTTAGCGCCAGCCATGCTTCGGTGTGGACGGCGAGAATGCGCCTGGCATGGCCGACCAGATCCTCGCCAGCCGGCGTCAGGCCGCGCCCCCGCCCCTGCGCGAGAAGCAGCGGCTCGCCGACGATCTCCTCCAGCCGCTGCATCTGCGCCGTCACCGCCGAGGGCGAGCGGCCGACGACAGACGCCGCCTGCGCCAGCGAACCGCCGTCGACGAAAGCGAGGAAGGTTTTGAGAAGGTCTGGATCGAGTGTCTGCATAATTCGATTGTATCGAATTATAAGTTGAAAACAATTCGATTTTTTTGATTCGATGATCGTGACATGGTTTTCCCAACGGCGAACAGACGCCGCAGCAGCTCGAGGAGAAAACAATGCCGATCATCACTATCAGCGTCACCGGCAAGCCCGACGCCAAACTGTCCGCCGCAATCGCCAAGGAAGTCACCGAACTGACGGCCACGCATCTGCGCAAGGATCCGACCATCACCGCGGTCGCGATCAACTATCTCGACCCGCAGCACTGGTTCGCCGGCGGCAGGTCGCTGGCCGAGCAAGGCTCCAACACCTTCTGGCTCGACATCAAGGTGGTCGACGGCACCAACACCAAGCTCGAGCTGGAGGCTTATCTCCGGGCGGTGTTCGCCGCCTTCGGTCGCTTGCTGGGTCATGTGCACGAGGAAAGCTACGCCTTCGTGCACGAAGTGCCGGCGGCGGCTTACGGCTATGGCGGCAAGACGCAGGAGTTTCGTTTCATCAGCGGGAGGTTGAAGGCGGCCTAGCACCTCTTCACCTTCTCCCCTTGTGGGAGAAGGTGGATCGGCGCGCAGCGCCGAGACGGATGAGGGTGCTGGAGGAAACGCCGCGTTAAAAATAAAATGATTTCAGGTGCTTATATCTTCGACGTTGCGATCCTTCCAACACCCCTCATCCGACCGAGCTTCGCTCGGCCACCTTCTCCCGCAAGGGGAGAAGGTCGGAGGGCACTCAGTCCACATTGACGCCGCCACCACTTCCGCTAGGCTCTGCCCTCGAAGCGGCCGCCAAAGAGCCGCGGCATGGAGGACGTTGGGAGAGACGCGGCATGATCCTGACACTGGCGCTGCTTGCGGGTCTCGTTGTGGCCTGGCTGCTGATCGGCGTGGTCGAGAAATTCCGCCTTGGCCTGCGTTTTACCCAGGCGTTGCTCTACGTGCCGTTCAAGCTCGCCTACCGGATCGCCGACGAGCGCATCAGGATCGCCCGCAACGCGCCGGCGCCGGTGATCTATGTGGTCTCGCACCAGTCGCGTTTCGAGCCGGCGCTGATGCTGTCGCTGCTGCCGGACGACACGCTGCACATCCTCGACGATGCGTCAGCGAAATCGCCCTGGCTGGAGCCGTGGCGTGAGCTGGGGCGCAGCATCGCCTTCAATGCCGAACATGTTTTCGTCAGCCGCCGGCTGGTGCGGGTGCTGAAGGGCAAGGGGCGCTTGGCCGTCTATCTGCCCGAAGCGGTCGAGCCCGACGTCAAGGCGTTCCGGCTGTTTCGCGCCATCACCCGCATCGCCATGCAGGCCGATGCCAGGATCGTGCCGATCTTCGTCTCCGGCGCGCGCGATCTGCCGGTGTCGCTGACGCCAGCGGACAGGGCGCCGCGCCACTGGTTTCCGCGGCTGTCGATCAGCGTGCTGGAGCCGATGACCATTGCCGAGCTCTTGGCGCGCAACCCCGACCAGGCCTCGAACACCAACGCGCTGTTCGACCGTGTCGCCGAGGCGCGGCTGTTCGGCAGCAATCTCGATCGTGGCCTGTTCCTGGCGATGCGCGACGCCGCTGACCGTGTCGGCGCCTCGCATCCGATAATCGAGGACGTCATCTCGGGCGCGATGAGCTACCGCAAAATGTTCATCGGCGCGCGCGTGCTTGGCCGCCGCTTCGAAGCGGTGACGGCGCCGGGCGAAGCAGTCGGGCTGCTTTTGCCCAACGCCAATGGCGTGGTGCTGTCCTTCGTCGGGCTTTTGTCGGCCGGCCGGGTGGCGGCGATGATCAACTACACCGCCGGGCCGGCCAGCGTGACCGCCGCCGTGCGCACCGCCGTCATCCGCACCGTCGTCTCCTCCCGCGCCTTCATCGAGAAAGCCGGCATCGCCGACATCGTCGAAGCGGTCGAGGCAGGCGGCGCCAGGATGCTGTGGCTGGAGGACGTGCGCGAGAGCGTGACGGCGCTGGACAAGCTGGCCGCAGCAGTGCTGTGGCGCTTTCCCCTGCAGCCGCAGGATGCGGCCAAGCCGGCGGTGATCCTGTTCACTTCAGGCTCGGAAGGCACGCCCAAGGCCGTGGTGCTGTCGCACCGCAACCTCCACGCCAACGCCATGCAGGCCGAAGCCCGCATCACCATCTCGCCGGCCGACATCCTGCTCAACGTGCTGCCGGTGTTCCACTCCTTCGGCCTGACGGGCGGCACCATCCTGCCTTTGGTCACCGGGGTGAAACTGTTCCTCTACCCCTCGCCGCTGCACTACAAGATCATTCCCGAGATCGCCCGCAAGGTGAAGCCGACCATCATGTTCGGCACCGACACCTTCCTCGCCAATTATGCGCGCACCGCCAAGGACGGCGATTTCTCCAGCCTCCGCTTCGTCGTCGCCGGCGCCGAGGCGGTGAAGCCGGAAACGCGGCGCGTCTACCGCGAACGCTTCCAGGCGGCAATCATCGAAGGTTTTGGCCTGACAGAGGCAGCTCCCGTGGTTGCCGTCAACACCGCCATCCATGGCCACGACGGCACGGTCGGGCGGCTGCTGCCGGCGATACGCATGAAGCTCGAGCCGGTCGAGGGCATCGACGATGCCGGCCGTCTCTGGCTCGACGGGCCGAACCTGATGATGGGCTACATGACTGCCGATCGCCCCGGCGAATTGCAGCCGCTGGACGGCTGGCACGACACCGGTGACATCGTCTCGGTCGACCGCGATGGCTTCATCACCATTCGCGGCCGCGCCAAGCGCTTCGCCAAGATCGCCGGCGAGATGGTGTCGCTGGGCGCCGTCGAGATGCTGGTGCAGTCGCTGTGGCCGGAGGAGCGCCACGCGGCAGTGGCGGTGCCGGACAAACGGCGCGGCGAGCGCATCGTGCTGGTCACCACCGCCGACGACGCCGATCCAGAGGAACTGCGCAAGTTTGGCAAGCAGGCCGGCGCGGCCGAGCTGATGGTGCCCAACGACATCGTCAAGGTCGAGGAGATCCCGGTGCTGGGCTCGGGCAAGACCGACTATGTCTCGACCCGCAGGCTGGTGATCGAGCGGCTGGGGCTGAGCGCCGCAGCGTGAGGCCGATCAACGGCTTCGCCAGTACCCCTTAACCGATATCGGAAGGCGGAACCTTCTCGCCCTCAAGCTTGGCGCGCCTCGAATAGGCGCGCACGCTGAACGGCAGGAAGGCAAGGTAGCCGGCGACCGAAGCGGTCAGCGTGTACCAGGGATAGGTCATCAGCAGCAGGACGTAGAGCACGACGGCAAGGATGACCGGCAGCACCTTGTCGCCCGGCACCTTGACGCTCTTGCCGGAATAGACCGGCAGCCGGCTGACCAGCAGGAAGGCGACCAGGACGGTGAAGCCGGTGGCGACAAGAGCGACAGGACGGCTGGGCTCGATGCCGAGCCTGAGAAAGGACAGATAGAGCGGCAGCATGACCAGCACCGCGCCCGCCGGCGCCGGCACGCCGACGAAATACTCGGTCTGCCAGATCGGCCGATCTGTCTCATCGTCGAGCACGTTGAAGCGGGCAAGCCTCAAGCCGCAGGCAATGGTGAACAGAAGTGCGGCGATCCAGCCGAACGAACCGGCGCGGTCGAGCATGAAGGCGTAGAGGACGAGCGCCGGTGCTACGCCGAAATTGACGATATCGGCCAGCGAATCCATCTGCGCGCCGAATTTCGATGTCGCCTTCAGCATGCGCGCCAGGCGACCGTCGATGCCGTCGAGGAAGGCGGCAAGCAGTACCATCACCACCGCCGGCTCGAAGCGGCCTTCGAAGCCGAAGCGGATGCCGGACAGGCCGGCGCAGATGGCAAGCACGGTGACCAGATTGGGCAGCACCATGCGCATCGGGATTTCACGGATGCGCGGACCGCCGCTGCCATGCGCCTCGAACTTCTTGAAGGGCGCGCCCACCGCTTACGAAATCCTGACGAGCGGCGTCGCGGCAGCGCCGCCGAATTCGGCCAATACGGTTTCGCCGCCGACCGCGGTCTGGCCGACGGCGACGCGCGGCGTCGCGGCGACCGGCAGGAAGACATCGACGCGCGAGCCGAAGCGGATCAGCCCAAAGCGCTCGCCGATGGCGATCGAGCCACCGGTCTCGGCCCAGCAGACGATGCGCCGCGCCACCAGGCCGGCGATCTGCACCGCAGCGACCGTGCCGTTGGGGCTGTCGATGACGACACCGTTGCGCTCGTTCTCGGTGCTCGCCTTGTCCAACTCGGCATTGAGGAATTTTCCGGGCCGGTGCTCGATTTTTGTGATGCGGCCGCGCACCGGGGCGCGGTTCACATGGCAGGAAAACACATTCATGAACACCGAGATGCGGGTCATTTCACCGGAGCCGAGGCCAAGTTCGCGCGGCGGCACGGCCGGGCCGACCGCCGAGATGATGCCGTCGGCCGGGCTCACCACCAGCCGGTCGTCGACCGGCGTGACGCGCTCGGGATCGCGGAAGAAATAGACGCACCAGGCCGTCAGGATCAGCCCGATCCAGAACAGGATCGAGGAAAAATAGCCGAGAAACAGCGTGCCCGCGCCAAAGGCGGCGATGAACGGATAGCCCTCGCGATGGATCGGTACGAACGCATTCTTGATCGTGTCGACGAGGCTCATGGGATGGGGGCAGCCCTTGTTTCAGGTCCGGCCTCAATAGCCGAAAGCCCCCGTCGTCGCAACGCAACAATGGGGGGAGGTTTTGGTGCATGCTGTTGGCAGAACCTGAGATGCTGGCGGGACAGCGCGCCCCTTCCGTCGCGGTACCGGCACCCGGGCGGGCTGACCTTCCTACATTTCAGGCAAGCGCTGATAGTTGGCGATATCGGCCCTGACGCCAAGGCGGGCGATCGTCTCTTGAGGATTGAAGCCAGCTCGTTCGTGAACCGCCTTGACGATCGGCACGACCTTGTCGACGGCCGCCTGGTTTTCCCATTCGACAATGGTGACGAGGTTGAATTCTCCCGGGCCCGAGAATTGCTCAAGCAGGAAATCCTGCACGAAGCCCTGCTGCAGGCGCAGCAATTCATGCGTCGCCCTGACCTTGCGCAGTATCTCCTCGCGGGCGTCGGCCGGGACGACGAATTTGTCGACCCTGAACACGGCTTCATTGCCAAGCTTTTGATTTGTCTCGCTCATTTCAATCCATCTCCGTTCTTGAACGATATGCTGTGCAGGGGCTCTCGGAGACGGTTTGCAATCTCAAGCTATGTTGAGGTCAAGAGGAGATTTTTTCGACGTTTGCCGGATGGCTCCGGCGGTGACGCGCCAAATCTCCACCTCGAGGGGGAGATCGGCAGCTTCAGCATCGCCCTACCCCACCTCGGACGTGCGCCTGCGCACGATGACACCCAGCTCGTCGCTCTCGCGCGCGATGCGCAGCCGCTCTTCGGCTTCGGTCGCCTCGCGCTGGCGGTCCCACATCGAGGCATAGAGGCCGTGTTTGAGCATCAGTTCGGCATGGGTGCCGCGTTCGGCGATCTGGCCGTCCTTGAGCACGATGATCTCGTCGGCCGTGATCACAGTCGACAGCCGGTGGGCAATCACGATAGTTGTGCGGCCCCGGCTGACGAGGTCGAGCGCGGCCTGGATCTCCTGCTCGGTGTGGCTGTCGAGCGCCGAAGTCGCCTCGTCGAGCATCAGGATCGGCGGCGCCTTCAAAATGGTGCGGGCGATCGCCACGCGCTGCTTCTCGCCGCCCGACAGTTTCAGCCCGCGCTCGCCGACCATCGAGCGGTAGCCGTCCGGCAGCCGCTCGATGAACGGTCCGATCTGGGCGAGCTCGGCCGCCTTGCGCACCTCTTCCTCGCTGGCGCCGACGCGACCGTAGCGGATGTTGTAGGCAATGGTGTCGTTGAACAACACGGTGTCCTGCGGCACCATGCCGATCGCCGCGCGCAGGCTCTCCTGCGTCACGTCCCTGACATCCTGGCCATCGATCAGCACCGCCCCGCTCTGAATGTCGTAGAAGCGGAACAGCAGCCGCGAGATGGTCGACTTGCCGGCACCCGAAGGCCCGACGATGGCGACCGTCTTGCCGGCCGGCACCTCGAAGGAGACGCCCTTCAGGATCTTGCGGTTCGGATCATAGGAGAAATGCACATCGCGGAATTCGACCTTGCCGGCCGGAACGGCGAGCGCCTTCGCATCGGGCTTGTCGACGATCTCCTGCGGCACGTCGAGCAGGTCGAACATCTGCTCGATGTCGGTCAGGCCCTGGCGGATTTCGCGATAGATGAAGCCGATGAAATTGAGCGGCACCGAAAGCTGCATCAGCATGGCATTGATGAAGACGAAGTCGCCGACCGACTGCGTGCCGGCCTGCACCTCCAGCGCCGACATGCACATGACGATGACGGTGCCGATGCCGTAGATGACGCCCTGGCCGAAATTCAGCCAGCCGAGCGAGGTCCAGATCCTGGTTGCCGATATCTCATAGCGCGCCATCGAGCGGTCGAAGCGCTCGGCCTCCATGGCTTCGTTGTTGAAATATTTGACCGTCTCGAAATTGAGCAGCGAGTCGATCGCCTTGGTGTTGGCGTCGGTGTCGCTGTCGTTCATGTCGCGGCGGATCGAGATGCGCCAGTCGCTGGCCCTGACCGTGAACCAGACATAGACCGAGACGGTGACCGCCACCACGACCACGTATTTCCAGCCATAAGTGTAGGCGAAGATGGCCGTGGTGAGCGCGAATTCGAGGATGGTCGGCGCCGTGTTCAGCATGATGAAGCGCACGATCGTCTCGATGCCCTTGGTGCCGCGCTCGATGATGCGCGACAGGCCGCCGGTGCGCCGCTCGAGATGGAAGCGCAACGACAGCTGGTGCATGTGGACGAAGGTGCGGAAGGCGAGCTGGCGCACCGCATACTGGCCGACGCGGGCAAACAGCGCGTCGCGCAGCTGGTTGAAGCCGAGCTGCACCAGCCGCAGCACATTGTAGGCGATGACCAGCATCACCGGCGCCAAGAGAAACGCCGGCAGCGGCGGCGCAGACCTGGCGTCGCCGGCCAGCGCGTCGGTCGCCCATTTGAAGAAATAGGGCCCGGCGACCAGCGTCAGCTTGGCGACGACCAGCAGAAGCGTCGCCCAGGTGACCCGCGCCCGGAGGTCGGCGCGGTCGGCCGGCCACATATAGGGCCACAGATTGCGCAAGGTGCTGAAGGTCGAGGAGTCGGAGACGGTTTTTTCGGCCATTCTTTTTTGCCTCGTTATTTTTAGCCGCCGGAACAGCAGGAATCGACCAGTGCCGCGAGCGACGCCGACACATCGGCGAGCGCGGCGTGGTCGACTTCATAACGCGAACGCTGGCGGTCGGGCTCGAAGCGCACGAGCCCGGCTTCGACCAGTATCTTCAAATGCTGGGACACGGTGGACTGCGCCAGGTCGAGATGATCGACCACCTCGCGGCAGCAGCAGGAGCGGCTGGCCGAAAGGTGCTTGAGGATCTCTATGCGCGCCGGATGCGAAAGCGCCGCAAATCGAGCCGCGACAATGCGGCTGTCAGGGGTGCAGGTGGGCAGCGCGCTCGCCGCGCGGTCTGGTTCAGCCAGGGATTCGGTCATCGTTCATCGGCGATAGACGATGAACGATGATGGGGCAAGCTATCCCGATGACCAGATCGCCGGAACTGCCAATCTCCCCCGAAGCCCTCTTACTCGGTCTTGGCTGGAGGTGTCGTCATCTGGTCGCCCATTGCCTTGAGGTCGGCGTCCTCGCCTTCTTTCGACTTTTGCGGGACCTTGAACACCTGACCCGGCCAAATGCGGTCGGGATCGCGGATCTGGTCCTGATTGGCGAGATAGATGGTCGAATAGCGCACGCCACGGCCATAGACGCGCCGCGAGATCCGCCACAGCGTATCCTTGCGGCGGATGATGACGGTGCCGTCGGTAGGTTCGAGCTTGGGCGCCACCGTCTCAGGCACGGCGGGCGTCGCCGCCGCCACCTCGGCGGGAGCCTCGGCCGCGGGTGCCGCGGGGGCTGTCGCATCAGCGGCCGCAGGCGGCGTGGCTGGCTCGGTTGCGGGTGCCGCAGGCTCCGTTGCCGGCGCGGCCGGTGCTTCGGCCACGGTTGCCGGCGCGGCAGGCTTTGGCTC
>NZ_JHQS01000032.1 GCF_014843845.1 Mesorhizobium amorphae | reverse complement strand
AGTCGATCGTCCAGGAAGGCCACAAGGCGGTTGCCGCCGGCATGAACCCGATGGACCTGAAGCGCGGTATCGACCTCGCCGTCACCGAAGTCGTCGTGGCGCTCGGCAAGGCCGCCAAGAAGATCAAGACCTCCGAGGAAGTCGCGCAGGTCGGCACGATCTCGGCCAATGGCGACGAGTCGGTCGGCGCCATGATCGCCGAAGCGATGCAGAAGGTCGGCAACGAGGGCGTCATCACCGTCGAGGAAGCCAAGACCGCCGAGACCGAACTCGAAGTCGTCGAAGGCATGCAGTTCGACCGCGGCTACCTGTCGCCCTACTTCGTCACCAACGCCGACAAGATGGTTGCCGATCTCGAGGACGCCTACATCCTGCTCCACGAGAAGAAGCTCTCCAACCTGCAGGCGATGCTGCCGGTCCTCGAGGCCGTCGTGCAGACCTCCAAGCCGCTGCTCATCATCTCGGAAGACGTCGAAGGCGAGGCCCTGGCCACGCTGGTCGTCAACAAGCTGCGTGGCGGCCTGAAGATCGCCGCCGTCAAGGCGCCGGGCTTCGGTGATCGCCGCAAGGCCATGCTGGAAGACATCGCCATCCTCACCGGTGGCCAGGTCATCTCGGAAGACCTCGGCATCAAGCTCGAGAACGTCGGCCTCAACATGCTCGGCCGCGCCAAGAAGGTGTCGATCTCCAAGGAGAACACCACCATCGTCGACGGCGCCGGCAAGAAGGCCGAGATCCAGGGCCGCGTCGCCCAGATCAAGCAGCAGATCGAGGAGACCACCTCGGACTACGACAAGGAGAAGCTGCAGGAACGTCTCGCGAAGCTCGCGGGCGGCGTTGCGGTGATCCGCGTCGGCGGTGCGACAGAAGTCGAAGTCAAGGAAAAGAAGGACCGCGTCGATGACGCCCTCAACGCGACCCGCGCGGCCGTGGAAGAAGGCATTGTCGCTGGCGGTGGCGTGGCGCTGCTGCGCGCTTCGGCCAACCTCAAGGCCACCGGCGCCAACTCCGACCAGGCTGCCGGCATCAACATCGTGCGTCGCGCGCTGCAGGCTCCGGCCCGCCAGATTGCGGCCAACGCCGGTGCGGAAGCTTCGATCGTTGCCGGCAAGATCCTCGACAACAAGGGCGCGACCTTCGGCTACAACGCCCAGACCGGCGAATATGGCGACATGATCGCCATGGGTATCGTCGATCCGGTCAAGGTCGTTCGTACGGCTCTGCAGGACGCGGCCTCGGTCGCCGGCCTGCTGGTCACCACCGAAGCCATGATCGCCGAGGCTCCGAAGAAGGAGTCGGCTGGCGGCGGCATGCCTGGCGGCATGGGCGGCGGCGGCATGGGCGGCATGGGCGGCATGGACTTCTAATCTAGCCAGCTCGCTAGGCTTACGAAAGGGCGGCAGCAATGCCGCCCTTTCTTCATGGGTGAAGTACTGCCGCACTGGCCGACTGTGAGCGCGCGCAGAGATGCATACCTGGCCAAAAACCGAACTTCCTGACCGCGCTGGCCAATGAGCTCAGAGCTAGAATCACGAAACCGCTGTAACCATTTGTTTTTGCGCAATTCCGGTCGGGGGAAACCGACGCCCTGGACCCACGCCTCAGACGGCGGCCTCCGCGCGTTGCCGCGCTTCGCCGGCCAGCACGGCCGACTCGACCAGCGCCGCGACTTCGTCGGCCACGGCCAGCAGCGGGGCGCGATCACGGGTGGCGCGCGCAATCACCATCAGCCCTTCCAGCGAGGATTCGACCAGCAACGCCAAGGCATGCGCACGGCGTTCGGGCACCCCTGCCCTGACGAAGGCCTGCCGCAGCAGGCCGATCCACTGCTCGAAGGCCGAGCGGCACAGTTCGGCCAGTTCCGGCACGTTCGCCGGTGAATCCAGCACCACGGGCGCGATCGGGCAGCCGAGCGTGAATTCATTGTCCTCCAGCATGCGGGCAACCGACTGGTAGATGTGGTGGACGGCCACAGCCGGGCTCGTTTCGGCGGCAAGGTCCTCGCCCAGCCTTTCTGTCACTTTGGCGACGCTGTCACGCGTCACCTCGATGACCAATTGATCCTTGCCGCCCGGAAAATGGAAATAGAGCGAACCGCGCGGTGCGCCGCTAGCGCTCAGTATGTCGTTGAGCGAGGTGCCGTGATAGCCGCGCTGCCCAATCAGCAGCGCCGTTGCCTCGATCATGCGGGTGCGGGTGTCGTTCGCCATGTCAGCCCCTGTCAGGAGAGAGCCATTATAGGCCTTGTTACTAATATGACAATCGGTCTACATAATATGTAGATCGGTCCACATATACGCATTTTTTTCAATCGAACTCTTGGAGGAACCAATGACAATTCGTGAGGCTTCGGCCGAGTGGCAAGGTGCGCTGAAGGAAGGTTCGGGCCGGCTTCGGCTGGGCAGCGGCGTCTTCGAGGGCGCCTACTCCTTCCCGTCGCGTTTCGAAAATGGTCCGGGCACCAATCCGGAAGAACTGATCGCGGCGGCCCATGCCGGCTGCTTCTCGATGGCGCTGAGCGCCATCCTCGGCCGGGAGGGTCATAACCCCCGGAACATCCGCACCACGGCGAAAGTGCATCTCGGCGCGACCGCGGCCGGGCCGACGATCACACGCATCGAACTCGAAACGGAGGCGGAGGTCGCGGAACTCGGGACAGAGGAATTCGAGCGGCTTGCGCAGTCCGCCAAAGCGACATGCCTGGTCTCGCGCGCGCTTGCCGGCGTGGCCGACATCACCCTCAAGGCCGTGCTCGTCGAAGCTCTCGAAGACCAATGAAAACAGGAGAATGACGATGACACACGAGCTCATCATGGACATCGCCGCGAATGATTTGTCCCACCAGACGGCCAAGATCATGCGGTGCTTCAACGACGTGTTCCAACGTCATGACCCGACGGCGCTTGCGGAGCTGGTGGCCGAGGATTGCGTGATCGAGAACACGGTGCCGGCGCCGGACGGCGCGCGGCACGCCGGCAAGGCGGCATGCGTGGCGCTGTGGTCGGTGATCGCCACCCAGCCAGGCACCCGCTTCGACATCGAGGAGACCTTCGTCGCCGGCGATCGGGCAACGATCCGCTGGCGCTATTTCATGACCGACGGCAATTCGCTGCGCGGCGTCAATTTGATGCGCGTAGACGGCGGGCGGATCGTCGAGGCGATGGGCTACGTCAAGGGATAGGTCGACCGCCAATATATGATGTATTCCTAAAATACGAAGGCTCTCGGCGGCGCAAACTAGTAACCTTATCGGCTGAAGAGCAGATGAAGGCGGGCCTTGGCTCGCCTTCTCATTGTCTTGGTCATGCAGGCGACAAAGCCCGTGAACAGACGCTACCGGTCCGCCAGCGCCAGCTTGGCGCCGAGCATGACGAAGGCGCCGGCGAAGGTGCGGCGCATCCAGGTCAGCACCCTCGGCCGCGATACGACATGGCTGCGGATCGAGGCGGCGAAGATGCCGTAGCCGACGAAGACGACGAAGGTCAAAAACATGAAGACGCTCGACAGTTCCAGCATCTTCGACAGCGCGTGCGGTTCGGTGGTGCTGACGAATTGCGGCAGGAAGGCGAAGAAGAAGATCGACAGTTTCGGGTTGAGGATGTTGATCAGGATGCCGGAGGTGATGACCTTGCCGGCCGAGCGCGGTGCGACGTCCTGGTCGACGCTCAGGCCGCCCGTCTCCTTCAGCGTGTTCCAGGCCATGTAGAGCAGATAGGCGACGCCGAGATACTTCAGCGTCTCGAAGGCGATGGCGCTGGTGTGCAGCAGCGCGGCAAGACCGGTGATGGCGGCCGCCATATGCGGGATGATGCCCAGCGTGCAGCCGAAGGCGGCGATGATCGAGGCACGCGCCCCGCGCGACAGGCCGGCGCTTAGCGTGTAGAGAACGCCGGTGCCGGGCGAGGCCACGACGATCAGCGACGTCAACAGGAATTCGATGCTCACGACTTGCTCCTCCGGCACCCGGCCCGGCGGCAAGGTACCGGGCAAGAACGCACTACACAAGCTATGGGCTCACGCCGATGCGCTCACGCTGTCGCGGTTCGCAAGCGCGTCCAAAATCGATCAGCGGCGCATAAGCAGGAGAACTGCCGCCAAAGCCGTCAACGACAGCGTCACACTGGCGACTATGTAGCCGATGGCTGCCAGATGCTGGCCGCGTTCCCATAGCGTCACGGCGTCGAGCGAGAAGGTCGAGAAGGTCGTAAAGCCGCCGATGATACCTGTCGTCAGGAACAACCTGACGTCGTCCCCGCCGATCTCGAACAATGCGAACAGGCTAACGACAAGGCCCATCAGGGCCGATCCGACGATGTTGATGGAAAGCGTTCCGAAGGGAAAGTTGGCACCGAGCAGTCGCAGCGACAGAAGCCCGACGCCGTAGCGGAGAGCGCCACCGATACCTGATCCGATGAACACGACGAAAAATCCCATGACAGCCTCCTGCGCGCCCGAAGGGCGTTCGTCAGCAGGCGTCATCAGCATCAGCGCGGTTATCAGGGAGACACCATTCCCGAGCGCTATATGGCAAGGACTTGCATTGCAGGCAAGGCCTGCCTTGTAGAACCCAGCCTTTGCCCCGCCACATCCCACGGTGAGCGACCGACAGCCCCTACAGTGACAGCCCGTGCGCCTTGCGCGCCATCAGGCAGTCGTCGCCGCCGGGCATGCAGGCGCGGCAGACGTCGGGGCGGACGTCATAGATGCCGCAAGCGGTATGCTTGCCGACCTCGCCGGACAGAGCCGAACAGCGCACGCCGTCGCAGCGCATACCGGATTCGTCGGCAGCGACGAATTTCTGCGGAATGCGGTCGAGCTGCGCATCGTCCTCGGTGGAAAAGCGCGGCCATTCGGCTGAATAGGAGCAGCAGGCGCCGCAGGCCTGGCAGTCGAACAGGGCCGCACCGGCCCCTTGCTCTAGCGGTGAAAAGTCCGCGGCTGCCGCCAGGGCAAGCAGGCCCGGCGCGACAGGATCGCGGTTGGCATTTCGCGGCAAGGCGCTATTTCTTCTTGGCCGTCTTCCGGGGCGCATCCGCTGGCGACTTGAACAGATCGGTTGCGACCGGTTCGTCGGCCTTCGGCGCGGCAGCCGGCTTGGCCGGCTTGGCGGTGGCGGCCGGCGCTGCCGGCTGGTCCTTGGCGGAAAATTTTATGGCCATGTCAGTCCTCGTCAGAGAAACGCGATGACGGCGCGCGCGGATTGCGCAGGCGGCCGATCAGCGCCGACACCGCCGTGATGTTCATTTCCTCGGGCGACCAGTTCCTGGCGTCCTCGATGTGATGCGGCGCCAGTTCGCGATGCGTGCTGCCGCTGTAGGCGGCATCCTGATGGGTCACCCGTTCGCGCGTCTTGGCGTCCTCGCGGACATATTCGACCAGATAGTTCGGGGCTTCGGCGCGGCCGCGCACACCGACGCGCACCTGGGCGTCGCCATGGGCGCGCCTGCAGCGTTCCAGCTTTTCCAGCACGCGCCGGACATATTCGACCGGCTTGTCGAGAAGTTCGACCATGTCGGCAATGGTGGCGTCGCCGGCGATCGGCGTTGGCGGCACGCGCTTGGTGGCCATCAGCGTTTGCCCGCGCGCTTCGGCATGCTGGTCTGAGCGAGGGCAGCCGCCCTCTCGTCGGCCTCTTTTTCCAGGCGCAGTTCGCGCAGCCGCGCGGTCTTGGCTTCCCGGGCATCGCTGACGGCATCCCGTTCGGAGATGATGCGATTGAGCGACATCGACTGCGTCCGGGTCTTGCTGAAAAGCGACTCGGCCTGATCGCCTGATGTCTTTGAAGTGAGGGACATCTTTCTTCTTCCTGGTTCTGGGGATCCACGTTGGCGCGAGGTGCTTAGCACATACCAAGGGACCTGCGGCGCACAATTCACAGCCAGAAACGAAAAAGGCCAGGCATTTGCCTGACCCTCCTTCGCCATCTACCGATGCCAGTACATCCGTGGTCACCGGGAAGGCTGAATTCCGTTTTAGGCAGCCTGAAGCTGATCGGCGGACATCTTGCCCGACTTGTTGTCGCGGACCATCTCGTAGCCAAGCTTCTGGCCTTCGACGATGGTGCGCATTCCGGCACGCTCGACGGCCGAAACATGGACGAAAACGTCGGCCGAACCGTCGTCAGGCTGAATAAAGCCAAAGCCCTTGGTGGCGTTGAACCATTTTACTGTGCCAGTGCTCATAACGAACCCTTTCCATGGCAAATATTCGTTCACCGTCATGCGAATGCACAACAGCGTTTGTCTCGATTTTTGATGGGAGGAAGTTCGTCAAAGGCGCGCATTGCGCGCGGATAACAAAAGTCGGGCAAACAAATATCGACAAACTTCTAGTAGACTTCTTTTGCCGCCATGTCAAATTTCTTGTTTTGGCGACGACAGCCGAAACGCCGCATGGCTGCCGGGCAAGGCACGACGAAGCCCCTTTTCCCGTTGCGTCCGGGATGCAAAAACCGCCAAGGGCCAGATTGAAAAAAAAATCGCAACGGGCGGGAACCATTCTGGCACCGGCGCATTTTGATACGGTCAGCAATTCATGAGAGCAATCTTGGAAAGGCTGACAAAAAAGGACGCCTCCCGCGCGATAAAAGGCGCGAGGGGCGTTCTTGTATTTGGGGCTTTCAAAATCGTTCACATTATCACGCTCATCAGCGGCAGGATTTCGTAGCGAAAGCCCTGCCCCGAACGCACCACCGGGTCGGCATCGGTCAACGCCCTTGCCTCGGCCTCGGTGTCGACGCGCAGGATGGCGAGGCCCCAGGGCCCGGCCGGGTCGGCGACCGGACCAGCCAGCATCATGGTGCCCTCGGCCAGCTTGCCGCGCAGATAGTCGGCATGCCGGTCCATCAGCGCCCTCTCCTCCTCGGTCAAGGTAAAGGCGAAATCCGGGCGCGGCGGGATCATCCGACAGTGGAATATGCCTGGCGACTTGATGCCAGCTTCGGCGGCAAGGAATGCATTCAGCCAGCCGAGCACTCGCTCCCAGCCGGAGCCATGATCGCGGCATGCGTCCTGACGTGCGCCAAAGCCTTCGTGGCGCAGCGTCAGCCGCGTTCCAGTCTCGACCGCTTCGAGCGTGTAGGTGACGGTCGTGACATTGTCGCCGTCCCACGGCGCTTTCCAGGTCATCACCAGACGATGCGGCGGCTCGACCTCGAGATATTCGCCCTGGACATGGAATTCATGGCCGTCGGCGCCCTTGCCTTCCGAATACCAGGCGCCGCCCGGCCTGACATCGGCGGTATGCCTGGTCGTCCGGTAAAGCGCGTCCGAACCCCACCAGAGCGGGATCTGGTCCTCGGCGGTGAGCGCGCGAAACACCCGGTCGGGCGGCACCGCGATCGTCACCGTGGCAAGGATGGTGCCCACCGAGACGTCGGCGACTGCACGCGGCCCGTCGTTGCTGGCCATCATTCGTTCTCCAGATAGGATTTCAGATTGCCGAGGCTTGCCTGCCAGAAATCGCGATAGGGCAAGATCCAGTCGGCGACGTTCTTCAGCTCCGCCGGCTCCAGCCGGTAGAGCCGCTCGCGGCCATGTTTCTGCTCGGAGACGACGCGCAATTCGCGCAGGATCCTGAGATGCTTGGAGATCGCCGGCCGGCTCTGCGAAAAGGCCGAGGCGAGTTCGTTGACCGGCGCCGGGCCATGCCGCAAACGATCCAGGATGGCGCGGCGCGTCGGATCGGCGATGGCGCGGAAAACGGAACGATCGGATTCAGCCTGCGGCATAATGCGTATCCATTTGGTTACGTATTTATGCCGATTGCGATTGTTCGTCAACAACGCCGCTGCGGGATGAACTCAGCGATTCTCGTCCGGCGATGCTCTCTTGGTCAGTCCTGTTCGTGCGGGCCGGGTTCCGGCCACGTCTCCTTGGCGGCTTCCGCGTACCAGTGCCGCATCGCCGGCGTTGAAAGCACGGCATCGACATAGGCGCGTGTATCCGGCGCCAGTTCGCCGCCATAGGTGTCGAAGCGGGTGACGATCGGCGCATACATGGCATCGGCCGCGTTGAAATGGCCGAACAGGAACGGGCCGCCCTTGCCGTGCTCGGCACGGCATTGCCGCCAGATCGCTTCGATGCGCGCCCGCTGTGCCTCGCCTTCGGCGTCGAGCGGTTTATACGCCTTGGGCCGGCGCAAATTCATCGGCCAGCCATAGCGGACCTCACGAAAGCCGGAATGCATCTCGGTCGCCACCGAGCGGGCCAGCGCGCGGGTGCCGATGTCATCGGGCCAGAGTTTTTTCTCCGGAAACAGGTCGGCGAGATATTCAAGGATGGCAAGGGTTTCCCAGACAATTTTGCCATTGTGATTCAAGACGGGCACCAGCCCGGTCGGCGACACCCTGGCGAGGTTGGCGGCGGTTTCCGGTGTGCGCAGGCGCACGAAGCCTTCCTCGAACGGGATCTCCAGATGCCGCATCGCCACCCAGGGCCGGAGCGACCAGGACGAAAAGCATTTGTTGCCTATGAAGAGTGTGAATTCAGCCATGGTTTCTCCCGACTTGCCTGCGCAGCCAACCCTGCCTGCTTAGCCCGGGAGAAGCCGGGCCGATCCCGAAAATACGACCACTGCCGCCGTCCCGCCAGCGCGCCTCAGAAGCTCAGGCTCTTCGAGAAGGCTTTGGTGAACATCACCTCGCCATGGTCGCCGGTCGCCTCGCCCAGCACGACATCCATGCCGTCACCGGTCACTCGCACCAGCGCGAAGCCGCCCATATAGGCGGCCTTCGGCTTGATGAGGTCGAGCCCGTCGCGCTGGTAGATCATCGGCACCTCGTGCTGATGGCCGTGAAAAATGGCGATGACATTGTAGCCTTTCAGCGCCGAAAGCAGCGCCTGGCGGTCACTCTCGCTCCACCAATGCGGCGCGCCGGCGCCCTCATTGTCGTAAGTCCGCTTGGTCGGATCCCATTTCTCGGTCGAAAAAGTATCCCAACCATAATGCTGGAACAGGATGACCGGGCGGCCGTCGCCGGCATAGGTGGCCAGATCCTGCTTCAGCCATGGCAGGCTGGAGATGGCGCCGTGGCCCGCATCGCCGGCGAAACGATGCGTCTGGATAAGATGCAGGCCGCCCCAGTCCCAGGAATAGCAGTCGGTGTCGACATCGTATTCGGTGGCCGGCACCGGCGGCTTGAAGAAGACGCCGGGGCGGTGATTGACCTCGACATAGTCGCGCATCTCGCGGCGGTACCAGTCGACATGATGCGGCGGCCCGTTCTGGTCGAGGTCGTGATTGCCGAGCCCGACATAGACAGGCATGTGGACGCGGCCGGGGCCGATCCCTTGCTGGTAGCGCTGGCTAAACTGCAGAAGCTGCGTGCCTTCGCTGGGCTGGGTGATCTGGCCGCCGCCATCGTCTGTGATGTCGCCGCCGACGACGAGGCCGAGCGGCGTGCCGATGCGGCTGCCGGCCGAGCGCAGGCCGGTGGCGACGCCGTCGATCTCGGCCGGCCAATCCTTGTCACTGAGGCCGTTCAGCGCGGCGACGTTGCGCAGCAAGGCGGCGTCGGTCTTGCCTTCCTGCTGGCAATTGGGGCTGAGGCCGCTCGCCATGCGGCAGGCATGGACGTCGGCGATGAACAGGAAGGTGGCGTCGATGGGCTGGATGCGCTGCCCGGTCTGGCCGAGCGCCGGGCGCGCAAGGGCGCCGACGGCAGCAACCCCCAGCGCCTGGGCCAAAAAATCGCGCCGGGACAGTAGGCGGGGCGGGAGGCTATACATCATGCGCCGAAATTCAGCACAGCCGGCGCCCGGCCGTCCAGTTCTCCGGCAGCACTTCTCGTCCAAACCATCCATCGACATGGCGCCGCAGGTCTGGCATGTCTTGGCTCCTCAACTTGCGCGAGCGAGGAGGACGCCATGAAAGCTGCACCGATCATGATGATGCTGGCGGCGTTGCTGCCGGCGGGCGTTGCCCATGCTGCCGACTGCGTCGACGCGAAATCCGCCAGGGATGGCTTCGTGCTGGAAAAGCCCGGCATCCGCAGCGAGTTTCGCCCGACGGCCGGCGGCATGGTTGCCGTCGTCAACAAATACGAATCCGAATCGCCGCAGACGCAGTTCCTGTTCAACGGCCTGATCGAGGTGTTTCGCGACAGTGATACCGGTCGGGTGGCGATGATCCCGTTTTCCGATCTGCGAAAACTGTTTCCGCTGAAGACCGGGGCAAAGAGCACGATCGAATTCGTCGAGCTAGCGCCGAAGAAGCAGCCAAAGAGCACCAAGACGCTGACTTTGGTCGTCAAGGGCAAGGAGACGTTCAGCCTGGGCGACTGCAAATACAAGGTACTGGCGGTCAAAGAGACCTTCAAGAATGGGGCCGGCGAGACGCTGGATGCGTTCACTGCGCTCTATGCGCCAGATCTGCAGGCAGCTCTCGCCCGGCGCTACGACGAGGGCACCAGCGCGGAATCGGTGAACGGCTACGAGACGATCAAACCGCTGGCGAAATAGAACGGCGCCCTTCCGCCCCCTCCGGCTTTAGGGCTTTCCCGGCCGCAGCAGCACCCTGCGGCGTCGCTTCGCTCCCGCTCGGCCCAGGGACGACGCGGCTGAATCGGTGCTGCGTTCCAATTCCGCCAGGCAATCGCGCAGTGGGCCGGCATCCTGCGCCGCCTTGGCCATCGACATGGCGCCGGAATAGGCGGCGACCGCCAAGGCAGAGAAGCGATCCGGATCGGTACCCTGTTCCTCGCCCGTTTGCTGATCGGTCCTGACCTTGCCGGCGATCGCCTCGCGCCAGGCGGCAAAGATGCTGGCAAGGGCAACGCGGAAATCCGGATCGGCGAGCGACAATTCATGCGCCAGATTGTTGAGCGGGCAGCCGCGCACGAAACCTTGCTGCTCGAGTTCGGCCGCCACCGCCTCGAACACGGCGCGTATGCCCTCGCGGGCCGATCCCGCCGCCTGCACCGGCGCGATCCAGGTCTCTTCGACGGCCGCAGCCACCCGCTCCTTGATCACCGCCAGGGCCAGCGCCTTCTTGGTCGGGAAGTGGTGATGCAGCGCGCCGCCGGTGACGCCGGCCGCCGCCATCAGGTCGCCGATGCTGGAAGCGTGATAACCGCGCTCCTGAAACGACGCTTCCGCGACATCGAGCACCCTGTTGCGCATGCCTTCGGGGTCGTTGGTGCGTTTTTGAGCCCGCGATCTTGGGCGAGCGGAAATCTCTGCTGACATTTTCAGACGATAGCAGATTGACAAAACAGGACAACCGGTCTGTTTTGTAAACAGGACGATCATCCTGTTTTGGAGAGTGCGCGATGAACCTGCCCCTGAAAGCCCCCGCGACAGCCGGCCTGCTCGCCTCGCCCGTGGTCGAATTGCGGCAGTACACGCTAAGACCCGGCCGGCGCGACACGCTGATCGATGTCTTCGACAGCCGTCTGATCGAGGGCCAGGAAGCGGCCGGCATGACCATCATCGGCCAGTTCCGCGACCTCGACCGGCCCGACATGTTCGTCTGGATGCGCGGCTTTGACGGCATGGACGCGAGGAAAGATGCACTGGCCGCCTTCTATGACGGGCCGGTGTGGGCCGCATGGCGCGACGCCGCCAACGCCACGATGATCGATTCCGACGACGTGCTGCTGCTGAAACCGGCATGGCCGGGCGCCGGCTTCGACCTGTCGGGTTTGCGAAGAGCTGATGGATCTGAGCAGGAAAAACCGAGCGATGACAGCCGCTTGAAGGCCATTGTTGCAATCAAGATACATCATTTGCAGCCTGGCACCGAGGCTGGCTTTGCCGAAAACTTCGAGGCCCGGGCCGTTCCGCTGATCGAAGCGCTCGGCGCAAGGTTGCTCGGCGCCTTCGTCACCGAGCACGCCGAAAACAGCTTTCCCCGCCTGCCAGTGCGATCAGGCGAAAACGTCTTCATCAGCGTCATGGGATTCGACAGCGCCGACGCGCACGCAAATCATGAAGCGACCCTGGCCGCTTCACAGATGTGGCGGACCTTCCACCGGGCAACGGAACCGAACCGCGCCAGACCGACGCAGACCCTGCGGCTTTCACCGACCTCGCAATCGCTGTTGAGCTAGCCCTGCCCTGAACTTGTCGGTGACGGCCGCGGCCACAAGTGCCGGATCCTCCCAGTGCGGATTATGGCCGCAGCCTTCGATGCGGATGAAGTCGGAACCCGGAAGACAGTGCCGCAGCGCTTGCTGATGCGCTTCGCCAAACAGTGGGTCGACTGCACCGGCGATGATCAGCGTTCGCACCTGTACAGCTCGCGCCGCGTCAGTCAGATCCGTGCGACGAATTTCTTCGAGGACCGCGCGCCAGCTCGCCACCGGCATTGTCGAGGCGTCTTTCGCCATGCCGGCGAGAAAGGGTTGGGGCACACCAGGCCGGCAGGCATGCCACCAGTCATAGAAAGGATCGGCCGGCGAGATCGGATCGCGCAGAGCCTGAACGCCGGCGACCAACGGATGATCCGGCGCGAAATCGGGCTTCAACGTGCCGGCCAGGACCACCAGCCCGCCGATGAGCTCCCTATGCCGCGCGGCCAGCGCGATAGCCACCATGGCACCAAGCGAATGGCCGACGAGGACCGGCCGATCGAGCCGCAACTGCCCGATCAGCCCGGCAATGTCGTCGGCGAAGCTGGCAGGCCGGAAGGCTCGCAATCCGGCCTGCGAAGCGCCGTGGCCACGCAAGTCCGGAATGATCAGCCGGCGTCCGGCAAGGTGCGGCGCCAGCAGCGAAAAGCTGCGGCTGGTGTCGGTGAAGCCATGGATGAGCAGCAAGGCCGGCTCGGCGCCGGGGAATTCGACATAGGCCACAGAGAGGCCATCGACATCGGCCATTCGCTTGCGGCCTGCCCAGGCTTGCTGCTCGACCTCGAATTCGACGAAGCTCACAGGCCGAGCTTTTCCTTCACAGCAGCCAGGCCGGGCTTGCCGTCGAAAGTGGTGACGCCGGCGAGCCAGGCGTCGAGACGACCCTTGTTCAGGGTGATCGCCTTCAGTCCGGCCTCTTCAGGCTTCATGCCGTCATTGATCAGATAGCCCATGCCGACATTCTCGAAGTCGACGTCGAAGACAAGATTCTTCAAGAGCTGCCCGACGTTCGGACACTCCTGCACATAGCCCTTGCGCGCCTGCGTCGTCACCGTCGCGGCGCCTAAATTCGGGCCGTAGAACTTGTCGCCGCCGGTCAGATATTTGAAGTCGTACATCGCATTCATCGGATGCGGCGCCCAGGCCTGGAAGACGATGAAATGCTTTTCCTTGATCTGATAGCCGACCTCCGACAGCATGCCGGCTTCGCTGGACTCGACCACCTGCCAGCCATCGAGGCCGAGCGAAGGATCGGCAATGGCATCCATCATCAGCTGGTTCGATCCGGGCTCGATGCCGTACATCTTCTTGCCGAACTTGTCGGCGAATTTGTGCAGGTCGGAGAAGTCCTTGACCCCGGCCTCCCAGACATAGGTGGGCACCGCGAAAGTGTATTTGGCACCTTCGAGATTGACGCGCACATTCTCGACCGAGCCGTCCTTCTTGTAAGGCTCATAATAGACGATGCTGGCGGGATCCCAATAGCCGAGGTAGGCGTCCAGGTCCTTGTTCTTCATGCCCTCATAGATGACGTTAAGGCCGAGCACATCGCTTTTCGCCTGATAGCCGAGGGCGTCGAGCAGGACACTGGCGACCCCAGTCGTGAAAGCGAGATCGTTCCATCCGGGTTCGGCCATGCGTACCGTCCTGCACTGCTCGGTCTCGCCCGCCTGGGCAGCGTGAGAGGCCAGCGCCAGCACGGCTAGACAGACGCCATTCGCAAAGATGCGCAGCATTTCGGTTCTCCTCACCGTATGATATTGACCAGTTGGTCTACTTATTGTCCCATTGGTCAATTGTTGATCTAGATGGACGAAAATGTCAACGTGGTTTTTCGATACATGGATCGATCCGGTGAAACTCAAGCGTCTCAGTGACATACGCCGCAAGGAGCTACGGCAGGCGGCCTTCGCAGTGCTGCAACGCGAGGGCATTGCCGGCGCGACGCTGGAAAAGGTGGCGGCCCATGCTGGTGCCTCGAAGGGCATCGTGCTGCACTATTTCCGCAACAAGCAGGAATTGTTCGAGCACGCGATGCGCGAGGCCAATACCGTCCTGCGCGATGCGGTGATCGCACGGCTTCGCTGGGCACGGACGCCGATGGAGCGTCTGGATGCGGTGGTCGAGGGTAATTTCGAGCCGCATCTGTTCCAGCCTCCACTCTGCCATGCCTGGCTTTCGCTCTGCGCCGAGGTGCCGCGCGACGCGAAGCTGGCGCGTATCCAGAGGGTGATCCACGCGCGCATGCGCTCAAATCTGCTGTCCGGCCTGCGTGGCCTTGCTTCGCCCAGGGAGGCCGAGGACATCGCGCTTGGCGTCACCGCGCTGATTGACGGGCTATGGCTGCGGCTCGCCCTGCGGCCGGGAAGTATGTCGCGCGAACAGGCGATCCGCCAGGTCAAGGGTCATGTGACCGCGCGGTTGGCCATGCGGGAGCCTGTGACCGCCGGCGCGTAGCCTGGCCTGCCGGCCAAGTTTCATACTGTGCGATAGGCGCACGCCTTGACGCTCCCGCCGATCGGCGTTGCCCTCGCCGACTGACGACAGGCGAACGCGCGAGGATCCCATGAGACTTCACGGCAAGCGGGCTCTGGTGACCGGCGGTTCGGACGGGATCGGCCTGGCAATATCAGAGGCTTTCTCACGCGAGGGCGCCGACGTGCTGATCGTCGGCCGCGACGCCGCCAAGCTTGAGGCGGCGCGCCAGACGCTGATTGCATCAAGCAAGGACGGCTCGACGGTCGAAGCCCTGTCGGCCGACCTTTCGACCTCAGCCGGCATCGATGCCATCGCCGCGCATGTGAAACAGGGGCGGCCGCTTGACGTCCTCGTCAACAATGCCGGCGTCGCCTTCCTGGTGCCCTTCGATAGCGTTACAGAAGAGCAATTCCAGCAATCCTTCGCACTCAATGTGACGGCGGCGTTCTTCCTGACACAGCGGCTATTGCCGCGTCTCACTGCTGCCGCCTCCGTCATCAACATCTCGTCCTACTTCGCCAACAAGATGATCCCGAAGCGGCCGTCGAGCCTGTACTCGCTGTCCAAGGGCGCTCTCAACTCACTGACAAAGTCGCTGGCCTTCGAGCTCGGCCCGCGCGGCATCCGCGTCAATGCGATCGCGCCTGGCACGGTCGATACCGCCATGCGACGCAAATCGATCGTCAACCTGCCGGCGGAAGCGCAGGCGGAGCTGAAAGCCTATGTCGAGCGCAGCTATCCGCTCGGCCGCATCGGCCAGACCAGCGATCTCGCCGGCATCGCCGTGTATCTGGCCAGAGACGAGGCGGCGTGGACCAGCGGCGGGATTTTCGCGATCGACGGCGGCTATACGGCGGGGTGAGTATTTTGTTCTTGCGCCTACACCTTCAACCGATTCGCATCGCCACTGCCGCAATCTCCGCTTGAAGCGATTTGTGCAACGCGATACGCCGTTGCCGAATTTCGAGAACCGGAGACCTCCAGTGAGCGCTGAGAAGACCAGAACCGAAACCGATACGTTCGGTCCAATCGAGGTCGCCGCTGACCGTTATTGGGGCGCGCAGGCGCAACGTTCGCTCGGCAATTTCAAGATCGGCTGGGAAAAGCAGCCGGCCTCGATCGTACGCGCCTTGGGCATCGTCAAGCGGGCGGCGGCCGAAGCCAACATGGATTTGAAGCGACTCGACCCGGCGATCGGCAAGGCGATCATCGAAGCGGCGCAAGAGGTTATCGACGGCAAGCTCAACGATCACTTCCCGCTGGTGGTGTGGCAGACCGGCTCGGGCACGCAGTCCAACATGAACGCCAATGAGGTGATCTCCAACCGGGCGATCGAACTTCTGGGCGGCACTATGGGCTCGAAGAAGCCGGTGCATCCCAATGACCACGTCAATATGAGCCAGTCGTCGAACGACACCTATCCGACGGCCATGCATATCGCCTGCGCCGAGCGCATCGTCCACGATCTGCTGCCGGCGCTGAAGCACCTGCACGCAGCGCTCGAGGCCAAGTCCAAGGCGTTCTCCCACATCATCAAGATCGGCCGCACGCACACGCAGGACGCGACGCCGCTGACGCTGGGCCAGGAATTCTCGGGCTATGCGGCGCAGGTCGCCTCGTCGATCAAGCGCATCGAGATGACGCTGCCCGGCTTGCAGGAACTGGCGCAAGGCGGCACCGCCGTCGGCACCGGCCTCAACGCCCCGGTCGGCTTCGCCGAGAAGGTGGCGGAGCGCATCGCCGCCATCACCGGCATCGGCTTCGTCACCGCGCCGAACAAGTTCGAGGCACTCGCCGCCCACGATTCCATGGTGTTCTCGCACGGTGCCATCAACGCGGCGGCCGCGGCGCTGTTCAAGATCGCCAACGACATCCGATTCCTCGGCTCCGGCCCGCGTTCGGGGCTCGGCGAACTGTCGCTGCCGGAAAACGAGCCGGGCTCCTCGATCATGCCGGGCAAGGTCAACCCGACCCAGTGCGAGGCGCTGACGCAGGTCTGCGTGCAGGTGTTCGGCAACAATGCAGCACTCACCTTCGCCGGCAGCCAGGGCCATTTCGAGCTCAACGTCTACAATCCGCTGATGGCCTACAACTTCCTGCAATCGGTGCAGCTGCTGGCCGACGCCTCGGTCTCCTTCACCGACAATTGCGTCGTCGGCATCGAAGCGCGGGAAGACAACATCAAGGCAGCGCTCGACCGCTCGCTGATGCTGGTGACGGCACTCGCGCCCACCATCGGCTACGACAATGCCGCCAAGATCGCCAAGACCGCGCACAAGAAGGGCACCACGCTTCGCGAGGAAGCCTTGGCCACCGGGCTGGTCAGCGAGGCCGACTATGACCGGCTGGTGCGGCCGGAGGACATGACCCATCCGGGGTAAGTTAGTATCACCGATGTAACCTTGTGAACGATCTGTCGCCAGATTGACATCTTTGGTGAACAGTCGGGCTGCTCTATCTGGAGGGGCATCATCCCAAGCCCCTGGAGAGTCACCATGTCCATCAACACTTCCGCCGCCGGTTCCGGCGCTGCTTCCAGCGCCTCGACCTCGTTCCTGCTTGGCCGCGTTCTGCTTGCGGCAATCTTCCTCCTGTCCGGTTTCGGCAAGCTGACCGCGATCGCCGGCACCGCCGGCTATTTCGGCAGCCTCGGCCTGCCGCTGCCGACCGTAACCGCCATTGTGGTCGGCCTCATCGAACTGCTCGGCGGCCTCGCCATCCTCGTTGGTTTCCAGACCCGGATCGTCGCCTGGGTGCTGGCGATCTTCACGGTCGCCACCGGGCTGGTCGCCCATATGAATTGGGCCGATCAGATGCAGATGATCAGCTTCCTGAAGAATCTGGCGATTGCCGGCGGCTTCATTGTGCTGGCTTCCTCCGGTGCCGGCGCCTATTCGATCGACGCCAAGCGCGGCTGAGCCATTTCCGGATACCATGAGAAAGGCGGCGCGGAATTTTCCGCGCTGCTTTTTCGTTGTCGATCCAGGCGCCCGGATTACCGATTCCTGCTAGGATCGGGTAGTCGGGATAGTCGGCCGACGACGACGGAGGTCTCCATGCCCCGCAACGCGCTGCTTCTCTTGTCCCGGCTGTTGCTCGCAGCTTTGTTCGTGCCGTCCGGCTTCCAGGCGCTGGTCAACATTTCCGGCACGACAGACTATTTCGCAGGTCTCGGCCTGCCGCTGCCGATGCTCGCCGCCTGGGGAACCGGCCTGTTCGAACTGATCGCCGGGCTTATGATCCTGGTCGGCTTGCAGACGCGGATCGCGGCGCTGCTGCTCGCCGCGTTCTGCATCGCCGCCGGCTTCATCGGTCATTACGGCCAGGGCGCCGACGACGCGACGCTTGCCTTCCTGCACCAGCAGATGCTGATGAAGGACATCGCGATTGCTGGCGGCTTCCTGGCGCTGGCGATGGCCGGCGCCGGCGCCTGGGCGATCGACGGAAGGAGCTTCGGCATCGGCGCTGACGCCACCTGATTCTAGTTGACGGCCTATTTCACCGAAATGCTTGGGCCGCCTTCGACCGCCAGCACCAGCCGGCGTCCGGTGACCCTTGCCAGTTGCGCCAGGCGCCCGGCTGGCCGCTCGCCATAGAGATCGGCGAGCGATGCCGGCAGCACCAGCGCCAGCGCGCCGTTAGGGCGGGGTTCCCATTTCAGCCTGGGCATGACGCCCGGCATCGCCGCCGTCAGCAGATAGACGACGCGCATCATCGCCGCCAGCAGGCGGGCGCGTTCGAGGATGCGCGGCGGCGCCAATGCCTTGATCTCGGGCGCGATCCCCTCGTTGAAGACGCCGTCATGGCGGTAGGCGCCGGCCAGCGCCAGGAAGGCGCGGCCGGGATGGTCGACGCCGATGAAGGAGGCGTGCGCGATGATGTTGAGCGACTGCTTGCCGCGATATTCGGGGTGAGCGCGCCAGCCGATGTCGGCCAGCAGGCAGGCGGCATGGCGGTAGCGCGCCTCGTCCTCGGTTTCGTCGATGCCGAAGGCGGCGAAGGCCTTGCCGGTCCATTCGACCAGCTCATGCGCGTGGTGGACCGAGCGCGAGCGCAGCAGGGCAAGTTCCTCGGCGGCCGAGATCAGCGGGTCGGCCTTCTTCTCGGCCTCGTCCAGCAGCGAATAGAGAAACCCCTCGCGCACGCCGAGCGCCGAGACGACGATCTTCGACGGCTGCATTGCGGCCATGATCTCCTGCAGCACGACGGCGCCGTAAGGCAGCAGCGAGCGGCGGTTCTTGGAGACGCCTTCGATGCCCCTGACCTTTTCAATCTCGGCTTTCGCCACCTGCTTGAGGAAGGTCTGGGCACTGTCGGCGCTGATCTCGTAATGATGCATGACGCCGAGTGGATAGTTGGTCATCTCCATGTGCAGCCGGGCAAGGTTTCGCCAGGTGCCGCCGACCGCATAGAAGGCCCTGCCCTGCCCGCCCTTGAGCAGCTTTGCCCGCGCCAGGTGCTCGCGCGCGATCTTTGCTGCCTGGGCAAGCGAGTTCTTCGCCATGTCCTGCAGGCGTAGGCCGCCGAGCGGCAGCGTGATACCGTCGCCGATCGCCTCGCCATTGATGTCGATCAATTCCAGGCTGCCGCCGCCAAGGTCACCGGCAATGCCGTTGGCCGGATGGAAGCCCGATATGACGCCGAGTGCCGAGTAATGCGCCTCCTGGCGCCCGCTGAGCACCCGGATCTCGGTCTTCAGCACGTCCTCGGCGCGGTGGATGAAGTCGGGGCCATTCACTGCTTCGCGGGCGGCGGCGGTCGCCAGCACATACATATGCTCTGCGCCGGCCTGGTTCGAGAGCGCGCGAAAGCGGCGGAACTCCTCCATCGAGCGGGTGACCGCTTGGGGGTCGAGCTTGCCGGTCGAGACGATGCCGCGGCCGAGGCCTGCCAGCATCTTTTCGTTGAAAAGCAAGGTCGGCGCGCGCGCCAGCCCCTCATAAACGACAAGACGGATCGAGTTCGAGCCGATGTCGATGATGGACAGCGGTCGGCGATCCTGAAGCCGGCCCTGGGACGCTGAAATCATCCGCTGGTCGCTGCGTTCTTCTTGCGGCGCTTGAACTGTGCGATGCGCTTGGGCGCGTGCGACTTCAGCGCGTCACCCCGTCCGGAAAGGCTCGGATTGGTCATGAAATATTCCTGCGCGTTGAACGGTTCCTCGCCCTCCTCTAGCACGACGCGCCGGGAGGTTCCGTCAGCCAATACGTCGAAACTTTGCTGGTTGTCCATGATGTTGCCCAGCATGATCTGGCCAAGAACCTGTTCATGCACAGTTGGATTGGTGATCGGCACCATGGTCTCGACGCGGCGGTCGAGATTGCGCGGCATCAAGTCGGCCGAGGAGATGTAGAGGATCGCCCCGTCCGAGGGCAGGCCATGGCCATTGCCGAAGCAGTAGATGCGGCTGTGCTCGAGGAAGCGGCCGACGATCGACTTCACCCTGATGTTCTCGGACAGGCCGGGCACCTGCGGCCGCAGGCAGCAGATGCCGCGTACGACGAGATCGATCTCGACGCCGGCACGGCTGGCGTCGTAGAGCGCGTCGATGATGATCGGATCGACGAGCGAATTCATCTTCATCCAGATACGGGCAGGACGGCCTTCCAGCGCATGCTGAACCTCATCCGAAATATGCTTCAGGATGCGCTTGCGCAGCGTAAAGGGCGAGATCGCGAGCCGCATTTCCTCGGCGGGCTCGGCATAGCCGGTGATGAAGTTGAACAGCTGGGCGACGTCGCGGGCGATCGTCGGGTCGGTGGTGAAGAAAGACAGGTCGGTGTAGATGCGCGCGGTGACCGGATGGTAGTTGCCGGTGCCGAGATGCACATAGTTACGCAGCTTGCCGTCCTCGCGCCGCACCACCAGCGACATTTTCGCGTGGGTCTTCAGCTCGAGGAAGCCGAACACGACCTGGACGCCGGCGCGCTCGAGATCGCGGGCCCAGCGGATATTGGCTTCCTCGTCGAAGCGCGCCTTGAGCTCGACAAGGGCGGTCACCGACTTGCCGGCCTCGGCGGCATCGACCAGCGCGCGCACGATCGGGCTGTCGTTTGAGGTGCGGTAGAGCGTCTGCTTGATCGCCACCACTTCCGGATCGGCCATCGCCTGGCGCAGGAACTGCACCACCACGTCGAAGGATTCGTAGGGGTGGTGGACGACGATATCCTTCTCGCGAATGGCGGCGAAACAGTCGCCGCCATGTTCGCGGATGCGCTCGGGAAAGCGCGGATTGTAGGGCATGAATTTGAGGTCATCGCGAGCGACGGCGACGATCTCGGAAATCTGGCTGAGCGCCAAGGGACCGGTCAAGACGCTGATGCGGCTCGACGAGACGCCAAGCTCGCCGGCGACGAAGTCGCGCAATGCCGGCGGCATCAGCATGTCGAACTCGATGCGGATGACCGAGCCGCGGCGGCGGCGCTTCAGCGCCGTCTCGAACAGGCGCACCAGGTCCTCGGACTCCTCCTCGACCTCGATATCGCTGTCTCGGATGATGCGGAACGTGCCGGAGCCCTTGACCTCGTAGCCGGGGAACAGCTTGCCGATATAAAGGCCGACCGCCTCTTCCAGCGGAATGAAACGGACATGGTTCTTGCGGTCCGGCAGGCGGATGAAGCGCTTCAGCGCCACCGGCAGGCGCAAGAGCGCGCTCATCTCCTCGCCATTCTTGCGGTGGCGCAATTGCAGCGCCATCGAGAAGCCGAGGTTGGGAATGAACGGGAACGGGTGCGCCGGGTCGATCGACAGGGGGGTGAGCACGGGAAACACCTGGTCCTGGAAATGCTCTTCCAGCCAGGTCCTCTCGTCCCTGGTCAGCCCATCGCGGGTGATGCTCTCGATGCCTTCCTTGTTGAGCAGCAGCATCAGCGCCGAGAGGCTCTTCTGCTGGTCCTCCTGCAGGCGCTCGACCTCGCGCAGCAGCTGTTCCAGCTGCTGCTCCGGCGTGCGGCCGTCAGGGCTCTTCAGTGCGATGCCCTCGCGCACCTGGCCAGCGAGGCCGGCGACACGGACCATGAAGAACTCGTCGAGATTGGCGGCAGAGATCGACAGGAAGCGGACCCGCTCGAGCAGCGGATGATTCACATTCAGCGATTCCTCGAGAACGCGCCGGTTGAACTGCAGCCAGGAGAACTCACGATTGACGAAACGGTCCGGGTTGCCGCCTTGGGGACTGGCCTTTTCCACGGTGGTGAATTCACTCTGTACCGGCTTCAGTTCGTTCATTTTTCCGCTCTTGCCCCGAATGCACCCGGCTAGAGCGCCGCGCGTCCTTCAGGACGCGCATAGGACGCTCTGCCCAACTCAATGCCACGCACAACCCTTTCCGAAAACCGCAATCGATTTTCAGGGTCATGCGTTAACCGGCTTAACTTATCCTCTGACAGGCTTTTGCGACAGTTTCATTTCATCGATCTTGCAAACAGACGGGTTATGATCCAGATGCAGACGAGACCGAGTTAAGGAGACGACGATGGCAGGCGGTTCCATTCCCCATTTCCAGAACGATGCGGGTCATCCGGCGATCGACATCGGGGTCCGGGAATTCATGTGCACCGGCGCCAACCCGCCCTTCGACCATCCGCATGTGTTCCTCGACATGGGCGACGACAATGAAAAGGTCTGCCCCTATTGCTCGACGCTCTATCGCTATTCGCCAAAGCTGAAGGCAACGGAAACGCAGCCCGCCGGCTGCCTCTATATCGACCAGGCCGCCTGATCCTCTCGCCACCATGAGCGACCCGCGGTCCCGGCAAATTGTCATCGCCGGGGCTGGCATCGCCGGGCTGACCGCGGCCCTTGCCTTTGCTGAACGCGGTTATCCGGTAAAACTGTTCGAACAAGCCAAGCACCTCGAAGCGACCGGCGCCGGCATCCAGCTTTCCCCCAACGCAACACGCATCCTGCGCCAGCTCGGCGTGCTCGACCGGCTCTCGCCATACGCGGTACGGCCGGAAGCGGTCGTGCTGAAGGATGCCGCGACGCTACGCGAACTGGCCCGCGTACCGCTCGGGCAGGCAGCCGAAAGCCGTTGGGGTGCGCCCTACCTCGTCGCCCATCGTGCCGACCTGCAAGCCGCGCTGACGGCGCAGGTGGCGGAACGGCCGGGGATCGAGCTCGTCACCGGCGCCCGCGTCAGCGACGTCGCCGCCGGGCCGCACGGCATCGCCGTGACGGCTCAAGCCGACGGCAAGACAGTCGACGCCGAAGGATCGCTGCTGGTCGGCGCCGACGGCGTCTGGTCGCAGGTTCGGAAGCGGTTCCCGGACCGCAAGGCGATTTCCCGTAAAAGCCGGTTTTCGGGCGAACTGGCCTGGCGCGCCACGGTGCCGGCCGACAGTGTCGCCGGCAAGGCCTTTGACGCAGTGGGCGCAACGAACTCAGTCACCACCTTCCTGCATCCCGGTTTCCACCTGGTCGCCTATCCGGTCAGCCGCGGCACCGCCTTCAACCTCGCCGCCTTCACCAAAGGCGAGCGCATCGCCGAGGCGTGGTCGGGCCATGCCGATCCCCGCATTCTCACCGAGGCCATGCACGGCACCGCGCCCGCACTTGCCCGCCTGGCCAAGGAAGCCGGCCCGTGGATGACCTGGCCGATCCATACGGTCGACCCGAAGCAGCCTTGGACGGTGCCGGACGGCATCGCGCTGATCGGCGACGCCGCGCATGCGATGACACCCTTCGCGGCGCAGGGTGCGGCAATGGCGATCGAGGACGCTGTGACGCTCTCCGACGTCGTCATGGCCGCCGCCCCTGCCGACTTGACCGGAAGTCTTCAAATCTGGGAAGGCCTGCGACGGCCGCGTGTCGCCCAGGCCGCACGCCGCGGCGCCGTCAACCGCCTTGCCTGGCACGCTGCGGGTCCGGTGGCGTTGGCGCGCAACCTGTTCCTGAAAATGCGGGCGCCGGAGAAACTCGCGGCCGATCTGGACTGGCTTTATGGGTGGGAAGCGCCGGAGGTTTGCGATCAAGGATGAAAGCTCGATAGGTTGGCGGGACGGAATGAGGCGCTGGCGTTCGACAGCATTGCTCAATAAGAATGGACTATGGCCAAAGTCATCCGATACAAGATGGATCCGGCAAATCCGCCTCCGCTGACAGAAGCCCAGAAGGCGGAAATCGCAGTCTTGAAAGCGCGATCCGAGAGCGATGTCGACACGAGCGATATTCCTGAGCTGACCGAAGAGTTTTGGCAGAGGGTGATCGTTCGGCGTATGGCTGACTGAGGTCGGGTACGACTGCCAATCCTTTCAATTATAAAACCGCATCGATAGCCCCAGCGACACCGGCAGCGGGTTCCACCAGCCGGTGCGCAGGCCGGCGGTGCGTAAGGCTGCCGCCGTCCAGGTGTTGCAGCCGACCAGCGCGTTGAAATGGCCGTTGGCCTCGTAGAAACGGTCGAAGCGGGAATAGGCGGCATTCTCGATCGCGACGGGGCCGTTCGGCCCCTGCTGGAAGCTCGTCGCGATGAAATCGAGCAGCGCGGAAAAGCGCTCCTCGCCGATGTCGAAGCCGGCGACGTCAGGATGCGGCTCGGTGATGGCGCCAGCGACATCGACATGCATCACCGCGGCGTCCAGCGTCAGCGCCTTGAGGACAGGCACAGCCTTCAGCTCAGACCAGGTCGGCGTCTCCAGATAGAAGGCGCGGCCGCCCCGGCCAAAGACGATGTAGCGGACCTCCGGAGCGTCGGCCGGAATGCCGGCATCGGCCAGGAAACGGAAGCGCTGGCGCACATCGTCGTCGACCGGAATGGCGATATCGGTGTGGATCGGATTGTTCAGCACCAGGATGTGACGCGTGCCGGCGGGCGCGGCGGCGGCCGCTCTCCATAGCGGCCGCGGCACCAGCGTGCCAAGCGCGGCGGCAAGCGCAACCGCGGCAACCAACATTGCCAGAAAGCGCAGGAGTTTTCTCATCAGGCTCTGCAGTCCCGTCGCGTTTCAACGCAGGCGATCATTACCTGACCGCCAAAACGCAAAAAGCCCGGCCGCGATGCGGCCGGGCCCTCTCGATCTGTGTCGGATCGGTCAGTGCAGGATCTGCGACAGGAACAGTTTCGTGCGCTCATGGCGCGGGTGGTCGAAGAACTCGGCCGGCGTGTTCTGCTCGACGATCTGGCCCTGGTCCATGAAGATCACCCGGTTGGCGACCTTGCGGGCAAAGCCCATCTCGTGGGTGACGCACAGCATGGTCATGCCTTCTTCGGCGAGGCCCACCATCGTCTCCAGCACTTCCTTGATCATCTCCGGATCGAGCGCCGAGGTCGGCTCGTCGAACAGCATGATGCGCGGGTTCATGCACAGCGAGCGCGCGATCGCCACGCGCTGCTGCTGGCCGCCGGACAGCTGGCCCGGATATTTGTGGGCCTGTTCCGGGATCTTGACGCGCTTGAGGAAGTGCATGGCGATTTCCTCGGCCTGCTTCTTCGGCGTCTTGCGCACCCAGATCGGCGCCAGCGTGCAGTTTTCCAGGATGGTCAGGTGCGGGAACAGGTTGAAATGCTGGAACACCATACCGACCTCGCGGCGCACCTCGTCGATCTTCTTGAGATCGTTGGTGAGTTCCTTGCCGTCGACGATGATCTTGCCCTTCTGGTGCTCCTCCAGCCGGTTGATGCAGCGGATCATGGTCGACTTGCCGGAGCCGGACGGACCGCAGATGACGATGCGCTCGCCGCGCATCACCTTGAGGTTGATGTCCTTCAGCACATGGAACTCGCCATACCATTTGTGCATACCGATGATGTCGATGGCGACATCGGTGGTCGAGATATGCATCTTGGCGGCGTTGACCTTGATTTCTTCCGCGCTGACGGCGTTTTCAGTGGCCATGGCAATTCCCCTTTTTTGTTCTTAGCGTTTGTGGCCGGTGTCGAGCCGGCGTTCCGTGAACATTGAATAGCGCGACATGCCGAAGCAGAACAGCCAGAAGACGAAGGCAGCGAAGATCAGGCCGGACCTAGCCGTCTGCGGCGTTGCCCAGTTGGCATCGGAGAAGTTCAGCTTGACGACGCCGAGCAGGTCGAACATGCCGATAATGTAGACAAGGCTGGTGTCCTTGAACATGCCGATGAAGGTGTTGACGATGCCTGGAATGACCAGCTTCAGCGCCTGCGGCAACACGATCAGGCCCATCTTCTGCCAGTAACCGAGGCCGAGCGAATCGGCACCCTCATACTGGCCCTTGGGGATGGCTTGCAGGCCGCCGCGCACCACTTCGGCCATGTAGGCAGCGGCGAACAGCGACACACCGATCAGCGCGCGTAGGAGCTTGTCGAAGGTGACGCCGGCCGGCAGGAACAGCGGCAGCATGACGCTGGCCATGAACAGAACGGTGATCAGCGGGATGCCGCGCACGGTCTCGATGAAGACCACGCACAGCGCCTTGACGATCGGCATCTTCGAGCGCCTGCCGAGCGCCAGCACGATGCCGATCGGCAGCGACGCGGCAATGCCGACGAAGGACAGGCTGAGCGTCACCAGCAGGCCGCCCCACAGCGGAGTTTCGACATGCGGCAGGCCGAACATGCCGCCGACCAGCAGGATGAAGGCAAGGATCGGCATCGCCAGGAAGAACAGAATGGCGTTCAACCCCTTGTGCGGTACCTTCGGGATGAGCAGCGGCACCAGCAACGCCACGAACAGGATGGCGATCAGGATCGGCCGCCAGCGCTCCTCGATCGGATAGCGGCCGAACATGAACTGGCCGAACTTGGCATTGACGAAGGCCCAGCAGGCACCGGACCAGCCGTCCGGCTGGATGCCGCCCTGCGCCACCGTGGCACAGAATGTGCGGTCAGCGCCGGTCCACTGTGCGTTGAGGAAGGCCCAGTTGATGACTTGCGGTAGGATCATCACCACCAGCGCGATGCCGATGATGGTCAGGATGGCATCGCCAACCGAACCGACCAGGTTCTTGCGCACCCAGGCGCCAGGACCTCGCACGCCGGCTGGCGCCTGCTGCGCCAACGCCATTTCGGTGCGAACCCAGGAGGTGTCGTGTTCCTGCATGGCCCTACCTCTCCACCAGCGCCATTCTGGCGTTGACCACGTTCATGACCGCCGAGGTCAGCAGGCTGAGCACGAGATAGACAACCATCATGATCAGCACGCATTCGATCGCCTGGCCGGTCTGGTTCAGCACGGTACCGGCTGTCGCCGTCAAATCGGGATAGCCGATGGCGATGGCCAGCGAGGAGTTCTTGGTCAGGTTGAGATACTGGCTGGTCAGCGGCGGGATGATGATGCGCATCGCCTGCGGCACGACGACCAGCCGCAGGATCGATCCCGGCCGCAAGCCGAGCGCACCTGCTGCCTCGGTCTGGCCCTTGCTGACGCCCACAATGCCGGCGCGCACGATCTCGGCAATAAAGGCCGCCGTATAGCAGGACAGCGCCAGATAGAGCGACAGGAACTCCGGCTTGACCTGGAAGCCACCGGTCAGGTTGAAGGTCGATTGCTTCGGAAAATCAAACGTCAGCGGGAAGCCGCTCAGCGCGTAGGCGAGCAGCGGCAGGCCGACGACCAGCGCCAGCGATGTCCAGAACACCGGGAATTGCTGGCCGGTGGCCATTTGCCGCTGACGCGCCTTGCGGGCGACGAACCACGCCATGGCAATGCCGACAAGCAAAGCGACGAAGATCAACCAGGAGCCGTCGCCCCAGACGGCGCGCGGAAAATAGAAACCGCGCTGGTTGAGGAAGGAGCCGAAAGGCAGGTTGATGCTCTCGCGCGGTATGGGAAGCACGGCAAGCACACCGGAATACCAGAAGAAGATGACCAGCAGCGGCGGTATGTTGCGGAAGATTTCGACATAGACCATGCAGATCTTGCGGATCAGCCAGTTGCGCGACAGCCGGCCGATGCCGAGGATGAAGCCGATGAGGGTCGCGGTGACGATACCGGCGCCGGCAACAATAAGGGTATTGATGAAGCCGACGACGATGGCGCGGCCATAGGTCGAATCCGACGAATAAGCGATCGCGGTGTCAGAAATGTCGAAGCCGGCGCGCCCCCTGAGGAAGCCGAACCCCGATGCAATGTGAAGCCGCGCCAGATTGTCGATGGTGTTTTGGACAATCCACCAGACGCCCGCCCCCAGCAAGACGACAACCAAGACCTGGAAGAATATGCTGCGGACCTTTGGATCATTTACGAAGGAAGCCCGACTTGGCTCCTCGCGAAGAATTTCCTGCGATGCCATGCGACCGTCCCCTGGAAAGAGAAACCGGAAGGCAGATCATCTGCCTCCCGGATCACATTTCGATCAGCGGATCGGCGGAGCGTATTGCAGGCCGCCCTTGGTCCACAGCGCGTTGATGCCGCGCGCGATCTTGAGCGGGCTGCCCGAGCCGACATTGCGCTCGAACATTTCGCCGTAATTGCCCACTGCCTTGACTATATTCACGACCCAGTCGTTGGAGACGCCGAGATCGGTGCCGATCTTGGTCTCAGGCTCGGTACCGAGCACACGCTTGATCTCGGGATTGTCGGAGGCCTTCATCTCCTCGACATTGGCCTTGGTGATGCCGAGTTCCTCTGCCTGCAGGAGCGCGAAATAGGTCCACTTGACGATGTGGTACCACTGGTCGTCGCCCTGGCGCACGGCCGGTCCGAGCGGCTCCTTGGAGATGATCTCGGGCAGCACGACATGGTCGGCGGGTGCGCCGAGGGTCAGGCGTATGCCATAGAGGCCCGACTGGTCCGTGGTATAGACGTCGCAACGGCCGGCGTCATAGGCGGCGTTGACCTCTTCCAGCTTCTCGAAGACGACCGGGTTGTACTCCATCTTGTTCGACTTGAAGTAGTCGGCAAGGTTGAGTTCGGTCGTGGTGCCGCTCTGCACGCAGACGGCGGCGCCCGAAAGCTGCAGCGCCGAATTCACGCCCGGCAGCTTCTTGGCGTTGATCATGAAACCCTGGCCGTCATAGTAGGTGACGCCGATGAAGTTCAGGCCGAGCGCGGTATCGCGATTGATGGTCCAGGTAGTGTTGCGCGACAGGATGTCGACTTCGCCCGACTGCAGTGCGGTGAAGCGTTCCTTGGCGCTGAGCGGCGTGAACTTGACCTTGGTGCCATCACCGAAGACAGCCCCGGCGACTGCGCGGCAGAAGTCCGCGTCGATGCCTTGCCAGTCACCCTTGTCGTCGGGCGCCGAGAAGCCGGCCAGGCCGGTCGACACGCCGCACTGAATGAAGCCCTTCTGTTTGACGGTGTCGAGCGTGCCGGCCGAAGCGGCCGTAGCCGTCAATCCAAGCGCGGCGGCGCCGAGAATGCCGATTGCAATGTGTTTCATAACCCACAGACCCTTTTCTGTTTTACAGGTGCCCCTGTTTCTCAGGCAAAACCTGAATCTTTTCCCGTGCGTGAATACAGCTCCCATTCCGGCCCACTACCGGAACCCCGCGTCGCAACCGACGCGCTGCCTCCCATTCACGAACTGCATCGAAGGCGATTATTTCTGTGAGGTCAAGGGAAATGACCGAATTCGAATGCGTTTGAAAACCAATTGCCGGAAATGCCTGAATTGCATACAAGGCCGCCCGCAAATTGGTCAGCACCGCATACAAAGCCGGCAAAGTCCGATCATCGCAAATCCGCGCCGCAGCGGCGAAATCCGAGGTCTGGATTTGCTTTGTGTCGCTGGCTTGATCACGCGATGAGCCGGAGGACGGGAAACGGCTGCTCAAAGCGCCCGAACGAGCAGCCACGCGCCGATTGCCGCCATCAGCGCGCCGGAGATGCGCGGAATCAATTGCCCGGTGGGCATGGTCTTTTCGAGAAGTACGAGGATTGCGATGCCGGCAATCCACAGGACGTTCATGACACCGCCGACGAAGAGGAGCGCCATCAGCGCCCAGCAGCAGCCGAGGCAATAGGCGCCGTGCTCGACGCCGAGCCGAAGCGCGCCAAGCGGATAGGAGCGAAAACCGCCATGGCTCGCCAGGAACGCGATCGGCGCCTGGCATTGCCGCAGGCAGACGCCCTTGATCGGCGTCCATTGATAGATGCCGGCAGCGATGAGAATCACGCCGCCGAAAACCGCACTGTTGGCGGCCATCATCGGACTGAGCAATGCGAGGCGAGCAAGCAGCCACTGCGCGCCGGTCGCGGCAACGCTGAAGGCAATCCAGACGAGGAGGTAGCCGGTAAAGAACCATGCCGTCGAGGCGATCGGGCGGCCGCCGGCCTTGGCCTTGCGGCCGACGCCGGCGTAGAGCAGCAGCATCGGCGCAACCGACGGCGTCATCATGCCGACCATCATCACGGCCCACATGGTGAAGATGAAGGCGAAGTCGGCCGGCGCCCAGGCGCGGAAACCCGGTGCTGCCGTTGTGCCCATATCCATACCCGACATGTCCATGCCCGACATGTCCATGCCGGCCATGTCGCCGCCCGCGGCCGGCGCGGTCGCGGCAGGCATCGCCATGTCGGCGGCAAGCCACAAGACATAGGCCCAGGCGAGCCCGGCGATCAGGACGAGCGCGACCGCCACGACCGCACGGTCGCGCCGCAGCACCGCCTCCAGGGCTGTGTCGCTCATCGGGTCAGATCAATGCACGATGCCGCTTTGCGAGAGATGCAAATTGGCGAAATGGCTGTGGGAATCAGCCAGTTCGAATTTGATCGGGCCGGAAGTCTTGGTCCAGCCGCGCCCGACCTCGGCGAGCACATATTCGAAACCGTGCGTGAGATCGATGCGCGCCCGATGCTCGTTGCCGGTGACGGGATTCTTGATCGGTTCGCCATGGCCCTTGGTCACGCCGGGCACGTCCAGACGAGCCGTTCGGGCATCGATGTCGACCTCGAAGTCTATTGCCGCGAAGATCGGATCGTGGACCGTCTCCAGCGTGGTCGAAAAGACTTGGAATATGGTCGCGCCGGGTTCGGTGTCCTCACCGCTGAGAATGCGAAGCAGCGCTCCGCGCTGCGTCTCGGTCGCCCGCTCGTCGATGACCACCGCCGCCTCGCCCTTGCCGTGGTGGATCGCGCCAGGCCAGCGGAAGATCCCGGCAAAGCGCAAGCCATCCAGCTTGGTGTCGCCGTGATAGCCGCTTTCGATCTCCACGCCGACCACGGCCCGGCAGGACCCGTGCGTCGGCAGGGCGTTGAACTGGCAGGGGCAGCCGTAGGAACAGTTGCAGTTGACGAATTCGCGCGCCTTGATCATCCACTTGACGTCGGCCATGACATTCCCCTCCTGTTGCCGCGCTCATGCTCTGTGAGCGCGATGTCCGGATTGGGGACCAGGAGATTAACCGGCAACGTCCGGCAGCTCTGATCGAGGCAATCCGGCGATAAATATTAGAATTCAAGTATATGCGTTTCGCGGCCACCGACAATAGGCCGATCGGCGGAGACCGGATAGCAGCCGGCGAGGCACTGACCGACACGCTGCCGGAATCCCGCGGGAGACCTCACCGCTTTTGCCGCAGTGAATTGGCATATCCGAAGACTGCCGGCTGGCGGGTCTCGGCCGGTTGCGCCGCCGGTGCCGCCGCACTATGGCTAGCGCCCTCCCCACGTGACCAAGGACGGCAAGAACAATGGCGAAAGACGGCAGCGAAATGGGCATCAACACGCGGCTTGCCCATTCGGGCAACAATCCGCGCGACTATTTCGGCTTCGTCAATCCGCCTGTCGTGCATGCCTCGACGGTGCTTTATCCCGATGCGGCCTCGATGGCGGCGCGCAGCCAGAAATACACCTATGGCACGCGCGGCACGCCGACCACCGACGCGCTGGCGCTGGCCGTCGACGCGCTGGAAGGCTCGGCCGGCACGATCGTCGTGCCGTCGGGATTGGCGGCCGTGACGATACCACTGCTCACCTTTGTCTCGGCGGGCGATCACCTCTTGATCGTCGATTCCGTCTATCATCCGACGCGCAATTTCGCCGACACGATGCTGAAGCGGCTGGGCGTCGAGGTCGAGTATTACGATCCGTATGTCGGCGCCGGCATCGCCGCGCTGATCAAGCCAAACACAAAAGTGGTGTTCACGGAATCGCCTGCCTCCAACACGTTCGAGGTGCAGGACATACCGGCGATCGCCAAGGCAGCGCGTGCGGCCGGCGCCATCGTCATGATGGACAATACCTGGGCGACGCCGCTCTATTTCAAACCGCTTGACCATGGCGCCGACATCTCGATCCATGCGGCGACCAAATACCCGGCCGGTCATTCCGACGTGCTGCTCGGTACCGTCTCGGCCAACGAGGCGTGCTGGAAACAGCTCTATGAAGGTTTCTGCACGATGGGCTGCTGTTCCGGACCGGACGACGTCTATCAGGTGCTGCGCGGCCTGCGCACCATGGGGGTCAGGCTGGCGCATCACCAGAAAAGCGCGCTCGAAATTGCCGGCTGGCTGGAAGGTCAACCGGGCGTGGCGCGCGTGCTGCATCCGGCGCTGCCCAGCCATCCCGACTACGCTCTGTGGAAGCGCGACTTCTGCGGCTCGAGCGGCATCTTCTCCGTCGTGCTCAACGGCGGCGGACAGAGGCAGCAGCACGCCTTCCTCGACGCGCTCAAAATCTTCGGCCTCGGCTATTCCTGGGGCGGCTATGAGAGCCTTGCGGTGCCGGTCTTCCTCGGCGACCGCAAGATTGCCAAAGGTCCTTATGACGGGCCGCTGATCCGCCTGCAGATCGGCCTCGAGGATGTCGAGGATCTCAAGGCCGATATTGTGCGCGGGCTGGAGGCGGCAGCCGCCATCTGATTCCGACACTTGCCACGGTGAATCGGAAAATCGGTGCAACATCCTGAAAGGAACGGCTGGAAGGCCGTCGCGAGACGGACCATGTCTTGCCTGTCATCGACACCGTGGCAAGGCTGGTCGGCGCTGTCGGGCTGCGCGAGCTGACAAGGGCCACCGATACGGTGAAGGGCGTGATGTCGAGGGCCGGTTCGGCTTCGCCCGATACGCCGGCGATGAGCCTGCTTTCCGTGCTCACCGACGGGCGCAGCCATGCCGTGGTCATCGTCGACGGCGAGCGGCATATTCTCGGCCTGATCACGCAGACCGACCTGCTGGCGGCGGCCGCGCGGGTGCAGACGGCAGACAATGCGCTGGCCGACGCTGTAGGATAGAGGCCGCCGACCCCAGAAGAGACCGGGAACCTTTTGCCGGCAGGCGCATCCAATGTCCTGGTCAAGCGTTGGAGATCGGGTCGCTATGAGGAAACTCGCAATGCCAGCGGTCGCAGCTTCCGCACCTGACGTCCTATCCAGCGACATGCAGCTGGTGCGCCGCGCGCTCGCCCGAGAACCGGATGCCTTCCGCGCCATCATCAAGACGCATAACCAGAAGCTCTACCGCATCGCGCGCGGCGTGGTGCGCAACGACGCCGAGGCGGAGGACATTGTCCAGGAGGCCTATGTCAGCGCCTTCGCCAATCTTGGTGCGTTTCGCGGCGAATCCTCCTTGGCCACCTGGCTGTCGCGCATCGTCATCAACGAGGCGCTTGGGCGCCTGCGCAAAAGGCGGCGTACCATGGCGATGCCTGAAAACCTGGAAGCGCAGATCATCCGGTTTCCCCTCAACCCAAGCGACGATCCGGAGCGGACGATGGCGCAGCGGCAGATCCTCGGTCTGGTCGAACGGGCGACCGACAGCCTGCCCGATGTCTATCGCACCGTCTTCGTGGCCCGCGTCATCGAGGGACTGAGCATCGAGGAGACCGCCGACCTGCTCGGCGTGCGGCCCGAGACCGTCAAGACCAGGCTGCACCGGGCGCGTGCTTTGGTGCGCAAGGCACTGGACGACGAGATCGGCCCGGTGCTGCTCGACGCCTTCCGATGCGATTACGCACCCCGGGCAAAGGAGATGCCATGTCTATCAAACACACCGCCGCCCTGGCCGCGCTGCTTCTGGTTTCCGCAACCCCGATCGCACGGGCCGCCGACAAGCCGACCGATCCGCAGATCGCCCACATCGCCTACACGGCAGGGGTGATCGACGTTGAGGCGGCCAAGCTGGCGATCGAGAAATCGAAGACCAAGGAGGTCGTCGATTTCGCCAACGACATGGTGCGCGACCATGAAGCCGTGAACGTGCAGGCGCTCGACCTGGTCAAGAAGCTGAAGGTCACGCCCGAAGACAACGCCACCAGCCAGGCGCTAAGCAAGGCAGCGGAAGCGGAACGTGCCAAGCTCGCCAAGCTCGAGGGAGCGGCCTTCGACAAGGCCTATGTCGCCAACGAAGTTGCCTACCACAAGCAGGTCAACGGCGCGCTCGAAACCCTGCTGATCCCCTCGGCGGAGAATGCCGGACTAAAGAGCCTGCTGGAGACCGGCCTGAAGATTTTCCAGGGTCATCAGCAACATGCCGAGCATGTCGCCGGCATGCTGAAATGAAAGCCGGCATGCTGATACGATCGCTCGCGGGCGCTCTGGCGCTGGCGCTCGTCGCCAGCCCGGCGCTGGCCGCCACGATCGAGGTGACGATCGACAAACTCGTCTTCACGCCGGCAAATATCCAGGCGAAGGTCGGCGACACGATCGAATGGGTGAACAAGGATGCGTTCGCCCACACGGCCACGGTAAAAGGCGGCTGGGAGGTGATGATCCCGCCAAAATCGAAACGGCGGATCACCCTCAAGAAGGTGGAAGCAGTCGACTATTTCTGCCGCTTCCACCCCAACATGAAGGGCCATTTGGACGTGGCGCCTTGATGAGTTTGAGACCGGCGGCGAAGCCATCGCTTGTTGCCGCCGGTTGCCATCAGATCAGCCTTGGCTCGCTGCGCTCTGCGCAAGCAGCCAGTCGATCATCTGCGCGGCCTGGGCGGGCGGGCGGTCCGGCGCAAGGATCGAGAGGCTGAGGCCGGTGGGCACGCGCCGCTCCGGGAACGGCGCAACCAGCGAACCGGCAGAAAGCGCGCGCGACACCAAGGCTTCATGCCCCATCAGCACGCCGGCGCCGTCGATGGCCGCCTGCAGCGCCATGCTGTAGAGCGAAAACCCGGAGCCGGACTCGATCGACGGACTTTTCAGCCCGGCAGCCTCGAACCACAGGCTCCAGTCGCCGGTCCAGGTGGTGTCCCACAGCAGAAGCTGCGATGAGAGATCGACCGGTGTTTTCAGCAGCCCGGCCAGTGCGGGCGCGCAGACCGGAAAGATGACATCGTCGCAAAGCTTGAAAGCGCGGCTGCCGGCTGGAGCATGCCTGGTCAGGAAGATGGCGAGGTCGAAGGGCTCGCGCCTGAAATCCGGCGCCTCCTCGAGCGCATGGATGGATGGGCGCAGCGCTGGATGCGCGGCGCGTAGCGCCGGCAGGCGCGGCGCCAGCCAAAGCTGGGCGATCGACGGCAAGGCGGCGATGCTGACCTGGGGCCTCGGCGCCGAGATGCGCAGTTCCTGGACGGCAAGGCCCATGGCGTCGAAGGCGGTGGAGAAGGCCGGCAGGGCCGCGCGACCGGCCTCGGTCAGATGCAGCCCCTGGGGGTGGCGGACGAACAACGACGAGCCCAGCCACGCCTCCAGCGCCTTGACCTGATGCGACACCGCCGCTGGTGTCACGCCAAGCTCGTCCGCGGCCTTGGCGAAGCTTTCGTGGCGGGCGGCCGCCTCGAAGGCCCGCAAGGCATTGAGCGGCGGCATTCGAGGTCGCGGCGGATTGACGGCCATCGTCCGTTCCCGGAAAACGTCGGCGGCCGGTGTGCGGCCGCCGACGTGGTGTTTCTATTTGAGGGCCACCGGGGTCACCTTGCCGTCGACCTTCCGCCACTCAAATACGACGAACCCCGGCTGCTTGATATCCCCCTTGTCGTCATAGGAAATCGAACCGAGCACCGTCGAGAAGCTGGCACCGGAATGAAGATACTCGGACGCCGCCTTGGGATCGTCGGCCTTGGCCTTGGCGATGGCCTCGGCAAGGATCTGCGTTGCTGCATAGGCATAGAGGGTCACCGCCTCGGTCGGCACATTCTTGGCCTTCAGGTCGGCGACGGCATCCTTGGCCTCCGCGAATGTTGCCGGGTCGGGGAACGACGTCATCAGGGTTCCGGCAGCACCGTCACCGCCGATGGCGCCGAATTCGCTGTTGGAGATGCCGTCGCCACCCATCAGGATCGTGGTGACGCCCTGGTCGTGCATCTGCCGCACGATCAGGCCAGCCTCGGTGTGCTGGCCGCCGTAATAGACGAGGTCGGCGCCCGACTGCTTGATCTTGGCGACGAGCGGGCTGTAGTCCTTCTCGCCGGGGTTGATCTCCTCGTGCAGCACTTCCTTGCCGCCGCCCGCATTGTAGGCCTTGGCCATCTCGTCGGCGAGGCCCTTGCCCGCCGTCGACTTGTCGTCGACGATCGCGATCTTCTTGTCCTTGAAGCGGGTGAGGATGAATTTGGCGGCAATGATGCCTTGCTGGTCATCGCGGCCGCAGGCGCGGAAGGCATTCCACAGGCCGCGCTCGGTCACCATCGGGTTGGTGGCCGTCGGCGTGACGAACAGAACCCCATTCTCGGCGTAGACCTCGGAAGCCGGAATAGTTACGCCCGAGTTATAGTGCCCGACGACATAGCGTACGCCGTCGGCGACGAATTTGTTGGCGACCGAAACGCCCTGCTTCGGGTCGGAGACATCATCGCCAACAGAGACAGCGAGCCTCTGGCCGAGGACGCCGCCATTGGCGTTGATGCGCTCGACAGCCGTTTCGACACCGACGCGATACTGTTCTCCATAAGCGGCATTCGGTCCCGACATCGGTCCGGCGACGCCGAACACGATATCCGCCCTCGCGGCACCGACAGTCGCGGCAGTCATTAGGGCAGCAGTCATCATCTGCACGATCATGCGCATTTTCATTCCCCTGTTTTTTAGAGAAAGGCGGGCTTTTCCCGCCGCTTCAGGCGTCAGTTCACAAAATGAAGCTTGTTGAACCGGCGCCGGAATGCCGTGACATCCGCCGCGACCTGTTCGCTGGCGTCATTGCCGCGCAGCGCTCTGGCGATGAGAGCCGCAAGTTCCGGCATGTCGTCTTCGGTCATGCCCCAGCGGACGATCTCGGGTGTGCCGAAGCGCAACCCGTTCATGTCGCCGTCGACAGCGTCGATGGGCAGGCCGATGCCGCAAGTCAGGACGTTGGCCTGCCGCAGCTTCTTCGCCGCTGCCTGGCCACCGCCGAACTCGGCCGCCTCGATGGCGAACTGATGCGATGTCGTATAACCCTTGCCGGTCGAAAACACCGGCAGGCCGCGATCGGCAAGACCATCCGCCAGCGCCCTTGCGGTTCGTGCCATCGTCGCGGCGTAGGCCCTGCCGTGGTCTTTCCAGTCCAGAAGCGTGATCGCCAGAGCGGCCGACTTGGCGGCATCGAAGTTGGCGGTCATGCCGGGAAAGGCGATCCTGTCGAGCTTTTCGGCGACTGCGGCGTCATTGGTGACAATCAGGCCCGAAGGCGGTCCGCCAAGGCTCTTGTAGGTGCTCATCGTCATCAGATGGGCGCCTTCCTGTAGGGGTTGCTGCCAGACGTGTCCGGCAATCATCCCACACAGATGCGCCGCATCGAAGAGCACCAGCGCGCCGACCTCGTCGGCTATCGCCCGGATCTCGCGAATGGGATGCGGCAAAAGATTGAGGCTGCTGCCGATGGTTATCATCTTCGGCCTTACCGATCTGGCCATGTCGCGCAACTTGCCGACGTCGATGGTATAGCCGTCGGCATCAACCGGTGCGGTGTGGATGTCGAGCCCGTAAAGCCCGGCGCAGCCGGCCATATGGTGGGTTACATGACCGCCGATCGCCGGCGACGGGACGATGATCCCGTCGCCCGGCCGAGCCGCAACCATGAACGCATAGAGATTGGCGATGGCGCCGGACGGCACCCTGATCTCGGCATAGCTGGCGCCGAAAACTTCGGCTGCCAGCTCGGCGGCGATCACCTCGATCTGCTCGACACCCTCCAATCCCATTTCATATTTGTCGCCGGGATAGCCCAGCGACGGGCGCGATCCCAGGCCGGAAGCCAGTGCGGCTTCGGCCTTCGGGTTCATCACATTGGTCGCCGGGTTGAGGTTGATGCAGTCCGCATCGTGGATCGACCGGTTCAGCTCGATCCCACTATTGATCGCCGCCATGACGGCGTCGGTCTTCTGACCGCTCGTCTTCTGCGCCAACTGCTGGGCAAATTCGTCGCAGAGCGATGAAACCCAGGGCCTGCGAGCGAGAGCGACCATCGATGCCTCCTTTGCCAACCGCCGACAATGCGGCTGCGAATGGAGCCTAAGGTGGAGCCACCGGTCGCCAATGCGCAAGCGAGTAGTTCTAGCGCCTAGGCTTAGGAAAATTAGGTCTACCCACCCAGCGCCTATCGGAGGCGGACTATTTCTGCCGCTTCCACCCCGACATAAAAGGTCGTGTCGCGGCGGCGCCCTGATCCTGTGCGCCAGGCTCATCCGGCGCCAATGAGGGTCGCCTCGCCTCGTCCGGCCGCGTGATGTGCGTCCACGAGCCGCCAAAGCCCGGCTTGCGCCGCACGATCCAGGCATCCAGCCCTTCGCGCAGGTCGGCAGTCGGGGCCATGCGGGCGAATTGCTCGGCCTCGACCAGCAGTCCTTCGGCAATGCTCTGATTGAGGCCGCGAGCCACCGCGGTGAGTATGCTCGCCACCGCCGCTGGCGAGTGCCTGACAATGCGATGGGCGAGATCAAGTGCGGCCGACATCAGTTCCGCGTGCGGCACCACCTGGTTGACGAGGCCGAGTTCGAGCGCGCGCTGCGGTGAAAACGCCTCGCCGGTCAACAGCAGTTCGAGCGCCCGCTTGCGACCGGCGAGCCTCGGCAGGCGCTGCGTGCCGCCGAAGGTCGGCGGCATGGCAAGCCTGATCTCGGGCTTGGCGAGCAGGGCTCGCTCGCTGGCAATGGCAAGTGGCACGGCTTCGGTGATTTCGCAGCCACCACCGAAGGCGAGGCCGTTGACGGCGGCGATGATGGGCTTGCGGAAGGCCTCCAGCCGCGCCGTCAGCCGCTGACCGCGCATGACGAAATCGCGCAAGGCGACATCGGCGCCAAGCGCCACGCTGGCCGAGAATTCGTGGATGTCGCCGCCGGCGGAGAAGGCGCGCTCCCCTGCTCCGGTGAGAATGACGGCGCCGATGGCATCGTCGGTCTCGACCGCATCGAGCATCGCCAGCAGGCGGTCGATCAGGGCGTAGTTCAAGGCGTTGAGTTTTTCGGGACGATTGAGGGTCAGCACCGCGACGCGGTCGCGGATATCGCAAAGCACCAGCTTGGTCATGTCTTTCACCTCCTGCATGGAAGGGCCGCAGGGGATCAGCTTTCGGATTGTCTGTATATTTACTAGTCGGTATACATAGCGGCATGATCGACCTCGCCAGCCCTACCCGCAAACGCATCGTCGATGCCGCGACGAAGCTCTTCTATGCCGAAGGAATCGGCCGCGTCAGCGTCGATGCCATCGCCGAGAAGGCAGGGCTGACCAAGCGGACGCTGTACTATCATTTCAAGAGCAAGGACGACCTGATCGCCGCCTATCTCGATGCCCGCGACCAGCCCAATCTAAAGCAGATGGCCGGCTGGTTCGATGCCGCCGAAGGTGGTGCCGACCGCAAGGTCGAAGCGATCTTCACCAATCTGGCGCGTGTCGCCCGCCATCCCAAATGGAAAGGATGTGGGTTCCTGCGCACGGCCGCGGAGCTTGCCTCGACGCCCGGACATCCGGCAGTCAAGGCCGGATCGCGGCACAAGACAAATTTCGAGAAATGGCTCGCCGACGAACTGTCGGCCCACAACGTCACAGCGCCGCATATGCTGGCGCGCGAGATCGTGCTGCTCATGGACGGCGCCTTCTCGAGCATGCTGATCCACCACAACCCCGATTATATCAAGGCGGCCGGACATGCCGCGGCGACGCTCGTTCGGGCGCGATCTGGGAGCAGGAACTAGCTGTTAGAACCCGAATGCCAGCCAAGCGGTGCCGGCAACAAGCGTGATCAGCGTCAGCGGCAGGCCGACCTTGAAGAACGCCCCAAAGGACAGAGGCGTGCCGGCGCGCCGCGCCTGCTCTGCGACGATCAGATTGGCGACCGAGCCAAGCAGCGTGAAATTGCCGGCCAGCGTCGAGCTCATGGCCACGACCAGCCAGGCGCGCTCCGGATTTTCCAGGCCCGGTATGAACGGCCGCAGTGCCAGCACGGCCGGCACATTGCTCATGATGTTGGAGAGCACCGCGGTGAAGCCGGAGAGCCGCCAGACGTCGTCCAGGCCGAGGTCCTTTGCCGAGGCGATCATGTCTGATGTCAGCAGCGTCTTTTCGGCACCGGCAACGACGATGAACAGGCCGGCGAACATGAACAGCAGCGGCCCGTCGATCTCGCGGTAGATGCGGGCCGGCTTGATGGCGCGGGTGAGCAGCAGGATGGCGCCGCCGATCAGCGCCGCTTTGGCGACGGGCACGCCGGCGAAGAAGGCGATCGCCAGGCCGATGCAGACGACCGCCGCCTTCAGCACCTGCCCCGGCAGCATGCGGCCACGATAGACCTCGGGTGTTAGCTCGGCCGTGCGCGCGAATTCGGCCCGGTAGACCATGCGCACGATGACGATGACGACGACAAGGCCGAACAGCGCAACCGGCGCCAGTGCGGCCGAAAAGGCCGGGTAGGAAATGCCCGACAGCGCACCAATCACCATGTTCTGCGGATTGCCGGTGATGGTGGCGACGCTGCCGCAGTTGGAGGCCGTGGCGGTGGCGATCAAATAGGGGATCGGATTGCGGTTGATGACGCGGGTGACGTGGACAACGATCGGCGCCATCACCAGGCAGATCGCGTCATTGACCAGGAAGGCCGAGAGCACACCAGTCAGAAGCGTCAAGATCACCAGGAGCATGAACGGCGCGTGCGCGTGCTCGATGGCGAAGCCGCCGAGAGCGCGAAAGGCACCCGAGACCTTCAGATGCGCAACAACGATCATCATGCCGAGCAGCAGCGTGATGGTGTCGAAATTGATGGCGCGATAGGCGTCCTCCATGCTGAGCGCGCCGACGGCGATCATCGCCGCGCCGCCAAGCAGCGCGATTCCTGCCCGGTCGAGGCGCAGTCCGGGGATGCGGCCGACGGCGACGCCGGCATAGGTCAGGACAAGGATCAGAAGTGCGGCCGCGCCCGTCAATGTCATTGGCAGAAGTTCCGTCCAAGCTCGTCAGTCCCTGCCTCGACAGACTCGGCCCGGCAGACATTTCGCTTCAGCTTTAGCAAGCATCCGGCAAAGCGAAAGCGCCGGACGCGCTTTGCGCCCTTGAAACTTTCACGCGCCAGTGCCGGACCACGCGGGCTCGGCCGATCGGCAGATACAGGGCGCCTACGACGCTTTTCGAGCCCATTTTCATCACGCAAGGGGAAAATAGTGAGGGAACCTTCGCCAGCATCGCAGGCTCGAGCGGAATTGTCCGAGAGGAACCAACCGGGCAGCCGCGGCGTTTTCCACCACGTATTTGATCTTGATTTACTTTAGAGACTTGGGAGAGAAGACGTGGCGTCATCAGTCCTTATCGGCATTCTGATCACCTTCCTGGTGATCATCCTGGTGCTCTATCTCGTCCAGCGGCTGCCTCTCGATGGCCGCACCCGGCAGATCGCGCAGATCGTCGTCATCATCATCGGCATCATCTCGCTGCTGAAGTATCTTGCGGTTTTCTAGACACTCTTGCTCGCCGGAGGGATCCCAAGATGAGAGCTCACGCGATCGCATGCATTGCCGGTGCGATGATCGTTGCCGCGACGCCGGCGCATTCGCGGCCGGATACCCGCACGATGACCTGCGAACAGACGCAAGCCCTTGTCAAAAGTCATCGCTCGGCGGTGCTGACCACCGGGCAGAACACTTATGACCGGTATGTGCGCCAGTTCGGCAACGAATGCGACTGGCCGGAGGTGCCGACCGCCGCCGCCGTACCGACACGCGACGGCCAGTGCCGCCTCTATCGCTGCCAGGAGCCGGTTTTCGATTTCCCGAATTGATGCGAGCTCGCGCCCTCCCCGCATGTAGGCGTGGAACCGTTACGCCTCGTGCGAATTGATTCGGGCAGACATTCCGGCGCGATGTCGCAGCAGGCTTGAGGAGGGCGCCGGCAGGAGGAACAGCCATGTCCAGCGATATCAGGCGAAGCGGCAGCTGCCTGTGCGGCGGTGTCCAGTTCTCGGTGATCGGCGAACCGCTTCGGGTCGGGCTTTGCCATTGCAAGGATTGCCGCAAGACCAGCGGATCAGCCTATTCGGCTTTCGCTGTGTGGCCGCTCGCAGCGTTCGAGACGGCCGGGATCGTCAGCACCTACGGCGGCAGGAGCTTTTGTCCGACTTGCGGCGGGCGCGTCACCTCGGTCGGCGAGGACGAGGTCGAAGTGATGATCGGCAGCCTCGACGTGGCGCCGACCGAACTGCAGCCGGACTACGAACTCTGGATCACCCGGCGCGAGCACTGGTTGCAGCCCCTGCCCGAAGCCCCGCAGTTCGAGCATGACCGCTTCGACGAGGAGAGCGGCGTTGACGGCCCGACGGGCAGGCCCGACGCCGGCGAGCTGCTGTCAGGCGGCATCCGCCAGTTGCTCAAGTCGGCCTAGCGTGCAGCAGCGGCCCCTCTAACCGAGCACGGCAGGCCGGTGCCGCATTTTGCAACCGGCGGTCGCTTTGCCGAGGTGGCGATGGTCGGCTAAGAATCATCTTGCGGTGGACCTTTGGAACCCGCTTTGGCCGGCGCGGCTCAGGCAACACTTCCAGCATTGCCGCGTCGGCCTCGTAAAACCTAAGAATGCCTGAACCTATTCTTGACCGGCGATTCATACAACTTTTAGTATTATTTTGCGACTCAAGCGTTTTGGTTATCTGGTGAAGTACCAAGTTGTGGTTGCGCTACCAGATCATATATTCTTTTAATGAAAGAAAATTCTCCCGGGTTCATATCTCTGGATATGTCAACTATCCTACTCAAGTACGTGGTCGAGTTGGCGTGGAGAGTCTTGCTGGGCTTGTACAAAAGGCCACCTTTGTTTCTTTCGGATTTTGCTACATAGTGTTGCGAATCTTGAAACCGAACGGGGCGGTTTTCATGGAGTCGGCACCTGAACGTGGTCGCGGAGTTCATCGGCGATATCCACCGATCGATGGGTTCTGGACCTGGGACATCAAGCGTGACCGGGTCTACGGTGACGCCAATCTTTCCGACTATTTCGGGCTGACGCTTGAAGAATTTTCCCATGGCGCATCGCTCGAAAGATGCATGCAAAGCATCGAGGCCGAGGATCGCCTGAGGGTCCATACGGCGATCCGCAGGGCGGTTGAGCGGACATCGAGCTTCCGCGAGGTCTACATGGTGCGCTCGGAAAAGATGGGACTTCGCAAGATCCTGTCCGTTGGCCAGTGCTATGTCGACAATCTCGGGGAAGCGGCTCTGTATCCCGGCTGGTTCGTCGACCTCACGCGGGAAGCCGATAGCGAGGAGGCCTCGCTGCGCGAGATCCACAGCCTTATCGAGCAGGCCAAGGAAATTTCGCAATCGATCGGGCAGGATCTGCTCGGCTATCTTCTGGACAATGCCCAGGACGAAGTGCAGCAACGCCTTGGCGGCGGCGGATCAAGGAGGCGCAAATCGTCCTAGCGCAAACCTTGCTAGCTTCTGGGCGGGACCTTGCCGTGCCTGCTGACCTCGGCGGTCACCATGCGAGCGAAATGGGACTGGGGCGAGCGGCTCTCCAGCAGCCTGGCACGTTCCAGGGCCGTGTCGCCGTAAATTTCGACCAACACCGCGGCTGCTGTAGCGGCATCCGCCTTCAGCTTGCCGACATCGGCCTGCGCACTCTGAGTCGAGTTACCGCTTCTGGCGATCGCATCCAGCATGGCCTGCAACTTGTCGGGAGTGCTGCCCTCGTCTTCGTGCATGGTCGCGGTCCGATTGGTCGCGCAAAATATCGACATTTCCGAAAAATGTCCAACAGCTTCGCTGATCAGCCGCTGTTGCAACCGAGTACAGCTTCGCCGTTAGTTCCACTACAATCTTCATGCAAGCACAGTCAGCCAGAATTCATTTGCAGACTTTGGGGGCACCGATGGACCAGCCTAGCAAAATGGAAAACCTGCAGTTCGCGCAGGGAATATTGCGGGAATTGCGCCAGAAGGCCGAGGCCGATGGCGAGAAGCTGCTGACCTATCTGATCGACATGGCTTACCTTGAAACCAGCGACCGCATCCGCGCGCACTGGATCGGCAGCCACGAGACCGAAAGCCGCCGAGCCAAAGGCTGAGGCCGACGGCGTATCCGGGCGAGCAGTCCGGTGCGGACGCGGAGCGTTGCCGAACCCCTGAAACGCAAAAAGCCCGCCGTGCCTTTCAGCACGACGGGCGGGATCCTGGTGATATCGGTTGTCGGAATCTTATCGTCGACACAGAGCAAGCCCGCGCCTCTCGCAGAAGACGCGGGCCGACCGGGATGCCGGTCCCGATGAGGCAGCATACCGTTGCGCGCTGCCGGAAAAAGAACTCTTAGCGTCGTCTAATGTTCCGGCGCTGGCAGGGAAATTCGCCGCGCGCCGATCGGGCCTATGAAGCGGCCTTTTCACGAACCGGAAGCTTCCAGCCCGGTCTGACGAAATGGCAGGTATAGCCGTTGGGATACTTCTCCAGATAGTCCTGATGCTCTGGCTCGGCCTCCCAGAAGTCACCCACGGGTGCGACTTCGGTGGCGACCTTGCCCGGCCACAGCCCCGAGGCATCGACGTCGGCGATGGTGTCGTCGGCAATGCGCCGCTGTTCGTCACTGGTGTAGAAGATCGCCGAACGGTAGCTCATGCCGACATCATTGCCTTGGCGATTCCTGGTTGTCGGATCATGGATCTGGAAGAAGAATTCGAGCAGGGTCCGGAAGTCGATCCGGGCGGGATCGAAAATGATCTCGATCGCCTCGGCATGGCTGCCGTGGTTGCGGTAGGTGGCGTTGGGCACGTCGCCGCCGCTGTAGCCGACGCGGGTCGAGATCACGCCGGGATAGCGCCGTATCAGGTCCTGCATGCCCCAGAAGCAGCCGCCGGCAAGGACTGCGCGTTCGGTGGAAGTCGCCATACCATGTCTCCTTAGGATTTCCCCTAAGGTGGGCATTGTCGCTGCATTCGTCCAGTCGTGAATGCCATCGACGCGCGTGTCACTCCTCCCTGGCCGCCGCCTTGAACCTTCGCACGATGACCTCGAAGAGGATGTCGGAGATCCACATCGCCGAGACGCCGATGAGGAAGGCGGCGGCGAGCGTGGTGGTGTCGTCGGCCGGATCGGGGATCGGCAGGCCGGTGGCCTTGAAATACGATACGACCGGCAGCGTGAGATAGGCTGCCGCCAGCGCGCCGCAGATCGGCGAGGCGACCATCTCGCGCAGCTTGTAGCGATGGCGCGACAGCGCCCTGAGCACGCCGCCGGCAAGGCCGGCGGCCACCACCGGCCCCTTGATGCCGAGGAGATCGAACAGCTCGTGCATCACGGCCTCCAGCCACAGAGCTTTTGGCCCTTGCGATTGTGCGAAAGCAGCGCCCTCGCCTCCTGGTCGGACAACGCGTCGACAGCCTTGGCCGACAGGCGCAGCGGCAAAGAGACTGCGCAGAAGCCGCTCGAGGCGGTCGTGCAGCCGGCGACGACAAACGCGACAAGCACCGGCAGTGCGAGGATCAGTCCCTTGCCCATGATTTCAGCTCCTTTCGGACTGTGTCGGCGCCCAGCGCGCCGATATCGTTGTCGATCCGGCTGGCGATGTCGCGCGCCGCAGCCTCCTTGGCCGCCTGCCGGGCGCGCTCGGCACTGGCGCCGGCCAGCCGCTGGCGGAGACCCCAGCCAAGTGCGGCAACCACCGACGCCAGCAGAGCGGATATCGTCGGGTTGCCGAGGAAGAAGGAGAGCAATGCCGTCATGACAGCCACCACACGACGAGCGCGCCGGCGACGAGCAGCGCGCCGATAGCCCAGGGCAGCGCCTGGCGGATGAGCTCGGTGAAGATCTCGACCATTTTCGCGTCCCCTCACTTCGACCAGTGGAATTTTCGCGCCAGCACGTACCAGGCTTCGGTTGCGGCGCTGAGCGCCAGGCCGACGCCGGTCTCGAGTGCCATCTGGATGTCGGGATCACCGGACAGGGCGGCGGCATCGCCGGCGCCAAGCAGGCCACGGGCGACGAGGACGCCGGCGCCGTAGCGCAGCGCAATGCGGATGATGACGGCAATCATGCTGGCTTGCCTCCAAGGATGAGTTTGAAAATCGCCGAAACCAGGCGCCAGAACGCATTGCGCCCGCCAGGCGCGGTCGGGATAGCCTGAGCAGCAGCAGGCGCCGGCGAAGCGTCCGATGGCTGGGCCCGCGGGGCTGCCGGAGACGGATCTGGAGGCGGCGCGGCCGCCGAAAGCAACAGCGCCTGCGTGCGAACCGAGCCGATCCGCTCGCTCCAGCCCCTGCCGAAGGTCGGCCAGGTCGGCAGCCGCTTCAGGAAGGCCAGCCGGGCATCGCAGAGCGCGTCGATGACTGCGCCGGCGGGTCTCGCCTGCACGGCGCTCAGCGTCGCCGGGCCGATCCTGCCGTCCTGGGTGGCACCGACGATCGCCTGCAGGTATTTCGCCGCCCTGCCCGGCCCGCTGTTCACAGCAAAATCGAACACCGCGTAGTCGAGGCCGCCCGGAAGCTCGGCACCGGCAACGGCATCCCAGTAGAAGCGTCGATAGACGGTGCCGATCTGCTCGTCGCTGATCTTCCTGAGGTCGGCCCTGGTGGCATCCGCTTTCACATAGCGGCGGAAATTGGCAAGCGTGACGCCCTTCATGGTGGCACCACCCGGATCGGCCGGATTGTCCGACCAGCCGCCTTCGGATTTCAAGACGAGCGCAAGCGCCCGCGCAAAGTTGCGGTCCATAGAAAACCTCTTGAGGTTGCGGGGGAAGAAATGGTCGCGCAGTGGTGGCCGAAAATGGTTGGCAAACGCGCTGTTCGATAGGCGCCACGCCAAGCGGTGGATTTCCGGCCGGGGCCGCAGAAAAGAATTGGTGTTTTAGAGAAACCTTAATTACCCTTCCCTAAGCTTGACCACCGGCGAGTGGGGCTCGTCGCAGTGTCGGCTTGGGGATTGGCGCTTGGGAGACAGCGCCGGGTTTGGGCGAAATGAGTTTGTTATCTTCCGAAGCGGGCGAGTGCCAGGGCTGCGGCGGCACCGGCAGGATTTTCGAGTGTCCGCGATGGCGCGCCTCGAACGGCCATTGCTGTCCCGCAGGCACGCATCGCCACATATGCCCCGGTACGACTGTCCACTGCTCGGAATGCACGGGCACCGGCGACACAGCCCGCAGGCAGCCGCTTGAAGCGCGTCGCCTCAATCCCTTCAACTACGACGCGCGCTAGCGGACAAGTCGCCGGCAAGGCGAAACCTTACGCCGATATCTTCGCCGCCCTCAGGCTGGAACCTTCTTCTGCCATTTGCGCAGCCGCGTCCTGACATAGGACCGCAAGCCGAAGGGAAGCCGGGGCCGCCCCGCTTGTGGGGCGGGACGGCGCTGCATCTGTCGATGCACGAGCTCCATCAACCGGCAGAACCCGGATGCTTCCGCCTCTTCCAGGCGCGCGACAAGGCGCTCGGGCAGCGGCTGCGAGCGCCAGGCGAAATAGGCCTCGTAGGCGTCAGGCGTTTGGACCAGATGGCGCAGATATGCCGCCAGATCGGCCGCATCGCTGAAATCTGCCGCGTTGATGTAGGAATTCGGCGGCACGTATTCGTCGACATTCGGGGCACCCAGATAGACCGGCACCGTGCCGGCCTCGAAGGCATCGAAAATCTTTTCGGTGACGTAATCCGCCTCGCTCGAGTTCTCCAGCGCCAGGCAGAACCTGTAGCGCGAAACGGTCGCGATCTTCGTCGCCGGGCCGCGATCGGGGCCTTCGATCGTCCGGTTGCGGAAATGCCGTCCGTAGGAATCGAGCCCGATGTGGCGGGCAAGCTCGCTCACCAGGTCGACGCGGCCGCTATGGTTCAGCGGCGCCGATTGGAAAAGCACGAGCGGAGCCGCTTCGGTCTTGGCCGCGACCGGTTTTGCCCGAACCTCCTCCCACCAGCACGCGCGAGGAAGATAGGGCGTCCAGACGTCCGATCGGCGCTCATGCGTCATGGTGAAGTCGAAATGGCGCATGTAGTTCGGATCGGCGAAGCGCTTGTAGTTCTGCCGGCTCTCCATCGTCCAGCCGATCCAGTACTGGCCGGGATATTTCCAGGCATCGCCGATCTCGCGATAGTCCGGAATGTGGAAAACGACCGCCGCCGCCTCGGCAATGCGACGCTTGTCCAATGTCCAGCGTCCGGGAAGGTCGCACTGTATGGAGGCGATGTCGACGGGCTTGCCGAAGACCGTCGTGTAGAAAAGGATCAGCGGCTCTGTGGCGTCGGCCGGCATCTCAGAGTCCGCGGCCGAAATCGCCACGCCGGACGCGGGACAGCTGCCCAGCGGTCGGCAAGTCCACGCACTGCGCGATGGCATCACAGACCGCGGCGAGGCCGCGCGGCATGTCTGTCATCGGGAATGTCTGCCGGGGCTGCATGGCCGTCGGAGTTACCCGTTCATCCTTCCGGCATCAAGCACATTTCAGCGGGGAGAGTTCGGCCCCTGCAGCGCCCAGCTTGCTTAGGTCCAGTTGATCGGGGGTTGCTTTCGCGCCTGGTTTTTGGTTGTAAGCGGGACCACGGCTTGCGCCCCAGCGTCGCCCTTACTCAGACGGGAGAGAATATGGAGCTGCCGACGCTTCGGGAAATTTTCGACGCTCATGATGGCCTGGGCTCCGACAAGTGGACCACATATTTTGCCGCCTACGACAGTCATTTTGCTCGCTATCGGCAGCAGCCGATCACCCTGTTGGAGATAGGCGTACAGAACGGCGGCTCCCTGGAAATCTGGGGAAAGTATTTTAGGAGCGCCACGCGTATTCTAGGCTGTGACATTGACGAGAGATGCCGCGAACTCACATTTCAGGATGACCGGATAGCTGTCTATGTCGGAGATGCGAACTCTGCCGAGACCAGGGAGGCGATCCTTGCCGACACAGCGACTTTCGATATCATAGTGGACGACGGCTCGCATATCGTTAGCGATGTCATCGAATCATTCGCGCTGTATTTTCCCAGCATCAAGCCCGGCGGCGCTTATGTGGTGGAAGACCTTCATACTTCTTATTGGGAAGGCTTTGGCGGCAGTTCTGATCTCGAACTCAGTTCCATGGGGTTTTTCAAGCTCCTTGCCGATGTGGTGAACAAGGAGTTTTGGCGAAACGGTCGCACCGATTTCAACCTGCTGAAGAACTATGCCGAACGCTACAATGTGGCCTTGAGCGATATCGACATTGACATCGATGAGGTGGCCTTCGCCAATTCGATCTGCATTGTCCGCAAAGGCGTCGGGCGTGAAGAGAACAGACGCCACATCGCAGGCCGTATTTTCAAGGTGAACGACGGCGCTGCCGAATTGCCCTCAGGAAGCCTTGAATTGGTTGCGCACCTTGGTATCGGTGACAAAGTGAAAGTCGCAACGGAAAAACAGGAGCAATTCGTGAACGTCACGGCCTCGGCGCTGGATAACGTCGGCGAGATCGAGCGGTTGCGATCCGAGGTTTCTGATGGCCGGCTGGAGACAGAAAAGCTTCACGCATCACTGAAGTCATCCGAAGCCGAGCTAAAATCCGCCGGTGAGGCATTGAAGTCATCCGATGCCGAGCTAAAATCCGCCGGTGAGGCATTGAAGTCATCCGATGCCGAGCTGAAATCTGCCAGCGAGGCGCTGCAGAAAGCACAGGGCGAGATCGCCGCGTTAAGAAACAGTACATCCTGGAAGGTAACCGCGCCGATCCGACGGGCGCTGACGGCAATCCGTCGGCTGTCTATGTAGCCCATTCCGATCTTGTAGGGACGGCGATGCTTTGCAGGCTAAACGCACGCCACGAGGGCGGTGCGGGTAGAGGGTCGCGATCTGCGCATCCGTGATCTTCCTTAGATCGGCCCCGAGGGCCTTTGCGCAGCGACCAAAGTTGGCCAACGTGACATCTTTTATGGTGGCGTCGACGACCAATCCGGGTAACAAGGGGGGGCGTCCGTTCCGACTCTCGTGCATAGTATTTCGGAAGGGGCATTAAGCGGACGGTAATACGCCCAAAAAGTTGCGGCTGTCGCACGACAATCAATTGCAGTACGGAGGCCTGAAGTGATAAGGGCCCCCGCTGAATCAAACTGGGAGATCTGCCGTGCCGGCAAAAATTGCAGTCGTCTATCTGGCAAGACTTCACGAAGGGTTTCAATCTTTCGAGGCTTTTGCTGAGACGTACCGCAAGCATCCCGCCGGCCAGGAACATGACCTGTTCATTCTCTGCAAAGGCTTTGCGAAGCCCGGCGAATTTGCCGCCGTCAAAGCAATTTTCACCGGCATCCGGCATAAGATCATATCGGTGCCGGACGACATCGGGCTCGATATCCACGCCTACCACGAAGCTGCGCTGAAGATCGACAACGAGTACATTTGCTGCCTGAACACCTTTTCCCATCTGCGCACCGCAAACTGGCTTGCGAAACTGTGGGCAAATATGTCCAAGCCAGGGGTTGGCATGGTCGGCGCCACCGGTTCGTTAGAAAGTCTCTTCAGCAGCTACAAGGTCATCCAGTTTCTGGCATGGGCGTCGCCTCAGCCGACCACCAGATTCGACCGGGCATCAACCCGACAGTTTGCATGGCTGCTGAATAGCTGGGCTCCGCACACCGTGCGAGCGGCAAAGTCGAAGCGCCACCGTATCCGCCGAATGCTCGGCGACGTTCTGCGCAATCGGTCCACCCTGTCGCATCTTCAGCAGACGATGATGCAACAAGTCTGGGTTGACTGTCTTGGTGCCAATGGCAGCCTTCGCGAAATTCGGGATGTCCCTCACTTTCCGAACCCTCATATCCGCAGCAATGCTTTTATGGTGCGCCGGGCTGACTTCCTGTCAGTCGGGATGGAAGGCAGCGGCAAGCTCGCATGTTGCCGTTTTGAGAGCGGACTCAACGGCCTTTCGCTTTCAATTCTCAAGAAAGGACTCGATCTGCTGGTGGTTGGCGCAGATGGCATCGGCTATCGCATGGATCAATGGCCGACTTGCGGTGGGTTTCGCTCCGGTGACCAGTCAAACCTCTTGGTTTCCGACAACCAGACCCGCTCCTACGACCATATTTCGCAGGACGAGAAACACACCCATCAGATCATGACTTGGGGTGGCTATAGTCACGACCCTCGGCTTGATACCAAATTGCTCGGTGTTTCGTTCGAGCAGAAAGTCCCTCTCTCTGAGAGGGTCGAACACCTTATGGCGCCTGAGGAATCGAACCGAGAACGCCTCATCTCGATAGCAATTCCTACGCACAATCGTCTTGATCTCGTCCTTGACGCGATCAAGACCGTCACGCATCAGAACTACGACAATTGGGAAATCTGTGTCTTCGACAATGCCTCGAAGAGTCCCATTTCCCCCGCAATCGCCGCACTTGGCGATCCGCGCATTCACGTCAAGCGGTCTGAAAAATTCCTTCCCGTGACAGAAAGCTGGAACGGCGCGATCGATATGACCAAGGGCGAATTCGTCACCATGATCGGCGATGACGACGGCATCGTGCCTGGCTTCTTTCAGCGCATCAACTATCTGGCCGAACGCTTCGACAGCCCCGATCTGGTCTTTTCAAATCTGTACCAGTTTATGCATCCAGGGGTCGTTCCGACCAACAGGGAAGGCTATGTCGCTGACCTGCAAATGGCCGACTTCCTTCAGGACCGTGACTATCCCTTCGTTCTGGATGCCAAGGAGGTACGGCGCTCCGTTGACAACTCGCTAGGAATGCGGCGGTCGTTCATGTTCAACATGCCCGCCTTTTGCTGCAGCCGCGATCTACTAGAGCGGATGAGGGTCAATGGCAGGGTCATGCATTCGCCTTTCCCCGACTATTATTTCGCCAACCTTGCCTTGGCTTTGGCAAACAAAGTGGTTGCCGAACCGAGACACCTAGCCTTCCAGGGCGTCTCGAAAGTGTCCTTCGGTTTCACGATGATCAATGCCAAGATAGATGATGGCTTCAAGGTGCTCAACCATGATGTCGCCAATGACCCGATCTACAGCGACGTCGCCAAACATCTTCTGCCAGGTTCGCGCTATCATTCCGAATACATCGTGACGATGGCATATCTCGCTCACGTTCTTGCCGACAAATCTCGCCAACCGGATTTTAAGCACTACCGCCGTGTCCAGATATGGCAGTACTTGAAGTCCCACGTATCGCTTTTCCGATGGCTGCGGTCGGAGAAGGGCCGTGAGATGTGGAATAAGCTGGCCGCTGATGAAAAGCTTTGGATGCTGAAAGCCAACCTAGTCCACAACATGTCCTTGCGGTTCCCGCGTCTTTTGGGGCCAGCAGCACGACGTCTCGATCGGGAGTCAAGTGCGTATCTCTACGAGACCAAGCAAGTTATTTACCGGCTTGGCGAGCACGTCACCCTTTTCGATGTCTATAAGGAACTGGAAAGCGGACCGTTCTCAGCGACGATCGAGTCCAAAAGACCCCGGCGCAAAACTGCGAAGGTTTCCGGAAGAAAATCCAAGACAGCACCGACTGACTTCCCGCCAGCTGGCGACCAACATCGTTTGCACGAGCAAACGAATGGGAGCGCGGAGCGCCCTCGTCAGCTATGATGATATCCGAGGGCGAATGGATCTCCCCGGGGATTGGAAGGATGATTGCTGGGGCGGCCCTCATGCGCGAGCGCGTGAGAATCTGTTGAGGTTATGACGATCAGTACATTTTTCCCAATGAGCGGCGCTCTATTCTCGAGCGTTGAGCGAGGGACTATGAGACTGGAAGCCGTTACGGATCAGAATTTTTGCGAAGACGACTATCTGATCGCTAATCCGGATGTCAGAGCGGCGGTAGAAAAGGGTGTTTTCGCCAGCGGCCGGCAACATTTTCAGTCACACGGCTATCGCGAGAAGCGGTACCAGCGCGCGCCGCTCATCTTTTTCGTGCACGTTCCAAAGACCGCCGGATCGACGGTTAACTCCTATCTGATGAAACTGCTTCCAGACGGATCAATCCATTCTGAAGGGTGGTTCTACGATGATGCCAATATGCATCGGCTGGACGCTTTGTCGTGGGTCTCAGGTCACATTCCCTACTCAGTGGCCAGCACTCGCATCCGGCAGTTCACCAACCGCCGTGTTGAGTATTTTGCCTGTGTTCGAGATCCGACTGATCGGGTGCGGTCGCACTATAACTGGGTAATAGAGATATTCCATCGCAGCGGCTACGACAGCAACCTCGAAGTGGTGAAAGGCATGTCGGAGCAAATCCGGAATTCCGGCTACGGCATACCAGCTATTCAGGCCAATTTGCTCAAATACAGATGGCATTTCCTCGACATTCAGGCTATTTACCTAGCCAAGGACAGGGAGCCCGTGGCGGGCGGCTCGTTCGGCTCGTTCAAATTTGTTGCCACGCCTGACCGGCTCACGGACCTCCTATACACAATGACAGGCAAGAAAGTATCCGTGGCGAGGCGGGAAAATAAAAGCTCCAAGCATTTTGACCCACAGCTGTTTCGTGAGCCGGAAATGGAGTCCTTCCTTCGCCGACACAATGCCCTCGATGAACAACTGTTTGAGTTCGTCCGATCCGGCAACCTGTGCAACCAGAACGAGACGAGGATCTTGTCGCAGCGAATGTCGCGCCCGTGGAAAGAGCGCGCTCGCGGTCTAGCGCTTCGAGCCAAGCGATACCTCGGTGTATAGGCGATGTTACGAAAGGCGGCTCCGGGCGCTACAGCAGTGTCACGCTCAACTGTCCGTCCCCCGCTACGACATTGCTATCAGAGCCGGTCGACGTGGCGCTGAGCGAAAAGGCCAGCGTGCCGGAGACGGTGACCGTGAATATACCGGAGACACTGTGGGCGACATTGGCTGAAATCGCCTGGGCTCCGCGGGAGAGAAGACCAAACACACCTGTACAGGTTCCGCTTTTGGTCAGCTGTGTGACCAGTTCGCCAGCGGTCGCGCCTTTGGTAGCCATGACCATGCCCTGCACCAGATAGCGCTCACCCTTATAGGCAGCGCGCGAGGGCGATGACGCGAGGGTGGTGAGCGTACCGGCAACCGTCACCGCGCCAACGTTCTGCACCGCAGCTATAGGCTGGTTCCCGGCTGAATATACGTTCGCGCCCCATGTGCCGCCGCTGGAAGTGTCTTCGAATACCGCGACAGTGGCGTTCGGGTAGGTGGCATTCGGCCGAAGGTTGCGAACCTCGCAACCGGACGATGTGCCCATCAGGACGACGGTCTTTGAGGGGCGTTCATGGTTGATGTTGGAGATTGCGCCTCGGTTACAGTTCTCCATGATGACGCCATTGAATTCACCATCGACCAGCGCATCGTTAGCCTGGCTTTGGTTGATGGCGATGATGTCGGTGACCGAGCCGGCGTCGCAATTGGTCATGCGAACAGCGTGTGTGCTGGTGTGCGTGATGGGGCTCTTGTAGATGCACATCTTGTTGACGAAGGACTGCGGCCCATTCACGAGCTCAACGCCCATCGTGAAGATCGATGCGTGGCCGCCCTCGACCTTCGTCCAAACCCGCGTGGTGGTATAGACGGCTGAGAGGCCAATATCGGCGGCAACAAAGACAGGGGAATTGCAAATCAGCCCCTCAACCTCGCCGCGCGAGCGAACGCCGTAGTTGCTGTGCGAGACATATGGCGACTGGAGTATGATGTTGCCGGGAACCGCCGACAACGTCGGGGTATCCGAGCCGATGATGTCGATGCCTGCCGTCATGTTCTTGAAGACGGCGACACCGGACAGTGCATTGTTCTTTCGGCCGACGACATTGGGGCGAATGATCTCAGCGGCGAAGACATCGGTTATCTTGATGCCCTGCGACCAGCCGGCCAAGTTGATGTCTTCACCACGGCACCAGACATCCTCCAAAATGCAGCGCCCCACGGCTCTGTTGGTGATGCTGTCCGTCTTGCTGTACGTGACGTCGAGCGCTGCGCCAGGCTCCTGCTGAGTGGTCAGAAGCATAACCCCCCGGATCATCGTGGGGTCGTTGTAGTCGGCCTGGTTAATCCTGAGACCTGCATTCGCCGTGGTGAAGCGGAGCGCTGACAGGCCGGGCACGCCCTCAATGCTCACCGGAGTGTTCGTCACGACGTTGGCAAGCCCGGCGACATCATACGTCCGGCCGTCGAGTCTAATCGGGGCGCCGCTCGGTAAGGCGAGGTTGAGGGCTGCCAAAGCATTGCCCGAGACGAAGCCGAAATCCTCAAGGCACACCGGACCGTTTTTGAGTTTTGCGATGGCGGGGCGCGCGAAGGCCCCAGTGTACGGCTGGGTGACTTGGATCGCATCCTTGAGATTACCCCAAGTGGCCTTCTTCAGGCCAAAACTGGCTTCGCTATCGGCATAGCCAAATTCGTCTGCATCAACTGGAACAGGTTTGCTGCTCGCACCATGAATCTGGTCTGCTGTCGGCTGACTGGTGACTATCTCAATCGGATCATCGCCAATCTGAGGATCTAGTGTGTTGAAGCGGAAGACATTGCCGGCGTTCACTACGCCTTCCTGCACTGTGACAGTCGTCCCCTTCTGCATGGTGCGCGCGGTCCGCGCATCGGCCGCCCGATACCACTGCCCTTCTGAAGCCGTGCGAATACCGTTCTCCGAACCGTCGGTCTGGTCCTTGACCAGCACGCGATCCCCAACCTCCGTCACGACGCCGTCGATCGTCAGCAGGCCGCCGGTATCGACATCGATATTCCCCGTGGTGGCGAGGCGTACAGGTTCGCGCTCGCCCGTGAGAAGACGGACGGCGGCAGTTGCAGGTCGGGCCATAAGGCTTGCTCCATGAAAAAAAACCCGCGACAGCGAGGTTTGGATTCTTCGATCCAGCGCGTGCTGGCAGAATGAGTGTGGAACGACCGCTCAGGCCGCTTGGCCTAGCGCGCCGCAGCAGCCGCGCCCACCGCGTCGCCCAGCGTGTCGTCAGAAAGGTAGTAAGCGAGCGTGATGGCATCGGCGCCGATCACCGGATCAAATGTTTCGAAGACATAGACGAAATGGGCCGAGACCGTTCCCTGCTGCACGTACACCGTCGTGCCCTTCTGCATGGTGCGGGCGTTGTGGGCGTCGGCGGCGCGAGGCCAATGGCCTTCGCTCGCCGTATAGATGCCGTTCTGCGTGGCATTCGTCTGATCCTTGACCAGAACCCGGTCGCCGACTTGCGCCGGAACACCGTCGATGATCTGCAGGCCGTAAAGGGCGATGTTGGCGATGGTCGCCAGGCGCACGGGCTCTCGTTCGCCGGTCAACAGGCGAACGGCGGCAGTTGCGGGTTGGGCCATCAGGATTGCTCCATGAAAAAAGCCCCGCGAAAGCGAGGCTTGGGGGTGGCAATTATCCCGAATGCGGCAAACGGAGACACGGACGGTTATCGCCTAGCAAGCGCATTTGTCGTGTTGCTGCGCCAGGCAGCTTCGGCCGCTTGTCTTGCCACCGGGTTGCCCATCTTGCCGATCAGGTCGAGCCCGCTCTGCCTGATCGCCTGGAACGTGCTGGTGTCAGCTGGGTCGCTCTGCGCGATGGCAACAAGCGAAGCGTCCTGCACCTTGGTCCATTCGGCCAGCTCATAGTCGTCGCGGCGCGCCTGCTGCCTCGCAGCCATGCGTGCCGAGCCGACCGCCCGCATCGCTTCCTTCTGCCTGGCGAAAGCGGCGCGCTGGCTCTCGGGCATGTTCGGCAAGGCATCGTCGAACAGCGTGTCGAACAGGCCGGGCTTGACCACCCGGCCGGTGAGCGGATCGACCTGGCCGTACATGGTGTCGTGCAGGCCGGCGCCGTCGGCCGGCGCGTTCGCCGCCACCTCGTCTTCCGCCTGCGCGATCCGGCCACTGAACCGGCGGCGCGCCAGCTCGGCGTCGAACGCCTCCTGCCGCTCCTTCATCTGCCGGTAGTGCTCGGCGACAGCGGAAAGCTCGTCGCCAAAGCCCTGCATCGCCCTGCCGATCGGCGACCCCTCGGGATAGGAGACGACATTGCCGGTATCGAGCCGGCGCCGGGCCACATGGAGAGGAATGGTCGCCATCAGTAGAGGCCTCCGGTGGAAAAGCCGCCCGGTGCCGGCGGAAAGGCGCCCTTGCCAAACTTCACCGCCTTGGCCGGGTCGTAGAGGGCCGACATGAGATTGCCGCCGACCTTGAAGATCGAGGCGGTCGCCGCCTGCCTGCCGGTAAAGCGCGAGATGGCCGCCTGCGTGGCCAGATTGTTCCGGCGCAGCTGCGAGCCGTACTGGAGCGCCTTGAGGTCGAGCTGGCCCTGCCTGGCATTGGCGGCCAGCACCTCGGTCGGCGAGCCGGATATGCCGACGCCCGATGCGCCGGCCTGGGCGCGCGCCTGCGCCTGCAGCAGGTCCTGCCTGCGGCGTTCCTGGCTTTGCTCGAAGGCAGCGCTTTGCGCGTCGGCCTGCGCCTGCTGCTCATAGGCTTTGGCCTGATAGTCGGCCATCTGCTTCTGCTGCTGGCCCTCGGCCAGCGCGCCGCCGACGGAAAGAACGGTGCCGAGAAGAGCAAGTGTGCACATGGTCAGCCTCGCGCGCCGGCAATGGGGATGAACTTGCTTCTGACGCCCTCGACCGGCGCGCCAAGCGCCGGGCGCGGGTCGAGCGCGCCGCCGGGGCTGAGGAAGGACAGAAGCATCCTGTCGGCCTGGATCGCCGGGCGGCTGAGGCGGGCGGGTGCGGCGGCGCGCGCGCCGGCCATGGCGGCGCGGCGGGTTGTCGTCAGGTTGATCTTGAGGTCGGGCACGCCGGCGGCATCGAACAGGCCGTTGGCGGTGGCGATGGCGCGGGCGAGCGCATCGGCCTCGAACAGTTCCTGGCGCAGCAGTTCGACCAGGCAGGCAACATCGCGCCAGCGCGCGGCAAGCGCTTCGGCCCTGGCGCCGATCTCCTCGCCGAGCGCCGCGATATCGGCGCGGGCCTCGCTTTCGGCGGCGGCGGCGGGGCGTTTGCCGGCCGCCTCGATGGTCTTTTCGATGAGCGCGATTGTCGCGTTGCAGGCGTCGAGCGCGGCGCGCGCCTCGCTGAGGACGCCATCGCCGAAGATGGCGCGGTCCTCGGCCTGCTGCAGGTCGCGCCTGCGGGCGAGCGCGTCGTTGAGGTCGGTGTCGAGCAAGGCGATGACGGAAGCAAAATCGGCAGCCGTCCGCGCCTTGCCGAGGGCATCGGCATGGGGGGATGTCATGGGGTGTGTCCTTCTTTCGGAGAACGAGAATGATTTGCGCAGAGGAGCGCGGCGCCGAAGCTGCCAATCTCCCCCCTCGTGGGG
>NZ_JHQS01000030.1 GCF_014843845.1 Mesorhizobium amorphae | reverse complement strand
GGGCGGTGATTTTTGCGATGGTTAAAATTCGAGTTTTTCGAATCTGCCGGCGTTAGTTTTCAAATGCCAAAAGCTCAGGAAGGGAAGCTACTTCCCGGGTTTCCTCGAACCGCGCCGCATGGCCGAGAAGGCGCTGACCGCCGTCATCCAGGAAGCTTATGTGCAAGGCATCTCGACCCGGTCGGTTGACGACCTGGTCAAGGCCATGGGCATGAGCGGTCATCTCCAAGAGCCAGGTCTCGCGGCTGTGCGAGGAGATCGACGGCAAGGTGAAGGCCTTCCTCGAGCGGCCGATCGAGGGCGATTGGCCATACCTGTGGATCGACGCCACTTACCTGAAGGTCCGCCGCGGTGGGCGGATCGTCTCGGTCGCCGTTATCATCGCCGTCGGCGTCAACGCGGACGGCCGGCGCGAGGTCCTGGGCATGGAGATTGGCACCTCGGAGGCCGAGCCGATCTGGACGGAGTTCCTGCGCAAGCTGACACGTCGCGGCCTGCGCGGCGTCAAGCTCGTCGTCTCCGACGCGCACGAAGGCCTCAAGAGCGCCGTCACCAAGGTGCTGTGCGCGACATGGCAGCGCTGCCGCGTCCATTATGCCGATGTCCGGATTATGCCGACCTTGGGGGTGGATGTCGGCTTCGGAGGCGGTGATCGCTGCGATGGGGTCGGCATAATCACCGGCGGTCTGACGGATCGTGCAAACTCCTCTTCTTGTTTCCAAAGAAGGGGATGCTTTCATGTCAATCGATCCGTTTCGCGTTCGCGTCCAGGGCCCGCTTGCCCCGTTTGCGGCTGGGTTTGCCGGCGAACTCGCCCGACAAGGCTATACGCCGCTTTCCGCTCGCGAGCAGATGCGGCTGGTGGCGCGATTGAGCCGCTGGCTCGCATTGGAAGGCATGGATGTGGAGGGACTGGGTGCGAGCGAGGTCGATCGGTTCGTCCGTACCCGTCGTGCCGCTGGTCCGCAACTCCGCTCGATCAAAGCACTGCAGCCCCTGTTGGCCTATTTGCAGTCTCGCGGCGTGGTGCTGCCGTCGCCCCGTGCACCCGACGATCCGGCAGATCAGCTGCTGGAACGATACCAACGCTATCTGGCGATTGAGCGCGGTTTGGGGAAAGCGACCGCCGATGTCTATGCCCGGATGGTGCGCCCCTTTCTGCGTCATCGATTGTCGTCCGACGGGCGTGCCCTGGACCTTGCGGGTTTGGCCGCGACCGACGTCGTCACCTTTGTCGTGGCACGTTGCCCTCAGTTGAGCCGCGGCGCGGCAAGCCTGACTGTAACGGCGCTGCGGTCGCTGCTCACGTTCCTTCATGTCGAGGGTCTCATCGCGCGATCTCTTGCCGCTTGCGTGCCCTCGGTCGCCGGTCGGCGATTGGCTGGGTTGCCAAAGGGACTGGATTGCGACCAGGTTCAGCGCCTGCTGACGTCCTGCGGCCGCGATACGTCGAACGGCTGCCGCGACTTCGCGGTCCTGACCATGTTGGTTCGTCTCGGCTTGCGGGCGGGGGAAGTCGCCAAGCTCAAGCTTGACGACCTGGATTGGCGGACCGGTGAGATTCTCGTACGGGGCAAAGGAAGCTGCATTGAACACCTTCCCTTGCCGGCCGATGTCGGCGAAGCGGTGGCGGCCTATCTGCGCCACGGCCGTCCCCGGACCGCCCAGGGCCGGACAGTATTTGTGCGAGTCAGGGCGCCCCACGATGCCCTCACAAGCGCTGGCGTGTCGCAAATCGTGGCCGCCGCCGGTTGCCGCACCGGGCTCGGCCGGATCCACGCCCACCGCCTGCGCCATACGGCGGCGTCGGCGATGTTGCGCGCCGGCGCGTCGCTACCGGAGGTCGGGCAGGTCCTGCGTCATCGCCGCGCCCTGACAACGGCGATCTATGCCAAGGTTGATCGCGAAGCCCTGCGAACGATCGCCCGCCCTTGGCCGGGAGAGGTGGCATGAGCGCCCTTCGCCAGGCCCTGGCCGATTACCTGGCCATGCGTCGCGCCCTCGGCTACACGCTTGTTCGGTCCGAGAAGCTTCTTGCCCAGTTCCTCACCTATCTCGAGGCGCAGGGCGAAGACCACCTGACCACCAAGACGGCCCTCACTTGGGCGATGCTGCCGGCAGGCGCCGATCGAAGCTGGATGTCGGCGCGACTTTCCGTCGTTCGCCGCTTTGCGACCCATCTGCGCGGGTTCGAGCCGGCAACCGAGGTGCCGCCGTGTGATCTGCTGCCGGGGCGATCTTGCCGAGCGACGCCCTACCTCTATTCGCAGGAGGACGTCATCGCCTTGATGACGGCAACCGCGGCCTTGCGCACGCCGCATCGGGAAGCAACCTACCGGACCCTGATCGGCTTGCTGGCCGTGACCGGAATGCGGGTTGGAGAAGCGATCGGCCTGGACCGCGACGACTTCGATGCGATCGGCGGCGGCCTCACCATTCGGCGCGGAAAGTCCGGAAAATCCCGCGAGTTGGCGTTACATCCGAGCACTGTTGCGGCCCTCGGCAATTATCTGCGCCGGCGCGATCGACCCCGCCGGCCGCCGAACACGCCCGCCCTGTTCGTCTCACCGGCCGGCACTAGGCTGCTCTATGTGAACGTTCAAAACACGTTCCAGAAGCTCGTCTGTCGCGTCGGCATCGCCCCGCGCTCGGCAGGTTGCCGACCACGGCTCCACGACCTGCGGCACGCGTTTGCCGTTCGCACGCTTCTTGATGCTTATCGCGACGGCGGCGACCCGGGGCGCCGGCTTGCCCTGCTGTCGACCTATCTCGGTCACGTCGATCCGGGCAAGACGTACTGGTATCTCTCGGCGGCTCCGGAATTGCTGCAACTGGCCGGTGATCGTCTGGAACGACGGATCGGAGGCGGCGCATGACCGCCCTCAGCGCGACCTTGCAGGCGTTCTTCACCGACCGCCTGATCCGGCAGCGGCAAGCCAGCCCGCATACGCTCGCCGCCTATCGGGACACCCTGCGGCTGATGCTGGTCTTCGCCGCCGCGCGGCATGACACAGAGCCTTCCAGGCTGGAGTTCAACGACCTCGATGCCGCGTGTGTCGGCGACTTCCTCGATCACCTCGAGCGTCATCGAGGCAACAGCGCGCGGACCCGGAATGCGCGGCTTGCCGCAATCCGGTCGTTGTTCCGGTTCGCCGCCCTTCGTTACCCCGAGTACGCCGCGACAATCGAACGGGTGCTCGCGATTCCGCCTAAGCGTTTTGAGCGACGGCTTGTGACGTTCCTGACGGAGGAGGAACTCGATGTATTGCTGTCCGCCCCCGCGCGGTCGACCTGGACCGGGCGGCGCGACCACGCCTTGCTTCGGCTCGCCGCCCAAACCGGCCTGCGGGCGTCCGAACTGATCGGCCTTCACTGCGCCGATATCCATCTCGGTTCCGGCGCTCATGTCAGCTGTATCGGAAAGGGGCGAAAGCAGCGGATCACACCCCTTACCTCCAACATGGCCGCCGTGCTGCGCGTCTGGCTGGCCGAACGTGCCGGGCAGCCGGCCGATCCCCTCTTCCCTACACAGACCGGCAGGATGATCAGCCGCGACGCTCTCGAGCACCGGCTCGCGAGGTATGTCGAAATCGCTGCCAGAAACTGTCCGTCGCTGCAGCGGAAAAGGGTCACACTGCACACCTTGCGTCATACCGCGGCAATGCGACTGCTGCGTGCCGGCGTCGACACCTCGGTGATCGCGCTGTGGCTTGGCCACGAACAGATCGAGACTACCCACATCTACTTGCACGCCGATCTGGAGCTTAAAGAACGCACCCTGGCGAAAACCACGCCGGCCAACACGGCGCCAGGACGCTACAGACCGCCCGACAAGCTTCTCGCTTTCCTCGAGGCGCTCTGATTATGCCGACCCCATCGCAGCGATCACCGCCTCCGAAGCCGACATCCACCCCCAAGGTCGGCATAATCCGGACATCGGCATAATGGACGTTATGCCGACGTCGGCATAAGGTGCACTTCATGAGGAACGTGCTGGCCCATGCCGGCAAGAGCGGCCGCAGGGTCGTCTCAGCCTTCATCGCCACCGCTTTCGCCCAAGAGACCTCGGAAGCCGCCAGCACCCAATGGCGTGCCGTCGCCGACCAGATCCGGCCGAAGGTGCCGAAGCTGGCGACAATCATGGACGATGCCGAGCTCGACGTGCTGGCCTATATGACCTTCCCGAAGGAACATCGCGCCAAGCTCCACTCGACGAATCCGATCGAGCGTCTCAACGGAGAGATCAAGCGGCGCACCGAGGTCGTCGGAATCTTCCCGAACGACGACGCGATCGTGCGCAATCCTGCTCAAACAGAACGATGAGGCAGTGCAGCGGGCCAGATATATGACCCTGGAAACGATCAGCCAGATGAGCGATGATCCCCTGATCAGCCTGCCAGCCGTGGCGCGCTGATTGCCCGGCCCATGCCGGAGAGCACGGCGATCAATGCCGCCAGCTACACCACGCAGCGGGACACGATCGCGTGCTATTCGGAAATCTGCCCGTCTGACCGGTTGCTTTCGTTGAACCTCAGGAAGGAGAAAAGAGCGTCCAATCATGGGCGGCCCGGGCCGCCATGTGGGAGGTAGTGCCTCCTTGGCATGGGACACTATGATCTGCCGTGAGGGGCAAGCTGCGACTTTGGGCCTTGATCGGATCTTAGGTTAACCGTGCCCGCGTCGTGCGCGGCGTGGCCAGAAGCAGGCTCGTTTCGCTGCCGGTTATGCCGGCTATGAGTCGGATACGCCGCAACACCGCATCGAAATCGGTCAGTGATGCCGTCCCGAGTTCGACCACCAGATCCCAGCGACCATTGGTGGTATGGATGGTCGAGACCTCCGGGAAGCCGCCCAGCGCCCGGACCACGCGGTCGGCGGCATGGCCCTCAATCTCAACTAGCATGATGCCGCGGATGCGTTGATCAACGGCGTCGGCGCGCAGCACCACCGTGTAGCCGATGATATCGCCGGACCGTTCCAGCCGCTCCATACGTGCCCTGACCGTGGCGCGCGAGACGCCGAGATCGACGGCGAGATCCGACACGCTGCGCCGAGCGTCATGTCGCAGCAGGGTCACGAGCCGTTCGTCGAGCGCATCCATCGGGGTTCCATTTTGATCAGTTTGGGTGCCATTACGATAAATCATGCTTCCCGAATTGCCAATTCTGCCTGTTCATATCGCCGGCTCGCCATGATCTTCTCGCGCTCATTCGAACTTGGGCGCGGGAAAAACAATGCGTTGCAAAATCGTCGGGGCGCCGGTGCAAGACGGCGCTGGCAGAATGGGATGCGAAATGGGGCCGAGTGCGCTGAGGACCGCCGGACTTGTTGAGGTGCTGTCCGGCCTCGGCCACGCTGTCGAGGATATGGGCGCCGTCCAGGCAATTCCGGCGAGGCGCGTCGTGCATGGCAATCTGGCGCTGAAGGCCCTGCCCGAAATATCGGCCTGGACATCCGCGATTGCCGAGGCCGCCTACGCGGCGAGCGAGGACGCCATGCCGATCTTTCTCGGCGGCGACCATTCAATCTCAGCCGGGACCGTGTCGGGCCTGGCCCGCCGCGCCGCCGAGGCCGGGCGCCCGCTGTTCGTGCTGTGGCTCGACGCACATCCGGATTTCCACACGCTCGACACCACCGCCAGTGGCAATCTGCACGGTGTTCCGCTCGCTTACGCCAGTGGCCAGCCGGGCTTTAGCGGCTATTTTCCGGATCTGCCGGCAGCGGTCGATCCCAAGCGTATCTGCACCATGGGCCTGCGCAGTGTCGACCCGGCCGAGCGCAGTGCGCTCAACCAGGCGGGCGTGACCGTGCACGATATGCGCGCCATCGACGAACATGGCATCGCGCCGCTGCTGCGCGCCTTCCTGGCGCGTGTGTCGGCCGAAGACGGGCTGCTGCATGTCAGTCTCGACGTCGACTTCCTCGACCCCTCGATTGCGCCGGCGGTCGGCACCACGGTTCCCGGCGGCGCGACGTTTCGCGAGGCGCATCTGGTGATGGAGATGCTGTCCGACAGCGGCCTCGTCTCCAGCCTGGACCTGGTCGAGCTGAATCCCTTTCTGGACGAGCGCGGCCGAACCGCGACGCTGATGGTCGACCTGACGGCGAGCCTGATGGGCCGCCGCATCATGGATCGCCCCACCCGCAGCCATTCCGGGAGCTTTTGATCATGACCACGGCAAAGCTGAACATCGTCCCCTTCGTCAGCGTCGACCGTATGATGAAGCTGGTGATTGCAATCGGCGTCGAGCGCTTCCTGACCGAGCTCGCCAGCTACATCGAGGAAGACTTCCGTCGCTGGGAACTTTTCGACAAGACGCCGCGCATCGCCTCGCACAGCCACGATGGCGTCATCGAACTGATGCCGACGAGCGATGGGCGCCTCTATGGCTTCAAATATGTCAACGGCCATCCGAAGAATATGCGCCAGGGTTTACAGACGGTCACCGCCTTCGGCGTGCTCGCCGATGTCGGCAGCGGCTATCCGATGCTGCTCACCGAGATGACCATCCTGACTGCGCTGCGCACCGCCGCCACATCCGCTGTCGCGGCAAAGTATCTGGCGCCGAGCGGCACGCGCACCATGGCCATCATCGGCAATGGCGCCCAGTCGGAATTCCAGGCAATCGCTTTCAAAGCGCTGACCGGTATCGACCGGCTGAGGCTCTACGACATCGACCGGTCCGCCTCGCGGAAATGCGCGAAGAACCTGGCTGGCATGGGATTCGATATCACCATCTGCGGGACCGGGCAGGAAGCGGTTGAAGGTGCCGGGATCATCACGACCGTCACCGCCGACAAGCAGTGCGCCACCATTCTCACCGACAACATGGTCGGCTCCGGCGTCCATATCAACGCCGTCGGCGGCGACTGCCCCGGCAAGACCGAACTCCACAAGGACATCCTGCTGCGCTCCGACATTTTCGTCGAATTCCCGCCACAGACACGCATCGAGGGCGAGATCCAACAGCTGGATCCTGACCATCCAGTGACCGAGCTCTGGGAAGTGATCACCGCCAAGGCACAAGGCCGCCGAGACGCCAAGCAGATCACGCTGTTCGATTCAGTCGGCTTCGCCATCGAGGATTTTTCGGCGCTGCGATATGTGCGCGACCAGCTACAAGCGACCGGCCTCTATGAGGAACTCGATTTGCTCGCCGATCCCGACGAGCCACGCGACTTGTTTGGCATGCTGTTGAGGGCAGCCATGCAGCCGGCAGCATAACAAGGCTCGCTCAAAAACTGTATCCGCCCTCCTGCCCAATTGCGCTTGCACCTTCATTGCTGGGCGGTGCCGCGCCCGAACTGGTTCATGCAGAGTTTCGTGACCCATGCCCCCGCCGCGTTCCTCTTTGTAACTTCTTGTCTTGTGCACCCGGTGCGCTTTGCTGTAGCGAAGCTGCTGACGTAGATTGGGGCTACGGCAACTGAAGAGCAAATGAAGGGTTGGCCAAATGCCTGAAGGTCTTATCAACTCAGACGCGGAATTGCTCGAGATGACCGCCGACATCGTTTCCGCCTATGTCAGCAACAATCCGGTTCCAGTTGCGGAACTCGCTCGTATAATTGCCGATACCTATGAAGCAATCAGCAAGCTGCAGGGAGCACCCGCACCCAAAGCGGAAGAGAGGCCTACACCCGCTGTCCCGATCAAGAAATCGGTGACGCCCGATTTCATCATCTGCCTGGAAGACGGCAAGAAGTTCAAATCGCTCAAACGGCACCTAGACACTCACTACGATCTGTCACCGAATGCGTACCGTGCGAAATGGGGCCTGCCCTCCGACTATCCGATGGTTGCGCCGAATTATGCCGCGGCGCGATCGAAGATGGCGAAGGCGATCGGCCTGGGACGGAAGGCCGTAGCGCCTGAGCCTGAAGGGGCGCCAGCGAAGCGCCGCAAGATCGGCATCAAGACGACCTGACATCGGGGCTATTTTGCTCAAAGGGCCCGCGTTCTGTTGCAGGGGCGCGGGCTGATCGTTTTCTGATAGGATGAACCCTTACCCTCATTCGAAGGCAGCCGCTGTCGAGAACACCATCCCTCAAGGGATGATCACACTCTCGCAGATGGCATCTGGGAAAACGCGGCGATGATCGCCTCAAGCGATACATTCAATGCGTTGGAAAAGGTCCTGCCCTTCTGCCAAATCGCAACGTAGTGATAGAGCGCGGACGGTTCCACCGGCTTTGCTTCGAGATGAAACGCCGCGTATTCACGCGCAATGATCTCATTGGTTATCGAAATGCCTAGGCCAGCCGAAACGTACCCGGCTTCGTGACCGTTGCAATCGAATTCCACCAGTATGTCTGGCTCAACGCCGGCGAAGCGCAAGGCATTGAAGTTCATTTGGTGGGCGGCGAACTGCGGATCGATATCGACGATCGTTTCGCCTGCCAGGTCGTGAGCCTCGATACAGGTCTGTTGTGAAAAGCGGTGGTCGGGATGGAAGATGCATACGTTTCGTGCCGACCCAAGGGGTGCCCACTCAAACAGGCGTGGATCCAGTGGCAATCTCGAGATTCCGAGATCCGCCCGCCCAGCCAGGATGTGCTCGCCGATCTGCTCGTAGCTTCCCGAAATCGACCGGACATTCGAAGCGGTCTTTGAGTGGATAATCGCCACAACCTTGGGCAAGGTCACGAAACCGAAAACAGAAGGCGCGGCAATCGCAATCCTCTGCTTTTCCTCGTTCTTCATCGCGAAGATCGACGCTTCCAGCCGATCCAGGGACGTCAGGGCAAGTTCCACATTTCGCAGGAGTTCCCAGGCTTCCTGCAAGGGAACGATTCTGTTGGCTGATCTCTTGAAGAGTGTGATGCCGAGCGTGGTCTCGAGTTGCTTCACATGTTGACTGACGGCCGGCTGGCTTATCCCGAGCGCAACCGCTGCTCGCCTTGTCGAACCGGCCCGCAACACTTCCCGGAAGACCTTCAGTTGACGGAGCTTCAGGTCGCTCTGCAGCAACTCCATTCCCTGCGCTCCTTCCCTGATAACGCCACCCGGGAAGCAGATACCGCCAACCTGGGGAGCAACGAACCGCCACAGTATATAACGGTGCGTTATAGATAAAATAATAAAAATTATAGATTGAGTGTGTAATTTCAAGCGCTAGAATAAACCAACAACGTAAATTAACTCCAAATTATAAATATAACAACTCGCAACCTTGGGTTATACGACTTGGTCTGAGTGACAAAGGCCGGCGTATCCTGCGGTAATGCGAGTCGAGGAAAGCGCCCAATGGGTGGTTTTACTACTCAGTTTATTGTCGCACTCAACGTGACCATAGGCCTGGCCCTTGTCAGCGGATGCCTGGGTACGGCCTTTGGGTTGTTCTTGGCGATTTCGAAGGGCACGGCACAACCGCGCCTCAACAGCGTTGTGACGGCCTACACCACGGTTGTCCGGGGTGTACCAGAACTTCTCATTATCCTGCTCATCTACTTCGGCGGAACGACCCTCGCCAGCAAGATCGCCGGCCGGTACGTGGAGGTGAACGCATTCACCGCAGGGGTTATCGCGCTTTCGGTCGTCTTCAGCGGTTATGCTACCGAAGTGTTTCGCGGCGCAATTGCGGCAGTGCCAGCGGGTCAAACCGAAGCGGCAAAGGCGCTTGGGCTGAACGCATGGCAGCGATGGATGTTCGTCATCGGACCTCAGATGCTGCGGCTGGCGCTGCCTGCCTATGGCAATCTCTGGATTTCACTCTTCAAGGATACCGCGCTGGTCTCAATCGTTGGCCTGACCGACATCATGCGCGTTGCGTATGTAGGGGCCGGGTCCTTGCGCGCACCATTGACCTTCTACCTAGCGGCCTCCGCTCTCTATCTCTCGCTGACCACCGTCACGCTGCTGTCGATCCGGCTGGCTGAGCGGCGCTATCCGGCACTCGGCCGGTAGGAGGGAGCGACCGATGAACCTCGGCTTGATGCTTGACGCGCTGGTTGTCCTGCCTTCGGGCATCGGCCTCACCTTAACCCTGACGGTCTTGTCGCTGACGGCCGGATTTCTTCTGTCCGTGCCGCTGGCCTTCATGCGAGCGTTCGGACGTCCCGGCCTCTCGCTCGCGGTGCTCTCATACACCTATGTGATCCGCGGGACGCCGATGCTCGTTCAACTCTTCCTGCTCTACTATGGCCTCGGTCAGATCGAGGCGGTGCGAGCCAGCATCTTCTGGGTGATCCTGCGGGATCCTTTCTGGTGCGCCCTTCTGACATTTTCGCTGAACAGCGCGGCACACACCACCGAGATCCTGTGCCGCGGTCTCCAGTCCGTGCCTAAGGGTGTCACCGAGGCGGCCACGTCTCTCGGCTTGAAACGCTTCCAGATCGCTCGCCTGGTCACCTTCCCGATCGCCTTCAGGATATCGCTACCGGCCTACGGCAACGAGGTCGTTGGGATGATCAAGGGTTCGTCGCTGGCGAGCACCGTGACGCTGCTCGAGATCACCGGCATGGCGAGGCAGATGGTATCGACCACGTTCGCGCCCTACGAGATCTTCATCGTCGCCGGGGCGATCTACCTATCGCTGACGTCGATCGCCGTGAAAGCGATCCAACTCCTAGAGCGGCGACTGTCGACTGACGGCCATCCGGTGCATCGACGAAAGCCTCGCTTGCGCCCGGCATTGCCTGATCACGAGATCACGACGCCGCCCCTGCCCTGACGCCGCGGCTTTTGAACTGCCCTTTCCATCCAAACCAACGATGAGGTGCATCATGCGCATACCCCTAGCTATTGCTGTTTCTATCGCATCCCTGATGTCGGCATTCCCGGCCAGCGCCGAAAGCGAGCGCGTCATTTCGATCGCCTCCGAAGGTGCTTCCCCGCCGTGGGACGGCACCGACGCGAACGGTCAACTCTACGGTTACGATATCGATGTTGGACAGGAGCTGTGCCGTCGCATCGAGATCAAATGTACCTTCGTCCCGCAGGATTGGGACGGGATCATCCCGGCACTGCTTGTCGGCAAGTTCGACGTCATCATGTCCGGCATGGCGATTACAGAAAAACGCAAGCAGTCAATCGCGTTCTCGATCCCCTACGCCGCCGGCTTCAACCAGTTCGTGGTGCGCAAGGACTTGGGTCTCGACGCCGGCGACACCAAGGAAAAGGTCAACCTCTCGACCATCGGGGACAAGGAAAAGGCGACCATCGAACGGCTCCGATCGACACTCGCGGGCAAGGCGATCGGGGCCCTGCGTTCGTCGAATTCGGAAGCCGTCGTGAAGGAAATCCTGGGCGATGTCGTGACCATTCGCAGTTATGACAGCCTGGACAACATGAAGCTCGATCTTGCCGCGGGGCGCATCGACGGCGGCCTCGCCGACTACTTCACCTGGCGGGATTTTCTGGAGACACCTTCCGGTTCGGACGCGGTGTTTTTCGGGCCGGAATTGAAGGGCGGGCTCTGGGGGCCGGGCGTCGGCGCCGGGATGCGCAAGGACGATACCGAGTTGCTCGCCAAGTTCAACGCGGCAATCGACGCGGCTACCAAGGATGGGACGATCAAGGCGCTGAGCCTGAAATGGTTCAAGAGCGATATCTCGCCGGCCTTCTCGCAATAGGCGGCACCCGACTTCGACATTGACGTGGCGCTGGCCGGAACGCCGGCGCCCTCCCCTCCTTCAAGGCGAGCTCCATGAAAGACCAGTTCTGCGCGGTCGTTACCGGCCAATCCCTGATCACGCACGACGTCCGTGACGTCAAAGACGAACGTTTCATCGCGGTTGCGGACTTCCTGCGCCAAGGCGACGTCGTCTTCACCAACTTCGAGTCGACAATCCTCGGCAAGCACGGCGGGTGGCCGACCAAGGGCAAATACTTCGGATATTCCAGGGCTGAAGTGCTCGACGCATTGCAGGCCATCGGTTTCAACGCGCTTGCGCTCGCAAACAACCACGCCTTCGATCTCGGCGCCGGCGGTATCCTCTCGACGCTGGAGGAAGTGGAAGCGCGAGGTTTCCTGCACGCCGGCATCGGGGCCAACGAGACGGAGGCCAGGAAACCGGGCCGCCGCCGGCTGGGCGCGCGCGAGGTCGCGCTTCTTGCGATGGATGCGGGCCCCGGCCCGACCAACATGTATGCCGAAGACCGCACGGCCTTCCGGCCGGCTCGGCCCGGCGTCAATCGTCTGAACACCGTTCGCAAGATGGGGGTGCCGGACGGACATTTCCGCAGACTGGCAAGGCTTGGCGCCCATTTGCAAAGCTCCCCCTTTGAACTGACCAACTATGCGCAACCGGAGGATCCGGTAGAGGTGGCCGACACGGAGATCAATTTCTACGGCACCGTGTTCACGCAAGCCGCCGATTTCGGCCGTTTGATCGAAGTCGATCAGCGGAGCGCGAGTGTCCAACTGTCCGCCATCCGGCACGCGGCGGCACAAGGCGATTTCGTCATTGCCTATCTGCACCACCATCATTGGGAACCAGGTTGGCAGGACGTGCCGCGCTGGGTGCAGACCTTTGCCAGGATGTGCATCGACGCCGGCGCCAACCTATTCGTCAGCCACGGCGCTCCGGTGCTGCAGGCGGTGGAAATCTACAATGGCTCGCCGATCTTCTACGGCCTCGGAAATTTCCTCTTCCACGTCCACCCAGACGAAACCGAATGGGACCCACCGGAAGTCTGGCAAAGCATCGTCGCCACGTGCCGCTATGATGCGGGCGGAAACCTCGCAGAAATGGATCTCCTGCCCGTCGTGATCGGCGCGGAAGCTCAGTCCCTCGGATCAGCAACAGGCAGACTGGTGCCCGTCGCCGTCACGGGAAGCGCGGCGCGAGACATCCTTGAGGGATTCGCGACCCGCTCGCGGGCGTTCGGCGTCGAGATCGAAGTGTCCTCGGCTTGCGGCCGCATCGCCGTGCCCGCTGCACGAAAATTCGGATGACCGGCCCGACCGGCCCTCAGACGGTGTGGCGTCGAGAATTATCTGTCGCTGTCCGGAATTAAGCGGGGCTGCGGACGTCGTGTGCGCCGTCGTTTCGGCGCTCGTGCAGAAGTTTCTGGGCGTCGCTGCCGCACGACATGCCGCGAAGCGTGATCTCGATCCGGGGAAGACGAATGCGGCCGTCGCCGCTGGTGACGGCAGCGCAGTTCTGGAGAAGGTGGCAAAGCGCGCGAAGGGAGGTGTTCTGACCGTAGGTGGCGATCGCCTCGTAAGCGTTGGATCCCTCAACGTTGTATTCGGCTCCTATCCTCACGCAGTCCTCCCGCGTCGGCTGCCCGATCTCGAAACGCATGCCGATACGGCTTTGGATCTGATCCATAGCGTGGGTATCACGCTTCGTGCCAGCTAACCGATGGGTGTTGCCCGCGAGTAGCAAAGCGAAACCGCAGTGCTCCTGAAGATGCAGCAGCTCCCGCAAAACAGTGGGTGTGAAGTTCTGATATTCGTCCACCAGCAACGGACGCGTCGGGCCGTATCGAGCGCCCAAAAAGTTCATGCAATCCTTCGCAAGGTCGTATGTGTGCTTGCTGTCCTTTTGGACGCCGTAGGCGTCGTGCAGCATCAGGAACATCGGCCTGATAGCCTTGGTATGCTGCGCAACCTCACAGTACGCAGCTCCGCTTTGGGTGGCTATCCAGTTGAGCGCTACAGTCTTGCCGAGCCCGGCTTTGCCGACCGCAAGCACCGGATATCGCATCTTCACGGCCGTATCAAAGGCAGCCTGCACGGTGAGCGCGGCGCGGGTTTCGATAAACGTCATCCGACGATCCGCTTGGCCAGGTCCATCTGAGCAGCTATGCGCTCGTCCTGTTCGCTTCGGCACTCGTCGGCGGGCAAAGGCCTCTTCGGCATCACAATGCGTGCCTGCCGCTTCGCCGGATCGTAAGAGACGACGCCGACAGGCTCGTTGGGAACCGTGTCAGGCTGGGCTTGGCCGCGGGCGATCAGGCGTGCAGCCACATCGATATCAGGCGCTGATCGATCAAGGTCACGCACCGCCTGCCGGTGCGCCCTCGCGCGTTCGGCTGCTGTTTTTGCGCCACGCTTGTCGAGCGGATGGAATTCGACATCGGGAAAGGCTATGCCGACTCGTTCACCATGCCGGTCAAGCAACAGCAACTCGGCCGGTGTGTGATAGGCCGGAACACGAACCCATACCTTCTCGTACTGGTAAGCCTGCAATTCCGGACATGTCCAATGACGGCCGCCGACGGATATCGCACCCTGAATAACCGACCGCTCTTCAGTTCGAGCACATGCCGCGCGCACTTCATCGCGGCTCACCGCAGTCGGCGCCCATCCCACCTCGAGGTGTTCGCGGTATGCGGCCTGAGGTGAGAGACCTTTGAGCGCGCTCTTCTTACCCTGCGCAGTGTGATTGTAGGTGCGCACGAAACCTTCTATGGCTGGCACTACATCCTCGAACGCCCCAAACGGAGCGACCGTCCTGCCGATCGCCTCCTGCTTCTTGTTCATTCGGTTGCCGCCAATGTGGCCACGCGCCGTGCTGAAATAGCGCGTCTCCAAATCACCGAACAGACGCTCAATCGGCTTTGCGGAGGCGTTGTAGGGCAAGGCGTTGATAACGCGGGTTGATCGGGAGGGGCCATGGAAGCTCTGCACGGTGAGCTGCATGGCATCGTCTAGAAAAGCGGCGAAGCCGAATTCCGCGCCGTTGTCGACATAGAGCGACTGCGGCATGCCCCACGCTTCGATCATGGACGCTAAGACTTCGATTACGTCGCAATTTTGCACGCCGCCGCGCTTTTCGAAAAAGATCAACCCGATCCAGAGGCGCTGCGTCGCCCAGTCTAAGAATCCGATCAGCCTAGCAGTCGCGAGCGTGCCGTCAGGACGAGTGAGGTGAATGTCCACTGGGTGTACATCGCCCACCACCAGCTCCATCGGCTGCATGCCGGCGAGGGTTCGGCGGATCCGGGGCCGGCGATCATCATACGCCTTATGATCTCGCTTAAACCGGTGGACGTTTCGAAAATGGAGTTCCGCCGAGACGAGTTCGGGTGGGACAGAACAAGCGCGCTCCAGTACGTTAGGATCGCCGGGACGAAAGCCCCACGCTCGAGTCGCGTCGATCAGGAACTTCTCGGCTTCTTTCAGGGTGTGGCCCCATGACATGCCGCCTTTGAGCAGGCCGCGGATTTCCTGTTTTAGGTCGCCAGCGATTTTCGTCCTGGTGGAGGTGTCGAACGGGACCAGCTTGTCCCACTTTCGGCTTATGATGAAACGCTTCTTGCCCTTGTCCGATCGACCATGCCGGCCGACTTTCATGCCTTCGTTAAAGCGTGCTGCATGACGCTGTAGCGTCCGCAGGCAGTAGCTGACCGCCCTACCCTCCCAGTTCCGCGTTGGCTTGCCCGCCAGCTCGGCTAATACGGCGGCGCGGGCGGTAGATTTGGCTGCATACTGAACCGCTGGCCCCAGGTAATCGAGCCCCCATGCGTTCTCTGCCGTCCTGCCGGTGATCGATTTCGACTGGTTTCCAACGGGGGTTTGAGAGGCCTTTAGACGGTGCTGATATTCGAGCGGCAGAGACGTGGAATTGACCTGATATTGCTCTCCGTCGTTGCCGCCGCGCCGCCCTTTGACCTTTCGTACTTCGAGCGCGGTTTTGCGCCAGCGACGCAGAACAAGAGCGCGGTGGGCGACTTGTCGCCGAATGCCGACCAGCGCAGCAAACTCAACCGTGGACAGCCACTCACCCATAGCGATGGCCGCTACTCTCGCGGCAGAGCATCTCGCGGAGGGCCAGTACGTTCGGCCCGTTGCGCTTTTCGGTCACCGCATAAACGGCTACCATTCGGCAAATGCCGTGATCCGGTACCACCTGCTTAGGGATAAGCCTTGCGCCACAAACCCCGCACGAACTTCTACGAGGAGATCGGAGGGACCTGTTTCCACGCTGTTTTGAAGCCGTTGCAATCACATTGCAACACGGCTTCAAAACGAAATGTCGTCAACTCCCCCAGATGACAGACTCGATCGTTGATCGCTACATTGACGACCTAAAGCGGCACTTCAAGGTAATGAGCGACGACGACCTCTCGCGCAAGATCAACATAGGCAAGTCAACGCTAGCAAGCTGGCGTCGCCGCGGGGCAATTCCTGAAGATTTTTGCAAAGACATGCTGGATGGTGAGCGTGTCGACTATTTCAAGATCGTCCGCGATCACCTCGCGGAGGCAACATCAATGTCAGCCGCCGGCGAGAAAATACTCTTAAGCGCTGCAATCTCGCTGGGACGTCAGCTCGATGAGGCCTCCGCTAGGGACTGGGCCAGTTGGATCGCTGACAACCGCCTTCGAATATTCCAGGAAATCGTAAAGCTCGATGAGGCAGAGCGCATCGACGAAACGATCGATAACCAATACGTGGCGAGCCGTCTTGTCGGGTTAGCCATGCGCACTGCGGAAGGGAATCTACTAACCGCAGCAGAACTGAAAAGAATCCGCCGAGAGGCGCGAGCGGCACTCACCCGGTGAGGGTTACCAAACCTGTCGCTGGTGGGTTACCAAAACGCGTCATGGGTGGCCTTGGGTTACCAATCGATGTCGCAATTATCTCAATGAATACAGCGCGTTAGCACCACTTCGAAATTAATTGTCGTTGGGACACAATGGTAACCCTGTTGACCGAAGGGCATTGGTAACCCAATCGTGCGAAAGTGGCGGGATATCAGCCACTTAGCACTCCGGCTGACGACAAATAATTCTGGACGCCGACGACAGATAATTCTGGACAGCACACCACACTGCCATTTATGCGACTTTCGCGGCACAAAACGAGAACACGTCGACGCCGACATAACCGCCTCGTTACCAGATCACAGCGTCAGATCCGAGCCTCAAGCGAAAGCGCCTGAATGTCGGCGGTACACGCGATCTTGGCGGTGTGGCATTGCGGCCAGATCATGATGATCGCGCGATAGTGTGCTGCGACTTCAGGTTCCCCACGGCTGATTGGACGTCAGGGGGAGGACTACATCCTCGTTATCCTTTGAGCCGTCGTGCCAGGCGCTTGATCGCGACGCGATCGGAATCAACGATGAGGAAGTACGGCGTCGGGTATCCCTCAACCCAGGTGCCAGAGACCCGTCCTTCGCCAATTTCAGAAATAATCAGTCCGATGGCGGGATTGAACCGGCGCAGCGACATGGCACTCTCAACATGCAAGGCAGGTACGTCGACGGAGTCCTTCTTCAAGACGAGAGGGATCAGCTGCAGTGCGTCGGCCACCGGGTCGCTTCCCACACAAATCGGATCAAAGGTCAGGAACAAGTCCTCACGCACGTGTACGCGAGGCAATCGTTCCGAAATCGTATGGGAAAGGCTCACGTAGTCGTCCTCAGCAAGGTCGGCGAGCGCTTCGGCGAGCTCGTCCGTCGACAGGCTCGGGAAGGCGGCGACCAGAGCATTCTCATCGAGGTTCCAGGGCAGGCCATCGACGGATGTCGTGCAAATCCATTTTCCCACTGCCGATCCCTCCGGGCTCAGATCACCGACGGTCTCTGTTGGTGAAGGCATCGCGTCCTCCTCGTCGTGGGCCGCCGGAGCTGGTAGCGACATGTCCGCCAGCATATCGTCGATGCGGCGGATAACCCTTCGGCAAAGCGCGGCGAACGAACGGATATCCGCTGCCACCAACTCGACTGTCTCGCCCAACTTCGCTTCCTTGGCGTGTTGCGTGAATTTGGCATCAACCACGCCAAGATTGTGCCCAATCAAATGGCGCTTTTGAATGTTGAGGGACAGCACCGCCAGCTCCTGCGCGTCGAGTTCCGCGAACGGATCGAACAAGAATTCGTCGAAGCGCTTTCGACCTTTATCAATGTTCTGAAAGTCGTTGACGACCGACTTAGCAGCCATCGATCCCAAAGGCCGATTGTGAATTCGATAGGCGTACGCTACCTTAAGCGTCGCCTCGAAGGCGGTGAGTACGTCCTCATGAGCATTGCCGAGCAGTCGATAGGCCAGCTCCTGACGGTCCTTGCCCAACGCTTCCGCCAGATCGACCTGCTGGCCGACCAACTCGGCCTCACGAGAAAAGTGCAGCGCTAGGTTGGGCGCCCCGCAGTCCGGGCAAAATAGCGCAATCGCGAATACACCATAGTCCCGCCCGCAGCAGTCGCAAACCAGCAGACGCATGAGGTCACGGCGTCCGAAACGCGGCCTAGGTTTGCTCTGCCGGGGGGCCGGCTTGTAAGTGATCGACTTGCTGCCTCGCGCCACACCGGCCAGCATTTCCGATACCGCGTCTTGCATGTCCTGCAGGGCCGCTTGCTTCACAATCTTGACCGCCGCCTTGCGATCCTCGGGATGTGTGAACTGGGAATCGTCAGCCCTAATTCCGCTATAGGGGCAGACAGTCCCCGGAGTGCCGGCGGTATATTTCGTCCGCGCGGCTCTATCAGGATCCGCAGCGAAGCCGACGACAGTCTCGCCGAGTACAAAATGCCTCGGATGAGCGTCGACATTGGGTGAGTATCGATAGACCCTGCCGTCAGGCGTCCTGGGCACTGGGATGCTCAGCTGCATCTTCGTTCGCGTACCGCCCATGCGCATTTTTTCAAGTCGTTTCAGTCTCACCGCGCCCCCCTGCAACGGAATGATATCCACTTCTACACGATTCCGAGGCAGTGGCGTACCATCGTGCAAAGTACAACTGGGGCTCGCAGGCCCTGTTCCAAAATGCTCAGCGGGAGCCGCAGCAGCTACGATGAGAGCATGAGGACTGTGGGGCGATTGGTTGCGGAGACTCGCTGGGCGGCCGGAGCCGAGCCACATAAAGTGTCTGTTTGGTCGGCCGCAACGTGACTGCCCCACAAAACCTCATGCTCCCCCCGGCCGACCTGTCGTCCTCGTACACATGGCCGTGCCACCAGCACCAGCAGCACCTTGTCGAGGGACACTCGGCATGGTCATCATGATGATCATCGGGCACACACAGGGCGTGTTACGGGGTGTCATGAAGACCACGGGAAAGGAGTGGCCAGTCCCTGAACGACTAAAGGCGCAGCCTTTAGAGCCACGCCTAGCCATAGGTAGTTCGTTTAGACTCTCCAAGTGCCATGGCAAGACCCATGGGCTCGCGACACCATTGTGCCTCCACTCAGCGAGTAGAGGTGTTATAGAGCGGATACGAGTGCATTGCAAGAGGGGAGCGCATGTCCAGCATTACGAAGAGGCACATACCTACCAGAGAGTTGCTAGGTGAGTACCTCACCTTCGTACCCCGTCCCCAGGAGGTAGACCACTTCGAAGTGGACATGCGTACCCTGAACCCCACCCTCTTACGGGATAGCATACGGGAGGGAGTGCAGGTGCGCCGCCTGCAGGCGGTACCAGTAGACCAGCAGCGCCAGATAATCCACCGCATATACACACGGAAGGTCAAGGAGTTCTCCTCGATCTACCCCTTCGTATTCGCCGTAGAGAACAGCCTGAGGTCAGTGTTGGCCGACTACCTCGAGGACAGGTTCGGCAGGATGGACTGGTGGACCATCATCAGGGACGGCCGGGACGCAGGACAGACCTACCAGAATTTCCCCAACATTCGAGGCGTGGTCATCAACCCCGGCTTCGTCAAGGCCGTCTGGAAGGTGTTCGACGACATGATCAGCGCCACGCTGATTCACAAGGTCACGGGACCCGACAAGAGCGACGAGTTCTACTATTGTCTTACGCTCGGAGAACTCTGGAGCATCATCAAGGCGGACTGGGGCTTGATGCGGGGCATGTTTTGCGCCAACGCGGAGCTGGGATTCAACCTCGACAAGACCGTGTTCGACGACACGTTACGGGTCATCAAGGAAACCCGGAACGAGCTCTTCCATAGCAATCCCATCAAGGACCGTAAGAAGGTCGTCGAGGCTTGCGAGCGCATACTTAATGCGCTCCAGTTCCATCTCGGCGACTATGACGCCGACCTGGGCGCCGCCCAATGCTCGCAGATTCCGCCGACAGTCAACCGCGCGCAGCGACACGTCATCCCAGCTCGATAGATTTTCTCTCACGACATGGTGTGTGACGACCCGGAGCCGAAGGTCGTCACGAGGATCGTCGAACGCAAATCCGATGTCCCCCTTTCGCTGTTCGACTGCATGCCGGAAGCAGTGGCGACGGAGGTCTGTGGACCCAGCGGGAGCGTTGCGCTGAATCTCGAGCGGCTAGGGCTGGCGGGTCAGGATGGCCGGACCCGCCTCGCTAAAGTCAGGAAGCTGCTGGCTGACCGCTAGGTCGTAAGGCGGCGTTCCTGTTCGGCGGCGAGGATGGCCGCCAGCTCGGCGAGTGCGGCATCGGTCAGGTGCCGGACCAGAAGCTCAGTCGCCAGCGGCTCGGCAAGAACGGTCTCTCCGGTCTGTCCGGGAATCCGGAAAGGCGTGCCTGACGTGAAAACTTGGTCGTCGAGGATTTTCCGCGATCCGGACGAACGGATCGCACCGAGCATGCTTTCGACCATGAACGCGGTCGCTTCCCCTGCGAGCTGGCGGAGTCCGTGATGCTCTGCATGTTCCTGACCGAATCGCTCGACCATCTCGCCGGACAGCGCTGCTACGGGCTTCTCGCCATTCATAATGCGGCGCCGCATCTCCGGGAGGATCGGCGATTCCTCTGCGAGGGCCAGGAGCGCATTTCCATTCTTTAACTTCGCAGCCCTGCTGCGGATTCGTTTCGGCCATTCGGTTGACATGCCTCTTGCCTTTCGGACATCACAGCAGTGATGTCTCTTGTTGGAATGGGCAGGGACATATGATGCCCGGGGTGAGGTGTCAACAGTCATCTCTGTCAGACAGGTCTCGAAGTGCATCGGCCCTTCTGATCTCTGCCTCAATGTCGATACCCGAACGACAGCTTCTGCGTATCATCAATGAAGGCGATAGCTTAGAATCTCGAATTACCAGTCGGGGATGGTGAGCCGTTCGTATAAAAAATAGCAAAAAAAGCAGGTTTTCTGGTGCGCATGCCATTCGATGGGACCACCAGCCAGCTCTATCTGGATTTGCTAAGCAAACAGATCCGCAACGGCGAGCTCTTCACGAGCAGCTTTAAGAGGCTTGGGACGCGCCACTGTCGCCCGCGAGCTCTCACCGGTACCTGGGAGCATTACTGATGCGCGAACGACACCTGACGAAGGAAGCTGCCACTTGGGCGGGAAGAACAGCTCGATATCTCCTCGTGACCCCGAGTATTTCGCTTTGATCCGGCTGCGCGCGCTGGTCAGTTCAGGAACTGCTTCGCGACAATATTTGTCGAGTTCGCAGAATAGGCCCTGGCAGTCGATACCGTGCAGCCTGCGGCCGAACAAACCGCGGAAGGGCAGCTCCAGGCGTCGAAATTCCTCGTCCTGTCGGTCAACCATCCAGAGGATAGTATCCGCTGGCGAGTAATCACCCAGATCAGTGAAGGCCTTCTTCAGGCCACGCAGCGCGCCTGGACCCGCCTGGGTATAGTCGTTCTCGCTGAAGTCGAGCAGCTCCGAGTAATTGAGGTCAATCGCGGTCTGATAGGCCATGAACGGTCCCATCAACGGAAAGCTCTGCAACAGTTCGACCACCGCTTTCAGGGATGGTGCCTGCAGCACCCGCTCGGCACAGGCATGATCGAGGAACATGTACTTGAACAGCGCAACGTGGTTACGGTGCTTCTCGTCGAAACCGAACGCCTTATTGGCGCAGAGGATAAACGCGCCGGTATAGAGCCCGCCGTTCCGTGCCTTGACCCGATCCAGAGCCTGCTCGAATTCGCCTGAGCGCAAATGATCGAGGCGAGGTGCCCCACCAAGTTCATAGGCAACGGACTCCCAAGTCGCGATGTTGCTAAAGGTGCGGAATGCGGTGATCTGGAACACCCGGTCGCGAGCGGTGGTTTCGGCGTCCTGGCCGTACGCTACGTCCTTGATCATGAACTGGGAGACACGGTCAGCCGCCCGGAAGACGTTGCAGAACTTGTAAATCTGCAGGATCGGGTCAAACGTCCAAGGTTGGCTCTTGCCGGCCAGGCGCGCCTCGAAGGCGGCTTGCCGCCGTGAGGCGAACGTCCAGTACAGCTCGTACACGCCCTTGCGGGCCTGGGGCGGGGTACGTCGGATGAAGGGGGTCGGGGACGAGTTCATAGCTGCCTCAAGAATACACCAGTGCCGTGCAGATTGAAGTATCGCGTGTCGGCCGCGAGTTTTTTTGCGGCTATTCTCTCACCTATCGTGTCGATGTGGCGGTCGTGTCCGGTCCAATGGTCGAAAACGATCGCACCCCCGATTTGAGTCTTCTCCGCTATGACACGAATAACCGCTTCCGCCGACGTGAAATTGTCGGTATCGACGAAAGAAAGCACCAAGTCTTCTGCGGCAAGGCGTGACACGGACTCCACCACGTCGCCCTTGACCACCTCTACGTTGCGGCGGGCGAACACGGCTCTTATCATTTCCACGTCCAGGTACACGCAATCGGGATGACTATACATGTCGAGCGGGCTGCGCTTGTCTGGGAAACCGCCGAACGTGTCGAATCCGTACACCTTCCAATCCGCCCCGAGTGCCTCAATGAAGCGCGAGATCAGCATGGTAGTTCCGCCCTTGAACATGCCGAACTCCGCCACGCACCCCTTGAGGCCCCGGCGGTGCGCGTTCTGCAGGCACTGATAGATATGAACGAGGCAGTGCCGGTAGCCGTTGGCGAAGGACGGAATGAAGACGTCGCGCCTGATCTTGTCAAAAACGGGATCGCTGAATTCAAAGTGCGAGAAGCCGCCGATGACGATTTTCGTTTTGGCCGGCAGCGTTAAAGCGATGGCTTCGAGGATCGATTCCTTCCCTGCGTCCTCGGCGATGACCACGATGTCGGGGTGGTGGGCGGGCAGGTCTTCAAGGGGCTTAACCGACGCCCCGCCTTGCCGGGCAAAGATGCCGATCAACTCGGCCGCACCGCGGGTGAGGATCGGGTCCGCCGCAATGTCGAAGGCAGCCGCGGACCAACCGGCAATGGCCACCCGCGAGCCCGGCTCGCGTTCGGTGACGGCCTCGCGCAGCTTCAGCTTGAGTTTTGAGAGGTCTTCGGGGCTCATGCGGAGGTTCCGGATTGGAGAAAGGCGGTCAGGGCCTGCCTGTTGCCGTGAACAAGCAATGCGAGCAATTCGGTCGCGTGTTCCGAGAGGGTGGTCGCAAGCGCGAGCCTTTCCTCGGGCTCAGCACGATCTTCGGCCCCATGCCAGCAAGCGTCAAAAGCCGTGTTTACGTCCCTGATGATCTCGGCGATTGGGCGGGTGGGTGGATTCAGCTCCAGCCGGTCGAGCAACGTGTCGAAGTTCTGCTCATAGCTACTGAGCGGGACGGGCGCGTCCGCCGGCACTAGCGCGCCGGCAGGCAGGCTCTCGGCAAGGAACAGGCGGTACTTCTCGACGTAGACGAGCAGGTCGACAGCGGTGTCTAGGCCCGTCTCGCCGGCAAGCCCTGCACCGGTCGCCGACAGTGTGTCGAGTCTGTCCACCTTGCGGGCAATGTTCGGCTGGATGCTGACCAGCTCCCCCCGCTTTTTCCAGGCTCCGCCATAGGCGCGATCCTTCTCGGCATGCAGCCTTTTGACCGCAGCCTTGAAGTCGCCGACCATGTCGGCGCTGCGGCGCGAACACGCGGCGAGGAAATCGGCAATAGGCCGCTGCGGGACCGCATGCAGCAAACTGGGATATTTGCGGGCGTACTGCTCGTATAGCGCAGCCACGTAGTCGCAGGCAGGCAACCGCGCCAGTTCACGGGCCAAGCGCTCTCCGCCCCACAGCGTGTGCGCCTGGGCTACATGGACCAACGTCAGGCCGCTGTCGAGCAGCGGGTCACCGATCTCACCGAAACTTCCAAGCGGCGCGTCGGGCCGCGCGGACATCTCGGCCTCAAGCGCAAACCAGCGGTCGAGTTTCGTCTGGAACCCATCCCACGGAGTCGCGAACTCCGCCCGGCCTAGGCCAAAATCATAGGGCGAAAGTCCCTGGAAGCCGGTCACCATCTGTCCGCCGCGCTCGAAATGGTCGGCATAGATGTGGAACGACATAGCAAGATAATCGGCTTGGCCGACCTGGGCGTTCACCCAATAGGCCAGCATCTCATGCAGGATGCTCCACTCGAAAGCGTTGACCCCCGAAAAGCCCCACCACACGTCGTTGCTGCGCAAGGTGGCGCACATGTGCAGCCGGTCATCGCGGATTATCCAGCCCAGCCAGTTGTTGCAGGGAATGTCCTTGGAGGGCTCGTAGTCCCGGGCGGGGTCGAACAGAGCCATGACTGCTTGGCGACTTGTGCGTTCGGTGGAAAGGAGCCTGCGCACCGCGTCGACCTGGTCGACGCCGCTCCAGCGCCGCAGGCGCGGGCCGTAGGCACCCCGCCAGGTCTGGCCGTCATCGGAGAACTGCGGTGCGCGCGACAGATATTTCTTGAGCCAAGCTATGTCATCGCGACCGGCAAGGACCCACATGCTCTCAGCGAACTGGGCCGCAACATCGTTGTGGCGCCTGGGAGCGAACAAATAGCGCTCCAGCGGCCGTTCTAGCCGGGTGGTCCTGGCGATCAGTTCCTTCGTCTGGCGCTCTTTGACAAAGACGTTGGCTCCGTCGAGAAGGAGTTCCTCAACGCTCTGGACAAGAGCAAAACTAATGTTTCGGTAGGAGGGCATGTCGATTCCGGCGTTTTACTTTTTGAGTGGACTTGAGCCGAAAAACCGCGAAGAATCACACAAACTCTAGAACCGGAGGTTACGTTGGACTTCAATAAAGTAAAGGCCTATGTTTGCCCAGTTCCTGCGCATGCCAAGCAAATAGAGGTTATCAAGAGTAAAATCGTCAAGGCCGGAGGCCTGTTGGTCTGTGACGAAAAGACCGACCTCTCGGACTACCAATCCTGTGTCGACCAGTGCGACGTTGTGGTGATCCTGATCTGCCCGGAGACCGAGGCCGAGGACTATGTCGGCGTCATCGTCTACGCTGGCAGGACTGGCAAGCAGGTCATCGGGGTCTGGCCTGAAGGCCAGACGTCCGGGACGATCCCCGCAGCCATCAACCGCGAGGGCGATGGTGTTGAGACGTTGGACGACCTGACGAAGGCAAGCCCCACCAAGGAGCCGGTGTGGCAGTTACCGGACGGCAAACAGCGCGAGAAACAGAAGACGCCCTGGCATAAGGGCTAGCCGAGATGCTGTTTTCCTATGTCGTTCGCTGGGATCATGGCTTTGCCCCCAACCCCTTCCATGGGGTCTGCAGCCTTGCCACCTGCAAACCCGGCATCCGCAGGAAAGCCGTGGTTGGCGACTGGGTGCTAGGCACCGGACCGTCGAAGCGTGGATGTGCGGACCGGGCCGTGTTCCTGATGCGGGTGGATGAGATCACGACCTTTGACCAGTACTGGCGCAACCCGGAGTTCGCAAGAAAGCGGCCGGTCCTGAACGGCAGCTTCAAGGTCCGGTTTGGCGACAACATCTACCATCACGAGGTGCCCGGCGGGCCTTGGATCCAGTCCGACTCCCGCCACAGCCAGGATGGTGCCGTCGCCAACATGAAGAATCTGGTGCGGGATACCGCAACGACGGACAAGGTGCTGCTTTCGAGGCACTTTTCGTATTGGGGCGATCAGGCACCGAAAATTCCAGCCAGGTTCGCACGGTTCCATATTGGCCGGCCGAACTATGCCTATAACTACTCCGACCAGGACGTTGCCGATTTCCTCGCCTGGGCCAACGGGTTTCATCAGCATGGCCGCGTTGGCGATCCGATCGAATGGGCCTGGTCGAGATACTGGCGATAGGGGCTGGCAGCGGCCAAAAAAGGGGGTACTGCTGAAACCATGAACGGCGCTAACAGCCGCGAGGCGGCGGCTTCGCCCGCCCTCCCCCCGCCGCGTGCTGTTACCGGTTCAGATCAGGCGCTGGCGCTCCGGTGAAAAACGCTTGGCGCTCGACGCAAAGTCAAGAGGGTCGGCAAGCACTTGATTGGGATGAGCTGCGATCTGGGGTGCGAGCCAGTCGATGAGTGGCTTGGCCTGGACCGCGTCGAACCGACGATAGTCGCGCGGATTGCGCGTATAGGCCAGCGCATCGCGGATGGGGCGCGGCACAGGCGGGGCCAAGGCCCCGAAATAGACGAACCGGTCGGAGAGCAGCACCCGATTGATCCGCGTGTCATGCGCGGTGTTGAGCAGACATTGCGTGCCATCGACCTGGCTGTGGACCGAGTTCTCCTGAAGCCAGGGCGTCGCTGGCTTGTCGCGATGGTAGATGTTGTCGCCAACCTGCTTCTTGGCTGTTCCATTGCGCACTGGGCGCCGCGTGATGAAATCCGGATGCGCCCAATAGTCGTCGAAGCTGGTGTCCCGCGTAACGACCATTGCGAAGACACAGCGCATGGCGGGGCTGATCTTGACACCGGTCAGTCCGATGATCCAGTCGCCCGCTAGGGCTTTCTCGCGGATCTTGGGCTTGCAGCAGGCCAAGCTGCACAGTCCGCCGAACGGATTGGGCGCAAAACCCAGATCATAGCTCACAGCATAGATATAGACGCTCACCATCAGGCAGCGCAGCTGCTGCGGGGCGTATCGTTAGCAGGCGGGCGCGGCGCGCCGTCGGGCTTCTCGAACGGATCGCACTTGCCCTCAATGGCTTCGATCACATTCGCCGAGTTCCAGCTGACCAGGGCGTCGCCATATTTGTTGAAGGCGTCAGGCACGTCGTTCTCGGTGCCGCCGCGCTCATACACCCCAACAATGCGCTTGCCGAGTTCGTTCGCCTTCTTGATCTCCCAGTCGACCCAAGGGCGCTTGTGCGTATCCCTGCCGATCAGCACCACAACAGTCGATGCCCAGGACATTTTCATGCGCAACAAACGCTTGAGCGTGCGCTCGGGAATGCGTCCTTCATCGAGGCGGCGCTGGTTGGCCGGCTTGGAGCGAATCGAACTGTTGCGGATTTCGTAACCGGAGCGCGCGAGCATGCGCGTGAGGGCCGTGACATGCACGTCATCGGCGTGATGATGGCTGACGAAAACGTGGCGACGATTGCTCATCTCAACCCCATCGAAAGAATCTATATCGCTCCAAAATAGGATCGCCGGGCGAAAATTTCAATAAAGTGTACCCCTTTCGTTCCGACAAGCGAACCCACTGTCCTAATGATAGGGAAATCGCGTGCACTTGCCACTCTGGCCCTTCACTCCACAGGGCGGTATGTGCAGGAACAAGGTAATCTGAGGGGGACATATGATGTCGGGTTATCACGGGGCGCTTCCATCTGTGCGCCGCAAGGTGTTTGTCAGCTACCATCATCGCGGGGATCAGCGACATTATGATGCGTTCTCGGCCGCGTTCCACGACTCGCTGCAGCTCCTCACCGACAATTCGCTTGAACGGCGGATCGATAGCGCCGACCCCTCCTATATCATGCGGCGCATACGCGAATCTCATCTTCATGGCAGTTCCTGCACCATCGTGTTGTGTGGCGCAGACACTTGGCGCCGCAAATATGTGGACTGGGAGATCAAGGCGTCACTCGATCAGCAGATGGGCTTGGTCGGCATCTGGCTGCCGACCTTGCCGCTGGTGGGGGACGGAACCAACAAGCCCGATCGCCTGCAGGACAATATCGACGCCAACTATGCGGTGTGGATCCGCTGGACGAATATCATCGCCGATTATCGGCAACTCATGAATGCAATCGAGGCAACACTGGTCAAACCTCGATCTCTGATCATGAACAACCGCGCGTTGATGTCCTACAATCGGTGAGCAAGACCATGATATGCAGAACGCTCGGCAGGAGGCGTTGCCAATGATCGACCTCGTAAGACTCCATGTAGTGTGGGATCAGCGCTCGGCTGAAGGCGCACGGGTCGCCGAGCGAATCTCGCGTCATTTCGACGGTATCGGCATGGAGCGGGACGGCGTTGCACACCGCGTGCCAGTGCGGTTTGCCAGCACGCCCTGGTCGGACGCATCGCCGCTACCCCGGGCGATCAATCTCACGCGCGCGCGCCACAATGCCATTGTCCTCTTGCATGACGAGGAGATGCATGAGCATCGCCACGCCTGGAACGCCTGGGCGTCCGATCTGCGCGCCAGCATGGCCGCGCGGGGCGAACAGGATCTTTACATCCCCTTTGGCAGCCCGACCGGCGAGCCGCCGCTTGTCCAAGACGCGGCCAACCACATCCAGTATCAGCGCCGCAAGAAATGGCACGAACTGGCCAACGACGAAGCCCGCGACCAGCGCTTATTGCTGCTGCTCTTGATCTGCGTGCGTGAGCATTTGCGCAAGTTGGTTGGCAAGACGCAGAAGGAACCGATCTTCGTCAGCCACGCCAAGGCGGACGGCGACAAGAGCGCTCGTGCGATCGTCGATTTCATCAACATGACCAAAGACGGCGTTCCGCTCGAAACCTTCTATGACGCGACCGAGCTCATGCCGGGCGAGAATTATGAGGATCGCTTCAAGGAGGAGATAGGCCGCGGCACGCTGCTGGCGATTGTCTCGGATGTCTATGATTCGCGGCCCTGGTGCGTGTTCGAGCTCACTCAGGCCAAGCGCTGGCGGCGCCCGATCGTGCTCGCCGATGTCGGAGGCAGAAGAATCAGCCGCACCTATCCGTATGGCGCCAATGTGCCCCGCGTGCGGGTGAGGCCCGATACAGGCGATACCAGCTGGATCGAGCTGTTGCTGGTCGAGACAATGTCGGAAGGGTTGCGCTGCGACCTGTTTGAGCAGCAGGCCACCGAAGCCTCGCCGACCGATACGCTGGTGCTGCCCAGACCGCCCGAGCTTTTCGACATTATCCATCGCGACGCTCTTCCGAGTCGTATCGTCTATCCCGATCCACCGCTCGGCGATATCGAGACCGATCTGCTGCGGCGCGCGCTTGCAGCGACCGCGCCCGCGACACGCATGGTCACGCTTGGAGAAATCACATGAGCGCGCTCGATGGCCGGCTGGTTGCAGTCTCGGTCAGCGACGCGCCCGACCGTGCTAGGCTCGGCTTCCCCCAGCGTGAGATCGACCGGGCGGTACTTTCGATCTGCACCGCGCTTGTGCGCGCTGGCGCCGACATCGGCTATGGGGGCAATCTCGAACCAGATGGCTATACTTTTAAGATTTTCCGTCACCTGGCGGGCGCCTATGCCGGCACCCGCGATGCGCCGTTCCACCATTTCATCCCCGAGCCTGTGGCGCGGTTGACACGCTATGAGGACCTCTACGCCATCCTGAACGAGGGGCGCAGCACAGTGCGGACGGCTATTGCTCGCGGGGACGCATTCGTTGCCGCCCGACCCGGCGGTGGTGGCATCCGGCTCGGCGAGGAGATCGTAAAGAACCATGCGCAGCTTGTCGCCTGGTTTGCCGCAGTTCCAAACCTCTCGCCCGCACAAGCACACAGCGGTGCGCGGCGTATGGTGACGGCCCGCGCCGATGCGCGCGTGATCTTGGGCGGCAAGATGGGAGTGCTGGCCGATCCGGCCGATGCCTATGACGGGGTGATGCCGGGGATCGTCGAGGAGGCGGTGTTGACACTGGATGCGGGCAAGCCGCTGATCGTCCTCGGCGCGTTTGGCGGTGCAGCGCGCGATGTCGCCATCGCGCTTGGCCTGATGGATCTCGCCGGCAAGGTGCCACGAACTGAGCAGCAAGCAAGCTATGCGCCCGCTATCGAGCAGGTGGAAAGCCTTCGCCATCGCATCCCCGGCGGGCTTCGCAGCGCGCTCGGCGCTATCGTTGACGATGATCGGGCTGAGCAAACCGCGTTTCGGGCTGCATTACTGCTCGAGCAGTGGCTGGCCATTGTTTGAGCACGCACCAGCACGGCGTGCGACCCGTGCGAACTCTTGGCGCAGCGCCCTCGTGCCGCCTATGAAAACTGTGCTACTTTCCGGCCAGCTACGTCACTCTGGCCACCTCCATCGCGCCAACAGTCGGAACCGATGTTTGACTTGTCGGACAGCTAGTTTGTTGCGCATTGCTAATATTCAATCCAGTCAGCCGGAACGTCCGCTTTGGCGTAGGCAATGTTTGCGTACACACGGCTGGCATGCGGCGCCTTGCCGCCCGGCAGCACTGAGCCGTAAGCAGCCTGTGCTTTCGACAGCTGCGACTGCGAAGCGGACGTGCGCTACGATCAGATAACGCAACAATTCCACGGGCGGCTTGTCGGAGCAATCGGATGAGAGTTCCGTGCCTGCCTCTCAAATTTGGCGGTCAATAAAAGGTGGCCGCGTTCCAGCGCAAATATTTGGTTCGCAGCGCGCCTGCAGACCTGCAGGAAATCAAACCCTCTAGTGAAGCGAGCCATCTCTTCATAAACTACGCGTAGGAGATTTCTGTGGCCACCACCATCGACGTAAGCCCAAAGCAAGATTTCTGGCATCGGCTCTGCCGGACACGCCCTTTGCGGGCAGTGTCGGAGATTGTGTGGAATGCGCTTGACGCGGATGCCAACAACGTGTCGGTCGAATTTCGGCTCAATCCATTGGGTGTCTTGCACGAGATAATCGTCACAGACGATGGGTCCGGTATACCTCTCCCAAAAAACGACGAGCACCGGTTCGCCGCACTCGGCGGTTCATGGAAGGCAAAGGTCCAGCGAACGCCTGACAAGCGCCTTATGCATGGGAAGTTTGGCGAGGGCCGATTCCGCGCGTTTGCGCTAGGCGGAATCGTGACATGGTACACGACGTTCAAAGACGCTAACGGGTTTCAAGCCTATGAGATACGAGGCACCGTTTCCCAGCCGGGAAAGTTCACGCTCTCTGATGTGCAAAAGGCGGTTGAAAAACGGACGGGAACGATCGTCACCGTCGCAAATCCCGAACCGGGTGATGGGTCGCTGCTATCGACTGACTTCTCGGAGCACATGTCGCGCATTTTCGCACCATACTTGCTGAACTATCGGGGCGTTGTACTCTCAATCAACGGAAACCGCCTAAACACCGATGAGATCGTCGCCAAGCGCGAAACTTTTCCCCTGCCTCCTCTCTCACTCCGTAATGGCGACACCATTACGTCGTCGCTTGAAATTGTCGAATGGCGTTCAATAAGTGGTCGTGCTCTCTATCTTTGCGATGAAAATGGCTTCGCACTTTCGGAGCGAGCGCCGGAGGTAAGAGCGCCTGGGTTCAATTTTGGCGCCTACCTTAAGTCAACATATTTCTCTCAGTTAGATGAAGGAGCGCTCGTAGATATTGATCTGGCCGACGGCATGGGACACCTGCTGGCCGCCGCGCGAGAGCGTCTATCCGTATATTTCAAGCAGAGGGAACGCGAGAAGGCGAAGGCTCTCATCGACACCTGGAAAGCTGAAGGGGTTTATCCCTATCCGGAAGTCGCAGCATCGCGTTCAGCGGACAAAGCACGACAAGTCTTTGATATTTGTGCGGTGACTGTTAACGACTACGTTGACGGCTTTAACGACCAGACAAAGGCGGCCCGTCAATTGTCGTTCCGTCTCTTGAAGGAGGCCATCGAGTCGGGCTCACCTGAGTTGTCCAAGATTCTCTCCGAGGTCCTGATTTTACCGCAGGCGAAGCAGAAGGAATTCTCCGCACTACTCGACAAGGCAAACCTTACCAACATCATCGATGCGGTGAAGGACATCGACCATCGGCTCAAAGTAGCCGTGGGGCTTCGTGGCCTCGTTTGCACCGCTGAGATACGCGACAGCGTCAAGGAGAGAGAGCATATCCATAAGGTCGTTGAGGCAAATTCTTGGCTATTCGGCGAGCAGTTTGCGTTGGGCCGCTCGGAAAGCAGTCTCACAAACATGCTACGTGAGCATTTGCGCCTGTTAAGGCGCGACACGCGAATTACCGAACCAGTGCTCAAGTCGGGCGGCAAAACAGGCCGTGTTGATATTATGCTAGCAAAGCTCGTTAAGGTTAGCGGTCGCACAGATGACAATCATTTGATTGTAGAACTCAAGCGCGCAAACCGGAAACTGGCTCATGCCGATTTCGCTCAGCTTTTCGATTACGCAAATTCAGTCATTCAAGACCCGCGCTTCGACAAAACCCTGGTGTCTTGGGATTTTTGGCTTGTCGGTGTCGAAACCGACGATGCATTAAACGAACTTTGTAACGCGCAGGATCGTCCACCCGGTTGTGCTCATATTTTCAAAGCTGGCCGCGCACGTATATGGGTCAAGACTTGGGGCGAGATCATTCAGGATTGCCTTGGTCGCCATGAGTACATTCGAAGCAAATTGGAGTTGGAGATTGGGGAGGAGGAGGCGATGGGAAATTTGAATGAGATGTATTTTAAGGTTGTTAAGCCTGACGAAGGGCAAGGCAAGAAATAGCTGTCTCAATCACCTTAGACCCGCGAAAAGTCCCATTAATTTAAGCGTACCTTTTCGTCGCCTTCCGCTCACGATGACAACGGTCGTGGATCAATTCGGTGGTCTCGGCGACGTAGCCGTGCGAAGCGTTAAATCGGCCCAGTTCGGAATATACAAGGGACAAATCTTCACCACAATGCGCGCGCTTGCGGTCCTGCAAGGCCCGCTTCTTCCGCTTAAGCGCCCGACGCCGCATTGGCTTCTTGCGCTCGTCGCAGATAAGTTCCTTTGAACCTTGCATAGCCGGCATATCGCTTCTTGACGCCGCTGACTGGATCAATGTTCGAAATTTGCCTGCGAATTTCGGACATAGGCGCCCTGGGCGCCAGATTGCTATTGAAAGCCGGACGCACCCGCAAAGCATAGCCTAGCGCCGAGCTATTCCTCCATATCGACTCCGGCATTCTCGTGGGCGCCAGCCAGCTCTGGCATAATGTCGCCCGCCAGCAGCTTCTCCTTCGACAGCAACCCAGCATCCTCGAGCGCCTCGAAATCCGGCAGATCGCGCAGCGTGTCGAGCCCGAACTCCAGCAGGAACTCTTTTGTCGTGACGTAGGTGTAAGGCGCACCAGGCGTCGGGCTACGCGGACCGGAGGCGATGAAGCCTGCGCCACGCAGATGGCCTATCAGGTCTCTGCTGATTTCCTTGCCGAAGAAGGATGACAATTCCGCGCGGGTGATCGGTTGGAAATAGGCCACACACATCAGCACCAGCACCTCGGACTGCGTAAGCTCGCTCGCGAATTCGTTTCCTCCGACCGCGGCGCGGATGGCATCGGCATAGGCCGGCCGCGTCAGGTGCTTCCAGCCACCCGCGACGGCGACCAGGTCGTAGGGCCGGCCGCGCAGTTCCTCACGGATGTCGTCGATGAGGAGATCGATGCTGCAACTTCTGCCGACGATGCGGGCCAGCGCCTCGCGGCCGACCGGTTCACTGGCGGCGAAGATCGTTGCCTCGACGCGGTGCATCCACTCGCGCCAGCGCGCCTCCGGCGGTAGGTGATCCATCTCCCGATCAAACAAATGGTCATTTGTTCGGCTGTCGCCTCCTTGAGCTCCTCCCCTTCTCCTACGTGCACTCTCCACCATCGTCTTCACAGCCCGTAGATGCGGAAGGTCGGGCGGCCGGACAGCTCACGCACGGCGCCGAGTTCGACCAGCCGGTCGAACAGGCGGCGCAGCCCACGGTCGCTCATGCCAGCGATCCTTTCCGAGGCAACGATCGCATCGTCGGACAGGAGCCTGTCGACAACAGCGTCCGCCGCCTTGGCCCTGAGTTTCGGCGCAACGGCAAGCAGCCGGTCCGCGCGGCGCTCGAGCTCGGCGGAAAGATCAATGGCACGCAGCGCAGCCCGCGCCTGCGCGGCAAGCAGATTTTTGGCACGCTCAGGATTTGTCTCAGTGCCTGTCGCCACAGAGCTGGTTGCCGATCGGCGCGGGCGGGAGCTTGTCCCTAAGGCTGCCTCGGCACCCAGCAACGGCACCGCATGGCCCCAGCCCAGGCGCTGCGCCAGCAGGGCGTCGGCGAGCCAGGCTCCGAGGGCGCGCCCCAGGCCATGGCGCTCGGCACTCGCGATGGCGCCGGTTAGCCTTCCCACCGTCCCCTCACTGGCGCCAGGCTCACGAAACTCGTGCGTCAGGTCGCGCACACTCCCCTCGTCACGCGCGAAACCGAGGTCAGCCAGCACCGCGCCGATGCTCGCCTCGGTCAGCAGGTTTTCAGCTGGCGTAGCGGCTAACTTGCGCCACGCCACAAGCATCCTGCCGGCGGGTCCGACATCGTCGCCAGGCCGGGTAAGCAGCACAGCATCGCGCAGGGCATTTTCATCCTCGACGCGGCCCATCTGCCGCGCGGTCACCGCTGCTCCTGTGAGAGCCAGGCGCCGGCGCCAGGCGCCGGCCCATCGCTCCTGTCGGCGGACCACCGCATCGAGCGCGAAGACGGCAGCGCCGGCAGCGAGCGCGACGTCCTCGACGTCCTGGCCGGCAAGGCTTTGCGCATCCGGGACGGCGCGGCGCAGCCAGGCCGGCACCGTTGCCATCGACACAGTCGAAGGGGCACCGGTGAGCGGGGCGTTGTGGCGCGGAGAGAGTTTGGGACGCAGAATCATCGTGGTGCAGCATGAATCAGCGCGGCGCTTTTCGCAATACTTTTCGCGCGAAACCGCCGCACCCGTCGGCGCACAAAAACGAATGATAATGTTGCCTTATCGCTCGTTGTAGAAGCGCGTGCGAAATGGCCGCTCTAGCTGGTTTTTCATCGCCGGACGGCACGCTTTCACCGTCAGATCGACGAGAGTTCGCGGCCCATGAGCGGACCGGCTTCACGCCCAATTGCCGGACGTCGCCTGGAAAGGCCTCTCCCGTCGAGCAGAATGTCGAATCTCACGCAAATCGGGCACGCGGACCGTCCCACAGCCACGACGACCATCTTGGCGACGACGGTGACGGTTCAGCTGCATATCGCCCCCCCCGACGCCTTCAGTCCTGCGGGCGCAAGCCTGGCTCCGGCCGGTAGAAGATCACCCGCACCGACGGAACAAGCTGGCTGAGGTAATCGAAATCCCCAACATTACCAGTCAGGACCGTCGCCCCGAGCAAACCGGCCTGGTGAAAGATCAGCGCATCGTTGAGGAAGCGGCGTTCATGCCCCTCCCCTTTCGGCAGATGGCTCAGCCGGAACAACAGGCCGGCAAGCATGCCGGCGCGTCCCCAGGCGGTGGCGTCGGGTGCATGCAACCGGTGTCCCGGAATATCCTCGATCGTATCCGCAATCGCTTTCAGGACCGACTTCGTCGTGGGGTGCGCCGGGTCGAGCCGGCCGAACACGTGGCTGAGCTCGGCAAGGCAGACGGCCGAGTGGTGACAGAGCCGATAGGTCAGAAGCTCATCGACCACTTCGGGCGTGCGTCCTTGCAGCACATCCAGATAGACGCTCGTGTCGAGGAGCAATACACCGCCGACAGGCGGCTGGTCCCCTGCCCAGGACAGAGCGGAATCTGGTCGCCGTGCCAGCCCAGCGCTGCGCCGCTGTGGTTTTAGGGAACGCAGTGCGCTCCCTAGATCAAACGCCAAGATCGATGTCCGCGGAGATGCTGCCCTTGCGGCCGACGAGCCGGGCGCCAAAATCATCCTCGAGGGCCAGCCGCGACAAGGCGAGCTCAAGCAGCTCGGTGTCGGAGGTCACATGAGCGCGCTTCTTTGCCGCCTCGATCAATTCCGATGCCACCCTTCCGGACAGGCGTGTGTTCTTGGCCGCACCAAGAAGGCCGACCTTCCTCGCCTGCTCAAGCACCAGACGGTTGCGGGTGTGGGCGATCCGCTCCTCGCTTGCGGCTGCCGCTGCTCCACGTATGGCCATCTTGGGATCTCCATCTGTTGAACGGAATATAAAGGATGTTGAACATGAAAGCAAGGAGAGACCACCGGCCATCACTGGATCGGACAGGCCCGCTCCCGGTGATGCGATAACCGGACCCGACCGGACGCAAATCTCGCAGCTATTCCGTCACGCAGCTCGCGGTGGACAATTCCGCGCTTTGGCAGCACCTTGGCTCCCAAGAATCGCAGTGCTGCGACATTAAAATGGACGAGACTTGATGGGCAATGCCCGTAATTTGATGGTGTCCACCGACGCAATCGACGCCGATGACCTGCCGGACATTGTCGACGTCATCATGGAGATGGGGCGGCCGGATGAAGGCCCCTCCCCTTGCCCGCCGGTCCTCGACCCGCGACAGGCAACGTTGCCTACGCATCTCGAAAAGCTCGCCGACCGCGCGCGCGATTATGTCGATGCGGCGACTTCAGCAAACACCCGTCGCGCCTACGCCGCCGACTGGAAGCATTTTTGCGCCTGGTGCCGGCGCCAGTCGTTCGATCCGCTGCCGCCAGATCCACAGATTGTCGGCCTCTACATCACCGCCCAGGCCTCGGGATCGGAGCGGGACAAAAAGTCGGTGTCAACGATCGAACGCCGCCTATCGTCGTTGACCTGGAACTATGCGCAACGCGGCCAACCGCTCGACCGGAAGGACCGCCATATCGCCACGGTGCTCGCCGGTATCCGCAACAAACACGCCTCCCCTCCCCGACAAAAGGAGGCCGTCCTGCGCGACGATCTTGTCGCCATGCTGGAAACGCTCGATCGTGGCACACTGCGTGGCCTGCGCGACCGCGCCATGCTGCTGTTGGGCTTCGCAGGTGGCTTGCGCCGCTCCGAAATCGTCGGCCTCGATCTTGTCCGCGATCAAACCGAAGATGGCCGCGGCTGGATCGAGTTTTTCCCGGACAAAGGTGTTCTGGTGACATTGCGCGGAAAGACCGGCTGGCGTGAGGTCGAGATCGGCCGCGGCTCGTCCGACCCCACCTGCCCGGTTGTCGCACTACAGGCCTGGCTGAAGTTTGCCCGCATTGCCCATGGCCCCTTGTTCCGCCGCGTCACCGGTCAGGGCAAAGCGGTGGGAGCCGAGCGGCTGAACGATCAGGAGGTGGCGCGGCTGGTCAAACGCGCGGCCTTGGCCGCCGGTGTGCGCGGGGATCTTTCCGAGGGGGAGCGCGGCCAAAAGTTTTCCGGGCACTCGCTGCGCGCCGGGCTCGCTTCCTCCGCCGAGGTCGACGAGCGTTATGTGCAGAAGCAGCTTGGCCACGCCAGCGCCGAGATGACCCGCAAGTACCAGCGGCGTCGCGACCGTTTCCGGGTCAACCTCACCAAGGCGTCCGGGCTCTGAAAAGCCGCCCCCTCCCTCGATTGATCGCTACCGTGAGGCGGTCAGGTTCTAGATGACAACACCTCGTCGAGCACGGCGATCGCTGCGACCAGACTATCGGCGGCCGACGCCTCGTAGTCAGGCATGATCATCAGTTGCGCAATAGCGCGGCTGACGAATTCCGGGTTGAGCTTTTCCATCCGCTCTCTGGTGCGAGCGACATGTTCGGGGAGCGCGCGTAGGGCGTTGACGACCTCGCCCAATTGCGACCGGGCCGCAGCGGCGATGTCGAAGATGTCGCGCGGGTTGGCTTCCGATCCGCGGTAATAGACCTTCTTGGCGATAATTTCCGGAATGGTTTCAAGACGCACCGTTCTGCCTTCCACCACACGGGTTTCGAACGGCGTCGTCGTCAGCGCTCCGGCAACGATGAAGTCGATTTCGCCAATGCCTTCGAAGGCGAACTTCTGAAACCGAAGCCCGTCCCCCAGATAGTCAGATGGCATCGTTTCAAAGTGCAGGTGGCTTCTGGATGGGTCGATGAAACCAAGCAATTGAGGGTCGTCGAGGAAAATATCAATGTCGTGGCTTTCGCGATGGCCGATCTGGATCATCATCGCCGTTCCGCCGCCAAATGACCATTCGAAGTCGTAGCCCCCGGCATTCTGGCGAAGCTGGTCGATCAGGTCGATAGTAATGCGAAAAAGCCGCTGCCATTCGGAAGGGCGCCGGCTGTCGCGCCCAACCATTACGCGGCGAGCGGATAGCTCTCGCCGGACCAGGCAGAGAACTTGGCGGCAAACGCCTTCAGATCGTCGACCGCGATGTGGTGCGCGGTTGCGAACTCGACTTGCTGGGCGAGAGGGACCTCGCCGAGAAACGCGCTAATATGACCGGGATGCTGCTTGGCCAGATCGATATCAGCGAGGCAATGCGCCAGCGCCACGTCGTCCAGTTGATCGCTGTAGGGCGCGTTCACCGTCGTCAGGACTGAACCTAGATGCTTGCTCATAATGCGTGCAAGATATAGTCGTTTCCGGCTTGTCGCACAAGTTGCCGCCCTCTTCCGCACCGATCGGTGGGCTGCGACGTCAGCGTTGTCCTCGTGAACCAAATCAGCCAGAATCGCCTCCAAGATCGCCGACGACGACGCACGGCGTTCCCTTGACGAAAAAAGCGCGGATTTCCCACCCGGCCGGAGCCCGAGAATGACCGAGCAAAAACCCGTCCGCCTGCCCGACCCCGCTTCCGTCGAAACCGTGCTCGCGGCTTTAGAGCCGCAGTCGGCCGACGTCGAACTCGCCCCTGCCCTGAACAAGGCCTTTCCGGGCTTCGTCTTCACCGTCGCGACCATCGACGATCCCTACTGGTGCAACGCTCACGACGTTGTTGCTGCCGACGGCACCCGCCTCGGCGACCATCGCGCTTGGGTCGAGCATAAACTGGCCGAGGTCGGCGGTGACCTCAACGCCTTCTGGACCCGGCATCGCCAGAGCGGAGAAAAATTCGCCGAATGGCGCGGCACCACCGCCTTCGCCTTTGCCCCGACCGGTCCCGGAGTCGCCGACTTCGTGCAGATCTCGCTCGGCCGCGAGATCGAGTTTCTGGCCGGCGCGGTGGTCGATCCCGACTATCGTCCCGGCAAAGTCGACGATCTGTTCGAGCCGACCTGGGTTTTGCGCGGTTCCGAGACACAACAGCTCGCAGGGCCAGTCTACCGGGTGCGCGGCCGTTCCGGCGGTGGCATCGTCCACATGCGCAGTTTCCTGGCGCGCCGGACGCGCATCGAGCGCGAGCTGCGCGAGGCGCAGCGGCCCGAGCTGGAAAAGCGTGTCATCCGCGAGGTCGGGCCAGACGGCACGCGCGACACCGCGTTTTTCGACGCCAATCCGGATTGGTTCGATTTCGTGCCGCGCGAAAACCGCTTTTTTGTTGCCTGGGAGCGATCGAGTGCGGCCGCCGACCGCATCTTTGCGCACTGGGCCTTCGACATATACGACCTTGAGGATCGCGGCCGGCGCGAGATCGGCTTCATCCCGCGGCCTCTCAAAATGCCGACTGAGCGGCTGCTCGCCGACGAAGGCGTCTCCGTGCACCGGCTGATGGAACGGATAGAGACGATCGACACCGAAATCGGTCTGCCCTTCGCCTGGTTCTTTCTGATGACCCACGGCCACTGGGTTGATCCAAATGTCGGTCACGTCATCGCCGACGGCCTGCGCACGGGCCGGGTGCGGCTACCCGACCAGGACGCCGCCGTTCTGCTCGCCTGGGCGGACAAACCGTATCTGTTTTGAGCAAGCACCATCGACCTGCGGCTCCCGAACCTGCATCGGACGCAAAACTGCTGAGCGCCGAGGCGCTTAACCGCGGGATTCGGTGCTGCCCCTTCGATCGTCGCGCGTTTTTGGTCGGCATCTTGTCCGACGACGACCTCAAGACACTGCGCCATTCCCCCGCTTGAGCGGCTGCGCGACGCGGACGCTTGGGTAAGCAGGATTTGTGCTTGGGAGAAGCAGGATTTGTCCGCAGACAAATTCGCCGAATTGTGCAGCATATTCAGTTGCATGAATCACATCATGTGATCCTATCCCGAGACCATTAACCTTTTGTTAACTTTAAATTTCTTGCCCGGGCGAACGAATCGGACATAATGACGGTTGCTTGGCGCTTTTACGTCAAAAATCGTTTTTAGAGAGTCTCGATCGAATGAACGTGAGGTCGCCCGCTCCTACGAAAATCCCGCTGCTGTTCGAGAAAAGCATCCTCGATCAGGGCGACCAGATATCGAAGAAGTTGCACCTGCTTTCGATGCAGCGCTTCCCTCCCCACGCAAAGAAAAATCTTCGTTCGTTCTCGCTGGCGGAGGTTGCTACGTATCTAGGGGTTTCCCAGAGCCATCTGAAGAAACTGCATCTGGAAGGTAAGGGACCGGTGCCTGAAACCTCGACGTCGGGCAGACGCTCGTACACTGCTGAACAGATGCTTGAGCTGCGCCAGTATCTCGACCAGTACGGTCGATCTGACGCCCGCATGTATGTTCCCCATCGGCGACCTAGCGAGAAGCTTCAGATTTTAGCTGTGGTTAATTTCAAGGGGGGCAGCGGGAAGACCACTACCGCTGCCCATCTCGCCCAATACCTTGCGCTTACCGGGCACCGTGTCCTAGCTGTCGATCTCGATCCGCAGGCGTCGCTTTCTTCGTTGCATGGGTTCCAACCTGAACTCGACCAGACGAAATCGCTCTACGACGCGATTCGTTATGACGACGAGAGGGTGCCTCTCTCGGAAATCATCAAGCCGACGAATTTCCCGGGCTTGGACATCGTCCCAGCGAACCTAGAGCTGCAGGAATTTGAATACGACACGCCTCTGGCAATGACGGACAAGTCTTCGAATGTGGGCAGGGCGTTTTTCACGCGCATCTCGAAGGCATTGATGGAGGTCGACGATCGCTACGATGTCATAGTTATCGATTGTCCACCGCAGCTTGGCTACCTCACGATCACCGCACTGACCGCGGCGACCTCAGTGTTGATCACGATCCATCCGCAGATGCTCGATGTTATGAGCATGGGCCAGTTTCTGCTGATGCTCGGGAACATCCTGGAGCCGATCAGGGCGGCCGGTGCGGAGGTGAATCTGGAGTGGTATCGCTATCTTGTTACTCGATTCGAACCCACGGATCAGCCGCAAGCGCAGATGGTGGCGTTCCTGCATACTCTGTTCGGCGAATTCATTCTCAAGAACCAGATGCTGAAATCAACGGCGATTTCCGATGCGGGGATTACCAAGCAGACCCTCTACGAAGTCGAAAAGAATGCAATGACCCGTTCCACATACGAGCGGGCAATGGAAGCCTTGGATGTCGTAAACGGCGAAATTGTATCTTTGATTCATGAAGCATGGGGGCGTTGAGCTTTGTCTGCTGACAAAAGTGGATATTTGCCAAATGTATTCAATGGACTACGCGCTATCTGGAGGTAAAATATGGCACGTAAGAATCTTCTTGCAGGCCTCGTAGAAGCGGAGACCGACGAACGGGCGTCATCAGCCTCCGCTGCGGCGTATCCGATCCGCGGCGCGTCCAAATCCATGATCCGCTCAGTCAACGAGTTGGCAAAGCAAGCGGATGCATATCTTGAGGGCGAGCATGTCGTCGAACTCGACCCAAGCGCAGTCGACGGCTCGTTCGTTTCCGACCGCATAGGCGACGACGAGGAACAATATCAAGAGCTGCTGGAAGCGATTCGGGAGAGAGGGCAGGATTCTCCCATACTTGTCCGTCCGCATCCGAGCTCAGACGGCCGCTACATGATCGTCTTCGGCCATCGCAGAGTTAGAGTTGCCCGCGAACTGGGACGGAAGGTGAGGGCGGTCGTCAAGGAGATCGACGACAAGACCCATGTAATTGCCCAGGGTCAGGAGAATTCCGCTCGTGCAAATCTCAGTTTCATCGAGAAGGCGATGTTCGCAAAGAGCCTTGAGGATTTGGGGTACGAGAGAGAGGTGATCTCGTCAGCATTGGCCTCGAACGCCGCTGCGGTCTCGAAGATGGTATCAGTTGTCACAAGAATTCCGGCATCTGTGATCGGTAAGATTGGATCAGCTACCTCTGTAGGCCGCGAACGGTGGGTTGAGCTGTCTCTGCTCGCCGGCAAGAAATCCGAAGTGGTTAATGCAATCTTGTCCGAACCAGAATTCGGTGAGCTGGAGAGCAACGAACGCTTCGAAAGGTTGCTAGCAGCCTTGAATGCGAAGGGGAAGCCGGTTCGCAAGGTAGCCGTGAAGTCCCAAGCACAGTCCTGGGTCCCCGAGGACAAATCAGTTAGCGTCAGCGTCAAGAAGGCAGGCAAGGCCATCACGATCGCCGTGAAGGAGATGGACGGCAGCCGCTTTGGGACGTGGATTTCCGATAATCTGGGCAACCTTTATGAGGCGTTCAGAAAGTCGGAGAAGTCATCAACAGGAGACTGAAACCGCAAAAGAAAAAGGCCCCCGAACGTCACCGTCGCGGAAGCCCTTCTCGTCTGTCGCAAGCTGAGAATCGCATTTCCCCGAATCACTGTCAAGAGTCGTGGCGCCGTTTTGGCGAGCAGGTTTCTTTTGCCTAATCGAGGGTGAAAGAAAATGGAGACGGGTATTGCAACGACGCCCTTTGGGCGGCGGCCGATGTCGCTTGCCATGTTGGCGGCGCAAAGCGAGTCGCGTGAGATTCCCAAAGGCAGGGTCGTCGACAAGTGGCAGATCTACCGCAACCTCTGCGAAGGCAAGAGCATCGTCGGCATCGGCGATCGTGCTCTAGCCATCCTGAATGCGTTGCTATCTTTCTATCCTGACAGTGAGCTGAGCGAGGAAAACGGCATCATCGTGTTTCCCTCGAACGCACAGCTGTCACTTAGAGCTCATGGGATGCCCGAGCCCACAGTTAGACGGCACTTGGCGGCCCTTGTGGATTGCGGGCTGATCATCCGTCGGGACAGCCCGAACGGCAAGCGTTACGCCCGCAAGGGCAGGGGGGGCGAGATCGAGGAAGCATTCGGCTTCTCCCTGGCGCCGCTGCTGGCCCGTGCTTACGAATTTGAGGCGGCGGCTGAGCGTGTTCGCGCCGACAACAGGGCGCTCAGGCTTATGCGGGAGCGGATCACCTTGCACCGCCGTGACATCCACAAGCTCATAGAGGCGGCCCTTGACGAAGATGTCCCGGGCGACTGGGGAGGCCTGTGGAAGCGTTTCCGCGGCGTTGTGGGGGCAATTCCGCGTCGGGCCTGCATTGCCGAGCTTGAACCAATCGTAGCCGATCTGGCCGCATTACACGACGAAGTGGACAAGCTGCTGGAAATCCATATGAAATCCACGAATCCGAGCGGCAATGACTCTCAAAACGAGCGGCAGCAATCTGATTCAAATACCGACTCTATGTTTGAACTTGAGCCTGCTTTAGAGAAAAGCGGGGCGACGGCCGAGCCAACGACGAGGACCACAGAGGCGCCGAAAACGTACCCGCTGGGGATGGTGCTGAAAACGTACCCGCTGGGGATGGTGCTGAAGGCCTGCCCCGAAATTGCGGATTATGCCGTCGACGGGATCGGCAATTGGCGCGATCTCATGATAACGGCCGCCCAGGTGCGGGGATATCTGGGCGTTTCGCCGTCTGCGTATGAGGAGGCTTGCCATGTGATGGGCCAGGAGATCGCGGCGATCGTGATCGCCTGCATCCTGCAAAGGGCGCAGCACATCAATTCCGCCGGCGGCTATCTTCGGGCGCTGACTGACAAGGCCAGGGCAGGGGCGTTTTCGGTCGGGCCGATGCTGATGGCGGCACTGAAGACGAATGGCGTGACGGCGAGGATGGCAGGATGACGATCGCCAATCCCACGGCCGGTTCAACCTTATGGCTTCCGCGGGATCCGAGAAGCTCGCGGCGCCTTTGTTGGTTGGACGGTGTGCAGGCGATCAATTCATGGAACGGGAGAGGAATTCATTGGCGCCGAACGAACGTCGCACCCATGCGTTTACAATCGGCGCAATTGCCTTCGTCACGCCGACAACGAGCGATAGTGGCGCATGCGCAAGCCACCCGCCGGCCGATCGAAGCAGGCCTTGCAATTATTCGATTTGCTGCGTTTAACTCGAAGGTCTTGGATTTCAAAAACGGAATGGCCCAACCGCCTGCCCAATTTGCAATGGTACAAAGGAAACGCATATGGCGACTGGAACGGTGAAGTGGTTCAATAGCAAATTTGGATTTATTCAGCCCGACAACGGCGGTCAGGATGTTTTCGTCCACATTTCCGCTGTCGAACGCGCGGGCCTCTCGACGCTGAATGACGGCCAGAAGATCAACTATGAGATCGAACAGGACCGCCGTACTGGCAAGTCCTCTGCTGGCAGCCTCAGCAAAGCCGGCTAAATTTTCGCCTGCGTCCCGGCAAGAGCGAATGGACGCGAGGTAAGGCGGGGTTGGTCCCCCGCATTACCAATTCGGCGCGGATCATGCCGATAGCAGCTGCGCGCTCAAGAACGACCCTCGAGAGATAAAGTCAGGCTGCGACCTTCTTGTTCGTCCGCTTCGCCGGCGCCGGTTTTTCCGGCTCTTTCGGTTTGCGGCCGAGACCCATGGTCTTGGCCAACGCCGAGCGCGTAGCGGCATAATTTGGCGCGACCATCGGATAATCCGCCGGCAGGCCCCATTTGGCGCGGTATTCGTCCGGCGTCAGCCCGTAGTGGGTCGACAGATGGCGCTTTAACGATTTGAACTTCTTTCCATCGTCAAGGCAGATGATGTAGTCCGCCATCACAGACTTTTTGATCGACACAGCAGGTTTGAGAACCTCCGGTTCTTCTGCGAAAACGCTGGAGCCGGCCGTGGCTTTGAGTGCGGCGTGCACCTGGCCGATCAGGGCAGGGAGATCAGCCACTGGGACCGGATTGTTCGAGACATAGGCTGAGACGACATCGGCGGTAAGCTCAATGAGGGCGTCGAGGTTGTGGTCGGCTTCTTCTGTCATGAAATTCTCCGGGTGGCTTGAAAGACCGCAGGCGAAGTCCCGCTACATAGTGACGGCTGTCGCTGAAAGCAATATATGTCTCGGCAGCATAAGTATCGCCATAAGCTATTGCTAATACGCGTCCGCCCCGGAAATCGTTCGGCTGCCGAGCGCCGGAACCGATGGGCAGCCATGCCGTCTTGAGCTTTTGTAATTCCGAAAACAACGTAGCGAAATTCCGCGCTACACGAAAATACGGCCAGGTGAATGAAACCTGGCGTTCCTCGTTGGTCAGTGACGTTGGCCCAACGGGCCCAGTCTATTCCTGGCGTCTTCTACGCATGACTGTTTGTTTTTTTGCCAGCTGATTGGCCTTCGCCGGAGCTTGGTCCGAGAATGAAGTCAAACACGGGTTGGGGCTGACCGAGCACTGTCGCCAGCAAGGCAGCCGGAATCCGTGCTGCGGCTTCTGCGTGTTCGGCGAGCCCTGCGGGTGACATGCCGAGCGCGCGCTCGAAGGTATGATCCGCCGTGTTCACCCGACGAAGGAGCGCCGCGGCCCGTCCGGCATGACGTATCGCTGCCGCCTGCTTGCCCTCGCGGATCTTCACGCCGGCTGCCGATAACAGGATCAATCCCTTGAAGAGCGTCCGAAGCGGCGCGCCTCGGCCTGCAACTTGCCACAGCCCTTCCCACGCCTCATGGGCTTCCCAGTAATAGCCGTGGTTGAAGAGGTCGAGACCCCAGAGGAATATGTCTGAATCCAGCGACGCCTTTGCCGCCAACGGCATGGCTTCGCTGTTGTAGCTATGTCCCGCGGGATCGCGCACGGGATGCGGTTGCCTGCCCGGCAGATATGCATAGGACGGAAAGCTCTTTTCCGGCAGCCAGCGCCGGCGCAACATCGAACCAATAGCCATCAAAGCCGTATAGCACGCCCGTGGGAGGACCCAACCTCCGGTATGGAGTGGATCGCTGCGTGTAAGGTGGCAGCGGAAAATGCAGGCATAGGCTTCCGCAAACTGTGCGAGACTGGCTTAAGGCGACATTGTCGAAATTGAGCTAGCCAAATCCCACGCCACTAGACATCGACCAGACAGCGTTCATGACCACCGCTTGGATGCTAGCGATCAAGTTTAGCAGTCGGGATGCAGCCGAATCGCTCGGCTGAGGAAATATGTGCGAGCGAGGCTGTCGCCGCTGGGTTTGGAGGGGGAGTGATGACCGGCTCGAGCAGATTTGAAAGACCAGTCGTTGTTCAGGTCAGCCGCCACAGCTCGGAGCGTGTCGTGTTCGATGTCAATGACGCGTCCAATATCTTGCTGCGACATCTCGATCGTCAGACCGAGAAGCGCAAGATAGCGATGGACGCCTGTCTGCGGGTGTTGCGTGGAGAGGCTCATCCAACAGCCGCTCGGCGTGCTTTCGTCGCTGCCGCGCTCGAAGCAAAGATTCTGCGCGGCGATTAAGAGCTATGACGGTGCTCATAAAGTTCGTTCACCTCGGCATCGCCGTCGGAGAACCACACTTTATGTGTGGGGCACCCGGTCCTGCCCACCTGGCAATGTCGGCATCTCACTGTCGGCCGTCCGCCAGATCCAGCAATCGAACTCCGGTCGGGATATGACCAATTCTCCCAGCGATTCCTTGTATGCGCCATCGGCCGAAGGGGGAACGACGTAAAGTCCAACCGGCCGTGGCTGCATCTGCAATATCGCCGTCGCCGTTGGCCTGTCCAATGGCAGGTTGTAACGCAGCACTTTCACGCTTCGCTCCCTCATTCTGGCAAGGGCGTCGACCAGCTTCTTTTCGTAGGCGGATTCGTAAGGCACCCAATTTTCCGCCACCACCATGAGCGCCATTTCCTCGATCACCGGCAGCCCGGCCGGGGTCAACCCGAATGTGGCAATTGCGATCAAATGCGATGCCTCATCCGCACCCCAGAGTGCCAGTTCGCTTTCAAAACGGGTTTGAAGCCGACGATGAAGGCTGTCATCCAACAAGAATACCAACCCCGGCATGTGCTTGACGGTCAACTTGTGCCCGCTCCGAGCCGTGCCGAATTCCTTGACCTCGCCGACCAGGATCATCAGCTTTCTGGGACCGCTCTTCGGGGGCAGCGCGGAAGCAAGCGCCTCCGCGCGCCTTTGTTCGATCGCGGCCTTGTCGGCGGACCGGAACGGCTCGGGCACGAACAGGATTTCGCTAAGCACTCCGCCCTTGACCGTCATCTGACGCGCGGCCTCGACGAGGTGCCAACGAATATTCCACCAATAGCGCTTGCCAGCCCATCGCGACGTCCAGACTGTCAGTTCCGCTTCGTGCCAGAGATAATGAAGCAGGCCTCGCAGGGACAGTTTCTTGGTGTCCCCGACCACGCTGTCCGAACCTACGGCGCCAGCTGCCGGCGCAGATCGCGCGCCGACCTTCGACAGGCGAAAGTCCAGCTTGAGTGCGGCCGTGCCGCTCTCGGGGTCGACCTGGATTGCGCTGCCTATCAGCACGCCGAGGCCGGACAGTTCGTCGGGCGGCTCGTAAGAGGAACAGGAAGGATCATGGCCGCCACCCGACAGCGGCATCCGCTTGACGATGTATTGGTCGCCAACCTGCGCAATATACATCGCGGGGCAGGGCTCCTGGCACAGGCAAAGCGGTCGCAGCTTTCTGCGATATGCATCGGCCAACAAACCCTGAAGATTCGGCGTCGCCTCCTCGATCACCTGGTCAGCAAGTCTGAATCGTCGCATCGCCTCCGTTGCTCCGGACGCCGCCGCATCCCCACGCCCATTGAGTCATGGTTTTGCCATCGAAGCAACAGGCTTGTTCGTCACGTCATGATCGCCGGATCTCTCTCCGAGATGGGGCTGCGCTTCGGTAAACAGTGGCCTGCGGCTGGTCTTCACCTTGGGCGTGCGTTTGGCCACTGCCGCGTAGGCGGCGCTTCGATAGGCGACGGTGCGGCCAGCAGAGGAAGAGGGCAGGGGGCTGCGGTTGGCGGATGAAGGTCCGGGAGAGAGGCTCCCGGCGTCCGCCGCGGAGCAAACCCATGACACAGGTGGAAATTCAGGCACCGACGCGGAACGCGCGTGCAGGCTACAAGGTGGATGTGAGCCGCGGCCAGCGCGTCGGCCGCGTGTCGTCGGAGTGGTTCAACCGACCGGCCGACGAGCGCTACCTGTCCCTCACCGTCCTCGGGAACTCGGTAAGGGCGCGATCGCAGCGCAGCCGCACGCGCATTGTCGAAAGCGAACGGATCCGCGTCGAAGCCAGCCGCGACGACGCGGAACGCCTCCTACTCATGCTGCCCGATGCCGAGGCACCCGTTGCCCCCACGCATTGGAGTTTTGGTCAGCTTGCCAGCCTGGTCGGCGCACCGGCTGCATACCTGCGCCAGCTCCCGGCCCCGCTCGCCGCCATCAATCTCCAGTACGGGCTGAATTCGCAGCGGGCGGAGCAGGTAAAGACACTCGAAATCCAGAACGGTCGCCTCGAGTTGCGAGCGGTGACCGGTCCCGACTACGGCAGGATTTTCGACCATGAACTGGTCGAGGCCGTGCAGAAGATTGCCGGCAATGGCACCGGGGATACGCGCTGGAAGGTGCCGGGCGTACTCGACTGGTCGACGGGAATCTACAACCCCAATGTCGACATCTCCAAGGACACCACGACGCTCTATGCCTCCGACCGCGACGTTTTCCTGTTCCTGGTTGACGACCTCAACCCGATCGAGGCCGGAAAGCTGTCGAACGGCGATCCAGATCTTTTCTTCCGCGGCTTCTACTGCTGGAACTCCGAAGTCGGTGCCAGGACACTGGGAATCGCAAGCTTCTATCTTCGCGCCGTATGCCAGAACCGCAATCTTTGGGGCGTGGAAAATTTTGAGGAGATCACCATCCGGCATTCCAAATATGCGGCTTCCCGCTTCGCCGCCGAAGCGGAGCCGGCGCTGATCCAGTTTGCCGAATCCTCGCCCATGCCGTTCGTCAACGGCATCAAGGCGGCGCGGGAGCGGATCGTCGCCCGCAACGATGAAGACCGCGAGAGCTTTCTGCGCAAACGCGCCTTCTCGAAGGTCGAGACCATGAAAATCATTGATGCCGTGTTGGCAGAAGAAGGTCGGCCGCCGGAGTCGATCTTCGATTTTGTGCAGGGCATCACAAGGGTCGCCCGTGACAAGCCGCACCAGGATGTCCGCCTGGACATGGAAGGCAAGGCCAAGAAGCTTCTCGATTTCGCCGCTTGAGGATCCAATGCCGACCTCTTGTGCCGGCATCTGCCGCTTAACCGGGCGTCGTCCTCGAGCACAAGGACGACGCCTCGCTCGTGATGGGTCAGGATGGACAGCAGCCCTTCGGCCCGTCCGCGGTCGTTCATTTCGTCGGCATTCCCGACCCGAAAAATCTCCACCCCACGTTCACATCAATCCGATCGGTTCACCTATTCGGTTTCGGGCGGCGGGGCTGCAATTGCTGGCACATCAAGCCCCTCGATCTCCTGCATCACTTTTCCGGCGATGCCCTGCAAGTCGCCGTACATGCCGACGGTCGACTCGATTACCCCTTGGATCTGCGCCTCGCGCTTGGCCCACAGACGTGTTGTGGCCTTGCGTTCCTTGGCGAGATCCTCCTGCATATCCGAGAACTTTTCGACGATCGCCTCGACCCGGTGGCGGAAGCGTGGACCTGTCAGATAGCCATAGACCTGCTCCATCTTCGTAGCCTGGCCATCCTGGGCGAGGCGGGAGTTGGCCAGCTCGATCAGGGATTGCCGGAGCAAGATGGCGATCGGGATCGCACATTTGGGGTGGGCGACATAGACTCCGTCCAAAAGATCGAAGCTTCCACGCCGGGAGGCAACGCTTCCGAAACCATCAGCGCGATATCCGCTCTCGCGGCTCGTAGATCGCCTCTGAGTTTACCTAGCCAGCCCTGACTCCAGTTCTTGGTGCGTTTCGATTCCCACAAAATGGCGCCGCAGGGCTGGCCGGCCGGTCCGACCACGCGGTGCAAGACGTCTCCGCCGAACTCGCCCTTGGCGACCGGTTCGATGATGTCGATCGGGAAGCGGCTGGCAATGAGGGATTCCAGCTCGAGCTCAAGAACCTCGCCCTGTAGCTGCTGAGAGCCCTGCGCCGCACGGCGCTTCAGCTCCTCGATCTGACGCTGCATACCGGCGATCTGTTCCTCTTTCTCCGCAACCTTCATTTTGAGGCCGTCTTCGGCTTCCGACCTCGCCTTGGTGCGAACGGCCTCCAGTCCTTCCTGGATCTTTCTTTCGATGGTCAGCGCCTTCTCGCGCTTCTCATCATCGAGCGCACGTTGCTGTTTCAGGAATTCCGCTTGTTGCAGCTGAGCCTCGGCGAGTTTCTCGTCCCGCGCCTTGAGCGTCGCCTCTATCTCGGCAAGCTTCCTGTCCCGGTCTTCAAGATCGACCGAGAGCAGCAGCTTGGCCTTGCGGGCCTCCTCAGCCGCGATAGCCACGCGCTCAAGCTTGATTTTTGCTGCGACCTGGTTGTCGATGTCCGACTGGGCGGCATCAATTGCGACTTGCTTGCGTTGAAGCTCTTCCTCTCGGGCCGCGATGGAAGCGTTGCTCTGCGCCAAACGCCGCTCATAGTCCTCACGGGTGGCGGCAATCAGGGGAGCCGCGAGCGATTCGTTTAGCTTGATCTCCGCCTTGCAGCTTGGGCAGCTGATTGTCGGTTCGTTGAGAATCCTCGGCTGGACTGTCATTCGCGGTGACTCGCTGAGGAATCTGGATGAAGGAGGGCCAGACTATAGCTTAGGAACTGCTTTTGGAAAAGAACAAAGAGCGAACATAGAGAATTATCCCCTGCGCAAGAACCGGCGAAAGTTCGCTTCACTATTTGCAGATTGCTGGAAAGAAGCACGCGTCGGGCCGAGGTGAGGAACTCAGCTGTATTCGGAGCCAGACGGCACACCTGAAGGGCGCTTGGCCACTCTCGGCCGGCAGGCGCTGATCCACCAGCTCATGGATTACGCGATAGGTTGGAGGCACTGGGGCAGCCTCGAAAGTACCGAAATCAGCAAAGCCGAAATTATAGATCCGCTGCGCTGTTCACAGCGCGCATGACACGATTGCCGCAGTTGCCTGCGCTGGCGCCGCCACCAGAGGCAAAGGGGGGAGGGGAGGTTTCCTGACGGGCTTGGAGGTCCGGGGAGAGGCCCCGGGCCGCCCGTCATGGAGAACCTGACCATGGCAAAGGCCATTCAGAAGATTGTGATGAACCCATCGGAAAACATTCCTTACGACAAGCTCGTGTTGTCGCAGAAGAATGTTCGGACGGTAAAGGACGGCGTTTCCATCGAGCAACTGGCCGAAGACATCGGACGGCGCATGCTGCTCCAAAGCCTGAACGTCCGTCCCGTCCTTGGCGAAGACGGCGAGGAGACCGGCATATTCGAGGTGCCCGCCGGCGGTCGTCGCTATCTAGCGCTCGGCATTCTCATCAAACAGAAGCGGCTGGCAAAGAACGAGCCGATCCCGTGCATCGTCAATCGAAGCACGGCGACATCGGCCGAAGAGGACTCTCTGGCCGAGAACTTCCACCGCGAGGATCTTCATCCTCTCGACCAGTTCCGGGCATTCAAGAAACTGAGCGACCAGGGGCTCGATCACGAAGAAATCGCCGCGCGCTTCTTTGTTTCGTCAGCGACGGTGAAGCAGCGCCTGCGGCTCGCCTCGGTCTCGCCCAGGCTGCTCGATCTCTATGAAAAGGATGAAATCCGGCTCGAGCAGATCATGGCGTTCTCGATTTCGGACGACCATGCCCGCCAGGAGCAGGTCTGGGAGCGCATCAATAACAACCAGCATATGCAGGAGCCCTACTACATCAGGCGCCTCCTGACGGAGACGACGGTGCGTGCCGACGATCGCCGGGCAGTCTATGTCGGCACTGAGGTCTATGAGGCGGCCGGCGGCGTCATCCTGCGCGACCTGTTCGAGCAGGATTCCGGCGGCTGGTTCCAGGATGCAGCCCTGCTTGAGCAACTCGTCTTCGAGCGGCTGAAGATCGACGCCGAGGCCATCCGCGCCGACGGCTGGAAGTGGGTCGAGGCGGCGATCAGCTTCCCGTACGGCCACACCTCCGGCATGCGGCGCGTCTATGCCGAACCGGCGGAGCTGAGCACCGAGGAAATCGCTCGCTACGACGCGGTGAAGGCCGAGTATGATGCGCTCGATGCGAAGTATGCCGAGATGGAGGACGCCGATCAGGAGATCGAGGACAAGCTCGATCAGCTCGGCGCCGAGCTCGACGCGTTCAGCGATAGTCCCCAGGTTTACGATCCGGCGCAGAAGGCCATCGCCGGAGCGTTCGTCACGCTCGGCGCAAACGGCCAGTTGCAGATCGAAGCCGGCTTCGTTCGTCCCGAGGACGAATCGCGGGTCGATACGGGCGATGACGATGAAGAAGCCGAGGGCGGGGATCGCGACCCGTCGCAGGCAGACGATGTCGGCGCCAATCGCACCGTTGTTAAGTCCGTGAACGGCGCATCCGACACGGCCGAAGAACCCGAAGATGAAGACATCAAGCCGCTACCCGAACGGCTCGTCTTCGATCTCACCGCGCAGAAGACGCTTGCGCTGCGCAACGCGCTCGCAAGTGACGTCGACATCGCCTTCGCCACGGTTCTCCATGCGCTCGTGCTGCAGGTGTTCTACCGGTTCGCCAAGGACAGCTGCCTCGAGATCAACATGGTGAGCAACAGCTTTGGCCAGGTCCAGGGTCTCGCCGAGACCCCCTGGGCGAAGGAGATCGCCGAGCGTCAGGAAGCCTGGGACAGGGATATGCCGGACAGCGACAAGCTGTGGGAGTTCCTGCTTGGTCTCGACGAAGCGAGCCGCAAGGCGCTGTTCGCGCACTGCGCGTCGCTCTCGCTCAACGCCGTCGTCGAGCCTTGGAACAAGCGACCCGGAGCGCTTGCCCATGCAGACGCACTGGCCGCCACGCTCGGCTTCGACATGGTCGAGGCGGGCTGGACGCCGACCGTCGACAACTATCTCGGCCGCGTCACCAAGGCCCGGATCGTTCAGGCGGTCCGCGAAGCACGCGGCGGGGACTCCGCGCAGTTGATCGACCACATGAAGAAGGACTTGATGGCACGAGAGGCCGCTCGCCTTCTCGAAGGGTCGAACTGGCTGCCCGAGCCGCTGCGCCTTGATGGCGAAGAGGCGGCTGCCGATACCGGCAAGACCGTCACCGACGATGTGGCGGATGCGACGCTCGACGAGGATGCCGCCGAACTACCGGCCTTCCTCGCGGGCGATGCGGATCCATTGTCCGATGAGCCGGGGACCACCGTCGGCGAAGATACCGATCATCTCCAGGCCGCTGAATAATCGGCCTCCCACTGACCATCGAGCCCGGCATCTCCGCCGGGCCCTTTTTGTTTTCCGACATGGAGAAAAAACGCATGTACGCACATACAATTTACGATTGCGCCTCCCTTGGAAGCGTTATCCGCTATTCCGACGGCACTGCGAGACCGCCGGCCCGCTTCAGAAAGAAGCTGTCTGCCTGGGAGAGCCGCAACGGCACAGGCCGACTCGTCAAGAAGGAGCCGCCACGGTCGCGGGCGACCTATAGCTCTCCAGCCTGCTTCACCTTGCATGAAGGCGATTTCGGCGAGGGCGGCATTATCGTTGTCTCGGTCCGGCGCACCTGGTCCGTCGAAAGCGATTTGTGTTTCGAGATCATCGAGCGACCCGCGATCGGCATGGTCCGCGCGCTGCAGGACATCGCTGACAGCCCGGAACTCCTGCATCTCGCCAGGGATCGGGAAGCGGCCGAACGCTGGCTCGCCAACAATCCGCATAGCCGGGCCTATCTGGAGGAGATCTCCGCCGACGAGGTCGACGCGGACGTCATCGAGGGCCGGGCAGCCGCCTGACGTCCTCACCGCATAAACCAACCGACGACAGGCCCGGCGACCGCGCAAGCGATCGCGGGCCTGTTCCGTTTCATGGAGATCGAAATGTTCGACTGGAACAGAAGCTGCTCTTACGACGAGCAGCAGAAGAGACGTTTTCATACGAGGGCGCGCTCACGGCTGAAAAAGCTTGTCGCCGAACTTGCCTTGCCGTCGGGTAGCTTTGACCTGCGCTCGAACAGGGCGGGCATCGCCGTATCCGGTGAAATCACCCTGCATCATGACCGCGCCTATATCCAGGTCGGCCAGTTCGGGCTGTCGTCGGGGCACGGTATTCTGATCCGCACCTGCAAGGGCCGCAAGGACTATACCGGCGGGGCCAACCACTTCGTCGCGCTCGGCATGCTCGACGACATCCTGGCGCTCGCCGCGGCGGTCCGCGCCATTACGGGCATCGGTCGTGGCGCCGCACCCTCCGCGGATCGCCGCGCCGCCTAAACCAGCCCACCGATCCCTTCCCCCGCCGACAGTCACCCGCTGCAGCGCTGCTGTGGCGGGCGACCGGCTATTTCCGGAGAGCAGCCATGTCCACCCATCCCCCTTTCCAAAAAGTGTTCGACGGCGTCGCAACGCGTGAGCAGATGTTCCAGCTCTTCAACCGGCACAAAGACACCCCGGGTATAAATCCAATTTCCGGCGCTTCCTACGCCGGCGAGTATTTCGAGATTGCCGCCGAGCAATACCAACTCATGCTCGCGCTCCTGCCGCCGCTGTTCCAGCGAACCGGCATGTTCGGCATGTCTGAATACAAGGCTGGCTACGTAACCAGCGTCTTTTTCGCGATCAGGATCCGCGGCCGCGAACGGTGGTTCCACGGCTTCTGCGATCTTTCCGACAAGCGCAGTCCTGATGCTATGCGTGCAGCGATCATTGCTTACGAGACAGGCGCCGGCGACAGCGTGACGCGTGAAGAAAAGCTCGAGGCGATCTGGTCCGCCACACATGCCGACTTCAAGGGCATCGCCGGCGAGGCCAATCCCGATGCCTGGCCGCCGGAGCATCACGGCAAGCGAACCATCCTTGTTTACACCGTCGGGCAGGGCACCACCCTTAAGCTGCTGGAGGATTTGACCGACGAAGAGATCGACAGCCGCATGCCGGCGGTCCGCGCACGACGCACGAAGAGGCGAGGGGGCAACGATGTGGACCCATCGTAAGACTATGCGGCAAAGGTCGTCGCCACGTCCAATACCAGGAGATTGGTAATGTCCAAATTCACTGTCGAGAGCACCTACCATCTGCCCGCGTATCGGCACCGTACCTACGATGCCGCGACGCCTGCCGACGCCTGTCGTCAGGCCATCGAGGATGACGACTGGTCTGCTGAGAAATTCGACTACGAAACGGCCGGCGAGGCATACATCACCGGCATATGGTCCGGTGCCGGTGCCGCCTACCGTGCCGAGTCCGTGGCCGTGCCATCGCAGTTTCAAGAGACGATCCAGCGCAAGGCCGACCATTTCCAGGAGCTGTTCGATCAGCTCGCCTATGCCGCCCAACCGATGGGCCTGTCGACTGTCGACTTCGATCGTTGGCTGCCGAGGGCAATTGTCGCGGTTGAGAAGGCAAAAGCGATCATCGAGGAACGCTGCGACCCCGATGAGCTGACAGAACCGCCAGGGTCATGAGCAGCACCACCGGACCAAGATTCCGCGCGGAAGCATTCAGCAGCTCACCGACGAAGGCCTTTTGGGAGCCGACGTTACACAACGCTGCCCACTGGCAATGTTGGCTCTTCGCGATGTCTTACATGTTTCCGAGGCGACCTCGCAGGCTCATCGATAGCGCCCTTCCGTCTCGGCATCAGTGGGATGCGCTTCGGCAGGGTTTGCGTCGGCAATGGCATGCCCATCACTGTCTTCTGATGGGGTCTCGATTGCGGAGCCGATACTGCTCGTGCAGTCAACCTCGACGGCCCGATCGGGATCGCGAACATTCCCAGCCGGCTCAGAGGTCAACTTGGTAACGGCCAATGCGCCGGCGGTTAAGGCTGAAAGGTCCAGATCGCCCCAGATTGCGCGCGGTTTTGCAGGACTGACACGCTTCCTCTTCACTTCCACGACGAAAGGTCGCGTGGGTCGATTCATAGACGCATTCCCTAGTGAGAATCGATCCTATTGCAGGATCCAGTCGTCATTTACTTCGGTCACGAGCAGCGGTCCACCAACCCCAACACAGCCGCGACCTTCAGCCGCTGGGTAGTCTGCAGCTGTCCTACCTGAATAGCCTTCGGCACGTCTCGCTCCTCGTCGCAAGAGGGAGAGCGGGGCCGGGAGAAGTGCGGCCCGGCTGGCGCGGAGAGAGTGCCGGCGTGAGGGCCACTTCCCTCTCGCGAAGGACATCTCCATGAACATCGTTTCGACGACATCGATCGTCGCCCGGACGGCCGCTGCCCTCGCCGCGCCGGCACAAGACGCCGTCAACAACGCCCAGGCGATTTATCAGGCGGCAATGCGGCTTCTGCCTTTTCTCGAGCAGGGCGAGCCTGTCACCACCGCCGCACTGCGCACCGCCATGACGACAAGTTTTGGCGGCAGCGATGCGCAAGGGTCCTGGATCTGGAAGGACGCCTATGAGGCGCTCGAAGTCGCGCAGGTTCTGTTTCTGCGCCGGTTCGGTCCGGCGATCCTGTCCCGGTCGAGCACGCCCCAGGCAATGCTGGCGATGATGACGCGCATCGCGGAACTTCTTCCCACCCACACGCGGCGCTCCGACGAGAGCCAGGCCATGCAGCAGCTCTCCACGCCCTTGCCGCTGGCTTTCGTCACGGCGCACGCCGCGGCGATCGCATCTTGCGACCTCGTTCTCGAACCCTCCGCCGGCACCGGTCTGCTCGCCGTCCATGCCGAGATGACGCGCGCCTCGATCGCCCTAAACGAGCTTGCCGCGACGCGGGCCGATCTCCTCGGCCTGCTGTTTCCACGGTCCCCCGTCTCGCGGCACGACGCCGCCCATATCGACGATCATCTCGACGCGGCTATGAAGCCGTCTGTCGTGCTGATGAATCCACCCTTCAGCGTCGGCGCTTATGTCGACGGCCATGTCGCCGATGCGGCATGGCGGCATCTCTCTTCCGCATTCGCACGCCTGCGCGCCGGCGGGCGCCTGGTCGCCATCACCGGCACCGGGCTGTCTCCCGAAAATCCTAAATGGCGGGCCGGCTTCGAACGGCTGCGGGAGCAGGGCACCATCATCTTCGCCGCAGCAATCGACGGCCGTGTCTACGCCCGCCATGGGACAACGGCCGAGACCCGCTTGACCATCATCGACAAAGTTCCTGCTACCGACCCGACCGGCTTCGTCCCGTCGCCCGGCAAGGCTATGGATGTCGGGACGCTGCTCTCCTGGATCTCCGCGCTGCCGCCCCGGACACCGGGCGGCTTTCCGGACTCGATCGGTGCATTGTCCAGCGGCATCCTGCGCAATGCCGCCATGCACATGGGTGCCCGATCGGGTGCGGCTCTCGCCCCCCTCGCTGTCTCAACGGCTGGTCCGAAGACCATCCAATCGGTCCGTCCGATTGCGCGGGTGAAGCCCGCTCGCCAGGTCATGGCAAACAGCACGCCGGCTGTCCCCCTCGCCTATGAGCTGCGCGACTGGATGCCGGAGGAGGGCGGCCGGCTTACCGACACGATCTACGAACCCTACGCGCTCCAGTCGATCGACATTCCCCGCGCAAAGCCGCATCCGACGCCGCTGGTGCAGTCGGCCGCAATGGCCGCCGTCGCGCCGCCAAAACCTTCCTATCGACCGCTTCTTCCTGATGCGATCATCGACGAGGGCCTGCTGTCGGACGCCCAGCTCGAAAGCGTCATCTATGCCGGCGAGGCCCATTGCGGCCATCTCACCGGCGCCTGGACGGTTGACGAGACCTGCGATGTCGTCTCGGCCGCGCCAGAAGGTGCTGCGAACGCCGTCCGCTTCCGTCGTGGTTGGTTTTTGGGTGACGGAACCGGATGCGGCAAGGGACGGCAAGTCGCCGGCATCATCCTCGACAATTGGCTGCAGGGGCGGCGCCGCGCGATCTGGATTTCCAAGTCCGACAAATTGCTGGAAGACGCCCAGCGCGATTGGGCAGCACTTGGCCAGGAAAAGCTCCTCGTCCAGCCACTGTCGCGCTATCGGCAGGGCACGCCGATCCGTCTTGCCGAAGGCATCCTGTTCACGACCTACGCGACGCTCCGCTCGCAGGAACGCGAGGGCAAGAAATCCCGGATCGCCCAGATCCTCGACTGGGTTGGACAAGACGCGGGAAGCTCCGAAGGCCCGACTGGGGAGAACCTCGCGGGAAGGGCCGAGGGCCCTTCAGGGACCAACAGGTCTTTCGATGGTGTTATCGTCTTCGACGAGGCCCACGCCATGGCCAATGCCGCCGGCGGCAAAAGCGAGCGCGGCGACGTCGCCCCGTCGCAGCAGGGCAGGGCAGGCCTGCGGCTGCAGCACGCCCTCCCTGACGCGCGCGTCGTCTACGTCTCCGCTACCGGTGCGACCGCGGTCGAGAACCTCGCCTATGCGCAGCGTCTCGGCATCTGGGGCAGCGAGGATTTTCCATTCGCCAACCGCGCCGAATTCGTCGCCGCGATTGAGGACGGAGGCGTGGCGGCGATGGAAGTGCTCGCCCGCGATCTCAAATCGCTCGGTCTCTATACGGCGCGTTCGCTCTCCTATGACGGCGTCGAATACGACCTCCTCGAGCACGCGCTGACCGAGGAGCAGATCCGCATCTACAATGCCTATGCCGATGCATTCCAGGTCATCCACAACAACCTGACCGCCGCACTCGAGGCGGCCAACATCACCAGCGAGGCCGGCACGCTGAACCGCAACGCGAAGTCGGCGGCACGCTCAGCCTTCGAGAGCACGAAGCAGCGCTTCTTCAGCCATCTCATCACCTCGATGATGACGCCGACCCTGATCGGCGCGATCGAGCAGGATCTCGCCGACGGTCATTCGGCGGTCGTGCAGATCGTCTCGACCGGCGAAGCGCTGATGGAACGACGCCTTGCCGATATCCCGACCGAGGAATGGTCGGATCTGCATGTCGACGTCACGCCGCGCGAGTACGTCGGCGGGTACTTGATGCACTCCTTCCCCACGCAGTTGTTCGAGGAATATTCGGACGCCGAAGGCAACCTCTATTCTCGGCCTGTCCATGACGAAGATGGCAATCCGGTCCAGTGCCGGGAGGCTGTTCGCCGGCGCGACGAGATGATCGAAAAACTTGCATCGCTGCCGTCGGTCGGCAGCGCGCTCGACCAGATCCTCCACCACTTTGGCACCGACACCGTCGCCGAGGTGACCGGCCGCTCGCGCCGCATCGTGAAGAAGACCGGCCGCGACGGCATCGACCGGCTGGCCGTCGAGCACCGCTCGGTCTCGGCCAATCTCGCCGAGACCCAGAGTTTTATGGATGACGACAAGCGCGTACTGATCTTTTCGGACGCCGGCGGCACCGGCCGCTCCTACCACGCCGATCTCGGCGTGAAGAACCAGCGGCTACGCAAGCACTATCTGCTCGAAGCCGGCTGGCGCGCCGACAACGCCATTCAGGGTCTCGGACGGACCCACCGCACAAATCAGAAGCAACCGCCCTCATTCCGGCCGATGGCCGCCAATGTGAAGGCCGGCAAGCGCTTCCTGTCGACGATCGCACGACGGCTCGACACGCTGGGCGCCATCACGCGCGGCCAGCGCCAGACCGGCGGGGCAGGGCTGTTCCGTGCCGAGGACAATCTCGAAAGCCCCTATGCACGTGCAGCGTTACGCCAATTCTACATGCTGCTGCATCAGGGCAGGATCGAAGGTTGTTCGCTCACGACCTTCGAGGCCGTGACCGGGCTGTCTTTGACGACCGACGAGGGCGGGTTGCGCGACGAGCTGCCGCCGATCACGACCTGGCTCAACCGCCTGCTGGCGCTGCGCATCGAGACCCAGAACCTGCTGTTCGAAGTGTTCGAGCAACTGATGACGGCGAAGGTCGAGGGCGCGATCGCTGCCGGCTCCTTTGACAAAGGTCTGGAGACGATTGCGGCGGAGAGCATCGTCGTCACCGATCGTCGCACCGTCTACATGCATCCGGTCTCGGGCGCGCAGTCGCATGTGCTCACCGTCGCGCGCAAGGACCGCATTCGTCCTCTCGGTCTGATCGACGCGCTGGCCATCATCCGGTCGGAGCCGCAATCGGTCCTGTTGGTGAACACGCGTTCCAGCCGGGCGGCAATCCAACTGCCGACCGCGAGCCTGATGCTCGACGACGGCACGATAGAGCACCGCGTGCGCCTACTGCGGCCGACCGACGAGCTGCGCTTTGGCCTCGACGCCCTTGCCGAAACCCACTGGCAGCCCGCCGACCGAAAACTGTTCTGCGACCTGTGGCAGGCAGAAGTCGCCGCCGTTCCGGAGTTCACCACCAGCACCTTTCACATCGTGACGGGTCTGCTGCTGCCGATCTGGTGTCGGCTGCCGGACCATGATTGTCAGGTCTACCGGATCCAGACCGATGCCGGCGAACGCATCATCGGGCGTCACATTGCGCCGACCCTTGTCACGACCATGTTCCGCAATCTGGGGCTCGATAATGTACCGGCGCTCGCACCGGACGATGCATGGACCGGCTTGGTCGAGGGCAGGATCGGGTTGCAACTTGCCGACGGCTTGATCCTGCGCCGCAGTCGGGTCATGAACGATTACCGTATCGAGCTGATCGGCTTCACGGACGCTTTTGTTCCCCGACTGAAGGCGCTGGGGCTGATCTCCGAGATCATCTCCTGGAAGCTCCGGCTGTTCATCCCGACATCCGCGCAAGGGGCCGCCATCCTCGCTGCGCTCCTCTACCGCCATACGCTGGTTGGCGTCACCGACCGTTCCTCGGCGGCTTGAGGGAGGCGATCATGACCGGCTCGGCCTCCGAGCTGGCACGCCGCCTTGGCGAACATGCCGAGGCGGTGTGCCGCGAATATCTCTCCAACGGCCATCGCTCCGGCAATTACTGGATGGTCGGCGATGTCCGCAACACGCGCGGCCGTTCCATGCATGTGCGGCTCAAGGCGGTTGGCGGCAAGGCAGCTGGAAAATGGGTCGACGAGTCGTCGGGGGAATATGGCGACCTGCTTGACGTCATCGAGCAGAGCTGTGGTCTGGTCGACTTCCGCGAGGTCGCGGATGAAGCACGCCGCTTCCTCGCCATGCCGCTGCCACCGCCCCAGCCGCCGCCCCTGGGCACGCAGCGCCAACCTGCCGCGGCACGCGGCTCGCCTGAGGCGGCGCGTCGCCTGTTCGCCATGTCCCAGCCGATCGCCGGCACGCTGGCCGAACGCTATCTCAGCGGCCGTGGCATTCTCCTGACCTCGCGTGAGCGCGCCCTGCGCTTCCATCCCGGCTGCTACTACAGGGATCTCGTGACCGGCGAGACGCAGACCCTGCCTGCGCTGATTGCCGCTGTCACCAACCTCGACGGCGAGATCACCGGCCTGCAGCGCACCTGGCTTGATCCTTCGGGTCAGGGCAAGGCGCAACTCACTGATCCACGCCGCTCACTGGGAGATCTCCTTGGCAACGGCATCTGGCTCGGCCTTGATCCCGGCGCCCCGGTCCCGGTCATGGCCGCCGGCGAGGGGTTCGAGACGATGGCCTCGCTGCGCACGGTGATGCCGGCACTGCCTGTGGCAGCCGCCACCTCGGCCAATCACCTCGCCGGCCTGATCTTGCCGCCTGGCTGCTGTCGCCTCTACATCGCGGCCGATGCCGACGCCGCCGGCCGGCACGGCATCGAGCGTCTCAGCCAACGCGCAGGCGAGTCAGGGATCCTCGCCCTGGTTTTGCGGCCGCAGCTCGGCGACTTCAACGACGATCTGCGTCATCTCGGCCCGGCCCATCTCGCGGCATGGCTCAGCGATCAGCTCGTCCCCGAGGATGCCCGTCTTTTCCTGCCGCCGGGATGAACGGCCGGAGCGGCAGGCGGGCGGGGGGCGTCACCGGAACACTCTTAGGCGTGGCGGCGGTCCGCCTGAGAGGCCGCGCCCGCGGCCTGCCCGAGAGGCGACCCCTGCCACGCCCCGGTCACGGCCGCAACGGCTGCGCCGTCCTCCGCTCGCGCTCCGGCCTTCGGTGCGGCCGCGTCCGCGGCGCGGCCGGGGAGCGCTGTCAGGCCGCGATAGGCGCGGCCACAACCGCCGGAGACACGCCATGACCTACGAGCTTCCTCTCGAAGACGGCTACGAGCCCTACCACGCCTCCTCGCCGACGGATCGCGTCATCCTCGAACTGCAGATGTACGGCCATCGCCCGCATCAGGACGACCCTGATCCTCGGCCACTTCCCGACGACGAGGTGATCCGCGCCGGCCTGGCCGGGATCGTCGAGACCTTCGCCGGCATGCTCGGCGACACCAGGCTCGAACCCGATCTCGATGACCTGCTCTGGTCCTTCGCAAACGTCTTCCACCGTGCCGCCGAGCGCGTCGCCCGAAGTCTCGACCGCAATGAGGAGGCGCAGCGTTCGAGCCAGCAGGAGCAGGACGGCTCCGAAGTAAAGTCGGTCGAGCTGGAACGGCTCACGGCCGAGGGCATCACCTATATCGAGCGCCGCAATGTCCTCGAAATCATGCGCGATGAGGCCGCCGACCTCTACGAGGCACAAACCGGATCGGCATGGCGGCCGCGCACCGGCTCCAAGGTCTCCCATCAGGCGATGACCGCGGCGGTGATCGACAGCCGCGACTTCCTCGCCGCCCGCCGCCGCGCCGAAACAGAGGTGCTCGTCCCGGCCGGCACAAAGATCGCCTTCGCCGGAGGTCTCGACTGCAACGATCACGACCGGATCTGGGACGCGCTCGACAAGGCCCGCGAGAAGCATCCCGACATGGTCCTGCTCCACGGCGGCAGCCCCCGCGGCGCCGAACGCATAGCCGCCTGCTGGGCCGAGAACCGCAAGGTCACCCAGATCGCGTTCAAGCCGGACTGGAACCGCCACGGCAAGGCCGCACCGTTCCGCCGCAACGACCAGCTTCTCTCGGTGGTGCCCTACGGCCTGATCGTCTTTCCCGGCTCCGGCATCACCGACAACCTTGCCGACAAGGCCCGTCGGCTCGGCATCCCAGTCTGGCGGTTCGCGGAGGGCGGCGCGTGAAGCGCCGGTTTCCTCGCAACCGCACTATCGAACCCGACCGCGCGCGGTCGGGTTCGGCCCGCTCGAAGCGCGCCACCCGTTTCCAAAGGTTGTATCGACGCGGTGGAGCGTTCCGCCAGGCAGTGTATTGCGTTCCGCGTTACATCGGCGTATATATGTCCGCAGCACAGGAGCGCGCCATGGCCACCACAGCCACGAGAAAGGAAACACCCGTCTCGATGCGGTTTCGCGACGATGATCTCACGATCATCGACCGCGGCGCGGAGCTGCTCGGTCTGTCGCGCACCGAGTTCGTGCGGCGCGCGGCACTCCACGAGGCGCAGGCGGCCATCCTCAACGAAACCGTCATCCGCGTCTCCCCGGAAGCCTATGACGCCTTCATGCAGGCGATCTCGGCGCCCGCCGCCGCGCCCCCGCCGAAGGCGGCCGAGCGGCTGCGTCGGTCCCCGCCCTGGGACCGCTAGGTGGCGCTTTCAGGCATCGAACTCCTCGACGACGCGCACCGCCTCGACAGCTTCGATTGCGGCAAGCCGGCGCTCAACGCTTGGCTGGCCGGCTTCGCGCGAACGAACCAGGCGCGCGGGTTTACCCGCGTCCTGGTCGTTCACGACCAGGGAACCGTCGTCGGCTATTACGGCCTCGCGCCGGGCGTGATCCAGCCAAACAGCGCGCCGCGCGCCATCCGCACCGGACGCCCGCCCGATCCGATCCCGTGCCTGCTGATTGGCCAACTCGCCGTCGATCATCGCTATGCCGGACAAGGCATCGGCAGCGGCCTGGTCAGGGACGCGCTGCATCGCTGCGTCGCCGGCGCCGACATCGTCGGCGGCCGCGCCGTGGTGGTGCGGGCGATCGACGCCGAGGCCGAGCGCTACTGGCAGAGCTGGGGCTTCATTCCCGCGCGGGACAATCCGTCGGTGCTCATGCGCTCGATCCAGGACGTGAGCCTCTGGCTGGCCGACAAAGGCCACTAGCTCCACGCGCGTAGCGCTCCGGCAGCGGCAGGGTCCGGGCGCACCGGCCTGCGGCCGGCCGGGCTC
>NZ_JHQS01000112.1 GCF_014843845.1 Mesorhizobium amorphae | reverse complement strand
CTAGCCCGGCTTATTCATGACGCATCCTGGGTTTGTTTGCCGCTGATCGGTGGACAGGTGGCGTCGCGGCGTCTTTTTCACCGCGGCTGTGTCTGGACTTGTGAACGCGCTGGAGGGTGGAAGCTGTATGGTTTCGCCGGGGCCTGCTGCCCCGGCGGTCATGGTCCTGCCGGTAGCAGATTGCTGGCGAGCACCCGGAACAGATTTGCCTCGGGACAGGCGGCGGCGAAGGCCAGACGGATGCGCGAGACGGTTTCGATGACGCGAGCGCCGAGCTTGAGCAGCCTGAGCCGCAGCGTAGCGAACTCGGCGTTGCGCAGATGATGGGTCGTGGGCACCGCCTCGCGCAGGGTGAGCATCAACCAGTATGCGGCGGTGTGCAGGACAAGACGGACCTGGTTGGCAATCGGTGAGCGGCAGCTGGTGCGGTCGGAGGCGAGCTGGCTCTTGTGCATCTTGATCAGGTTTTCGGCCTGGCCGCGGGCGCAGTAGATCACGTCGTAGACATGCTCGGCGGAGCCTTTGTCGAGATTGGTGATGACGAAGCGGATGTCGAGGCCGAGGGTGGTTGCCTCGATGCGGGCGCAGGCGCGGCGTTCCGTCTTCCAGGATTTCGCCTTGTAGCGGGTCTCGGCATAGCCGCGCAGCACCGGCTTGTGCTCGAGCGCGCGGCGGGTGCGGATATCGTCGGCGGCTTCATCGACGAGACGCTGGAGTACCTTGTTGCCGGGCAGGCCGAAGAGGTAGTCGATCTCATTGTCCTCGCACCAGGCCATGACTTGCGCCCGGCCGTAATGGCTGTCACCGCGGACTAGGATGCGGGTGGTCGGCCAGCGGGCGCGGATGCGCCGGACAAGGCGGCGCAGATGGCTGCGGATCTCCTTGCCCGCCGGGGTCTTGCCAGGACGCAGGATCATGGCGACCGGGCGGCCGGTGGCGGCGTCATAGACATGGATCGGCAGGAAGCAACGCTCGTCGTAGTGGGCGTTGAAGAGCGAGAGCTGCTGATGGCCGTGAACGACATCCAGCGTATCGTCGATGTCGAGCGTGACGCTTTTCGGCGGCGTCGGCATAGCTCGACAGCCACAGATCGACCAGCACGCGGCCGAGCCGGATGACGGTGCGCAGGTCCGGCAGGTTCTCCAGCCGCGAACACGTCGGCTGCGAGCACAGGTCGAGCCCGCTATCGGGCAACCGTCCGCAGGCGAGCTTGAAGGCTGGATCGGTGCGCAGCCGGTTGAGATCATTGGCATCCTCGTAGCCGCATGCGATCGCAAAGATGCGGGCGCGCAGAATGTCGGCCATGGCGTGCGTCACGCGCTGCGGACGCCGCTCTGCGGCCGCCAGAAGTATGACGCCGCCATCCGAGGTGATGCGGCCGCCGTCAAACGCAGCTGTGATCTTCTTGCGTCCGACGGCTGGAAAAGACAGCGGCAGCAACGTATTCTCGGTCATGGCGGGTGTGGCTTATATGAGGAGGGTCAATGCGAATGGTCGTCAGAGCGTCATTTTTTTCTCCGCTGTTGCAACGTCCAGGGTTTGAGCCCAATGCATGACGCGGCCCGTTGCCGAGCCAGATCCAACTTATATACGGTCGCTGTTCGGAACAGCTGCACCAACATCCCGCTTGCGGCGGACAAGGCTCAGAAGGACGGGACCATTCTCGCGAAGCGGCATTTCAAGCCAAGCCACACCTCGGTTCGTCCACCTGGATCGTCAGGACTGGTCAGGCCCTGAGGATAGGAATAGGTCTAACGTTCAGCAGTCATTAGTCAGGCGGCCTTGATTATTACCCCCTCGATGGCGACACCCGCATTGACGAATTTCCAAAGCGCGACGAGCAGCTTACGGGCAAGCGCAACGATCGTCGTTTTCTTGAGCCGCCCGCCACTGCGCCTGACCCGATCTTGGAACCACAAGGTGAGCGCCGAGCGCGATTGATGGCGCAACCATAGCCAGGCGAGCTGAATCAGCGTCGTTCGTAGTCTTGGATTGCCGGATTTCGAGACCCCCTGGTCGTGATCGATTGACCCGCTCTGCCAGGGTGTCGGTGCAAGCCCCGCATAGGCGGCCAGCTGTCGTCGGTTGTCAAAATGGCGGGAAAGCCCTTCCGACCACAAGACAGCAGCAAACTCCGGCCCGATGCCTTTCAGGTTGAGCAGCATCGCCGGCGCTGGCGAGACGGCCTCAGCGGCAGCGAGCATGGCATCGCGCGCGGCTTCGACCGTCTTGATCTGTTCCAGAACAAGTTCCAGTCGATTGAGTTCGCGGGCGACCTGCGCCTTCAAATGGGCGGGCAATGGTCGCCCGTCGCCGGTCTTAAGTGCCTCCAGTTGCTTACGCCGGTCGCGGCGCAGCGGCTCGTAGCCGGACACGCCTTGGCTGAACAGTAGGCCCTTGACGCGATTGACGTGACTGATCCGCTCGTTCGTTAATGCCTTGCGCTCACGCGAGAGACGGCGCCGGTCCTCTTCTTCCGGTGTCGGCGCCCGGACTATCGCACAAACCCGTGGCTCGCCCCGCTTGTGGGCCAGCAAAGCCCGAACCAGCGCCTCGCCGTCGATCTTGTCGGTTTTTGCCCGCCGACGGCGGCGCGATGTGGCAATCGATGCCGGATCGACGACATGGCTTTCGATCCCCTCGGCCTGCAGCACGCGATGGATCCAGAAGCCGTCAAGCCCGGCCTCCTGGATCACGATGATTGGAAAGCATTTCCCGGTCCGCGCCTCTGCCTTCCTGGTGAACTCGGCAAATCGCGCCAGCATGCTGGCGATGTCGCCGGCCGTTACCGAATGCTTCGACATCTTCCCTCCACCGGGCGACAGCGAGGTGATCAGCCATTTCGAGCGACTGAGTTCCAAGGAGACGAAGATTGCACCAAGATCGGTACGGATAGCGGTCAGAGCGTCGGATCGGCAAGCTGCAACGGGCATGTTTGGCCTCCAGGTGAGTGAGATGCTAGCGATCTCACTTTGCCAGAGCGCAGGTCGCTATCCATCTCCTCATAGGATCTCGCGAGATGCGGTTGAAGGGTTGGCCTAAGCAACCGAATCCTACGCCAAATCAATCGCTTAAGCTACATCCGCCAGCCTCAAAGGCCCATCGTTGTGCATAAGACGGGCTAG
>NZ_JHQS01000111.1 GCF_014843845.1 Mesorhizobium amorphae | reverse complement strand
GGCGAACGCTTCGGTTCAAGACCATGAGCAGGTCGTCGCGCATTCTCGGGTTTGGTCATCATGCGCCGTCGCGCAAGGTGGAGAACCCGGAAGTCGAAAACCGTCTCGGGCTCGAGCCCGGCTGGATCGAGCGGCGCACTGGGATACGGTCACGCTTCTGGGCAACCGACGAAGACACGCTGTCCGGCCTTGCCGCGCATGCCGGCGACATGGCGCTGACGAATGCCGGCATCGACCGTGGCGACATCGGTCTTTTGTTGCTTGCCACCTCGACGCCCGATCACCTCCTGCCGCCCAGCGCGCCGCTGGTCGCGCATCGGCTGGGGCTCGGCCGCGCCGGCGCGATCGATCTGACCGGCGCCTGCGCCGGCTTCATCTATGCGCTGATGTTCGCGGACGGATTTACCCGCCTGCACGGCAAGGCGAGCCTTGTCATCGCCGCCAACATCCTCAGCCGCCGTATCAATCCGGCCGAGCGCGCCAGCGCCGTGCTGTTTGCCGATGCCGCCGGCGCCATGGTGATCGGTCCATGCGATGATCCGGACCGAGGCATTCTCGGCGCCTCGGTGGATTCGGACGGCTCGCGCTACGGGTTGATCCAGATCCCTGCTGGAGGAGGCAACACGCCGTTCCACGGCGACCTCGACCTCGCGCAAACTCGAATGACGATCACCGATGGCCGCGAAGTGTTCGCCAAGGCCGTCGAGATGATGACTGCCTGCTCGCAGGACGCGCTCGCAGCAGCCCAGATGCAGCCCCAAGACATCGATCGGTTCGTGCCGCACCAGGCCAATGCTCGCATTTTCGACGCGGTTGGGAGGAACCTCGGCATTGCGGATCATGCGATCGTCAAGACGATCGCCGAATACGGCAACTCTTCCGCAGCGACGATCCCGCTTTCCCTGTCGCTGGCCCATCAGACGCAGCCATTCCGGCAGGACGAGAAAATCCTGCTGGCAGCCGCGGGGGCGGGACTCAGCGGCGGGGCGCTTGTCGTCGGGATTTAGCCCAGCGACGGCTGCTCAATATCAAGACTGGCTCTGTGAGATGAATAGGACAATAGAACCAATGCGAAAAATAGTCGCCGGCAAGCTGCACGGCATCCACGTCACCGAGGCGAACCTCAACTACCACGGCTCGATAACGCTCGACCCTGACCACTGCGAGGCAGCCGGCATCCTGCCTATGGAATTCGTGGAGATATGGAACAAGAACTCCGGTGCGCGGATTTCGACCTATGTCATTCTCGGCGAGCGCGGCTCACGATGCTGCATCCTCAACGGTGCGGCGGCCCGCACCTGCCAGCCCGACGATCAGATCACTGTCTGCAGCTCCATCTACCTGGACGAAGCGCATATCACCTCGCTGAAGCCGCGGATCGTCAGTTCGACCAGGACAACCACATACTCGACCGCCTGAGGGAAGAGATATATATTTTGCCGGGCTGTTCGACCCAAACCTGGTCGGCGGAAAATTGGACGCTGCGATTGGCGCTTGGCAGAGCAAAACGTTAAACAAGGGCGCTCTTGCCCGCATCGCCATCGTCCGTCGCGGCGCGGGATCCGCCGGCGACAGCTTAAGTGTGACATTCCCTAATGGTGAAAGCCGGCGGATGAAGCCCGGACCGAGCTCGGAAATAACAAAGGCCGTCATTGAGGTCTTTGCGCCCCGCTTTATGGAGGAGCCTGCGATTCTGTTTGTCAGCGAAAGCGGGAACAAGGTTGTTTCTCGGGACGACGATCTCGCGAAATCCATTGGGCTAACGATCAAGGCAGACAAGGATTTCCCGACATTATCCTCGTCGACCTGGCGCCCGAACATCCCCTTTTGGTGTTTGCTGAGGTCGTGGCAACCGATGGCCCTATTAATGCCAGGCGGAAAAAAGCCTTGGAGGACTTGGCGAACGACGCGGGCTTTCCGCTGGAGCATGTCGCCTTCCTGACCGCCTATCTCGACCGCAGCCGCCCCTCGTTCAAGAAGGCGGTGGATTCCCTGGCATGGGGGAGCTTTGCGTGGTTCTCAGCAGAGCCGGATCATTTGATGGAGCTTGACCTGCCACGGGTAATTTCCTCCATCTGAGATTAGAGTCCGGCCTCGATTGAAGGACGGACGGACTGATGAAGAGAAAGCGGTTTACGGAAGAGCAGATCATCGCGGTTCTGCGTGAGCACGAAGCGGGGGCAAAGGCGGGCGACCTGGCGCGCAAGCATGGGATCTCCGAGGCGACGCTGTATAACTGGAAGGCGAAGTATGGCGGGATGGATGTGTCCGACGCCAAACGGCTGAAGGCCCTGGAAGACGAGAACGCGAAGCTGAAGAAGCTGCTCGCCGACCAGATGCTCGAAGCCTCGGCGCTGAAGGAGCTTCTGTCAAAAAAATGGTAGGGCCCGCCGCCAAGCGCGAAGCCGTCGCGCATCTGCAGGCCACGATGGCCCTGTCGGAACGGCGGGCCTGTTCCATTGTCGGCGCCGATCGCAAGATGATCCGCTACCGGTCCTGTCGCCCACCGGAGACGGAGCTGCGCGGCCGGCTTCGCGACCTGGCCAACGAGCGCCGGCGCTTCGGCTATCGGCGGCTGTTCATCCTCCTTCGTCGGGAGGGCGAGGCATCGGGTATCAACCGCATCTACCGGCTATACCGCGAAGAAGGACTGGCCGTGCGCAAGCGACGCTCCAGGCGCCGAGCGGTAGGGACGCGGGCACCGATCCTGGTCCAGGCGAAGCCGAACGCGCGCTGGTCGCTGGATTTCGTCCATGATCAGTTCGCCTGCGGCCGGCGCTTCCGCGTGCTCAACATCGTCGACGACGTGACGCGCGAATGCCTGGCTGCGATCCCGGACACCTCGATCTCCGGCCGCCGGGTGGCGCGTGAACTGACGGAACTGATCGCCCGGCGCGGCAAGCCGGGCATGATCGTCTCTGACCACGTCCTAAGCGCGGAACGAAATGGAGCCTGCAGTCAAGGTCTCTCTATCCGCCAGCATGCTCTTGC
>NZ_JHQS01000110.1 GCF_014843845.1 Mesorhizobium amorphae | reverse complement strand
GCCCTCGCCTGATATCCCTGTCAGCGGTCCCTTCACGTCCAACCTCAGATAACGTGACAGCGCCCGCCTATCGCATCAATCTGACCGGCGAGAGCATGCGAAGACAGCGCTCGCCTGTCGCAACCGAAAACACCGAAGCTTGACCTGAAACAAAACCCAACCTCGACCGGATCAAGCTGATCTTCTGGGACAACACCGGCGTGTGCGGCTGGACGAGGACAAGTTCCACTGGCCGAAGGTTGAGGACGGCGTGATGCGGCTGACGGCCGCAACTGTCAGCGCTCATTGAAGGAACCGATTGGCGGCGTGTCCACGAGGCGCGCCGGACGCGTGTTCCGGTGCAGGCGGGTAATCTGCTGCGAAGTGAATCAGCCCGGATTCCGCTGTCGGCCGCGGCCGGTGAATATGCTGTGGTCTTGCCCATCAGGGCGATGACTGCTGACCAGCTTCCCGACGATCCGGATGCGCTGAAGGCGATGGTGATGGCGCGCGACGTCGAGAATGCCCGTCATCATCAACGAGCCGAAACGCTGCCTGAAGAGGCAGCGGATCGGCCCCGCTCAGTCACTGCCCAGTTGCAAGGGTCGAAACTTGCAGTTGCCGCAGCGCCGGCGTCGGCCGAGGGTGCACCGACGTTGTAGGGTCCGGACTCATAACCAGTAGCTGACGATTGCCGCGAGGCAGACGGCGGCGAGGAAGCTCGTCGCCGATCGATCGTATCGTGTCGCAATGCGGCGGAAATCCTTGAGCCGTCCAAACATCCGCTCGATGGCGTTGCGATCGCGGTATAGGAATGGCGAGAAGCAGTTCTTCCAGCGTCGGTTAGCTTTCGGCGGAATGTTCGGCATCGTCCCTTTGCCCTCGACCTTGTGCCGGATGGCATTGGTGTCATAGCCCTTGTCGGCGTGCAGGATCGGGCTCTTCGGCATCTGCTCCAGAAGCAAATCCGCGGCACTGCAATCGGCGACCTGGCCACCGGTCAAAAGGAAAGCGATTGGGCGGCACAGGCCGTCGGTCAGGGCGTGGATTTTCGTGGTTCGACCACCGCGCGATCGGCCGATCGCCTGATTTTGTTCACCTCCTTTGCCGCCTGAGGCACATCGATGCGCCTTCACCGCCGAGGAGTCGATAAGCACCTCCGCGGGTGGTCCGCTAGCCGAGACCAAGGCATGGAAGATGTCGACCCAGACGCCCTTGGCCGCCCATCGGACGAAGCGGTTGTAGAGCGTCTTGCGCGGGCCGTAGGCATCCGGTGCGTCAACCCAACGACCACCTGACTTCAGGACATGCACGATACCGCTGATCACCCGGCGATCATCAACCCGCGGCTTCCCGCGTGTGTCAGTTGGCAAGAGCGCCACGAGCCGCCCAAACTGCTCCTCGGTCAGCCAGAAATAGTCGCGATTCATCCGTGTGGTCTCCCTTTGGAGACGTGAATCACGAAGCAGATCCCGACGAAATCCCTGTTGATTCCGTGCCCCCTTTGGACCACGATCCCTAGATCGGGCAAAGGCCGCGACCGGATGGTGGACTCAGGGGGATCGCAATGCCCAACGCTTTCACTACTCTCGTCGGCATAGAAATCCCGATTGTCCAGGCGCCAATGGGTGGAGCTACGTCTCCGCAATTCGCGGCCGCGGTTAGCAATGCAGGCGGTCTCGGGATGCTCGCCCTCGGCTGGAGTCCGCCCGAAGCGGTACGCGCAGAAATTCGGGCCACCAAGGCCCTGACCGAGCGACCATTCGGCGTCAATCTCTTGTTGACTTATCCGCAGGAGGAGCGCCTCGCGATCTGCTTGGAAGAAGGCGTGTCGGTAGTCTCATTTTTCTGGGGCCAGGCAGGTTCGCTGACGGCTGCGGCGCATCGTGGCGGGGCAATGGTGCTGCATACGGCAGGAAGCGCCGAACAGGCTCGGATATCAGCCGAGGATGGCGCGGACGCAATCGTCGCGCAAGGCTGGGAGGCCGGTGGCCACGTTTACGGTAGAGTTGCCACGATGGCGTTGGTCCCGGTAGTTGTTGACCAGGTCGCGCCGGTCCCCGTTCTTGCCGCCGGTGGCATTGCGGATGGACGCGGTCTAGCCGCGGCGATGGCACTTGGTGCCGCGGGCGCCTGGATCGGTACCCGCTTTCTCGCGAGCATCGAAGCTCCAATCCACCCGCGCTATCGCGACCGCATCCTCACAGCTAAGGAGACGGACACAGAATACGGGACTGTTTTCGATGTCGGCTGGCCCGACGCTCCGCACCGTAGCCTCCGCAACAAAACGATTGAAGCTTGGGAGGCAGCCGGACGCCCGCCGGTGGGTAGGCGTCCCCACGAAGGCGCGGTCGTTGCAAAGTCGCCACATGGTGATGTGGTTTCATACCAATCTCACACGCCGGGATCGGGTGACGAGGGCGATATTGATGCCCTTGCTCTATGGTCGGGCCAAGGCGTCAGCCTCGTCCGCCACGTCCAGCCCGCCGCCGAGATTGTCCGCGAAATTAGCGACGAGGCGCGGGCAATACTCGCACGGCTTGGGAACGATCCATCTTTCTAAAGCTCACGTGGGAAGTACCGCCGATCTCAATCGCGGACTTATGGGTCCGGACCCTAGCTGAGCTTCCACGGATTGCTGGAAATGCTCGCAAGGAATGAGGGACACACCGGTCCAGCCGTCCTCCCGTACTCCTGCTGACGATGATCGAGCCCCCTCCCCGCAGGCCGCGGCTCGATCGGAATAGCTTGGGTCGGCTGAAAAACACGATCATCAAGCCGCGTTGCTGGCTAATCTCACGCTTTCATTGCTCGAAAACAGCCGGCGTTCCAACTTGCTCAACCTTTCGCCACCATTCGGACCAACTACGACCGTCTCGCTGATGGAGATGCCTTCGCCTGATGTAACCATATGGAAGACCATTCCTTCTTCCAGGACCCACTCGGAGTTTGGAAGA
>NZ_JHQS01000109.1 GCF_014843845.1 Mesorhizobium amorphae | reverse complement strand
AATGCCCCTTCCGACAAAAAGCTCCGGTTACGCCAAAATTCTTACCCCAAGCTTTTTCCCGCTCCCGCACCTATGAGGCGCGCACCAACGGGCTGGTGCTGACGGCGGTGATCCTGGCTGGCCTCGCCTCGCTGGGCCTGCTCGGCAACTACACCTATTTCGGTGTCTCGGAGGACACCATCTCGTTTGCCGCCGAGTGGCCGCTGGTGCTTGGCTGCGGCATCATTGGCGGCGGCCTCGGTGCGCTGTTCTCGCTGCTGGCGCTGAAGATAACACGGCGGATCCGGCGCTGGCATACACAGCAACCCCTGCTGCGCGCCTTGCTGGTGCCCGCCGTCTGCGGACTTGCGGTGGCGGGGATCGGCATCGCGTCGGGCGGGCTGACCTTCGGCACCGGCTATGTGCAGGCATGGGGCGCCGTCGAGGGCGTGCCGCTGCCCTGGTTCTTCTTTGCCGAAAAGTTCCTGGCCGGGCTGCTGTCGATGGTCTCGGGCATTCCCGGCGGCATCTTCGCGCCGTCGCTGGCGGTCGGTGCGGGCATCGGAAGTTCGCTCGGCCTCATCCTCGGCGCCAGCACCGGAGCGGCAGCGCTGCTCGGCATGGCCGGCTACTTCGCCGGCGTGGTGCAGGCACCGATGACAGCTTTCGTCATCATCCTGGAAATGACCGGGAACCACGACAACGTCATCGCGCTGATGTTGGCCTCGATGCTGGGCTACGGCACCGCGCGCATGGTCTCGCACGAGCCGCTTTATCACGTGCTGTCGCGGGTCTTCATCGCCGAAGCGATCCGGCGGCGTAGAGCAGAGGCCCTTCCGACATGATTGAACGTTATTCCGACGGCCGCCGCATGGTGGGCCGCGTTCTGCAGCAGGGAGGAGAGTAAGAAGAGAGCGCTACCGCCTTTCCCCACATTCGGAAACCCTGCGATATTTTCTACGGTGTGGGGCATGATGGACTTGTCTCGGTGCTGCAAAGATGGGGAACGGAAATTTGACCCGAAGCCGACGTACGTTTTCCACGACTCGAACGACAGCTTTGCGCCCGATGTCGTTGAAAAAGTCGGCCGCGTCTCGGCCACGACATCGGCCGATGTTAGGTTTTGGGTAGACGTCTTCCGCCTTATGCCGGCGTCGGCCTTGGCACCGGGATCAGCTTGGCCAGTTTCCGGAGGTTCTGGGCGGCGGCTGCCAGGTGGAATTCGTCTCGGGCGCCATTCGGTCCCCGTAGTCGCAGGCGATCGAGTTTCAGGATGCGTTTGAGGTGCGCGAACAGCATCTCAACCTTCTTTCGCTCGCGGCGCGAGGTCACATAGGCGTCGGTGGCGGCGATATCACGGGCCATGTCGCGCGCACCCTCGTGGCCGTGATACAGGAAGCTGTTCTACGCCACCAACTATCTGATCGATATGGACCACGCCGTCATCGTGGACGTCGAGGCAAGCCGTGCCATCGCCAGTGGGCGTGTCCACCACTTTCTCATTCTCTTGGCGAAGGAGACCACGCATCTTCGCCACGAGCGCGTGCCTCGCCGCACGCGGGACGAGCATGTTTTAGTCGGGCCATGGACAAAGGACATGGGCAGCATATCCCGACAATCGAAATCAGCGAGGAGCCGGGCAAGAGTATGGCGGGATGGCTAACCGGCGTCGCCGGATGGGCGACAGGGTAGCGGTCTTCGGGCAAGTTGCCGGGTTCGGATCAATGAAATTATCGGTGAGCGACTGGTCATGAAACGAGGTAGAACTATATTGTCCAGCATAGGCAACAAGAGTTAGCTATGACTAAATTACCTTATGCTAAAGGTTTGCTTCCTGAGGAGAATCCGAGAGATTTCACACGGAAGGAAGCTAAGGACAGGATGACGCGAGAAGACTGGAGCGAAAAGCATGATGCTTTCGAGGAGCACCTCGCAATCATAATGGACAAGGCTACCGACGACATCGCCGCCATCCTAAGCGCCGGCGACAAGTTCGTGATCGACATTCGCATAGCGGTCTGGATGTGCTTCGCGGTGTTGTGCGTGATCGCGTGGCGCGTCTGGTGATCCGCACCACTTGTTGGAGGATTTCGAGGCGCCTTTTGGGGGCAGCGATATCCGGCGATCACGCAGCGCTGGCGGCGCAACTGGGAGCTTGTCGTGCCGTTCTTCGCTTATCCCGAGAGCGTGCGCCGGATCATCTACACCACAGATGACATCAACAAGCGCTTTGTCAGCTCATGTGCTATTTTCTCTCGGCACGGACGACCACGTCGCAAAGAGCGGTGCCTGAGGATGAAAGTGCCGCCGTGCAGCCGTCATAGCCGTTCCTCCTTTGTGGCGTCCGTGCGCCGCTTCGGCCCTCTTAATCGCCCTTGGCGGGCCATCAGCTCATAGGCGTGCTCAGCATGCTCGGCCGCAGCCTTCTCTCGGTTGCGCAGTTCCTTGACATTGTAGGCGTAGGCTGAATCGCGACGACCAACACCGCGATCGGGAGCGGGAAAAAGCTTGGGGTAAGAATTTTGGCGTAACCGGAGCTTTTTGTCGGAAGGGGCATT
>NZ_JHQS01000108.1 GCF_014843845.1 Mesorhizobium amorphae | reverse complement strand
CACGCGTTCCGGTTCAGGCCGGCTGATCCGCGACCAAGTGAATCAGCCCGGATTCTGCTGTCGCCCGGCCTCAGTGAATATGGTCTGATCCAGTCATGGCGACGACGGCGGACCAGCTTCCCGACGATCCGGACGCGCTGAAGGCGATGGTCCTGGCGCGCAACATCGAGAATGCCCGCCTGATCCAGATCATCAAGGAATTGCAGCGTCACCGCTTCGGCCGCCGTGCCGAGACGCTGCCGGAAGATCAGCTTCTGCTGGGATTGGAAGAGGCCGAGCAAATCGAGGCGGCCGGCAAGGAGGAGAAGGATCAGTCTGCTCCCGCCGAACGTCTGGCAAAGGCTGCGAAGCGCCGGGCCAACCGGGGCGCGCTGCCGCCCCATCTTCCTCGTGTCGAGATGGTCGTCGACATCGAGGATCATGCTTGCCCGTGCTGCCGCAACGGCCTGCATCGGATCGGCGAGGATGTGAGCGAGCGGCTCGACATCGTTCCGGCGCAGCTGCGTGTGATTGTCGTGCGCCGGCCCAAATATGCGTGCCGAGCTTGCGAGGACGTTGTGGTGCAGGCTCCGGCGCCCGCACGGCTGATCGAGGGCGGTTTGCCGACCGAAGCGACGGTCGCCCAGGTTCTGGTCTCCAAATATGCCGATCACCTGCCGCTCTACCGTCAGGCGCAGATCTACGCCCGGCAGGGCATCAATCTCGATCGCTCGACGCTCGCCGACTGGGTTGGCCGCGCCGCCTGGCATCTGCGTCCGGTGCACGAGAGATTGCTTGCAAGCCTGAAGGCTTCACCGAAGCTCTTCGCTGACGAAACCACGGCGCCGGTGCTCGATCCCGGCCGCGGCAGAACCAAGACCGGGCAACTCTGGGCCTATGCCCGCGACGACCGGCCATGGGATGGCGCCGATCCGCCGGGCGTGGCCTATGTCTATGCGCCGGATCGAAAGGCGGAGCGGCCAATCGCTCATCTCGCGGGCTTTGCCGGAATCCTGCAGGTCGACGGCTATGGCGGCTATCGCGTGCTGGCCGACAAAAGCGGCGTGACGCTTGCCTTCTGCTGGGCACACGTCCGTCGGCGCTTCTACGAACTGGCTGCGGCCGGTCCGGCGCCGATCGCCAGCGAGGCGCTCAGACGGATCGCCGCACTCTATAAGATCGAGGACGACATCCGCGGCCGGCCAGCAGACGAGCGTCGCGCCGTGCGTCAGGAAAGAAGCTGCCCGGTCGTCGCCGATTTTGAACCTTGGCTACGCGAGAAACTCGTCCTCATCAGCCAGAAGACGAAGCTCGCCGAGGCCATCCGCTACACGATCTCACGCTGGGAAGGGCTCTCCAGGTTCCTTGACGACGGCCGCGTTGAAATCGACTCCAACACCGTCGAGCGCTCCATCCGACCCATCGCGCTGAACCGCAAGAACGCACTCTTCGCCGGCTCCGACGGAGGCGCCGAGCACTGGGCCGTCATCGCCTCGCTCATCGAGACCTGCAAGCTCAACAGCGTCGAGCCGCTCGCTTACCTCACCGATGTCCTGACCAGCATCGTCAGCGGCCACCCGAATAGCCAGATCGACGACCTGCTGCCTTGGGCCTACATCACGGCGCCCGAGCTCAAGGCCGTGGCCTAAGAACACCGCTTAC
>NZ_JHQS01000107.1 GCF_014843845.1 Mesorhizobium amorphae | reverse complement strand
GTAAGCGGTGTCGCGTGACCCTTGAAGGCGGGGCGTCCGATGAGGGCCGAGCCGTCATTCAGTAAAGGACGGAAGGGAAGTAAACCTCCCGCGGGTCGCGGTATTCACCGATGGTCATCAGCATCATTGGCCTGATCGTGCGAAGACCTTGTGCCAGGCACCAGCGGAATAGTGCTGCGCGGCGAATTGGCAACAGGAACGACAGCGGATCCTTTATGATCCGTGTTGCTCCGAGAAGGAGCGCCCGCACGTCCTCCTCGGTCTCGCCGACGCCGTGATTGGCCAGCCAGTTCGCAGGCGACGCCATATAGGCGCGCACGCGCTCGCCTCTAATGGCCACGATCGGTGTTCCTGTCGCCAGCGCATCGCGCAATTCGTTCGTGCGGGGGTAGCCGTGGATCCTCCCATGCAGGGACGCGCACTCCTGCATATCCGCTTCCGTCAAAGGCCGTATCTGCCAATCCGGAGGTGGCGGCGTGCTCGTCGGTGCTCCCGCCATAACGACAAAAAGTTCCCTCGCTTCGAATCCGAGCACAGCGTAAAGCGACAGGGATTGCACGTTGTATGCTTCCTGAAGGAGGCGGACACCGCGAGCGCCATGCGCCCGATCGAGGGCTGCTTCCATCAATCGCCGTCCGATCCCGCGCTCTTGAACGGCCGGATCGATGACAATAGGACCGATTGCTCGAATCGGGTCGCGCTCGCTGAGAAAATTGAATCCGACGATCCGACCGTCGCCATGGCTGGCAGCGACTATCGCGAACACTGCTGGGTGACGGATGAAACCGGCGACGCGCCGCGCAGCGATTTCCGCCGAGGGAAAGATTGCAGGGAACCCGTGGCGCTCGTTGACCGCTCGAAAGCCCTCGTAGCAGATGCGACCACATTCATCAGCATCGGCATCCATTGCGGGTCGGATGGTGATGTCCATCTGCCCCTCCTTGCTTTGCATATGCTCGCACACTCGCCTCGAATGGGCCAGAGGGTGCTGTGCCGTCGGCAGTGAGGTGCTGATCGACGTCGCCGCGATCGGAAGCGGAGCTAAAGTCAGCGGTGCGTGCCCCAGGTCCAGGGCAGGAGATCGTCGATCTGGCTGTTTGGGTGGCCGTTGGCGATCCTGGCGAGCACGTCGGTGAGGTAGCCGAGCGGCTCGACGTCGTTCAGCTTGCACGTCTCGATCAGCGAAGCGACGACGGCCCAATGCTCGGCGCCGCCGTCAGAGCCCGCGAAGAGGGCGTTCTTCCGGTTGAGCGCGATAGGGCGGATCGACCGTTCGACGGTATTGGAGTCGATCTCGATGCGCCCGTCGCCGAGGAAGCGGGCGAGTCCCTCCCAGTGTGACAGCGTATAGCGGATCGCCTCGGCGAGCTTGGTCTTCTGGCTGATCAGGCCGAGCTTCTCGCGCAGCCACGGCTCGAGCTCTGCCAGGATCGGCCGGCTCCTTTCCTGGCGCACGGCACGACGTGCGTCTGCCGGCTGGCCGCGGATGTCGCCCTCGACGTG
>NZ_JHQS01000106.1 GCF_014843845.1 Mesorhizobium amorphae | reverse complement strand
GGGTCAAGCCGCAAGGGCAAACTTGGCTTGCTTCAATCGACCATCGGCAACCGCCGCGCGGACCTGAAGTACCCTGTGAGCCCCTGCGGGAGACCAGCGCATCTGACGTTTTTTGTTCATGCGGGCATTGACGAGGCTGTTGGCGGCGGATTCGGCCGGGGCACTCGAGATCGGGTGATCCGACCAATATCGTTGGCAGTAGTCGACCAGGGAGGTTTTGTTCTGGATCAGGTAGGTCTGAAGATTGCTGACCAGTTCGAAGAAGCGCTTGAGCTTGTTGCTGGCATCCGGCAGCCGAGCATATTGCTCCAACTGGCAAAGCATATCCCTCACGGCTCTCGTCGCCTCCCTGACGTAGCCGCTCCAGAGGAGATGACGAAGCCGCGGCACATGAAGCGTAGTGTCTCGAAGGTAAATACTCAGATTGCCGACGCACTTGAGCCCTTCCCACGCCTGTTCGATGTGACGGAGCCGCATCGACAGATGGAACCAGTCGAGAATGTGGGTGATGGGCTGGCGTGTTGCGCCGATGACGATACCCTGCAGCCCGACGTCTCCGTCGCTGAAAACGGTGACGTCGCTGCCTGGCACCCACCCTTGCGCCCGCAGCGCCGCACGAACAACATCGTGCTTGCCGGTGGTAACATGCGGTGAGGCCGCGAACTGACGCGGTGGTCGGCCTTTGGTCACAACCCGCCCCATGACAATTTCGAAATGGCGGCTCTGGTATCCGGGGACCGCGCGAATGTAGGCGCCATCAATGAACACGGAAACGGGCGACCCGTCGGCACGGCTCAGTCTATAGGGACTTGCAAGGTCCCATTTCTCGATTTGATCGGCGACCTTCGCCAGCCGGTTGCTTACAGTGCGATGATTGTGCGGCCGCATGGCCGGCACAAAAAGGTCGAGAACACGCGCCGCTTCACGAAATGACAATCGGGAGCCGAGTTCAGCCTGAATGCGCTGCAACTCCGGCGTGGCTCTGCCGTTCAACAGGGCTTCTGTTCTTCCTTCGCCAGGATTTGCCGATCCGTCGCACGCGCAGCCGCGAAAGCGAGGTACGCGCATACGGCAAACGCCAAAGAGCGAGTCGACCGTGCGAGATCGGTAGTCATGGATGCTCCGAACGCGACCGCATTCCAAACAATTCCTGTCCAGTTGTGCCGCCTGATCTGCTTGGAACTGCGTGAATTCCTCCTGCAGGCGGCGCTGTATGCCCTTGCTTTCATCCAGAGAGAGGCCGAAGTCGCCGAGCCGCGCTCCTTCGACGTTGCGTGCGACAATTGCGATCTCTCGACGTAGCGGCAGGCCATCGGCGCCAACCAATTCGACCCAGACCTTCATCCTCAATTGCGCTGCCACCGAATGCCCCTTCCGACAAAAAGCTCCGGTTACGCCAAAATTCTTACCCCAAGCTTTTTCCCGCTCCCG
>NZ_JHQS01000105.1 GCF_014843845.1 Mesorhizobium amorphae | reverse complement strand
GCCTTCGCCTGATGTAACCATATGGAAGACCATTCCTTCTTCCAGGACCCACTCGGAGTTTGGAAGAAAGACCCAAGTAAAATCTCCCCCTCGGATCATTCTCCTCGAATAGTAGCCGAGTGTATATCCGGTATTATTGTTGTACTCGCGACGAATACCCGCGTCGAGCGCGCCCTGCCGCATAATGCAATCGACGTCCTTAGCGATCGCGCCGGGTTTCATGGCCGCAATCTGCTTGTCCTGCAGTTCGATCATCTTTCTCGACCGAACGTCCATTTCTGGCGGGATGTCGCCTATGACAACGCACCGCATTATGCGCGAGCTATAGCCCTCGAAGCGAGGTACAAGTTCGACATGAAGCACGTCCCCTTCCTGGAGAGGCGTGTTGTGAACGTGCCCATGCAGGAAATCCCAACCTTTGCCGGCAGTGATCACCGAACCCGGGGTAGCGGGGTCGCCTCCGTGGCGGGCAAAGGCTTCAACGGTCATGTGCGCCGCTTCCCGTTCCGTGAACCCTAGCTTCGCGGCTTCCACAATCTCCTGCATCGTGGCATCAACGATTGCGCTGCACTTGCGGAGTTTTTCAATTTCAGCCTTCGACTTCAACTTGCGCTGCTTCCAGGGTAATCCGTCGACGTCGACGAACTCGACATGCGGCAGTTCGCGCTTCAGGGCTTCGAAAGTCTGGACCGTGAGGGCATGGCTCGTTAGGTCAATACCGATGCGCCCGCGATCGAAACCACGCTGCCGAATCTTCTCTGCAATTACCGCGGCCGGGTTTTCCCAGTCGGGAAAGGCGACGAAGTCCTTGATCCAGCTACGTTCGCAAAACGGAGCGACATCCACCGTCCTCAGCGCAAAAAATGCTTCGCCTTCAGCGGGGATAAGGCCGGCACGGTAGAAGCTCACGGACGACTCGTAGTTCAAGTAATAGGCCATGGCTTCGCAATCGTCGATGAGCAGTGCATCGAGTTTGCGAGTGCGCAGTTCGGCGCGCAGCCGCTCCACACGGGCTTGGATTTCACTATGTTCAAATTGCATTCATTTTCTCCTTCACGGCTGCGCTTGCGGAGCCACCTCATGTGCGAAGCAGTCCTTACCAGAATCCGCCCTGTAATCCTGACTGAGTTTCGATTGTTGAGGATCAATCGCGGGGCGGCTTACGTCAAATTCAGT
>NZ_JHQS01000103.1 GCF_014843845.1 Mesorhizobium amorphae | reverse complement strand
CCAAATCAATCGCTTAAGCTACATCCGCCAGCCTCAAAGGCCCATCGTTGTGCATAAGACGGGCTAGGCTGGTCTCGAGACATGTGCTTCCAGAAAACCTTGGGATTGTTCCGCATCGGATGCGATGTGCTGGCTGACGGGGGTTCCCGCAGGATCATCTCGGGCGTGTTTTGCGGGCTGTAATATCTTGCAATCTGGCTACCTCGCAGGTGAAGGAAACGCGGTTCCGTCCGCGTTGTTTCGCTTCAAAAAGGCACCGCCCGGCAGCGCGAAGGACATCCTCAGCATCTGCAGAGCGGGGGATTTCTGCACCTCCTATGCTGACAGTCACCTTCACGCCATCTTGTTTCCCTTTGATCCAGGGACCCCCCTCGATGTGCCGACGGATATTCTCCGCGATGGCAATCGCCTGCTCTTTGCGCGCGTCGCGCAGCAAGACCCCAAACTCTTCCCCACCAAGGCGGCCAATTGAGTCCCCTGGACGTGTCGTATAAACGAGCGCCTTCGCGATCCGAACCAAAACTTCGTCACCCTTGTAGTGTCCGTGCCTGTCATTGACTAAGTAGAAGTGATCCGGATCGATCAGGAGAAGCGTGTCGCATTCCCCTTCATCGCGCCTCCTGTCCATCCTTGCCATGAATTCGCCACGGCTAAGGAGGCCCGTCATCGGGTCATGGCTGGTGACGAAGGTAAGCCTGTCGTGCGTCTCTTTCAGAGCTGCATGTGACTTCTCCAACTTGTCACATGTGTCCCGGATCGTTTCCGACTGGGCGAAGATGTAGGAAGCGACTGGCATTGCGATCAGAATGGGAATGAACGTGCTTTCCACCCAACTCAGCCAGTCGATCGGCATTTGCAAGGCGAGTCTGGCCGTAAACGACAGACCAAAGGTCGCGACGATTGCAATTATCGTCACGACTATTGATTTGCCCAGAATACGCATGGTGCGCGGCGTCATATGTCTTTTTAGTCCGTCGGCGCTGAACACGCCCTTACCGATTCAACTAAGATTATTCGAGCCTCCGAAGCGCAGACCCGGCGCGAACGTTAGCCCGAGGGGGATTTCACCCGATGTAATTTATTCTACCATCGCTGGGCGCTAGCCCGTCTTATGCACAACGATGGGCCTTTGAGGCTGGCGGATGTAGCTTAAGCGATTGATTTGG
>NZ_JHQS01000104.1 GCF_014843845.1 Mesorhizobium amorphae | reverse complement strand
GGCCGGCAGGCCAGAGCGACTGTCTTGGAAGTCAAGCGTTCTGCCATGGTTTTTGGTCCCGGATGATGGCGTTGAGGATGGTGAGCAGCTTTCTGGCTGTTGCGATGATTGCGACGATCTTTGGCTTGCCCTTGGCGACAAGTTTGTCGCGGAAAGCCTTGAGGGTGGGGTTGTGCCTGGAGGCCACGAGAGCGCCCATGAAGAGGGCGGCGCGCACGCTTGCCCTGCCGCCGCTGATGAAGCTCTTGCCGCGCCACTTGCCGGACTGACGGGTGAACGGGGCGAGGCCGGCAAGCGAGGCGATCTGCTTGGCGCTGAGGCTGCCGAGTTCGGGCAGCTCGGCAATCAGGGTTCGCGCGATGCCCTTGCCGATGCCGGGCACGGAGGAGAGCAGGTTCTCCTTGATGCGCCACAGCGGCGAGGTACGGACCTGGCTGTCGAGATCGTCATCGAGGGTCTCCATCTCCCGCCGCAAAGCAACGAGCAGGCGAGAGATGCTCTTCTTGAGCTGGCGGTTGGCGGCACGCTTGAGGCGTGCTTCCTCGGCCACGATCATGGCCCCGATCTGGCGCCTTCTGGTGATCAACTCGGCAAACAGCCGGGTTTGCTCGTCGGCCAGCGGTTTGGCCTTGACGCCACTTGCCACGGCGAAGCGGGCAATCACCGCCGCGTCGATCGTGTCGGTCTTGGCACGTCTGCCGAGGGCATCGGCGAAGGAACGCACCTGCGCCGGATTGACCACGACCACCGGCAAGCCGGCGGCCGAAAGCGTCGAGGCGGCAAGCATCTCGAAGCCGCCGGTCGCCTCCAGCGCCACCACGTTCGGGCCAAGCCCGGCAAGCCGACTCGCCAGCATCTCGACGCCGCTGGCATCATTGGCCACGAAAAACGCTTCCCCCGACGGCAAAACATGCACGTCGAGCCGGTCCATCGAAACATCAATCCCTACAACGATTGCGTCCATCTTCTCCCATCCTTGCCTAATCGGGCTTCGCTTGCGGCCCAGGCGACTGTTCGGGGTCGATGGAACGGCGGACAGAGACCCTCGCTCTGGCACGGGCTCAAAGGCCCAAAGGGGGTCCGGTCTCTCGTCCGCCACCGCATCCGCTACAATAACGGATTCGGCCAATGTTGAGTTACAAGGGGGG
>NZ_JHQS01000101.1 GCF_014843845.1 Mesorhizobium amorphae | reverse complement strand
ACTGCGATCAGGGCCGCAGCGGAGCCAAGGAGAAGGCTCTTGATGTTCATTTTCTGACCTCCAGTCAGAATCGAACGCGGAGGTCGACGAAAAGCTGCTCGTTGCGCTATTTCTCTTTTTATTTCAATTAGATAACCTTGGAGCCATCAGGGAAGCCAAAAACGTTTGCCCGCGAACGCCTTGCCCGAGCCGTGCTTGAAATATGGCTCGAGTTGCCGTGCATTGGCATCGGTTTCGACCGCAATATAAGCCTTCAGGGTGACAGGCAGATGAGCCTTGGTCGAAGTGACATGGCCTGATCGATGCGATTCGAAACGGCGCCGAAGATCGTTGGTCGATCCGACATAAATATCGCCGCTATGGAGTTGCAGAAAGTAGACGTGCCACATGGTCCCCCTACGCTACTTCGTAGCTTCGGGCGACACTCCTACGCTCAAAATGCGGTTTCGGGTGGCCTGCCACCCGAAGCCCGCAGGGCGTAGGGTGGCGGAGAGGATGGGATTCGAACCCACGAGAAGCTTTTGACCTCTACTCCCTTAGCAGGGGAGCGCCTTCGACCACTCGGCCACCTCTCCGTTGCGCCGCTGGATAAAGAAAAGCGCCGGCACAATCAACAGCTGGCGCCATTATCGCGGAAAAATCCGGCGTAGCCTGACGGACAGCCTACGCCATGCGGCGATTCTGCGGCAATTCCCTGGCCGGCGACTCGGGTGACATGACCGCAATTGCGGCGGCGCCGCCGCCGGATTCGGCCGCATTGCAAGGGCCGCGCGCGCCCAGATGGTTAACGAGAGCTTTCGGAGTGAGGCCAAATCGTGTCATTTGTGCAACAACGACCGGGGATAGCGCCCGAACTGCCCTTTTGCCGGTACGATCGTGGTTGAACGCCGCCGCCTCATGGGTAATGTCGAATTCGAAGGAGCGGCGCGGTGCGCATCTTTTTCGGTTAGTGGGGATGGGGCAGGGAACGCTGTCCTTCAGCAAAGAATACCCAGACCCGTTTTTTAACTTTTGACTGGAGGTCAGAAAATGAACATCAAGAGCCTTCTCCTTGGCTCCGCTGCGGCCCTGATCGCAGT
>NZ_JHQS01000102.1 GCF_014843845.1 Mesorhizobium amorphae | reverse complement strand
CTAGAGCCTTTCAGGTTTTGACGGAAGCATATCCGGCGTTTTCGAAGTAGTTACAGCATTCGTGGGGTTGGATGGTTGAGACGAGGTGTCCGATGTGTCGCCATGCGTCTTGGCTGGTTCGCTTTTGGGCGAGGCGCATCCAGTGCTTGATCTTGGCGAAGGCCTGCTCGATCGGGTTGAGGTCGGGCGAGTAGGGCGGCAGGTACCAGAGCCGTGCGCCGGCGGCCCGGATCATCTGACGGATGGCGGTCGACTTGTGGGAGCCGAGATTGTCCATGATAACGATGTCGCCGGGCTCGAGCACCGGCACGAGCTGCTGCTCGACATAGGCGCGGAAGCATTGGCCATTGATCGGCCCGTCGAAGACACAGGGTGCGGCGAGCCGGTCGCAGCGCAGCGCGCCGAGGAAGGTCAGGGTTTGCCAATGGCCGTGCGGAGCAAAGCTGCGCAGGCGCTTGCCTTTCGGTCCCCAGCCGCGCAGTGGCGCCATGTTGGTCTTGATCCAGGTCTCGTCGATGAAGACCAGGCGCCTCGGATCGAGGCCGGCCTGCCAGGATCGCCAGCGCTGTCGCCGCCGCGCAATGTCGGCGCGCGCCTGCTCAAGGGCGAACAGCGTTTTTTTTGAACCGCAGACCTTCGCGCCGCAGGAACCGCCACACCGCGTCGTGTGACACCTTCACGCCGCGCGCCGCAAGCTCGTCCTTCAGCCGATGCAGCGACAGATGCGGCGTTTGGTTGATCCGCTCCGCGATGAACACCCGGTGCGGCTCCAGAACACGCTTGCGGTGGCCGCCCATCTTGCCGGGCGCAACAGACCCGCTCGCCCGGTAGCGCTGCGACCACTTCACCGCCGACGACACGGCAATGCCGAAACGAGCCGCAACCGACCGGCAGCTCTCGCCTGCCTCAACTGCCGCAACAACACGCTGACGAAGATCGTTGGAAAGAGGTGCCGTCATCCGATGCTGGCCTCCAATCCAGCCAGCATCTTGAATCACAGATCACCCTAAAACGGAATCCCTTCCGATTC
>NZ_JHQS01000100.1 GCF_014843845.1 Mesorhizobium amorphae | reverse complement strand
TAGCACCTACGGAATGACGGAGCGGCGGCGACCGGGAGAGCGGTGCGCGCAGCTTTTCGCTGCAGGCGCGCACCGCTGTCGAGGCGGCCATGGCCAGTCAAAGTTTCTCTAGAATGTGAATGTTCACAACCCATTCCGGAGAGACCGACCATGACCACTTTAGATTCTACACCCGCCGCCGCGGTGCTGGTAGCGATCGACATTGCCAAGGTGCGCAATGAAGTTCTGATCGAAACACCAGGCCACAAGCGCCGGCGTCGCCTTTTGGTCCTCAACACCCGTGCTGAGCACGACCATCTGATAGAGGTGCTGCAGGCGTATGGCCGCCCTGTGGTCTGCGCCTTTGAGGCGACCGGGAACTATCACCGGCCGATAGCATGGCGCCTGGCTGAAGCGGGTTTTGAGGTGCGGCTGGTGTCGTCGCTGGCACTGGCCCGAACACGAGAAGCGTTGCACAATAGCTGGGACAAGAACGATCCAAAGGATGCACAGGTGATCCTGCACATGCTCAGGATCCAGGCGACGCAGGTCTACCATGATCCGCTGCGGGCCGGCATCAACGACGTGCAGGAACTGTCGAAGACACATGAAGCGATCGCCAGGGCCAAGACCGAGATCCAGCACCGTATCCTGACGCACTACCTGCCGCTGTATTTTCCCGAGATCGATCGCTTCCGGGGAAACAGCCGCAGCGATTGGTTCTTCGCCTTCCTCCATGCCTTTCCGACCCCAGCAAGCATCACGGTGCTGACGAAGGAGGAGTTTGTGACGGCAGCTTGGGATGTCGTCGGCCGCAAAGTCAGCAAGACACAGATTCTGATGGATATTTACGAGACGGCGCGCTCATCGATCGGACTGCCGCTGCCGCTTGATGCGCCTGCCATTCGCATGTTCCGGATGGTCATTGACGAAGCACGCAGCCTGATCCGGCAGCGCAATGAGATCGAAGCGCAGGCCGACGAGCTGTTGCGGCACAGCCAGGA
>NZ_JHQS01000099.1 GCF_014843845.1 Mesorhizobium amorphae | reverse complement strand
GCGGCCGGTCGGTCGATCCGGGGTATTGCGCGAGGTCTTGGACGATCCCCATCGACGATATGCCGGGAGATCCGGCGCAACGGCGGTTCGCAGGCGTATCGTGCAACCCGGGCCGACAAGCATGCATGGGATCGAGCGTTGCGTCCAAAGCGGTGTCGCCTGGCATGCCATGGACAGCTACGATGGCGTGTGGCGCAGAAGCTGGCGCTGCAGTGGTCGCCGGAGCAGATTTCCGGCTGGCTGAGGCGGCAGTTCCCGAGCGATCAAAGCATGCGGATATCTCACGAAGCGATCTATCGCAGTCTCTTCATCCAGTCGCGAGGGGTGCTCAAGAAGGAGCTGACGGTGCATTTGCGCACCAAGCGGCAGATGCGTCACGCCAAAGGCGCAAAGACCAGGACGGGACAGGGGCAAATCCTCGATATGGTGTCTATCCGCGAGCGCCCGGCTGAGGCCGAGGATCGCGCTATCCCGGGTCATTGGGAGGGAGATCTACTCACCGGAGCCAACGATACGCACATCGCCACACTCGTCGAACGCCACAGCCGCTTCACGATGCTCGTGAAGGTGACGAGGAAGGACTCCGCAACCGTAGTGGCCGCACTCGCCAAGCAGATCCGCAGACTGCCCGAAGCGTTGCGACGCTCCCTGACGTGGGATCAGGGCAAGGAGATGGCTGGCCACAAGAGCTTCACCATTGCTACCGATGTGGAGGTCTACTTTTGCGATCCGCGCAGTCCCTGGCAGCGCGGCAGCAACGAAAATACCAACGGCCTACTCCGGCAGTACTTGCCCAGAGGAACAAATCTCGCTCACATATCGCAAAACCAACTCAACGCCATAGCCCTGCGGCTCAATCAACGCCCCCGAAAAACCTTGGGCTTCGAAACGCCGGCTGATAGATTGCGAGCGGTGTTGCGTTGACCGGTTGAACCCGCC
>NZ_JHQS01000098.1 GCF_014843845.1 Mesorhizobium amorphae | reverse complement strand
GTAAGCGGTGTTCTGACGCCACCTTTCGGATCGCGCTGTGAGAGACGATGTTCGACGCCTGTGAGGGCTTCGACATATGACGATTTCAGAGTTTACGCTTAAGTCCAGCGATCTGGAGCCGGTGCGCCGGTTCGAGGTTTTCACGGGCACCGGCCGGCGACGCGCATGGTCGCTGGAGGAGAAGGCGCGGATCGTGGCGGAAAGCTACGCGACCGACGAGACGGTTTGTGCTGTCGCGCGCCGATACGCCTTGTCTCCGCAGCAATTGTTCACCTGGCGTCGGGCCGCTCGCCAGCCGGCGGCCGAGAGGGTGGCGATGTCGGAATCGTTGTTCGTGCCAGCGGTGGTGGCGGCTTCGACGACGGAACCGACGGCGACGCGGCCGCCAAGGCAAAGCAAACGGAAAACTGCCCGAGACGCCGGCGTGATCGAACTTGAGATCGACGGGGTAGTCATGCGCGTTGGCCGCGGAGCCGACGCCAAGACGGTCGCGGCGGTGATCCGTGCGTTGAAGGCGACGTCGTGATCGGGCCGACGGGTGCGGTCAAAGTCATGGTGGCGACGAAGCCGGTAGACTTCCGCAAGGGTGCGGAGGGGTTGGCCGCGCTTGTTCGCGAGACGATGGGCGCCGATCCGTTCAGCGGCGCCGTCTACGTCTTCCGCGCAAAACGAACGGATCGGATCAAGCTGATCTTCTGGGATGGCACCGGCGTCTGCCTTTACGCCAAGCGCCTGGAGGACGGCGAGTTCCGCTGGCCGAAAGTGCAGGACGGGGTGATGCGGCTGACGGCCGCGCAGCTGTCGGCGCTACTCGAAGGACTGGACTGGCGGCGGGTTCACGAGGCGCACCGGACACGCGTTCCGGTTCAGGCCGGCTGATCCGCGACCAAGTGAATCAGCCCGGATTCTGCTGTCGCCCG
>NZ_JHQS01000097.1 GCF_014843845.1 Mesorhizobium amorphae | reverse complement strand
GACGGCGTGAGGCTGGCCTGGGTGCTTGGCTGTGCGGTGGCGTTGGCCGCCGCCGCCATTGCAATTTTCTCATGGCGCTTCGTGCGCTACACGGCGCTCGCCGCCAACATTGGCGAGAGCGGTTCGATCCGCCAAGGCAAGGCAGCGTCGTTTCGTCTGACGTCGCCGGGACACGCCTTGCGCCGCAAGGAATGGACATTGTTGCTGCGCGATCCCTGGCTCATGTCGCAAAGCCTGATGCAACTGCTCTACATGCTGCCACCCGCGATATTGCTGTGGAAGAATTATGGCCATGGCACCGACGCGCTGGTTCTGATTATCCCCGTGCTGGTGATGGCATCGGGGCAGTTGGCCGGCGGCCTGGCCTGGCTTGCCATTTCCGGTGAAGATGCACCCGACCTGGTGGCGACCGCGCCGGTGACCGCGACAAGCATCATACACGCAAAGGTCGAGGCGGTTTTGCGCGCAATCATAGTCGTCGTCGCCCCATTCGTCCTGGCTTTCGCGATGGTTTCGACTCGACACGCGTTGGTTCTGGCAGCCGGCTCGGCACTGGCCGCGATCTCGGCGACGATGATCCAGCTTTGGTTCCGCGCGCAGGCGCGGCGTGCCCAATTTCATCGTCGCCAGACCTCCTCGCGGATCGCTACATTCGCCGAAGGGTTTTCGTCGGTCGGCTGGGCAGGCACAGCCGCCCTCTACGCTGGTGGCATTACAGCGGCCAGCGTCGTTGCCGGGATCCTGACCGTGCTGACGCTGGTGGTAACGTATTTCGCCGCGCCAAAAGCGACGGGATAGGTGACTCCGATCTGTCTCCGACAATCATCTTCGTCCAAAGTCCAAATGCCGATCCAGCAATCACACTCGATGACTGCTTGCGGAAAATAGAAAAGCTGACTTCAACGGCCGACATGCGGCG
>NZ_JHQS01000096.1 GCF_014843845.1 Mesorhizobium amorphae | reverse complement strand
GTCGACTGCCCCGGCCACGCCGACTATGTGAAGAACATGATCACCGGTGCCGCGCAGATGGACGGCGCGATCCTGGTCGTGTCGGCCGCCGACGGCCCGATGCCGCAGACCCGCGAGCACATCCTCTTGGCCCGCCAGGTCGGCGTGCCGTCGATCGTGGTGTTCCTGAACAAGGTCGACCAGGTCGACGACGCCGAGCTGCTCGAACTGGTCGAGCTCGAGGTTCGCGAACTCTTGACCAAGAACGAATTCCCCGGCGACGACATTCCGATCGTCAAGGGTTCAGCGCTGGCGGCTCTGGAAGACTCCGACAAGACGATCGGCGAGGACGCGATCCGCGAGCTGATGGCTCAGGTCGACGCCTACATCCCGACGCCGGTCCGACCGCTGGACAAGCCGTTCCTGATGCCGATCGAAGACGTGTTCTCGATCTCGGGCCGCGGCACGGTGGTGACCGGCCGCGTCGAGCGTGGCGTGGTCAAGGTCGGCGAAGAGCTGGAAATCGTCGGCATCCGTCCGACCACCAAGACGACCTGCACGGGCGTCGAGATGTTCCGCAAGCTGCTCGACCAGGGCCAGGCCGGCGACAACATCGGCGCGCTGCTGCGCGGCGTTGATCGTGAAGGCGTCGAGCGCGGCCAGGTCCTGGCCAAGCCGGGCACGGTGAAGCCGCACAAGAAGTTCGTGGCCGAAGCCTACATCCTGACCAAGGATGAAGGTGGCCGTCACACGCCGTTCTTCACCAACTACCGTCCGCAGTTCTACTTCCGCACCACCGACGTGACCGGCATCGTGTCGCTGCCGGAAGGCACCGAGATGGTGATGCCCGGCGACAACATCACGGTCGATGTCGAGCTGATCGTGCCGATCGCCATGGAAGAGAAGCTGCGCTTCGCCATCCGTGAAGGCGGCCGCA
>NZ_JHQS01000095.1 GCF_014843845.1 Mesorhizobium amorphae | reverse complement strand
GGCGATGTCACGGTAACTTCTTGTGAGGAGGCGCCGGGGTAGACGCCGGCTCATGAACGACGCGCTCATCAGCTACAAACGCCACCGCTTTCCCGCCGAGATCATCGCCCATGCGGTGTGGCTATATTACCGGTTCCCTTTGAGCCTGCGCCTGGTCGAGGAAATGCTGCTGGAGCGCGGCATCGTCGTCTCCTATGAAACGATCCGCCGTTGGGGAAAGAAGTTCGGCCCCGAGTACGTTCGCCGACTGCGCAGGAAGCGGCCCAGCCCCAATGATGTTTGGCACCTGGACGAAGTCCTCATCACCATCGCCGGCAAGAAACATTGGTTGTGGCGGGCTGTCGACCAGGATGGATATGTTCTCGATGAGATCGTCCAGAACCGCCGCAATACCAAGGCCGCCAAGCGCCTGCTCACCAGGCTGCTGAAGAAACAGGGCCTCGCACCAAAGCGCATGATCACCGACAAGCTGCGTTCCTATGGAGCGGCGAAACGGCACGTCATGCCGGATGTCGAGCACCGTGCGCACAAGGGCCTCAACAACAGGGCCGAGAATTCCCACGTGCCGCTGCGAAAGCGGGAGCGGACGATGCAGGGCTTCCGTTCGCCGGGAAGCCTGCAGCGCTTCGTCTCGATCTTCTCAGCCTTCCGTAATCTCTTCGTCCCAGCCCGCTCAAAACGCTCCGCATTTCAGATCCATCTCCATCGCCTCAACGCTATGGCGGAATGGAAAGCTGTGACCCGAGCCCTCGCCTGATATCCCTGTCAGCGGTCCCTTCACGTCCAACCTCAGATAACGT
>NZ_JHQS01000094.1 GCF_014843845.1 Mesorhizobium amorphae | reverse complement strand
TACTTTCGGCCAGCGGAACTCCCCATCCTCCAGACGCTTGGCATAAAGGCAGACGCCGGTGCCGTCCCAAAAAATCAGCTTGATCCGGTCGGTGCGCTTCGCCCGGAAGACGTAGACCGCGCCGCTGAACGGATCGGCGCCCATCGTCTCGCGCACCAGCGCGGCCAGCCCCTCCGCGCCTTTGCGGAAGTCCACCGGCTTCGTCGCCACCATGACCTTGACCGCACCCGTCGGCCCAATCACGCTGTTGCCTTCAGCGCGCGGATCACTGCCTCGACCGTCTTGGCGTCGGCGCCCCGGCCAACGCGCATGGCGATGCCGTCGATCTCAAGCTCGATCACGCCGGCGTCTCGGGTGGCTTTCCGTTTCCGCTGCTTCGATGGATGCCTGGCTACAGGTTCCGGCGCCGTCACCACCGCCGGCACGAAGGCCGGGGATTCCTGCTGCGCCGAAGCGGCCTGTTTGCGCGCTTCGCGCCGCCAAGCGAACACCTGCTGCGGCCTGAGACCATAACGCCGAGCGACTTCGGAAATGATTGCGTTCGGTTCCAGCGTCTCCGCGACGATCCGCGCCTTGTCATCCATCAACCAGTGACGCCGGCCGCCAGCGCCGTTGATCACCTCGAAACGCCGAGGCCGCCGCTCCGGGTCAAGCGTAAGGTCAAGTCCAGACACAAGCCTATCTCCGATCCTAATACAGGATCGGCAACCTCACAGATCGTGATCACTCCCGAAAGGTGGCCCGGAAACACCGCT
>NZ_JHQS01000093.1 GCF_014843845.1 Mesorhizobium amorphae | reverse complement strand
TGGCGAGGGCGGCCGCGCAGGCAATCGGATTGGCGGTGTAGGAGCTCGAATGAAAGAAGGTCTTCTTGCGATCCGCCGAATAGTGAGCCTGGAAGATGGCATCGGTGGCGAGCGTGGCGGCCAGTGGGATCGCGCCACCGGTCAGGCCCTTCGAGGTGCACAATATGTCCGGAGAGATGGACGCCTGCTCGCAGGCGAACGTTGTTCCGGTTCGTCCCCAGCCGGTCATCACCTCGTCGGCGATCAGCAGCGTGCCGGAGGTCTCGGCGATTTTCTTCAATTCGGCGAGAACCCAGGCCGGATACATCAGCATCCCGCCAGCGCCGAGCACCAGCGGCTCGATGATCAGGGCGGCGGCGTGCCGGTCGCGGCTCACGGCCTCGAACCGATCCAGGGTCTCCTGCTCGCGTCCCGGGGCCGGGAAGGGGATGGTATCGACCTCGAACAGCAGAGGCTCGTAGGCGGCGTTGAAGATGCCGCGCGCACCGACGCTCATCGTGCCGATCGTGTCGCCATGATAGCTGTGCTCCATGACGACGATGCGCGAACGCGGCGCGCCGATGTTGCGGAAGTAACCGAGCGCCATCTTCAGCGCGACTTCGACGCAGGTCGAGCCGCTGTCGGAATAAAACACCCAGTCGAGTCCGGCGGGAGCGAGACCGACCAGTGCCTTGGCCAGGCGTTCGGCCGGCTCGTGCGTGAAGCCCGCGAAGATGATCTGGTCGAGGTTCGCCGTGGTCGTCTCGATG
>NZ_JHQS01000092.1 GCF_014843845.1 Mesorhizobium amorphae | reverse complement strand
GAGCCCGATCGTGCCTTCCCGCAGGCGCAATCGGCGCATGACAATTTCTGGGATTTCATTTCGCTGACGCCCGAGTCCATGCACATGATCATGTGGGTGATGTCGGACCGGGCAATCCCGCGCTCCTTCCGCTTCATGGAGGGTTTCGGCGTCCACACCTTCCGGATGGTCAATGCCAAGGACGAATCCACCTTCGTGAAATTCCACTGGAAGCCGAAGCTTGGACTTCAATCCGTGGCCTGGAACGAAGCGGTCAAGATCAACGGTGCCGACCCCGACTTCCATCGGCGCGATCTCTGGGAGTCGATCCAGGCCGGCAATTTTCCGGAGTGGGAGCTGCAGTTGCAATTGTTCGATCAGGACTTTGCCGACAGCTTTGACTTCGACGTGCTCGACGCCACCAAGCTGATCCCGGAGGAAATCCTGTCGCCGATCCCGGTTGGTCGCCTTGTCCTCGACCGCATGCCCGACAATTTCTTCGCCGAGACCGAACAGGTCGCGTTCATGACCCAAAACGTTCCGCCCGGCATCGACTTCTCCAACGATCCGCTGCTGCAGGGACGGAATTTTTCCTACCTCGACACCCAGCTGAAGCGGCTGGGCGGACCCAACTTCACGCATATCCCGATCAACGCGCCGAAGTGCCCGTTCCACCATTTCCAGCAGGATGGCCACATGGCCATGCGCAATCCAGTCGGACGGGTGAACTACCAGCCGAATTC
>NZ_JHQS01000091.1 GCF_014843845.1 Mesorhizobium amorphae | reverse complement strand
CCGCGCTTCAGGTCCATCGGGTTCATGCCGGCGGCAACCGCCTTGTGGCCTTCCTGGACGATCGACTGCGCCAGAACGGTCGCGGTCGTGGTGCCGTCGCCGGCGATGTCGTTGGTCTTCGAAGCAACTTCGCGGACCATCTGCGCGCCCATGTTCTCGAACTTGTCTTCAAGCTCGATTTCCTTGGCGACGGTGACGCCGTCCTTGGTGATGCGCGGGGCGCCGAACGACTTGTCGATGACGACGTTGCGGCCCTTGGGGCCGAGCGTGACCTTCACCGCGTCGGCGAGGATGTTGACGCCGCGCAGCATGCGCTCACGGGCATCACGGGAGAATTTTACTTCTTTGGCAGCCATGTTTAGCTCCTGGCAGGGGCTTTGATCGAGCCCGCAGATTTAGATGACGGTGAGGCCGATATTCAGCCGATGATGCCCATGATGTCGGCTTCCTTCATGATCAGAAGGTCTTCGCCATTGAGCTTGACTTCGGTGCCCGACCACTTGCCGAACAGGATGCGGTCGCCAGCCTTGACGTCCAGGGGGACGAGCTTGCCGGCTTCGTCGCGGGCGCCGGAACCGACGGCGATGATCTCGCCTTCCTGCGGCTTTTCCTTCGCCGTATCCGGGATGATGATCCCGCC
>NZ_JHQS01000090.1 GCF_014843845.1 Mesorhizobium amorphae | reverse complement strand
TCATTGCCGAAGCCGGCGATCTTCGCCGTTTCGCTCATCATCGCCAGTTTCTGAAGTTCTGCGGACTGGACCTCTCGACACAGCAGTCAGGCCAATATCGCGGCCAGACCCGCCTTTCCAAATTCGGCAATGCTCGGCTGCGCCGCAGCCTGTGGATCGCCGGGCAAGTCGCCATCCGCCAGCGGGAGAACGGCTTCCGTCATAAGTTCGAACGCTACATCGCGAGGGATCGCGACAATCCCGATCTGCGCCGCAAGGCAATGACCGCTATTACCGCCAAGATGGCGCGTGTCGTGCACGCCGTCGTCAAAGGTGGTTCCGACTACCGGCCCTTCGTTGAAGGGCGGGTGCCAGGTGGAAGAACCTCTGTCAGCTAGGGCCGTGAGGGCATCGCTTCGATGACCCTGTAGATAATGTTCGGGTCTTCCGCCTGGATCAGAAGCTCGTGTTGAGGACGGTGAGGGCCGCCTTCGTGCGTACCCTGTGTTTGCTATGGACGAGACCTTTTCCCTTGCCGGTGGAAGCCGCCTGGTTCGATGACTTGACCAACGTCACGCAGCAAGAGCATGCTGGCGGATAGAGAGACCTTGACTGCAGGCTCCATTTCGTTCCGCGCTTAGGACGT
>NZ_JHQS01000089.1 GCF_014843845.1 Mesorhizobium amorphae | reverse complement strand
AAAAAAACGCTGCTCGCTCTTGAGCAGGCCCGGGCCGACATTGCCCGTCGCCGCCAGCGCTGGAAGTCGTGGCAGGGTCGCCTCGATCCGGCGCGTCTGGTCTTCATCGACGAGACGTGGATCAAGACCAACATGGCTCCGCTTCGCGGCTGGGGGCCAAGGGGACAGCGCCTGCGCGGCTTCGCCCCGCATGGCCATTGGCGAACCCTGACCTTCCTGGGCGCGTTGCGCTGCGACGAACTCACCGCGCCATGCGTCTTCGACGGCCCGATCAACGGTGAATGCTTCCGCGCCTATGTCCGTCAGCAACTGCTCCCGACCCTGCGGCCCGGCGACATTGTGATCATGGACAATCTGGGCAGCCATAAGTCCGCAGCCATCCGTCATGCCATCAGGGCCGCCGGCGCAAGGCTCTGGTTCCTGCCGCCATACTCGCCCGATCTCAACCCGATCGAGCAGACCTTCGCCAAGATCAAGCATTGGATGCGCCACGCCCAGAAGCCAACCATCGAAGACACATGGCGCCATCTCGGTACCCTCGTCGGAACCATCAAACCCGACGAATGTGCCAACTACTTCAACAACGCTGGATATGCTTCCGTCAAAACATGAAAGACTCTA
>NZ_JHQS01000088.1 GCF_014843845.1 Mesorhizobium amorphae | reverse complement strand
CGGCATGGCTCGGTCTCGTGCCGAAACAACGATCCAGTGGAGGGCGAGCCCGCCTGTTCGGCATCAGCAAGCGCGGCGATCGCTATCTGCGCACATTGATGATCCATGGCGCTCGCGCTGCGCTCGGCAAAGCAGCGGGCAAGCAGGATCCTCGAAGCCTTTGGCTTAGTAAGTTGCGGCAAAGGCGGCATCCCAATGTCGCGGCTGTCGCGCTCGCCAACAAGAATGCGAGGATCGTGTGGGCCATGCTCTCGGGCGGCACAGTCTACGAGCACGCACCATCGGTGAAAGCAGCTTGAGGCGAAGCGGCAAACGAAGGAATAACAGAAGGAGGTCTCACCCCAGCAATTGCAGCAAAATGGTAGGAGATGGTGAAACGGTCATCCGTCGCTTCCTGAACCTGGTGTGTGGACCGGCTTGGCTTCGGCCAATGTCTAGGGGCCGATGAGGTGGAAGCGCGCGAAAATCCATCGGGGCTCGCGGCGACGACGTTGTCCAGCCGCATCTGGAAGCCGGATATACGTCAGCAGTTGTGACCGACGATCTTGATCTAGCCGACCTGTTGCAATCGGGCGGGGTCCATATACGTCCACATATGGGTCAT
>NZ_JHQS01000086.1 GCF_014843845.1 Mesorhizobium amorphae | reverse complement strand
CCCAGCCCTACTGCTGGGGGCTGCGTGGCGGCACCTGATCGAGGAGTGTGATCTCATCGGTCGCTGCTGGCAGTTCGCCCGTTGGCGTCAGCTTGTCGACTGCCTCGGGCAAATCTTTCGTGATCCTGGCAATCAGTTCATCGCGCGACAGACCAGTCTGCATCGAAAGAACAGTGAGGGTGTCCTCGTCTATTGCCGTCTCCACGTCCTTCGGTTCGATCGGCTCGTTGGGTCCGGCACTAACCCACGAATCTACCTTCGATCCCACTCCTGCGTTTCTGAAGCGGTCGAGGATGTCCCCAAGCGCTGTCCCGGACACACCCTTGGACAGCTGATCCATGAGCCCGCCTTGCGGGTTGTTTGGATCGCGATTTCCTGCACCGCGGATCAAGTCTCCGATCTTGTCGCGATTTTGGTAAGCCAGAATGCCAAGCACGGCGACCGCCAGTTTTCCCAGATTTGCCATTGGTTTCCTCCCTTGGCTCACAGGGAGAAGGTTTCTTGCTCGCAAAGGTTCCCACCTGTTCGACCCGGTAGGCTTTCATATGATGCTAGCCCGGTTCTTCCC
>NZ_JHQS01000087.1 GCF_014843845.1 Mesorhizobium amorphae | reverse complement strand
GGTATGGGAACGCATATTCGCCGACCTGATCGATGATCCTGACAACGATTACGTGATGCTCGACAGCACGTTGGTTCGCGCCCACCAGCAGGCGGCGACCGGAAAAGGGGGGACCAGAACCAGGCTTTGGGGCGCTCCCGAGGCGGATTGACTACCAAGATCCATATGGCGGTGGACGGCCAGGGGCGCCCGCTGCGATTGATCCTGACGCCCGGCCAGCGCGGCGATGTTACCCAGGCGCCCGCCTTGCTCGAAGGGCTCGCGGCCAAACGTGTCCTCGCCGATAAGGCCTATGACAGCAACGCCTTGCGCTCCATCGTCGCCGAGATGGGGGCCGAGGCTGTTATCCCCTGCAATCCGACCCGCAGGAAGCTGATCCCCTACGACTTCGAAGCATACAAGGTGCGCAACCTCATCGAACGATGCTTCAACAAGCTCAAGCACTTCCGACGCATAGCCACACGCTACGACCGACGCGCCATCCATTTCCTCAGCTTCATCCAACTCGCCTGCGCCATGTTATGGATGCGATGAATGTCGATTCAGCCTAG
>NZ_JHQS01000085.1 GCF_014843845.1 Mesorhizobium amorphae | reverse complement strand
GCCGCCGCCGCCCAGCCGGAATAGGAGTTCAGCATCGACACGACGACCGGCATGTCGGCGCCGCCGATCGGGATGATGAGCAGCACGCCCAGCACCAGCGAGGCCGCCACGATCAGCCAGAAGACGAGCTTCGATTCCGTGGTGACCAAAAGCACGATCAGCACGACGAGTGCGATGCCGAGCGCGATGTTGATGAAGTGGCGGCCGCCGATCATGATCGGCTTGCCCGACATACGGCCATCGAGCTTGAGGAAGGCGATGACCGAGCCGGTGAAGGTGATGGCGCCGATGGCAACGCCAAGGCTCATTTCGATCAGCGCCTGGGCATGGATGTCGGCAACCGTACCGATGCCGAAACTTTCCGGCGCATAGATCGCGGCGGCCGCCACCATGACGGCGGCAAGGCCGACGAGAGAGTGGAAGGCAGCGACCAGCTGCGGCATCGAGGTCATGGCGATGCGCCGCGCCGTGACGGCGCCGACGGAACCGCCGATCAGCAGCCCGAGCACGATCAGGCCGAAGCC
>NZ_JHQS01000084.1 GCF_014843845.1 Mesorhizobium amorphae | reverse complement strand
GAGATCGCCAAGCTGTCCTCGCACATCGAGCACGCCGTCGCCCAATTGCCCGACGGCAGGATCGTCATGTCGTTCCCGCGCGCAGGCCGCATTTGCGCCGCCCAGATCCTCGCTGAACTCGGCGACGTGCGCGAGCGCTTCCAGACGCAGGACCAACTTGCCGCCGAGGCCGGCGTCTGTCCCGTGACCCACGCCTCCGGCAAAAGCCGAGGCGTTGTGTTCCGATGGGCCTGCAACAAGAACCTGAGATTGGCGCTCACCTGCTTTGCCGACAACTCCCGTCACGCCTCCGCCTGGGCCGCGGCCGTCTATCGCAAAGCCCGTGACCGTGGCTGCAAGCACCCGCACGCTGTTCGAATTCTCGCCCGAGCTTGGCTTCGAGTGCTCTGGAGGGCGTGGCGCAACAAGGCGCTCTACGACCCTCAACAGCATCGCGCGGCCATCAAAATCACAGCCTGAAAAATTAAGGCTGGACACAGGGTGTCTCAT
>NZ_JHQS01000083.1 GCF_014843845.1 Mesorhizobium amorphae | reverse complement strand
TTCTCAATGGCATCACCGGCAATCCATGGAATTTGGAGCGCTCCGCAGGGGGCTCGTCCTCGGGAGCTGCCGCGGCAGTGGCGGCGGGCATCACTCCTATTGCACATGGCAGCGACGGCGGCGGGTCAATTCGCATTCCGGCGGCCTGGTGCGGGCTTGTCGGGTTTATGCCATCGCGTGGGCGCGTCTCTGGCGGGCCGAACGACCAAGACGCATCCTTTGGCCGTAACCGAACGTTTGTCCTGTGTCGGACGGTGCGCGACATGGCCGCCGCATTGGACGTCTTTTCCGGTCCCCATCCCGGCGATCCATTTATCATCGTCCAGCCGAGCCGCCCTTATGTCGACGAGCTATCTCGACCCACCGGCACTCTCCGGGTCGGAGTCGCGCGAACCAAATGGGGAGCGTTTGATCTCGATCCGGAAATTCTTCAAGCAGTCGATACAACTGCTGCACTCCTGGAGGA
>NZ_JHQS01000082.1 GCF_014843845.1 Mesorhizobium amorphae | reverse complement strand
GGCGCATGATGACCAAACCCGAGAATGCGCGACGACCTGCTCATGGTCTTGAACCGAAGCGTTCGCCGGCTTCCTCGATCGCGTCATAGAGTCCGTCCAACTCGTCTCCGGTGATGCAATAGGGTGGGAGAAGATAAAGGACATTGCCAAGCGGGCGCACAAGCAGCCCCTGGTCGAGGAAGAACGTGCGCAGCTTTGGTCCGATCTGGGCCAGATAGCCGGCTGAGCCGGCGCGCAGGTCGAGAGCCACGATCGTGCCGGTCGCCCGGCAGTCGGTGAAGTTGGTATTGTCGCGAAAGCGCCGAAGCCCGGCGCCCTGCATCGCGCTCAAGGCCGCGATCCGCTTGACTACCGGCTCGTCCTGCCAGATCTCGACATTGGCGAGGGCGGCCGCGCAGGCAATCGGATTGGCGGTGTAGGAGCTCGAATGAAAGAAGGTCTTCTT
>NZ_JHQS01000080.1 GCF_014843845.1 Mesorhizobium amorphae | reverse complement strand
TGGCAATATACGAACTGAATTTGACGCGAGCCGCCGGCGTCGGTCCAACAAGGCTCTGTTGAGAACACAGATCGGGTTGGTGAGCGAGGTGTTATCCAGATGAAATTGAGCGAATATGTCGATCACGATGCCACCGCTCTGGCGTCTCTTGTGAACACTGGGGAAGTAACGCCTTTGGAGTTGACGCGGCTGGCCCGCGAGGCCCACGACGAGGTTAACCCGCGCATCAATGCGGTCATCGAGTTCTACGAAGATGCCGAGGCTGTGGCGGTTGCCGGCGCGGACGCAGGCATCTTTCATGGCGTACCGTTCCTTCGCAAGGATTTTGGTGAGAGCGAAGCTGGCCGACTTCAGGAACAAGGGAGTCGCCTGTTCAAAGGCAATCGTCCCCAGACCGACAGCTATTTTTTTCGTCGCGCGCGAGATGCTGGGCTCCG
>NZ_JHQS01000081.1 GCF_014843845.1 Mesorhizobium amorphae | reverse complement strand
GCGCAAGGCGACATCCTGCAGGTCCTGTTCTTCTCGGTTCTGTTCGGCATCGCCCTGGCCATGGTCGGAGAGACGGGCAAGCCTGTCGTTTCCTTCCTCCAGGCGCTTATCGCCCCCATTTTCAAGCTCGTCAGCCTGCTGATGAAGGCCGCCCCGATCGGCGCTTTCGGCGCCATGGCCTTCACCACCGGCAAATATGGCATCGGGTCGATCGTCAACCTCGCGATGCTGGTCGCGACGTTCTATTTCACCGCCTTCCTCTTCGTGTTCCGGCGTTCTCGGCGCGGTCTGCCGTTACAACGGCTTCTCGATCTTTTCTCTCATCCGCTACATCAAGGAAGAGCTGCTGCTTGTCCTGGCAACGTCCTCCTCGGAGGCCGCGCTGCCCTCGCTCATGGAGAAGATGGAGAAGGCCGGCGCCAAGCGTTCGGTCGT
>NZ_JHQS01000079.1 GCF_014843845.1 Mesorhizobium amorphae | reverse complement strand
TGTTCTCAACAGAGCCTTGTTGGACCGACGCCGGCGGCTCGCGTCAAATTCAGTTCGTATATTGCCACGTCTCTCGCAGCGCCCGCGTCAGCCGACGGCGTCGGCGTTGTAGTTGAGCTTCCTGCTACTAAGGAATGAGCAACACGCCGGTCCAGCCGTGCTCCGACACCGATCGCGCGCCCGCAGACTGCGGCGCGATCGGCGTAACCTGGCTCAGCTGAAAAACACGATCATCAAGCCGCGTTGCTGGCTAATCTCACGCTTTCATTGCTCGAAAATAGCCGGCGGTCCAACTTGCTCAACCTTTCGCCACCATTCGGACCGACCAGGACGGTCTCGCTGATGGCGACGCCTTCGCCTGATGTAACCATATGGAAGACCATTCCTTCTTCCAGGACCCACTCGGAGTTTGGAAGA
>NZ_JHQS01000078.1 GCF_014843845.1 Mesorhizobium amorphae | reverse complement strand
GATGTCATGTCTGGCACTCTGGCCGGTGACGCGCGTGCCGCGGTCGTGACTGGTCTCTCGGCGCGAGCAAGCGAACGCGTCATTGACGCGCAGATCGAATTGGGAGCTCATTTGATGAGCGACGAGTGGAGGCATTCATGGCCATTGGTGAGAGCTTTGCCAAGCACGAGACCGTGAAGCATTCCCGCGGTGAGTATGTTCGCGACGCCGTCCACGTCAATTCGGTGGAGGGCTTCAACTCCCCGCGTCCGCCGTACCATCGCCGGCGTCTTTCATCATATCAGCCCGCAGCATGCCGACCTGTATTTCCACGAGATCGGCTTCCGATGGTCGCAGCGCGTCGTCACCGGAAACGTCATTCGCAAAACCCGGCATGGCCGGGAGAGCGTGCGA
>NZ_JHQS01000077.1 GCF_014843845.1 Mesorhizobium amorphae | reverse complement strand
TCGCAATTGTTCTTGCGCAAGAAGGCCACTTGATCGTCTGTCTCGACACCCTCGGCAATGACCCTCAGATGCAGATTTTGACCCAATGAAATGACGGCGCTGGCGACGGCCTGATCGCTCTCGTTGTCGGCGAGATCGTTGATGAAGGACTTGTCGATCTTCAAGCGCGCCACTGGAAAGGTCTTGAGTGCGCTAAGGCTGGAGTAGCCTGTTCCAAAATCATCGATCGATATCTGCACACCCAGGCCCTGCAGTGCGTTCATCGTTGCGACCGCCAGTTCGATGTCCTGCATGATCAGGCTCTCCGTCACCTCCAGCTCGAGGTATCTGGCCTCTAGGCCGCTGTCCTTCAGTGCATT
>NZ_JHQS01000076.1 GCF_014843845.1 Mesorhizobium amorphae | reverse complement strand
CGGCGGGTTCAACCGGTCAACGCAACACCTTCTAATCTGTGAGGATGAGGAGGTGGCATATGGTGACGTCACGGATCTGGTTCACGACGGCGCAGAAGGCTGGGCTGTGGGAGCGCTGGAGGCAGGGGCAAAGCATCTCGGCGATCTCGCGGGCGCTGGAGCGGAGGAACAAGACCGGCGTCCAGCGGATCGTGGCTCTGCACGGGGGTATTGCTCCGCCACCGCGGCGCAGGGCGACGTCAGGGCTGAGGTTGGAAGAGCGCGAAGAGATCTCCCGCGGAATTGCGGCCGGTCGGTCGATCCGGGGTATTGCGCGAGGTCTTGGACGATCCCCATCGACGATATGCCGGG
>NZ_JHQS01000075.1 GCF_014843845.1 Mesorhizobium amorphae | reverse complement strand
GTCCAGGACACCGATGCCATCACCTATGCGCTCGACGTCAAGAGCGCGGGCGTCGACAGCGGTCTCGACGACACCATCAGCGGCGACAACATCCTGCTGCGCCTCAACGCCAGCGGCGAGGTCGAAGGCTATCTGGAGAACGACACCACCACGGTCGCCTTCCTGATCAGCGTCGACGCGAACACCGGCGAGGTGACGCTGGCCCAGAACCGCTCGGTCGTCCATGACGATGCGACCGATCCGGTGGAGAGCGGCGCCTCGGCGGCGGCACTGGCCGCGGCCGACCTGGTGACGCTGACCGCCACCGCCACCGA
>NZ_JHQS01000074.1 GCF_014843845.1 Mesorhizobium amorphae | reverse complement strand
CGGCTGACGGCCGCGCAACTGTCCGCGCTATTGGAAGGGCTGGACTGGCGGCGGGTCCACGAGGCGCACCGGACCCGCGTTCCAGTCCAGGCGGGCTGACCCGCGACGAAGTGAATCAGCCTGGATTCCGCTGTCGCGGGCTGTCAGTGAATATGGTCTGATCCGCTCATGGCGATCACGGCTGACCAGCTTCCCGACGATCCGGACGCGCTGAAGGCGATGGTCCTGGCGCGCGACGTCGAGAATGCTCGTCTGATCCAGATCATCAAGGAATTGCAGCGCCACCGCTTCGGCCGAAGAGCTGAGACG
>NZ_JHQS01000073.1 GCF_014843845.1 Mesorhizobium amorphae | reverse complement strand
TAGGCTTCCAGATTCGATCTGGAGAGCGATGGATGGCCCGGCGATATGAACTGAGCAGCGAGCAATGGCAGCGTATCGAAAGCCTGTTGCCTGGCAAGGCTGGTGATCCCGGCCGCAGTGGCCAGGATAATCGCCAATTTGTGAACGGCGTGCTTTGGGTTCTGCGTTCCGGAGCGCACTGGCACGACGTTCCCGAGCGCTACGGCAAGGTGGAAGACGCTGCATCAGCGCTTCAGGCGATGGTCCAAGGCCGG
>NZ_JHQS01000072.1 GCF_014843845.1 Mesorhizobium amorphae | reverse complement strand
CTGCTGGGTGCCGTCGGCGGTCTGCACGGTGATGGTGTCGGTGAGCGCCGGATCGCCGGTGTTGAGCGCCTGGACGGCGGCGTCATCCTCGTTGAGCGCGTAGCTCCATTCGCCGGCCGCATTGATCGACAGCGTGCCATGGGCACCGTTGCTGACCACCGAGAAGTCGGTGAGGCTGTCGACGTCGCTGGCGTCGAGGTCGCCGGTCGCCGGCGAGGTGCCGGCCGTGCCGTTGGCAACGCCGGAGGC
>NZ_JHQS01000071.1 GCF_014843845.1 Mesorhizobium amorphae | reverse complement strand
CTCACGGTGCTGGTCGCCGTGTCGTTGTCGCCGTCCGTCACCGTCGCTGTCGCCGACAGCGTCACCTTGCCGGCGGCAAGGTCGATATGGGCGTTGTCATTGGTCGCATCGACGTCCTCGGGCAGATGGTCGATCTGCTGGGACTGCGTCAGCGTCACCGTGCCGGCCGCATCGACGGCGATCCTGAAGATCTCGCCATGCGACACCGTCGAGCCGACCACGTC
>NZ_JHQS01000070.1 GCF_014843845.1 Mesorhizobium amorphae | reverse complement strand
GTACGCCTCGTGGGCGATGGTATTTGAAGCTGCGCCCAAATATCATCTGCCCATTCGCCAGCAGCGCTGACGCCAAGGTGTCTCCGCGGTATCCGGACAGACGCTTTCCGTCAAATGAGAAGCTCAGCGGGGCGTCGCGCTGAATAAGTCCACCATCTTCGAGCCTGTAAAATGTCACAGTATGACCTCCGCAGGCGCGCCCAACGCAGCATCGAAGGTCCCA
>NZ_JHQS01000069.1 GCF_014843845.1 Mesorhizobium amorphae | reverse complement strand
GACGGCATCCTGTTCGTGCCGGAAGTGCTTTTGTCCGCCAACGCGATGAAGGCCGGCATGTTCATCCTGCGCCCGCTGCTTGCCGCCACCGGCGCGCCGAAGCAGGGCAAGATGGTGATCGGCACCGTCAAGGGCGACATCCACGACATCGGCAAGAACCTCGTCGGCATGATGATGGAGGGCGCCGGTTTCGACGTCATCGATCTCGGCATCAACAA
>NZ_JHQS01000068.1 GCF_014843845.1 Mesorhizobium amorphae | reverse complement strand
GATGTCGTAACGGACATAGCCGCCGATGCGCAGGCAGGTTTCGGTGCCGGGGATGTAGAAGTAGCCCGAGCCGTAAACGTCGCAGATCTTGACGTATTCAGCCGGTTCCGGCTCGGCGACGACGACGGCGTCGGCGGCGCGCGCACCGGAAACTGCGATCAGGGCCGCAGCGGAGCCAAGGAGAAGGCTCTTGATGTTCATTTTCTGACCTCCAGTCA
>NZ_JHQS01000067.1 GCF_014843845.1 Mesorhizobium amorphae | reverse complement strand
CCCAACTCAGCCAGTCGATCGGCATCTGCAACGCAAGCCTAGCCGTAAACGACAGACCGAAGGTCGCAACGACTGCAATTGTCGTCACGACCAATGATTTGCCCAGAATACGCTTGGTGCGCGGCGTCATATTGTTTCTTTAGCCATTGGCGCTGAATAGGCCGTTACCAAGTCGATTAAGATTATTCTGGCCTCGATGAGGGCGGTGATTTTTGC
>NZ_JHQS01000066.1 GCF_014843845.1 Mesorhizobium amorphae | reverse complement strand
GAGGCGTTGATACGCTGGCAGCATCCGACGCGAGGCACGGTGTCACCGGCCATTTTCATTCCGACGGCCGAGGAGACAGGCTTGATCGTGCCCATCGGCGATTGGGTTCTGCACGAAGCCTGTCGGCAGAACAAGGCCTGGCAGGACGCGGGTCTACCGCCCCTGATCGTCTGCGTGAATGTGTCGGCACGGCAATTCAGGGAAAGAAACCTGAT
>NZ_JHQS01000065.1 GCF_014843845.1 Mesorhizobium amorphae | reverse complement strand
GACAAAGAAAAGCCCGGACCGCTCGCGGCACTCTGGTGTGCCGCGAGCGGTCCGGGCTGTTAAATGAAACCAAGCAATTCCAGGAAAAGTGCGTGGCAGTTTCCGTCCGAAATTGCGTCAAAACAAATAGATAGAGCGATTCTGCGTAAGCGGTGTTCTTAGGCCACGGCCTTGAGCTCGGGCGCCGTGATGTAGGCCCAAGGCAGCAGGT
>NZ_JHQS01000131.1 GCF_014843845.1 Mesorhizobium amorphae | reverse complement strand
CCAAAAACCATGGCAGAACGCTTGACTTCCAAGACAGTCGCTCTGGCCTGCCGGCCATCTCCCCCACACGGGGGAGATCGGCAGCTTCAGCGCCTCACCTTTCTTCACCGACGAAAACTGGCGGAGGCGGTCGCGACGTCCAATCTCCCCCCAAGTGGGGGAGATGTCCGGCAGGACAGAGGGGGGCGCGAAGGAACGAGGCGCTTGTTGGGGGCAGCCCCTACAAACCCGCATTTTCGGGGTTACATCAATCAAAACTCTTCCCTATAAGGCCCTCCTAGCCTGATACCAGAATCGCAAGCACAACCGGCCGGGTCTTCCCGCCCGGTTTTTCGTGCAAGCCGCTCGCCGAACGGAACGCCTCGCCCATGCCAAGACGCACCGACATCAAGTCGATCCTGATCATCGGGGCCGGCCCCATCGTCATCGGCCAGGCCTGCGAGTTCGATTATTCCGGCACCCAGGCCTGCAAGGCGCTGAAGGAAGAGGGTTTCAGGGTCATCCTGGTCAATTCCAATCCGGCCACCATCATGACCGACCCGGAACTGGCCGACGCCACCTATATCGAGCCGATCACCCCGGAAGTGGTGGCCAAGATCATCGCCAAGGAGCGGCCCGACGCGTTGCTGCCAACCATGGGCGGCCAGACCGCGCTCAACACCGCTCTGTCGCTACGCCGCATGGGCGTGCTCGAGCGTTACAATGTCGAGATGATCGGTGCCGACGCACATGCCATCGACAAGGCCGAGGACCGGGCGCTGTTTCGCGAGGCGATGAGCAAGATCGGCCTTGAAACGCCGAAGTCGATGCTGGCCAATGCCACCGACGTCAAGAACGCCGACCGCAAGACGCATGAGGCCGAGCGCTCGGCACTCAAGGCCGAGAAGCCCGAGAACCTCGACGCCGCGCTCGATGCGCTGGAAACCCGCTGGAACCTCGGCGAAGGCGACCGCAAGCAGCGCTACATCAGCCACGCCATGGCGATCGCAGCCCAGGCGCTCGACCATGTCGGCCTGCCCGCCATCATCCGCCCGTCCTTCACCATGGGCGGCACCGGCGGCGGCATCGCCTACAACCGCGCCGAATTCTACGAGATCGTCCAATCCGGCCTCGATGCCTCGCCGACCACCGAAGTGCTGATCGAGGAAAGCGTGCTCGGCTGGAAGGAGTATGAGATGGAGGTCGTCCGCGACAAGGCGGACAATTGCATCATCGTCTGCTCGATCGAGAACATCGACCCGATGGGCGTGCACACCGGCGATTCCATCACCGTCGCCCCTGCCCTGACCCTGACCGACAAAGAATACCAGATGATGCGCAACGCCTCGATCGCGGTGCTGCGCGAGATCGGCGTCGAGACCGGCGGCTCCAACGTGCAGTTCGCCGTCAACCCGGCCGACGGCCGCCTGGTCGTCATCGAGATGAACCCACGCGTCTCGCGCTCGTCCGCTTTGGCTTCGAAGGCGACCGGCTTCCCGATCGCCAAGATCGCGGCAAAACTCGCCGTCGGCTACACGCTGGACGAGTTGGAGAACGACATCACCGGCGGCGCGACGCCGGCCTCCTTCGAGCCGTCGATCGACTACGTCGTGACAAAAATCCCGCGCTTTGCCTTCGAGAAATTCCCCGGCGCCGAGCCGGTGCTGACCACCGCCATGAAGTCGGTCGGCGAAGTCATGGCCATCGGCCGCACCTTCCAGGAATCGCTGCAGAAAGCGCTGCGTGGACTGGAGACCGGCCTGACGGGTCTGGACGAGATCGAGATCCCCGGCCTTGGCCATGGCACAGCGCCCGCCAGCCATGTCGACGACCGCAACGCCATCCGCGCCGCCCTCGGCACGCCGACGCCGGACCGGCTGCGCATGGTGGCGCAGGCGATCCGCATGGGCACTTCGCTGGAAGACGTGCACGCCATGTGCAAGATCGACCCGTGGTTCCTCGAGCAGATCGCCGGCATCCTCGCCATGGAAGTGCGCATCCGCGAACACGGCTTGCCCGCCGATGCCGCCAATCTGCGCATGCTGAAGGCGATGGGTTTTTCAGACGCCCGACTCGCGTCGCTGACGAAGACCGACGCCGAAGTGATTCAGAAGATTCGCGAAAAGCTCGACGTTCATCCGGTTTACAAGCGCATCGACACTTGTGCGGCCGAGTTCGCCTCGCCTACCGCCTACATGTATTCGACCTATGAAGTGCCCTTCGCCGGAGCGCTCGCCAGCGAGGCGCAGGTCTCGGCGCGCAAAAAAGTCGTCATCCTCGGCGGCGGACCGAACCGCATCGGCCAGGGCATCGAGTTCGACTATTGCTGCTGCCATGCCGCCTTCGCGCTGCGCGACGCCGGCTTTGAGGCGATCATGATCAACTGCAACCCGGAGACCGTGTCGACCGACTACGACACCTCCGACCGCCTCTATTTCGATCCGCTGACGGCCGAAGACGTGCTGGAGATCCTGCGCGCCGAGCAGGCCTCGGGCGAGCTGGTCGGCGTCATCGTCCAGTTCGGCGGCCAGACACCGCTGAAGCTGGCGGACGCGCTGGAGAAGGCCGGCATCCCGATCCTCGGCACCTCGCCCGACATGATCGATCTGGCCGAAGACCGCGACCGCTTCCAGAAGCTCTTGCACAAGCTCAACCTCACCCAGCCGAAGAACGGCATCGCCTATTCGGTCGAGCAGGCTCGCCTCGTCGCCGGCGAGCTCGGTTTCCCGCTGGTGGTGCGCCCCTCCTATGTGCTCGGCGGCCGCGCCATGCAGATCATCCATGACGAGGGCATGCTGCAGACCTATCTGCTCGACACCGTGCCCGGCCTGGTGCCGGAGGACATCAAGCAGAAATACCCCAACGACAAGACCGGCCAGATCAACACGCTGCTGGGCAAGAACCCGCTGCTGTTCGACACCTATCTGTCGGGCGCCATCGAGGTCGATGTCGATTGCCTCTGCGACGGCAAGTCGACCTTCGTCTCCGGCATTTTGGAGCATATCGAGGAGGCCGGCATCCATTCCGGAGACTCGGCCTGTTCGCTGCCGGTGCACTCGCTGCCCTCCGACCTCGTCGATGAACTGGAGCGCCAGACGGCCGCCCTTGCCCGCGCGCTCAATGTCGGCGGCCTGATGAACGTGCAATATGCGATCAAGGACGGCACGGTCTATGTGCTGGAGGTCAACCCGCGCGCCTCGCGCACCGTCCCCTTCGTCGCCAAGACCATCGGCCGTCCCATCGCGAAGATCGCCGCTCGCATCATGGCTGGCGAGGCACTCGAAGACGCCTTCGCCCATTACGGCCCGATGCCCGACCCGCGCAACCCCGGCCACATCGCGGTCAAGGAAGCGGTGTTCCCCTTCGCCCGCTTCCCCGGCGTCGACATCTTGCTCGGACCGGAAATGCGCTCGACCGGCGAGGTCATGGGCCTCGACCGCGATTTTGCCCTGGCCTTCGCCAAGAGCCAGCTCGGCGCCGGCGTCGACCTGCCGCGCTCCGGCACGCTGTTCGTCTCGGTGCGCGACGAAGACAAGAAAGGCATCCTGCCGGCGGTCAAGCGCCTCGCCGGCCAGGGTTTCAAAGTGATGGCGACATCAGGAACGGCCCGCTTCCTCGCCGAGAACGGCGTCGTCGCGGAGAAAATAAACAAGGTGCTCGAAGGCCGCCCGCATATCGAAGACGCCATCCGCAACCGCCAGGTGCAGATCGTCTTCAACACCACCGACGGCCAGAAGGCGGTGTCGGACTCGAAGTCGCTGCGCCGGGCGACACTGATGCAAAAGGTGCCGTATTACACGACGTTGTCAGGGGCGGCTGCGGTGGCCGAGGCGATCGCGGCGCTGAGGGCTGGGAGCCTCGAAGTGAGGCCGCTGCAGGAGTATTTTGCCTGAAATCCCCTTCCTCTTTCATGTGGAGAAGGTACCTGAGGGAAGCTCGGTCGGATGAGGACAAACTTGCCATCGACTTAATGTTGGGCGGCAGCCCATCATCGAGAAGATTTTGATTAGTATTTAGTTGATCGTAAATATGGTGTAGTTATTCGTACAGCTAGACTGCCGGGCCGAGAACGCTTGCCAACTCGTGCAGTTCATTGGGGTACAGAATGAGTGCAAAAAATGCGCCAACTCGCCACCGCAGATTTCTTGCGGCAGGGTTTTTCCCTCCGGAACTACCAAGATGTTTCTATAGCGAAAAACTTGGAAAATATAGAAGCTACCTTTTGTCAAATTTCGAAAAATTGCCAAAGGTAGGCAAGCAAAAAGATCCTGCGTACTATTATTACAAAGGAAACAGAACTTCTTTCAACTACCCAAGGTTTACAAAACATCCAAGAAGGCACTCGTTCATAAATCCAATATCTTATTTTTTTCTGTCGAAAATTCTGTCAGATAAATACGTAGAGCTTAGAAAAGTCTCTAAGAAATCAAAGATATCTGTTTCTCCTTCGGTATTTGATTGGAGCGGCGACCGAGCCCTCAAGAGACCAGTATTTGAGTCTAGAGAATATTTTCTATCAAATTTGAACGCGCGATTTGCATTCATCATAAATAGTGATCTTAGCGCATTTTATCATTCTATATATACCCATGCGATTGCTTGGGCAGTGCACGGCAAGAATTTTGCGAAGAAGAATAGGTCCTACAAGCACGTGGGAAATCTCATCGATTTGATTTCACGAAACTCGCAGGATGGTCAAACAATTGGCCTGCCCGTTGGCCCTGATACCTCGCGGATGATTGCCGAGCTGGTTGGGTCTGCTATCGACATCCCAGTCCAAAGCAGCGCGGGGATAACGTCAAATTCAGCAATGCGCTTTGTAGATGACTTTAGTGTTGGAACGCACACGAAAGAACGTGCCGAGAGCGTAATCGCTTCGATACGGCGATCCGCAAATACGTTTGAGTTAGATATTAACAACGAGAAGACTTTTATCACATCGAGCAGCTCATATTACGTTTGGGGTTGGAAAAGCTATATACGGTCAATCATTCCCAAGCCACCTTATGATTCTCAATCGATAGATTTGTTTCTATACAATCTTAATCGAACGTCTTTAGAAAATAGAGATAGTAACGTGGCAAAATTTGCTCTGCAGAACGCGCGACGAGCATTTTTAGAGTGCGATTCTTGGAAGCAAGTTGAGATGTATCTCATTTCGGTATACCGAGAAAATCCAACAATTATTTCTATTTTGGTTGAGATCTTCGTAATACGACACCTTACAAAAAGCCGACGTTACTACAGATCTTATTAGGGATCTAGTCCAGTCGAGTCTTCCTGTTTTATGCGAACAGCAAAAAGCCGGCGAAGCCATTTGGCTGTTGCACTTGGCGATCTCCCTAGACATCTCGCTGAAGGCCAAGGTACTAAAGCCCTTTCTAGCGGAGGAAGATCCTTTGATCGCTGTGCTTATCGCAGATGCGCGCTCCAAAGGCTTAGTAGAGGGGAACCTCAGTTTTTCCCATTGGAATACGTTTCTGACCGTCGACGGTTTGAATAGCCACATGTGGCTTTACGCATATGAGACAACGTTAAAGAACATAAATGGAACGACGAAAACAAAGCATGTGACGGATCACGAATACTTTAGATTTGTGTACAAAAAAAAGATTGAGTTTTATCGATCAAATTTGGATTTTTATAATTTAGCTCCACTTCTTAAGAAAATGAAGAAGGAGAATTTGGCAAAAAACAAACTGGTCGATGACTTCGAGGTAGATTTGTCTTTTGATATCGATGAAATTGACTTCGCTGACGATGATATTTTCGCAGACGAATATTGAATTTTCCACTGCAAGTAGAATATCCATTGATCAGACATCCGACCCGACCGATGGCAGTAGGCTAAAACTTCTCTTCGCTCCCCTCACCCCACCGCGACACACTCGATCTCGATATCAAACTCCATCGGCCACGACGCCACCGGTACGAAGCAGCGCGCCGGCGGGTTGGTCGAAAAGTACTTCGCGTAGACCCGGTTGATGGCATTGTAGAAGCCGGAATTGACGGCGTAGATGCGCACCATCACCACGTTCTCCAGCGAGGTGCCCGCCGCCTCCAGGCAATGTTTCAGTGCCTTGAGCGACGCATCGGTCTGCGTTTCGATGTCACCGCGCACCATCTCGCCGGTCACCATGTCCACCGGCGGCGTCGCCGAGATGAACACGAAGCCGTTGGCTCTCACCGCAGTCGAGCACGGCAAGCCGAGCGCCCGCACTTTGTCCGACATCACCGGCACCTCGATGACTTCCTTCTTCATGGCAATCCTCCCTTTGTTTGCAGGGAGCTTATCCGCCCACCTTGGGAAGGCCAGTGCCGGCGCTCACTTTGGTCAGAGAAAACCGATGAACCGTCCGGCGAAAAGCACCGAAGTCCACAGCACCATCGAGAGCACGGCCAGGATGGTGGAGGTCCCGCCGGCCGGTTCGTCATCGCCTGTTGCGGGGATGAGGCGCATGAAGGCGAAAAAATTGACGCCGGCGAGCAGGATGAGGGCCATCTTGGCGAGGAAAACAGGCATCGCCGCATAGGTGCTCGCCTTGACCGAAAAAAGCAGCGAGCCGGTGACCAAAGCGCCGGCGAACGCGCCCAATGCGGTGCGACGCAGCAGCGCGACGAACGCCGCATAGGGCAGCGCGCGGAAGGCGCCGCAGACCCGCAAGTCCATGAGCATGACGCTGGTCAGCAGCGCGCCGATCGCCATGATGTGAAGCGCATTGACGATCGGGTAGGCGACAAAGGAAGCCTTCAGCCCCCGCACGAAGTCGAGCTGCTCGATGCCGGCAAGGAACTCGGCCATTTATGCCGGTGGCACGCGGTCGGGATAGACATCGTACGTCTTGCCGCCGACGATGACACGGACCGCCTTCATGCGCTTTTCGGTCTCGTCGAGCGAACGGTTGCCGATCGCGGTCACCTCGTCGCCGACCTTGGCGACCTCCTCGGTGAAGCCGGCGGCGATCGTGCGGGCCGGCGGCGCCATCTCCACCCGCCAGGCCTCGCCCTCAGCATCGACATCCAGCGTGGCGTGCGGATTGCCGATATAGATGGCCGTGATCTTGCCTCTAAGTTCGAAGAACCCGTCCGCCGTCCACGACCAGCCGTGATGGGCATAGGCCGCGGTGCCGGCGGCAAGCATCACCGCCGCTGTCAGCGCGACGCTGCGTATCTGGTTGAAAGGTGACTGCATCGCTCGTCTCCCTCGGTTCATCCAGCAGGCATTCGAGAGTAGGTCACGGCACGCCAACGTCAACTCACATCGGAACGAATGCCTCAGGCATTGTGAGAATTTGCAACGATCCGATCAGGATCGGTGCGGTGCCGTTCATCCAGGCGCCGGGTCGATCGCCGGCATGAACGATCCTGCCTTGCTAATGACATCCATGCGCGCCACTCTCGCCTCTCTTGGCCGCTCTTCCCCCAGACATCGGGTTAAGGTCGGTCTCACATCTGAGCGAGGCAAACCATGAGCAGCATGAGAGACCGTCAGGAAGGCTTCGAAAAGAAGTTTGCGATGGACGAGGAAACGAAGTTCAAGGCCATGGCGCGCCGCAACAAGCTGCTCGGCCTGTGGGCCGCCGAAAAGCTCGGCAAATCCGGCGAGGATGCCGACGCCTATGCCAAGGAGGTGGTGCGTTCGGACTTCGAAGAGGCCGGCGACGACGATGTGTTCCGCAAGGTGCGCGCCGATTTCGACGCGGCGGGCGTCGCCCAGTCGGATTCTCAGATTCGCGCCGCCATGGCAGAACTGCTGGTGACCGCGGTCGAGCAGATCAGGACCAGCTGAGATTGCTCAGCGCTGACCTGGATAGGGCGTGCCGTCCTTGTGCACGAACCGTCCGTCGGCGTTGGAGCTCATCATGTCGATGTCGGAGCAGGTGGTGAGGTCCAGCGGGTTGCGCGAGCCGACCTCCAGGTAGAGCGCTGTGGCGGCGGATCTGTTGATCATGTGGTGGCCATTGCCGCTGTTCCTGGCGAAGGTCGCACAGTCGCCTGCCCTGAGCAGCGTCTCGCCGCCGTCTTCGACCAGCGTCAGTTCGCCCTCCAGCACATAGACGAACTCGTCCTCGTGGCTGTGCCAGTGGCGCTGGCTCGACCAGCCGCCGGGCGGCAAGGTCATCAAATTGACGCCGAAATCGCTGAGCCCGCCCGCATCGCCCAGGCGCCGCCTGGTGCGAGTGGCGCAGGGTTCGTCGAAAGGCGCTGGATAGGGCGAGCCCTTGCGGGCGGGCACGGCTGACATGTCGATCTTGGGCATGAACTCTCCTCCCTCGGATTGATGCCCCAGTCTAGTTCATGGCAGGCGCAGGCAAAAAGCCACCTTGCGGCGCTCGGTTCGCCGGGGCTGGTGGAGCGGTGGAGCGTCCGCCGTGACGCTCTACGGCGCCCCCCTCTGTCCTGCCGGACATCTCCCCCACTTGGGGGGAGATCGGCAACACCGCAGCCCTTCGCCAATTTTCAACGTTGCAAAGACAAAAGCCGGCGCCAATGCTGCCAATCTCCCCACTTGTGGGGGAGATGTCCGGCAGGACAGAGGGGGGCGCCGTAGAGCGCTGATTGGGCGAAGGCCAACGGCGCGCGGCCGAAGGGCCAGTAGGGCGATGGCAAAGGCCTTCGCTTCGCCCTACCCTCTCAATGACAGCACGCGCCATACTGCAGCTGTTCATTCCAGTTCGGTCGACCCGCCGGGGTAAAATCCATCAGGTTCCACAGGATCTCGCAAGTACCGATGGCGCGCGGGTCCTGGCCGGGTTCGGGCGGCGCGAAGCCGAGCTCCGACGACCAGAAATGCCTGACACCATCGCCGTCGCGGTGGAACACCGACAGCACCGGCAGTTGCGCGCCGTCTTCGGCCTCGGCCTGATAGTCGCGCTTGAAGCTGTTGCCGGCCGAGGAGATGAGCCGCATGTTCTTCCAGCCGCGGTCGCGGCCGAGCGTCAGCAGATTGTCGAGTGCGGTCTTGGCCACCACGACGAAGTTGAAGCCGGCGGCCTCGAGATGGCCGACGGCGCCGTCGAACTGGTCGAGCAGCGCGGTGCAGGACGGGCATGGCTGGTCGGCCGGGGCGAGCTTCGCCGTGCCGCCGCCGGTCGCCACCTCGCGCGTCTCCTGCGGATGACGCGGGAACATCATGCTGTAGAGGATCAGCGTGTCCTTGCCGGGCGCAAACAGCTCCGACAGCTTTATCCGCGCCGGCTTGTTGTCCGGCCCAAGCCCGTCGAACACATAATCCTGAGGCACCAGCCCACCCTTGGGCAGCGCGCGCCGGGCGACCGCCACGTCCTCCATGGCGCGGCGCAACTCGATTTCCTTCTGCAGCAGTTTTTCGCGGGCGGCGCGGTATTCGCTGGATTCATTGGGAAAGCTGATCATCGTCATCTCCATCTCCTGACGACGCGCCCGTTGCCGGCGACGCGCCTTGCCTCTCAAGGACGCACGGCGCGGCACGGTTCCGACATTCCTTTTTCTTCGCGACCCTGGCGGAACCAGCCCGGCTTTCCGGCATTCTAGATCTCTTGGGATTTGGGGAGAAACAATGCACGACGCCGACAAGGACGAGATCGACCTGCGCTGCCCGCAGATCGTCGCCGACAATGCCGCCAAGGGGCTCGAACTGCGCAAACAGTTCGGCCGCGGCGGCACCGAGGTCGGCGTGGCCCGCGCTACCGAACTGAAGAACCGGGAAAAGCTCGCGCCGTCCACCATAAGGCGCATGGTCAGCTATTTCGCCCGCCACGAGGTCGACAAGCGCGGGAAAAACTACGGCAACGGGAAAAACCCGTCGGCCGGCTACATCGCCTGGCTGCTGTGGGGCGGCGACGAGGGCCGCGCCTGGGCGATCGAACTCAAGAAGAAGATCGGCAACGCGCCGGATATCTGAAGTGCAAACGGCGCATAAGCAAGCGGGCCCCGAACCCGCCCCGGGACCCGCCGTGGAGTGGCTGACACATGCCGGCGCAGCCGCCTCCGATGCCTTGCAAGCCCTCGATCCCCCGATCGGCGCCCCACGTGGCATGACGCAGGGTTAGCACCTGGGCGCGGCGGCCTATGTGAAGCAGTTCACAAAGCCGCCGCGAAGCCTGACGATTCCACGCCCGGGCCGAAATCTCGTGGCCCGATTGAACGGGCACGAACACCCTGATCAATCGCCGATCGGATTGAGCCCCTTGTCGGGGTTGGCCGGATCGGCCGCCTTGGCGACGAACTTCAACAGGTCGGTCATGAAGAACGTGCCTGGCTTCGCCGCGGGCAGGTCTGGCTTCCAGCCCGGCTTGGACAGGAACGACTCCTCGTCACCCTGGACGAGGCCGACAAAGACCTCGCCGACGATGCGCGCGCCCACCGGTCCGAGCCGCTCGCCGCCGCCCTTCACCTGCGCTTCCTTCAGTATGTAGTACCAGAGCGGCGTGTTGGTGTGGAAATTCAACGACTTGGCCACCGCACCGTCGGGTCCGGACGCGATCTCGTCCGCAGTCATCGGCGTGAAGGTGATCTTCTTGCGCATCTCCTTGGCCACCGCCTGGCCCGAAGGCAGGCCGAGGCGCACGCCGCGCTTCAGGTTGCGGAAGGCGAGGCTCGCCTCCGGGCCGGTGGCGCCGGGCAGCTTGTGCAGGGCATCGGTCAGCAAAGGGTCGATCTGGTGCGAGAAATTGAACTCGAACTGCGCGGTGTTGGCCGGTGGCGGCAGTTCGAAGAAGCGCCGCCAGTCGATCACCCAGTTGCTCGGCAAGGTGCCTTGACCAGGCACGCTGCTGGACAGAGCGCCGGAAAGATTGCTGAAGCGGAAAAGGGTCGCGAGCCTGGCTTCCGCAATATGCGGGTTGGGTGTCCTGAAAATGCGGTTGTGGCTGTATTTCTCGCGCACCATCGAATGCCCCATGCGATAGGCTGCGGCCGAGAACTCCCACGGCATGAACGGCTTGGTCTTGAAACGGTAGAACTTGCGGCCCTCCTGCAGGATCTTCGCCACGAAGCCCTTCTCGGTCAGCCGCTCGACCCAGTCGTGCAGCACCAGCCATTGATAGTGCCAGCGCACGGTGCGCGCCGCGTCCTCGAACAGCGTGTCATCGGGCACCCCTTTGGCCTTCAGGTGATCGATCACCGCATTGTGGAATTTCAGGAACGCCAGGTGGATCTGCGCGACGAGCAGGTTCTCGTCATTGCGATGATCGCCGATCAGGGCGACGCCCTGCATGTTGCGCGGCAGATCGTTGGGCAATTCCGGTACTTGCGGCGTCTGGGCCACCCGGTCGCTGTTTTCTTGCGAAGCCTGCGCGGTGCCGATCAGCAGCTTCGGCGAATCCACCGCGCCACTGCCGCCAGGGGCCGGCTCGCGCGCGAACAGGAAGCGATGCGGACCGGGACCGGCGCCGTAGACACAATCGAGGTCGAGGCTCGGCGAGCGGAAGTTCTTCACCATCCCCGGATCGGCCAGCGCAAGGCTGAGCGGCGTCATGTCGAGCGTGATGTCGTGATCGACGAACTGGCCGAGATAGGTGAACCCGGACGGGATCTTCTTGTTGTCGTGCGGATCGGGATTGGGCTGGTCGACCGGCGCCGGATCCTTCATGGCTTTTGCCAGCGTATCAAGGTCGGCATCGCTGGCGGTAAAGGCGGGCAAATTCTTGAACATGAAATCGAAGAAGCCAGCACCCAGCTTTCCGCCGGGCACGATGGCCGCCGCGGCGCCGGCCTTGGCCTTCTTGGCCCCGGGCGCGGCTGCCGTCTTGGCGGCCATGGCGACCTGTTCAATCGCCTTTTCGGCGAACACTTGCCGGCTAACAAAGCCGTGCCCAATTCTCTTTCGAAGGTTTGGTCCTGCCATAGTCTCGTCCCTCCATTTTGAAATTCGACTATCCAAAATATTTGGTCAGATGCACTGCGTGACGTAAATCTATTAGCAGTTACTTTTTGCCGGACGCTGTGAAGCGGTTCACAAAGCCGCCATGCTTCCCACCGCTAAGCGTCGCGATGACAAGACAGCGCCAAAATCTTGGTAAACGGGGACTTAACCTTCCCAGGCGACCGGTATCATGCCCAGCCGCTCGTAGAGCCTGACAGCGGCGGCATTCTCCACCGTGTTGGTCTTCAGGTCGACATGAGAGGCGCCCCGGTCGCGAAAGGCGAGGAAGGCGTGCCGCATCAACGCCTCGCCGATGCCCAGGCCGCGTGCCTCGGGATGGACGGCGAGGTCTTTCACGAAGGCCGTTGCCCAGCAAAGTGCGGCAGCCGTCAGCCGCCCCTTGCCGTCGATGACGAGGAAACACAAAGCCGGGTCGAACTCCGCATCATCGGAAATTCGTGGCCACCATTCCTCGAACGGCCCGTCGGCGCCATCATCGAAGACTTCTGTCAGTAGGGCGTGCAGCGGCACCGCATCGGCCGCCGCGAAGCCGCGCATGACAAAGCCTTCGGGCCAGCGCGGTGGCAGCAGCGTGTCGTCGAGGATCTTGCGCAGCCGGATGTCGTCTGGTGCCGGCGGACGCGGTTCAGGCATCGTGCTCAGGCATCGGGCGGCAAGCGCCGCCGCGTGCGGTCGGTGCCGAGGCCGGTCGCCTCGAGCAGGCCCTTGCGCCTGGCGTCGTAATAATAGCCGCTCTGGTAGAGCTGGTCGGCGCGCTTGGCGTTGCCGCCCGACACCAGCCAGGCACCACGCAGATACTTGACCGCGTATTTCAGATTGGTCTCGGCATCGAACAGGCCGGCTGCCGGCCCAAGATAGCCCATGCCGCGCGCCGTGGCGTGCTTGATCTGCATCAACCCCCAATGGCCGCGATTATAGGCCTTCGGGTTGAAGGTGCTCTCGCGGTTGACGACATGGCGCACCAGGTCGACCGGCACCTGGTAGAGCGCGGAATATTTCTCGATCAACCGCTCGATCTCGCCGCGGGGGCCTGTCGCGTGCTCGACCGGTGGGCCGGCCGGGGCAAGCAGGGCCGGGTTCTCAGGCACGACATAGGCGACCTGCTGGACGCCGGGCATAGCGGCTGTCTTGACCGTCTGTCCGGTGACCGGCATGGCCATCGCTGCCGTTGCATAAACAGGCGCCGGCTCGACCGAACCAGGGCTGGTCGGAGAGGTTCCAGCCATCACCGCGGGCTGGGCGGCCAGCGGCGTCGGCCCGGCAAAGGCTGCCGGCTGCGTCGGTGGCGGCAAGGGCTCTCCTGGCGTCGCGGTGACAGCATCGCCGGTCAGCGCCGCCGTCTGCACCGGGACCAGGCCGGACGATTCCGGCAGCACCGCTACCGTGTCGGGCAATGCCAGTGTCGGGCTGTCGTCCTCGACGGCTGGGGTGGCGGCCGCGGCAAGCGCTGGCGCCGCCTTCATCTGCGACGTCGAGGTGCAGCCGCTCAGGCCGGCCGCGGCGATGAGCACGCCGATCGCAGAAAAGAAGAATTTTGATGGCAAGCCGCGCACGGGTCCGGTTCATCGGGTTGTTAAGAAGTCCTTACACCAGCGCTTTTCCTCCGGCAATCCGGGCCAGCAGAAGGTTTTCGGGTGGTCGGAGCGACCGGGAACTGCCATATTGTTCCTGATTTGTACTGAATTCCCTCCCATCCACGGAAGGAGCATGTCATGGGAACCACCTCTCACGCCGCCGGCCATGCGGTCTTCGAAACCGTGCTCGGCTTCATGGGCATCGCCTGGAGCGAGGCGGGCCTGATGCGGCTCTGCCTGCCGGAGCGCAACCGCGACACGGTGGAACGCAGGCTGCTGCGCCACCCCGGTGTTGCTGCATCGGGTGAACAGCCACGCTGGGTTGTCGAGCTGATCGCCTCGATCAAGGCCTATGCCGCGGGCGAGGACGTCGATTTCTCCGGCGTGCCGGTCGATCTCGCCGGTGTCGACGATTTCCGCCTCGCCATCTATGACGCGGCACGAAAACTCGGCTACGGCGAAACCACCACCTATGGCGAATTGGCCAAGCGCGCCGGCCATGCCGGCTTGCCCCGCGAAACCGGGGCGGCGCTTGGCGCCAATCCGGTGCCGCTGGTCATCCCGTGCCACCGCATCCTTGCCGCCGGCGGCAAGATCGGCGGCTTTTCGGCGCCCGGCGGCTCGGCCACCAAGGAAAAGATGCTGGCCATGGAAGGCGTGCGCGTCGGCCCGCCGCCGGCCGCGCAGGCTTCTTTCGGGTTCTGATACAAGCTGCCTTAGTTGTGCTTGAGGATGCGGCGACGGAAGTGGCGGTCGAAATCCGGCCGCTTGCAGATATAGACCGGACAGGATTTCGTGTCGGCGCTTGGCACGTAGGCGCGAGCCCTGATCTCACCGATGTCGCAGAAGCGCTCGTTCTGCACATAGCGATTGTAGAGCGGCAGGCCCGGCACGCGCGCCGACTGGTAACGCAGGATGACCGCGCCCTGGCGCGCGATCGTCGCCTGCACCTTGCCGCAGCTCATGCGTGTCGGATCATAGCGCGAAGCCGCCTGCGCCCCGACGGCCACCAGCGTCAGGCAGGCGGCAAGCAGAATCGTTTTCATGGCCCTCTCCCAAACCCGATCGGTGCCCGCCGCATCAACCCGAAAATCGCAATCGATTTTTCGGGAAAGCGCGATGCGTAGCCTCCAAAGGCACGCGATCCAATCGCCACGCTTCCACGCGATTGGGGCGGCGGTTGCACAATACCGCAATCACGCTCTTCTCACACAGTCTTGTTTTCGATGCGGAAACAGCCTATATGCCTTCCATTGATATTTCGGCCGATCGATCGGGCCTCGCGATCTTCGCGTTTGCTGACGTCTATCTCCAAAATCTCGATACCACCGGCTGGACCTCGGTCCGGTCAAACTAAAGCAAATGTGAAGGACTATCGAAATGGCAACTGGTACGGTCAAGTGGTTCAACGCCACCAAGGGCTTCGGCTTCATTCAGCCTGACGCGGGCGGCGCGGACGTTTTCGTCCACATCTCCGCTGTCGAGCGCGCTGGACTGTCGACCCTGGTCGAAGGCCAGAAGATCAACTTCGAGATCGAGCAGGACCGCCGCACCGGCAAGTCCGCTGCTGGATCTCTGAGCAAGGCAGCCTGATTTGGCGATAGCGCGCGCCGGACGAAGGTTCGGGGCGCGCGGCAAGTCACGGATGTACTGACGGTCGCGCGAGAAGCGCGCCGGAGCGGAAGGAACGCGACAAGCCGAAGCAGCGGATTGCTGCCGGCCCGGCCCCAACGCTCCCGATCAGGCTACCGGAATGGGAAGGCGGGATTTTATCCCGCCTTTTTATTTGTCTGAATTTCAGACGCCGACAATTGGCCAAACCGGTGACGCGGCGTCTTCCCCCCGTCACTATGCGGGGAGAAGTGCCAGGCAGGGCGATGAGGGGCAGCGCGACGCCTCAGGACTATCCATCGCGGAGCCAAGCACGACTACGACGACGGCTGGCTCCGCCCCTCATCTGGCTGCCGCCATCTTCTCCCCGTCACGGGGAGAAGGACGCTTTCGCAGAAGCTTTCGCTAATCGTCGACGTTGCTGAGATTAATCAGGGCAGCCACTCGATCGCCACATGCCCCGGATCCGCCTCGACACGCTTCAGCCAGGCGGACACTGCCGGATAGGCATCGAGCTGGAAGCCGCCCATCTCGGCCGTGTGCGTATAGGCATAGAGCGCAATGTCGGCGACGCTGAACGCGCTGCCCGCGAAGAAGTTGTTTTCCTGCAGATGCCGGTTCATCACGCCGAGCGCCTTGTTGCCGCGCTCCAGCGTCAGCGCCAGCCGCTCCGGCGTCGCATCCCCAGCTCTTTCAGGGAAGGTCAGCAGCGCCTTGCGCACGGCGATGTAAGGCTCGTGGCTGTACTGCTCGAAGAACAGCCACTGATAGGCAAGCCCCCGCTGGTAGCGGTCGGCCGGCAGGAAGCGCGTGCCTTCGGCAAGATAAAGCAGGATGGCGTTGGATTCGGCGAGCCGCCTGCCGTCGTCGAGCTCGAGCAGCGGCACCATGGCGTTCGGGTTCTTGGCGACATAGTCGGCCTTGCGGGTGTCGCCGGTGTGCGAACTCACCTCGACATTGGTGAAGGCGATGCCGAGCTTGGCCATCAGCAGGCGCGGCTTGTAGCAATTGCCGCTGTCGATCATTCCGTAGAGTATCATCGCCGCTCCCTCGCGCGTTCAGCCCGCTGCAAGGCTCTATCGCGACGCGCACGAGATCATCCAGTGATTTGTTTTGGCGTTCCCATCAGCGCCGCTGATGCAACGGCACGACCTTGTTGTCCATGCCGAGCAGCGCCTCGATGGAAAGCGGCTCTTCGTTGAAGATCGTGCCGGCCAGCGCCGGCCGAGCGAGGTGGAACCCCTGCAGCAGGTCGACGCCGCCGTCGAGCGCCACCCGCAGATGCACCGATTGCTCGATGCCTTCGACCAGCACCTTGGCGCCGCGATCGTGCAGCATCGAGACCAGCGGCCGGAAGAAGCGTTCGGCGGCGGCATGGCGGCAGAATTGCGCAAACCATGTACCGTCGATCTTGACGATATCGGGCGAAAGCAGCGCAATCCGCTCCTCCGTCGAGTGCCCGGTGCCGAAATCGTCTATGGCGATGCGGATGCCGTGGCGGCGCATTTCATGGACCAGGCTGACAAGCACCTTGTCATCGGCCGCCTGCTCGGTGATCTCGCAGACCAGCATGCCCGGATGGAGGTCGAAGTCGCCGAGATGCCTGGTCATCAGCCGGATTTCGGCCAGCGCGCGTCCGGGATGGTCGTTGACCAGCGGATTGTAGTTGAAGAACAGGTCGAGCCCTTCGACGCCGATGTTGCGGAAGTTCCTGAGATGCAGCATCCGGCACATCGTCTCGACGAACAGGCGATCCGCCGCCGCAATGCCATCGAAGAACACTGGCGGGGCAACCGGCCTGCCGGCGCGATGCGGCTCGATCAGCCCTTCGACGGCGACCGCCGTCAGCGTTCCGCTGCGCGGCGTGAAGATCGGCTGATAGGCGCTTCTCAGCCGGAAGGCGCCGTAGACGCCATATTCGATACCGACCTCGTCGGCAAAGATCGCGTCGGCGGCATCGCGCCGCCTGTCCGGCCGCCCGCTCATGGCGCCACCTTGCGCCCAAACACCCTCGCTGGCCGACCCGAGGGCGTCACGGCCGGGCTGGCGGGTGCCTTGGCCGTGCCGTCTGTCGCCTGCGCCTGTACGTCCTTGCCGAAACCACGAAAACTGGTCGGTGCAAGCTCCGGCCGCGCCAGCACGAAGCCCTGCACCATCGAAGCGCCGGACTTTTCCGCCAACTCGAGCTGCCAGCCTTCCTCGATGCCTTCGAATACCGTGCGGATGCCTTGCTGTTCGAAGCTCGTCACCATCGCGGTCAACAGCGCAAAGCCGGCGCCGGACTCCATCAACTGCGTGATCCAGTGCGCGTCGAACTTGACGATATCGGGCCTGAGCTCCTTGATGCGGTTGATGTCGGAATCGTCGGCGCCGTAGTCGTCGACGGCGATGCGGAAGCCGTTGGCCCTCAGCGCCTCGACGAAGCTGTAGAGGGTTTCCTGAGATGCCGACTTCTGCTCGGTGACCTCGCAGACGATGCGGCGCGGATCGATGCCGGCCTCGTGCAGCACCAGCCTCATATCGCGCAGCGCCATGTCGGCGATGGCGCGGTCGCTGAACACCGACGGGTCGAAATTGATGAAGATCGATGCCTCTTCCGGCAGGCAGGCACCGGCATTGAGGAGATGCAGTGTCCTGGTCAGCGCCTCGATGTGCAGGCGGTCGGCTGCCGGACAGGTGCTGAAAAAGCCCATCGGCGCCTGCGGCTCGCCGTCACGAAACGGCCGGATAAGTCCCTCGAATGCGACGACCGACAACTTGCCTTCCTTGAAGGCGAAGATCGGCTGGAAGGCGCTCTGCAGCGTATAGATGCCCCAGACACCGCTGGAGGTGCCGTCATCATGACGGATGATGTGGGCAAGCCCGATGCTACGCGACACTGTTCCTCGCTCCGCAAGACTGGCGGAATTTGGGTTGCGATCCTGCCGCCCAAGGTTCTACCGGCCGTTGATGAATTTATTGTTGCCGCGGATTTGAGGTCTGGCTCATCCGACAATGCTTGCGCTTGGCGGCATGATGCGACAAGAGAAGCGCCGCGGCCGCTCCTGGCCGCGCCGATCGTCCCTGGAGATATCTGGTCATGGCCTTTCTTGCCGACGCCCTTTCCCGCGTAAAGCCCTCCGCGACCATCGCGGTGACGCAGAAAGCGCGCGAGCTGAAAAATGCCGGCCGCGACGTGATCGGGCTGGGCGCCGGCGAGCCGGATTTCGATACGCCCGACAACATCAAGAACGCGGCGGTCGAGGCGATCCGCCGCGGCGAGACGAAATATCCGCCGGTCTCCGGCATCGCGCCGCTGCGCGAGGCGATTGCCAAGAAGTTCAAGCGCGAGAACAATCTCGACTACCGGCCGGAGCAGACCATCGTCGGCACCGGCGGCAAGCAGATCCTGTTCAATGCCTTCATGGCGACGCTGAACCCCGGCGACGAGGTCATCATCCCCCGCCCTTACTGGGTCAGCTATCCCGAAATGGTGGCGATCTGCGGCGGCACGTCGACCTTTGCCGACACCTCGATCGACAACGGCTTCAAGCTGACGGCGGACGTGCTGGAAAAGGCGATCACGCCGAAGACCAAATGGCTCTTGATGAACTCGCCGTCGAACCCGTCGGGCGCCGCCTACACCGAAGCCGAACTGCGCGCTTTGGCCGACGTGTTGTTGAAGCATCCGCATGTCTGGACGCTGACCGACGACATGTACGAGCACCTGACCTATGGCGACTTCGTCTTCAAAACCATCGCCGAGGTCGAGCCGAAGCTCTACGAGCGCACGCTGACCATGAACGGCGTGTCGAAAGCCTATGCCATGACCGGCTGGCGCATCGGCTACGCGGCGGGCCCGGTAGCACTGATCAAGGCAATGGACATGATCCAGGGCCAGCAGACCTCAGGCGCCTGCACCATCGCGCAATGGGCGTCGGTCGAGGCGTTGAACGGCCCGCAGGATTTCATCGCCAAAAACAAGGCGATCTTCCAGGGCCGGCGCGACCTTGTCGTCTCGATGCTCAACCAGGCGCGCGGCATCACATGCCCGTCGCCGGAAGGCGCCTTCTATGTCTATCCGTCCTGTGCGCAGTTGATCGGCAAGACGACGAAGGCCGGCAAGGTGATCGATACCGACGAGACCTTCTGTTCGGAGCTGCTGGACGCCGAGGGCGTGGCGGTGGTGTTCGGCTCGGCCTTCGGCCTCGGCCCGAACTTCCGCATCTCCTACGCCACCTCGGAGGCCCTGCTTGAAGAGGCCTGCACCCGCATCCAGCGTTTCACTGCCTCACTGACCTGATTGGGCATCGTGTTGCTGCCAAGAAAAACCCGGCCGCGGACGGCCGGGTTTTTTGTTTCAAAACAACAAGATTCAATCACCAAACTGCTCGTCGGTGACCTGTTCCAGCCAGTCCGCGTGGACGCCGTCGAGCGCCTCCTGCATGGCGATATGCGTCATCGCCGTTTGCGCGCCGGCGCCATGCCAGTGCTTTTCGCCGGGATCGAACGAGATGACGTCGCCGGCTTTGATCTCCTGGATCGGGCCGCCCCAAGTCTGCGCGCGGCCGGCGCCTGATGTGACATAGAGCGTTTGGCCAAGCGGGTGCGTGTGCCAGAAGGTGCGTGCGCCAGGCTCGAAGCTGACCAGGGTCGCCCTGAGCCGGGCCGGCGCTTCCTTCTCGATGATCGGTGTCTGCAGCACGCGGCCGGTGAAGTATTTGTCCGGAGCGATAATGGTCGGCACGCTGCCGCAGGCAATAATCTTCATGGTACTGATCCTCAAGCTGACGGCGCGGCAATCGTCGATCCGGTGGCGCCGATCATGGAAGCGAGCGGCACTCTCGTCCGATATCGGCTGTTGCGCAACCGCCTCCTCGACACCGTCCAGCAAGCGGCACGCGCGGATAATTGCGGCAGCGCTACCCCAGCCGCGGCCAGAACAGGCCGGCTCGCTTGCGATGGGCCGCATAGGCGTCGGCCAGTTCGGTGCGCGAAAACTTCTTCTCTTCGTCCAGAGCCGCGATCACATAGATCACGATTATCCCGGCAACCGGCACCACCGCCAGGATCGACCAGGTGGCGATGCCCCATCCGATCCAGAAGATGATGTAGGATGTGTAGAACGGATGGCGGATATAGCCGAACGGACCGTCGGTCACCAGGCTGTGGGGATTGTCCTCGGCAAAGGCAAAGCGCAGCCGCGCCTTGCGCGACGTCGAGATCGCCCACCAGAACAGGGCAGAGCTGACCAACTGGATCGCCAGCCCGGCGATCAACGCTAGCGGCGGCTGCGGCAGGATCCAGAGTATCGCCAGAAAGAACAGTGCCGTCGCGGCCACGACCGCTGAAATCACCCTCGCGCCGGCAGACATGGTCGTCGCCTGGAAATGGGCACGCATCGACCAGAGATACTGGCCGACCGTTGCAATGCTGCTGATCGAGAGAAGAAGATCGAGCCCGCGTTCCATCACCACCCCCATCGTTAGGATTCGGCCACTATAAACGGTCGCCGCTTATAAATCCTTTCTTAACCAGAAACTTAAAGGCGGTGTAGACCCCGCTGTGAGATGTTGCCGGCCACGCAATCCGGAGGTTCAATCCAGCATGGCCGTTGCCGAGCGCACGATCCGTACATCACAGGCCGATTTGCGCCTCAGCGAATCGTCGGGCCTTGGCATGCCGATCCTGATGATCCATGGCTCGGGCAGTTCGCGCGCCGTGTTCGCCAGGCAGTTCGACAGCCCGCTCGCCGATGCCCACAGGCTGATCGCCTTCGACCTTCCCGGTCATGGCGGATCCTCTGACGCTCACGACCCGGCAACAGCCTACACGATCGCCGGCTTGGCCCGGTCGGCGGGTGAACTCCTCGACCGACTGGCCATCAAGCGTGCCATCGTTTTCGGCTGGTCGCTCGGTGGCCACGTCGCCATGGAGTTCGCGGGTTTCCATCCGGCAATCCGCGGACTGATGCTGACCGGCGCCCCGCCTGTTTCCAAGGGCGTGTTCGGCATGCTGCGCGGCTTCCATGCGCATTGGGACATGCTGCTCGCCTCCAAGAAAATCTACTCGGAGCGCGATGCCGAGCGTTTCGAGGCATTGTGCTTCGGCGACAGCGCCGATCCGTCCTTCCGTCAGACCATACTGCGCACGGACGGCAGGCTGCGCGCCACGGTGACGCGCAGCATGATGAGCGGCGACGGCGCCGACCAGAGGCAGGTGGTCGAGCAGGCCGCATTCCCGGTTGCGATCGTCAACGGTGAAAATGATCCGTTTGTCCGGCTCAGTTACTTCGAGGCGCTGCACTACGGCGCTCTGTGGGAACATTGCCATGTCGTCCCCGGTGTCGGACACGCCCCCTTCTGGGAGCGGCCGGACCTGTTCAATCCGATGCTGTCGCGCTTTGCCGACGCGGTCGAGGCGCAGAGCGCGGATGGCGCCCTGGTGAGGCAGCGCCGAAGCCAGGCCGGTTGAACGGATCGCGTCGGCGATGATGCCAACCCAGAAGTTTCCGGTGGTCGGCGCCACAGGACGAAAAATGGCGGCTGCCTTCGGCAAACTCAATGTCTTCTTAACAGCTGGGCTCTAGCCGTGGCTTGTGTTGCGGGGACGGTGACATGAGCATACTGGCGACGATCAAGGACCATAGCGGCAGGGTCTACCGCGGCATCCAGTTCCTGCTTGTGCTGAGCATAACGGCGACCGCGCTTGGTGCGCTCGGCTGGGTCGAAGACTTCTCCTACATCACCGCTCTCGTCGTTTCGATGGTCGCTACCGGCATGGCGCTGCTGGTGTTGATGTACATGCGCAGCAGCGTGGTGCAGCGGCTGCAGTCGGCGGCGGCGGCCGAAGCGGAGAAGCACCGTTTTCTGACCGTGGACGCGATGACCGGCGCCATGACCCGCCGCTATTTTATCGAGGCGCTGCGCGACAAGCTGAGCTCCTTGCGCAACCGGCGACAGGCGAGCCTGCTTTTGATCGACCTCGACCATTTCAAGCAGCTCAACGACACGTTCGGCCATCAGTTCGGCGATCTCGCCCTGGCGCATCTGGTCAAGGCCGCCGAACGCATCTTTGCCGACGGCGTGGTCGGGCGCCTGGGTGGCGACGAGTTCGGCGTCATCATTCCGCATGGCGATCTGGCAGAGATCAACAACGATGCGCGCCGCCTGCTCGACGCGATGCGGGCCGGCAAGTCGCATGAGGGCAAGACCATCCCGCTCTCCATTTCGATCGGCGTGGCACTTGCCCCGGCGCATGCGTCGAACACGACGGAGTTGATGCTGCTTGCCGATCTGGCGCTCTATGAAAGCAAGGCCGGCGGCCGCGGCCGCGTCACTGTGTTCGACGAGGAGATGCTGTCCGACAAACGCTACCGCCGCCTGATCGAGCGCGAATTGCGGGCAGCTGTCTACCTCGGCGAACTCGAACTGCACTATCAGCCCATTGTCGACCCCGACGGCTCCGCCTACGCCCTGGAGGGACTGATACGCTGGCGCCATCCTGTGCGTGGCCTGATCTCGCCAGCCGAGTTCATTCCAATCGCCGAACGCTCGACCCTGATCGACATGCTGGGCGAATGGGTCTTCAAGCGCGCCTGCGCCGACGTTGCCCATTTTCACGGACGCCGCATCAGCATCAACGTCTCGGGTGAGCAGCTGAAACGCGACGAGATCGTCACGATGTGCGACCGCGTGCTGCGTGAGACCGGCCGCTCGGCGGAGCAATTCATTATCGAGATCACCGAGACAGTGGCGACCGCCGCCACACCCGAAATCCTGAGGCGCCTCGAAACTCTGCGCGGCCTCGGCTTTCACATAGCGCTCGACGATTTCGGTACCGGCCATTGCGGTTTCAACTATCTCAAGACCTTGCCCATCGACAGCATCAAGATAGACCGATCCTACATCCGCAGTCTCGCCCACGATCAGGTCGCCCAGATCTTCGTTTCTGCGCTGGCGCAGATCGCGCGTATCCAGCATGTCACCATCGTTGCCGAAGGCATCGAGACGGAAGAAGAATTCACCCTCGCCAGGGCCGCCGGCTGCAACCGCTTCCAGGGTTACTTCTTCGGCAGGCCGGCACCGCGCGACAAGGCTGGCGCCCTGCTTGCCGCGCGCACCGGATCGCTCACCCGCACCGCCTGAGACAACCAAGCCGGCGAATTTCCTATTTTCCTTGCCCTCCCCGCGAACCCGTGGGACGATGCTGTCGGGCAGGTGGCGAAACGAAAAGAACCCCCGCCCGCGACGGCCGTACAGGCCGGCCGCCGCTCCCAGGGAAACGCCTGAGTGGAGGTCAGCCATGGGTACTCGCGCCGGAGGACGACGCACGGGACCGAAATGCATTGCCATAGTCGGTCCCTTCGCAAGCGGTAAAACGACACTTCTCGAAGCCATACTCGCCCGCACGGGCGCCATTCCCCGCCAGAATCCCGTTTCGTCGGGAAGCACCGTTTCCGATCATTCGCCCGAGGCGCGCGCCCATGCCATGAGCGTCGAGGCGACCTTCGCCACCACCGAATTCATGGGCGAGCAGCTTACCTTCGTCGACTGTCCCGGCTCCATCGAATTCTCTTTCGAGGCCGAGCCTGTGCTCGCCGCCTGCGACGTCGCCGTCGTCGTCGCCGAAGCCGACGAAAAGAAGATTCCCGCCTTGCAGCTCATCATGCGCAAGCTCGACGATCTCGGCGTGCCGCGCATCCTGTTCCTGAACAAGGTCGACAAGGCGATCGCGGGCGTGCGCGACACGCTGAAGATGCTGCAGCCGGCAAGCTCGGTGCCGCTGCTGCTGCGTCAGATTCCGCTGCGCAAGGACAGCGTCGTCATCGGCTCGATCGATCTGGCCTTGGAGCGCGCCTACATCTATCGCGAGTATGCCGAAAGCGAGGTCGCCGACATCCCGGGCGACGACAAGGCGCGTGAGCTTGAGGCGCGCTTTTCCATGCTGGAGACACTCGCCGACCACGACGACCAGCTCATGGAGCAGCTGCTCGAGGAGATCGAACCGCCGAAGGACGAAATCTTCGACGACCTCGCCGCCGACCTGCGGGAAGGCATTGTGACGCCGGTGCTCATCGGCACCGCCGAGAAGGGCAATGGCGTGCTGCGCCTGCTGAAGGCGATCCGCCACGATGCGCCCGACGTCGAGGCGACGCGCAGACGCCTGGGCGCCCCCGACGGCAATCAGACGGTGGTCCAGGTGATGAAGACCATCCATACGGCGCATGGCGGCAAGCTGTCGGTCTCGCGCGTGCTCTCCGGCCAGGTCGCCGACGCCGCCGAACTCTTCCTGTCAGGCGGCGAAACGGCAAAGGTGTCCGGCATCTACAAGATGCTCGGCAAGGACCAGTCCAAGCTCGCCATCGCCAAGGCAGGCGACACCGTCGCGCTCGGCAAGCTCGACACCGTCAAGACCGGCGAAACGCTGAGTGCGGCCAAAGGCGGCATCAAACCGCTGGCCACGCTGGCGCCACCGCAACCGGTCTTCGCTTTCGCGCTGCGGCCGAAGGAACGCAAGGACGAGGTCAAGATGTCGGCGGCCATCCAGCGTCTTGCGGAGGAGGATCCCTCGCTCAGCCTGCGCCACAACCAGGATTCCGCCGAGACCGTGCTGTCGGGGCATGGCGAGATGCATCTGCGTGTCGTGCGCGAGCGCCTCGAAGGCAAGAACCAGATCCCCGTCGAGGGCCACACACCGGCCGTGCCCTACCGCGAGACGATCCGCAAATCGGCGCAGCAGCGTGGTCGCCACAAGAAGCAGTCAGGCGGCCACGGCCAATTCGGCGATGTGGTGATCGAGATCAAGCCGCTGCCGCGCGGCTCGGGTTTCCAGTTCACCGACACCATCACCGGCGGCGTCGTGCCGAAGACCTACATCCAGTCGGTCGAGACGGGCATCCGCGATTATCTGAAGTCCGGCCCCCTCGGCTTCCCGGTGGTCGACGTCGCCGTCAACCTGTCCGACGGCTCCTACCATGCCGTCGATTCCTCGGACATGGCCTTCCAGATGGCCGCCAAGCTGGCGATGAAGGAAGGCATGGCCGCCTGCTCGCCGGTATTGCTCGAGCCGGTGATGAAGGTCGAGATCGTCACGCCGTCCGAAGCGACCTCGAAGATCATCGCTCTCATCCCGCAGCGGCGTGGCCAGATCCTCGGCTATGACGCTCGGCCCGACTGGCCGGGATGGGACGTCGTCGAGGCGACCATGCCGCAGGCGGAGATCGGCGATCTGATCATCGAACTGCGCTCGGCAACGGCGGGCGTGGCCAGCTATCGCGCCGTGTTCGACCATATGGCCGAACTCACCGGACGTCTGGCCGACGAGGCGATGAACACCAGCGGCAAGGCTGCGTGAGAAAGCAAAAAACGGCGCCCGGGTTTTCCGGACGCCGTCTATTGCGGACCGTCTCCTGGGAGGCAAACGGCAGGTCCGCCGCATCGCTCTGCCGATGGCTGACGGATAAAAATGGTTCGGACGCGGTAGCCGCCTGAGCCCGGTCCGTCCGAGTGATGCCCCCATCTCCCGGACGAGCCAACCGCGTCCTATGATCTGCTTAATCGATGGAGCGCGTCTGCGCCATGTTACCCGAGGTTACATGTCACTGTTACGTGGCAATGCCGATCGACTTTTTTCGAGGTCAGTGGACTTCGGGCAACAAAAAAGCCGGATCAATAAAGATCCGGCTGAGTTTGATTGGAAGTGCCTGTTAAGGCTAACCTCCAGAGGGGAACACTCGAGGGCGCTAATGGGAGGAGAACGCGCCCAGGAGATGATCTATATATGTGCTCATCATGCCCAAGAAACAAGCATCTATTTTGCAACACACGCATGCAAAAAGACGCAGGCTGTGGTCCAACCCATTCCCAGGCGCGATAGGACCAGGAAAATCGCCGGAAATGGCGAAGGTTTCGCGGCCAAACCCGTTGCGGAACGCCGAACTAAGCCCCATTTTGCCGCCCAAACACAGAAACCGCCCGATGATGCGGAATCGGGCAGTCTCCGTTCAATTCTACGGCAGGATTTCGTGATGCGCACAATTCAGGCAATCGCCGGCAGCGCATTGTTCTTCATTGCGGCACCCGGCGTCGTCGCGGGCGTGGTGCCATGGGTGTTGACCGATCGCTATCGTTTGCCGCTGTCGACGCTGCCGGGCTTGGTCCCGGCCGGCTGGATCCTGATCCTCGCGGCGGCGGCCCTGCTGCTCCATTCCTTTGCCCGCTTCGCGCTCGAGGGGCTGGGCACGCCAGCACCGGTGGCGCCGACCGAAAGACTGGTCGTCGGCGGCATCTACCGCCATGTCCGCAACCCGATGTATGTGGCCGTGCTCTCGATCATCCTCGGCCAGGCGCTGCTGTTTTCGAGCTGGGCCGTCTTCGGCTACGGCATCGTTGCCGCCGCGGCCATGGTCTCGTTCGTCAGGCTCTACGAGGAGCCGACGCTCGCCCGCCGCTATGGCGCGGAATACGAAGCCTATCGCCGGGCCGTCCCCGGCTGGCTGCCTCGCCTGACGCCTTGGCGGGGGTGAGCCGCGTTGTCTCAGGGTATGTCGAGATTCAGGTCAGGCCGGCATCACCTGAATGTAGGCCTACCCTCAGAAGGACCAACTGCGCGCCTTGGCGATGATGAAATCGCGGAACACATGAAGCTTCGCCTGGTTCTTCATCGCATCCGGATAGGCGAAGTATGTGTCGAAGGACGGCACTTCGGTCTCCGGCAGCAACTGCACCAGGCCTGAGTCCTTGTTGATCACGTAGTCGGGCAGCATGGCGATGCCGGCGCCGCCCTGCACGGCGCGCTTGATCGACAATATGTCGTTGATCTGCAGCGTCGGCACCCTTTGCCCGCCTTCGAAATCGCCGACGGTCTCCAGCCAGTTCAGCTCCGACAGATGCGACGGCACCGGCACGCCGAAGGTGACGATGCGATGCGTCCTCAGTTCGGCAACCGAGGCCGGTTGACCGTGCTTGGCGACATAGGCCGGCGAGGCATAGAGATGGAAATGCACGGTGAACAGGCGGCGCTGGATGAGATCCGGCTGCTGCGGCTGGCGCAGCCGGATGGCGCAATCGGCCTGACGCATGGTGAGGTCGAGTTCCTCATTGGCGAGGATCAGCTGCAGGCTGATCTCGGGATAGAGCTCGATGAACTCCTGCACGCGTTCGGTCAGCCAGCCGGCACCCAGCCCCACCGTGGTCGTGACCCGAAGCACGCCGGACGGCCGGTCCTTGGCTTCGGTCAGCCGCGACTTGATCGTCTCCAGCTTCATCAGCACGTCATGCGCGGTGCGGAACAGCATCTCGCCCTGTTCGGTCAGCACCAGGCCACGGGCGTGACGGTTGAACAGCGGCACGCCGACGTCGTGCTCCAGCGCGCTGACCTGCCGCGAGATCGCCGATTGCGACAGGTGCAGTGTCTCGGCGGCATGGGTGAACGACCCCGCCTCCGCCGCAGCGTGAAACACGCGTAGCTTGTCCCAGTCCAGCGCCATGATTCCCCTCGCTCTGTTTTGGCGTCTGAATGAAAAATCAGGCTTTTAAACGACTTTCTCAAGTCGCTACGTTACTCCGCCGCCTCGCGGTGAACCTCGATACCGGCGAGATACTTTTCCGCCTCGAGCGCGGCCATGCAGCCGAGCCCGGCAGCCGTCACCGCCTGGCGGTAGATGTCATCGGTAACGTCGCCCGCCGCGAACACGCCGGGCACGTCGGTGCGGGTCGAGTCCGGTGCCGTCCACAGATAGCCATTGGGCTTCTGCTTCAGCTTGCCGACGAACAGCTCGACCGCCGGCGCATGGCCGATCGCCACGAACACACCATCGACCTTCAGTTGCATCACCTCGCCGGTTGCGATGTTGCGCAGCTTCAGCCCTTCTACCGAAGGCGGCAGCGGCGCCTTGCCGGGCTGGCCGGTGATCTCGTCGACGATCGTGTCCCAGATGACGCGCACGTTTTCCTTCTTGAACAGCCGCTCGCGCAGGATGCGCTCGGCGCGGAAATCGCCGCGCCGGTGAATGACCGTCACGCTCTTCGCCAGGTTGGAGAGATAGAGCGCCTCCTCGACCGCCGAATTGCCGCCGCCGATCACCGCGACGTCCTTGCCGCGATAGAAGAAGCCGTCGCATGTGGCGCAGGCCGACACGCCGAAGCCCATGAAGGTCTGTTCGGTCGGGATACCCAGCCATTTGGCCTGCGCGCCGGTGGCGATGATCAGCGCATCGGCGGTGTAGGTGGTGCCGGAATCGCCCTTGGCGCGAAACGGCCGCACATTGAGGTCGACCTCGGTGATGATGTCGTTGATGATGTCGGTGCCGACATGCTCGGCCTGCTTCAGCATCTGTTCCATCAGCCACGGGCCCTGGATCGGATCGCCAAAGCCCGGATAGTTTTCGACATCGGTGGTGATCATCAGCTGACCGCCCTGCTGCAGGCCGGCGACCAGCATGGGTTTCAGCATGGCGCGGGCGGCATAGATCGCCGCCGTATAGCCGGCGGGTCCGGAACCGATGATGAGAACAGGCGCGTGTTTGGTGGTCATGAAAAGCCTCTGTGGAGGGCAGCCAGGGATTGCGGCATGGAAATCACGCCTGATGTCGCGCGTAATGTAAGTGCTGCCCGCGACGCCAGCAAGGCAAGTTGGCCTTCGTCCCCGGAAAGCTTCGGCGCCGGCATATCCGGCAATATCCGTGTCCGGATCAAAAATCGTCGGCAGAGGGATGGAATGCATCCCGGAGTCTAATTAGAAATCACGAAAGATTCTTGCGCGCGGGGAAAGCCGACAATGCCGCTCAAAGCCGACCTCGACGCCATCGACTGGAAAATCCTGCGCGAACTTCAAAACGACGGACGCATGACCAATGTCGAACTGTCGAGCCGTGTCGGCATTTCGGCTCCGCCCTGCCTGCGCCGCGTCCGGCGGCTGGAAGAGACCGGCATCATCCGTGGCTACCGCGCTTTGCTCAACGCGCCGGCGCTCGGCATGGATGTCGTCGCCTTCTGCCTCATCGGCCTGCATCACCAGGCAGACGCCGAGCTCAAGACCTTCGCCGAGCGCACGCGCGGCTGGCCCATCGTGCGCGACGCCTGGATGGTTTCGGGCGAATCCGATTTCCTGCTGCATTGCGTGGCAAGCGACCTCGGCACGTTCCAGACCTTCGTCATCGAGGAGCTGGCCTCGGCGCCGAACGTCGACACGGTGCGCACCGCGCTCACCATCCGCCGGGTCAAGGATGAGGGTCTGGTGGCGTTTCCGGCCTGATCGATAACCTCGTCCGGTGGTATCCGACAATCTGAAAATCACGGAAAACCAGCAGCGTAGCGCCGGTTCTTGAATCTGCGGGAAGCGCTTCAGAGTGCCTCTATCGCGGCCAGCAATCCGTCCAGATCTTCGCGGTCGCGCAGCGGCGAAACCTTGAACCCTGCCTGCTCGGAGGCATCACCATCGACCAGCCAGCCGCTCGACAGGCCGGCGCGCTGTCCCGCCTCCATGTCCGCCTGTTTGTCGCCGACGATCAGCGAGCGCCGGAGATCGAGTTCGAGACGTTTCGCTGCCTCGATCAGCATGCCCGGATTGGGCTTGCGCATCGGATGGTTGGCGACCGTCAGCAGCCCGGTGCCTGCGTCGTGGTAGGCGCAGGCGAGAACCATGCCGACGAATGCACTCCTGTCCCGCAAGAGGTCGAGCACACGGCCGTTGACCGCGGCGAACTCATCCCAACCGGAATAACCGCGGGCGATGCCGGACTGGTTGGTTACCACCACCACAGGGATGTTGGCCCGATTGGCGGCCGCAATGGCAGGCGCGATGCTGTCGCGCAGCACGATGTCGGCCGGGTCGTCGGGATAGCCGGTATCGACGTTGATGGTACCGTCGCGGTCGAGGAACAGCGCTGGCCTGTTGGCCGGAAAGACCGTGCCGCCGATCCGCTCGATCCATAGCCCCGGCTCGACGAGCGGGTGCGGCGAAGTCTCGACGGTCGCCTTGTCAGCCATCGCTGAGACGGGCTTCGACCACCGCGCACAGATGGTGGTAGAGGCAAAGATGCCCCTGCTGGATGATCGGCGTCGAGGTCGAGGGCACGTTGAGCAATATGTCGGTCAGCGGCTTCAGCTTGCCGCCAGTGTCGCCGGTCATGCTGACCACCGTCATGCCCATCTTGCGCGCCTGCTCGGCGGCGGCAAGGATGCTCGGCGAATTGCCGCTCGTCGAGATGGCGAGCAGCACCGCACCGGCCGACCCGTGCGCCTCGACCTGGCGCGAAAACACTGTGTCGAAGCCGTAGTCATTGCCCCAGGCGGTCAGCACCGCCGCGTTGGCCGGCAACGCGATGACATTGTAGGCCTTGCGCTCCTTCAGGAAGCGGCCGACCAGTTCGCCGGCGATATGGATGGCATCGCTGGCCGAGCCGCCATTGCCACAAATCAGCAAGGCCTTGCCTTGCGAAAGCGCTGTGACAACAGCACTCACCGCCCGCTCCATCTCGCCCGTCAGGTCGCGCTCGGCCATCGCCGAGATCGCGGCCGCCGAGCGGACCAGGTAATCGTTCAGTTCGGACATGATACCCTCAGTTTGTGGTGGCGCGCAGTCTGCCGATGGTGCCGGTGGTGCTCTTGCCGGCGACGAGATCGACCAACACCACGCGCCCGCCCGCCTTCTGCACCACGTCGGCGCCAACCACGGTGTCGACCGTGTAGTCGGCGCCCTTGACCAGTATGTCGGGCAGCAAGGCCTCGATCAGCGCCAGCGGCGTGTCCTCCTCGAAAACGACGACGGCATCGACCGAGGCAAGGGCGGCGAGCACGCAGGCGCGGTCGTGCTGGTCGTTGACCGGGCGTCCCGGGCCCTTCAGCCGCCGCACCGAGGCATCGCTGTTGAGACCGAGCACCAGCCTGTCGCACTGGCTGCGCGCCGCATGCAGCAGGCTGACATGGCCGGCATGCAGGATGTCGAAGCAGCCATTGGTGAAACCGACGCTCAGGCCCTCATCCTTCCACGCCGCGACCATGCGTGCGGCCGATGTGGCATCAAGGATGGCATCCTTGTGGGCGGTCGGTCCGTGCGACCGAAACAGCGCGCCGGTGAGTTCCTCGACTGTCAGCCGAGCTGTGCCGCGCTTGCCCACGACCACACCGCCGGCGGCATTGGCGATGGAGGCGGCCATCACACGATCGGCGCCTGCGGCGAGCGCCAGCGCAAACGTCGCAATGACGGTATCGCCGGCGCCCGAAACGTCGAAGACTTCCCGCGCCTGCGTTGCGATGTGGCGGGCATCGTCAGGGCCGACGACACTCATGCCCTTTTCACTGCGAGTCGCCACGACGAAGTCAAAATCGTGTGCGGCGATCAGCTCCCGTGCGGCGGTGACGATCTCGTCATCGGCAAACACCGCGTGGCCGACGGCCTCGCCGAGTTCCTTGCGGTTGGGCGTGATCGCGGTCGCGCCGGCATAGCGCGCATAGTCGCGGCCCTTCGGGTCGACCAGAACCGGCTTTCCCGCATCGCGGCAGATCGAGATCAGTTCGCCGGCGACGCCGTCGAGCAGCATGCCCTTGCCATAGTCGGACAGGATGACGATGTCGGCCCGCGCAAGTGCGGCACGGAAATGCCCAACCAGCGTCGCCCGCTCGCTGGCCGCCAGCGGCTTCACTTCCTCCTCGTCGAAGCGCAGCACCTGCTGGTTGAGCGCGCTGAAGCGGCTCTTCGACGAAGTCATGCGGTCGCGGTCCTGCGCCAGGCCGCCGGTATCGGTGCCAAGCTCGCCCAGCATCCGCATCAGATTGTCGCCGACCGCATCTGTGCCGATGACCGAGACCGGGATCGCTGCGGCACCCAGCGAAACGATGTTGGCAACGACATTGCCCGCACCGCCCATCGCCAGCATCTCGCCGCGCCCGTGCAGCACCGGAATCGGCGCCTCGGGCGAGATGCGCTCGATGACGCCACTGACGAAACGGTCGAGGATGAAGTCGCCGACGACCAGAACGGTGACGTCACCAAAGTGCGCGATGGCGCGGTGCAGCGGTTCGGGAGAAGGCGGATTGTGCTTGATCATGTTACGGGCAACGCGCGGGAAAAGCCTGTTTTGAAAACGTTCCGGAGTTCGATCGGCAGGGCCGGTCGTTCATGGCGAAGCCGATATACCGCAATTCGAGCCAGCGCAACGGCGGCCGGGTCACGGTCAAGTATGGCTGATGGGTCAACTCTTCTGCAGGGCGACATGCACGCCCAGCCCGACCAGCACGGCCCCGCCCGCCCGCTGCATCATGCGCTGCGCGCGGCCTGAACGCCGCAACCGCGCAATCATCGCACCGGCCAGGAACACGCACATGATGTCGGCAGAGGAAAACATCAAATTGACGATCGTCCCAAGCACGACGAACTGCAGCCACACCGGAAACGCGGCCGAGGCATCGATGAACTGCGGCAGGAACGCCATGAAGAAGATCGCGGTCTTCGGATTGAGCACCTCGACGGTGACGCTCTCGAAGAAGGCGCGGAGGGCCGATTTCCGGTCGATGAGCGGCAACGCCGCATCGCCTTGCGCCCTGGCGCGAAACAGCGAAACGCCGAGCCAGATCAGGTAGAACGCGCCGATGAGCTTGACCGCCATGTAGAGCGGCGGCACGGCGTGGAACAGCACGGACAGGCCGGCAGCGGCGGCAATGACATGCACATAGCCGCCGAGATGGATGCCGAGCGACGCCGTCAGCCCGGACCAGCGCCCGCGCGCCATCGTCTGCGCCGCGGCATAAAGCATGGCCGGACCGGGGATGTAGGCGAAGATCGCCGTGGTGGCGAAAAAGGCGATAAGCAGTTCGGTCGACGGCATTGCCTTGTCCCTCATTATGCGCCGGGCGGCACGAGCCGACTGAAGCGGGAGCTTTGCGGCGCCACTGTGGCGAGCGCTCTTCATGCCTGCCTGCTTTATCGACAGGCCGGCACACCTCCCTTATAAGGCCGGAATCGGCAAGCGAAACCAGGGCCAGCAACATGATCATCGTCACGGGCGGCGCCGGCATGATCGGCTCGAACATCGTCGCCGCGCTCAACGCCGAAGGTCATGACGACATCCTCGTCGTCGACGACCTTACCGATGGCCACAAGATCGCCAATCTCGCCGACTTGCAGATCGCCGACTATCTCGACAAGGACGATTTCCTGGCCCGCCTCGAAGATGGCGGGCTCGGCCGCATCGAGGCCGTATTCCACCAGGGCGCCTGCTCGACCACCACCGAGTGGAACGGCAAGTACATGATGGACGTGAACTACGCGTATTCGAAGCGGCTGCTGCATGCGTGCCTCGCGCTGCGCGTGCCCTTCCTCTACGCCTCCTCGGCTTCGGTCTATGGCGGCGGCGCCGAGTTTCGCGAGGAGCCGCAATATGAGCGGCCGCTCAACGTCTACGCCTATTCCAAGAAACTCTTCGACGACTATGTCCGGCGCACCGTCTTCGACACCGATCATTCGCCGGTGGCGGGGCTGCGTTATTTCAACGTCTACGGACCGCGCGAGGCGCACAAGGGCGCCATGGCCTCGGTCGCCTTCCATCTGTTCAATCAGGTCGAGCGGGGACAGAACCCAAAACTGTTCGGCGCCTATGGCGGTTTCGGACCCGGCGAACAGAGCCGCGACTTCATCCATGTCGGCGATGTCGCCGACGTCAATCTGTGGCTGTGGAAGCGGGGCTCGAGCGGCATCTTCAACTGCGGCACCGGCCGCGCCCAGCCGTTCCGCGCCATTGCCGAAACGGTGATCGACACGCTGGGCAAGGGCGAGATCGAGTTCATCGAATTTCCCGACCATCTCAAGGGCAGCTACCAGAGTTTTACGCAAGCTGATATGTCCCGCTTGCGCGCAGCCGGCTACAATGGCCAATTCCGCACCGTCGAAACCGGCGTCAGAGACTATGTCGAATGGCTGAAAGCCCAACGATCCTCGTGATCGGCCCACGCTGGGTGGGTGATATGGTGATGGCGCAGTGCCTGTTCTCGGCGCTGAGAGATCAATATCCGAACGCCGCCATCGACGTGCTGGCGCCGGCCTGGGCAGCACCTTTGGTCAAGCGCATGCCCGAAATCCGCCAGCAGATCGACTTCCCGCTGAAACCCGGCGCGCTCGAATTCCGCATCCGCCGGCGTTTCGGCCGCCTGCTGCGCGGCCGCTACGACATGGCCTATGTCCTGCCGGGCAGTTGGAAATCGGCGCTGATCCCGTTCTTTGCCCGCATCCCGCGCCGCGTCGGCAACCTCAGGGAAATGCGCTATGGCCTGCTCACCGACATCGTGCCGCTGCCCGCCGCGGTGAAGCGGCGTACGGCGCAGGCCTATTTCAGTCTTGCCAGGGGCGGAACGTTCCAGGCGCCCAGGCTCACCGTGGACGCGGGCAACCAGGCTGCCCTGCTCGAACGCTTCGGGCTGAAGGCGGAGAAATTCGTGGCACTGATGCCCGGCGCCGAGTTCGGACCTGCCAAGCGTTGGCCGAGCGAAAACTATGCCGGCCTCGCCCGCGAGATGATGGCCAAAGGCCTGAAGGTGGCGTTGTTCGGCTCGAAGAACGACGCCGACGTAACTGGCGAAATCGCCGCCTTGGCGCTAGGCGCTGTCGATCTGGCCGGCAAGACGCGGCTGGAGGACGCCATCGACCTGATATCAGCTGCCAGGCTCGCAGTGTCCAACGACAGCGGCCTGATGCATGTCGCCGCCGCCGTCGGCACGCCGGTCGTCGCCGTCTATGGCTCGACATCGCCCAAAAATACGCCGCCGTTGGCGGAACACTCCGAACTGGTCTGGCTCGGCCTGTCGTGCTCGCCCTGCCACCAGAAGATCTGCCCGCTCGGCCATCTCAATTGCCTGAAGGCGCTTGAAGTCGGACAGGTCGTCGCGGCGGCTGACCGCTTGCTGAAAATACCGGCCGCCGCATGAAGGTGCTGATCGTCAAGACCTCCTCAATGGGCGATGTCATCCATACGTTTCCGGCCGTCGAGGATGCCCGCCGCCATCGCCCGGACGTGTCGTTCGACTGGTGCGTGGAGGAGGCTTTTGCCGGCATTGTTGGCCTGCATCCCGCGATCGGGAAAATCCACACCGTAGCTATCCGGCGCCGGCGCAAGCGGCTCTTCGACAGCGACACTTGGCGCGAGGCCACAAACCTGCGCCGTGCCTTGCGGGCCTGTCGCTACGACCTTGTCATCGACGCACAGGGCTTGCTGAAGTCGGCCCTGGTGGCGAAGCAGGCTGCGGCTCCGATCGCCGGCTTCGACCGCTCGAGCGCACGTGAACCGTCGGCTACCTGGTTCTACGACCGCCGCTACGCCGTGCCGCGCGACCTGCATGCCATCGAACGCACGAGGCGGCTGTTCGGCCTGGCGCTCGGTTACCAGCCCGATCTTTCCGAACTCGGCTCCGGCATCGTGCCGCCGGCCGACGGCCTGACTGGGGTCAGCGGCAAAACCGCCGTCCTGCTGCACGGCACCAGCCGCGAGGACAAGAAATGGCCGGTGGCGGACTGGATCGAAACCGCCCGGCTGGTGGTCGACAGGCAGATGACGCCGGTCGTCACCTGGTCGAACGAGCCGGAAAAGGTTGTGGCCGAAGCGATCGCCAGGGCTGTTCCGCAGACCGTGCTGGTGCCGAAATCGCCGCTCGCCGTCATTGCGGCGATCATCGGCCGATCGGCCTTCGTCATCGGCGCTGACACCGGCCTTACCCACCTCGCCAGCGCCTTCGGCCTGCCGACGGTCGCGGTGTTCCTGGCCACCGAGCCCGGCCTGACCGGCCCGCGCGGGCCGTACGCATCGACGCTTCTGGCCGCGCCTGGGGACCGTGTTGAGCCGGGAGAGGTGATGGTGGAGGCTGAAAGGCTAATGGAAGGACAGACGCTTGGTCAGACCAGCAAGAATTGATTTTGATCAATTCAATCGGAAAGGTCAGCGCTGCCCCTCATTGCCCTACCGGGCATTTCTCCCCGTAAACGGGGAGAAAGAAGCTGGCCGCAACGCTGGTGATTGGCGAAATCGTCTATGACGGCGTCCTTCTCCCCGTTCACGGGGAGAAGATGGCGGCAGCCAGATGAGGGGCGGCGCAACGTATTGATATTGTAGGTTTCTGCCTAAGGGCAGAACGACAGCCAGTGCCTCAAATAAACTGCACCTGGACGATCTCATAACCCCTGGCACCACCTGGTGCATTGACCTCGATGGCGTCGCCGACCTCCTTGCCGATCAGCGCACGGGCGATCGGCGAGGAGATCGAGATGCGGCCCGACTTCACGTCGGCTTCCTGGTCGCCGACGATCTGGTAGGTCTTCTTCTCTTCGGTGTCCTCATCGACCAGCACCACAGTGGCGCCGAACTTGACCTTGTCGCCGCTGAGCTTGGTGACGTCGATCACCTCGGCCCGCGCAATCAGATCTTCGAGCTCGTTGACGCGACCCTCATTGTGGCTCTGCGACTCTTTCGCAGCATGGTATTCGGCGTTTTCGGAAAGGTCGCCATGCGAGCGCGCTTCGGAGATCGCCTCGATGATGCGCGGCCGCTCTTGCTGCTGGCGCCAGCGCAGTTCTTCCTTCAATGACGCGAACCCCTCGCCTGTCATCGGGACCTTGTTCATGATGCCTGACCTTTCCTGCCGCCACCCCCGCGTTTCGGGGATAGCCTTGTCGATGGGTACAAAAAGAAAACGGTCCGGCAGCCTCGGGCTAACGGAACCGTTTCACCGCAATTTGGCTGAATATAGCAATCTTCACGCGTTTTTCACGCCCAAAAATGGGTTTTTGAAAAATCCCCCGCCGATTCCGAACCTGACGTTGCGGCAGGTGCGCAGGAGGCAACAAAAACCGGCTGCGATCGCCCGCAGCCGGTCCAATGCTCGGCGGATCGGATCAGCTCCGCATGAAATGATCGATCTGCTGGGCCAGCATGCCGTATTCGCGCGAACCCTTGCCGGTGCGCTTCTCGATCTCGCTGAGTTGCTCGCGGGCGCCGGCGAGATCGCCCATCTGCAGATGCGCCTCGCCGAGATATTCGCGCACCAGCGTATAGTCAGGGTTGATGCGCAGCGCTTCCTCGTAATAGCCGAGGCCGACTGTGATGCGGCCGGAATGGCGATGCGAATAGCCGAGATAGTTGAGGATGCGCGGATCCTGCTTGTTGGCGGCAAGGCTGAGCACGGCGATCGCCTCGTCATAGCGCCCGGCCATCGCCAAATCGTGGCCGGCCTCATAGATGTTGTCGTCGTCCAGCATGCCGTATTTCGGCGTGACACACTTCTTCAGCTTCTTGTCCCAGACCTCACCCTTCTTGCACTTGGGCGTGTCGCCACCACCGCCACCGCCTTCACCAGCCGTGAATGCGGGGGCCGCAAACAGCGGCAGGGCGGCAATAGCCATGACCTGAATCAGCAAACGTCTGCGCATCGAAGCCTCCTTGAGAATGACAATGCGATACTAACGCAGGTGCCTCGTCGTTTCATCCCGGAAAGAAACAGCGGCCGCCAACATTTGCAGTTTGACGCCCGCATACCGAAGATGACGTGACGAATGCTGTAAATCCGCTATCATCCGGCAAACGGCCAATGGAGCATGCGGAGAAGGCCCGTGCAGCAGCGCCTCGAAAGGGAATGGGAGCTTTCGATCGGCCCGGACACCGTGCGCCTGTTCATACTCAAGGCGAAGGCGCTGAGCGCTGCCGTCAACGAAGACTATGCCGACGGTGCCGAGCATGAGATCGAACTCGACGGCCAGTCGCACGACAACCATCACCATGACGGTCTCGCCGAGGAAAGTTCGGAAAACCTGACCGAGGAGGAATTTCGCGAACTGATCAACGACCTCAATGTCGACGAGGCGGCCGAACTGGTCGCGCTGGCCTGGGTCGGCCGGGGCGACTACGACGCATCGGAATGGGCCGACGCGCTGGCGGCCGCGCGCGAGCGTGCCAACAAGCGCACGGCGAAATATCTGCTCGGCATGCCGCAGCTCGCCGATTGGCTGGAAGAAGGACTGGAAGTGATCGGCGCGTGACATTGCGGTTACCGATCGTGATCGGCCGAATGCGCTTTCCGAGGCAACTTCCGCACGGCCCCGCCGTTTGGGGGCGATGGCGGTGCTGACCTTCCCCGGATTTTACAGATTGGCGCTGCCTTTGGCGGCGGCGATGCTGTTGGCGGGGCCAGTGCTCGCCAAGGCTCCGAAACTTCCTGAATCCGCGCCTGTGCCCGAGCTCAATCAACCGGGACCAACGCCGGAACCCGAGCCGGCGGACGTTCCGGTTCCCGAGCCGCGCCCGACCAACGCGCCGTCCGGCCCGTCCGAACCGCCGGCAACGGCACCCATGCCTGCCGAAAAGCCGACGCAGGCAGAGCCGCCGGCTAGCGCGCCGGGCCTGCCGGAGAAACCGCCGGAGGAGAAAAAGACCCTTCCCGATCCGCGATCGGCCTCAATTCCCGCCGGTGAAATGCCCGAGGAAGAACTGGCCTGCCGGCGACGGCTGAAATCGCTGGGCGTCGACTTCGAGGAACACAAGGCCGAGCACGATCAAGAGATCGGCTGCTCGATCCCCTACCCGATCACGTTGAAGACACTCGGAAAATCCATCGCGATCACCCCTGCCACCGAGCTGAATTGCGCCATGGCCGAGGCGTCGGCACGCTTTGTCGCCGATGTCGTCCAGCCCGTGGCGAAAGCCGAATTCAGCGCCGACCTGAAGTCGATCGGCCAGGCCTCCGCCTTCGTATGCCGGCCGCGCCATAACGGTGGAAAGCTGTCGGAGCACGCCTTCGGCAACGCGCTCGACATTGCAACCTTCACGCTCTCGGACGGCAAGAAGATCGAGGTCGGCCCGACGCCGCCCGAAAAGGACGCGAAATTCCTGAACGCGGTGCGCAAGGCAGCCTGCGGGCCGTTCAAGACCGTGCTTGGCCCGGGCAGCGACGCCGACCATTCGCTGCACTTCCACTTCGACCTTGAGCCGCGTCGCCACGGCGGCACTTTCTGCCAGTGAGCGAAAGGCGTGGTGTAGAGAGCGGCGCGCCGCAATTTGGCCGCAGCCGTGAACGCCGGCGCTGATTTTTCCTTTACTCTTGGCGACTAGACTTGTGCCATCCGGGACAGGGATGCCTTTCAATGGCCGGAAGATCTGGCGCCATGTTTGCCATGGCACGGTACAAGAAACATGCGCGCATCGCCGTCGGGCGGCTGGCGACAGTGCTTGCGATTGCGGCGGTGTCGGCCTGCACCACCGGAGATGTCTTCTCGCTCCAGCCCGCCGTCGATGTCGGAAGCCAGACCGCCGCGGTGCCCGCCGCCGTCCCGGAATACCAGGGCATGCAGCGCCTCGTTCCCTCCAACCCCTATATGACAGCCGCCTATCCGCGCATGGACGAGCCGATGTCGCCGCTTGAACAAATGCCGGCCAGCGAGATCGACTGTCGCAGCGAGCTGAAGCGCCTCCGCGTCGCTTACACCGATCTGGCGCCGATCCATGAAGGACAATGCGGCATCGACTATCCGGTCAAGGTCTCGGCCATCGGCAGCATCCAGATGAAACCCGCCGCGACGCTGACCTGCGACATGGCCGCCACCTTCGCCGGCTGGACGAAGAACGAACTCGTGCCGTCCGCCCGCTGGCGCTATTTCTCCGGCGTCAAGACCATCCACCAGGGCTCCAGCTATTCCTGCCGCAACATCGCCGGCGAAGGTGTGTTGTCCGAGCACGGCAAGGGCAATGCGCTCGACGTGATGAGCATCGAGCTCAACAATGGCGACGACATCGACGTGCGCAAGCCCGGCCTGTTCGCCTTCCGCACCCGCGGCTTCCTCAACACCGTGCGCGCCGACGGCTGCCAGTATTTCACCACCGTGCTCGGTCCCGGCTACAATTACGACCACCGCAACCATTTCCATTTCGACATCAAGAACCGTAAGAGCGGCTACCGCGCCTGCCGCTGAGCCCAGACGGATGACCTCTGCCCAAGGCTGGCAACGCCGCATAGAATGATGCCGTACATGTTCGGCGGTATCGGATGAGCCAACGCACCCTTCGACGACGCGCCGCAATCTGGCTGGCGGCGTTCTGCGCCTTCTATCTGGCGCTCGCCTATTTCGCGGCGCCCGAATTCTGGACGTGGCGGGACCGCGGCTTCCGCACGCAGCGCTTCGAGATGATCACGCACACGCCGCAAGGCATCCCGGGCGACCCGATCAATGTCGGCCTTGTCGGCACCGAAAAGGAGGTCGTCCACGCCTTCGCCGTCGCCGGCTGGGATACGGCAGACGCCGTCACGCTGAAGACGGCGATCGAGATCGGCGAAAGCGTGCTGTTCGGCCGCCCCTACCCTGACGCTCCGGTCAGCCGGTTGCTGTTCGAAGGCCGCGCCCAGGATCTGGCCTTTGAAAAGTCGGTCGGCGACAGCGCCGACCGGCGTCACCACGTCCGCTTCTGGCAGGCCGACGCCCGCGGTGACGATGGGCGGCCGCTCTGGCTCGGATCCGCCAGTTTCGACCGTGGCGTCGGCCTCAGTCACGACACCGGCGCCATCACCCACCATATCGGTCCCGACATCGATGCCGAGCGTAACTTCCTGATCGGCGACCTCCGCGCCGCTCGCATGCTGATCTCGACCAGCGACATACCAGGCATCGGCGCGACGAAGACCGGGCGCAATGGCGGCGGCGATCCCTATTTTACCGACGGCAAGGCAGTGATTGGCATGCTCAGGCAATTGCCTTGAGATCATAGTCCGGGTTCGGATTGAAATGGTCGTGAGCGTAATCTTCTAAAAATCATGGCTGACTATTTTCGAAGACCTCGCCGCAATGCTATTGACCGCGCATGCTTTACGTCGAAATCGCCACCGTGGTCGTCCTCATCTGCGTGAACGGCCTTCTGTCGATGTCGGAACTTGCCATCGTCTCGTCACGGCCGGCCCGCCTCAAGACGATGATCGACCGCAACGTCAAGGGTGCCGGCCGCGCGCTGGCGCTTGGCGCCAATCCTGGCAAATTCCTGTCCTCGGTGCAGATCGGCATCACCCTGGTCGGCGTGCTCTCCGGCGCCTTCTCCGGCGCCACGCTCGGCGCGCGGCTGGCGCAGTTCCTCGCATCGACCGGTATTCGTGAAAGCGCCGCTGACCCGCTCGGCGTCGGCATTGTCGTCGCCTTGATTACCTATGGCTCGTTGATCGTCGGCGAGCTGGTGCCCAAGCAGATCGCGCTCCGCGACCCTGAAAGGGTTGCCGCGAGGGTCGCGCCGGCGATGACCATCCTCGCCACCGTCTCGGCACCGCTGGTCTTCCTGCTCGACTTTTCCGGTCGCGCCATATTGTGGCTGCTTGGCCAGCGCGGCCAGAGCGACGAGAAGGTCACCGACGAGGAGATCAAGATGCTGGTCGCCGAGGCCGAGCACCACGGCACCATCGAATCCGACGAGCGGCGCATGATCGCCGGCGTCATGCGGCTCGGCGACCGCGCCGTGCGCGCGGTGATGACGCCGCGCACCGAGGTCGACTGGATCAATCTGCAGTCCGACGAGACCACCATACGCAAGCTCTTGACGGAGACCCAGCATTCGCGCCTGCCAGCCGGCGACGGCGGCGTCGACGCCATGATCGGCGTCGTCCAGACCCGCGACGTGCTGGCGGCGATCCTCGGCGGCAGGGCGCTGGAGCCGCGCCGCCATGTGCGCGCCGCCCCCATCGTGCATGACCAGGCCGATGCACTCGACGTGCTGTCGAAGCTGAAGGAATCGGATGTGCCGATGGCCCTGGTCCATGACGAGTACGGCCATTTCGAAGGCATCGTCACCCCGGCCGACATCCTGGAAGCAATCACCGGCGTCTTCCGCGCTGACCTCGACGCCGGCGAAGAGGAAAACGCCGTCAAGCGCGAGGACGGCTCATGGCTGCTCGCCGGCTACATGCAGGCCGACGAGATGGCGGACATTCTGGGCATCGACCTGCCGGAAAACCGCGACTACGAGACCGTCGCCGGCTATGTCCTGTCACACATGCACCATTTGCCGGCGACCGGCGAATGCGTCGACGCGCAAGGCTGGCGCTTCGAGGTGGTCGACCTCGACGGCCGCCGCATCGACAAGCTCATCGCCACGCGGCTGGCGAGCGGCCACCGCGAAGTGGTGCGCTGACTTTCGCAATGTCGGCTTTTTGCGAAGCACAGCGAAAGCCTCTATATCGGCAGCCATGGATGCATCGAGCGAACACAAGCTGAACGATGAGCTTCTCTCGAACACCCAGCGCCTGTCCTTCGACTATTTCCTCAACGAGGCCAACCCGGCCAATGGCCTGGTCGCCGACCGCAACACGCCAGGATCGCCCGCCAGCATAGCCGCCGTCGGGCTCGCTTTGTCGGCCTATCCCGTCGGTGTCGAGCGCGGTTTCATGACGCGCGCCGCCGCCGTTGCACGAACGCTCGCCACGCTTCGCTTCTTCTGGAACGCGCCGCACGGGCCGGAGCCCGACGCCACCGGCTACAACGGCTTCTACTATCATTTCCTCGACATGAAGACCGGCCGCCGCGTCTGGAAGTGTGAGCTGTCCACGGTCGACACGGCGCTCCTGCTGGCCGGCATGCTGGCAGCCGGCGCTTATTTTGACGGGGACGACGAAGCCGAACTGGAAATCCGTCGGCTCGCCGATGCGCTCTACCGCCGCGCCGACTGGCGCTGGGCGCAGAACGGCGGCGCCACCGTCACCCATGGCTGGCGGCCCGAAAAAGGCTTCCTGCGCTACCGCTGGCAAGGCTACGACGAGGCGGTGATCCTTTATGTGCTGGGCCTCGGCTCGCCGACCTATCCGCTGCCGCCCGAGAGTTATGCGGCCTGGCTGTCCACCTACAAATGGAAGACGATCTATGGCCGGGAATTGGTTTATGCCGGTCCTCTGTTTGTCCACCAGTTCTCGCATGTCTGGATCGACTTTCGCGGCATCCGCGATGCTTTCATGCGCAATCACGGCAGCGACTATTTCGAGAACAGCCGCCAGGCGACCCATCTGCAGCGCGACTACGCCATCCGCAATCCGAAGGGTTTCAGTGGTTATGGCGAGACTTGCTGGGGCATCACCGCGAGCGACGGCCCGGGCCCGACAAAACGTCAGAAAACGGTTGTTGGCCGCCGCTTCTACAGCTATCTGGCGCGCGGCGCGCCTTTCGGTCCGGATGACGGCACGCTGTCGCCATGGGCGGCGATCACCTCATTGCCCTTTGCGCCGGAGATCGTCCTGCCGGCGCTGCGCCATTTCCACGAGATCGACCTGCACGAGGGCAACCCTTACGGCTTCACAGCAAGCTTCAATCCGACAATCGCCGCCGCCGACGGCCGCTCCTGCGGTTGGGTATCGCCGGACCATGTCGGCATCAATCAGGGACCGATCGCCCTGATGATCGAGAACTACCGATCGGACTTCCTGTGGCGACTGATGCGCCGCGTGCCGGCCATCGCCGCGGGGCTGCGCCGTGCCGGCTTTTCGGGCGGTTGGTTATGAAGAACCTTTAGACTCATAGCATTAGCACGACCTTGCCGGTCGAGCGCCGATCATCGAGCAGGCGATGCGCCTCGCCGACCTGGTCGAGCGGGAAGCGTGCGCCTGTCGTCACGACAAGCTGCCCGCCGGCGGCAAGCTGGAAAAGGTCCGACAGGTTCTCTCGCAGCCCCGCGGGCGAAAGCAGCGGCTGCAACGCGAACCCCCTGAGCGACTGGTTGCGGCCGATCATCGCTTCCAGCTCGGCAGTGCCCAGTGCGTATCTGCCGAGCGCGGCAAACACCAGCTCGCCACAGGGCGCGAGTGCGGCGAGCGCTGCCGCCGTTAGCGAGCCGCCGACGGTGTCGTAGACGATGTCGACGCCGGCGCCGCCTGTCGCCTCCCGCACCGCGGCGGCCCAATCCGCCCTGCTGTAATCGACCGAAACATCGGCGCCGAGCGACACTGCCAGATCGAGCTTGGCCTTGCTGCCGGCGGCTGCGATCACAGTGCTGGCACCGCTTCGTTTGGCAAGCTGGACGAGCAGCGACCCAACACCGCCGGCGGCCGCAGTGACCAGCGCCGATTTGCCGGCCGGCGGGCTTTGGCGCAACAGATGCAGGGCTGTCAGCCCCTGCACCATCAACGCCGCCGCATCCCCGAAAGAGAGCGTTTCAGGCAAAGGCACCGCCAGGCCCGCATCGATCGTCACATAGTCGGCGTAGCCACCGAAGGGGTGGCTTGAGGCAAAGAGCGGTGCCGCGACGCGTGCGCCAAGCAGCTTTGCATCGACCCCTTGCCCGATGGTCTCTACAACCCCGGCAGCCTCGACGCCGAGGATCATGGGCAATTGCGGCGTCACCGCGTAGCGATCGGCGCGCATCAGCGCCTCGAAGAAATTCACGCCGGCCGCATGGACGCGGACCAGCACCTCGCCGCCTTGCGGCTCGGGCTTTGGCATGTCGACGACATCAAGAACGTCGGGACCGCCGAAACGGGTGAGTTGAATGGCTCTCATGGCAACCTCGCTATGGCAACGGCTGCTGTTTGCCACTATCTGCGGAGCCGGGACTACACACTCATTTCTCCCCTGCTGACCGGAAGGTGACCATGACCGGACCGATCAAGAGACTGCCGATGCTGCCGGCGGAACGCGCCCTGAAAGTAATCTCGGGCCGCTGGAAAGCTGTGATCCTCTATCACCTCTTCGATGGACCTAGGCGGCTGTCGGCGCTGAAATCGCAAGTGCCCACTATCACTCAGAAGGTGCTGATCCAGCAGTTGCGCGAAATGGAAGAGCACGGCCTCGTCAGCCGTGAAATCTTCGCCGAAATCCCCTCGCGCGTCGAATATTCCGCGACGCCGCTTGGCCTCAGCCTCGAGCCCATCCTTTTGGCGCTCTGCGAATGGGGACAGCACCATGCCGACGAGCTGGACGAACAGGATCGCCTGGCCGACTGCATCATCAGGCCCCGGCAGGCGCAGCAAACGCCAGCAGCTTCCGGAAATTGAAAAGGGCGGCGCAAGCGCCGCCCCATATCCTTGGGAGGACAGTTCGAAAGGCGATCAGGCCGCCTTGGCTTCCTGGTCGATCGCATCGGCGTTGCGCGCTGCCTTCAGGACCTTGGCCCACCAGGCGACGTCGTTGACGAGCGCGGTGGCGGCCTGGTTCAGGTGTTCCAGCTCCTCGAGCTTCTTCTCACCTTGACGGACGGCGAGGAAATCGCCCCAGGCGATGTGAACCGCCGACTTGACCGGCGCCATCTGCAGTTCGACCGCATGCAGGCGCAGCTGCTCGACGGCGCGCGCGCCGCCGACGCTGCCATAGCCGACGAAGCCGGCGGGCTTCTTGTTCCACTCATTGGCGGCGTAATCGATGGCGTTCTTCAGCACGGCCGTTGGGCCGTGATTGTATTCGGCGGCGGTGAAGATGAAGCCGTCGAACTCGGCGACCTTCTTCTGCCAGCGCTGCGCAACTTCGTTCTGCGACGGCGCCCAGGCGGAGGACGCGACCTCGTCGAAGAACGGCAGCGGGAAACCGCGCAGATCGACGACTTCGACGTCGATGTCGGCATGCGACTTGGCGATCTTGGCGATCCACTGGGTGGGCACGTCGGCGAAACGCGCGGCGCGGGTCGAACCGACGACGATAGCGATTTTGGGCTTGGACATGTTGGGAGGCTCTCCATGCAGGAAATAGTGGTATCGTTTAGATACCTGAGATATATGAGTGACTGTCCGCGCCAAGCGCAAGGAGGCACTTTTTTGTTACTGAGGCACCCACACCGCTCCGAGGATTGCCGCGCCATCTCGGAAATCCTGCAGCGTGTCGGCGACAAATGGACCGTGCTCGTCGTCGGCAAGCTCGGCGACGGACCGCTGCGCTTCAACGAATTGCGTAGCGCCGTGGGCGGCATTTCGCAGAAGATGCTGACCACCACTTTGCGCGGGCTGGAGCGCGACGGCTTCGTCACCCGCACCGTGTTTCCGACCATCCCGCCGCGTGTCGACTACGAGCTGACCGAGCTTGGCCACGAGCTGCTTGTCCCAGTCAGCGCGCTCGGCGAATGGGCACGCAGGAACACCGATCGCGTCAGGGCGGCACGCGAAAAGTTCGACGGGATGCACGCCTGAAACCCTTGCATTGCAAGAAGTTCTCCACCCTATTCAAGTGATGCACCCTGCTGCTGCAGTCGCGTCTGTCGCTGCGGAATTTTTTTTTGAACCGGCCGGCTCCCGGATCGATTTCGGATCAAGCAATTTCCGCGGATCGGCAGAGGCATTGCTCTCTGATCATGGCGGCCACGCAGCGGTCCCGCAGATGCATCAGACGGCACCACGGATGCAGTCAGGCACTTGGCCGGCTACCGAATGTGGCGCAATTCTCCGATGCCCACTTGCGCCCGCATCGACTCCCTGGAACCATGCCGATGGATGTCGCACCGGGCTGTCAGGCCAGGGTCGCAAAAGCACCCACAACAGCACCGTTCAGCATGTGTTGACGCATTGTCTTCCGGCCGCGCCGCCCTGCTCTCGCCGCATTCGCAGGCAGCACGCCAGGACTCGCACGGAGGTCGCCATTGGCGACGGCCGGCAGGAGCTTGCCATCGTCGGGAATCTGCGAAAATCGCGCCGGTCAGCCTTCCGCCGGAACCGCCTTCGGCTTGCCCTCGCCGTCCAGCGCCACCATGACGAAATCGGCATGGGTGACCTTCTCCATCAGGTCGGAGAGGTAGCGCTGCGCCCAGGCTTCGACCTTGAGCGTCATCGAGGTGCGGCCGACGCGCTCGACATGCGTATAGATGCACAGCGTGTCGCCGATCTTCATCGCCTTGGCGAACGACATTTCCTTCACCGCCGCGGTGACCACCCGACCCTTGGCGCGCTCGGCGGCACGGATGCCGCAGGCCAGGTCCATCTGCGCCATCACCCAGCCGCCGAAAATGTCGCCCGCCGCATTGGCATCCGAAGGCATGGCCAGCGTCCTCAACGTCAGATCGCCGATCGGCCGTCCGTCAGCGTAATGCACCATGCGGAGATCCCCTCAAGATAGCAGGCCCAATCACGTATCGGCATGCCGTCGAGGCGTCAACGCGCTCGAAATGTCGCAAGTGCCAGTCATTGCGAAAAGCACGTCCCGGTAGCGGTCGCTTTTTTCACAAGGAATGCCGGAACGCCCGGCGACTTTGGAACGCCGCCACGTCTAGGCTGCGGCCTGAAATTCCGGAGCCGCCCAACCCATCATGCAGACCTATGACTTCATCATCGTCGGCTCCGGCTCGGCCGGCTCGGTCCTGGCGGAGAAACTGTCGGCTTCGGGCCGCTTCTCGGTGCTGGTGCTCGAGGCCGGCGGCACCGATAGGCGCTTCTACGTGCAGATGCCACTTGGCTACGGCAAGACCTTCTTCGATCCCGTGGTCAACTGGAACTACAAGGCCGAGCCGGACCCCGGCCTCGCCGGCAATGCCGACCACTGGCCGCGCGGCAAGCTTTTGGGCGGTTCCAGCTCGATCAACGCCATGGTGTATATCAGGGGCGCGCGCGAGGATTTCGACGCCTGGGCAGCCGCCGGCAATCCCGGCTGGGGCTACGACGATCTCCTGCCGGCCTTCAAGGCACTGGAGGACAATGAGGCCGGCGCCGACACATGGCGCGGCGTCGGTGGTCCCTTGCACATCACCGACTGCACGAACGCCGTCCACCCTCTGACTCGGCGCTATCTCGCCGCCGGCCAGCAGGCCGGCCTGCCACTCAATCCCGATTTCAACGGTGCTGCCCAGGAAGGCGTCGGCATCTATCAGATCACCACAAGGAACGGACGCCGCATGTCGGCCGCCCGCGCCTTCCTGCGCCCGGCAATGAAGCGCAAGAACGTCGGTGTCGAGACGAATGCGCTGGTGACCAGGATCCTGTTCGAAGGCAAGCGCGCCGTTGGCGTCGAATATCAGCAGAACGGCGAGACCAGGACTGCGCGCGCCGGCCGCGAAGTGATCCTGTCGGGCGGCTCGATCAACTCGCCGCAATTGCTGCAGCTCTCCGGCATCGGCCCCTCGACACTGCTCAAGGGGCTGGACATTCCGATCGTTCACGCCAACGAGAATGTCGGCGCGAACCTGCAGGACCATGTCGGCATCAACTACACTTTCAAGGGCAGGCTGCCGACGCTCAACCAAGTCCTGCGCCCATGGTGGGGCAAGCTCATGGTCGGCATGCAATACATCTTGTTGCGCTCCGGACCGCTGTCGCTGTCGATGAACAATGCCGGCGGCTTCTTCCGCACCGACCCGACCGCTGCTCGCCCCAACATGCAGCTCTATTTCCAGGCTTTCTCGACCGTCATTCCGAAGAGCGGCGAGCGCCCGATCCTGACGCCCGACCCTTGGCCGGGCTTTTCCATCGGCCTGTCCAACTGCCGTCCGTCGAGCCGCGGCGAGATCATGATCCGTTCGAAGAATCCGCGCGACTATCCGCGGATCACCGCCAACGCCTATTCGACCAATGCCGATGTCGACGAAATGCTGGCGGCGGTGAAGTTCGTGCGCAAAATCGCCTCGATGCCGGCCATGGCCGAGATCATCGAGGAAGAGGTTTTGCCCGGCCCCTCAATCACTTCGGACGCCGATCTAATTCAGGATTTCCGAAAGCGCTCGGGCACCGTCTACCATCCGGTGTCGACCTGCCGCATGGGGCCGGACGCCGCGCGCGCCGTGGTCGACCCGCGCCTCAAGGTGCATGGCCTCGAAGGCTTGCGCGTCATCGACGCGTCGATCTTTCCTGACAACATCACCGGCAACACCAACGCCGCCTCCATCCTGACCGGATGGAAGGGCGCCGAACTTGTTCTGGAGGATCAGAAATGAAGATCACCGACGTCAAGACCTGGGTTGTCGGCAACCCACCGCCCGGTATCGGCGGCAAATATTTCATCTTCGTCAAGCTCACCACCGATAGCGGCGTCGTCGGCTATGGCGAGGCCTACAACGCCACCTTCTCCGGCCATGTGACGGCGAAGATGATCGAGGACATGGCCGAGCGCTATCTCGTCGGCCGCGATCCGCACGACATCGAGAATTTCTTCCGCCGCGCCTATTCGTCCGGCTTCACCCAGCGCCCCGACGTGTCCGGCATGGGCTGTTTCTCGGCGCTCGAAATGGCCTGCTGGGACATCATTGGCAAGGAGGCCAACAAGCCGGTCTACAAGCTGCTTGGCGGCCAGGTGCACGAGACGCTGCGCTCCTACACCTACCTCTATCCGCACACCGGCAGCGTGCACTCCGAGGATGCGCGCGGCAAGAACGTCTACAACGATCCGGACCTGGCCGCCGCCTGTGCGCTCGCATATGTCGAGCAGGGCTTCAACGCGGTCAAGCTCGACCCGGCCGGTCCCTACACCGCCTTCGACGGCCACCAGCCGCGCCTCGTCGACATCGATCTCTCCGCCCGCATGATCAAGGCGATCCGCGAGGCGGTCGGCACGCGCGCCGACATCCTGTTCGGGACGCACGGCCAGTTCACCGCCTCGGGCGCGCTGCGGCTCGCCCGCGCCATCGAACCCTACGATCCCCTCTGGTTCGAAGAGCCGGTGCCGCCGGACATGCCCGAGGTGATGGCGCAGGTCGCTCGCGGCACCTGCATCCCGATCGCCACCGGCGAGCGGCTGACGACCAAGTTCGAATTCGCCCGCGTCATCGAGAACCGCGCCGCCACCATCCTGCAGCCCGACCTCGGCCGCTCCGGCGGCATCCTCGAGACCAAGAAGATCGCCGCCATGGCCGAGGCCTACCACATCCAGATCGCGCCGCACTGCTATTGCGGGCCAATCGTCGGCGCCGCCAACATCCAGCTCGCCGTGACGCTGCCCAACTTCCTCATCCTGGAATCGCTGAAGCAGTGGGACGGTTTTCACGCCACGTTGCTGAAGAAGAAGATCGAATGGCAGGATGGCAACGTCATCCCGTCGAAGGAGCCCGGTCTCGGCGTCGAGCTCGACGAGGCGGTCTGCGAGGCGCATCCCTATGGCGGCAAGGACCTGCATCTGCAGATGATGCAGACGCCGTTGATGCCGTGAACGAAAGCTACGCCTTCATCGGCCTCGGCCATCTCGGCGGCAACCTTGCCGCCAGCCTTCTGCGCAACGGCTTCGCCGTCACCGTCTTCGACCACGATCCGGCCGCCGTCGAGCGCCTCGTGACCCTCGGCGCCGTTGCTGCCAAGAGCCCCGCAGAGGCCGCCGCTCGCGCCGGCAACGCCATCACATGCCTGCCCTCGCCCAAGGTCAGTGAAGCAGTGCTGGCGGGTTCCGACGGATTGCTCGAAGGCCTGCCCAAAGGCGGTACCTGGATCGAGATGTCGACCAATGGTCGCGACGAGATCGTGCGCCTGGCCGCGCTCGCTTCGGCAAAAGGCGTCGAGACGCTGGAGTGCCCGGTCACCGGCGGCGTGCATCTGGCCGCCGTCGGCAAGATCACTGCGCTGGTCGGCGGCGATCCGGCACTCTACGCGCGCCACCGACCGGCCATCGAGGCGATGTGCGCGAAGTCGTTTCTGATGGGGCCGATCGGCTCGGCGGCAGTCATCAAGGTCATCACCAACATGCTGGCCTTCATCCATCTCGTCGCCGCCGGCGAGGCGTTAATGTTGGCCAAGCAGGGCGGGCTCGACCTTGCCCAGTCCTATCACGCCATCGTCGCTTCCTCCGGCAACAGCTTCGTCCACGAGACCGAAAGCCAGCTGGTGCTTAACGGCTCCTACGACATCGGCTTCACCATGGACCTGGCGCTGAAGGACCTCGGCTTCGCGCTCGACATGGGCGAGACATTGGGCGTGCCGCTCGATCTCGCGGCCCGTGTCAACGCGATTTTCGAACAGGGCAAGCAAGCCTATGGCGGCACCGCCTGGTCGACCCAGATCGTCAAACTGCTCGAGGATGCGGTGGGCACCGAGCTGCGTGCCCCCGGTTTTCCCGCAAAGCGGGAAATCTGAGGCGGCCAATTTTTGCAAGCGATTTCAGAGCATTGAGCGGGTCGCCGGATTCATACCCGCAACGGCCTGAATCAATTCCTTAGCCGCCTGACTCAATACCTTAAGGTCAGCGCGCCGGGCAGGATCTCGAAGGTAGCGGGGATGCGCCCAGGCGACTCGCCGTCGATGTCGACCAGCGCGCCGTTCTTTTCCACATCGCCGAGCGGCTCCACAACCACTTTCCTGCCGCGCAGAATGGTAATTGCCGGATGGTTGCGGTGCCGCCCGCCATAGAGCAGCCTGATATCCCGGATCAGCTGCAGCTTGCTCGCCGCCCGCAGGATGACGATGTCGAACTGCGCATCGTCCAGTTCGGCATCCGGCGCGATCATCATGCCGCCGCCGAAGAACTTGCCATTGGCCACCGCCACCAGCGCCATGCGCGCCTCGACCGGAGTGCCATCGTCGACGGTGATCCTGACATCCTGGAACCGATAGCGGACGAACTCCACCACGGTGCGCCAGAAAAACAGCGCCTTGGCCGAGACCCTGCCCTTGCGCTTGTCGGCGTTGACCGCGCGGTCGGTAGCGCCCGACATGCCGAGGCTGGCGATGTTGATGAAATGGCGGCTGGCCAGCGCGCCATGATCGTCGATGTAGCAGATGCGCCCGGCATCGACCTTGCGCGGCTTGGCCTCGGCAATCTGCCTGAGCGTCGCATCGATCTCGCGCGGCAGGCCGAGCCCGCGGGCGAAATCGATGCCGGTGCCGCAGGGCAGCAGGCCAAGCTCGGTCGTGCGGCCGGTTTCGTCGAACGCCTGCAACAGGCCATCGGCGACCTCGCTGGCGGTGCCGTCGCCGCCAGCCGCGATCACCAGATCGAAGCCGCTGGCGGCGAGGTCGAGCGCCAGCCTTTCGGCATCGCCCTCGGCCTGGGTTTCGCGCAGCTCGAAATCGCCGAAATGCTTTTTCAGCGATGCCGCGACCTCCGCCCAATGCCGCTTCAGCCTGCCGCCGCCGGCAATCGGATTGAGAACCACCCCGACTTTCAAGCAACCTCCCCAAAGGCCATCGGAGACGCTTCAGTGCTTGCGTCTCGACTACTTTGCCGGCATTGAAGCCCGCGCTGCCTTGCGGAGCAAGCGCCGAATGTCCAGCGACGCGCGATCAGGGCAAAACAAGGCCGGGTCACCGCATTTCGCCGATCACGGCGATCCATCGAGAAAATGCTTCGCCGCCGCGCTTGGTCCCCGATAATCCCGCTATCCACAGGCCCAGGGCGGTTCCCCCGGACACTTACCCGGCGTACGTTCAACCCATCTCAGGCGGCTACCGATCGTCAAGCCGAAAGGCAAAGCGAAAAGGCGGATTTCCTGAGGCCCGTACGGCCCTGAGCGATAGCAGGCTTGCCTGCTAGAGGGACGGAAGCCGAGACCTACGGGGCCGCGGAAAGCGTGCGAACGCCGACGGCGGACCGATGCTGCCATGAAGGACGGAAACCTTCGATGGCACGCTGGGCGAAGCTCGCAAGGGTGGAGATCGGCGTGGTCCGGAACGGACACTGCCCTCGGGTGGTGACTGGCAGGACCGTCAAAATCAAGGCCGGCTTGGCGCGATGACTTTGCGGAAGTTGCTGCCGTGACCGTGTCCTGATCTGACAGGGAGGCGCTGGGAGAAATCCCAGCGCCGACTGTTTTTTGGCTCCTGGCTCTACGCGGATTTCACGCCCGTCTACGATTGCTGACGTTTTTCGGTCACAGCCGGCATCTTAGAAACATTCCGTCACGCACATTTCACAATCGCGGCCAAATCCCGCCTTGTTCCGCAGCGATTGGTGCTGGTGGGGGAGGCAACATAAAGGGAAGACCGTGATCAAGACCGCCCTTGTCGCCATGACCATCGTCGGCTGCGACTGCGACGCCAAGCTTTGCGAATATATCGGCGAGACGCCGGCCAAGTGGGCGACCATCGCCGACTGCGAGGCGGCGATGAAAAGCCAGATGCTGCACCAGAAGAATTTCAACTATCCGCTGGTCTCGGGCATTTGCCGCACCAAGGGTTCGGTACCGTCCTCCGAGTTGGCGGCGATAGCCTCAGGGCCCGAGTTGACGACGCCGAGGCAAGCCGCGAGCGACCCGCTGCCGCCTGAACTCAGTCACAGGCCGAGCATTCCCGTCGGGTCGCCGGCGACGGCGATGGAAACGGAAGCCGCAAGGCCCGTCGCCTATGAAGCGGCGGTCGATGGCGGCCGCGCCGTGCTCTACCGCACCAAGGCCGGCTACGCCGTGGTCAAGACCGATCTCAGCCGCGCCGCATCCGCGACCGTCGACGTGGCGAAGCGATCGGCAAACTGGCTGGCGGGGATGATGCCGAGCGGACTGTAGTCCTTCCTACAGCTTGACCTTGAGGTTCTCCCAGAACTTGTCGATCAGCGGCTTTTCGGTTGCAACGTCCTGATCGCCTATTCGTGTGATGAACAGCAGCCCCTGATCGGCAAGGCCAAAGCCGACGATCTCAAAGTCGGCGCTGTCGGTGCGTGTCTTCACGGTGGCCTTGACGCCGGTCAGTTCCTTGCCGTCGGCGAGCTTGCGGGTCGTCGGTTCCTGCGTCAGAGTTCCGCCCGCCTGAACGGATTCCCTCGTCATCTCATGCAGCATCAGCTGGTTGAGAGACACCGGGTTCATCTGGTCATATTCCTGCACCAAGACGATCGTGCCGAGGGCCGAGGCCATGAGATACTGCGTGATGCTGTCGCTGAGATCGCTCTTGGTGATCGAAATGTTGCTTGGATGAACGAAGGAAAAAGTGGCGCCGGAGAAGGTGGCGAAGTCATTACGGTCGGTCCGCACCTTGCTCGTCTTGCCGCCTGGCAAGGTCACGTCCACGTCCTCGCCGGGGTCGATGTCGACCACCACGCCATCGATCGTCAGCTTGAAGGCTTTCAGGTCATCGGCGCGGGCCAGCCCGGCGCAAGACACGATCACGGCAAGCGCTGCAGCCGCAAGTCTCGTTCGCATGGCTTGTCCTCTTCTCTTCAAGCGGTTTGGCTAAGCGCCTTCATTTTCGTTCAACCACATAACATCCCCTCGTGACGGATAGCGTGGCCGCCTCGCGAAAACCATAGGCCGTTGCCGAAACGGCGTGCCCTCACCCGTCCTTGGAACACGGACCGCTTGGTCCAGAACCGGTAGCCTGGAGTTGATCCGCGATGCGATCGCCCCGGATTGGTCTGTTCTTTGGGCCAGCCGAAACTGGCTGCTTCCCAGGGTTCGACCGGTCTGGCATATGGTGCACCGCACAATCCGTACCTCTTCGAAAGTCGCCATCTTGCATCCCACGATCGAAATTATCGGCGCGCTGGCCGCGCTCATCACCACGCTTGGCTGGATTCAGCAGGTCGCCAAGGTGGCGCGCGAGCGCCGCGCCGGCGACATCTCGCTGTTCGCCACCGGCTCGATCGCCACCGGCGTTTTACTGTGGACGCTCTACGGCCTGTTGATCGGCTCCTGGCCGGTCATCCTCGCCAATGGCGTCACCTTCCTGTTCGTAATCGCCATCCTCGGCATGAAGCTGCGCTTCGGTTGAAAATCCGAATTTGATGCATGATGATGCCGGCCATTCTCGTGAGGGGCCGTGCCATGAAGTTTCCAGCCCACGCCATGCTGTCCCTGATGCTGGCGTTTGTCCCCGCGTCTGTTCGAGCGCAAAGCGCCGATCAAGGCGACGACAAGATCGTGATGGTGGCTCGGGATGATCCGGAGATGACGGCGGCGATTGCGCAGGCCCGATCCAGCCTGGACGACTTCCTGGTTTTATCCCAAGCTCCGCCGCCGGGAACCGACGACTTCAAGTTGAAGGTCATGATCGTCGACGGAAATGCGACGGAGTATTTCTGGGTCATCCCTTTCGAGCGGACCGCTACCGGCTTTGCTGGCGTATTGGCGAACGAGCCGAAACTGGTCCAAAATGTCGTGAACGGCCAGTATATCAAATTTTCCCGCGACGATATTTCCGACTGGGGCTACACCAGGAACGGCCATCAGGTCGGCAGCTTTACCGTTTGCGTGATGCTGAAGAAGATGTCCAAGCAGGACGCGGACTATGTACGAAGCAATTGCCGCTTCGACTGCTGATCGCGCGCCTGCCTTTCTAACCCTGCTCGTCCTTCGCGCCGATCTTGCGCACCAGTGCCGCCGTCGCCAGCATCGCGCCCATATCCGCAATCATCGGCGCGACATGGGTCTGGTAGTCGAGCGGCACCGAAATATCGGGCAGCTCGAAGAAGTCCTTCGGCTGCGGCAGCAGCAGGAACCCGTCGCTGCCATCGAGCGCCACGCGCGCCGGATCGTCGGGCCAGGTTTCACCGAGCCATTTCAGCGCCTGCGCCAGCCGGCCGCTCACCAGCGGCCGCGCCGCTTCGACATTGTCGGTGCGGAATTCGTAGGCGGCATCGAGTTCCGAAACGCCGGAGGACAGCTCTTCCATCCTGCTGGCGAACATGCCGCGGAAAAAGCCGACGACCACATTGGCCCGGCGCGTCGCCACCAGCGTGCCCGGGAATGGTGTGATCGTCTCGAAGGCGACGATGACGCCTCTGAATGCCGTCGACGAACCCTTGCCGGTCCCTTCGCGTAGCTCCGCCTCATAAAGCTCGAACGCAAACCCCTCGTAGCGGCCGGAAAAGACATCGTCGAATGATTGCCGGTTGAAGGGGCCAACCGTCTCGCGTGGCAGCCGGTCGAAGGAATTCGGGGGAACGCCATGCTGGTATCGTATGTCCTGGATGAAGCCGAAGATCATCGGCAGCAGCGTCTCGCGGAAGGATTGCTGCAATCTGGTCGCTGGCTTCACCGCCTGGAAGTAAAGCAGCAGCGCCGCAACGAAACTGCCGAAATAAAGGAACACGTGCGGAGTCGAGAACCATTGCTCGTAGGGGTCGGCGACCTTGTTGAAGAGCCAGGCGACGAGCACCATGAAGACCACCACCAGGCCGATGAACACCGGCACCCGCCAGCGCACCTGCCGGTAGGCCGACGCCCGCCTGGCCTCATAGTCCTCGATATCCTTCCTGATGCCGGCGATCACCACCTCGCTCGGCATGAAATCCGTTGTTTCCACCGCCACCCCCCGCAAGCCAGCCTCTGTCGCATGATAACCGCTTTTGCCGGAAAGTCGCCAGCCTGCGGCTTTCACACGCTTGCGAATTGCTCGCCAAAAATCGCCTTCAGCCGGGCGTCGACCTTGTCGCGGATGCCACCCGCCAGCGCCTTAACCGGAACCAGCCGCTCATGGTCGCTGGCGCGCAGCCGCATGAACGGATGCATTCGATAGGCGGCGATCTTGCCACGCATGCCAAGGTCGGCGCTGACATCGACGGTGAAGATGGAGCCAATACGGCCCGGCCATGGCTGGCGCGCAAAGGCGGTACCGAGAAAGTCGCCAAGCCCGTAGGCGACAAGCGTGTCGCCGACCCGCTCGACCGGCTGCACGACATGGGCGTGGTGCCCGGCGATCAGCCCGACGCCGTGCCCGGCCAACTGCCTGGCCAGCGCCCGCGTTTCGGCGCGCGGAAAATGCCGGAACTCCCAGTCCCAATGCGGTACCGCGCAGACAAGATCGACGCCCTTGGCCGTAGCAGGCGGCCACAGCGCCGGGTCGCCATGCATAGACACGCGGCCCGAGAACGTTTCGGCATCGGCATTGCGCCATAGCGTGAAGGCGGCAAAGCCTATGGTCAGCGGCCCGACCGCAAGCCGCTCGACCGGACCTTTGGCGAGCGTGCCGATGCTGCGGATGCCAAGCCGTTTCAGCGCCTCGACCGTCGCATCGAAACCCGCGACGCCCTGGTCGAGCACATGGTTGTTGGCCAGCGACAGAACGAGCTTTTCGCGCGCAATGCCGACCGCCGCCAGCGCCTCGGCGAGGAAGCGTTCGGTCATCGCATGATGCGTGCCGAGCCGCGTGCCCATCACCGCGCTCGGCCGCTCGACGATGGGGCTTTCGCAATTGCCGACCACCAGATCGGCGGAGGCAAGCAACGCCTTGATCGCCGGATCGCAGTCCGGTGCACTGCGATTGGCGACGGCCGAAATATCGCCGACGAAGGCCAGCCGCACCATGCGCGCCGGCGGCGGTTCGATCAGCATCCCGGCCGCCGGCGCGAAACCGCCTACGTCGCCACTGAGCGACGGCCGGAGGAAGCGCGGCAGCCAGGACAATTTGTAGGAAAGCGGATAGTTCGACACGCGGCGCCCAATTGTTTGCCTTGTGTAGACTGTCTGCCCGATCGGTTGAAGCGCGTCTGTCGGCAGTCGGCTCCCGCGTCGTCGCATCGTTGCGGTTGAAGACCGGCAGGCGCGGCGATCCGAATGCGTGTATGTTGCGGCAGGATCGCAACGGGAGGGACCCAAATGAAGCGATTGTCGAGCCTGATGGCCTCCGCCGTCATCCTGCTGCTGCCGCTTGCTTCCGCCAGCGCCGCCGCCCCCGATCCGGCAGCCCTGTTCGAGGCCAAGACCGTGGCCGACCGCGATGGCGCGCTCGCCGCGCTCGAAGCTGCCGCCCCCAGTGATCCCGCGTCGGCCTATGCCGCCGGCGCCGGCGAATTCTTCACCGCGCTGGAGATCCTGGCAGGCGGCCTGCACCGCCACGGTTTCGACAGCCCGCAATCCTTCATGCTGCCGCTGATGCGGCTCCCCGTGCCCGACAATCCCAACCCGGAGCCCCTGACCTACGAAGAATTCCGCGCTATCCTGACCGCCTTCCGCGACCGGCTGGAGAAATCCGCCGCCACGCTGGGCTCGGTGCCTGCCGATGCGGATATCGGCATGGCCATCGACCTCGGCCGCCTCGGCATCGATCTCAACGAGGATGGCCAGATCGCGCCGGACGAAAGCGCCGTCGCCATCATGGCGGCCCTGTCGCGCGGCGGTGTGCAAGACAACGCCGCTCCCGCCCTCACCTTCCGCTTCGATCGTGCCGACGGCTACTGGCTGCAGGGCTATGCCGAGTTCCTGATGGCGCAGGCCGATTTCTGGCTGGCGCATGATTTCAGGAGCATGTTCGACGGCTCGTTCCACATGCTGTTTCCGCGCGCCAAACTGCCGCTGCAAGCCACGCTCGTTCCGCTCGACGGCGGCATGAACGGCAGCATCTTTTCGTCCGAATGGCGCTTTGCCGATTTCATCTCGCTGGTGCATCTCATCAACTGGCAGGTGGTCGAGCCGGAGCGGCGGCAAGCGGCGCGCCGCCATTTGCTCGAGATGATCCGGCTGTCGCGCGAGGACTGGAAGGCGATCCGCGCCGAGACCGACAATGACCGAGAATGGCTGCCCGGCCCGCAGCAGAAGGGCGCCAACCCGCTCACCGGCCTCGAGGTCGGCGAGGAACAGGTTCAAGCCTGGTTGGCAGCGCTGACCATGGCCGAGGACCTGCTCGAAGGCCGGTTGCTGCTGCCGCACTTCCGCATCGCCGACAAGGGCATCAACATGAAGCGCTTCTTCGACGAGCCGAAACCCTTCGACCTCGTACTGTCGCTTACCGGCCCGGCCATCGCTCCCTATCTCGAAAGCGGCAAGATCCTGACCGGCGGGGAGTTCGACCAGATCCAGCGTCAGTTCGGCGGCGCCGGCTTTTTGACTTTCGCGCTTTGGTTCAACTGAGCGGGTACATCTCGGCACGCCACCGCTCCTGACAGCCTTCTGTCAGCAGCTTGACCTGGCCGTGCAGCCCTCCTCACTCCGCTCTTTCCATTTTGGCCGAGTCCTCCCATATTCGGGTCATGGCCAAACTTCCCGACAAGAAAACGCCCTCGGCGGCGCAAGACGACCGTGGCGCGCCGAAGCGGCGCAGCCCGTTGACCGATTTCCTCGATGCGTCGGAGCCGCTGCACAAGGGCGGCTTTGCCGAGGCGCCGCAGACCGAATTCTCCGGTACGCCGCTGACCGGCTCGATCGCCGACTGGGCCGAACAGATCGAGCGCGAGGCCGAGCAGCAGCCGAAGCCGAAAGCCGCAAAGAAAATCCCCGAGCGCTCCGCCTCTCCTGGCCGGACGGCGCGTGGCACCTCGATGGGGGGCGCGGCGACGGCCAGGGAGCGCACCGCGGCCGGTCTCAACCCGGTTGCCGGGCTCGACATCTCGCTGGAAGAAGCCGAGACGATGACGTCCAGCGGCGTCACCGCCACGGTGGCCGCGCTCTCCGCGCTCATTGAATCCGGCAATCCCCTCCACAAGGACGGCGTGCTGTGGACGCCGCACCGCCCTGCCCGCCCGGAAAAATCCGAGGGCGGCATCACCATCAAGATGGTGTCGGATTTCGAGCCGGCAGGCGATCAGCCGACGGCGATCAAGGATCTCGTCGAGGGCGTCGACGGCAACGACCGCACCCAGGTGCTGCTCGGCGTCACCGGCTCCGGCAAGACCTTCACCATGGCCAAGGTGATCGAGGAGACGCAACGCCCCGCCTTGATCCTGGCGCCCAACAAGACGCTGGCCGCGCAGCTCTATTCCGAGTTCAAGAAATTCTTCCCGGAAAACGCCGTCGAGTATTTCGTCTCCTACTACGACTACTACCAGCCGGAAGCCTACGTGCCGCGCACCGATACCTTCATCGAGAAGGAATCCTCAATCAACGAGCAGATCGACCGCATGCGCCATTCGGCGACGCGCTCGCTGCTCGAGCGCGACGACGTCATTATCGTCGCCTCGGTCTCCTGCATCTACGGTATCGGTTCAGTCGAGACCTACACGGCGATGACCTTCCAGATGCAGATCGGCGACCGGCTCGACCAGCGCGCTTTGCTCGCCGATCTCGTCGCCCAGCAATACAAGCGCCAGGACGTCAATTTCGTCCGCGGCTCGTTTCGCGTGCGCGGCGACACGATCGAGATCTTTCCGGCCCACTTGGAAGACCGCGCCTGGCGCATCTCGATGTTCGGCGACGAGATCGAGTCGATCACCGAGTTCGACCCGCTGACCGGCCAGAAGACCGGCGAGCTGAAGAGCGTCAAGATCTACGCCAACTCGCACTACGTGACGCCGCGCCCGACCTTGAATCAAGCCATCAAGTCGATCAAGGAAGAACTCAAGCACCGGCTGCAAGAGCTTGAAAAGGCTGGCCGCCTTCTGGAGGGGCAGCGGCTGGAGCAGCGTACCCGCTTCGACCTCGAGATGCTGGAAGCGACCGGCTCCTGCGCCGGCATCGAGAATTATTCGCGCTATCTGACCGGCCGCCAGCCAGGCGATCCGCCGCCGACCCTGTTCGAATACATTCCCGACAATGCGCTGGTCTTCATCGACGAAAGCCACGTCACCGTGCCGCAGATCGGCGGCATGTATCGCGGGGACTTTCGCCGCAAGGCGACGCTGGCCGAATATGGTTTCCGTCTGCCGTCCTGCATGGATAACCGGCCGCTGCGCTTCGAGGAATGGGACGCCATGCGTCCGCTTTCCGTCGCCGTTTCGGCAACGCCAGGCGGCTGGGAGATGGAACAGTCAGGCGGCGTCTTCGCCGAGCAGGTCATTCGCCCGACCGGCTTGATTGACCCGCCGGTTGAGGTGCGTCCCGCCAAGACCCAGGTCGACGATGTCGTCGGCGAAATCCGCGACACCACCAGGGCCGGCTACCGCACGCTGGTTACCGTGCTGACCAAGCGCATGGCCGAGGACTTGACCGAATACCTGCACGAGCAAGGCATCCGCGTCCGTTACATGCACTCCGACATCGACACGCTGGAGCGCATCGAGATCCTGCGCGACCTGCGCCTCGGGGCTTTCGACGTGCTGGTCGGCATCAACCTTTTGCGCGAGGGCCTCGACATTCCCGAATGCGGCTTCGTCGCCATCCTCGACGCCGACAAGGAAGGTTTTCTGCGTTCGGAAACCTCGCTGATCCAGACCATCGGCCGCGCCGCCAGAAACGTCGACGGCAAGGTCATCCTCTATGCCGACCAGGTCACCGGCTCGATGGAGCGGGCAATGGCCGAAACCAACCGCCGCCGCGAAAAGCAGATGGAGTGGAACGCGGCCAACGGCATCACGCCGGAATCGGTCAAGTCGCGCATCTCCGACATCCTGGACTCGGTCTACGAGAAGGACCATGTCCGCGCCGACATCTCGCAATTCACCGACAGCGCCGGCGCCATGATGGGCAACAACCTGAAGGCGCATCTCGAGGCGCTCGACAAGCAGATGCGCGACGCCGCCGCCAACCTCGACTTCGAGAAGGCCGCCCGCATCCGCGATGAGATCAAGCGGCTGCGTGAGATGGAACTTGCGATCTCCGACGACCCACTTGCGCGCGAGGTGGAAGGCCAAAGTCCTGCCTCAGGCCGCGAGAAGGGCAAGCACAACAAGGGTGTGGCCAAACACCGTACGGCTGAGGAACAGGAGCGTTTCCGCAAGCTCGACGAAGCACGTGCCGCCGAAGAGGCGGCCAGGGCTGCCCGGTCCAACCTCTTCCGCAAGCCGGCGCTTGACGAAATGGGCGCCGATGGCGCCGTACCGGTGAAGAAGCCGCTGTTCGCCAAACCGTCGCTCGACGCCATGGGTCCGGGCACCGACATGCCGACGCCGGCAGGTGCGGTATCGCGCTCGCTGTTCAAGAAGCAGTCGGCCGAAGAGGCGCATGGTTCCGATTTCGGCATTCCGGGCGACCCCACCAAGCCGCTGTTCAAGAAGAACTCGCTCGACGAGATGACGGTGCGGCGGACGGAAAAGCCGGTCGAGGGAAAGAAGCCGGCGAAGCCACAGCCGATCTCCCCCCTAGTGGGGGAGATGCCCGGTAGGGCAGAGGGGGGCGCGAAGGATCGCGACGACAAACCAATTGTCCGTCAGCGCGCCGGCATTGGCTCGTACGAAGACCCAGGCGACGCGCGTCGTGAAAAGCGGCGGCCCGGCAAGACTGGGCGGCCGGGTAAGTAGCGATCCTTCGACAAACCGAGCCAGCTCTATAGAGCATCGGTGATCGACGTAGGCTATAAGGTGCCAATGTCACCGATTTCGGAAAGACGATCAGCCAGCACGTTGGTTAAGCCCATCTGTCTATTCTCCATCAAAATCGACCAAGACGGAGCCATCGTCAGCTATCGCGCAGATACTAATAATTTGTAGGACGTATTCTTTCAAAAGAAGAAATTCTCCCTTAGATACCATAGAATTTTTATTGACCTTTGCGAGAATCTCTTGGGCAAACGAAGGTGCGCCTGATACCAGCGTGATCCACGTATATCTGAATCGAATATTTCCTGTCGGATTTCTACGGATAGTTTCGAATATTCGGGTATAGTCTCTTTGATTTATTTCGTCATTCATTGCCGCTCTGGCCCACTCGGAGTCAATACCCGTGGATGGTCGTGTGGGTTGGTATGTACATCGGGCCTTCCATGATCTGTAAAGTCTGTATCCTTAACCGGGCTCCCATCCGCGTCAAATTCTCTCGCTTGCGGATCCAGTCCATTTCGTCCTTTTTTCTCGCGGAAGCCGCTGTGCGACCAGGACGATCAGCGTCGAGTTCGCCGTGACCTTTGTCGCGGTCCTCGTCGGCACGGTTCTGCTCGGCGACCATTGTCCAGACCTTCGGCGCGGCGGCTGCTTGCTGGTGCAGGACCCATTCCCGCGCCGGGTGAAGGCGGTAGCCTTGCCATCATCCCCGCCTTTGGTGTAATCCCACCGCACACTCGAACGTCTTGAAAGGAGGGCTCACGTGTTTACGTTTCATCGTCACCATCGTCAGCGTGGCCCGATTCCTGCCCTGCGAGCTTGCTTGCAGGGCTGACCAGGGACGGTCCGGGTTTTTTCCCGCTTCGATTTTTTGGTCTGCCCTTCGTGGTGCGCAAAGCTGAGCCTGATGGCCTGCCCGCGCACCGTCAAAGTGCATCGACCGGAGTTTCTTCCGGCAAGACCAGAGAAATCGACATGGCCTTGATCAGCCTCAAATCCCTCGGCGTCACCATGAGTGCGCCGCTCTTCTCCAACCTCGACCTCACCATAGCTGCCGGCGACCGGCTCGGCATCGTCGCCGCCAACGGCCGCGGCAAATCCACCTTGCTCAAATGCCTGACCGGCGAGATGGAACCGACTTCCGGCGACATCACCAGATCGCGTGGCCTGCGCATCGGCCATGTCGAACAATCCATCCCGGACGCTCTCCTCGATTACAGCTTCCATCAAGCCGTGGCCGACGCCTTGCCGGCCGTGCAGGCTGAGAGCGAACTGTGGCGTGTCGACGTGGTACTGGATTCCCTCGACGTGCCCGAGCCGATGCGCCAGCGGCCGATGCGTGCCTTGAGCGGTGGCTGGCAGAGGCTGGCGCTGATCGCTCGCGTCTGGGTCGCCGACCCGGACGTGCTGCTGCTCGACGAGCCGACCAACCATCTCGACCTCGCGAAAATCAGCCAGCTGGAAACCTGGCTGAACGCGCTGCCGCGCGAAGTGCCTGTCGTCATCGCCAGCCATGACCGCGCCTTCCTCGACGCCATCACCAACCGCACGCTGTTCCTGCGGCCCGAACAGTCGCCGGTGTTTTCCCTGCCCTATTCGCGGGCACGCGACGCGCTGGATGACGTTGACGCCTCGACGGAGCGCAAATTCCAGCGTGACATCAAGGTGGCGCAGCAATTGCGCCGGCAGGCCGCCAAGCTGAACAATATCGGCATCAATTCGGGCAGCGACCTGCTGACGGTCAAGACCAAGCAACTCAACCAGCGTGCGGAGCGCCTGGAGGAGGCGGCAGCACCCGCGCATCGCGAGAAATCGGCCGGCGTGATCAGGCTCGCCAATCGCGGCACGCACGCAAAAGTGCTGATCACTCTCGAAGATGCGGCGATCGAAACACCCGACGGCACGTTGCTGTTCAGGACTGGCAAGCGCCATATCTGCCAAGGCGACCGCATTGTCCTGCTCGGCCGCAACGGCGTCGGCAAGTCCCGTTTCGTCACCCTGATCCGCAATGCCATTGCCGAACCCGAAACCGTGCAGAGCGTGAAGGTGACGCCGTCGACGGTGCTCGGCTACAGCGACCAGGCGCTGTCGGGCATGAGCGCCAACGACACGCCGCTGGCGATGGTCTCGCGAAAATACGATGTCGGCGAGCAACGTGCCCGCTCGCTGCTCGCCGGCGCCGGTGTCGCCGTCGACATGCAGGAGCGCAGGATCGGCATGCTGTCCGGCGGCCAGAAGGCGCGGCTGATGATGCTGGCGCTTCGGCTTGCCAATCCTAACTTCTATCTGCTCGACGAGCCGACCAACCATCTCGACATCGATGGCCAGGAGGCGCTGGAAGCGGAACTGCTGGCTCATCAGGCAAGCTGCGTGCTTGCCTCGCACGACCGCTCCTTCATCCGCGCGATCGGCAACCGCTTCTGGCAGATCGAGAAGCGCCGGCTGACGGAGGTCGACAGCCCCGAGGATTTCTTTCGTTCGGTGGCCGAGACAGTCAGCTGACGACAGGCCCAGGGGCCGGCCTGTCGTGGGCCGGCCAAATTTTTCGACAATCTGTAGGATCGCATTTGCCTGCCACGTCCTTGGGATGCCGACACGATGATGCCGGCTTCAATCGAGGAGAAAGCATCATGTCCATTCTGTCATCCGTAAGCCGCATGGCGGCCCGCTACGCGGCGAACCGCGCCCGTTACCGCAGCGAGCGCGCGCTCCTTTCACTGCCGATCGAATTGCGCAAGGATATCGGCTGGCCGGAAATCGTCATCGACGCGCAAAACGGCCCTCGGATTTGCAGGGCTCCCTGAGCGAGCGAGATGAAAGCGGTTGCCCAACCGGTTGCGGCAGGCGTCATTGACAGGCTCCAGGGCCACTTCAACGGCCAACGACCGGCGCATCGGTAGCGGCCCTTAAAAAATTTCGTCGGCCGTGTAGGATCGCCGCCGCCTCATTCGTCCTACGGTTCGCAAAGCCAATCAAACGCAAAGAGGAGCAAAAGATGAACGATCAGCCGCAAACCCAACCTGCCGCGAAAGTCCTCGGCGGCTTGACGCCATACCTTCAGCTGGACGGCGCCTTCAAGGCCGCCGAATTCTACCAGAAGGCCTTCGGCGCCGAGCAGGTTTTCTTCTATCCGCCGGATGAGCAAGGCCGCACCATGCACATCCACCTTCACATCAACGGCTCGACGCTGATGATCTCCGATTTCTATCCCGAGCACGGGATGTCCCCGGTCAAGCCGCAGGGCTACACCATGCAACTCCATCTCGGCAGCGACGATATCGAAGCCTGGTGGCAGCGCGCCGTCGATGCCGGCTGCGAAGTTGTCATGCCGTTGCAAGTGATGTTCTGGGGCGATCGCTGGGGCAACATGCGCGATCCCTTCGGCGTCGAATGGGCGATGAACGCGCCCGTGAAGGCCTGATCCTTTTTTGCCTCTCCCCTTGGGAGAGGTCGGATGCCCCGAATCTCAAACCAGGAGGAGACCCCCATGTCCTATGTCGATGGTTTCTTGCTTGCCGTACGCAAGGCAAGACTAGACGACTACAAGAAGCTGGCCAACACCGCCGGTGTCGTCTGGAAGGAGCATGGCGCGCTTGCCTATGTCGAATGCGTCGGCGACGACGTGCCCTATGGCGAACTTACCTCGTTCCCGCGCGCCGTACAGGCTACGGACGACGAAATCGTCATCTTTGCATGGGTCGTCTATGAATCCAGGCAGAGCCGCGACGCAGTGATGGCCAAGGTGATGGCCGATGAGCGGCTGAAGGGTGACTGGTCCACCATGCCCTTCGACGCCAAGCGCATGATCTTCGGCGGCTTCCAGCCCTTCATAGAGCTTTAGGCGTCTCAATTAGGGTGGGTCGAGATCGACGCACCCTAACTGAGTTTGTCCAGCAGCGGCTTCAGCCTATCGCCATAGCGCTTCCACAGATCGACCGACCCCTGGTACATCGGCTGGCGCACCTGCGCTGCAGAGGCCGTGCGCACGGGACGGTCGGTCTCGTGGAACGACAGCACCGCATCGTCCCAAGGCAGGCCGAGATGGGCCATCAACGCCCGCGTCTGGCCTTCCTGGTCGGCGACGAAATCCTCGTAGCGCACATCGTGCACGACGCCCGGCAGCACGGTGCGCCAATGCGACATGATGTCGGTGTAGAGGTTGTGGAAGTCGGCAAGCTCGCCGAGATCGTAGCCGTAGCGATGGCTGTCGCCACGGAAATGCACCTTGTAGATCGACAGGCACGTCGCCGCCGCATCGCGCGCGCAATGAATGATCTTCGCCTTCGGCAGCATCAGATGGATGAAGCCGACCAGCAGAAAGTTGCCGGGCATCTTGTCGGTGACGTGACGGAAGCCGGGATAGCGGGCGTGCAGCATGTCGAGATAGGCTTGCCCCGCCTCGGCGAAGGCCTTGTCTTGTATATCGGCGATCCCCCAGGGAAAGCCGCCTTGCATGCTCATCGGAAACTGCTTGCCGACCGCCGTCTTCAGGATGCTGAGCTCGCCGGCGCCATAGACCTGGGGGTGGCTGGCGATGATCTGCTCGACCAGCGTCGTGCCCGAGCGCGGCATGCCGACGACGAAGATCGGCGCGTCGTCCGAAATGTTGCTGGGCTGGTGCTTTTCGAAGAAGGCCTTGTCGAAGACGGCCTTCATCGCCTCGAATTCGTCGCGCGTCCGCACCGGATCGTAGTCGATGCCCTGGCGGCGGATGGCATTGCCCTCGGCGAAATAGTCGAAGGCGCGGCCGTAGTCCTTGAGATCGTCATTGACCTTGCCGAGGCCGAAGGACAGCTGCATGCGCGCCAGGCTGCCCGGCTGCGCCTTGGCATGCTCGGTCTCCATGCCGGCAAGTTCGGCGTCGCGCTCGGTCTGGCGCTTGACCTGCGTTAGTAGAAGCCAGGCCTTCGCCATGGCGGGAGCGATCGCCACCGCCTGGCGGGCAAGGTCGGCGGCCTCCGTGAGCTTGCCCTTCTCCATCATGGCGACGCCGAGCCCGTAGAGCAGCTCTGCATCCTTCGGCCTGATCGACAATGACTCGCGGAACAGGGCAATCGCCTCGTCCAGCCGCCCGGCCTCCTGCAGCGTTTCGGCAAGGCCAATGCGAGCCCGCACATGGAAGGGATTGCGGCCGATGGTGCCGCGATAGATCTCCTCCGCGCCCTCGAACTGGCCGAGTTGCTTCAGCGCCGAGCCGAGATTGTCGCGCGCCGCAAGCTGGTCTGGCCGGATGTCCACTGCGCCACGGAAGAAATCGACGGCAGCAGCGACACGGCCAAGGTCGCGCATGACCGTGCCAAAATTGTTGAGGAAGTCGGCATTCTTCGGCTGCAGGGTCACCGACTGCTCGATGAGATCGAGCCCTTCCTCGCTTCGCTCGGTCTGATGCAGCAAAAGCCCGAGGAAATGCAGCGCGGCGGCATGGTTCGGCTTCTGCGCCAGCACCTGCCGATAGAGCGTCTCGGCCTCTTGCCGGCGCCCGGTCTGGTGCAGCTGCAGCGCCTGCTGCACATACCGGTCGAGCACCGTGGGCGGCTGCCCTCCGGAACCCGATCTGGCGCCCGCGCCCGCCGCTCTTCTCTGATCTCTGTTAATGGGAAACCTGCCGTGTTTGTCCGCCAGCCGGACCTAAGCCATACGGCCGGCAGTTTCAAGACGCACGGACATTGCCGCGCGGGTCATGACACCTGGCGGGCAGGTCGCGCCCATCTCCCCGCCAAACGGAGAGATGGGGACGCCTGTTTGCGGACGCTTGCAGGATGGCGAGATCCTGCGTCGTTCAGCACGGGCCGTCGCCGACGATGCGATAGTCCGCCGCGCGAGCCTCGCATTGGTTCGGGAAGGTGCGCAGTTCGCCTCGACGGCGGGCGCAGACGGGAGCGTATTCGCGGGTGCAGAATGTCTGCTCCTCGCCGCCACCACCGCCGCCGCCATCGCGGCATGGGCCATCGCGCACGATGCGGTATCCGGCCCGATCGGCAAGGCAGGCATTGGCGAAGGTCTGGCGGTCGCCGCCACGACGTGCGCAGACCGGCTCATATTCCCTGGTGCAGAATTGCGGCTCCGGCCTTGGTGGGCGCGGGCGCGGACCAGGCCCCTCGTCCACCACCACGGTACAGGCCGCCAGAAGTGCCGACAGGAACAGGAGAGCAAAACCCTGTCGCGAGAATAACGTCGCAAGAAATTTCATGAATATCTCCCGGCGCATGACCCCGAACCGGAGGTTCGGAAGCATCATGTGCAAAATCAGCCCCCGTCACGACGCAAAACACGCCTGCCGATCCTCGTCATTCCCCTGCCAATTGCAACCCCCGTTTGTCGTAAGTCGCAAACGCATGGAGCGTCATTCGTGGAGCCCCAGGCACCATGGCGCTCGCTCTGGACCATGCGCGAACAGGCTCTGGCCGATGACCGGACCAGAGGCCAGGTCTATCGAAGCCTTGCGTTGCGATGCGCCCATCGGGGTGCCTCGCGGCCCCTGTCTTGCAACCATCACGTTTCCGTGCGATAAATTTTGTGTTCGGGCATTTGCGACCCGGAGAGCGGAACGTTTTGGACGACCTTTCCCCGATACTGTGAATCTCTGACGGCCCCGTTTTCGGCGGGGGGTTTGACCATGCGCCAATGCATGACTGCCGAAGCAACCACCGGGACTTGCCCACGGCGCCAGGCGGCGGGCAAACCACAAGACTGACACGGGTGAAGGAGTTTCCCCAATGGCCCAGACCGGCACCGTTAAATTCTTCAACGCGACCAAAGGCTTCGGCTTCATCACGCCCGATGGCGGCGCCAAGGACGTGTTCGTCCACATTTCGGCGATCGAGGCTTCGGGCCTGCGCACGCTGGTCGACGGCCAGAAGGTCACTTTCGACGTCGAGCCCGACCGCATGGGCAAGGGCCCGAAGGCGGTCAATCTCCGCGCTGCCTGATCCGTCTGACCCGCGTTCGTCCACGCGGACCAGCGAAGCAAGCTGCAAGGTCATGAACCGGCTTCCAGGCCGGGATTGAGTTTTTGAAGGCGCGACGGTCACCCGTCGCGCCTTTTCCATGCCGCTAAATGCTTGCCGGCGCGTGCAAAAACTTTCTCTTGCCGATAGCGCTAAAATAAAGGACAAATTTCCATTCGGGCATTTGCCGGCCCGAGACTGGAGTTTATGGGATCAAAGGGAGCTTCCCATGCCGCAGACCGGCACCGTCAAATTCTTCAATCATGCCAAAGGCTTCGGCTTCATCACGCCGGACGATGGCGCGAAGGATGTCTTCGTCCATATTTCGGCCGTGCAGGCGTCGGGTCTTCCCGGTCTGGAGGATGGGCAGAAAGTGACATTCGACACCGAGCCGGACAAGCGCGGCAAGGGTCCGAAGGCCGTCAATTTGTCGATCGGCTAAGCCGGCTCAGGACAGATCGGACGGAGGCTGATGAGGCGGGTCCACTCCCGCCCGACATGTGGTTTGACGCGTGCGTTTTGATCCATCCGGCGAATTTTCGTTCAGCCCCCGTTCAGCCACGGTCTTCCAATAATCTTCGCTAAAACCGGTCCGCATCCCCTGAAATTACCCGGGCCGGCACGAAGGAGACCGAAATGAACCGAATTCTCAAGACCGCCATCCTGTCCGCGGGCATCGCCGCGACCACATTGGCCACCTTGCCGGCGGCCAATGCCGATGACTGGCGCTGGCGCCGCCACCACCACAGCGATGGCGACGCCCTCGCCGCCGGCGTTGTCGGCCTTGCGGCCGGCGCCTTGATCGCGGGCGCGCTGAGCAACCCGCAGCCCCGCTACAGCTACTACGACGACGATTATGACTATCGTTATGTGCGGCCGGCGCCGGTTCGCCGCTACTATGTGGAACAGCCGCGTGTCGTCTATGCCGACCGCTACGCCGAACCGTGGACCCGTGCCTGGTACGAATACTGTTCGGACCGCTACCGGAGCTTCAATTCCCGCACCGGCACGTTTACGGGCTATGACGGCGATCAGCATTTCTGCGTCGCCAACTGAAGTGGATTTTCTGTGTCGAACCAAAAGCGCCGCCCACGGGTGGCGCTTTTTCTTGTGGGCTTCGAGCCGCCAAGGTGTGTTGAGATTCAGGTCAGGCCGAGTTGAGACTGGTGGGTTCCGAGAACCGGAGCGGAGCGTACTTTTGGGTAGGTGAGCACCGGAAGCGCAGGAAGCCGCCGTTCGCAGGCCGGCATCACCTGAATATCAGCACATCCTAGGTCAAGAACGGATTGGTCCGCCGCTCCTCGCCGAAGCGGCCACCCGGACCATGGCCGCAGATGAAGCCGATGTCGTCGCCGAGCGGCAGGAGCTTCTCCTTGATCGAGGCGATCAGCGCCGCATGGTCGCCGCCAGGCAGATCGGTGCGCCCGACCGAGCCGCGAAACAACACGTCGCCGACATGGGCGAACTTGGCCGCACGGTTGTAGTAGACGACATGGCCAGGTGCATGACCCGGACAATGCAGGACTTCAAACGAATGCGCTCCGAATGACACGGTCTCGCCTTCGGTGAGGAAACGGTCGGGCACGCAATTGCGCACGGCATCGGTGATGCCGAAGCGCTTTGCCTGGTTCTCCAGATTGGCGAGCAGCGGGCGGTCGGCCTCATGCGGGCCAATGATGTCGACGCCGAGCGCCTCCTTCAACTCCATCGCGCCGCCGGCATGATCGATATGGCCGTGCGTGATCCAGATCGCACCGGCGGTGATCGCATTGTCCTTCAGCACCGCCAGCACCTTGTCGATGTCGCCGCCCGGGTCGACGACGACGCCCTGTTTGTCGTCCATGTCGAACAGGATCGTGCAGTTCTGCTGGAAGGGCGTGACCGGCACGATACCGGCATTGAGCTGACCCATGCTTGACCTTTCGCTGCATTGGAGCGCGGCATCCTCTCGGACGCGCAACAAACTCCAGCTTTGTGAAACCGGCTCTGATGTAGAGCCACATGCGAACCGCGTCTACCGCCGGCGGCCATCTCGATTGGCCGAAAAACAAATGGGCGGCCGAAGCCGCCCATGCGAAAAGCCTGATGTCTCGAGGCTTACTTCTTCATCGCATTCATGACCGCGCCGATGATGCCGGTCAGGATGGCGCCGCCGCCAGCGCCGCCGACGATGTTCTCCAGGTTCAACGCGCTGCCCAATCCGCCCGCTGCCGCCGCCGCCGCTGCCGGATCGACCGTACCGCCGCCCAGCAGGCTGCCGAGGATGGCCGCGCCGCCGACACCGCCAATCGCGCCGCCCAGGATTTTGGGAAGCTGACCCAACGCCGCTTGCTTGAGCGCCGCGCCCACCGCCTGACCACCGATGATACCCGTAATCACCTGAACAATGATCGGAAGAAGCGTGTTCATGTCCATATTTCCAGTCCCTCCATGACTGTCAGCCTCCCGGGCCGACGCCATCATGAGACGCTGAAATGAATGAAAGTCAAATGCAGAGATGCTGAAATAAAAGGGGCGGCTCGAAAACCGCCCCTGCTTGACAAAAAAGCTGTGACTTTCGTTATTCTGCAGCAATCGCATGCTTCGGTTGCACTGCAGCAGAATAGTCATTCATCAATGACTTGGCGATTTCGCCGACCTCGAATCGGTAGGGTCCGATCTCCGCCACGGGCGTTACTTCAGCCGCCGTCCCGGTGAGGAAGCACTGCTCGAAGCCTTCGAGTTCTTCCGGCATGATGACGCGCTCGATCACCTCGATCCCACGATCCTTGGCAAGGCCGATGACCGTGCGCCGGGTGATGCCGTCGAGGAAGCAATCGGGCTTCGGCGTGTGGATCTTGCCGTCCTTGACGAAGAAGATGTTGGCGCCGGTTGCTTCGGCGACCTGGCCGCGCCAGTCGAGCATCATGGCATCGGCATAGCCCTTGGCCTCGGCTGCATGCTTGGACATGGTGCAGATCATGTACAGGCCGGAGGCCTTCGATTTCGACGGCGCGGTGCGCGGGTCGGGGCGGCGCCATTCCGCCATGTCGAGGCGGATGCCCTTCAGCTTCTGCGCCGGGTCGAAATAGCTCGGCCACTGCCAGATGGCGATGGCGCAATTGATGCGGTTGTTCTGCGCCGAGACGCCCATCTGCTCGCTGCCGCGCCAGGCGATCGGGCGCACATAGGCGTCCTGAAAGCCTTGCTTCTTCAAGAGCGTGCGGCAGGCGTCGTCGAGTTCGGCGACCGAATAAGGTATCTTGAAGCCAAGCAGGCGCGCCGATTCATGCAGGCGCTCGGTATGTTCGGTAAGCTTGAAGATCTCGCCGCCATAGGCGCGCTCGCCCTCGAAAACGGCACTGGCGTAGTGCAGGCCATGGGTCAGCACATGGACCTTGGCGTCGGCCCATTTGACGAACTCGCCGTTCATCCAGATGAAGCCGTCCAACTGGTCAAAAGGAACGGATGCCATGATAACCTCCCGCGGGTGCCACCCCGCATATCGTTGTATCGTTGTGTGTTTCGTGTCAGCCGCACCGGGCGACCGGGTTCTCAAAGCGTAAGCGGATATTTAAGCTCTGGCAAACTCAGGAAGTTCCGGAAAAACGGCATCCTCTTGCCTTTTCGTTCGCAATCCGCCGAAAAGCTTGTCAAAAATTACCATTGCCGGGAAATTGCGTCAATAGTACTGACATAATTCCCCTTCGCATGGAGACGAGATGACGGATCGAAGCCCCGCAGCCGGAAAACCGATCAGGACGGCGATCACCGACGAGGACGGCATTGACTTCGCTATCATCGAACTGTTTTTCTTTGCCTATCGTGACTTTACTTCCGATCCCGATCAGATCCTGGCCGACTATGGCTTTGGCCGCGCCCATCACCGCGTCCTGCACTTCGTCAACCGCAGGCCGGGCCTGACGGTGGCCGAGCTTCTCGACGTGCTTAAGATCACCAAGCAGAGCCTGGCGCGCGTGCTCAAGCAGCTGATCGACACCGACCACATCGTCCAGCTGCAGGGTCCTCGCGACCGCCGCCAGCGCGAACTCTACCCGACGGCCAAGGGCCGCGCGCTGGCGCTGGCGCTGGCGCGGCCACAGTCACGCCGCATCCGTGCTGCATTGGAGGATTCCGGAACCAACGAACGCGCCTCGATCGAACGCTTCCTGGAAGCGATGGTCAATCCGGAACTAAGAGCGCAGATTGACATTGTGCCTGCGAAAATATCGGGGAAGAGCCATGGAGACCATTGAGAGGGTTGATCATCCGACTGCACCGGACGATGACGCGCCGCATCTGCTTGTGGTCGATGACGACACCCGTATCCGCAACCTGCTGAAGCAGTACCTGTCCGAGAACGGCTTTCGCGTCACCGTCGCCGGAAACTCCGGCGAGGCCAGGCGAAAGCTTGCCGGTCTCGATTTCGACCTGCTTGTGCTCGACGTCATGATGCCGGGCGAAACCGGCGTCGATCTCACCAAAGCGCTGCGAGCGGAAAAGAACGTGCCGATCCTCATGCTCACCGCGCTGTCCGAGACCGACAGCCGCATCACCGGGCTCGAGGCCGGCGCCGACGACTATCTGCCGAAGCCGTTCGACCCGCGCGAGCTGATCCTGCGCATCAACAACATCCTGCGCCGCGGCGGCCCGGCGACGACGCCAAAGGTCGAGCAGCTGGTGTTCGGCCCCTATACTTTCCAGATCGCCAGGCGCGAATTGAAGCGTGGCGGCGAAGCGCTGAAACTGACCGACCGCGAGCAGGAGATCCTGGCGATCTTCGCGGCGCGGGCCGGCGAGACGATCCCGCGCCATGAACTGGTCGGCGACGATTCGGAAGTCGGCGAGCGCACCATCGACGTCCAGATCAACCGGTTGCGCCGCAAGATCGAGCGCGATCCGTCCAACCCGGTCTGGCTGCAGACGGTGCGCGGTATTGGGTATCGGCTCAGCGTGGAATAGAGTGCCGCCTGCGGCCCGACTGGCTGCGGACGAGTGAAAAGGGCGAATGGCGACCACGCAACTGGAAAGGCCGGGAATTGGCGGCTTCAGTGATCGCTTGATGCGAAAACTGAAAGCCATGCCGCGCGCCTGGAACCGGTTCTGGCGCCTCGTTGCCCTTTACATGCCGAAGCGGCTTTATGCCCGCTCGCTGATCATCGTCATCGCGCCGATGATCCTGTTGCAGTCGGTGGTCGCCTTCGTCTTCATGGAACGCCACTGGCAGACCGTGACGCAGCGCCTGTCGCAGGCGACCGTGCGCGACATCGCCGCCATCATCGACATGATGGAGACCTATCCGCACGATGCCGACTACGCCAACATCATCCGCATCGCCCAGGACAGGATGCAGCTGAAGGTCGACCTGCTGCCGCCAGATCCGCTGCCGCCGCCCGGCCCGAAACCGTTCTTCTCGATCCTCGACGAGATCCTCTCGGCCGAGATCACACGGCAGATCAACCGTCCCTACTGGATCGACACCGTCGGCAATTCCAACATCGTAGAAGTCCGCATCCAGCTCGAGGGCAAGGTGCTGCGCGTCTTCGTGCGTCGCAGCCAGGCCTACGCCTCGAACACCCACATTTTCCTGATCTGGATGGTCGGCACCTCGCTGGTGCTGCTGATGATCGCCATTCCCTTCCTGCGCAACCAGATCCGGCCGATCCTGACGCTTGCCGAAGCTGCCGAGAGCTTCGGCAAGGGCCGGCCGATGCCGCGCGATTTCCGCCCCCGCGGCGCCGAGGAAGTCCGCCGCGCCGGCTTTGCCTTCATCCAGATGCGCGAGCGCATCGAACGCCAGATCGAGCAGCGCACCGCCATGCTGACCGGCGTCAGCCATGATCTCAGAACCATCCTCACCCGCTTCAAGCTGCAGCTGGCGCTGGCCGGGGGCAAGACCGAAACCAAGGCGGCGCTCGACCAGGACATCGACGACATGCAGTCGATGCTCGAAGGCTATCTCGCCTTTGCCCGCGGCGAGGCCTCGGAAGACCCCGGCCGTTTCGATCTCGATGCCTATTTCCAGAAGCTCGGCGAGGAGGCCGCGCTGCGCAAATGCAAGCTGTCGACCACGCTTGTCGGCGATCCCGACGTGCATGTGCGGCCCAAAGCATTTGCCCGCCTGCTGTCCAACGTCATCGGCAACGCCTTCCGCTACGCCAAGACCGTCGAGATCAATGCCAACCATGGCCGCGGCTCGCTGGTCGTCACCATCGACGACAATGGGCCGGGCATTCCGCCGGACAAGCGCGAGGAAGTGTTCAAGCCTTTCCTGCGGCTCGACCAGGCGCGCAACCTCGACGCCAGCGGCACCGGCCTCGGTCTTTCCATCGCCCGCGACATCGCCCGCAGCCATGGCGGCGACATCGCGCTGGAAGACAGTCCGCTCGGCGGTCTGCGCGCCGTCATAACGGTTCCCGCATGATCTGCGGGCAAGGGGGCTTCATCCGCCCGTCATGAAACCATGGTGAAGAGCGCGCATGAAGCGCGCGATTTCAATTGATTCGGCTCTGACGCCTCACTTCGACGCCGTGCCCGTCCGGGTGCGCTGGAGCGAAGCGAGGGCTGCCGCATGGTCGCCGTTCCGGCATCGTATCAAGGCAAACGACGACCTTTCCAGCAAAGGGCCGCCATGCGCATATTGATGGTCACCGACGCCTGGCGCCCGCAAGTCAACGGTGTCGTCCACACGCTGGAGCGGCTCACCGAAACGTTGAAATCCTTCGACGTCGAGGTCGGCTTCCTGACTCCGAACATCTTCCGCACCTTGCCGCTGCCGACCTATCCCGACATAAGGCTGGCGCTGACGACTCCCGGCCATGTCGCGCGCCTGATCGAGGCCCGCAAGGCCGACCACATCCACATCGTCACCGAAGGTCCGCTGGGCATCATGGCCCGCCGCTATTGCCGCAATGCCGGCCGTCCCTTCACCACCAGCTACCACACGCGCTTTCCCGAATATCTCAGCGCGCGCTTGCCTGTCCCCGAAAGCTGGACCTATCGCTGGCTGCGCGATTTCCACAATTCAGGACAAGGCACCCTGGTCGCCACCCAGTCGCTTGCCGATGATCTGGCGGCACGCGGCTTCAACAAGCTGAGGCCCTGGACGCGCGGCGTCGACACCGATCATTTCCGGCCGGAAAAGCGCAAGGATCTGGGCTTTCCCGGTCCGGTGTTCCTCTGCGTCGGCCGCGTCGCGATCGAAAAGAACCTGACCGCATTCCTCGACCTCGAACTGCCCGGCAGCAAGGTCGTCGTCGGCGAAGGGCCGGAACTGGCCAAGCTCAAGGCGCGCTATCCGAACGCGCATTTCCTCGGCCACCGCCCGAATGACGAACTGGCCGAGATCTATGCCTCGGCCGATGTCTTCGTCTTTCCGAGCCGCACCGACACGTTCGGCAACGTCATCATCGAAGCTTTAGCCAGCGGCACGCCGGTCGCCGCCTATCCGGTTACCGGGCCAATCGACATCGTCGGCGACGGCGTCGGCGGCGCGGTGTCGAACGACCTGCGCGAGGCGTCACTCGCCGCCCTCAATGTCGACCGCGCCGAAGCGCGCGAACGCGCCATGCGTTACAGCTGGAAGGCCTGCGCGGAAATGTTTCTCGATACGGTCGAGGAAGCACTGGGGACGACGCGGAAGCTGGCCGCCTAAAACAACCTGCCGCCGTCCGGCACATTGCGCTCGATGGCGCCGAGTACCACGGCTCCTTCCTCGTCGGGAAAGCCGAGCGTCAGGACTTCCGACATGAACGGGCCGATCTGGCGCGGTGGGAAATTGACCACCGCGAACACCTGCCGGCCGATCAGCGTTTCCGGCGCATAGTATTTGGTGATCTGCGCGGAGGATTTCTTCACCCCGATCGCCGGACCGAAATCGATCTTCAGCTTGAACGCCGGCTTGCGTGCTTCGGGAAACGGCTCGGCCTCGATGATCGTGCCGGCGCGGATGTCGACACGGTCGAAATCGGCAAAGCTGATCTCGGGCTTGCGTGCGTTGCTCGAACTCATTCGGCTCAGGCGTTTCCGTAGGTCTCGAACAACACGCCGGCGAGCGCGTCCTTGGCCGAGGTTCCCGACCAGACGACGAACTGGAACGCCTGGAAATAGCATTCGCAGGCTTCCAGCGCCGACGACAAAAGCACTTCGACCTGCTGGCTCGACGGCTCGACTCCGCCGGCCAGCAGCAGCGACTGGCGGAACATGATCGCGCCTTCCTGCTCCCAGAGGTCGAAATGGCCGAACAGCATCTGCTCGTTGATCAGCGACAACAACCGCATCACTTCGAGCGCGCGTGCCTCCGGCACCTTGATATCGAAGGCGCACGCCAGATGCAGCGCCTCAAAATCCTCCATCCAGGAGAATGAGACATGATAGTCGGTCCAGCTGCCGGCTACCGAAATCGAAATCTCGTCGTCGCCTGCCCTTTCGAAGGACCAGTCATTGTTATGCGCCACCTGCTCGATGACATCCACCGGGTGGATTTCGCGGGAGAATTCGAGTTCGAGAAGTTCCATGGAATGCTTCCTGTGTTCAGGGGAGCGCCGCACGCTCCGCGGGGCACACACGACGAACAATCTTGTCTAGAACTCGGACGGCCAGGACCTTCTCAAACGCAAAGACCCCAGACCGGACCCCACCGCCCGGCGCATGACCCTGCTCCGAATCATGCAACAAATTCAGTCTATTGATCGGGAGTCGCGTGAACAGCCCAATTTTTCGCACTGCGTCATTCGCATGTGGAAAGGCGCTGTCACAAAGATTCATGCAATGCCGGTAAGCGATTCACGGCAAAGCGCTTTTTCGGATCGTGCTTTGTGGAAAAGTTTAAGATTATTTTTTTGATCTGGGCTTTGCCGCCGCCGCCGGTGCGGCATGTCCGGTCAATTCGGCAAGCTTCGCCTCCAGTGCTTCGATGCGCGCAGCAAGGCGGGTGTTCTCTTCCCGCGCCTTTGCGGCCATCTCGCGCGCGGCTTCGAATTCCTCGCGCTGCACCACGTCCATCGAGTTCAGGATGCGCTCGGCCTGCCCTTTGAAGGCGGTCTCCATTTCGCGTCGAACCCCCTGAGCGGCCCCGGCGGCGTCCGTCATCAACTTGGCGAATTCATCGAGAATGCGGTTCGGTCCCGTCGACATGGCAAATCCTCGCTTGTTCGAATTGACGTAGTGGCGGCGCACGCGGAATGCAAGAACGTTGAAGCTGGTGCGGCATTGCACCTCGATAGGCTGGCCTGTACGTGATGGCGCCACGTCGCCTATTGTAGTTCGACTTGCGTCAAGCAACGAGTCGCTCTCAATCAGGGTTCAACCAATGGCAACGCCTCCGCGCCGACCGACAAATCCGATGGCAGCCGCAGAAGCCGCCTTCAAGCCGATCAAAAAGCCGGCGCCGCCAATTCGCGAGCCCTCGGCTGCACCGAACGTCAGGGAGCTTGTTTCGATCAGGATCGATCGAGCCGTGCTTGACCATTTTCAGGAAGATGGTCCCGGGTGGCAGGACAGGATCAATGACGCCCTCAGGCAAATGGTCGCCGGCAAGCCGCAGGGTTGAGTCCGCCATCAGCGACAACTAGGGCAACCTCCACCTTGCCTTGACCCTGCCAAAACCCTGCCGCATGGTCCGCGCCCGAACGTGACCGCACCCTTGGAGACCCTGTTGAGCGAATATTTCCTGCTGCCGCTGGCCTCCCTGCCCTTTCCCAACATCAACCCGGTCATCGTCCAGATCGGGCCGCTGGCGGTGCATTGGTATGGCGTCGGCTATATCGTCGGCATTCTCTTCGCCTGGTGGTACGCCAAGCGTCTCGTCACCAATACCAGGCTGTGGCCGGACGGCGTCTTGCCGATGAAGCCCGAGGATCTCGACGATTTCATCGTCTGGGCGGCCATCGGCGTCGTGCTGGGCGGCCGCACCGGCTATGTGCTGTTTTATGATCTGCCGCGCTACATAGGCCATCCGCTCGACATCTTTGCCGTTTGGCAGGGCGGCATGTCGTTCCATGGCGGCCTGCTCGGCGTCATCCTCGCCATGACGCTGTTTTCGCTCAAGCGCGGCATCCGCACCTGGTCGCTGTTCGACGTCGTAGCGGCCGGCGTGCCGGTCGGCCTCGGCCTTGTGCGCGTCGCCAACTTCATCAACTCCGAACTCTGGGGCCGGCCGACAGACGTGCCGTGGGCGGTCGAATTTCCCAATGGCGGGCCGTTTTCGCGCCATCCTAGTCAGCTCTACGAAGCGCTGCTCGAAGGCCTGGTGCTGTTCCTCGTGCTGCGCATCCTCACCCATTCCAGGCTCAAGCTGAAGACGCCGCGCTTCGTCGGTGGCGCTTTCATCTGCGGCTACGGCCTGTCGCGCATCTTCGTCGAATTCTTCCGCGAACCCGACCAGCAGCTCGGCTATCTCTTGGGCACCAACTGGCTGACCATGGGCATGATCCTTTCCACGCCCATGGTGTTGGCCGGCATCTGGGCGATGGTAACCGCAAAGCCGGTCACGCAGCCGCAGCCGGCATGACGCGGCTGAAAGCCCGCATCGTCGACCTGATCGGCGCACTGGGGCCGATCCCCGTCAACGAATACATGGCGCTTTGCCTCTTCGACCCTGCGGACGGCTACTACACGACACGCGAACCTTTCGGTGCGGGCGGCGACTTCGTCACCGCGCCGGAAATCAGCCAGATGTTCGGCGAACTGGTCGCTGTCTGGCTCTACCAGGCCTGGCAGGCGACCGGCCGGCCAATGCCGGTCACCATCGCTGAAATCGGCCCCGGCCGCGGCACGCTGATGAAGGACATGCTGCGGGCCTTTTCGCGACTCGATGCGGCACTCGTAGCCGACGCCTCCTTCGCCATGATCGAAACCAGCCCGCGCCTGACCGGCATCCAGAAACAGACACTTTCAGGCCAATCGGTGAGGCTGGATTGGCACGAAACCATCGATACGCTGCCGAAGGCGCCCCTGCTCATCGTCGGCAATGAACTGTTCGATGCCGTTCCCATCCGGCAATTCATCCGCGCCGGCGCAGGCTGGCGCGAACGGATGGTTGGCCTCGACGAGGCGGATGCTTTGCGCTTCTTCGCCGGCGCCGGCTCCATCGACCCGTCCTTGCTGCCGGGTGACGCCGCCGATGCGCCGGAAGGATCTGTTGTCGAGGTGGCGCCGGCCCGCAGCGCGCTGATGGCGGCCATCGCCGAAAGAATCGCTGGACAGGGCGGCGCCGGCCTGTTCATCGACTATGGCCATCTCAGACCCGGCGTCGGCGACACGCTGCAGGCCTTGCGCAAGCATGATCACGACAATGTGCTGGCCAATCCGGGCGAGGCTGACCTCACCGCCCATGTCGACTTCGCCGCCCTTGCAGCGACGGTTCGGGCGCACGGCCTCGATGCGCAGATGACGACGCAGGGCGACTTCCTGCTCGGCATGGGCCTTGTCGAGCGCGCCGGCCAGCTTGGCGCCAACGCCGATGAGCAAGCGCGGCAGGCGATTTCCGACGCCGTCGAACGCCTGGCCGGACCAGACGCGATGGGCGGGCTGTTCAAAGTGTTGAAAATTCAGCCGAAAACGAGCGCTTGCTGACCGGGATACGGCTCATAGCCGGCATCTGGGTCATGCCACCTGTCCGAACTTCGCCTTGACGAAATCGCCCGCGCGGACAACAAACCCATCCATGCTGAATCAGACCAAACCGGATCCCGTTCGGTCGCCCTTGCTGGACGAGGCGAAAGCGCAAGGCATCCGCCACGGCTATTTCACCCGCATTGGCGGTGTCTCTAGCGGCATTTACCGCGGCCTCAACATCGGCACGGGTTCGAACGACGACCAGGCGCTGGTGCGTGAAAACCGCCGTCGCGTCGCCGACTGGATGGGCGTGCCGGCGAACCATCTGTTGACCGCGCATCAAATCCACTCGCCCGATGTCGTCATCGCCAGGGAGCCCTTCCCCGGCGAGCGGCCCAAGGCCGATGCCGTCGTCACCGACCGGCCGGGCATCGCCGTCGGCGCCTCCACGGCCGATTGCGGACCGATCCTGTTCGCCGACGCCGAGGCGCGCGTCATCGGCGCCGCGCATGCCGGCTGGAAAGGTGCACTCACCGGCGTGCTTGAGAACACGATTTCCGCGATGGAGGGCTTAGGGGCTCGCCGCGAACGCATGGTCGCCGTCCTCGGCCCCTCCATCGGTCCGGAAAACTACGAGGTCGGGCCGGAATTCGTCGCCCGCTTCGTCGACGCAGACGTCGGCAATGCGCGCTATTTCGCACCTTCGGCAAAGACTGGCCATGCGATGTTCGACCTCAACCTCTACACGGTCGACCGGCTGGGCAAGGCCGGCGTGCAGGCCGAGGGGCTCGGCCGCTGCACTTACGCCGAGGAAGACCTTTTCTACTCCTACCGGCGCACCACGCACCGCAAGGAAGCGGATTACGGACGACAGGTTTCAGCAATTGTCTTGGAGAATGAGTGATGGCGTTGCATTTCGAACGCTCGGAATTTGACGCCCGGCGTGACCGGCTGATGATCGAGCTCGCCGAGAAGAAGCTCGACGCCGTGCTGCTGTTCGCGCAGGAGAGCATGTACTGGCTCACCGGCTACGACACGTTCGGTTTCTGCTTCTTCCAGTGCGTGGTGGTGAAAGCCGACGGCTCGATGGTGTTGCTCACCCGCTCGGCCGACCTGCGCCAGGCGCGCCACACCTCGATCATAGACAACATCGTGCTATGGACCGACCGCGACGGCGCCAATCCGGCGATCGACCTGCGCAACCTGCTCAACGAACTCGACCTGCTCGGCGCCCGCATCGGCGTCGAATACGACACCCATGGCCTGACCGCTTACAATGGCCGGCGCCTCGACGAGCAGCTGCAGACCTTCGGCCAGATCGCCGATGCCTCGGGCATCGTCAGCCGGCTGCGCCTGTTCAAGAGCCCGGCCGAAATCGCCAAGGCGGAAAAGGCCGCGAACCTGTCTGACGACGCGCTCGATGCGGCCCTGCCGCTGATCAAGCAGGGCGGCGACGAGGCGCTGATCCTCGCCGCCATGCAAGGCGCGATCTTTGCCGGCGGTGGTGATTATCCGGCCAATGAGTTCATCATCGGCTCGGGTATCGACGCCCTGCTCTGCCGCTACAAGTCCGGGCGCCGCAAGCTGACCAAGAACGACCAGCTGACGCTCGAATGGGCCGGCGTCTTCCACCACTACCATGCCCCGATGATGCGCACCGTGCTGACCGGCAAGGTGTCGAAGCGCCATCAGGAGCTGTTCGATGCCGCGCATGCGGCACTTCTGGCGGTGGAGAAGGCAATGACGCCCGGCAACAGCTTCGGCGACGTCTTCGACGCGCACGCCCGCACGCTCGAGGCGCACAATCTGACCAAGCACCGGTTGAACGCCTGCGGCTACTCCGTCGGCGCGCGCTTCACCCCGTCCTGGATGGACATGCCGATGTTCTACCAGGGCAATCCCGAGCCGATCGCGCCCAACATGACGCTGTTTTCCCACATCATCATCATGGACTCCGAAACCGAGACGGCGATGACGCTTGGCCGCACCTACCTGACCACCGAATCCCAGCCGAAGCCGCTCTCCCGCCATGATCTCGACTTGATCGTGCAGTGAATCCATAATGAGAGGGGGGCGCGTTCATCAGGGCAAACGTCGCCAAGGAGTTGTCAGGCAAATGAGACGATCGCATGTGACGACCGTGTCATTGCTTTTGGCGTTGGCGCTGTCTGCCTGCACCAATGCCAAGGACGTGCTCGAACCCTCGGCCATCACCCCGCCGACGACATCGGCGCAGACGCTGCCAGGCACATCGGGGCCGGCCACATCGGGCAGCACCACGGCCGCCGCCCCTGCCCCGGCACCACCTTCGTCAACTCCGGCTGCTCCGGCTGGATCCACGCCTGTCTCGCCGGCCCAGAGCGCCGCCCTGTCGAAGACGCGGCTACAGGTCGCACCGATCGTCGGCGCCTCCGTCGAGGCCGCGACGCCGCTGACGGCGGAGCTTCAGGCACGCGCCAGGCAGCGCGGCATCACGCTCGCCGGCAGCACCGACCAGACCGCCACGCATGTGCTGAAGGGCTATTTCTCGACAATGTCGGAAGGCAGCGACACCACCGTCATCTATGTCTGGGACGTCTATGATCCCGCCGGCAACCGGCTGCATCGCATCAACGGCCAGCAGAAGGCGCCCTCGGTCAAGGGTGGCGAAGGCTGGACAGCGGTGGCTCCGGCGACCATGCAGGGGATCGCCGACCAGACGATCGACCAGTTTGCCGCGTGGCTCGGCGGGCAAGCCGGGTGAGCTGTTGCAGGCTTTCCTCGGGGGCAGGTCTTTCTTGAGATTAGCCGGCGGATTCCCGATCACGAGACTTGCAATACCGGCACGGGCCGCTAAAAGCCCGCTTAAGAGGCTCATGAGAGTCTGTCGGGTCTCTCCATCCTTCGCCAGGAACGGTGCATGAAGCTCTTCGCGGGCAATTCCAACAGGGTGCTGGCCGAAGCGGTCGCTCGCTATCTCAACATCCCGCTGGGCAAGGCCAGCGTCAGGCGCTTCGCCGATCAGGAAATCTTCGTCGAGATCCAGGAGAACGTGCGCGGCGAGGATGTCTTCATCCTGCAGTCGACCTCCTTCCCGACCAACGATCATTTGATGGAACTGCTCATCATGATCGACGCCTTCATGCGCTCCTCGGCCAAGCGCATCACCGCGGTCATCCCCTATTTCGGCTACGCCAGGCAGGACCGCCGCGCCTCCGGTCGCACGCCGATCTCGGCCAAGTTGGTCGCCAACATGATCACCCGCGCCGGCGTCGACCGCGTGCTGACGCTCGATCTTCATGCCGGCCAGATCCAGGGCTTCTTCGACATCCCGACCGACAATCTGTTCTCGGTGCCGGTGATGGCCCGCGACGTGAAGGCGAAATACAAGCAGCTCGCCAATGTGGTCGTCGTGTCGCCCGATATCGGCGGCGTGGTGCGGGCCCGCGCGCTAGCCAAGCGTTTCGACGCCCAGCTCGCCATCGTCGACAAGCGCCGCGAACGTCCAGGCGAATCCGAGGTCATGAACATCATCGGCGCGGTCGCCGGCAAAGATTGCCTGTTGATCGACGACATCGTCGATTCCGGCGGCACGCTGTGCAATGCAGCCGATGCGCTGCTTGCCAATGGCGCCACCAGCGTCACCGCCTACATCACCCACGGCGTCTTGTCCGGCGGCGCCGTTGCCCGCATCAGCGGCTCGAAGCTGCAGGAGCTGGTGATCACCGATTCCATCCAGCCGACGCAAGGCGTGCTCGACGCTCCCAACATCCGCGTCATCTCGATCGCCGACCTGATGGGCGAAGCGATCTCGCGCACGGCGACCGAGGAATCGGTATCGAGCCTGTTCGACTAAACCGTCGCACTCTCCGGCCTGGCGGGACCGCTTAGCCGCCGCATACCTTCGCCGGCATCGCGCGCGCCGCGCATGTAGCCGCGCGGCGAGGCGCCCAGCATGCGTTTGAACATGGTGATGAAGGCCGGCACGCTGTCATAGCCGAGATCGAGCGCCACCCTGGTGATCGGCTCGCCGTCGGCCAGCCGCGGCAGCGCCGCGAACAGGCAAGCCTGCTGGCGCCATGTCGACAGCGACAGCCCGGTCTGCCGATGGAAGGCACGGGTGAACGAGCGCCTGCTCATGCCGACGATGTCGGCCCATTCGTCGATCGTCGCATGTGGCGAGGGTGCCGCGACAAAACGCCGGCACAGTGCTGCCAGCTTCGGGTCCGAAGGAAAAGGCAGGCCGAGCGGCCGTTCCGGCAGGTTCGGGATCTCATGCAGCAAAAGGCCCATGATCAGCCCGCCGCGCCCTTCCAGCTCAGCACCTTGCGGCAGCTTTTCCGATTCCACGATCAGGCTGTGCATCAGGTCGGTGATGCCGACGACGCGCAGTCCATCCGGCAGCCCGGCAATGGCGTCAGGCATGACATAGACCGAGCGCATGCTGACATCGCCCAGCATCTCGACGGAATGCTCGATGCCGGCCGGGATCCACATGGCATGGTCGGGCGGCACCATCCAGCGCCCATGCCTGGTCGTCACCAGCACGACGCCGACCAGCGCATGCAAGAGCTGGCTGCGGCTGTGGGAATGCTGCGGCACGTGGTAGCCGTCGGGATACTCGGTCGGCAGCGCCACCGCCGGCCCGACGGCCTGCTCCAGCCACTGCCAGCGGCTCTGGTGCAGGCGCCCCAATTCGGCGGCGTCGCCCCTGAATATCTCCCTGCCATGCGGCATCGGCTATGGCCCACTTGCGAAACTATTGGACCAAACCACGAAAGAAGTCGCCGATCAACCGGATTATAAGGCAACCGACCTACAAGGGCCGCCTGCGGCCCGCTGGAAGACCACGGAGCATGCCTTGACCGATACGACTGCCACCGCCGTCGCCACACCTGCGACGGCCAGCCACACTTCGGCGCAATCGACGGCCTTCACCGTCATCCTTGCGGTGAGCTTCTGCCACTGCATCAACGACATCATGCAATCGCTGCTGTCGGCCATCTATCCGTTGCTGAAGGAGAATTACGGCCTCGATTTCTGGCAGATCGGCCTTTTGACCTTCACCTTCCAGGTGACGGCATCCTTGCTGCAGCCGATGATCGGCGCGATCACCGACAAGCGGCCGATGCCCTATTCGCTGCCCTACGGCATGGCCTCGTCGCTGATCGGCCTGATCGTGCTCGCCCATGCCGGCCACTATTGGCTGCTGCTGATCGGCGCCTCGCTGATCGGCATCGGTTCGGCCATCTTCCATCCGGAATCCTCGCGCATCGCCCGCTTTGCCTCCGGCGGTCGCTTCGGTCTTGCCCAGTCGCTGTTCCAGGTCGGCGGCAATTTCGGCCAGGCGATGGGGCCGCTGCTCGCCGCTTTCATCGTCGTGCCCTTCGGCCAGACCAGCATTTCCTGGTTCGCCGTCGGCTCGCTGATCGGCATCATCGTTCTGTGGCGGGTCGGCGGCTGGTACAGCCGGCTGCGCGCCACGCTCGCCAACCGCAAGGCGGCAAGCTTCGTCTCGCCCTTCCCGCGCCGCAAGGTGATGGCAGCGCTGGCCGTGCTGACCCTGCTGGTGCTGACCAAGAACGCCTACATCGCCTCGATCTCCAGCTACTACACCTTCTACGCCATCCATAAATTCGGTGCTTCGGTGCAGATGTCGCAGGTCATGCTGTTCCTGTTCCTAGGCGCCTCGGCGCTGGGCATCCTGCTCGGCGGCCCGTTCGGCGACCGCTACGGCCAGAAGGCGATGATCTGGTTCTCGATCGTTGGCGTGCTGCCCTTCACGCTGGCTTTGCCCTATGCCAATTTCGAATGGACGATGGTGCTGACCGTGCTGATCGGCTTGATCCTGTCATCGGCCTTCTCCAACATCGTCGTCTTCGCGCAGGAGCTGGTACCGGGCCGGGTCGGCATGATTGCCGGCATCTTCTTCGGCTTCGCCTTCGGCATGGGCGGCATCGCTGCCGCCGTGCTCGGCGTCGTCGCCGACATGAAGGGCATCGACTTCGTCTACCAGATCTGCTCCTACCTGCCCTTCCTCGGCCTGCTGACGGTGTTTCTTCCGAACATGAAGGAAGCGAGAAAAGTCTAGGCAGTCATCGCTAGAGGCCCAGCGCCGCCCTGCAGGTCGAGAACTCTTCGTCGGTGATGGGGACCACGTGTTGCGGCTCGGGATAGGCGCCCGTTTGCATCTAGGCGGATCCACCGCTTGCGAGCGCGTAACGTCCCCGGAATGGCCCGCAGGTTGCACGAACGTGTTTGGACAAGATATGGAAAGTCGGCTCATCGCCCATGCCTGCCACGGCTTGCACCCATTCGCGCCTTCCGCTATAGAGCCGCCACCCGCGTAGACACCCTTGGAGGCAACGCGGCGGAAGGCTGCCTTCCCCTTGTGATCCCGAACAAAGGTCCGCGTATGCGGCTTCCGGCTTTCGGACATCCAGGTCTGGCGGCTTTCGACGTCTACAGCCCAAGCGCTTTGCCGGCCGTGGACGCTCCATAACACGCGAAAGGAAAAGCCATGAGCCACGATACTTACGAGCTCAAGGCCGAAGCGCGCGAACAGGTCGGTAAGGGGTCCGCCCGTGCAGTTCGCCGCAACGGTAAAGTGCCTGCAGTAATTTACGGTGACAAGCAGCCTCCCCTGGCGATCGCGCTCACCTACAAGGACATCTACTACAAGATCCATGGCGGCGGGTTTTTGACCACGATCGCCACGATCGATGTCGACGGCAAGAAGATCCAGGTCCTGCCCAAGGACTTCCAGCTCGACCCGGTCAAGGATTTCCCTGTCCATGTCGACTTCCTGCGCATCGGCAAGGACACCGAAGTCAATGTCGACGTGCCTGTCCACTTCATCAACGAGGACAAGTCGCCTGGCATCAAGCGTGGTGGCGTGCTCAACATCGTGCGTCACGAAGTCGAGTTCCACTGCCCGGCCAATGCGATCCCGGAATTCATCACCGTCGATCTCACCGGCGCCGACATCGGCGACTCGATCCACATCTCGGCGGTTACGCTGCCGGCCGGCGTCAAGCCGGTGATCTCCGACCGCGACTTCACCATCGCGACCATTGCCGGCTCCTCGGCGATGAAGCCGGAGGTCGAAGAGACGACCGAGGCGGCTGCCCCCGAAGCGGCTCCTGCCGCCGAAGAAAAGTAAGCCCTTCCCGCCCGGAGAACGACGATGCTTGTCTTTGCAGGCCTCGGCAATCCGGGCGCGAAATATGCCAACAACCGGCACAACGTCGGGTTCATGGCGGCGGACGCGATAGCCCGCCGCCACTCCTTTTCGCCCTGGTCGAAGAAGTTCCAGGGCCTGATCGCCGAAGGCACGATCGACGGCGAAAAGATCATCCTGATCAAGCCGCAGACCTTCATGAACCTGTCCGGCCAGTCGGTCGGCGAGGCACTGCGCTTCTACAAGCTCGACGCTGCCGCCCTCACCGTTTTCTATGACGAAATCGACCTTGCCGCCGGCAAGGTTCGGGTCAAGGTCGGCGGCGGTTCGGGCGGCCATAACGGCATCCGCTCGCTTGACGACCATGTCGGCAAGGCTTTTCGCCGCGTGCGCATCGGCGTCGGCCATCCAGGCGTTCGGGAAATGGTGCACGGCCATGTGCTTGGCGACTTCGCCAAGGCCGACCGCGAGTGGCTGGCTGTGCTGCTCGACACCATCGCCGACGACGCCGGATTGCTGGCCAAGGGCGACGACAACTCCTTCATGAACCGCGTGACGCTCGCCTTGCGCGACAAGCTAGCGCCGACCGGTGACGACGACCGCCCGCCACCGAAAGCGCCAAAGGCCCAAAGCCACATTCGCCAGGCACGGCCGCAGCAGGCGCCTGCCAAGCTGCCCGAAACCGGCCCGATGGCCGCCATGCTGAAGAAGCTGTTCGGCGGCAAGGGCTGAACCGGGACGCGATCGCGGCCGTAGGGCTTGACGATCCTTGGCGCTATCGCCCATAGCCCTGATCAAAATTTCGCTTTCCCGATAGGACCGGACAAAATGGGTTTCAAATGCGGCATCGTTGGCTTGCCCAACGTCGGCAAGTCGACGCTTTTCAACGCGTTGACCAGGACGGCGGCGGCGCAGGCCGCCAACTATCCGTTCTGCACCATCGAACCGAACACCGGCGAGGTGGCAGTGCCCGACCCGCGCCTGCAGAAGATCGCCGCGATCGGCAAGTCGAAGGAGATCATCCCGACCCGCATCTCCTTCGTCGACATCGCCGGCCTGGTGCGTGGCGCCTCCAAGGGCGAAGGGCTGGGCAACCAGTTCCTCGCCAACATCCGCGAGGTCGACGCCATCGTCCATGTGCTGCGCTGCTTCGAGGATGACGACATCACTCATGTCGAAGGTCGCATCGATCCGGTCGCCGACGCCGAGACCGTCGAGACCGAGCTCATGCTCGCCGACCTGGAGAGCCTCGAACGCCGCATCGCGCAGTTCCGCAAGCGCGCCTCCGGCAAGGACAAGGAAGCGATGACGGTGCTGCCGACCATGGAAGCGGCACTCGAGTTGCTGCAAGCAGGCAAGCCGACCCGCATCCTGCTCAACGGCATCTCGCCGGAAGACCTGCGCATTCTGCAGGGGCTGAACCTGTTGACCTCGCATCCCGTGCTCTATGTCTGCAACGTCGCCGAGGCCGATGCGGCCACCGGCAACGAGCACACCAGCGCGGTTGAAAAGATGGCCGCGGCGCAAGGCGCCAGCACGGTCGTCATCTCGGCCGCGATCGAGGCCGAGGTCGCCCAGCTCAGCGACGAGGAGGAAATGGAATTCCTGGCCTCACTGGGGCTGGACGAGCCAGGCCTGAACAAGGTCATCCGTGCCGGCTATGAGCTTTTGCAATTGATCACCTATTTCACCGTCGGACCGAAGGAAGCGCGCGCCTGGACCGTGCACAAGGGCGCCAGGGCGCCGCAGGCGGCCGGCGTCATCCATACCGATTTCGAGCGCGGCTTCATCCGCGCCCAGACCATCGCCTACAACGACTTCGTCGCGCTTGGCGGCGAAGTGGCGGCCAAGGAAGCCGGCAAGGCGCGCGACGAAGGCAAGGAATACGTCGTCCAGGACGGCGACATCATGCTGTTCAAGTTCAACACCTGACCTTGCGGGCAGGCCGCCCTCGCAGCGGTGCTCCAGGGTAACGCGAATTTCGGATTCGCCACATGAGCAAGGGAGACCCGGCGATGATCAAGGCCTTCGTCGTGGACAATGATCGCCTGCGCGTTACCGAAAACCTCGACGACAATGTCGTCTGGGCCGACCTCTTGAGCCCGACAAAGGAAGAAGAGGCCGCCATCGAGAGCTGGCTCGGCGTCGCCATTCCGACCCGCGAGGAGATGGAGGAGATCGAGATTTCGAGCCGCCTCTATGTCGAGGACGGCGCCTATTTCATGACCGCCACGCTGCCGGCCCAGACCGAGATCGACGATCCCCTGATGTCGCCGGTCACCTTCGTGCTCGCCGGCACCAGGCTGATCACCGTGCGCTATCACGAGCCGAAGGCGTTCAAGACCTTTCCGCAGCGCGCCGAGAAGGTGGCGACCGGCTGCACCAGCGGCGACACCATCCTGATCGGCCTGCTGGAGGCGATCGTCGACCGGCTCGCCGATATTCTGGAGCGCGCCGGCCGCGACGTCGAGGCGATCTCGCGCGACATCTTCCAGGCGACCTCGACCAAGGTTTCCAAGCGCAACCGCGACTTCCAGGAACTCTTGAAAGCCATCGGCCGCAAGGAAGATCTTACCTCCTCGATCCGCGACAGCCTGATCTCGCTGCAGCGCCTGGCTGGCTTCTTCGCCCATGCCTCGACCCGCACCAAGATGAGCAAGGACACAAAGGCGCGCATCAAGACGCTGTCGCGCGACGTGCTTTCGCTCGCCGACCATGCCACCTTCCTGTCGCAGAAGATCTCCTTCCTGCTCGACGCCACGCTCGGCATGATCTCGATCGAGCAGAACGCCATCATCAAGATCTTCTCCGTCGCCGCCGTCATCTTCCTGCCGCCGACGCTGGTTGCTTCGATCTACGGCATGAATTTCGACATCATCCCCGAACTCAAATGGCAGCTCGGTTATCCCTTCGCCATTGCCATGATGGTGCTGTCGGCGATCCTGCCCTTCTGGTATTTCCGCCGCCGCGGCTGGCTTTAGGCGCCCCAGGCCCACGCGCCGTCGATGCTGGCGCACCAGAAATTGCTTGACCAAAACCCGTGCGGCCTTCATCCGGGAAACCCCGATCCGTCCTGATCGGTGTTCCGCAACCGGATTTAGACGATGACCGGAAAGACTTGGAGATGACAGGAAAGACCTGGGCCTATGAGGATTTCGTCGAGGGCGCCTCGCTCGACCTCGGCGTGAAGCAGGTGAGCGCCGCCGAGATCATCGAATTCGCCAGTGAATTCGACGCCCAGCCGATGCATCTCGACGAGGAGGCCGGCAAGGCCAGCATTCTGGGCGGTCTGTCGGCTTCGGGCTGGCACACCTGCGCGATGTTCATGCGCATGCTGTGCGATGCCTTCCTGCTCGACTCGACCTCGCAGGGCTCGCCGGGCATCGAACACGTCAAATGGAAGAAGCCGGTTCTGGCCGGCGATACGTTGAGCGGCACGCTCACCGTAGTCGCCAAGCGCCAGTCCAAATCGCGGCCTCAACTCGGGCTTATCACCATGCGCAGCGAACTCTTCAATCAGCGCGGCGAAAGCGTCTTCGAGCTCGAAAACACCGGCATGTTCCTCGCGCGTGACGCCGCAAAAGGCCTGTCATGACCTTGGACGAATACTTCCTGATCGGCGTCACCGTCACGCTCGGTTCGCACACATTCGAACCGGACGACATCAAGGCATTCGCCCGCAAATACGATCCGCAGGTCTTCCATGTCGACGAGGAGGCGGCAAAGACGAGCGTGCTCGGCGGTCTCTGCGCTTCCGGCTGGCACACCGCCGCCACCTGGATGAAGTACAACCTCGAAAAGCGCATGGAGACGGAAGGCGTCCGCTGGACAGGTCCAGGCCCGCAGCCGGAATTCGGCCCCTCCCCGGGCTTCAGGAACCTGAAATGGCTGAAGCCCGTCTATGCCGGCGAGACCGTGACATTCACGCGCACCGCGCTCGCCCATCGCCCGCTCGCCGCGCGCCCCGGCTGGCATTTGCTGACGCTGCTCTGCGAGGCCTCCGATTCGACCGGCGACAAGGTCATCGAGTTCGACAGTGCGGTGCTGGTGAAGGTCGAGTAGTTCGCCCTTTTCAATGCCCCTCGAAGCCGATCAGCGTCCTCACCGGCACGCCGAGCGACTCCAGCTTCTTGCGGCCGCCGAGATCCGGCAGGTCGATGACGAAGCAGGCGGCAAGGATGTCAGCGCCGATCTGCCTGAGCAGCTTGACCGCCGCCTCCGCCGTGCCGCCGGTGGCGATCAAATCGTCGACCAGGATCACCTTTTCGCCCTCGGCAACGCCGTCCTTGTGCATCTCCATCTCGTCCAGCCCATATTCCAGGCTGTAGGCGACGCGTACCGTCTCGTAAGGCAGCTTGCCCTTCTTGCGGATCGGCACGAAGCCCGCCGAAAGCTGGTGGGCGACTGCACCGCCGAGGATGAAGCCGCGCGCCTCGATGCCGGCGATCTTGTCGATCTTCAGCCCGGCATAGGGATGCACCAATTCGTCGATGGCGCGGCGAAAGGCGCGCGCATTGCCGAGCAGCGTGGTGATGTCGCGAAACAATATGCCGGGCTTCGGATAATCGGGAATGGTGCGGATCGCCGAGAGCAGCGTCTCTTCGAGGGAGGATTTCATGGTTCGCACTCCACACTGGCGTAGTCGATGTCTTGCCGCGAAGAGCGAGACCCGTTGGCTTGATCGGGCGTCCGCCCGTTTCGCGCGAGATTATCTGAAACGCAGATTTTCGCGCGTCAATTGTTCGATCGAGGTGCAGCCCATCAGCTTCATGCCGCGTTCGATCTCGACCCGCATCTGTTCGAGCGCGCGTTCGACGCCCGCCTGCCCGGCCGCCGCCAGCGGGAACAGATAGTAGCGACCGACGCCGACGGCCTTGGCGCCGAGCGACAGCGCCTTCAGCACATGCGTGCCGCGCTGCACGCCGCCATCCATGATGACGTCGATCCGGTCGCCGACGGCATCGACGATCTCGGCAAGCTGGTCGAAAGCCGCCCGCGAGCCGTCCAGCTGCCGGCCGCCATGGTTCGACAGGACAATGCCGCTGCAGCCGATCTCGGCGGCGCGCCTGGCATCCTCCACCGACATGACGCCCTTGAGGCAGAACGGCCCCTGCCACAGCCGGACCATCTCGGCGACGTCGTCCCAATTCATCGACGGATCGAGCATCTCGGTGAAGTAGTGGCTGATCGACATGGTGCCGCCGCCCATGTCGACATGCTCGTCGAGCTGCGGCAGCTTGAACCCCTCATGGGTGAAATAGTTGATTGCCCAGGCCGGCTTGACGGCGAACTGCAGCATTCCGGACAGATTGAGCTTGAAAGGAATGGCAAAGCCCGTGCGCTTGTCGCGTTCGCGGTTTCCCCCGGTGATGCTGTCCACGGTCAGCATCATCACCTCGACGCCGATGTCCTTGGCGCGCTGCATCATCGCCCGGTTCAGGCCGCGATCCCGGTGGAAGTAGAACTGGTAGACCTGCGGCCCGCTGCTGATCTTGCGCGCCTCCTCGAGGCTGACCGTGCCGAGCGAGGAGACGCCGAACATCGTGCCGTATTTGGCTGCAGCCTTGGCGACCGCGCACTCGCCCTGATGGTGGAACAGCCGCTGCAAGGCGGTCGGCGAACAATAGACAGGCATTGCCAGCTTCTGTCCCATGACCGTCACCGACATGTCGATCTCGCTCACCCCACGCAAGACGTTGGGAACCAGGTCGCATCTCTCGAAGCTTTCGGTGTTGCGGCGATAGGTGACCTCGTCGTCGGCCGCACCGTCAATGTAGTTGAAGATCGGCCCCGGCAGCCGCTGTTGCGCCATGCGCCGGAAATCGGAAAAATTGTGACAGTCGCGTAGCCGCATCATCGATTTCCAAACATCATGCCGTCAACGATCCTCCCCGTCACAGACGCCGCGTGGCATAGCAATCACATGGCGCCGTGCCAACGGGCTTGTTCAAGCGGCCGGCAACCCCTCGATCGTGAAGCACAGCACGTTTTGAAATGCAAAAGGGCGCCTTGCGGCGCCCTTCGGAACTCGCGGCATGGCGGCTTAGTGCGCCACGCCTTCCCATACCTTGCGCTTGGTCAGATAGACCAGGGCGCCGAACAGCAGCAAGAACACCAGGACGCGGAAGCCGGTCTTCTTGCGGTCTTCCATATGCGGCTCGGCCGCCCACATCAGGAACGCCGACACGTCGCGCGAATACTGGTCGACCGTCTGCGGCGCGCCGTCGTCATAGGTCACCTGGCCGTCGGAGAGCGGCTTGGGCATCTTCAGCGACACGCCGGACAGGAAGTATGGATTGTAGTGCGTGCCCTCGGGGATCACCATGCCGGCCGGCGGCGTCTCGTCGTAGCCGGTCAGCAGCGAATGGATATAGTCGGGGCCGCCCTGCGCATACTGCGTGAAGATGTCGAATACGAAGCGCGGGAAGCCGCGCTCGACGCCGCGCGCCTTGGCCAGCAGCGACATGTCCGGCGGAGCAGCGCCGCCATTGGAGGCAGCAGCGGCCTGCTCGTTGGCGAACGGCGCCGGGAAGTAGTCGGACGGCTTGCCGGGACGGTCGAACATGTCACCGGCGTCGTTGGGGCCGTCATGGATGGTGTATTCGGCGGCAAGCGTCTTCACCTGCGCTTCCGAATAGCCGAGCCCTTCCAGCGTGCGGAACGCCACCAGGTTCATCGAGTGGCAGGCCGCGCAGACTTCCTTGTAGACCTTCAGGCCGCGCTGCAGCTGCGCCTTGTCGTAGGTGCCGAACGGCCCGGCGAAGCTCCAGTCCATCTCCTTCGGCTCATCGATCGGGAAGTGCGTCGGCGCGGCCGCGTTGTGTGCCTCCTCGGCGGCGATCGCCACGGTGCCAACAACCACAAGGCCAAGCAGCGCCAGCGAGGTGAGAATCTTCTTCATGCTAAATCCCCTTAGATTCTCTGCCGCTCAGCCCTTGGTTTCCGGCGCGGCCGTAGCCCCCGCAGGATGATGTCCGCCACCCTTGTTCTTCTCGAGCACCGCCTCGGTGATCGAATTCGGCAGCCTGCGCGGTGTCTCGATCAGCCCGAGCACCGGCAGCGCAACCAGAAAGAAGGCGAAGTAGAACAGCGTCGCCATTTGCGCCATGAAGACATAGCTGCCTTCGGCCGGCTGCGAGCCGAGCCAGCCGAGCAGGACGGCGTCGGCGACGAACAGCCAGAAGAACAATTTGTACCAGGGCCGGTAGACCGCCGAGCGCACCTTGGAGGTGTCGAGCCACGGCACCAGGAACAGCATGACGATGGCGCCGAACATGCACAACACGCCGCCGAGCTTGGAGTTGATCGGACCGATGTTGAAGGTGATGGCGCGCAGGATCGCGTAGAACGGCAGGAAGTACCATTCCGGCACGATATGGGCGGGCGTCTTAAGCGGGTCGGCGATCGTATAGTTGTCCGGATGGCCGAGATAGTTCGGCAGGTAGAAGACGAAATAGGCGAAGAAGAACAGGAACACGATCATGCCGAACGCGTCCTTGATGGTCGCGTAAGGCGTGAAGGCGACGGTGTCGGTCTTAGACTTGACCTCGATGCCGGTCGGGTTCGACTGGCCGACGACGTGCAGCGCCCAGACGTGCAGCACGACGACGCCGGCGATCATGAACGGAAGCAGATAATGCAGCGCGAAGAAGCGGTTGAGCGTCGGATTGTCGACGGCAAACCCGCCAAGCAACAGCTCCTGAATCCAGTTGCCGACCAGCGGGATGGCGCTGAAGAAGCCGGTGATGACGGTGGCGCCCCAGAAGCTCATCTGTCCCCACGGCAGCACGTAGCCCATGAAGCCGGTCGCCATCATCAGCAGGTAGATGATGCAGCCGAGGATCCACAGCAACTCACGCGGGGCCTTGTAGGAGCCGTAGTAGAGGCCGCGGAAGATATGGATGTAGACGGCGACGAAGAAGAACGAGGCGCCGTTGGAATGCAGATAGCGCAGCAGCCATCCCGAATTCACGTCGCGCATGATCTTTTCGACCGAGTCGAAGGCGAGGGTCGTGTCGGCCGTATAGTGCATGGCCAGCACGATACCGGTCAGGATCTGCGAGACCAGCATGATCGACAGGATGCCGCCGAAGGTCCAGGCATAGTTGAGGTTGCGCGGCACCGGATAGGCGACGAAGCTGTCATAGATCAGCCGCGGCAGCGGCATGCGGGCGTCCAACCAGCGTTCGATACCGGTCTTGGGCGTATAGGTCGAGTGTCCCTCGCTCATCGAAATATCCCCTGCCTCAACCGATAAGGATCTTGGTATCGGAAATGAACTTGAATACCGGCACCGCCATGTTCTCCGGTGCCGGACCTTGGCGGATACGGCCGGCGGTGTCGTACACCGAACCGTGGCACGGGCAGAACCAGCCGCCGAAATCGCCTTCCTGGCCGAGCGGGATGCAGCCCAGATGGGTGCAGACCTGCACCATCACCATCCAGGCTTCCTTGCCGGGCATGGTCCGGTTGGCATCAGTCGCCGGGGCATCGGCCGGCAGGTTGGCGTTGCGGGCGATCGGATCCTTGAGCTCGGCGAGGTTGACGGCCTCGCCGTCCTTCATCTCCTGCTCGGTGCGGTTGCGCACCACGACCGGCTTGCCGCGCCATTTGACGATCAGCGACATGCCCGGCGTCAGCGAAGCGACATCGACCTCGACCGAGGCCAGCGCCAACGTCGAGGCATCGGGGCGCATCTGGTCGATGAACGGCCATGCGACGGCGCCCGCGCCGACCACAGCGGCCATGCCGGTGGCGACGTAGAGAAAATCACGACGGTTGGGATCCTGGGTGTCGGTTGCGCTCACGGGTGCCTGATCCTTTCGCCTCGTCCGTGCCGGTGGTCGAGCCTGTTCCCCGCTCATTCACGCCAACCCGACAGCGCATGGCGAACAGGCTAGCGAACTCCTCCGGCATTTGGACTTCGGTTTATGCGTGAAGCCCGTTTTTGTCCAGCGGGGTGGAGGCACAAGGGCAGATTGTCGCGGGGACACGGCGCCGCTTTCCAAAGCACTGTGCCGGCTGACCGCCCGACACAGCGAAACGACCGGAAATCCCGCGCGAAATCCAGGCCCGTGGTCGCCTCGACAGCCGCCGCAGGCCGGGTCTATTCTTCTCCTATGGCGCATATCATAGACCGCGACACATGGGCCGAGGCGCCCGACTGCTGGCAAGGCGAGCTGCAGTGCGGCGCCTTTGGCTCCAACAGCTGCCTGATCTTCAACTATTTGCCTGACGTCGGCGGCGGCCCACGTCTGCACAGCCATCCCTACGCAGAGATCTTCATCATCCGTCAGGGCACCGGACTGTTCACGGTCGGCGACCGGCAGATCGAGGCGTCCGCCGGCCAGATCGTCATCGTGCCGCCGGACACGCCGCACAAATTCACCAATCTCGGCCCGGGCGCGCTCGAGACCACCGATATCCACGAGAACGGCAGCTTCATCACCAAATGGCTGGAGTAGACCATGATCCCGAGCAGAAGGTCAGCGTAGCAAAAAGTGGAGGCCGGTTTTCGGAAAAGATCATGGTCAAACAAAAAGACAGCGCTATTTGGCACCGAGCCTGACCAACACGGCCCTTGGGATATCGTACTCACGGATCACCACGTCGTGCTTGCGCAGGCCGCAGAGTTCGCGCTGGATGAAGTAGCCGTGCACGGCTTCGGCCGCTTCCTTGAGGAGCCTGGGCCGCTGCTCCTTGTCGTCTCCATTCTCACGCAGCTTGGCCAGCGTCTCCTCGACGCGCTGCCCGGCGCGCCCGAGCGCCGCTGCCTTCTCGGCCAGGATTTCATGGCCGAGCGCGTCGAAGGCGGCTTCCCCGGCCGAACTGCCGGTGGACGGCGGGCGCAACGACATCTCAGTCTCCTTTCCTGCCGACCGCGGACTTTGTCTCGAACGTCATACGATGGGTGACGAATTCTTCGCCCTTGACCGGCCCGAAGCCAAGTCCCTCATAGAAAGCGAAGGCTTCCTGCGGCGCCCTTGTGTTCAGCGCGGCGAAATGTCGACGTGCCCTGTCGACAACCGTCTCGACCAGCATTCTGCCGACACCGTTGCGGCGATGCAGCGCGCTGACGAACAGGTGACGGACCCGGCCTTGCTCCCTGCCGTCGAAATAGGGGTCGATGTTCAGCCCACACACACCAACGACTTCGCGGCCATGCCAGACACCAAACAGCGCCTCGCCATGTTTCAGGAACCTGTTGCGGCGGCTTGCCCAGCCATCGGCCAGGCGCACCAGCATCCAGTATCCCTCGAGGCGGCTCTCTTCCATCAATGCGCGGAAGGCTGGCGTCGTCGGCCGCAGCCGCTTCAGCACATAGCCGGTTACCATCGATCCGCCCATGCCCTACTCCGCCGGACGCGTCTCTTCCAGCACGCTTTCCTCGTTGAACAGGAAGCCGCCGGACTGCCGTTTCCACAGCCGTGCATAGAGCCCGTCGAGCGCCACCAGTTCGTCATGCGTGCCTTGCTCGACGATGCGGCCGCCGTCGAGCACCACCAGCCGGTCAAGCGCCGCGATCGTCGACAGCCGGTGGGCGATGGCGATGACCGTCTTGTTCTCCATCAGTCGTGCCAGATTCTCCTGGATCGCCGCCTCGATGTCGGAATCGAGCGCCGAGGTCGCCTCGTCGAGGATCAGGATCGGTGCGTCCTTGAGGAAGACGCGGGCGATCGCCACGCGCTGGCGTTGGCCGCCGGACAGCTTCACGCCGCGCTCGCCAACATAGGCCTCGTAGCCCTTACGGTCTTTGTTGTCGCGCAGGCCGAGGATGAACTCGTGCGCCTCGGCCTTCCTGGCCGCCGCGACCACTTGCGCCTCGGTCGCATCCGGCATGCCGAGCTTGATGTTGTCGCGCAGTGAGCGATGGAAAAGTGCTGTATCCTGGCTGACGACGCCGATATTGGCGCGCAGCGAGTTCTGCGTCACGCCCGATATGTCCTGCCCGTCGATCAGGACCTTGCCGCCCTCGAGGTCGTAGAGGCGCAGGATCAGATTGGCCAAGGTCGTCTTGCCGGCGCCGGACGGCCCGACCAGCCCGACCTTTTCACCCGGCCGCACCACGAGATCGATGCCGTCGAGCACGCCGAACCCTTTGCCGTAGTGGAAAGTGACGTTCTTCACCTCGATGCGGCCGCCGCCCACGACAAGCTCGCCGGCATCCGGCGCATCGGTCAGGCCGAGCGGCTGCGAAATCAGCGCCTTGGAATTCTCCAGCACGCCGAGATTCCTGAGGATGCTGTTGAGCTGCATCATCAGCCGGCCAAGCAGCATGTTGAGCCTGAGCACCAGCGACAGCGTGAAGGCGACCGCGCCGACGGTGATCGAGCCTTCCACCCAGAGATAGATGGCAAAGCCGGCGATCGCCGTTATCATGATGCCCGACAGCGTCGTCAGCGCCATGCGCACGCCGGTCAGCCTGCGCGTGAATGGCCGCAGCGCATCGAGATAGATGTCGAAGCCGTTCCGGATATAGCGGTCGTCGCCATCGGCCGAGAACAGCTTCAGCGTCTGCACGTTGGAATAGGAATCGACGATGCGGCCGGTGATCATCGAGCCAGCCTCGGCGGTCGCCTCGGCATGTTTGCGGATCGCCGGCAGGTAGAACTTGGCCAGAAAGCCGAAGGCGGTGATCCAGATCACCACCAGCAACGCCAGCCTGAGATCGAGGCCGGCGACCAGGGCCAGCGTCGTCACCGTGTAGACGATCATGAACCAGACGACCTCGATGAAGCTCTCCATCAGGTCGCCGGTCGCCTGCCCGGCCTGCCAGACCTTTGTGGCGATGCGGCCGGCGAAATCGTTCTGGAAGAAGGCGTAGGACTGGCGCGAGACGTGGCGATGCCCCTGCCAGCGCACCAGATTGTAGAAACCTGGCGTGATCGTCTGCTCGTCGACCAGCGCCGACAGGCCGACGACGAGGGTGCGGACGACCAGCACCACCGCGGCCATGAAGACGAGTTCGGGGCCGGCGGCGGTCCACAAAGCGTGCCAGCTGCGTTCGGGAAGCTGGTCGAGAATGTCGACCAGCCGCCCGACGAAATAGAACAGTCCGGCCTCGACCAGCGGCGCGATGCCGCCGATGACCAGCATGGCGAAGAAGGCAAACTTCGCCTGCCCGACATAGTGCCAGAGGAAGCCGCCGACGCTGGCAGGTGGCCTGAGACTCGCCGGCTCCCGGAACGGATAGACCCAGTTCTCGAACCAGCGGTAGACGGCAGTCATCATTCGGCGGCTTCACCCTTGGCGCCAATATCGTTGGCGACAGCGTCGTTGGCGGCCTCGGCCGGCCTCTCGTCGAGCAGGAAGCCGCCCGACTGGCGCTGCCAGAGCTGCGCGTAGAGTCCGCCCTTGGCCACCAGTTCCTCGTGCGAACCTTCCTCGATGACACGGCCCATGTCCATGACGACGAGCCTGTCCATCGCCGCGATGGTCGACAGCCGGTGCGCGATGGCGATGACGGTCTTGCCCTGCATAAGCCTGTAGAGGTTCTCCTGGATGGCGGCCTCGGCTTCCGAATCGAGCGCTGACGTCGCCTCGTCGAGAATGAGAATCGGCGCGTCCTTCAGCATAACGCGGGCAATGGCGATGCGTTGCCGCTGGCCGCCGGACAATTTGACGCCGCGGTCGCCGACATGGGCGTCGAACCCCTTGCGGCCGCTGGCGTCGATGAGCCCGCCGATAAAGTCGACCGCCTCGGCCCGCGCCGCCGCCTCGAGCAGCATCTCGTGGGTCGCGTCCGGACGGCCATAGAGGATGTTCTCGCGCACCGAGCGGTGCAGCAGGGAGGTGTCCTGCGTCACCATGCCGATCTGCGCGCGCAGCGAATCCTGCGTCACCGAAGCGATCTCCTGGCCGTCGATCAGGATCTTGCCAGCTTCGAGGTCGTAGAACCGCAAAAGCAGGTTGACCAGCGTCGACTTGCCGGCACCGGAACGGCCGACGATGCCGACCTTCTCGCCCGGCTTCACCGTCAGCGACAGGTTCTCGATGACGCCCTTCTGCTTGCCGTAGTGGAAGCGGATGTCCTCGAAACGGATCTCACCCCTGGCAACGGTGATGTCCTTCGCACCCGGCCTGTCTACGACAAGGCGCGGCAGCGAGATCGAGGCGATGCCGTCCTGCACCGTGCCGACGTTCTCGAACAGGCTCGACATTTCCCACATGATCCATTGCGACATGCCCCACATCCTGAGCACGAGGCCGATGACCACGGCGACGGCACCGATCGTCACCGCCTGGCCGAGCCACAACCACAGCGACAGTGTGGTGACGGAGAACAACAGCAGCGCGTTGAGGATGTAGAGCATGCCGTAGAGCACCGTCACCAGCCGCATCGACCGGTAGACCGTATCGAGAAAGCCGGCCATGCCTTCCTTGGCGAAGGAGGCTTCGCGGCGCGCGTGGCTGAAGAGCTTGACTGTCTGGATGTTGCTGTAGCTGTCGACGACACGGCCGGTCATGGTCGAGCGCGCATTTGCCTGCTCCTCGCCGACCTTGCCGAGCCGTGGAATGAAAAAGCGCAGCAGCCCGATATAGCCGATGAGCCAGACGACCAGCGGCGTGGCCAGCCGCCAGTCGGCGGAACCGACGATGAACAACACGCCGAGGAAATAGACGATGATGTAGTTGAGCACGTCGATGAGCTTGATGACGCATTCGCGCACGGCGAGCGCCGTCTGCATCAGCTTGGTCGCGATGCGTCCGGCGAACTCGTCCTGGTAGAAGGCCATCGACTGCTTCAGCAGATAGCGATGCACCTGCCAGCGGATGCGCATCGGGTAGTTGCCCATCAGCGTCTGCTGGTTGAGCAGAGAATGCAGCCAGACCGTGCCCGGCAGCGCGAACAGGACGATGAAGGCCATGCCGGCGAGCTTCGAGCCTTCGGTCTGCAGGAAGGTTTCGCGATTCTGCCCCGACAGCCAATCGACGATGTGGCCGAGGAAGCCGAACATCCACACCTCGGCAAAGGCAATCGCCGCCACCAGGATCGCGTCCAGGATGATGTAGGGCCAGGCGCCGCGTGTATAATGCATGCAGAAGCCGACCAGCGTCTTCGGCGGCTCGACCGGTTCCGCTGCCGGGAACGGATCGAGCCTTTTCTCAAACCAGCCAAACATCATCATGCTCATAAATCTCTTTTCCGCTCACGCGGCATGAGAACGGACGAAATTCCCGGACTGCGTGGCGCCTGGGACCAGCGATACGGAATCATCTGCGTCGCTGGTCCCGCTTCGCGCAATATAGGGGCTCGCGTGCTTTTCGCCGACAGGCTCGCTTGACGATCCTGACGGCATGCCGCCAGCCCGGTCCTTCGCCCCCGGCTGGATCATCCTGATGATCCGGCGCACCAGCGACGGCCGGCTGGGGTCGGGAACCGCGCGCGAGAAGTCGACATCGGGCAGCATGCCGCGATGCGGACGCCGGCGCGTTTCGGCGTGGACCGCCGACGAATAGGTTTCGCCGATCAGCAGCGCCCAGGTCGCCATCTTGCGCTCGTGCAGGCTTCTTGAACCAGGTATTTTGTAGGGATCGAACATCGGTCCGTCCTCCATGTGCAAATACGATAAAAAGGGTGAAGCAAGCTCGACTGCCGGCATTCGGCCAAAGGCACGGAGGGCGTCGGCGCGCATTGCGTCGGTCAGGGCATGACGGCAAGCGTCGGCCCGGACACGTTCAGGTGGGGCGTCGAGCCCCTTTGGCAGTTTGAAAAACATCGCAAGATTCCTTCGAGAGCCGAAAACTGGGTTCGGCGGGAATCGGTGCGATCAGAGTCTAGAAAGTCAGGAGAATCGTCGTACCGAAACCGCCATCGGGCCTACATGGCCCCAGGAGAGGTGCTGGATGTGCATGGTCATCATGAATTCCCCCTCCATCGGTTCGGGTTGACAATGAGAGGCGTATACTCGACTTCGCAGAAAATGACCACCCGCCAGTCCAGCAATCTTCGAAACCGGGGAATCCCTGTGGCCGATCTGCCACTTATTAGCAAGACGCGGAAATGAACGATCGTCTCCGCATCGCGCTCTACCAGCCTGACATCGCCGGCAACACCGGAACAATCCTGCGCTTCGCCGCGTGCCTCGGTCTCGGCGTCGAAATCATCGAACCGGCCGGCTTCCCGCTCTCCGACAGGACGCTGAAACGGGCCGGCATGGACTATCTCGAAATAGCGGCGCTGACCCGGCATGTCGACTGGCACGCCTTCGAGCAATGGCGCAAAAGTGGCGCGCGGCGCCTGGTGCTGCTGTCGACCAAGGCCGCGACCGCCTACACCGACCTTGCCTTCGCCGATGGCGACGTCCTTCTGTTCGGCCGCGAATCCGCAGGCGTGCCGGATCCGGTCCACGAGGCCGCGGATGCGCGATTGGTGATCCCGATGCAGCCGGGCACGCGCAGCATCAACGTCGCGCTTTCCGTCGCCATGGTCGCGGGTGAGGCGATCCGGCAGTTGCGATAGAATCTGGAGTCCGGCGGCACCGCCGTCCCTGTCGCTGACCTCAGCTGCTTCCGTTATTTTCACCCAGGCGCACATCGCCTTCTCCTCATTTGCCTTGTTCGGATCTCTTCGCTACAAGCTCAACTTAACTTGAGGTCAAGCGGAAAGTGCGAGATGGCTCCGGTAACGGAATTGACGGTCGGCCAGGTGGCGATGCGCAGCGGTGTCGCGGTGTCGGCGCTGCATTTCTACGAGGCGCGTGGGCTGATCCGCAGCCACCGCACGTCGGGCAACCAGCGGCGCTACGGCCGCGACGTGCTGCGGCGGGTGGCGATCATCCGGGTCGCCCAGGAGGTCGGAATCTCGCTGGCCGAGATCGCGGCCGCCCTTCAGTCCCTGCCCGAGGGCCGCACGCCGACGCGCGAGGATTGGAATCTGCTTTCAACGGCCTGGCGCGATAGCCTCGATCAAAAGATCAGTCAGCTGAAGAAGCTGCGCGACGGCCTGACCGACTGCATCGGCTGCGGCTGCATGTCGATCGACAAATGCCCGCTCAGGAACAAGGGCGACCGTTTGGCGAAGCAAGGAACGGGGGCAAGAAGGCTGGTGGTCGAGAGCTAGTCAGCAGCCGGTAGCCGCCTGATCGTGAATTCGATGACATCCCCCGGCCGTTCGAACCAGCTTTCGATCTCGGTCCAATAGGCCTGTTTTGGGAAGCGCTCGAACCATTCCTTGGCCTTGAGGCGCGCATCGGAGCGCGGCAGGACGAAGGTCTCGCGCAGGAAACCGTCGCGCGGCATGCGCTCGCGCTCGGCGCGCGAACGATCGAGCCTTTTCTTCAACCCATCCAGCTTCGGTCTTGCCGGGGTGCGCACGAAACAACTCCTTGCACCTTAATGACACTTGACCCTTGCCCTTAAGAGATTAGGGATCGCGCCCGGAAAAGACGAGTCATTTGTCGGCTGCGACTGGAGACAGCATTTGGAACGACCTGAAATACCCGTGGGGCTGCCGGACGACATCGAACAGAAGAAGATGAAGGCCAGGCTTTGGTTCGAGACGCTGCGCGAGCGCATCTGCGCCGCCTTCGAGCAGATCGAACAGGATGTTCAGGGACCGCTCGCCTCATGGTCGCCCGGCCATTTCGAGAAGACGCCGTGGGAGCGCGACGAAGGCAAGGGCGGCGGCGGTACCATGTCGATGATGTATGGCCGCGTCTTCGAGAAGGTCGGCGTCCACACCTCGACCGTCTATGGCGAGTTCTCGCCCGAATTCCGCAAGCAGATGCCTGGCGCCGAGGAAGACCCGCGCTTCTGGGCAAGCGGCATCTCGCTCATCGCCCACCCGTGGAACCCCAACGTGCCGGCCGTCCACATGAACACCCGCATGGTCGTCACCTCGCGCCAGTGGTTCGGCGGCGGCGCCGACCTGACGCCGGTGCTCGACCGCCGCCGCGTCCAGGACGACCCCGATACTTTGGCCTTTCACCGCGCCATGCAGTTCGCCTGCGAGAAGAACGCCGGTGTCGCCGATCATGCGAAATTCAGGGCCTGGTGCGACGAATACTTCTTCCTGCCGCACCGCAACGAGCCGCGCGGTACCGGCGGAATCTTTTTCGACTGGTTGCATTCGGACGACGACAAAGGTGGCTGGGACGCCGATTTCAACTTCGTCCAGGATGTCGGGCGTTCTTTCCTCGTCGTCTACGGACATCTGGTTCGGGCCAATTTCAATGAGAACTGGACCGATGGCGACCGCGACGAACAGCTGATCCGGCGCGGCCGATACGTCGAATTCAACCTTCTTCACGATCGCGGCACCATCTTCGGCCTCAAGACGGGCGGCAATGTCGCCTCGATCCTGTCCAGCCTGCCGCCGGAGGTAAGATGGCCGTAAAAAATCGGTGAGCGGGGCGTGAGCCGCAATGACGTCCCATTCGCCGAATTCTGGCAGGGAATGTGGCACCACAGATTTCTTTTTCGTCTAATATCCATTTGAAAAAACTGGGTTATTTGTCGTCTCGGGTCGGGAAGCGCCGGCGGTTCGCCCGCGAAACCGCGACTCGACGCAACCGGACGGCCCAAGACGACGCGGATCATCTTCTCGACAAGGATGTCCGCTTTTCCCAGGAGTACTTTGCAATGCGCAAAATCATTGTGTCGGCCGCCGCGGCCGCCCTTCTCGCCTCCGGCTCGGTTGCCTTTGCAGCAGTCAAGCACACCACCGGGACGGTCAAGGCCTTTGACGCAACGGCCATGAGCCTGGTTCTCGAGGATGGATCATCTTTTACGCTTCCCAAGACCTTCAAGGATCCTGGCCTGAAGGCCGGCGAAAAGGTCCGCGTTTCCTGGGACATGAGCGGCAAGAACAAAGTTGCCGAGGCAGTCAAGATCGTGAAGTGATGGCCTGCTCGCCAGAACAAGACCAGCTTTTGTCTGGTCTTGCTCCGGGGTAGCGTAAGAGGGCGGAGCAGCGATGCTCCGCCTTTTTGTTCCTGGCCGGCAACCAAAACCAGGCATTTGTGTTATGGTTGCTCCCCCGAGCATGTCCTGAACCGAAGGTCGGCCCAGCAAGATCGGAACCGGTTTCGGAAGGATCATGCAACGATCAAAGTGCTGGAGCGCCCGTGTCTCAACTGCCGCCCGCTCCAGGGAGGAAAAAGGAGAATCCCATGAAGGAATTCCACTGCGGCTCGCTCGTCCCCGGTTGTGACTGGCATACGCGGGCCGACGAGGAGGCCGAGATCATGCGCCGCGCCGTTGAGCACATGCGCGAGACCCACGGCGAGACGGTGATCCGCGAGACGATGGTCGAAGCGATCCGCTCACGCATCGAGAAAGCCCGCGACGCGGCCTGATCTCAGCTGATCTCAGCTGGCTTTCAAGGCTTCCGCGGCGCGCTCGAGCAGCGCGCCGCGATCAAGCGCAAAACCGGACTCGATCCACTCCCTTTCCAGGTTTTTCAGGATGGCGCCGAGCTTCGGCCCTGGCGCAGCGCCTAGCTCGGTCAGATCGGCTCCCTTGACCGGGAAGTCGGGCCTTTGCCACTTCAGAGCGAAACCAAGCAGGCGCGAAAAGCCGCCGGCGTCGAGGAGCGCTGCATTGTCCTCGACAGCCCGCGCCCGCGCCGAGCCCAGCGCAAGCCGCAGCCGGTCGACAAAGCCCTGGCGATCGCCACGATAGAGCTTTTTCGCCAGATCACCTTCGGTAGCGTTGGGTTCGACAGCGGCCGTCAGCGCCCATTGGCGCAGGCGATCCGCCTCGCCGGTCGAGAATTTCAGCCTCTCGGCAAGCGTTTTCATCCGCGCCGCATCCGGTGGCAGCATCGCTTCCAGCCTGAGCAGCGGGTCCGACGTCCAACCCAGCTCCTTCTCGGTCCTGGTCAGTCCGTGGATGGCGTCGATGCCCCATTTCTCGCTCTCCGGCAGGACGCTGGTGAGAACGCCGGCCTGGCGCATCCAAAGAAGCGCCCGTGACGGATCGGGCGCCGACAGAAGCTTCTTCAACTCGGACCAGACGCGCTCGGCCGAAAGCTGGCCGAGCCCCTCCTTGAGCCGCGCGCAGGCCTTCAGCCCCTCGGCGTCGGGTCGGCCATCACCGTACCAGGCGAAGAACCGGAAGAAGCGCAGGATGCGCAAATAGTCCTCGCGGATGCGCGCCTCCGCATCGCCAATGAAACGCAGCCGGCGCGCTTCGATGTCGGCGATGCCGCCGACCAGGTCGACGACGGTGCCGTCGGCTTCGGCGTAAAGCGCGTTGATGGTGAAGTCGCGCCGCTCGGCATCAAGCTTCCAGTCGCGCCCGAACGACACCTTTGCCCGCCGCCCGTCGGTTTCGATGTCGGCGCGCAGCGTGGTGACCTCATAGGCCTTGCCGCCGGCGACAGCAGTGATGGTGCCGTGCTCGATGCCGGTCGGCACCGTCTTGAACCCCGCCGCTTCGGCGCGGCGCATGGTTTCCTCAGGCACGCAAGTGGTGGCGATGTCAATATCGGCGACGGGCTGGCCGATCAGCGCGTTGCGCACCGCACCACCGGCAATGCGCGCCGCTTCGCCGCCGTCCGAAAGCGCGGCGAGCAGTCGCTGCAGCTGCTTTTCGCCGAGCCAGTCGGCCCTGCCCGCAAGCGACACCGGAGCACTCACGCATAGAGCCTTTCATAAAGCGTGCGGATGATGCCGGCGGTGACGCCCCAGATACGCCGGTCGCCATAGGGCATGTCGTAGAAGAACCATTCGAGATCGTTCCACATGCGGCTGTCCCGCTTGTGATTGGCCGGGTCCATCAGGAAGCGCAGTGGCACCTCGAAGGCGGCATCGACCTCCTCGGAATTCAGCGTCAGCTGGAAACCCGGCCGCACGATGCCCAGGACCGGCGCTATGCGGTAGCCGCTGCCCGCGACATAGTCGGGCATGCGGCCGATGATCTCGATGCGATCCTCGCCAAGCCCGATCTCCTCGAAAGTCTCGCGCAGCGCCGCCGCCTCCGGGCTGGGATCGGTTGCATCGATTGTGCCGCCGGGGAAAGCCACCTGCCCTGAATGGCTACGCAGCTTCTCGGCCCGTTTTGTCAACAAGACCGTCGCATCGCCTTGATGATCGACCACCGGGATCAACACCGCGGCGTCGCGCAGTGGCTTGGCTTGCGTCAGGCGCGGATGGCCGGGATTGAAGCGATGATCGCCAAAATCGTCGCCGGCATGCGCATCCGGCTGCGCGGCGAAGCGCGCGCGAAAATCAGCGGTGGAAAACGGCGCCGGCATCACCTGGTCCATCACACGCTCAGCCGCTTCAATTTATCCGCCGGCATGATCGGATAGACCTCGCCTTTCGAGCGGACGGCAAACATCGTCCTGCCGCCGATGCCGATTTCCTCGCCATGTTCGACCAGCTCGTACATCACCGGCCGCGCCACCAGCGCTTCCAGCCGCCCGCGCACCAGAACGTAAGGTTTCAGGCCGCCGGTGGCGTCCTCGTCGACGAAGCGCAGCGGATTGCCGGGCCCGGCCTCGACCACGTCGCCGACATTGGTGCGGAAGGTGATGACCTGGTCGTCGCCGGCGCCGGAAACGTCCATCTCGACGGCCACGAAGGGCGCGTCGGCGACACGGATACCCACCCTTTCCGCCGGCGTCACCAGATAGGTCTTACCGTCTGCATCCTTGCGCAGAACCGTGGAAAAGAGCTGCACCAGCGGCATGCGCCCGATCGGCGTGCCCAAATAGAACCAGGTGCCGTCGGCCTTGATCTCCATGTCGAGATCGCCGCAGAAGTCAGGATTCCAGCGCTCCACCGGCGCCGGACCCTTGCCGGCGCGCGTCGCCCGCGAGATCAGCGCCTCCAGTCCGCGCGCTTCCCTGGCGGCCGTCAGACTCTCTTCAGCATGTTCGGAGCGTTCCGTCATGGTCACGAAATAGTCACTGTTGTTCCGCTTGTCAGCCTAAGTCTGTGATTTAAATTCAAACGCAGGCGCCATGCGAGGCCGAATCGCGGCATTCTGCGGCACAGACAAGTGCAAGCCGGTATTTCCAACACAAGGATCGATGCGGCCATGAGCGTGATGATCAAGGAAAGCCCGATCAGCGAAAAAGACATGATCGCCGAGGCGGAGAAGGCATTGGCCGACATCTCCAGGATCCGCGACGGCGTTGGCAGGGTCATCTTCGGCCAGGAAGCGGTCGTCGAACGAACACTGGTGGCGCTCCTGGCCGGCGGCCACGCGCTGCTGGTCGGGGTGCCAGGCCTCGCCAAGACCAAGCTGGTCGAGACGCTGGGCGTCGTGCTCGGTCTCGATTCCCGCCGCATCCAGTTCACACCCGACCTGATGCCGTCGGACATTCTCGGTTCCGAGGTGATGGAACAGGACGAATTCGGCAAGCGTTCGTTTCGCTTCATTTCGGGGCCGATATTCGCGCAATTGCTGATGGCCGATGAGATCAACCGCGCCTCGCCGCGCACCCAGTCGGCGCTGCTGCAGGCGATGCAGGAATACCACGTCACCATCGCCGGCGCCCGCCACGATCTGCCGGCGCCCTTCCACGTGCTGGCGACGCAGAACCCGCTGGAACAGGAAGGCACCTACCCGCTGCCCGAGGCGCAACTCGACCGCTTTCTGATGCAGGTCGACATCCTCTATCCGGAAATCGAGGCAGAACGCCGTATCCTGCTGGAAACCACCGGCGTCGAGGATGCCAAGGCCGCGAACGTGCTGCAGCCGGCGCGGCTGAAGGAGATTCAGACGCTGATCCGCCGCATGCCGGTGCCGGAAAGCGTCGTCGAGGCGATCCTCAAGCTGGTGCGCTCGGCCCGTCCGGGCCAGGGCCATGCCGAAACCGACAAGCTCGTCGCCTGGGGTCCGGGGCCGCGCGCCAGTCAGGCGCTGACACTGTGCGCCCGCGCTCGCGCGTTGTATGATGGACGGCTGGCACCGTCGGTCGACGACATCCGTGCGCTGGCCGAGCCGGTGCTGCAGCACCGCATGGCGCTGACCTTCGCCGCTCGCGCCGAAGGCACCTCGGTGCGCGACGTGGTGGCGAAACTGGCAAAAGGCATCTGATGGCGCGCATAGGCGAGGTCCAGGCACCGGTAGCGACGCGCGACGCGCTCGCCCGTGGCCGGTTGCGGGCCTCGCTGGTGCCGGACCTCCTGGTCGAGGCGCGCCGCATCGTCAACACCGTGATCGCCGGCTGGCATGGCCGCCGCAAGCGCGGCATCGGCGAGAATTTCTGGCAGTTCCGCCCCTATGTCGAGGGCGATTCCTCGCGCATCGACTGGCGCCGATCGGCCCGCGACGACCACACCTATGTACGCGACCGCGAATGGGAGGCCGCCCATACGGTATGGCTTTGGGCCGACCCCTCGCCGTCCATGCTCTACAAATCCGCCGGCGCCAGCGTTTCCAAGGAATCGCGCGCGCTGGTGCTGACGCTCGCCATGGCCGAGCTCCTGTCGCGCAGCGGCGAACGCATCGCCTGGCCGGGCCTCACCGATCCGCTCACCGCCCGCAACGGCGCCGAACGCATTGCGGCCCACCTCGCCCATGCCGCCGCGTTGCCGGCAACGCCCGACCTTTCCAGCATCCGCCGCTTCTGCGACATCGTCATCGTCAGCGATTTCCTCGATCCGGTCGAAGAAACCATGGCCTGGCTCGACGTGCTCGCCCGCCACGGCGTGCGCGCCCATCTGATCGAGGTCGCCGACCCGGCCGAAGAAACCTTCCCCTATGCCGGCCGCACCGAATTCACCGACCCCGAGACCGGCGACAAGCTGACCGCCGGCCGCGCCGAAATGCTGGGCGACGACTACCGCCTGCTTTACACCGCCCGCCGCCAGGAGTTGGCCGGCTGGTGCAAGCGGCTCGGCTGGAGCTTCACCGTGAATCACACCGATCGGCTGGCTTCCGAAGCGCTGGTGCGCATTCACATGGCGATGACCGCTGAAAGCAGTTATGCCGGAAAGATCAGCGCATGAGCTGGCTGCCGCTTTCCTTCGGTGTGCCAATGGTGTTGTGGGGCCTGCTGGCGCTGCCGGTGATCTGGTGGCTGTTGCGGCTCACCCCGCCCAAGCCGCAGACGGAAGTGTTTCCGCCGCTGAAGATACTGGCGCGCGTGCTGAAGCGCGAGGAGACCCCGCATCAGAGTCCCTGGTGGCTGACGCTGCTGAGGCTGCTGATGGCCGCCCTTGTCGTCACAGCCCTTGCCGAACCCGTCTTCAATCCGCGCGAGAAGCTACCTGCCGAGGGCTCGGCCCTTGCATTGGTCATCGACAATGACTGGGCAAGTGCGGCCGACTGGGGCAAGCGCGTCGCCACCGCGCAGCGGCTGATCGCCGACGCCAGTTCGAATGGCGTGCCTGTCGTCATCGCCTTCACCGCCGAAAAGCCCAACGCCGAGATCGGACCCTTCGATGCCGCCACCGCGCTCGACCGGCTGCGCGCGGCCAAGCCGCGGCCGATCCCGACCGACCGACCGGCCATCTATGCACGCGTCGCGGCGGCCCTGGAGCGCCTGCCGGGCGCCAGTGTCGCCGTGCTCGCCGACGGCCTGGCGGCACAAGGCGACGAAGCCGCCTTCAACACGCTGCTGTCGAAAAACGCGGCGCGCCTCGTCTGGGCAACGTCCGACAGGCTGTCGCTGACCGGCCTCACGGTCGCCGATAACCAGGTCGACGGCTTTGCGCTCACCGCCATCCGCGCACCGAACGATCCGGCGCCGGCTCAAGTCACCGCCGGTGCCTTCGACGACAAGGGCCGTCGCATCGCCGACGCGACGCTGACCTTCTCGCCGGGCGAATCCACCGCTACCGGGACGATGGCGGTGCCATTCGAGCTGCGCAACGACTTCGCCTCGATCGCGCTCGACGGCGAGCACCAGGCCGGCGCCGTGCGGGTGCTGGACGAAAGCTCCAAGCGCCGCCGTGTCGGGCTGTTGTCGCAGGCCGAGGCCGACCAGGCGCAGCCGCTTTTGTCGCCGCTCTACTATATCCGCCGCGCGCTGCAGCCTTTCGCCGATCTGGTCGAGCCATCGAGTGTCGACCTCGCCGACGCCATCCCGCAGCTTCTCGACCAGAAGCCGGCGATGATCGTCATGGCCGATGTCGGCACCATTCCGGAACAGGTGAAGCAGAGGCTGGTCGATTGGGTCGACAAGGGCGGCACACTGGTGCGCTTTGCCGGCTCGAGGCTGGCCGCCGCCGGCAATGATGACGATCTGCTGCCGGTCAGGCTGCGCACCGGCGAACGCTCGATGGGCGGCGCCTTGTCGTGGACGACGCCGCAGCCGGTCACCGAGTTCCCGAAGTCCGGTCCGTTTGCCGACCTCGCGCCGCCGGCCGAGGTCACCGTCACCAGGCAGGTATTGGCCGAGCCGACACCCGATATCGTCGAGCGTACCTGGGCGACGCTTGCCGACGGCACGCCGCTGGTGACCGGGCTGAAGAAGGGCAAGGGCACGCTCGTCCTGTTCCACGTCACGCCCGAGGCAACCTGGTCCAACCTGCCGATATCGGGCAGCTTCGTCGAGATGCTCAGGCGCATCGTGCAGCTGTCGCGCAACCAGGGTGCGGCGATCGCCAACGCCGAAGCCGCCGCCACTTCGCTGGCGCCCTACCGCATGATTGCCGCCGACGGCGATCTGGTACCGCCAACGCCGGATGCACGACCCCTGGTGCCCGGCGCCGGGCCGCTGCCGGTGACGTTCGAGAACCCGCCCGGCCTCTACGGCTCCGAAACCGGCGTCTTCGCCCATAATTTGCTCGAGGCCGACAGAACGTTCGCGCTGCTGGACCGGCCTCAAGTTTCGTTGCCGGTCACCACCGTCCAGTACGCTTTCGACGAATCGCGCAATCTGAAAGGCGCGCTGGTCGCCGCCGCCCTGGTGCTGATGGTGCTCGACACGCTAGCGGTGTTCTGGATGGGCGGGCTGCTGGCGCGCCGGCCGCGCCGCGCCGCCGCAACGACGGCGGCCGCCGTGCTGATCGCGCTGGGCGCACTCTTTGGCCATGCCGACCTCGCCCTCGCCGACGACGCGAAGCCGGGCGACGCCCAGGCGATCGAGGACATCGCGAAGACCCGCATCGCCTATGTGCTGACCGGCGAGCCAGGCGTCGATTCGATCAGCCGCGCCGGTCTCGAAGGCCTGACCCGCTTCCTGATCGAAAAGACCGCGCTCGAACCCGGAGCGCCGGCCGGCGTCGACATCGCGAAGGACGAACTGTCCTTCTACCCGCTGATCTACTGGCCGATCGACCCGGCAGCCCCGATGCCGAGCCAAGCGGCGATCGCGCGCGTCGATGCCTACATGCAACAGGGCGGTACGGTTCTGTTCGACACCCGCGACCAGTTCGCCAACGGCATCGGCGCCGATTCGACCAGCCCGGCGACGGAGCGGCTACGCGACATTCTCGGCGATCTCAACGTGCCGCCGCTGGAGCCGGTGCCGTCGGACCATGTGCTGACCAAGTCCTTCTTCATCCTGCCCGAGTTTCCCGGCCGCTTCGCCGGCAGTCCGCTCTGGGTCGAGGCCTCGCTCGACGCCAGCAACACCGAGAACCGCCCCGTGCGCGTCGGCGACGGCGTCTCGCCGATCCTGATCACCGCCAATGATTTTGCCGGGGCCTGGGCCGTCGACGAGAATGGCGACCCGCTCCTGCCGACCGTGCCGGCGGACCCGATGCAGCGCATCTATGCGCTGCGCGCCGGCGTCAACATCATGATGTACATGCTGACCGGTAACTACAAATCCGACCAGGTGCATGTGCCCGTCCTGCTCGAACGGCTGGGGCAGTAAGCCATGAACTGGTCGATCAACTTCGAACCGCTTCTGTCCTGGCCGCTGCTTGCCGCCGTGCTGGCGCCGCTGGTGTTGCTGGCGCTGGTCGGTCTGTGGTTTCGCCAGCGCGGCTCGGTCTTCCGCTTCGCCGCTTTGCTCGCGCTCGGCGCCGCTTTGCTCAACCCGGTCTTCCTCGATGAGGAACGCGAGGCCTTGAAAAGCGTCGTCGCCATCGTCGTCGACCGCAGTCAGAGCCAGGATATCGGCGAGCGCACCAAACAGACCGAAGAGGCGCTGGCCGGGCTTCAGCAACGCCTCGGCCGTTTCAAGCAGTTCGACGTGCGCGTCGTCGAGGCCGGCCGGTCCGAGGCGGCCGAGGAGCGCACCGACACCAGACTGTTCGGCGCGCTCGAAGGCGCATTCCGCGACGTGCCGCCCTCGCGCATCGGCGGCGCCATCATGATCACCGATGGCGAGGTGCATGACGCGCCGGCCGGCGAGCCCGACTTCCATGCGCCGCTGCACGCACTGATTACCGGCAACGAGCACGAGAAGGACCGCCGCATACGCTTCGAGAACGCGCCGCGCTTCGGCCTGGTCGGCAAGCCGCTCGATATGAGCTACCGCGTCATCGCCACCGACAATCAAACCGGCCCGGTCGATGTCCGCGTCTCGGTCAATGGCGAGCAGGTGTCGGTCGAGCACGCTACCATCGGCCAGGCGATGCCGCTGCAGGTGACGATCCCGACCGCCGGCCGCAACATCGTCGAGCTCGCCATCGACCCCGTGCCGGGCGAACTGACAGACGCCAACAACCGCGCCATCGCGCTGATCGACGGCATCCGCGAGAATTTGCGCGTGCTGCTCGTTTCCGGCGAGCCGCATGCCGGTGAACGCACCTGGCGCAACCTCTTGAAGTCGGACGCGTCGGTCGATCTCGTCCATTTCACCATTCTGCGTCCGCCGGAAAAGCAGGACGGCACGCCAATCAACGAATTGTCGCTGATTGCCTTTCCGACGCGCGAACTGTTCGTCGAGAGGATCAAGGATTTCGATCTCATCATCTTCGACCGCTACCAGCACCGCGACGTGCTGCCGATCCTCTATTACGACTACATCTCCGAATATGTCGAAAAGGGTGGCGCGCTGCTGATCGCCGCGGGGCCTGAATATGCCGGCGAAAGCTCGATCGCCCGCACGCCGCTGATGTCGGCGCTGCCGGCGATGCCGACCGGAGAGGTCGTCGACAAGGCCTTCTACCCGCGCCTCACCGAGCTCGGCCAGCGTCATCCGGTAACGCGCGGGCTGGACGGCTCGGCCACCGATCCGCCGCACTGGAGCCGCTGGTTCCGCACCATCGGCGTCGAGAACCCCGAGGGCGAAGTGGTGATGAAGGGCGCCGACAACCGGCCGCTGCTTCTGCTCGACCGCAAGGGCGAAGGCCGCGTCGGCATGCTTCTGTCCGACCAGGGCTGGCTCTGGGCACGTGGCTTCGAGGGAGGCGGCCCGCATGTCCAGCTCTATCGCCGCATCGCCCATTGGCTGATGAAGGAGCCCGAACTCGAAGAGGAGCGCCTGACCGCCGACGGGCGCGGCATGACGCTGGAAATACGCCGCCAGACGATGAGCGACGACCCTGGCCCGGCGCAGGTGATCACGCCGTCGGGCAAAGCGCTGATCGTCAGGCTCGAAAAATCCGAGCCCGGCATTTTCCTCGGCACCGTCCAGACCAGCGAGATCGGCCTCTACCAGGTCGGCAATGGCGATCTCACCGCACTTGCCCATGTCGGCCCGATCAACGCACCGGAGTTCACCGACGTCATCTCGACCGAGGACAGGCTGAAGGCGCCGGCGGAGGCGACAGGCGGCAGCGTGCGCCGGCTGGCGCCTTCGTCCACGCTTGACACCCTTGCCGGCGGCGTGGCGCTGCCTTCGATCGTCCCGGTCCGCTCCACCGGTGCGGCCTCCGGCAACGACTGGATTGGGCTCCGCACCACCGACGACAGCGTGCTGAAGGCCGTATCGCGCGTGCCGCTGTTCGGCGGCTTCCTCGGCCTCGGCCTGCTGCTTCTGGCGATGGGCTCAATGTGGTACCGCGAGGGGCGGTAACGCTCTTCACTCTTCCGGTTCAGTCGTGAACAGCAGCGGGTAGCCCTTGGCCTTGCCGGCGTCGGTCGCCCGCGTCGCCTTGGTCTCGGCGACGTCCCTGGTGAAGACGGCGACGACGCAGACGCCGCGCCGGTGCGCGGTGATCATCACCCGTTGCGCCTGGTCTTCGCTCAATTTGAACTCGCCCTTGAGCACGGTCACCACGAACTCGCGCGGGGTGAAATCGTCGTTGATGAGGATGACCTTGTAGAGCTTCGGCCGTTCGGTCTTCGGCTGCGTCTTGGTGCGCGGTGTGGTGGTGGTTTCAGGCATTGGAAACCCGGCAACTGCAAGCGAAAAATCGCCTTCACTTTGTCACGGGCGAAAGCGGTCGTCCATTTTCGATCGGGCAAACAGCAGCGCGATCTCTGACAAATCTATGTGGGTCACTGCCGCAGGCCGTTCAACGGCCATGCCGGCCGAACATGCGTCGCGGCGGGATCTGCCGCATCGTCCCGACAGATGGCGATTCTGGACGGGAACGCGTATCGGGTGCATCGACCCGGCGCTCCATCCAGGCCGCGACCGGCCAGGCGATGAAGCAGATCAGCACCGTGCCCGTCAGCACGATGAGCAGCCAGGTCTGCCCGGGCGTGATGTAGTCCCAGTCGGTGGATATTTTCGGCGCGAACAGTGACGGCTCGGTCCGTCCGCTGGCGGGGTCCGGCACCGGGCTGGCCGAGAGCAGGATCAACACCTTGGCCACTCCGCTGACCACCAGGCCGCCGATGACCATTGAGCGCAAAATGGACGAAAGCCGCTTCATGCGGATTGTCCTACAGGGCCGGCATTGCGATCGGGTTAAAGGATCGCCGGCCGTTGAACCAGTTTTGGCGTGCCGGGATCGGACGTCACCGGTATTCCGGCTCGATCCAGGCCGCTCCAGCCGAATTCCGGCTGGAGCGGCCTTGTCAGGAGAGCTGGCTGTTGCCAGGCCTGGATCAGGACTTCTTGGCTGCCTTCGGCGCCTTCTTGACCGGGCACTTGTGCGTCTTGGTCACTTTGCAGGCCTTGACGGTCTTCTTGGCAGTGACCTTCTTCGGAGCAGCCTTGGCAGGCGCAGCCGCCGGCGCGGTGGTCGAAGCAGCGGGAGCAGCGGTCGTGGTCGCAGCTGCGTTGCCGAGAGCCGGCATCGAGAAGGCGAGAGCAACAGCGAGACCGAGGGCGGAGAGGAGGGACTTGTTCATGGCTTCATTTCCTTTTTATGCGGGTCGGGGTTTGAGCGTCACTGAACCGGGTCGTTCGGTGTCACTCCAAGCAGCTTCAAAGCGTTTGCGAGCATCCGGATTCCCTGTGCCTGCTTCTTGTTGGCGCAGAACCGGGTTCCCTTTCTTTGCAGTGCTTTCGCCGCGGTGACCTGCGTTGCCGCGGCATGGGTTTCGAGGGCTTCGTCAACCTGACGGTTGAGGTCGCTGCAGCGCTCGGCCCGGGTGATCGGCGCCACCTTTGCATCGGAGGCTCCGACCGCGGCCGTGACGAGCGAAATGCCGAGCAACGCACCCATCAAGCTGATCGTGAACCTATGCATTGGTCTTGTCCGTTACTCCGGAGACTTGCGTCGCAGCCGATGACCTGACCGCCACGACACCGTTATGCCCTTGAATTTTTTCGTGAGTTTTTCCGGACTATAGAAATTTGTTTCTGGATTGTTTCTGCCGCATCTGGCTTGGGCTGTGCTATCGCCACTGGCCAACATATGGCCCGAATTCTATCGTGTGGGAGATGATCGAATGACCGCTTGGCCACCAGAAATGACAGGGTTCCCGTGAAATCCGACGCACACATACTGATCGTCGACGACGACAAGGGCATACGCGACCTGCTTCAGGAGTTCTTGCAGAAGCGGGGCCTGCACACGACCGTTGCCGCCGACGGCGTCGAGATGGAGGCCATCCTGCGCCGCATGCAGGTCGATCTCATCGTTCTCGACGTGATGCTGCCCGGAAAGAGCGGGCTGGAGCTTTGCCGCGAACTGCGCGCCAACCACACGACGCCGATCATCATGCTGACGGCCGTCACCGAGACGACCGACCGCGTCGTCGGCCTCGAGATGGGCGCCGACGACTATGTGCCGAAACCCTTCGATCCGCATGAGCTCCTGGCCCGCATCCGCGCCGTGCTGAGGCGCAACGGCGCCGCCGAGCCGCGCCGTCCGACAACCAAGCAGATCTACCACTTCGCCGGCTGGACGATGGATTGCTCGCGCCGCCGCCTGACGGCGCCCGGCGATGTCAGGGTCGAGCTGACGATGGCGGAGTTCAACCTCCTGCAGACCTTCGTCAAAAGCGCGCAACGCGTGCTCACCCGCGACCAGCTCATCGAGCTCTCGGGCGGCGATACCGGCTACAGTTTCGACCGCAGCGTCGACATCCTGGTCAGCCGGCTGCGGCGCAAGATGGAAGACGATCCCAAGACGCCGAAACTGATCCTGACCGTGCGCAGCGGCGGCTATCAGTTCCTGCCCGAAACGACCTCCGAATGAGACGCTTCCTGCCGCAGACCCTGCCTGTCTGGGTACTGCTCATCGTCATTGCCGGCCTGCTGATCAGCCAGATCGCGACACTCTACATCGTCGCACGTGACCGCGACGCCGCCAACGACGTGGTCGATCTCTACCGCCTCAACGACCGCGCCTTCTCGCTGGTGCAACTGATGCACGATGCGACGCCCGAAGAACGTAAGGCGACCGCGTCGGGACTGTTCAACGCCACCTACGCGCTGACCGTTTCGGACACGCCCGCCGTGACCTCCTCGATCGCCGGCGACGACGAACTCGCCGAACTGGAGGACATCCTCGTCGGGCGCCTGACCAAATTCGGCATCACCGACGCGCGCGTGCGGCGCGATCCGGCAACGCGCGAGTCGGATGCTCCCGGCGGCGCGATCATGAACAAGGATGTCGGCCAGGTGGAGCGCGACCTTCTGGTGCTGGCGGCGGATTTCGCCCAGAGCGACAAGCTGACAGCTTCGCTGCGCTTCGCCGACGGGCAGTGGCTGAATTTCACCGAGCCGATCACGCCGGTAGGCCCGATATTGAGCTTCGACAGCCTGCCGCTCTATGCCCTGATCGCCGGGCTGGTGGTGGTGATGTCGATCTGGTCGCTGCGCCGGCTGACCGCGCCCTACCGGATGATGGAAACCGCCGTGACGCGCATCGGCCACGATTTGAAGAGCCCGCCGATCGCCGAGTCGGGCAGCCGCGAGATCCGCGCTGCGGCCAAGGCGGTCAACGCCATGCAGCTCAGGCTGCGCGACTATGTCGAGGATCGCGAGCACCTGGCGGCAGCCCTTGCACATGATCTGCGCACGCCGTTGACCCGAATGCGGCTGCGCCTCGAACTGCTGCGCAAATCGCCGGCCCGCGCGGCACTGGCGCATGACCTCGCCGACATCGAGAGCATTGCCAGCTCGGTCATCGACTTCGCCAAGTTCGAGGTGACTGAGGAGAAGGCCGAGCGCATCGATTTCTGGTCGCTGGTGGAGGCGGTCGCCGACGGCTTCGAGGAGGTTTCGTTCGACCACGACGGCACGCGGCCGCGCGGCCTGATCTGCGTCGCGCGGCCGGTGGCGCTGAAGCGCTGCGTCACCAACCTCGTCCAGAATGCCGTGACCTACGGCAAGAAAGCGCATCTCAGCCTTGTGCGGTCGCAGGACACAATCACGCTCACCATCCGCGACGAGGGACCCGGCATCCCGCAGGCACAGCTCGACACGGTGTTCGGCTCCTTCGTTCGCATCGAGCAATCGCGCAACCGCCAGACCGGCGGCCTCGGTCTTGGCCTGACCATTGCCCGCAACATCGCGCGTGCCGCCGGCGGCGAGATCAGCCTCTCCAACCATCCCGGCGGCGGCCTGCTGACGGAGCTGCGCCTGCCGCTGGCAGCATGAGTCAGTAGGAGGCGGCCTGATCGGCACCGGGGCTGGATCAGTCCCGCGATCCTTGTGATATTGCCGCCCGATCCGGCACCACAGCGCTGCGCGCCCTCTTGGACACGCAAAGGACGCTGTAGAACTTGATTTGAGGAGACCGTCCCATGTTCTACGCCATCCTTGCCTATCACGTCGAACAGACCGTCCAGTCCTGGACGCCTGAGGAGGATGCGGCGCTGATGGAAGACTTGCTCGAGATCAACGCCAGGCTGACCCGCGAGGGAAAACTCGGGCCGGCGGCAAGGTTGGGTGCAACCGCGGCGGCCGTCACGTTGCGCGGCCCAGGCGACGGAATGGTGATCGACGGTCCCTTTGCCGAAACCAAGGAGCAGTTGCTGGGCCTCTATGTCCTCGACTGCGCCAGCCAGGACGAGGCGATTGCAACAGCGCGCGACCTCAGGCGCGTCAATCCCACTGCCGTCTACGAGATCCGCCCGATCATGCTTTATCTCCCCGGCGCGCCGCTTCCCGCAGGTCAGGATTAGGCCACCATCGCGGCTTCCGGCAGTTCCGCGTCTGCAATCGTCAGGAACCGTGTCAGCAGCGCGGCACATTTTTGCGCATGGGTTGCAATGAGGGAGTGGCCGGCGTCCTCGACAATCGTGCTGTGCACATGCGGCAAGGCGTGTTGCAGCATGTCGGTCATTTCCACCATGGCCGGATTGGCCAACCCGCCTCTGACGAGAAGAACCGGGATATCGAGGGCGCTGTAGTCGCGGAGAGAAGCCTCGAAACTGAAAACCGTCAGCCAGTCGATCACGTTTGTCGCGGCAGTCTGCCGGCAATGGGTCCGCACGATTTCGGGAAGCGCTGCAAAGGTGCCTTGACCGCCCCAGAAGTCGATGATGATGCCGGCCGCGTCGGCGTCGCCGGCCGCGACCGCCGCGCTGAACTCCCGACTAAGCCTCAGAACGTCCTGATAGAGGCCTTGCCTCGGCTCGCTGTTGAGGAGCGCGATGGGATTTGCCTCGAAGAGCGACAGGCTCGCCACGTCGATGGTGTTTGCCAAGGCCGCGGCAAGGGCGACGGTCCCGCCGAAGGAATGCCCGACCAGATGCACGGGTCCTCCGGCACGACGTGCCGCCTGCTCGATGATCCGCAGCTGGTGCCGCATGCCGAAATCATTGCGCGAGCGGGTCTCCGCGGTCGCGCCATATCCGCAAAGGCTGGTGCCGATCATCCGGTAGTCAGGCGACAGCCATTTCTGCATCGGCCGCCAGGCCGCATATGTGCTGAAGGATCCCGGAATGAACAGCACGGTCGGTCCCGAGCCTTCTTCCGCATAGTCTATCGCATAGTCCATGGACGACATGCGTCCCTCCTGTGCTACGCCGCTCACGCGGCAAGTTCTGTGCCGAGACGCAAGATTTCCGCGATCAGAAGGTCGAGATCCTCGTACCGGGTTCGGTGATTGGCGATCGCCACCCGCAGGCAATGCTGGTCGTGCACGGTGGTGTCCGAAAGGGCCGCGATGCCTTCCTCCTGGAGTCGCAGCATGATCTCGGTGTTGAACGCCTTCAGGCGCTCGCCGGACAGCCCGTTGGCGCGGTGGCGAAAGCAGACGATGTTGATGCTCACCGGCGCCATCAGCTCCAGCGCCGGCTCGGCCTCGATCAGCCTGGCCAGATACCTGGTTTGAGCGATGTTCTGGTCGATCAGGCGGCCGAATTTTTCAATGCCGTGCTCTCTCAGCGCCATCCATACCTTGAGGGCGCGAAAGCCGCGCGACGTCTGCAGTCCGTACTCGTGCAGCCATTGCCCCTTAGCGAGGCCGCGCGGTTTCGATTCCAGAAATTCTGGCATGACGGCAAAGGCGCCACGATGCGCCTCGGCATCGCGGACCAGCGCGCAGCCCGCCTCGAACGGGGCGTGCAGCCATTTGTGCGGATCGAGAGCGAGGGAGTGGGCTTGTTCGACGCCGGCAACGAGACTTGCATTCTCCGGCGCAATCGCGATCAGCGCGCCGATGCAGCCGTCGACGTGGAACCAGAGATCCTCTTCCGCCGCCAGCCTTGCAAGCGCCTGCAAATCGTCGATCGCGCCGGTGTTGACGGTGCCGGCATTGCCGATGACGCAGACCGGCTTGAAGCCCGCCTTTCGATCTTCCGCGATCGCCGCTCGCAAGGCCGCGATGTCGATGCGCATTGCGGCATCGCTCGGTATGCGGCGAAGCGCCCGGTTGCCGAGGCCAAGCACCTCCATCGCCTTGCGGTGGCAGAAGTGGGTCTGGTCAGAGCCATAGAAACGCAAGGGCTGCGCGATGGCGCCGACGCCGTGCTCGCGCACGTCGATACCCGCCGTGGTATTGCGTGCCACGGTGAGCCCGATGATGTTGGCCATCGAGCCGCCGCTGACCAGCGTGCCGCTGGCCGAGGCGGGAAAGCCCACCATCTCTTTGCACCAGTCGATCACCTGGCTGTCCATCAGGCCGGCGGCATGGTTGCCGCCGCCCAGATTGGAACCCTGGATCGCCGCCAGGAAATCGCCGAGCGCGCCGGTGAAGTTGCTGGAGCCCATATACCAGGACCAGAAGCGCGGATGGATGTTGCCCATCGGATAGGCCATCACGTTGCGGGCGACATCGCCATAAATCTCGGCGATCGGCGCCGGCGAGCGCGGCAGCGGCGAGGTGAAGAAGGCCTTCACCTCGGCCGGCATCTCCCGCCACACCGGGCGGTCGCGAACGTCGCGCAGATGGCCGACGGCATCGTCGACGATCCGGTGCGACAGGGCCTGCATATCGGCCCAGTCCAGAGGATCGAGCGTTTCCTCCGCTGTCGCGCTCGAGGTTTGCGGCATCGCGTCCATTGGTGTCCCCCGCGATCCGCTGTCAGGCGTCGAACTGACAGCTGGGCGTCGAACGCGAAAGCGTGATCTCTTCCCCATCCATCTCCGCCTCGATGCCGTCGAACAGCGGCGTCGTCATGTAGCGTTCGCCGGTGTCAGGCAGCATGCACAGGATCACCGAGCCGGCCGGCGATGTCCCGGCGATCTGGCGTGCCACGGCGAAGGTGGAGCCGCCGGAGATGCCAGTGAATATCCCCTCCTGTTGCGCCAGCGCCTTGGCCCATTTGATGCCCTCGGGTCCGGCAATCGGCATCACCTCGTCATAGTAGCGCTTGTCGATCGCTTCCTGCAGCACATTGGGAATGAAATCCGGGGTCCAGCCCTGGATCGGATGCGGCTCGAAGGCTGGGTGGCTGGCTGCCGGGGCGCCGTTTTTGCCGCGCTCCTGCGGCTTGCCGCTGCCGACAAGCTGCGCGTTGGCCGGCTCGGTGAGCACGATGCGGGTTTCCGGCCGCTCGCGGCGCAGCACGCGCGCCACGCCGGCGACGGTGCCGCCGGTGCCATAGCCGGTGACGAAGCAGTCGAGCCTCGAGCCGGCGAAATCATTGACGATCTCGCGCGCCGTGGTCGCTTCGTGGATGGCCGCATTGGCCTCGGTCTCGAACTGACGGGCCAGGAACCAGCCATTGGCTTCGGCGAGTTCCACTGCCTTCTTGTACATGCCGAAACCCTTCTGGGCGCGCGGCGTCAGCACCACCTTGGCGCCCAGCATGCGCATCAGCTTGCGGCGCTCGACGGAAAAGCTGTCGGCCATCGTCACCACCAGCGGATAGCCCTTCTGCGCGCAGACCATGGCAAGCCCGATGCCGGTATTGCCGCTGGTCGCCTCGACGACGGTCTGCCCAGGCCGCAGCGCACCGCTGCGTTCGGCCGCCTCGATGATGTTGAGCGCCAGCCGGTCCTTGACCGAGGCCGCCGGGTTAAAGAACTCAGCCTTGACATAGATCGTCGCGTGCGCGGGGCCGAGATTGTTGATCCGGATCACCGGCGTATCGCCGACCGTGTCGAGAATGCTGTCGAACAGGCGGCCGCGGCCGGCCGTGGTCCTGATCTTTGACTGATGCAACATGTCTGGCTCTCCTCAAGCTGTCGTCACGAGCCGGTTACAGGCCGGCGGTTTGGGCGGCGCGGTTTCGAGACCTTGCCGCGTTACGGTTCCCGACTTGCCGTCAATATGGCAATGGCGGTGTCCGGCGCCTGGAATTCGCTGCCGGATGCGCCTTGTCAGGTTCGGTGGTAAAACAGCAACCGGTTGGCCAGCGTGGTAGCAAGCGTGGTATTGCCCGTGGAATCCGCTCAAAAGATCCAAAGTGGCGAGGTTGCCGGCCTTTCCGTGCGCCTGCTCGGGCCGCTGACTGTTCTTCGCAGCGGGATTCCCGTGGCATTGCCGGCATCGCGCAAGCTGCGTGCGTTGCTGGCCTATCTCACGCTCACGCCGCATGCCGTCGGGCGCAGTCGCCTGTGCGAGCTTCTGTGGGATGTGCCGAACGACCCGCGAGGCGAGCTTCGCTGGTGCCTCAGCAAGCTGCGCGGCGTTCTCGACGACCCTGATGTCAGCAGGATCGAAACGCAGGGCGACACGGTCGGGCTGCGCCTGGACGGCGTCTCGGTCGATGCCGTCGAGATCGCCGCTGCCGCGGCGGCGGGAATAGGAACACTTGGCCCGGAGCGACTGAAAGCGCTGTCCGACCTGTTCGCCGGCGATTTCCTCGATGGGCTGGAGCTGGACCGCTGTCCGCATTTCGACAGCTGGCTGGTTGCGCAACGCCGCCGGTTCACCTCCTGCCACATCGCTATCCTGGAACATCTGGTCAACACCCTGCCGGCTGGCTCCGACGCCTCTCCCTATCTGGACAAATGGCTGGAGCTCGCGCCCTTCGACGTGCGCGCGCATGTGGCCCTGCTGGAGACCCTGGCCAGGCGGGGCCAGATCGGCCAGTGCGAGGAACACCTTGTTGTCGCCGCCCAGCTGTTTCAATCGGAAGAGCTGGAATTCGCACCCGTGCGCGAGGCATGGCGGGCGATCAAGGACCGGCAGTCGGGTGCGGCGCCAGGCGCGCAGCCGGCGATTGCCTTCGCGCCCCAGGTTCCGATTGCGCTTGCCGAACCGGATGCCGCCGCATCGCGCCGGGCCTCGCTTGCGGTCATGCCGTTTGTCGAGCACACCGGCAACGACGGCGTTCGCGGCGGGCTGGCCGATGGCATGACCCACGACATCATCACCCGCCTCGCCAAGCTCAGGGATTTCTTCGTCATTGCACGTGGGTCGATGTTCGCGCTGGCCGAGAAAAACATCGCCCCGGAGGATGCAGGGCGCCGGCTGAATGTCGATTACGTGGCCACCGGAACCGTCCGCAGCCTGGCGGGACGCGTCATCGTCTCGGTCGAACTCATCGAGGTGCGCACGGCAAGGATCGTCTGGGCCGAGACCTTCGAGCGCAAGCCGGACGACATCTTCATCGTGTTGGACGATATCGGCAACAGCATCGTCTCCTCGATCGCAGCCGAGATCGCCACGGTCGAGCGCAACCGCGCCATGCTGAAGGCCCCCAACTCGCTCAATGCCTGGGAGGCCTATCACCGCGGCCTCTGGCACATGTACCGCTTCACCCGCACGGAGAACGAACTGGCCCAGCAGTTCTTCGGCATGGCCTTGAAGCAGGATCCCACCTTCGCCCGCGCCTACGCCGGCCTCTCCTTCACCCATTGGCAGAACGCCTTCCAGCGCTGGGGTGATCGCGACCAGGAAACCGCGCTTGCCTTCGAAAGCGCCGGCCAGAGCCTGCTGGTCGACGACCACAACCCCGCCGCCCACTGGGCCATGGGCCGCGCGCTGTGGCTGCGCGGCGAACAGGACGGGTCCTTGCTCGAGCTGGAAAGAGCCGTCGACCTCAGCCCGAACTTTGCGCTCGGCCATTATGCGCTGTCCTTCGTGCAATCCCAGTCGGGCGACCCGAAATCCGCGATCGGCTCATCCGACCATTCGCGCCATCTCAGCCCCTTCGACCCGCTGCTGTTCGGCATGATGGGGTCGCGGGCCATGGCGCTGGCCCGGCTCGGCCAGTTCGACGAGGCGGCCGAATGGGCCCTGAAAGCGGCCGCACGGCCCAACGCCCACACCATCATCCTGTCGATCGCCGCGCATTGCCTGGCGCTGGCGGGCCGCCAGGATGAGGCACGAAACTTCGCCGCCGCCATCCGCAAGACGCTGCCGGACTACCGCGCCGACGATTTCATCGCCACCTTCCGCTTCGATTCCGAAGGAGAGGCCCTGTTCCGGAATGGCGCCAGGCTCATCGGACTGAATTGAATCTCCAGGCTGATGAACAACCGGCCGCGCTCTAAGTATTTGTTTTGACGCAATTCCGGACGGAAAACCACCACGCACTTTTCCTGGAATTGCTTTAATGGACGAGCGGTCCGTCCGCCTTCTTCCAGGCGGCGATGCCGCCGTGGATGTGGCGGGCGCTGACAATCCCGGCGTCTTGGGCGGCCTGAACCGCCATCGCCGAGCGTTCGCCGAAGGCGCAATAGAACAAAAGCCGCTTGCCGGTCGACCTGGCGAGCTCGTGCAGCATGCCGCCGGCGGCGATGTTTTCCTGGAGCCGGGGATAGGGCAGATGGATGGCGCCAGGGATGACGCCATGCCGTTCGCGCTCCGCATTCTCGCGCAGATCGATCAGCGCGACGTCGGGCCTGCCGACCAGCGCCAGCGCGACCTCGGCGGTGACCGACCAGCCCCGCCCGGCAATATCGTCCTGATGCAGTCCGACCTTCATGTTGGCCGGCACGGCGACGTCCATCATCTTCGGATTGGAGAGCTTCAGATTGTTCATGATCTCGACATACTCATCCATCGACTTCACCTGCAGACGCGGGTTGAACGCCTTTTCCTCGCCGATGGTCGAGACGGTCTCACCCTTGTAGTCATGCGCCGGATAGATCAGCGTTTCGTCGGGCAGCTTGAGCAGGCGGCCGAAGATCGATTCATATTGCTGGCGCGGGTCACCGTTCTGGAAGTCGGTGCGGCCGGTGCCGCGGATGAGCAGCGTGTCGCCGGTGAACACCCGATCCGGCAGGATGAAGCTGTAGGAATCGTCGGTATGGCCGGGTGTATAGATGACGTCGAGCGCCAGCCCTTCTATGGCGAGCTTGTCGCCATCGGCAAGCCGCATCGACACCACGTCGGCCTTGGTCTGCTCGCCCATCACGGTCACGCAATGCGTTTTGTCGCGCAGCGCGCCGAGGCCGGTGATGTGGTCGGCATGCAGATGCGTGTCCACCGCCTTGACCAGCCTGAGGTCGAGTTCGCTCACGAGCTGGAGATAGCGGTCGACCTTCTCCAGCACGGGATCGATGATCAGCGCCTCGCCGCCCTTGCGGCTGGCGAGCAGGTAGGAATAGGTGCCCGAAACGGAATCGAAGAGCTGTCGGAAGATCATCCCTTGCACCCTACCCGTCCGCGGCACAACCGGCCACGCGAATAGTGTAACACTAGGGCGCGGTTCCGGCACCTGCCAGCCGTACCAAGGTGCGGCCCCCGCCTCGCGGCCGCAACTTCGGCCACTTATTGAACCGCAGGCTTCTACCGCCGCAGCACCGCGCTCAGCACGTCCCTGATGCCGATGGCGCCGACAAAGCGCGACTGATCGTCGAACAGGGCCACGGGTGCGGTCTGCGAGCGGTGCATGGCCAGCATCACCGTCTTGAGCGACGTGCCTGGGGTTGCCCAGAACACCTGAGCGGTCTCCTCTGGCTGGGCTTCGATGTCGGTGCACGACACCCACACCGCCGGCTTGCCGTCGCGTTCCGCCGCCGCCACCAGCCCGTGCTCGTCGATCTTGAAGCGCGTCGTCTTGCGCCGGTCGAGCCAGACCCAGCCGTCGGCGCTCTCTTCGAGGTCGCGGCGATCGCGCATCACGTTCCAGGCGGTCAGCACCGACAGCGGGTTAACATTGGCGATGAAGTCGCGGACATAGTCGTTGGCGGGCCTGAGCACGATGTCCTCCGGCGCGCCGGTCTGCACGATGCGCCCGCCCTCCATGATGGTAATATGAGTGCCGATTTTGAGCGCCTCCTCGAGATCGTGGCTGACGAAGATGATGGTCTTCTTCAGCTCGGCCTGGAGCTGCAGCAACTCGTCCTGCAGCTTGGTCCGGATCAGCGGATCGAGTGCCGAAAACGGCTCGTCCATCAACAGGATCGGCGCCTCGGTGGCGAAGGCGCGCGCCAGGCCGACGCGCTGCTGCATGCCGCCCGAGAGCTCGTGGGCGTATTTCTTCGACCACTGGTCGAGATTGACCAGCTTCAGCTGGCGATGCACACGTTCCTTGCGTTCGGCGTCGGGCATGCCGGCGAGCTCAAGGCCGAGGCCGACATTTTCCTCCACCGTGCGCCACGGCAATAGGCCGAACTGCTGGAACACCATCGCCACCTGCTTTTGCCGCAGCCGCCGAAGCGTCGCCTCATCACAGGTGACGACATCGACCGTGCCGGCGCCGTCCTTGACCAGAACCTGGCCGCGCGACACCACGTTCAGGCGGTTGACGGCCCTGAGCAGGGTCGACTTGCCCGAGCCCGAAAGGCCCATCAGAACAGAAATCTCGCCCTCGTGCACGGTCAGGCTGGCGCCGGCGCAACCCAGCACATTGCCGGTCTTTTCGAGGATCTCAGCGCGGGTGGCGCCGCTGTCGATGAGCGCCAGCGAACCGGCCTGGTCGGCGCCGAAGACGATATCGACGTTCTTGAAATCAACGGCGACGGTCATTTCTTGCCTCCAACGCCAATACGGGTCATTCGATCGAGCACGATGGCGAGCACGACGATTGCCAGACCGGCCTCGAGCCCCAAGTCGATCCTGCGCGAGCCGAGCGCCCGGTTGATCTCAGTGCCGAGGCCGCCGGCACCGATCAGGGCCGCGAACACCACCATCGACAGCGACAGCATGATCGACTGTGTCAGGCCGGCCATGATGGTGGGCAGAGCCGAGGGCAGCTCGACCTTCCATAGGAGTTGTCTTTTGGTGGCGCCGAACGCCTCGCCGGCCTCGACGATCGACTTCGGTACCGAAGTGACACCGAGATGGGTAAGACGAACCGAAGTCGGGATGACGAAGATGATTGTGACGATGAGGCCGGGCGCGTTGCCGAGGCCGAACAGGGTCAGCACCGGGATCAGGTAGACGAAAGTCGGCAGCGTCTGCATCAGATCCAGTACGGGCAGCATGATGCGGTAGACTTTCGGCTTGTGCGCGGCCCAGATGCCGAGCGGCACGCCTATGGCCATCGAGGCGGCGGCGGCGGCAACCACCAGCACCAGCGTCTCCACGGTCTGTTTCCAGAGGTTCTGGTTCAGGATGAACAGCAGCCCGAGGAAGACGGCGACGGCCAGGCCCCTGGAGCGCTGCAGGAAATAGGCGAGCACCGCAATCAGCGCGATGAGCAGGACGGGCGGCAACAGCAGAAGTCCGTCGACTACCCCGTCGAGCAGGAAATTGAGGCTGTTGGAAAAAGCCCTGAAGACGGTATCGAAATTGTCTGTAAGAAAGCCGAAGAAGGCCTTCCCCCACGGACCTATGGGGATCTTGTAGGCGACCAGGAATTTCGAAATCGGATCCATCTTGCCCCTCTATGGCTGCGCCATCCTTGCCGGACGGTCATCTTGTCACAGGATATGAAAAAGGGCAGCCTTTTCCACGATGGCTGCCCTTTTCCGGTCATGCCGGATTCAAAGTCGGCTCAGCCTCCGAGTGCGGTCTTGACCGCCGCGGCGGCATCACCGCCGTCGAAGGTGGTCACGCCGGCGATCCAGGGCGCAACCGCGTCCGGATTCTTCTTCAGCCAGTCGGTCGCGACCGTGTTGGCGTCGCCGCCCTTGAGGATCGCGTCCATCATCTCGCCTTCCATGTCGAGGTTGAACTTCAAATTGGCGATGAACTTGCCTACATTCGGGCACTCGGTGGTGTAGCCCTTGCGCACATTGGTATGCACAGTGGCAGCGCCAAAGCCGCTATCGCCCATTCCGTCGAGATAGGTGATCTTCATGGCGCCCATCACCGGATGCGGCGTCCAGCCAAGGAAGGCGATCCATTCGTTGTTCTTCATCGACTGCTCGGCCTGGGTGAGCATGCCGGCTTCCGACGACTCGACCAGTTCGAAGCCTTCGAGGTTGTCCTTCGGGTTCTTGATCATGTCGAGGATGATGCGGTTGCCGTCATTGCCGGCCTCGATGCCGTAGATCTTGCCGTCGAACTTGTCCTTGAACTTGCCGAGGTCGGTCAGCGTCTTGACGCCGGCGTCCGCGACATAGGTCGGCACAACGATGCCGTAGCCAGCACCGCTGAGGTTCTCACTGATGGTCTCGACCGAGCCGTCGGCGGTGTAGTCCTTGATGTCGGCGGTCATCGACGGCATCCAGTTGCCGAGGAAGACGTCGAGATCCTTGTTCTTCAGCGAGGCCATGGTGACCGGAACCGACAGCTGGATCACCTGAGGCTCGTAGCCGAGCGCGGTGAGTAGCACCGAGGCGACACCGGTCGTCGCCTGGATGTCGGTCCAGCCGACATCGGAAAGACGCACCGCCTTGCAGCTTTCCGGATCTCCGGCAAAGGCAGCGCTCGTGGACAGGAAAGCCGCCAGACCGAGGCCGGCGACGTAGGAATTCATACGCGACATAGATATTCTCCCATTGCGATTCTTTTGGCGAAGCGAAGTAACGGTTTTCATCTCCGCCTTGTTTCGTCAGCCAAACACCATTCTGGTGCGGTTTCAAGCACTAAGGCAATCACGATGAACGGCGCCGGCTGGCCGATCAGCGACACTCACGCCGCTTTTCTGATGGCAGGCGGCTTTTTCAGGGGAATGAGCCACCGCCCCCTCCCCGCGCCGGGACAAGTCGGCTTAAAAGAGCAGGATGGCCAAGCTTTATTTTAACTATGCGACGATGAATGCCGGCAAGACGACGATGCTGCTGCAGGCGTCCTACAATTATCGCGAACGCGGCATGACGACGATGCTGTTCGTCGCCGGCCACTACCGCAAGGGCGACACCGGGCTGATCTCGTCGCGCATCGGCCTGGAAACGGAGGCCGAGATGTTTCGTGACGGCGACGACCTCTACGCCCGCGTCGCCGAGCATCACGACCACACGACCGTGCATTGCGTCTTCGTCGACGAGGCGCAGTTCCTCGAGGAAGAGCAGGTCTGGCAACTCGCCCGCATCGCCGACCGGCTGAACATCCCGGTCATGTGCTACGGCCTGCGCACCGATTTCCAGGGCAAGCTGTTCTCCGGCTCGCGCGCGCTGCTGGCGATTGCCGACGATCTGCGCGAAGTGCGAACCATCTGCCGCTGCGGCCGCAAGGCGACGATGGTCGTGCGCCTCAGCTCGGACGGCAAGGTGGCGAGGCAGGGCGAGCAGGTGGCGATCGGCAAGGACGTCTATGTCTCGCTCTGCCGCCGCCACTGGGAAGAGGAAATGGGCAGGGCAGCGCCCGACGATTTCATCGGCTTCACCAAGGCCTGACCGGTGCGGCGGCCTCTGCCACCGGCTCTGCGGCGGCCGGATCCAGCAACCAATCCGCCACGATGTGCTTGTTTTTGTTAAGGCCTCGGTCCTATAGACCCGTCAGCCAGAACTCTCCGGGGTCAGCCAATGCTTCGAGCCGTTTCGTCCGCCGCTGTCCTTTTCCTCGCCGGCGTTCTTGCCGCGCACGCCGACGGCGACGCGGCACTCGGCAAGAAGGTCTTCAACCGATGCATCGCCTGTCACGAGGCGGCAACCGAGCGCGACAAGGTCGGCCCGCATCTGCTGGGCGTCGTCGGCCGAACGGCCGGTACGGCCGAAAGCTTCCTTGGCCATTATTCGCAGGCCATGAAGGATGCCGGCGCCGCCGGCCTGGTCTGGGACGAGGCGAACCTTGCCGTGTACCTGCACGCGCCCAAGCTGAAGGTTCCCGGCAACAAGATGGCCTTTGCCGGCCTGAGCAACGACGCCGACATCGCCAATGTCATCGCCTATCTGAAGGCCGACCCGAAGCCCTGAGCCCGGCCGGCGGGCAAGATCGCCTTCGCCGGTCCAGCATGCCCACTGCTGTCGCCGAGCCTGCTGCAATCATTTGCCGAATATTGAGGCAGCCGTCCCGTTGGGAATCGAATGCTTTTTTGCCGCTTCTTCCGTCCAAAAGTCCGGCGGCAGGTGAACTGCGCCCGACCGAGCGGGTAGTCAACCCATGAGAATGGTTCGTTTATCTTTCAAGGGAGGATCGAAACCTTTTGTTTTCGCAGCTCCTCTTGTCTTGCGTCTTTCAATCCCCGGATGCTCCACATATATTCGCGCCGACACGAAACCGATGCCGATGCGGGAGGCCCCTATGGCGACATTGCAGAATTTCGATGCCGAAATTGCCAAGACCAAGCAGGTCGTGCAGGACATGCGCTCCAAAATCGAGCAGTCCGGCACCGTGCTCGACACACTGGCCCAGGCCGACAAGAAGATCGGCGATGCCAATTTCGAAATCGAGAACGCCCGCATCGAGGATGTGCTGAAGCAGCAGAAGGTGATGGAAGGCAACATCGCCGACCTGATCATCGGGCTGGAGGACGCCACCAACGTCTTCGGCGCCGAATTCGAGAGCATGAAGAATTACACCGGCTGGGAAAATTTCATCGGCATGTTCTCGGCCCAGAGCAAGCAGCGCATGCGCACCGACCGCGTGCGCAACATGTCGCTGGCCGGCAATCTGCAGGAGTTGCTGGCCAAGTCCGACACCATCGTCGGTATTCTCAAGGCGCAGAAGGAGGTTCTCGACCAGCGTTACAAGACCTCCGAGACCAGCCTGTCGCAGGTTATCGAGCGCCGCAAGACCACCATGTCGAACCTCGAAGCGGTGCAGAAACGCATCGAAGAGGTCAATCCGTTGCTGCTCGACATCGAGAACAAGATTGCCGCTTCGACCAGCCAGAAGGAGCGCACGCAGCTCGAGGGCGAGCGCTCGAAGCTGGCCACCGAATACAATGAGAAGCAGGCCAAGGAGCAGGAATTGCTGGCCGAAAGCCAGACGCTGGAGCGCTACACCTCGATGTTCCAGACCTTCGTCGATTCGCTCAACAACCAGATCGCCGCTCAGTCGACGCTGATCAACAAGCTGACCATCGATACCGAGCAGCGCATCGTGCTCTACAAGGCGCTGGAAGACTCGCTGAAGACCGCCGCACAACAGGACGTCGCCCACAAGATCAACACGCTGGGCAGCCAGGTCGACAACACGGCCGAGGAGACCATGGCCGGCATCGGCGCCGCTTCGCAGAAACACATCGGCGATCTCCTCGAAATGCACGAGAAGAACATGGTGGCGACCGCCGACATCCAGCGCCGCAAGAAGCTCGCCGACGATGCCTTTGCCCGCCGCTTCGACGAGGTGATGAAGAAGCACAATTCGGCCAATTACGTGCAGTCGTAATTGCCGCACGCGTACTGCTCCATAAGGTTGACGGCATGACCCCCGAGAACGAGGCGGCGGCGCGCTATTTCTCCGCCATCACGGCGGCGCTGAGCGGGCTGGAAGTGTTCATGCGCGACGACCGCTCGCCGCTCTACCGGCACGGCACCGTCGCCAAGATCGTCGCCGAATACATTGCCCGGCTGGACAAATCGTTTTCCTGCTGGCGCAACCGTCTCGGCTTCATGGACACGTTCCGCATCTCGCGCGCCGACAGCGGCTATCCGGTGTTCCAGAACCTGCTGGAACTGGAGAACGACCGCCGCCAGGCCGATACGCGCCTTGCCGGCATCCCGATGGCCGGCGAGCTGCGCGAGGAGATGGCCGACTTCATCCTGCGCCACAAGGAATTCCCGCAAGCGCTACAGAAGTCGATGGCCGAGCGGCTCTATCTGGAGGACGTCAAGAGCGGGTCGACCTTCGGCCCGTTCACGCTGGCGCAGACGGCAAAGGTCTCCGTCAACCCGAAGACGCTGCGGCCCTATTATCTGGTTCACTGGGCCAGTTTCGACGGCAGCGCGAACCTGCCGCTGATCTACATGGCGACCGTGGAGGACTCTTCCGAGGACATGATCCGGCAGCTCGTCGACAGCAGCGGCAAGCTGAACGAAAGGGTCGACATTCCGCTGCCGGTGGACGGCCTGCTCAATCCCGAACTCGCCCATCGCTTCGACGATTTCACCGAGAAGAATTCAGCCTACGCGCTGTCGCCGGCGACCATTGCCGTCAACCTGGACAAGGATTTCGAGCCGCTGCATCCCAAGCAGCTGCGCCGCGTCGTGCTCGGCCCGTTCTATTCGGCGGGGATCACCGACAACAACACGACGGTGACGGAGGTGCTGGCCAAGGTGCGCAAGCCCGAGAACGCCTGGCTGCTGACCTGGACAATCCAGGAGGTCTATTCGAAAGCCGAAAAGCCAGGCCGCAAGGGGCTGTTTTCGAGCGAGAAGACGACGCAGGAATTCTTCATCAACACCGACGACCTGGAGGCCGCCCGCCAGGGCGTGTCGAGCTACGAGAACCATGCGCTGATCCCGCACGAAGCCTACCAGGCGCTCTACGCCGCCGGCGAAGCGCAGAAGATCTTCTCCGGCTACAAGGTCCACATCCTGTCCAAAGGACAGGTCATCAGCGACGTCTGACCGTCAACCCACGGAGCATCCTTCATGGACACCGGCCTGACCACGATTTCGGAAGCCGCAATCGAAAAGCATCGCGCCACCGCGCAGAGCTTCATCACCCGCATCGTCGTGCTGGAGGATCCCTCGCGCGAATCCGGAACAGCGCTTGCCGGCACCAACCGCCGATTCGTCTCGACCGTCTCGGTCGGCTCGGTGCGCCGCACCCGCGAGGTCGAGCTGTCGAAAACCGTCGCTGCCATCCATCCCGACGACCAGTTGATGACCATCCAGCAGCACACGCTTTTGTTTCGCGTCCGGCGCGGGCTGGCGATCGCGCTGGCCATATCGGATGTCTTTGCCGAAGGCTCGGACCTCGAAAGCCTGCAAGCCAAGAACGCCCGCGCGCCCCTTGAAGGCGACGAAGCCGCCACCTTCAAGAAGCTTCTCTCGGCCTCGGCCTATATCTCCGCCTTCAGCCTCGCCTCCTATCTGTTCCAGCTGATCGACAGTGACGGCGAGGCGCCGAACGATACCGCGGAACCGGATTTCCTGTTCGACACCCAGCAGGATGCGGTGAAGTCGATCGTCGCCGGCCTCGACAAGGCAATCGCCGGCTCGAAGGACGATGCCGATCTGACGACCCGGGCGCGCGCCTTTGCCCGTGTTGCGATCGATGGACTGCTGGCGCGAAAAAGCCGTTTCGACGGCATCGGTCCATTCGAGAACGCCCATATCCGCATCGACGTCGACGACTTCACCCTCGACGGATTCGATGTCGCGCCCGGCAAGCGCTCCAAGCCACTCGTGATGACCTTCAAGAAGCCGGAAGAGGTCGTCGGCAACCACATCGCCAAGTACCAGTCGGTCAAGCTCGCCAAGATGCTGATGGCCTATGATTTCGAGCGCGAGATGAACCCCTTCGTCGAACTCGGCGGCTTCCTGTTCACCTTCATCGGCGACGGCGCGCCGGGCACCGGCAAGACGACGCTGATCCAGATGATCGCCGGCCTCGTCAACAATTACTGCCAGGTCGCCGGCTATCCCTTCGCCTATGAGAATTTCGGTGTCGACCAGATTTCGTCCTACCAGGGAAAATCCGGCCAGAACTGCCGGCAGTTCATCAACAATGTGCTCAATCCGCGCGTCATCGGCTTCGGCACCGTCGACGACATCGACCAGGTGGCGGCGCGCCGTTCCGACGACCGCGCCTCGGCCGGCCAGCAGGAGATTACCGGTGTCCTGATGGACGCGTTTGCCGGCGCCGGCACCGTGGTGCGCGGCAACTGCTCCTTCGGCATGTTCTCCAACTATCCCGAAAATGTCGACGACGCGCTGCGCCAGCGCGCCGGCGCCCGCTGGCTGGTCGACGGGCCGCAGAGCCGCGACGACTACATCGACATCTTCGTCCTGCTCGCCGGCAAGAACCACAAGATCCCGCTCGGCGACCACAAGCTCTACGCCGCCCAGGAAATCCAGCGTGCGGTGACGGAAGCCTATGAGGAGCATGAAAAGCCGCAGGAAGACGGGCTGATGAAGGTCTACGAGCGCTACATCAAGGAAAGCGGCGCGCCGAAGTCGATGGCCGACATCGGCACCTATCTGCACATGATCAAGGACGCCGAACCACGCTTCACCGGCCGCGCCATCAAGAACGTCACCGACGCCATCAAGATGCGCGCCATGGACATCGAGCTTCCGGACGAGTGGTTTGAAAAGCCGGAAGCCTTCATGCACAAGGGCTACGATGAGAAGAAAGCGATGATCGAGGAACTGCGTGGACCATTCTCGATGGATATGGTCATGCAGGAAATCAACCGTTATGCCGACTCGGAATTCCGCTATTCCGACAAGTCCGACGACGCGGCAGTGACCAAGATGATCCGCGACACAAGGCTGCGCGACCGCGCCGTGCGCGAAATCGAGGAGATGAAGGCCAAGGGAAATTGGAATGCGTGATCTTGGCGCTTCTCCCTTCTCCCCGTTTACGGGGAGAAGGTGCCCGAAGGGCGGATGAGGGGCAGCGCTGTGCGAGGTGGAAACGAGCCGAAGGTAGCGAGGGCCCGTCAGCTCCGGAAAGTCGAGAATGATGCCGAGGAAAAACTGTGGAGCGAACTGCGTGGACGACGATTGAATGGTTACAAGTTCCTTCGTCAACTACCGATAGGCCCCTATTTCGCGGATTTCGCCTGCCGTGAAGCCAATCTGGTTGTGGAAGTTGATGGGAGTCAGCATGCAAATCGTTCCCAGGATCGATTCAGGGACGAAACCATGAACAGCAATGGCTGGTCGGTGCTGAGAGTGTGGCACTCCGACGTCTTGGCAAGCCGCAAGAGCGTATTGGATACAATTGTGGCGATCCTGGACGGCCGACTGGATGAGAAAATGATAGCTGTCGACGCAAAGTTTCTGCCTTCGGCAACCCCGGAGAAAAGATGATGAGCGTTTGCGCCGCCCCTCATCCGCCCTTCGGGCACCTTCTCCCCGTGAACGGGGAGAAGGAAAAATGAGCAAAAAACCCGATCTGCTGCGCGACAACGAGCTGATTTACGGCCGGCTGCTGACGGTTGACGAGCCGCATCTGATCCAGCGCTACAACAAGGCGATGGTCGCCTTCGGGCTCGAAGCCACCAAGCTGAAAAGTTTCCAGATCGACCGCACCGGTTTTTCGCCTGAGGTCGCCGACGAATGCGGCGATTACGACTATCTCGATCCCAACGAAGTCAACCGACGCTTCATCATCCTGACCCCATCGCAGATCGACCTGCCGGTGGTCCACACCGCCTTCTCCAACACCTCGCAGCTAATGTTCGAGTTCATGTCGAAGAACCAGCGCGCCATAGACGCGCTGACCATCAAGGACGTGATCTACGGCGAGATCGAGGATTCGGTTCCCAAGGTCAATGACATCGAGGATCTGCTGTCGATCAATCAGGTCGAGTTCAAGGTGCTGTCGGCCGAAGACGTGCTGGGCAAGGCGGCCGAACTCGGCAAGCTTGTCGACCGGCTGAAGCAGGAACCCGATACCTGGCGCGACAGCGCCATGCTGCAACGCATGGTGGAGCTCGCCAAGATCTGCGGCGACATACGCGAAAACGCGCTGGTGCCCGACCAGGTGATCTTCCGCCACAACGCTTTTTGGACGAGCCATTTCGGCGGCCTCTACGTGTTCGTCGATCCGGATATGACGACTGTCATCGGCGACCCGGCAGCTCCAGGCTTCCGCCGTTCGCGGCCGTGGCAGGTGAGCTATCTGTCGATCAACGACGCCGACAAGGTGTTCAGGTTCCTCGCCGCGACCGGCCGTATCGAATTGCCGCGCGCTTCATGGATCGAGGCCTCCGGCTATCTAGAGCACCGCGCCGAGATGGTGGTGCGCGCGCTGATCCGCGACACCGAACCCGACCGCAACCTGACCGACGTCGACAAGGTCTGGCTGCAGACCTGGATCCACGGCCATGCCGATTTGATCACCAGGGACGGCAATTTTCCGTTCCTCAACGCCGCCAAACGCGAGGTCGCCCAGCTTGGCCACCTCAAGATCGAGGATGTGTTCCCGCAGCAGCGCTTCCTGGTGATCCGGGCGAAGCCCGATCATCCCGATGCCTGGCTGACCAACCAGCTGATCTCGGATTTCGTGCCGCAGGACTTCGTCTCGCGCTACGTCTTCAACAAGCCGGGCTTCTACAGGGACTTCGACGGCTACAGCGACGCCTGGCGATCGCATGTTGTGGACGTTCTGAAAACCACATATTTGAAGGACAAGGTGGCGTTTCGCACACGCCTCTACGGCCTAACTGACTGATGGGGGTGTCATCGCCATGCTTGATCCGATCGTGAATTTCTTCACCCGGATTTTCCAGTGGATCGGCCGCGGCATCGGCCTCGCCATCGGCGCCATCCTGTGGCCATTCCTGTGGGCCGGCCGCTGGTACACGCAGCGCGGCTGGATACTGAAGGCCGTGCTCGGTACGGCGATCGTCATCTTGGTCGGACTGTACGCCTATTTCTTCTGGAACACGCAATATTGGAAGAACTTCAATCCTGCCTATGCGGATGCTTATACATTCGCGCCGCCGGCCGGATCCGGCGAGCAAGTCACCGACGAAGGCGCGGAAGGCCAGGTCAAGACATGTACCAGGTCTGGCATCGTGACGGTTGCGGCGGATTTGATCGATTTCAATGTCAATCAAAACGCCTGGATCTCATCGATGATCCTGTACAAGTTAGGGCTCTTCGGCGTGGACTGGGATCACACACCATTCCTGGACAACAAGGCAGCTTTCCAGCGCGGCGTACACCAGGCTGTTCGACGCACCGCGGTCGAATTGGTTGACACGATCGGCCGAGTGCGCGGCACCAGCCAGATCGATCAAAACCTGCAGGATGCAAGAGGCGCGGTCGAATTCGACGAGGAAACGTGGTATTTCGGCCTTAGGCCATTCGGCCCCAAGACGCCAAGCCCCAGCTTCTACCGCACAGGCATCACGTCGCTTCGCACCTTCAACGACCGCCTGTTGAAATGCGAGGTGGTGTTCAACGCCCGCGCGGACAATCTGGCGAAGTTCGTCGACCGTATAGCCAGTGATATCGGTTCGACATCGGATATCCTCAGCAGACAGTCGCAGACAAACAACAATGGCTGGTTCGATACGCGCGCGGACGACCGATTCTGGTTCGCCTATGGACAGCTCTACGGTTATTACGGAATCCTGAAAGCCACGCGCACTGATTTCAAGGCCGTTATCGACACTCGCGGGCTGGGTCCGCTCTGGGACCAACTCGACCAGCAGTTTCAGGCGGCGCTGAAAATTCGACCCCTCATCATCTCAAATGGTCGGGAGGACGGTTGGATCATGCCATCCCACTTGACCACCATGGGATTCTACATGCTGCGGGTCCGCTCCAATCTCGTTGAGGTCCGATCGGTTCTCGACCGCTGAGCTTGAAACCGCGCCGGCACCGCCGCGAGGATGGCCCCACCTGACGACGATGGGTTTTTATGTGCTGAGAGTCCGTTCCAACATGGTCGAGATCAGCAATGTGCTGACGCAGTAGCGGTTTTGCCGGCATGGGCGGCACTTGTTGATTTGCGTCGTCGCCCCTGTCGCATTCCGTGCATTGTGCGGCTGTTTTGAGACGGCGCGCCGGCGCCCGCTCTGGCTTTTATACGGCGCGACAACCGGGCGCGAAGACCCGAGACAGGTCGACCAAGATTTTTCTCCATGGGAAACATAGTTGCATGAAGGTTGACGCCAAGGCAGCGACAAGGGTAGAACATGCCCGCGCCTGCAGTGCCGGGCCGTTTCGAGCTTGCTTGCGACCAAACTGATTAAACCCGTCCCCTCCATCGTCCAGTCCAGAGGAAAGCCGTCATGGCCGAAGTGAAGTCCGACATCGAGATCGCGCGCGCCGCCAAGAAGAAGCAGATCCAGGAGATCGGCCAAAAGATCGGCATCCCGACCGAGCATCTTTTGCCTTACGGCCACGACAAGGCGAAAATCTCCGCCGAGTTCATCAAGTCGGTGAAGGGCAACAAGGACGGCAAGCTGATCCTGGTCACCGCCATCAACCCGACGCCGGCCGGCGAAGGCAAGACAACGACGACGGTCGGCCTCGGCGACGGCCTCAACCGCATCGGCAAGAAGGCCATCGTCTGCATCCGCGAAGCCTCGCTTGGCCCGAATTTCGGCGTCAAGGGCGGTGCCGCCGGCGGCGGCTACGCGCAGGTCGTGCCGATGGAGGACATGAACCTCCACTTCACCGGTGATTTCCACGCCATCACCACCGCGCACAATCTGCTTTCGGCGTTGATCGACAACCACATCTACTGGGGCAACGAGCTCGGCATCGACACCCGCCGCGTTGTGTGGCGCCGCGTCATGGACATGAACGACCGGGCGTTGCGCGAGATCATCTGCTCGCTCGGCGGCGTCGCCAACGGTTTTCCGCGCGAGGGTGGCTTCGACATCACCGTCGCCTCGGAAGTCATGGCGATCCTGTGCCTCGCCACCGACCTCAAGGACCTCGAAAAGCGCCTCGGCGACATCATCGTCGCCTACCGCCGCGACAAGTCGCCGGTCTATGCCCGCGACCTCAAGGCCGACGGCGCCATGGCCGTTCTCCTGAAGGACGCCATGCAGCCCAACCTCGTGCAGACGCTGGAGAACAACCCGGCCTTCGTGCATGGCGGCCCCTTCGCCAACATCGCCCATGGCTGCAACTCGGTCGTTGCCACCACCACGGCGCTGAAGCTCGCCGACTATGTCGTCACCGAAGCCGGTTTCGGCGCCGATCTCGGTGCTGAAAAGTTCTTCGACATCAAGTGCCGCAAGGCCGGCCTGAAGCCGGCGGCTGCCGTCATCGTCGCCACCGTGCGCGCCATGAAGATGAATGGCGGCGTCAAGAAGGAAGACCTCGGCAAGGAGAACATCGAGGCGGTCAAGAAGGGCTGCCTCAACCTCGGCCGCCACATCGAGAACGTGAAACAGTTCGGCGTGCCCGCGGTTGTGGCGATCAATCACTTCACCACCGACACCGACACCGAAATCCAGGCGATGAAGGATTTCGTCGCCTCGCTCGGCGCCCAGGCGATCCTGTGCAAGCACTGGGCCCAGGGCTCGGCCGGCATCGAGGATCTGGCGAAGAAGGTGGTCGAGATCGCCGAGTCAGGCGCCTCGCAGTTCTCGCCGCTCTATCCCGACGAGATGCCGCTGTTCGAGAAAATCAACACCATCGTCAAGCGCATCTATCGCGGCGACGAGGCGATCGCCGACAAGTCGATCCGCGACCAGCTGCACGGTTGGGAACAGGCCGGCTACGGCAATCTGCCGGTCTGCATGGCCAAGACCCAGTATTCCTTCTCGACCGACCCGAACCTGCGCGGCGCGCCGACCGGCCACACCGTGCCGGTGCGCGAAGTCAGGCTGTCGGCCGGCGCCGGCTTCGTCGTCATCATCTGCGGCGAAGTCATGACCATGCCCGGCCTGCCCAAGGCACCGTCCTCGGAAAAGATCTTCCTCAACGAGACCGGCCAGATCGAAGGCCTGTTCTAAGGGTGGACCACATGCAGCAAGGAGCGCCGCAGCCAATGCGGTGCCCCTTCTGTTTGCGGATCGTGCTGACTTAAGCGGCGTTGCGCGCCAGCGCCCGCTGGTTGGACGCATAGATCGTGTCGCGCTCCGGCAGCGCGCCCGACGTCAGGCAATCGATCCACTCGGCGGTCTTGAGCACCGCCGCGAAGCGCGATTGCAGGATGATGCTTACCACGCGATGGATGTCCTCGGCCGAGGCATAGCCGGCGCTGTTGGCATAGGGCACCGAGCCGGTGGCGTCGGAGAGGAACTCGACTGCAAAACCCATATGCACGGCGTGGATGATGGTCGAGAGATCGCAATTGTGCGTCATGTAGCCGACAACCGCGATCGTATCGATCGCGTTGGCACGCAGCCATTCCTCGAGGTCCGTGCCGGTGAAGGCGGAGGGCAAGGTCTTTTCGACATAATGGTCGCGGCTTCGTCTGGCGATCTCCGGATGCAGTTCGCCACCATGGCTGCCCTTGGCGAAGATCGGCGATGTCTCCGGCGCCATTTGCTTGACGACCACGACCTTCACGCCGGCCCCGGCGGCCGCGTCCATGGCGCGCGCCACGTTGACGACGCTGTCGCGGAACGGCGGATGCTGGATGGCGAGGTTGCCGCCGTCATAGTCGTTCTGGACATCGACGACGACGAGCGCGCGGCGCGGCGGCTTGCTGTTGGCTGCTGCAGACATGGTGTTTTCCTTTCGGGCTTGGATCTGATTGGGCGAGGATAGGCGTGCCGCCGATCCTCCAAAAGTGTCCCGGTTGACATCGTTCGAAAGAATCGGGACAAATTGCTTTTCAGCCAAAGGTGTCCCATGGCAGATCCGATCATCGCCGCCATCGCTTTCGACGGCATCAGTCCATTCCACCTCTCCGTGCCGTGCCTGGTGTTCGGCGCAGACCGCACCAGACTTGGCCTGCCACGCTTCGACTTCCGCGTCTGTGCGATGGAACAGGGCGCAATCCATACCGATGGCGGGCTGAGCATTTCCGTTCCGCACGGGCTCTCCGCCCTCGACGAGGCCGATATCGTCATCGTCCCAAGCTGGAAGGATCTCGAAGCGCCGCTTCCCGCCGTGCTGACGGACGCGCTCACCCGCGCCCATCGCCGCGGAGCGCTGATCGTCGGGCTCTGCCTCGGTACCTTCGCCATCGCCGCCGCCGGCCTGCTTGCGGGACGGCGGGCGACGACGCACTGGGCCTATACGGACCAGTTGCAGGCACTTCATCCCGACATCATCCTCGACGCGGATGTGCTCTATGTCGACGACGGCGACATCGTGACATCGGCCGGCGTCGCCGCCGGGCTGGATTGTTGCCTCCACATCGTACGCGCCCGCTATGGCGCGGAATTGGCGCTGCGGCTCGCCCGCCACATTGTCCTGTCACCGCACCGGCAAGGTGGACAGGCGCAGTTCATCGAACGTCCGGTGGCGAAAACGCCGACCGCCGACCGCTTCGCGCAGGCTCTCGACCAGGTGCGCAAGACGCTCGGCGAAAAGCACAGCCTCGACAGCGTCGCCAATGCCGCCGGCCTCACCCGCCGGACGTTCACGCGCCGTTTTCAGCAATCGATCGGCACCAGCTTTGGCGACTGGCTGGCCGACCTGCGTGTGGCGCTGGCGCAAAGGCTGCTGGAGGCGACCGACAAATCGATGGATATGGTGGCCTTCGAGGCCGGTTTCGGCAGCGCCACCTCGCTCCGCCAGCATTTCGCGGCGCGGCTCAGAACCTCACCGATGCAGTACAGGCGCGAATTTTCAAAGATTGCTCAGGGCGGGCCCCACGCCGCGGCGCTCTGAGCGGCAGTCGCCCAGGAACCGCTCAGCGCTGCTTGATCGACCGCGCCGGATTGCCGACCACGGTCGTATTGGCCGGCACATCCCGCGTCACCACCGAACCAGCACCGACAATGGCGCCCTCGCCGATGCTGACGCCGCCGAGGATGATCGCGCTGCCGCCGATCCAGGCGTTGTCGCCAATGGCGACCGGCTTTGCGATCTCCAGCCCTGCCTGCCGCCCGGCCGCCTCTCTGTGGTGCTCGGCGCAATAGATCTGCACGTTGGGGCCGAGCAGCGTCCGCTTGCCGATGCGCACCGTTGCCGTATCGAGAATGGTGCAGCCGGCATTGAGGAATGCGCCGTCGCCGAGAAAGACGTTGAAGCCGTAGGCGCAGTGGAACGGCGCCTCGATCCGCGCGCCCTCGCCCGTGCTTCCAAGCAGCGCCCTCAGGCTTGGCCCGAGGTTTCCACGTTGCCCCGGCGGGAGCGAATTGTGCTCGAACAAAGCGTCGCGCGCGATGACGCGCAACGCCTCCAGTTCGTCATCCAGGCACGTATACCATTCGCCCGCCGCCATTTTCGTGCGCTCGCTTCCGGCCATGGCGGTGTCTCCTGTCTCTGCGTCGTGTTCGTTGTTTTACTAAAGTACAGAAGCGCCGGCACTGACTCTGGTCAAATGTTCGACCTATGCTAGCTTGCGCCGGCAGGGCTCTCGCGGCCCTGATATCGAGGGGGGTCAATCATGCTTTACCTGCTTGCACTGCTGATCGGCGTCATTGCCGGTCTGCGCGCCATGACCGCGCCTGCCGCGGTTGCCTGGGGCGCCTATCTCGGCTGGCTGCCAGTGTCAGGCACCTGGGCGAGCTTCATGGGCCACTGGGCCGCCGTCGGAATCTTCACCATCCTGGCCATCGTCGAACTGGTAACCGATCAACTGCCGTCGACGCCGAGCAGAAAAGTGCCGCAGCAGTTCGGCGCGCGCATCATCGCCGGCGCCTTCGCCGGCGCGGTGATCGGCGCGACCGGCGGCGTTACCATCGGCGGGCTCATCGCCGGCGCCATCGGCGCGGTGATCGGCACGTATGGCGGCGCCGAAGTGCGCGGCCGGCTGGCCGCTGCGTTCGGCAAGGACCCGCCCGCCGCTTTCATCGAGGACGCGGTGGCGATCATCGGCGGCCTGCTCGTCGTGGCGGCCGTGGCATGACGGCAAAGACCTTCGACGCCATCATCATCGGCGCCGGACAGGCCGGTACGCCGCTCGCCGGCCGGCTGAACGCGGCCGGCATGAGCGTGGCGCTGGTCGAGCGCAAGCTGGTCGGCGGCACCTGCGTCAACACCGGCTGCATTCCGACCAAGACCATGGTCGCCAGCGCCTATGCGGCGCATCTCGCCCGCCGCGCTGCCGACTATGGCGTGACGCTCGGCGGTCCCGTCGGCGTCGATTATAAAGCGATCAAGGCGCGCAAGGACAAGGTGTCGGGCGCTTCCCGCACTGGGCTCGAGACCTGGATCGCCGGCATGGACAAATGCACGCTTTATCGCGGCCATGCGCGCTTCGAATCCGCCAACACCGTGCGCGTCGGCGACGACCTTTTGACCGCGCCAAAGATCTTCCTCAACACCGGTGGCCGCGCCTCGGTGCCGGACCTGCCCGGCATCCACGACATCGACTATCTGACCAATTCGTCGATGATGGATCTCGAAATATTGCCGCGCCATCTCGTCGTCGTCGGCGGCAGCTACATCTCGCTCGAATTCGCGCAGATGTTCCGCCGCTTCGGCGCAGAAGTCACCGTCATCGAAAAGAGCCCGCGCCTGACCGGCCGCGAGGACGAGGACGTCTCGGCCGCCATCCTGTCCATCCTCGAGAATGAGGGCATCACCGTCCACACCGGCGCCGACGATATCGGCTTTGCCAGGCAAGGCGACGACATTGCCGTGACCTTCTCTGCCGGCAAGGCGCCGGCGGTCGGCTCGCATGTGCTGCTGGCGCTCGGCCGTACCCCCAACACCGACGATCTCGGCCTAGACAAGGCCGGCGTCGAGGTCGACAGGCGCGGTTTCGTCGTCGTCGACGACCAGCTGCGCACCAGCGTGCCCGGCATCTGGGCAATGGGCGACTGCAACGGCAAGGGCGCCTTCACCCACACCTCCTACAACGACTACGAGATCGTCGCCGCCAATCTGCTCGACAACGACCCGCGCAAGGTCAGCGACCGCATCGAGGCCTATGCTCTCTACATCGACCCGCCGCTCGGCCGCTGCGGCATGACTGAAGCGGCGGTGAGAAAATCCGGCCGGCGCGCTCTGGTCGGCCAGCGGCCGATGACCCGTGTCGGCCGCGCCGTTGAAAAGGGCGAGACGCAAGGGTTCATGAAGATCCTGGCCGATGCCGACACCGGAGAAATCCTCGGCTGCGCGGTGCTCGGCCCCGGCGGCGATGAGGCGATCCACTGCGTGCTCGACCTGATGTATGCCAAGGCGCCCATCTCGACGCTGGCACGCGCGATGCATATCCACCCGAACGTCTCGGAACTTCTGCCGACCATCGCCCAGGATCTGAAGCCGTTCGCTTAGAGCAATTCCAGGAAGAATGTGAAACGGTTTTCCTGGAATTGCTCTAGGTCCAATCGACATTCAGGATTCAAATTTGCGTTGAGGCATGATTCATAGGCTTCCAGATT
>NZ_JHQS01000129.1 GCF_014843845.1 Mesorhizobium amorphae | reverse complement strand
GGGCGCGGCGCCAGCGGCGGAGCGGCTGCCCGGCGGGCGGCGCGCTCGGGCGGCGGCCCAGGCACCCAGCTCACCTACATCAAGCGCAAGATCAAAATCTATGAGGTGCTGGACGAGGAAGGCCTGGCGCTCATCGAGAAGAACACCGACACGGTGCTGGAAGAGATCGGCATCATCTTCCGTGATGATGCCGAAGCGCTGCAGCTCTGGAAAGAGGCCGGTGCCGACGTCAAGGGCGAGCGCGTGCATTTCCCCAAGGGGCTCTGCCGCTCGCTGCTCAAGACCGCGCCGTCGATCTACACCCAGCATGCCCGCAACCCCGAGCGCTCGGTGCAGATCGGCGGCAACGCCACCGTCTTCGCGCCGGTCTACGGGCCGCCCTTCGTGCGCGACCTCGACGGCAACCGCCGCTACGCGACGATCGAGGATTTCCAGAATTTCGTGAAGCTCGCCTATATGGCGCCGTCGATCCACCATTCGGGCGGCACGGTGTGCGAGCCGGTCGACGTGCCGGTCAACAAGCGCCATCTCGACATGGTCTACAGCCACATCCGCTACTCGGACAAACCGTTCATGGGCTCGGTGACGGCGCCGGAGCGGGCCGAAGATACGGTTGCCATGGCCAAGATCGTGTTCGGCGACGATTTCGTCGAGAACAACACGGTGCTGACCAGCCTGATCAATGCCAACTCGCCGATGGTGTTCGACGAGACGATGCTCGGCGCGCTGAAAGTCTATTCGCGCCACAACCAGGCCTGCATCGTCACGCCCTTCATCCTGGCCGGCGCGATGAGCCCGGTTACGGTCGCCGGCACGCTGACGCAGGTGCTGGCTGAGGTGCTGGCCGGCGCCTCGTTCACGCAGTTGATCCGTCCCGGCTCGCCGGTGCTGTTCGGCACCTTCGCCTCGTCGATCTCGATGCAGTCGGGCGCGCCGACCTTCGGCACGCCGGAGCCGTCGCTGGTGTCCTATGGCGCCGCACAGCTCGCCCGCCGGCTCGGCCTGCCGTTCCGCACCGGCGGCTCGCTCTGCGCCTCGAAGATACCGGACGCGCAGGCCGCCTATGAAAGCGCCAACACGCTGAATTCGACCATCCTTGCCGGCACCAATTTCGTGCTGCATTCGGCCGGCTGGCTCGAAGGCGGGCTGGCCTCCTGCTACGAAAAGTTCATGATGGATATCGACCAGCTCGGCATGACGCAGAAGTTTTCCGAGGGCGTCGACCTGTCGGAGAACGGCCAGGCGATGGACGCCATCCGCCAAGTCGGTCCGGGCAGCCACTATCTCGGCTGCGACCACACGCAGGCCAATTTCCAGACCGCTTTCTACCGCTCCAGCATCGCCGACAACAATTCCTACGAACAGTGGCTGGCCGAGGGCCAGAAGACGGCGCCGCAGCGCGCCAACGAACTCGCCCGCCGCTGGCTGGAGACCTATGAGGCGCCGCATCTCGATCAGGGCATCGATGACGGGCTGAAGGACTTCATCGCCAGGAAGAAGGGGTCGATGCCCGACGCCTTCACCTGAAAGGAGCCCGAGTCAGGCGGGGCTAAAGTCGCCAACATCATCCACAAGGAAGTCTGGCGGAGCGCTTTCTCCGACCCGGACAAGAAGGGATGATGTTTGCGCGCCACGATCAAAAGCATCATATCGACGCTGGCGCATGACGGCCTGATCCTGCGCGGCGGCTTCATCTTCGCCGATGGCGAGGCGGCCCCTTCCGGGCCGACAGGCCTGTCGGCCAAATCTGCCCTCCTGGTGGGGCAGGCGGGCGCTGCGCCGTGGCCGCATTTCCTGCGCTGGCGCGGGAATCAACCGCAGACCATGACCAACCCGCTCGACACCTGGGCGCGCGAGGTGATTGGCGCGGTCGCGAAAGATTTTGGCGCGCGTGCCGTCTCGCCTTCCGACCGGCCCTATCTGCCGTTCCAGCAATGGGCGATGCGGGCGGAGAAGCTAAAGCCGTCGCCGCTCGGCATCCTCATGCATCCGCAGTACGGGCTATGGCATGCCTATCGCGGCGCGCTGCTGTTCGAGGATGAGATCGCGCTTCCGGAAGTTCAGGAAGCGATTCACCTTTGCGACGCATGTGTCGAAAAGCCTTGCCTGAAATCCTGTCCGGTCGACGCCTATTCCCTGGATGGATTTGCCTATCACGCATGTCTCGCACATGTGCGGGGAGCGAATGGCAAACCGTGCCGGACGGGCGGGTGCCTCGACCGCAACGCCTGTCCCTACGGCACGGCCTATCGCTATCCCCCCGACGTTCAGGCTTTTCACATGGCGAGTTTCGCCGACCTCTAGATCCTTCCTCCCGCACGAAATCTTGAATGGGACGGCCAGCTTATGACTTGCCGTGAAGGCTCGCGCGGATATGTATCGCGCAGCAAGGCAACGGAGCGCGTGATGGCGAAGCAGGATATTGAGATCAAGACGCAGGACGGCACGGCCAGAGCGGGGGCTGTTTCGTCCGGCGGCTCCAGCCAAGGCCGGCGTCATCCTCTACATGGATATTTTCGGCCCGCGTCCGGCGCTCGACCAGATGGCCGAGCGCCTCGCCGGGAATGGCTACGCCGTGCTGGTGCCCGATCTCTTCTATCGCAACGTGCCCTATGGCCCGTTCGATCCCAAGACGGCTTTTGCCAAGGAGGAGAGCAAGGCTGCGCTGTCGGCCTTGAGCGGCGGTACGACGCAGGACATGACCATTCGCGACGGCAGGGCATTCCTCGATGCGCTGGTTGCTGAAGGTGTCACCGGGCCGGTCGGCGTCGTCGGCTATTGCATGGGCGGCGCGCGGGCGCTGAATGCTGCGGCGACATATCCCGATCGCATCGTTGCCGCGGCCAGTTTCCATGGCGGCAATCTGGCCAGCGACGCTCCCGATAGCCCGCATCGCAAGGCGGCGTCGATCAAGGCGCGTGTCTATGTCGGCACATCGGGTATCGACCGCAGCTTCCCGCCGGAACAGTCGGCGCGACTGGTCGAGGCATTGCGGGTGGCGGAAGTCGACCATGTCATCGAGAACTATGTCGGCATGGCGCATGGCTGGTGCGTGCCGGACCACAGCGTCCATGACGCTGCTGGCGCCGAGCGCCATTGGAAGCGGTTGATCACACTGTTTGCGGAAACTTTAGGGTAGCCCCGTTTCATCGACGTCGCACCGACATGTTCAAGGCCACGGCGGCGCGGATGAGCGCCTTTAGGGCTTCCTCGTTGATCGTCTCGCCTTCATGGAAGTCGATGGCGCGCCTGGTGTTGCCTTCGAGGCTGGAGTTGAAGAGACCGGATGGGTCTTCCAGCGCCGCGCCCTTGGCAAAGGTCATCTTGACGACAGCCTTGTAGGTCTCGCCGGTGCAGATCATGCCGCCATGCTCCCACACCGGAACGCCGCGCCATTTCCATTCCTCGACCACTTCGGGGTCGGCCTGCTTGATGAGCGTTCGCAGCCTTGCAAGCATCTCGCCGCGCCAATCACCCAGCTCTTCGATTCTCGCATCGATGAGCTGAGAGGGAGACTTCCCACCGGTTCCTTCCGTCGAGCCGCTCTTCTTCATGGTGTCGTCGATTCCTCCTTTGTTGTCGCGCCGCTCACATTCGTTCGCCGGGCAATTGGCTGGCTTGTTTTACCCAATCGGCAAACTGGGCTTCGTCGAGCTCGTCGTGCTCGTGGATGTCGAGGTAGCGCGTTTCCTTGGTCTTGGAGGCGCCAGGCGGGACGGGATGCAGCGACGCGCCGCGGAAGAAAGCCACTTTGATGTATTTCGTGAAGCAATGGAGGCCGAGGAACCAGCCCTGGCCCTCGATGCCATAGAGCGGCGAGTTCCATTTGACTGCCTTGTGCACGCCAGAGACGGTGCGCTCGATGAGCGCATCGAGACGGCGGCCGACGTCGCTCTTCCAGCCCGGCATGGCCGCGATGTAGGCCTGCACGGGGGCGTCGCCATAGGCCTTCGCGATCTGCGGATTGCCACCCGAGAGCAGGGCCGGCTTTGCCGAGGTCTGCTTAACGGCGGCTTTCGCCGATTGTGTGTGCGCCTTGGCCATCGTGCCTCCTATCCGCCCGCGCGTTGCTCGTCAGTCGACCTGGCGACATATGGCAACACGAACATGTACAGGCCGCAAAACAGCAGCAGAAAGAGCGGCAGGAGCGGCGAATAGACCAGCCAGGCGGGAGGCTCCCCCAATCCCATGGCGACGAAGTTGGCGATGACGGTCAGCGTAAAGATGATCGACAGCCAGCGGTGAATCTGGCGAATCCACTTGCTAAAGTTCAATGCGGCCTCCTCTAATAAAACGAACGTCGGGCCGCCCTACCAGCGCGCCAGCTGAGTGATCTGGACGAGGTTGCCGCAGGTGTCGTTCAGCTGGGCTATGGTCGAGCCGGTCACTTCGGTAGGCGGCATGGCGAAACCGGCGCCGCGCCCCTTGATGCGCTCGTAGTCGCCCTTGACGTCGTCGGTGAAGAACATCACCGCGGGCTGGCCCTGCTTGAATATGGCCTGCTGGTAGGCCTTGGCCGCCGGATTGTCGTTGAGCGCCAGCTGCAGCTCGGTTCCTTCAGGCTCGTCAGGTGAAGCCACGGTCAGCCAGCGATACGGACCGTTGCTGAAATCGGCCTTCTTGGTGAAGCCCAGCACGTCGGTGTAGAAGCCAAGAGCTTTTTCCTGGTCGTCCACGTAGACGCTGGCCAGCTTGATCTTCATCGTCTCTCCTCCATTGATCGCGTTTCCTCCATTGGTCTCGGGCGCGGTGTACCGCTCCGTGAACACAGGTGGCCATGAATTGTGCCGGCAGACTTCAGTCTATCCGCACCAGGACCTGCTCCAGGGCCGCAAAAAACCTCTGCCACCCGACCGTGGCGCCCCGGTAGTATGGCTGCTGATCCGGCCGGAAGCCGGTCTGCTCCATGCGCAAATGGGTCCCCGTACTCGTCGGCGTGAGCGTCCAGGTGACCACGCTCTCGAGATCCTTGGTGTCCCACGTGTAGGACAGCGTCTTGTTGGGCTCGACTGTCTGGACCTGGCAGTCGACGGCGCCCCAGTCCGCGCTGAGACTGAAACGATGGTCCACGACCGGCTTGAAGCTGTTCTTCATGAGCCACTCCTCGATCAGGTGCGGTTGGGTGAGCGCGCGCCAGATTTTTTCCGGCGGAAAAGGGATTTCACGTTCGACAATGACGGCGAGGGTTTCGTTCGCAGTATTGGTCATTGGTCCATTCTTTTAAGCAGGTCTTCGAGGTCGTCGAACCGGGTTTCCCAGAACCCGGCCATCTGGCTTGTCCAGTCGATCAGCGGCGAAAGCGCGCCGAGCTGGGCACTATAGTGGGTCTGTCGTCCTTCATGGCGGTCGCGCACCAGCCCGGCCTGCCTCAGAAGGCCGAGATGCTTTGAGACGGCTGGTTGCGAGACTCCGGATTTAGACGTCAGTGCGCCGACCGTCTGCTCTCCTTCCCGGCACAGGCGCTCGAAGATAGCGCGCCGGGTCGGATCGGCCAGGGTTCTGAAGAGGACATCATGAGCGTTCGGCATCTGTGATCGATAACCTTCTGGCTATTGATTGACGTATAACTGTCGGGATATGGATGAGTCAAGGGGGAACGGGTTCTGGGCTGGACTTGGACACGACCCGACCGTTTCCGAAAAAAATCTTTCCATCACCCCAAGGAATCGCCATTAGCCTGCGTCCAACAGGCAAATGATGGCGATGATGCTCGACAAAAGCGAAGCCTCCGACGCCGAATTGATCGGGCGGGCGAAGGGCGGAGACAGGGGTGCTTTCGGCAAATTGCTCGAAAGGCACTACGGCTTCGTCTATCGCGCCGCCTATCGCTGGTGCGGCAGGAAGGCCGACGCCGAGGATATCGCCCAGGAAGTCTGTGTCAGGCTCGGCCGCGCGATCCGCGACTATCAAGGCCGCGGCGCCTTCACGACATGGCTCTACACCATGACGCTGAACGCGGCGCGTGACATGATGCGCAAGACCGCCCGCGACACCGCAAAGACCGAAGCTTACGGCGTGCACGCGCTGATCTCGGGCGAGGCCGAAGACGATCCGGAGGATCCGGCCGAGGCGCTGTGGGTAGCGGTGCGCAAGCTGCCGGACAAGCAGCGCGATGCGGTGCTTCTGGTCTATGGCGAAGGCTTGAGCCACGCGGCCGCCGCCGAGGCGATGGCGATCTCGGAGACGACGGTTTCCTGGCACATCCATGAAGCGAAGAAACGGCTGAAGATCTTGATGCGTTCAGCCGGGGAAGTGTGACCATGGTCGACGACAACGAACTCGAGAGGCTGCGCGACATCGCAGCACCGGCACCCGGTGAGGATGCGAAGGCGCGCGCCTTCGCGGCCGCCATGCGCGCCTATGACCTGGAAGAAAAAAAATTTGCCGCCGCCCAAGGATCGGTTGGCGGGCTTCGTCTCACAGAGCGAGCACAAAAGCTCTGGAGAGAGATCATGCAAAAGAAACTCATCGCCACGCCGGCCCTTGCCGGGCTCGTCGCCTTGCCGATCGCCGGATACGCCACCTTCCACATGCTGAGGGAACAGCCGTCGACATTCGCCGGCGACGAGAAGATCACGGAGACGCTGGCCGACAAGCCGGCGACCAACGGGCCGGCGACGGTGAAGCCGGTGCCTGCCGAGGCCGACAAGCTGAAGAAAGACACCGACAGCGAAAGCCGCGATGCTGCGGAAGCGCTGGTCGCGCCGGCCTCGCAGCCGAAATCCGAAGCGAACGAGGTCGGCGGCCTGACGCGGCAGCATTCGCTTCAGCGCACCGAGCCGGCGCCTGCGCCGACGGCCAACGGCGTGGTTGCCCTCGATGGTGGCGCTGCAGCCCCCGCGGATTCCGGGCGGGGCCGCATGCCTGGCACGGCGGCCGAGTCCAAGTTGATGGTGCAGCCGTCGACCGCGCCCGTAGATCAGTTGCTGCCGCAACAGGAAAACAACGATCGTGTCGAGGACTTTAAGACCAATCCGGTGCATGCCGCACTCGAGGATCCGGTTTCGACCTTCTCGATCGACGTCGACACCGCCTCCTATTCTTTCGTGCGGCGCTCGCTGAAGGAAGGTTACCTGCCGCAAGCCGATACGGTCCGGGTCGAGGAGATGGTCAACTACTTCCCCTATGACTGGAAGGGGCCGGACTCCGCATCGACGCCGTTCAACTCGACCGTCAGCGTCATGCCGACGCCTTGGAACGAGCACACCAAGCTGATGCACGTCGCCATCAAGGGCTTTGACGTCAAGTCGGTCGAGCAGCCCAAGGCCAATCTGGTGTTCCTGATCGACGTGTCGGGCTCGATGAACGAACAGGACAAGCTGCCGCTCTTGCAGTCGGCCTTCCGCCTGCTGGTCAGCAAGCTGAAGCCCGACGACACGGTCTCGATCGTCACCTATGCAGGCGACGCCGGCACCGTCCTGGAGCCGACCAAGGTTACCGAGAAGGACAAGATCCTCCATGCCATCGACACCTTGACGCCCGGCGGCAGCACAGCCGGTGAAGCGGGTATCAAGGAAGCCTACAGGCTGGCGCAGAAATCCTTCGTCAAGGACGGCGTCAACCGTGTGATGCTCGCCACAGACGGCGACTTCAATGTCGGGCAGACAGATGACGACGACCTGAAGCGGTTGATCGAGCAGGAGCGCAAGACCGGCGTCTTCCTGTCGGTGTTCGGCTTCGGCCGCGGCAATTTGAACGACCAGATGATGCAGACCATCGCCCAGAACGGTAACGGCACCGCCGCCTATATCGACACGCTCGCCGAGGCCGAGAAGGTCCTCGTCGAGGATGCGTCCTCGACGCTGTTCACCATCGCCAAGGATGTGAAGATCCAGGTCGAGTTCAATCCGAACAGGGTCTCGGAGTACCGGCTGATCGGCTATGAAACCCGCGCGCTCAATCGCGAGGACTTCAACAACGATCGCGTCGATGCGGGCGACATCGGTTCCGGCCATTCGGTGACGGCGATCTATGAGATCACGCCGAAGGGCAGCGGCGGTGAGCAGATCGACCCGCTGCGCTATGGCGAGGCAACGGTGAACAATGGCGGCGTCGCCAATGCGGACGAATATGCCTTCGTCAAGATCCGCTACAAGCTGCCCAATGAGGACGTTTCGAAGCTGATCACGACGCCGGTCACCTCGGCCAATGAGGTCGCGTCCTTCGACCAGGCCGGCACCGACCAGCGCTTCTCCGTCGCTGTCGCAGCCTTCGGCCAGAAGCTGCGCGACGAGGATGCGACCGCGAAGTTCGGTTACGACAAGATCATGGAGATTGCCACCGCCGCCCGAGGAGCCGACCCGTTTGGGTACAGGTCGGAATTCCTGTCGCTTGTGCGCCTTGCCTCGGCGCTGGGCGGTAACCGGTAGTGGCAATGAGGGCCGGTTCCATTCAGACGAGATCGTTCTGATAGGGGGAACCGGCCTACGGGCGGGTGAGGCAGGCCGGCGAGGGAAACCTTGCCGGCCTTTTTTCGGATCTATTGATATTCAGGTGATGCCGGCCTGCGAATGGAGGTTCCCTGCGCTTCCGGTGCTCACGTACTTTAAATACGCTCCGCGCCGGTTCTCGGAAACCACCATTCTCGGCTCGGCCTGACCTGAATCTCAACAGATCCCAACGCCTCGAGCGAATTCGTTAAATTGCGCGGCATTTCCGGAACAGGATCGCAATTCCCTCTTGTTATGCAGGGCTAATGTACGGGCTTGTGGGGGCCGGAATTGCTGATCAGAGACATTGCGACTTCAATGCCGGCTGCACGGGACGTTCAGTCGACCGCTTCGCAGGCGCCTTCGCCGGAAGTCAGACGCATCAGCGATGACGTCGCCGCCGCCAGGAACACCGCGATGTCGGCACTGAACAATGACCGCTTCCGGGTCATGCTGGAGCAGATCAGCGACCCTCAGTCGTCGGGAGCCCTGATGACGATGCGCAGCGATGCGGCCGGTACGGATCTCAAGTCGGCTCAGTCGAGCTACGCCGAAAACAGCGAATAAACAGCGAACAGTCAGGCCGATTGGATCAGGCCCGGCCGCGACGCCGTTCGCGGCGGGCTTCGCTGGTCTCGGCGGTGTTTGCGGTCGCCACCTTGTTGCGCATCGGGCCAATGCGCTCGACGATCGTTTCGACGGTCGGCCGGCCTGCTTTGGTGTGTGCGTCGAGCGCCTTGCGCATGGCGGCAAGATGCTGGAACGAGGTGCCGCAGCAGCCGCCGACGATCTTTGCGCCGGCATCGACGGCGAGCCGGACATAGTCGGCCATCAGCTCCGGCGTGCCGGAATAGTGGATCTCGGTGCCGCGGAATTCCGGAATGCCGCAATTGCCCTTGACGATCACCGTCGCTTCCGGCTTCGCCTCGGTCATGTCGAGCAGCGAAGCGAGGATATCGGACGCGCCGACACCGCAATTGGCGCCGACGCCGAGCGGGTTTTGCGAAAGTCCGTCGACGACGCCGTGGATGTCCTTCGGCAGCAGGCCCATCATGGTGCGGCCGGCGGTGTCGAAGGAGCCGGTATAGGTGTAGGGCAGGCCGACGCGGATCGCCGCTTCGGCGGCGGCGCGGATCTCGTCCGGCGCCGACATGGTCTCGATCCAGGCGACTTCGGCGCCGCCGTCCTTGAGACCTTCGATCTGTTCGGCAAAGGCGTCGACCGCCTCGTCATAGGTCATGGCGCCGAGCGGCACCAGAAGTTCGCCGGTCGGTCCGACCGAGCCGGCGACGATCACCTTGCGGCCGGCCTTGTCTGCCACCGCGCGGGCGATCTCGGCGGCGCGCTTGTTCAGCGCATGCACGCGGTCCTGCGCATGATGCAGCTTCAGCCGGTGGCGGGTGCCGCCGAAGGAATTGGTCAGGATGATGTCAGCGCCGGCATCGACGAAGTTCTGGTGCAGGCTGGTGATGGTGGCCGGCGCAGTTTCGTTCAGCAGTTCCGGTGCCTCGCCGGCCTCGAGCCCCATGGCGAACAAATTGGTGCCGGTGGCGCCATCGGCGAGCAGAACGCCTTTTTCGGCAAGCAGCGCTTCGATCGGATTGGTCATGATGGCATACGCCTTCCAGGATATCTATGAGATAACGATATAAAGAACTCTTTATATGTCGTCAATCTCGAAGCGGGCCGCTTGTCATCAAAATCGCATGTCGGCCAGCCTTTGCGCGAAGGCAGCCGATTCATGGGCATTGATGTCGGCGGCGCGGATCAGATTGTCGAAATGGCTGGTCAAGGTGCGGATCGGCTGCGTCGCGTTCAGCACCAGATACATGTCGCCGACATAGATGGCGGCGCGATAGGGTCCAAAAATGGTGTAGGGGATCGAATAGCGCATGCGCCCGTCATAGAGGAACAGGCGGAATGTCGGGTAGAGGTCGTCGAGCAGCGTCGCCATGTGCAGGAGCTGCTGGCGGCGGTCGGTCTCGGGGAAACGATCCCACACACCAAGGCCGCGCGCAAAGATCTCCAGCGTGTGGCGAGGCATGCAGACTTCCATGTCGGTCTCCGGCCGCCGGTTGTAGTCGATGCGGTACTGCGTCTCGCCGGCCTGCGCCTCGCGGCTCTTGTTGGTGATGCCGGCCTCGTAGTCGACCAGCGCTTCGGTGCGCAGCAGGTCCGGAATGCCGGCCGGCACGTAGCGTATCTTGGTGCCCGCGGCCTCGGCATGCCATTTGGCGAGCAGCGTGCGGTCGAAGCCGTCGGGGGCTTCCTCGATCTCCAGGCTCTCGCGGATTTCGCCGGTGACGCCCTCGTCCTGGCTGAGCCCGAGCAGCCAGTCCAGCGACACTTTGAACTCGGCGGCGATGTTAAGCAGCGTTTCGGCGCGGGGCAGGCGGGTCGAGGCGCCTGAGAGGAGCTGCGATAGCGCCGAACGGTCAATGCCGACCGCCGTTGCGAAGGCCGACTGGTTCAGATCGGAGCGTGTCAAGAGCATTTTCAGGCGCTCGCGGAAGATCGTCGACAGGTCACGTTTGTCCATAGTTTCGCTCCAGTATGAGGGAGGAAAAAATTGCTCTTGGGCCGCCAGGATCGCGTCTCAGGCGTAAATGAATCCTCGTCGCTGTTTACAATGTATAACATGTGGGGCCGAAAATGCGCAGTCTCAACAGTTTGTGCGCATTGTCGCGTTGCTGCAACCTAACACTCCTGACACAATGCTGTCAGGAATCAGAGGGGTTCCGGCGACTGAAAGGCAGTGGTCGATAGCATGACGAGCATAGGCAAGAGACGCAGCAGTACACCGGCCATCGAATGGCCGACCGTGTTTCTCACCCTTTTCTGTTACGGTGTCTGGCTCGTGGCCGGCTTCCTTGTCTGGCCCTCCTATCCGATCCTTGCCCTCGCCATCCTGGCTTCTACCGCCGCTCTGCAATCATCGATCATGCACGAAGTGTTGCACGGTCATCCGACTCGCAACGCACGGGTCAACGAGGCCTTCGTCTTCCTGCCGATCGGCCTTGTCTGGCCGTTCCGCCGGTTCAAGACCATTCATCTGCGGCATCACGCGGACGAGCGGCTGACCGATCCGCTCGACGATCCCGAAAGCTATTATAAGGCGCTCTGGCACCACGACGACTTGCCGCCGGCGATGAAATTCCTGCTCAAGATCAACAACACCATGGTTGGCCGCTTCTTCCTCGGTCCCTGGCTGTCCTGCGTCGGCTTCTTCATCGACGACGCCAAGCAGATGCTGGCCGGCGACAAGACGATCCGCAAAGCTTGGCTGCTGCACGCCATCGGACTTGCCGTGGTGTTGCCGGTCGTCCAGTTCGGCTTCGGCATTCCGATCTGGCTCTACATTCTGGTGCCGGTATGGCTCGGCCAGTCGCTGATTTCGATCCGCACCTATGCCGAACACCAGTGGTCGGAACATCCCGAGGGCCGCACGGTGATCGTCGAGCGCTCGCCGCTGTCCTTCCTGTTCCTCAACAACAATCTGCATTTCGTTCATCACAAGAGCCCGACAGTGGCCTGGTACCGGCTGCCGAAGCTGTTTCGCGACCGTCGCGACGAGTGGCTGCGGATGAACAACGGCTATGCCTATCCGAACTATTTCGCGCTGCTCAAGGCCTATGCCTTCAAGGCCAAGGAGCCGATCGTCCACCCGGTGCTGCGGCGCGCGCCGGAGCCGGGCCGCGCGTTCAAGCCACGCGTCAGGGCGCGCAGCGTCTCCGGGCTTGGCAGCGCGCCTGTTCCCGCCGAACCGCCGAAGGAATGATTTCTGCGGCATTGCCGGCGGCGATGCGAGGCAGCTCGCATCGTCAGTTTCCAACAATAGCGGTCCAATCCCGGCATGAGTGAATTCGTTGCGGCTTTGCCGATGTATGACTGGCCCGAAATGCGCGGCGAGGTCGACGCGCAATGGGTGTTGCTGCGCGACACCTTCCGTAAAAAGGGCATCGACGCGCCCGAAGCGCTTGCCCGCGTCAATGGCGACCTGCCGCCGGTGCCGGGCGGCATTCGCGACGCCGAGGGCAAGGTCATCGCGCCCGATCCGGCGACGCTGCCGCCGGACGAACTGGACTTTCACAAGCTCTGGCTGCACCCGGCGCTGCTCTTCGGGCAGACCTGCTGGGGGCCGATGGATCTCGGCCTGTCCGCGCATGTCCAGGTTGTCGCCCAGCCGAACTACGATGCCTATGAAGGCGGGCAGGGCGAGCTCTATTCCAGCGCGCTGGTGATGCCGGCGGATGGCAGGCCATCGGTTGCGTCGCCGGTTGACGGCGCTCCGCTGATCCCGCTCGATCTCCTGCGCGGCAAGCGCTTCACCTTCAACGACACCGGGTCCATGTCAGGCTTTCTCGGACTGAAGCGCGATCTGGAGGCAATGGGCGAGAGCCTCGACCTCTTCGTTTCGCGCAGCCCGAGCGGCGGCCATCGGTCCTCGATCGTCGCCATCGCCGAGGGCAAGGCGGATGTCGCGGCCATCGACTGCGAGAGCTGGGCGCTGGCGCAACGTTTCGAACCCGCGGCGCGGCAGGTGAAGGTCGTCGGCTGGACGGGCCGGCGCAAGGGCCTGCCGTTCATCACCGCCAGGACGACGCCGGAGAAGACGGTGGCCGCCTTGCGGGAAGCTGTCGCGGGTCTCGGATAGGCTCAGCCCAGCAGCCGCTCGTCGAGCCTGTCGCGGGTCTCGGATAGGCTCAGCCCAGCAGCCGCTCGTCGAGCGGGTAGGTCGATAGCTGCTCGTTGCCGGTCTCGGTGATCAGGATCTGCTCCTCGATCTTGACGCCCTCGTGCCCGCCCAGCCGGCCTATATAGCTTTCGACGCAGAGCACCATACCAGGTTCGATCACGCCGTCCGGCGTATCCGCCGTCCAGTCGCTCGCATGCGGCAGCGTCGGATACTCGTCGGCCAGACCGACGCCGTGATAGAGCACGCCGTAGCGGGTCGGAAAGCAATCGCCAGGCGGTACCGCGGAGCGTTCGACAAGGTCGCGGAAGGACGTGCCCGGCTGCATCAGCGCGGTGTTTTGGGCAATCTGGTCTGCGGCGATGCGATAGAGATCACGCTGCTCGTTCGTCGGCCTCCCGTCGCCGCAAAGCCAGGTGCGCGACAGGTCGGCGCAGAAGCCGTAAGGGCCGATCAGGTCGGTGTCGAAGGCGACGAGGTCGCCAGCTTCGATGACGCGTGACGAGCACTCCTGGAACCATGGGTTGGTGCGAGGGCCGGACGACAGCAACCGCGTCTCGATCCATTCGCCGCCGCGCGCAATGTTGCCGCGGTGGAGTTCGGCCCAAAGTTCGTTCTCGGAAATGCCGGGCTTCAGCGCCTGCTCCATCTCGCCCATCGCCGCTTCGCAAGCGACGATGGCGCGGCGCATGGCGAGGATCTCGTCTGATGATTTGATCAGCCGCGCATTCTCCATCACCGCTTCGCCATTGCCGATGGAGATGCCAAGGCGGGCCAGTTCCTCTACGCCTTCCGGATTGATGTGGTCGACCGCGATGCGGCTGTTGCCGCCGCCATGTTCCTTCACCAGATCGGCGATGCTGCCGGCCCAGCGGCGCACTTTCAGTTCCGTCAGTTCACCGCTGTAGAGATACATCCACGACACGGCCGGGCGTACTTCGTCGACGACGCCGGAATGGTCGGACAGGTGCTCGCAGGAAAAATAGTCGAACAGCACCACCGGGCCTTCGGTGGCGACGAAACAATGCCGTGTCGGATTGTGCGCGACCCAGAGCTGCATGTTGGTCGAGTCGGTGGCATAGCGGATGTTGACGGGATCGTAGAGCAGGGCGCCGGCATAGCCGCGGCGCTTCAGCTCGGCGCGGATGCGCTCGAGCCGGTATTTTCGCATCGCTGGAAGGTCGGGCGCGGCAATGCCTGCCGCTGCCCACTCGCCTTCGGCAATCGCACCGTAGCCAAGAACATGCTGGTTGAGCGAAGCCGCCTTCTGGCGCGAGTCCTCGCGCAGCGCCTCGATCGAGCCTGGCTCGAACGGCATGATCTTGCGGTGCCGGCCGAAGCTTCCCTTTGGCGCCGCGCTGTCCATGGTCGAAACCTCAGGTCCGCATCTTCTCGCCGCTCGGATCGAAGGGTGCTTCGACATTGATGCGGGCCGGGCGGCGATGGCCGAGGATCTCGATCTCGAACAGGCCGGCGCTTTCATCCTCGGCAAGGGCTGCCGGCACATAGCCTTGCGCCATCGACTTCTGGACGTAGTGCGCATAGCCGCCCGACGTGACCCAGCCGACGACGCGCCAGTCGCCGTCGACGATGCCGCGCACGGCGGAAGCGCCTTCGGCGGCCTTGGAGCCGCGCACTTCCTTGCCTGACGTGTCGAAGCGCGGCGCGCCGTAGCCATGCGGCTTTTCCACCGTGCCGTAATCCTTGCTGACCTTGGCCCAGATTGGTTCGTCGCCCATGACGTCGGCGTCCGCCGCATCGACGATGAAGGAGACGCGGCGCAGTTTTGGTCCTTCGGCGTGCTCCTTCGCCGATGCCTCGCGGCCGATGAAGTCGTTCTTCTCCAGCTTGATGAAGCGGTCCATCGAGCCTTCGAACGGGCCGTAGATCGGCCGCAACTCGCGGAACCAGGTCGGGAAGTTCTTTTCGAGGCGCATCGACAAAAGCGCGCGCATGCCGAAATCGACCAGGCCGAATTCCTCGCCGGCGTCCTTGATGGCCTTGTAGACCAGGCGCTGATAGGCCGGCGCCATCCAGATTTCGTAGCCGAGATCGCCGGTATAGGTGATGCGGTTGACCATGCAGGGCGCCCCGCCGACCGCCATTTCGCGGAAATCCATGAAGCGGAATGCCTTGGTCGAGATGTCGACATCGACCAACTTCTGCAAAAGGTCGCGGGATTTCGGCCCGGCGATCGAAAGACCGACCAGCGTCTGGTCGAAGCGGTGGATGTGGACAGAACCATTTTTCGGCAGATGCTTCTCGAACCAGCGCATGTGGTACTTTTGCGCGGCGGACGAGCCCCAGATCATGAAACGGTCTTCAGCCGCCTTGGCGATGGTGAAATCACCGATCAGCTTGCCGAACTCGTTGACCATCGGCGTCAGCACGATGCGGCCGGTCTTCGGCATGCGGTTGGTCATCAGACGATTGAGGAAATCCTCCGCCGCCGGTCCGGAGACTTCGTATTTGGCGAAGTTGGCGATCTCGGTGACGCCGACGCGCTCGCGGGTGGCGCGCACTTCGTCGCCGATCGGGCCGAAGTCGTTCGAGCGGTGGAAGGAGACGATGTCCTTCGGCTCCTTGCCCTTCGGCGCGAACCAAAGCGGAGTCTCGAGGCCCCAAGAGTCGCCCATCACCGCATTGTTGGCCAGCATGGTGTCGTAGAGCGGCGTCGTCTGCGCCGGCCGAGCGGCGGGCAGTTCCTCATTGGGGAAGCGGATCGAGAAACGGCGCGAATAGTTTTCACGGACCTTGGCGTTGGTGTAGCGCAGGCTCGCCCATTCGCCGAAGCGCGCGACATCCATGCCCCAGACGTCGAAGCCGGGATCGCCATGCACCATCCAGTTCGACAGCGCGAGACCGACGCCGCCGCCCTGGCTGAAGCCGGCCATGACGGCGCAGGCGCACCAGAAATTGGTCAGGCCCTGCACCGGCCCGACCAGCGGGTTGCCGTCGAGTGCGAAGGTGAAGGGGCCGTTGATGATCTGCTTGATGCCGGCCTTTTCGATGCCGGGGAAATGCTTGAAGCCGATCTCCAGCGACGGCGCGATGCGGTCGATGTCGGGCTGCAGCAGCTCGTGGCCGAAATCCCAGGGCGTGTTGACCGGCGACCACGGCTTGCAGGCTTTCTCGTAGGTGCCGAGCAGGATGCCGTTGCGCTCCTGGCGGGTGTAGATCTCGCCCTTGAAGTCGAGCACGCCGATCATCTCGCGGCTGGTCGACTTGTTGAATTCCTCGACCTCCGGCATCGGCTCGGTGAGCAGATACATGTGCTCCATGGCCAGGACCGGCAGTTCGACGCCGACCATTCGGCCGATCTCGCGCGCCCACAGGCCGCCGCAATTGACGACATGCTCGGCCTTGACCGTGCCTTGCTCGGTGACGACGTTCCAGGTGCCGTCGACCTCTTGCGTCAGTTCGACGACGCGGTTGCGCAGCACGATCTCGGCGCCGAGCTTCTTCGCCGCCTTGGAGTAGGCGATGGTCGTGCCGGACGGGTCGAGATGGCCCTCGACCGGATCCCACATGGCGCCAACAAAATTGCTCTCGTCCATCAGCGGGAACATCGCCTTGGCCTCGGACGGCGTGATCAGTTCGGTGTCCATGCCGAGATAGCGGCCCTTGGCGTGGGCAAGGCGCAGGAAGTCCATGCGCTCCGGCGTATCGGCCATCATCACGCCGCCGGTGAGGTGCAGCGAGCAGGACTGGCCGGAAATCTCCTCGATCTCCTTGTAGAGCTGGACCGTGTAGGCCTGCAGCTTGGCGACGTTGGGATCGCCGTTCAGCGTGTGGAAGCCGCCCGCAGCGTGCCAGGACGAGCCGGAGGTCAGCTCCGAACGCTCGATCAGCATGATGTCGGTCCAGCCGGCCTTGGCCAGGTGGTAGAGCACCGAGCAGCCGACGACACCGCCGCCGATGACAACCGCTTTAACGTGAGATTTCATGAAGATAGGTCCGTTTTGTGCAATGTGGAGTCAGAATGAGTGAAAGCAGGTCGCGAACAACCGGCACGGCCGATCATGGCGATCAGAAATCGGTCGGTGCGCCGCCTTCGGCGCGGCGCTTGTCGACGAAGTCGTTGAGTTCCTCGCGGATCGCCGGGTCGATGTAGGGTTCCTCATAGGAAGCCAGCCGCTCCTTCCAGACCTTGTTTGCCTTCTCGATCGCCGTCGGCGATCCGGCTTCCGCCCAGGTCTCGAAATTGCGCCAGTCGGAAAGGATCGGCGAATAGAACGCGGTCTTGTAGCGGTCCTGTGTGTGCTGGGTGCCGAAGAAATGGCCGCCCGGGCCGACCGACTGGATGGCGTCGAAGCCCAGCGCCTCCTCGGACAGGTCGAGCGGGGTCAGGAATTCGGTCACCATCTGCAGCAGGTCGATGTCGAGGATGGTCTTCTCGTAGGAGCAGCGCAGGCCGCCTTCGAGCCAGCCGGCCGCATGCATCATCAGATTGCCACCGCCCTGGATGGCGCCCCACAGCGAGAACACGCTTTCATAGGCGGCCTGCGCGTCGACCGTGTTGGCGGCGCAGGTGTTGGAGGTGCGGTAGGGGATGTTGTAGCGGCGGGCGAGCTGGCCGCCGACCAACTGCGCCTTCATGTATTCGGGTGTGCCGAAGGCCGGCGCGCCGGACTTCATGTCGACATTGGAGGTGAAGCCGCCATAGCCGACAGGCGCGCCCTTCCTCACCATTTGAGCGAAGGCGATGCCGGACAATGCCTCGGCGTTCTGCTGCACCAGCGCGCCGGCGATGGTCACCGGGGCCATGGCGCCGGACAGCGTGAACGGCGTGACGATGACGACCTGGCCCTTGCTCGACATCTGGATGATGCCTTCCATCATCGGCACGTCGAGCTTGAGCGGCGAGTTGGTGTTGATGATGGTGAATACCGACGGTTGCTCGAGCAACTGTTCGTGGCTGATGCCGCGCGCGATCCTGGCGATCTCGATGCCGTCGACATTGCGCTCCTTGCCGAGCGAATAGATGTGGAACACCTTGTCGGTGAGCAGGCTGAGGTCGCGGATGCATTCGAGGTGGCGGACCGACGGATGGATGTCGATCGGCTCGACCGGATAGCCGCCGGTACAGTTCAGGATGTTGTGCATCTGCGCCAAGCGCAGGAAGTTGCGGTAGTCCGCCTGGCTGCCGGGCCGGCGGCCGCGATCGATATCGGAGCAGTTGGGCGCCGAGGCCATCATCGAGATGATCAGATTGTTGCCGCCGAAGCGCACATTGTGCACCGGGTTGCGGGCGTGGATGGTGAATTCCGGCGGGCAATGTGAAACCAGTTCGAGGATCATGTCGCTGTCGAAGCGCACCCGCTCGCTGCCTTCGCGCACATCGGCGCCATGGGCCTTCATGATGTGCCGTGCCTCGTCATGCAGCACGTCGACGCCGATTTCCCTGAGCACCCGCAAGGAGGCGAGGTGGATCGATTCCAGCTCGTCGTCGGACACCAGCTTGGTCGGCGTCAGCGGGTTTCTGAGTTGACGAAAGGGCGGCTGCTCGAACGCGGCCGAGCCGCCGGCGCGCTTTCCCGCGCGGCCGCCGCGCCGGGCGCGGTCGGTTGCCAGTGCCGGTTCGGCGGGATGAAGGGCGGCGGTCATGACAGGCCTCATGGAATGCGAAAGTGGGCGGCATAATGGACCGGCGGCAATGCTGCCGGTACGGAGGCGGCGACCACTAGGGCGATGGAAGCGACATGCCGGAAGGGCAGCAGGATTGCTGGTACCTGCGCGCCCAGGTGACTTGGCGCAGCGGATTTGCCGGGGCGGCCCTTCCTTTTCCCGGATCGAACCGCTAGCCGGATAGCTTGCCGGCCGCAGGTAGGCGTTTTCACAGGGATGGCAGCATGGTCGCGACCGATTCGCGCGATGGCGAGGCGGCAACGCCATGGGCAGCGCTTGCCGGCGTCACCGCGGCGCTTGCCATGTTCGGCGCCGCGCAAGGGCTGAGCTATCCGCTGTTCACGCTCTTGATGCAGCGGCAAGGCATGTCGCCGGCGCCGATCGGGCTTTCCGCCGCGATGATGCCGGTTGGCCTGCTACTCTCGGCCCCGTTCGTGCCGGCCGCCGTGCGCCTCGTTGGCGCGCGCAATCTCGCCGTCGGCTGTTCGCTGACCGGGGCGCTGTGCTTCCTGGCCATCGGCTATCTGCAGGATTGGGTCGCGTGGTTCATCCTCCGCTTTCTCGTCGGCGTGGTCATCAACCCGCTCTATGTGCTCGGCGAGGTCTGGGCGCTGTCGCTGGCGCCGCCATCGCGCCGCGGCCGGGTGATGGGCGTGTTCAACGCGCTGATGGGTGCCGGCTATGCGGCGGGACCGCTGATCCTGATCACCGTCGGGGCGTCGGGCTGGCCTCCCTTCGTCGCGGCGATATCAGGCTTTGCGCTCTGCGCGCTGATCCTGCGCGCCGTGTCGTCGAGGTTGACCGGTTTCGAGGAGGACGGCCAGGCTTCCGGCGGCCTTGTCGGCTTCGCCAGGCTGGCGCCCGCGCTGCTGTTGGCGGTATTGGTTTCGGCGGCGGTGCAGCAAAGCACCTATGCGCTTATCCCTGTCTTCGGTACCGGCTACGGCTTACCCGAGGCGAAGCTGGCGGCGCTGGTGACGGCGCTGTCGGCCGGCAACATCCTCTTGCAGATTCCGCTTGGGCTGATGGCCGAACGCTTCGGCGGCCGGGCGATGATCGTTTTTTGCGCGCTGGCGACGGCGGCTTGCGCGTTATCGCTGCCGGTGCTGATCACGACGCCGCTGGTCTGGCCGGTCCTGGTGGTAATGGGCGCGGTCGGCTACGGCGTCTACACGATGGCGCTGGTCGAGCTTGGCAGCCGCTTCAAGGGAACGGCACTTGTCGCCGGCAATGCCGCCTTCGCGCTGATGTGGGGCGCCGGCGGCATTGTCGGCCCGCCCGGCGCCGGTGCGCTGATGCAGGCGATCGGCCCGCTCGGCCTGCCGGCGGTGATCGCCGGGCTCGATGCGGTGTTGATTGCTTTCGCGCTCTACCGCTCAGCCAGACGCAAAAGCTCCTGAAAGGCTTTGGCTGGAGCAAGCGGTTTTCGCCGGCGGGGCTTACGACCATCCAGGCGACCCGCTAAGGCTGCCCACATGGATTTGGCGGAAACTGGCAGAGACGAGCCGATGCAATGGGCGGCGATCACGGGTGTGATCGCGACCGTTTCGGTGTTCGCCATCGCGCAAGGGCTTTCCTATCCGCTGCTGAGCTTCATCCTGCAGCGCCAGGGCGTCTCGCCGGCCATGATCGGCCTCTCGGCGGCGATGACACCGGTCGGCTTCATCCTGTCGTCACCGCTGATCCCGGCGTTGGCCCGCCGGTTCGGGGCCGGGCGCACGGCGCTCACCTGTGCAGCCCTATCCGCGCTGGTGCTGGCGCTGATCGGCTGGACGCAGAATGTCTATCTGTGGTTTCCGCTGCGCTTCCTGATCGGCGTAGTCACCAACCCGCTCTATGTTCTTAGTGAGATCTGGGTGATCGCACTTGCCCCACCGTCGCGGCGCGGTCGCGTCATGGGCGTCTATTCGACGATCATTTCGGCCGGTTTCGCCGCCGGTCCGCTCTGCCTGCTTGCCGTCGGCACCGAAGGCTGGCCGCCGTTTCTGGTAGGGATTGCCGCCTTCGTTTTTTGCGGTGGCTGCCTGGCGTTGGTGCTGCCTCGGTTGCCTAAAGTCGACGAGGCCGGGCACGGGGTTTCGGTGATGGGGTTCATGCCGATGGCCTGGCTGCTGCTGTCGACGGTCGTCGTGGCCGCCGGCTTCGAGCAAGCGGTGTTGGCGCTGCTTCCGGTCTATGGCACCCATTACGGCATTGCCGAAGCCCGTATGTCGGCGCTGCTGTCCGTGATGATTGCCGGCAACATCGCCATGCAGGTGCCGCTCGGCCTGCTGGCGGAGCGGCTGACGGCGCGCCTGGTGCGGTTCATCTGCGTGTCGCTGACCGTGCTCGGCTGCGCGCTGTTGCCGCTGCTGATCGAGACTCCGCTGATCTGGCCGTGCGTGTTCGTCTGGGGCGCGGTTTCCTACGGCATCTACACGATGTCGATCGTCGAACTCGGCGAGCGTTTTACAGGCTCGGCCCTGGTCGCCGGCAATGCTGCCTTCTCGCTGATGTGGGGCGTCGGCGGCATTCTCGTGCCGCCGCTCACCGGCGGCGTCATGGATGTGATCGGCGCGCCCGGCCTGCCGTTCACGCTCGGCGCTATCTGCCTGGCGCTGGCGGCGGCGACCGTCTTGCGTCGGCGGATGGTGTGAACGCAAGCCGCTTTCGGTCGCGATGACCTTACGCCACCATCTTGAATGTGGGCGCCTGCAACGCGATGTAGGCAGGGCTGCCTGATAACGCCTTGGAGACCGCGCGTGACCCAATCGACGACAAAACGCCTGAATGAATCCGCCGCCGAGGATCCGCATCTCTGGCTGGAAGACAGGACCGGCAAAGAGGCGCTCGACTGGGTGCATCGCCAGAATGAAGTGACGGTCGGCGAATTGCAGGGCGATCCGTCCTACCAGGCCGCGTTCGAAACCGCGCTCGACCTGATGACGGCCGAGGACAACATCGCCGTCGGCGCCGCGCTCAATGGCCATGTCTACAATTTCTGGCAGGACAGGACCAATGTGTTGGGGCTCTGGCGCCGCACGACGGTCGCCTCCTACAAGACCGACAAGCCCGAATGGGAAACGATCATCGACTTCGACGTGCTCTCGGCCAAGGATGGCGTCAAATGGGTGTTCAGCGGGGCGAGCCGCCTCTATCCCGACTTCACCCACTGCCTGGTCTCGATGTCGCCGGATGGCGGCGATGCCAGCGAGATGCGCGAGTTCGACATCGCGGCGAAATCCTTCGTCGAGGACGGCTTTCGCGCGCCAGCCTCGAAGTCGGGTTTCTCCTGGTTGGACAGGGACACGGTGATTGTCTCGGCCGCCTTCGAGGAGGAGGACAAGACCCAGTCCGGCTATCCGCGCGTGGTCAAGCTCTGGCGGCGCGGCACGAAACTGGAAGACGCGACGCCGATCTTCGAGGCCGAAAAACAGGATCTCGCGGCCGGTGGCGGGGTCGAGATCGACGGCGACAGGCGGCACCTGTTCCTCGCCCGCACCATCGACTTCTTCTCCTCGCACAGCTTCCTGCGGCTGCCTTCAGGCGAGAACAGGCGCATCCCGCTGCCGGACGACGTCACAGACACAGCGATCTTCAAGGGGCAACTCATCTTCGGCGTGCGTAGCCCTTGGACCGCGCCGGACGGCACGCGCTGCCTTCCCGACGCTCTGTATTCGGTGGATTTCGAGAGCTGGATCGAAACCGGGGTGCTGGGGCCTGTCGAAACCGTGCTCGAACCGGCGCACCGGGTCTCGATCGCCGGGCTCGCGCGCACAGAGGAGCGACTGTTCATCAATCTGATGGACAATGTGCGCGGCAAGGTCATCGCCTGCGACCGCGTCGGCAGCGGCTGGTCGCTGAAGCCCGTCGCGCTGCCCGAAAACGGCAATGTCGGTATCAGCCATGCCGAGCATTTCGGCGCCAGCGTGTCCTTCTCCTTCACCGATTTCCTGACGCCGAGCTCGATCATCTGGTCGGACAATGATGGCGAGACGCTGGCGACGGTGAAGTCGCAGCCGGCACGCTTCGACGCTTCGCCCTATGTCTCCGAGCAGTTCGAGGCGCGCTCGAAGGACGGCACCATGATCCCGTATTTCGTCGTCCGGCGGCGCGACCAGAAAGGGCCGGTGCCGACGCTGCTCTACGGCTATGGCGGTTTCGAAGTGCCGCTGCTGCCCGGCTATGCCGGCGTGCGCGGCAGGCTCTGGCTGGAGAAGGGCAATGCCTATGTGCAGGCCAGCATCCGCGGCGGTGGCGAGTTCGGCCCGGCTTGGCACCAGGCGGCGCTCAAGGGGAACCGCCAGAACGCCTTCGACGACTTCGCCGCGGTTGCACAGGATGTCGTCAGGCGCGGCATCGCCACCGCGGCTTCGCTCGGTATCCAGGGCGGCTCGAATGGCGGCCTGCTCACCGGCGTCTCGCTGACCCAGCGCCCTGAGCTATTTGGTGCCGTCATCATAGACGTGCCGCTGCTCGACATGTTGCGCTACACCGAACTGCCGCCCGGCGCTTCCTGGATGGCCGAATATGGCGATCCCTCGAAGCCGGAAGAGGCGGCGTGGCTTGGCGCCTACTCGCCCTACCAGCATGTCGAGGCCGACGCCGCCTATCCGCCGGTGTTCTTGACCACCTCGACCGCCGACGACCGCGTCCATCCCGGCCACGCGCGCAAGATGGCGGCGCGGCTGCAGGCCGCCGGCCATGCGAAAGCGCTGTTCTTCGAGGAGACCGAGGGCGGGCATGGCGGGCGCGGCGATCGCCGGCCGCAAGCGGCACAGGCCGCGATGCGCTATGTCTTCCTGCAGCGGGCTTTAACCGCCACGGCTTGAACACAAGGCCTCGGGCGGCTTAAGGTGCCGCCATGGCTCTGATGAAGACATCCAGCGCATTCGGGGTGGCGGTGACGCCGTCACCGCGCACGCTGCGTGCCGAGCTTCTGCGCCTGTGCGCCCGCATCGGCTATTCGCCGCCTGCCTTCCTCTGACGAATCCGCCCCGGCCTTGCCGGATTGATTCAAGAGGAAAGACCAAACTCATGACCTATCAGAATTATTCGCTGAAGCAGCTTCAGCAGATCGACGCCGCTCATCACCTGCATCCGTTCACCGACCACAAGGAATTGCGCGAGGTCGGCTCGCGTATCATCACCCATGCCAATGGGCCGTTCATCTACGACGCCGACGGCACGGAAATCCTCGACGGCATGGCCGGGCTGTGGTGCGTCAATGTCGGCTACGGCCGCGACGAGCTGGCCGAGGCCGCCTACGCCCAGATGAAGGAGCTGCCCTACTACAACTCCTTCTTCAAATGCTCGACGCCAACGCCGGTACTTTTGTCCAAGAAGCTGGCGGAACTGGCGCCCAAGGGCGTCAGCCAAGTGTTCTACGGCTCATCCGGCTCGGAGGCCAACGACACGGCACTGCGGCTTGTGCGCCACTACTGGGCGCTGGAAGGCCGACCGGAGAAGAACCGCATCATCTCGCGCAAGATGGGCTATCACGGCTCGACCATCGCCGGCACCTCGCTCGGCGGCATGGAGCCGATGCACAAGCAGCTCGGCGGCGCGGTTCCCAACATCGTGCATGTGATGATGCCCTATGCCTATGAGTTGGCGCTGCCCGGCGAAAGCGACCATGATTTCGGCCTGCGCGCGGCCAAGGCGGTCGAGGACGCCATCCTCGAAGCCGGCGCCGACAAGGTTGCCGCCTTCATCGGCGAGCCGGTGATGGGCGCGGGTGGGGTGAAGATCCCGCCGATGAGCTATTGGCCGGAAGTGCAGCGCATCTGCCGCAAATACGATGTGCTGCTGATGCTGGACGAGGTCATCACCGGCTATGGCCGCACCGGCGAGTGGTTCGCGGCGCAAACCTTCGGCATCGAGCCCGACACCATCACCACGGCCAAGGCGCTGACCTCAGGCTACCAGCCATTGTCGGCGCTGCTGGTCGGTGACCGTATTGCCGCGACGCTGGTCGAGAAGGGCGGCGAGTTCTATCACGGCTATACCTATTCCGGTCACCCTGTGGCCTGCGCCGTGGCGCTGAAGAACATCGAAATCATGGAGCGCGAGGGCCTTGTCGATCGCGTCAGGAACGACACCGGGCCATACTTCGCGCAGGCGCTGCAGGAGCGCATCGCCGGCCACAATCTGGTCGGCGAGGTGCGTTCGATCGGGCTGATGGGCGCGATCGAGATCGTCAAGGACAAGGCGACCAAGGAGCGCTTCCTGCCGGCCGGCAGTGCGGCCGTCACCGTGCGCGACCACGCCATCGCCGAGGGCATGATGCTGCGGGCCACCGGCGACACGATGATCCTGTCGCCGCCGCTGATCTGGACACGCGAGACCATCGACATGGCCTGCGAGCGCATCGCCAAGGCGCTTGATCTCGCCGAAGCGGATCTGCGCAAGCGCTAAGACGAATGACGGCTGGGCGCCTTTTGTTTCGGGCGCCCGGCCTCAAACCAACTTTCCTGATGATATCAGGGAACGAATAGCCCACATCGCGCTTAGTGTCCGGGACAGGCCACACCGGCTGCAGTTGGGGCAACGATTTTCATGACAAAAACCGGCAAGAGCCGACGGGCGTTGGAAGCGGCCGCGATAGGCCAGGATCTGATGCTGGCGCCGCTGGTGGCGGCGATGCGGCTGCCACTGATGGCGGCAGATGTGCGAAATGGCCAAGCCTGGGGAACCGAGACCGCTCGCGCCATTCATGAAAAAGCGGCCGCGATTGCCAAAGGCGCGTTTGCCGCGCAAATGGAGCTGTTGCAATCCACGGCGCACTTCTGGCCGGAAGTTTTTTCTGGCCGCATGCCATCGCTGTTCAACGGTATCGCCGCTGAGCGATCGTTTAGCGCTGCGCTGAAGCCGGCCAGCCGTGCCGTAAAGGCGAATTTTCACCGGCTGTCGGCAAAGACTTGACCTGTACAAAGCGGATGAGTGGTACCCAAACGCAAAAACCGCGCCCCACCGGGAACGCGGCTTTGCCAGATACGCATGGCGTTTCGCCAACAAAACACTTGCGAAACTTACGGGCTCCGGTACGCGAGACCTGATCCGGAGCGCCGGGCGGATGCGATATGTCCGCCTCGCTGTCCGTTTTATAGGCACATCGTTACCGGTCGGTTATCGAGAACTTAAGCAAATCTAAATTTACGGTCGTTCCGCCGGAAAAAGCGAAAAAAGCGCTGTGAAATTCGAAGCTTAATTGGAAGCGCCGCGCAGGAAATTTATGATGCCGGAAAAATCGGCGCCGGCATTCCCCTGCTCGTTGAACAGCGCGTAGAGCTGCGTCGCCTCGGCGCCGAGCGGCGTCACTGCGCCGGCGCCTTGGGCGGCCTCCTGCGACAGCTTCAGATCCTTCAGCATCAGTGCGGCGGCAAAGCCGGGCTTGTAGTCGCGGTTGGCAGGCGACGCCGGAACTGGGCCGGGCACCGGGCAGTAGCTGGTCAGCGACCAGCATTGGCCCGACGAGGTCGAGGCGACATCGAACAGCGCCTGGTGCGAAAGCCCGAGTTTTTCCGCCAGCACGAAGGCCTCGGCGACGCCGATCATCGATATGCCGAGGATCATGTTGTTGCAGATCTTTGCCGCCTGTCCGGCGCCGTCTCCGCCGCAATGGACGACGCGGCCGGCCATCGGCTTGAGGATCGGCTCGGCCGCCGCGAATGCGTCGTCCGAGCCACCAGCCATGAAGGTCAGCGTGCCGGCAGCGGCGCCGCCAGTGCCGCCGGAGACCGGCGCGTCGATCGACGCCAGCCCATGCCTGCTTGCGATGGCATGCGCCTTGCGCGCCGATTCGACGTCGATGGTCGAGGAATCGATGAACAGCGCGCCTTTCTTCGCCTTGGGGGCGATGTCCTCATAGACCGACAGCACATGTTTGCCGGCCGGCAGCATGGTGATGACCGCATCGGCGTCCTTCACCGCGGCAACCGCATTGGCCATGATGACGACGCCATGCTCCCTGGCGACGGCGAGGTTCTCCGGCAGCAGGTCGAAGCCGTGCACCGCATGCCCAGCCTTGACCAAATTGGCGGCCATCGGATTGCCCATATTGCCGAGGCCGATGAAGGCGATGGTGGTCATCGAAATGTCTCCCGGTCTTTTGTTTTGATGCATGTCGTTATCCCAAAACCGCTGCGCACTTTTGGGCGACATGCATTGGCGTCAGCGGCCGATCAGCGCGCGGGCGATGATGACCCGCATGATCTCGTTGGTGCCCTCGAGGATCTGGTGGACGCGCAGGTCGCGCACTAGTTTCTCGATGCCGTAGTCGTGCAAATAGCCGTAGCCGCCATGCAGTTGTAGGGCGTCGTTGGCGACGTTGAAGCCGGTGTCGGTGACGAAGCGCTTGGCCATGGCCGACCATTTTCCGGCGTCGGGTGCCTTGCGGTCGAGCTTCGAGGCGGCGGTGTAGAGGAACATCCTGGCCGCCTGCAGCTCGGTCTCCATGTCGGCGAGCTTGAACTGCAGCGCCTGGAACTGGTTGATCTTCGACCCGAAGGCCTTGCGCTCCGCGGTGTAGGCGAGCGCCTTGTCGAGCGCCGATTGCGCGCCGCCGAGCGAACAGGCCGCGATATTGAGCCGGCCGCCGTCGAGGCCGGCCATGGCGATGCCGAAACCGGCGCCTTCGCCCGAAAGCAGGTTTTCCGCCGGCACCTTGCAGTCCTCGAAGATGACCTGGCGGGTCGACTGCATGTGCCAGCCCATCTTGTGCTCGTTGGCGCCGAAGGAGAGGCCAGGCGCATCCTTCAGCACGACGAAGGTGGAAATGCCCCTCGGCCCGTCGGCGCCGGTGCGCGCCATGACGACATAGAGGTCGCTGTCGCCGGCGCCAGAGATGAACTGCTTGGCGCCGTTCAGCAAATAGTCGCTGCCGCTTTTCACCGCACGCGTCTTCAGCGCTGCCGCATCCGAGCCGGAGCCGGGCTCGGTCAGGCAGTAGCTTGCCAACCATTCCATAGACGTCAGCTTCGGCAGGAAGCGCTGTCGCTGCTCCTCGCTGCCAAAACGGTCGATCATCGAGGCCACCATGTTGTGGATCGAGATGAAGGAGGAAAAGGCTGGGTCGGCACGCGACAGCGCCTCGAAGATCAGCACGGCGTCGAGCCGTCCCAAGGCCGAGCCGCCGACATCGTCGCGAACATAGATGCCGCCAAGGCCGAGCGGGCCGGTTTCGCGGATCACGTCGGCGGGGAAATGCTTCGCCCGGTCCCAGTCGAGCGCGTTGGGCGCGACGCGGTCGGCAGCGAAGGCTTGCGCCATCTCCTGTATGGCACGCTGCTCCTCGTTGAGTTCGAACTGGCTGGTGCTCGCATCGACCGCGGCGTCCATGGCGTGCTCCCTATGTCCTTGGCCGGTCTCTGGCCTGTCGTTTTTGGCTTTGCGCGCTGCTCAATCTAGACCAATGATGCCGCCGCGCAACCCGACGATCGGTGAAGCGGCTGTGCGCGAATGGATCCAGCGGAGCAAAGAGTGCCGACAAATTTCAATGACCTCCTCGATGGCTTCCATGGCTATCTGGATACGGTGGACAGCCCGCTGGTGCGGGACGCCGTGGCGCAAATCGAGTGGAACATGACGGCCCGTGCACTGGCGCCGCATGCGCTACCTTGCCTTCGCCACCTCGATCGTATTGTCGAGCTTGCTCCGGCCGACGCCAGGCCGTTGACGCGGCTGCTGGCCCGGCGCCGGAACGAATTCCGCTGGGGGCAGACCTACAGCGTGCCCGATTTCGGCGCGGCATTCCTGGAAAAATATGGCTGGCTGGAGGTGTTCGGCACGCGTGGCCATTTCGCCAATGACGAGGTCGCGGCCGGCCTGCTGATCCTCGGGCCTGGCATCGTCTATCCCGACCACCATCACATTGCCGAGGAGATCTACGTTCCGCTGACCGGCGGCACGGAATGGCGCATGGGTGAGGGCGGCTTTGAGGTTCGCGAGGCCGGCGAGGTGATCCACCATGCCTCGAATGTCAGCCACGCCATGCGCACGGCCGAGCAGCCGCTGCTGGCGCTCTATATCTGGCGCGGCGGGCCGCTGACGCAGAAGTCCGAAATCACCGGCACCGTTGAACAGGGCAGGGCGTGATGGCCAGGGCGATCATGCTGCAAGGCACCGGCTCTGATGTCGGCAAGACCGTGCTGGTGGCGGGCCTGTGCCGCGCGGCGAAGAAACGCGGGCTGAAGGTGCGGCCGTTCAAGCCGCAGAACATGTCCAACAACGCCGCCGTCGCCGACATTCCCGGCGACAACAATGCCGGTGGCGGCGAGATCGGCCGCGCGCAGTGGCTGCAGGCGATCGCCTGCGGTGTTGCGCCGTCTGTCCACATGAACCCGGTGCTGCTCAAGCCGCAGACCGATATCGGCTCGCAGGTGGTGGTGCAGGGCAAAGTGTTCGGCGAGGCCAGGGCGCGCGACTACCAGGCCATGAAGGGCCGGCTGATGGAGGCCGTGCTGGAGTCCTGGGCCAAGGTTGGCGAGGGCGCCGACCTGGTCATCGTCGAGGGCGCGGGGTCGCCGGCCGAAATCAATCTTCGCAGCCGCGACATCGCCAACATGGGCTTTGCGACGCGCGCCAACGTACCGGTGATCCTGGTCGGCGACATCGACCGCGGCGGCGTCATCGCCTCGGTCGCCGGCACGCATCTGATCCTGCCTGAAGACGACCGGCGCATGATCGTCGGCTACCTCATCAACAAGTTCCGCGGCGATGTCTCGCTGTTCGACGACGGCATCAAGGCGATCGAGAAATTCACCGGCTGGCGCTGCTTCGGCGTCGTGCCATGGCTGAAGGCGGCAGCGCGCTTGCCTTCGGAGGATTCGGTGGTGCTCGAACGGCTGGCATCAGGCGAGAAGCGTGCGCTGAAAGTGGCCGTGCCGATGCTTGGCCGCATCGCCAACTTCGACGACCTCGATCCGCTCAAGGCCGAACCGCAGGTCGAGGTGGTGTTCGTGCCGCCCGGACAGCGGTTCCCGGAAGACGCCGGGCTGGTGGTCATTCCCGGCTCCAAATCGACGATCGGCGATCTGCTGAAATTTCGCGACAATGGCTGGGATCGCGACCTTCTCGCGCATCGCAAACGCGGCGGCCATGTCGTCGGCATCTGCGGTGGCTTTCAGATGCTGGGCCGCATGGTGCGCGATCCCGACGGAATCGAAGGCAGCGTCACCGAGGCAGAAGGCCTCGGTCTGCTCGACTTCGAAACGGTGATGGAGCCGGAAAAGATCGTGCGCAATTCCAGCGCCCGGTCGCTACAGTTCGACCTGCCGCTGGAAGGTTACGAGATCCATCTCGGCCGCACCACCGGTCCGGACATGGCGCGACCTTCGGCCGTCATCAATGGTGTCGAGGACGGAGCGGTTTCCGCCGACGGCAAGGTGATGGGCACCTATCTGCACGGGCTGTTTTCCGCCGACGCTTTCCGGGCAAGATTCCTGGAAAGCCTCGGCGTCAGGGGCGGCGGCATAGACTATCGCGCCGAGGTCGAACGGGCACTGGACGAGGTCGCCGCCGAACTGGAAAGCCATCTCGACTGCGACGCGATTTTTGCGCTGGCTCGTTAGAGCTGCCTACGCCTTTTCGCCGGCCTTCGGCCAGTAGGTGCCGAAGGACCAGACATTGCCTTCGGAATCGCGGCAGATGAATTCGCGGCTGCCGTAATCGCGGTCAACAAGTTCCTGGATGATCGTGGCGCCAGCCTTTTTGGCCCTGGCATAGGCGACGTCGGCATCGTCGACGGCGACGTAGATCGATTTGCCACCGCCTGAGCCCGGCTCGCCAACCATCTTGCCGTAATCGTCGTTGCGCGCGGTGCCCAGCATGATCATCGAGGAGCCGAAGACCAGTTCGGCGTGGTGGACGATATCGCCCTCGCCATAGCGGGCGCGAACGGTGAAGCCGAACGCATCGCCGAGCCAGTCGATCATCTTTGCTGCGTTCTTGTAACGCAGGGCAGGGTAGAGCCGGGACGCTTCGCTGGTCGTGGGCATTGGGGAACCTCCTTCAACTAGGGTTGGTCGATAACCCAGTCTGGGCAAAGGTCGCTGCGGCGTCTTGAAGAAATGTTACCCGGCGGCGATTGCGGTCGGCGTCTCGCCGGCGAGGTCGCGGAACTCGCGCACCAGATGCGCCTGGTCGGCATAGCCGCAATCGGCGGCGATGTCGGCCCAATCGCTTTTGTCCTGTCTCGACAGGCCAAGCGCGCGGTTGAAGCGGACGATGCGCGACAGTGTCTTCGGGCCGACGCCGACCGCGTCGGAAAACTTTCCCGCAAGGTGCTTGCGGCTCCAGCCCAGTCTTCCGGCCAGCGTGGCGACGCGGGTGCGCCCGCCGGAGGCGATAATGCTGTCATAGGCCCAGCCGATTTCGGCCTGCATGGGATCTGTCGAAGCCAACCGGGCAGCGACGAAGCTCTCGGCTATGGCGAAGCGGGCGTTCCAATCCCGCGCATCGCCGAGCCTTTCGCGCAGCGTGATGCCCTCGAGGCCAAGCACATCGTCGAGGCCAACCATGCGGTCAGTCAATTCGCTCATCGGCTGGCCAAAGAAACGGCGGGCGCCGAGCGGCGTGAAATTGATCTGCACGCAGCAAGCGCCGCCGAAGGATTCGATCACCACCGGCCCGGCAAAAAGGCCGGCGGCAAAGCTGGCGAAGCGATCGTTGTCGCCGGGGTTCTTGCCCAGACCGATGGCGAAAGGCTCGGCGAAGCTGATCACCAGCGGCACGGTCAGCGAGGCATATTCGACGCTGCGGAAATAGCCTGAAATCGTCTCGCGGTAGCCGCACATGTCGGTGACCGCGCCCTGAAGCTGCGGGCCGGGCAGGCGACGCACCATCTCGAACCGACTCGGATCAGGCTCTTCGCTATCGGTGGCCACGGCATCTCCTCCGGCAAAGGAAACTAGCAGACCATGCGTCAAAATCAAAAGCGCCCGGCTTGGGACCGGGCGCTTCGCGGTTACCTGAGATCTTGAAGTGCCTAGGCGCCGCGCATCATGCAGCCGCCGGCAAGCACGATGTAGGCGATGAGCACGATCCAAACTGATGCGAGGGGAATGAACGCAAGAACGCCAAGAGCGGCGAGAACGCCGATGATGGCGATGACAAGGGCTATAATGAAAATAAGCTGAGTAGGTGCACTAAGATTCATGTGTGGCTCCTCCAACATGATTCGTACGCCGGCATTCTAACAGGCGCGGGGTCATACACCAATCAAGGTGCGCAGCGGGTTCGCCGCGTCGGCTGGGCGCTTTATCGCGAACGCCACGCGGGGCGAGGAGGATTTCGCCCGGCGCAAGAATTGTGCGCGTTCGACCATCGCTACCCCGTTTGCGCAAGGCCGATTCCGCGCTACCTATTTGACAGGAATCGGAAAGGGGCTCTGATGGCGTTCGCATTGCTTGACCAGATACGCTCGATCTTCGAAGGCGATCCCGGTGTGCGCAAGGTCGCCGACGACCCGGTGCTGTCAGCGGAACTCTTGATGCTGTTTCGCATGATCCTGGCTGATGGGTCGGTCTCAGAGAGCGAAATGGTCGCCTTCCGCCGCATCTGCAAGGAGGCCTTTGGCATTCCCGAGGCCAGCATCGACAACGTCATCGAGTATCTCAACGAGTTCGGCTACGAGACCAACGGCTCGCAGGCCGTTGCGCAATTCCGCGACCTCGACGTCGAGCGGCGCAAGCTGCTCGCCCGCCATATGGCCGAGATCGCCAAGGCCGACTCGCAACTGGCCGAGAGCGAGGTGCGGCTGTTGCGCCGCACGCTCGACCTGCTCGACATCAGCCCGGTCGATGTGGTGAAGCCGGAAGAATAGGCTTTTTCTTGACGGTCGCCCGGCCGGGTCCCCGCTGCTTCGCAGCGTCCCGGCGTTCGCTGACCTTTCATCGTGCCACCGGCACGATGAATTCGCTTCGCGAACCGGTCGCTCACCCCTGTTCCTGCAATCGCCGCGCGATGGCCCGATGCAGATCGGGAGCGGCGGCGACCAGGGCCTTGGCTGCCTCCGATTGCGGATGGTCCAGCACCTCGCTCGTCTTGCCGCGCTCGACGATCCTGCCGTCATGCATGACCAGCACCTCGTCGGTGATGGCGCGGGCGACAGTCAGGTCGTGGGTGATGAACAGATAGGCGATGCCGAGCTTCTGGTTGAGCTCGGCGAACAGGTCGAGGATCTGGGCGCGGATCGAGACATCGAGCGCCGAGACCGGCTCGTCGGCGACGACCAGTTTCGGACGGGTGATGATGGCGCGGGCGATCGACAGGCGCTGACGCTGGCCGCCGGAAAATTCATGCGGGTATTTGTCCATGTCGCGCGGGCCGAGGCCGACCTCGTGCAGCGCGTGCGCCACCATCTCGCGCCGCTCCGCAGGCGCTGGCTTCTTGTCCAGCACATGCAGCGGTTCGGCCACAAGTTTCTCGACCTTCTGGCGCGGGTCGAAGGAGCCGTAAGGATCCTGGAACACCACCTGCATGTCGCGCCGCGCCGGCTTGAGTTCCGCTTCGCTCTTGCCGGTGATGGTCTCGCCGCGAAAGCGGATCGTTCCTGAAGTCGATCTGTCCAGCGCCAGGATCATGCGGGCAAGCGTGGACTTGCCGCAGCCGGAGCGCCCGACCAGCGCCACCGACTGGCCAGGCGCGATCGACAAGGACACGTCGTCGACGGCGCGGACCGCTGTGGCGCGCTTGAACAGGGACATGCGCCGTCCCGGGTAATCGCGCGTCACGCCTTCGACCTGAAGCAGCGGCTTGCCCTGACCGGCCTCATGCACTCTGGGGCGGGCCGGCACATGCATGGAGGCCTGTGCCAACTGGCGCGTGTAGGGGTGGAGCTGTTCGGAGAGCGTGCGCGCGGTGTCGCCGGCCTCCATCACCTCGCCATGGCGCAGGATGGTGATGCGATCAGCCATCTCGGTCACGACCGCGAGGTCGTGCGAGATCAGCAGCAGGCCCATGCGGTTTTCCACGACGAGGTCGCGCAAGAGATCGAGGATCTGCGCCTGAAGCACCACGTCGAGTGCCGTCGTCGGCTCGTCGGCGATCAGCAGTTTCGGCTTCAATGCACAGGCGATGGCGATGACGACGCGCTGGCGTTGGCCACCGGACAGCTCGTGCGGATAGCGCGACAGCGGGAATAGTGCTGCCGGCAGGCCGACCCGGTCGAGCATTTTTCGCGCCCTGTCCTCGGCCTCGGCGCGGCTTGACCTTGTGTGCCAGCGGATGCCTTCGGCCACTTGTTCGCCGATGGTCTTGACCGGGTTGAGCGCGGTCATCGGCTCCTGGAACACCATACCGATGTCGTCGCCGCGCAGCGCGCACATCTGGTCCTCGCTGGCGGCAAGAATGTCGATGCCGTCGAAGGTGACGCGTCCAGTGGCGCGCGCCGCGAAAGGCAGGAGCTGCATCACTGTTAGCGCTGTCATCGACTTGCCGGAGCCGGATTCGCCGACCAGGCCCATCACCTCGCCGGGCGCGACGGAAAGCTCGACACCCTTCAGGATCGGCGTGTCGCCGATCGCCAGCGAGAGGTTCTCGATCTCGAGCAGGCTCATCGCTGCCGCCGCGATTTCGGGTCGAGGATGTCGGCGATACCGTCGCCGAGCAGATTGAGGCCAAGCACAGTGACGACGATCGCCATGCCAGGGAAGATCGCCATCCACGGCGCCACCACCATGCGGGTCTGGGCGTCGAATAGCATGCGGCCCCAGCTCGGCATCGGCGGCTGGGCGCCGAGGCCGACATAGGAAAGCCCGGCCTCGGCGAGGATGCCGAGCGCGAACTGTATCGTGCCTTGCACCAGGAGCAGCGTGGCGATGTTGGGCAGGATATGTTCGATGGTGATCAGCGTGCTGCCTTTGCCGGCGGCGCGCGCGGCGAGGATGAATTCGCGAGGCCAGATCGCCAGCGCGCCGGCCCGCGCCACACGCGCAAACACCGGGATGTTGAAGATGCCGATGGCGATGATGGCGTTGATGGCGCCCGGCCCGAAGATGGCGGTGATCATGATCGCCGAAAGCAGGGCCGGGAAGGCGAAGACGAGATCGTTCATGCGCATCAGCACTTCGTCGACAAGGCCGCCGCGCGCCGCGGCGAAGGCGCCGAGCGGCACGCCGACGCCCATGCCGATGCCGACCGCGACCAGGGCCACCGCAATCGAGTTGCGGGCGCCGACCATGATCATCGACAGGATGTCGCGGCCGAAATGATCGGTGCCGAACCAGTGCGTCAGCGAAGGGCCTTGCGTCTTGTCCGATATCACCAGTCTGGTGACGTCGTAGGGCGTCCAGACATAGGAGAGGATCGCCACTGCCGCCACCAGCGCGGTGATGACGAGGCCGATGAGGAACGATCGATTGCGGAACGCCTTGGCCAGAATGCCGGCAAGGGTCTCTTCGGGGATGTCGACGTGCAGCGTCATTGCCGGCTTCTCAGGCGCGGATCGACCACCGCATAGGAGAGGTCGACGATGAGGTTGACGGCAATGACGGCGGCGACCAGCAACATGACGACGCTTTCGACGACGATCAGGTCGCGCTGGGTGATCGCCTGGAAGACCAGCCGTCCCAGGCCGGGCAGGTAGAAGACATTCTCGATGATGATGGTGCCGGCGAGCAGAAAGGCGAATTGCAAGCCGAGAATGGTCAGCACCGGGATCATGGCGTTGCGCAGCGCATGCCGCCAGAGCACCGCGCGATAGGGCAGGCCCTTCGCACGCGCCGTGCGGATGTAGTCTTCGTTGAGCACCTCGATCAGCGCCGAGCGTGCGACGCGGGCGAGGATCGCCGCCTGCGGCAGAGCGAGTGCTACGGCCGGCAACAGCAGCGATTTCAATGCCGGCCAGACGCCGGCACTCCAGCCCGGAAAGCCTCCGGCCGGCACCAGTCGCAGCCAGACGGCAAAGAGGTAGATCAGCATCAGCGCGAACCAGAAGTTCGGCACGGCGACGCCGAACTGCGTGGCGCCCATGGCAATCGCATCGCCCGCCCGCCCGCGCCGGCTGGCGGAATAGAGCCCAACCGGAATGGCAATGATCGTGGAGAGAGCGAGCGCGATCAGCGCCAGCGGCAGCGAGACGACGATGCGCTCGCGCACGAGATCGATCACCGGCACCGAATAGGTGTAGGAGCGGCCGAAATCGAGGCTGAGCAAGCCGCCGGCCCAGTGCAGGTAGCGAATGGCGAGAGGCGCATTGAGGCCCATCTGGTTGCGCAGCACCTCGACCTGATCGGCGCTGGCGTTCAGGCCCAGCATCAGCCGCGCCGGATCGCCGGGGATGATCTCAAGCACTGCGAACACCACCATGGAGGCTAGCACCAGCGTGGCGAGTGCGATGATGAGGCGTTTGAGGAGGTAAGCGGTCATGGCGGCGGAAGAACTGCTACGTTGCCAGCCGCTAAGACCGAAAGATATTGCTCTGTTGCGCCCCCCTCTGTCCTGCCGGACATCTCCCCCTCATGGGGGGAGATTGCGCTCTCATCGAGGCTTTCGCTAACCACCAGCGTCGCAACGAGAGCGGTGGCGCTGAAACTGCCAATCTCCCCCCTTGAGGGGGAGATGCCCGGCAGGGCAGAGGGGGATGTGAGGGAACGCAAGTTTCGCCCTTGGCCAGCAGCCCTCACTCGCTCCACTTCACCTTGGTGAGATCATTCGCCTGGATCGGTGCGTTTTCCCACAGCCCCTGCAGCTTGGCGTCCCAGACGCCAACCTTCGGCAATTCATAGAGGAAACCGACCACGGCATCATCGGCGAGGATCTTCTGGGCCTGTCCCAGAAGCTCCTTGCGCTTGGCCTCGTCGGAGGTGAGGTTGAGATCGGCGATGATCTTGTCGAAGGCCGGATTGTCGTAGTTGAAGTAGTAGTCCTTGCGCGAATAGATATCGATGTCGTTGGGCTCGGTGTGCGAGACGATGGTCAGGTCGTAGTCCTTCTTGGTGAACACCTGATCCAGCCACTGCGCCCATTCGACCGGAATGATCTCCAGATCGATGCCGACGTCGCGAAGCTCCGAGGCGATGATCTCGCCTCCGAGCCGCGCATAGGAAGGCGGCGGCAGCTTCAGTGTTGCCTTGAAGCCGTTCTCGAGGCCGGCCTCCTTCAAGAGTTCCTTGGCCTTGGCGACATCATGCGGATAGCGGCCGGTGAGGTCGACATAGTCCTTGTTGGCTGGCGACATATGCGAGCCGATCGGCACGCCGAGGCCGGCCGAGGCGCCGTCGATGATCGCCTTGCGGTCGAGCGCGTAGGAAATCGCCTGCCTGACCTGCAGCTTGTCGAAAGGCGGTTTCTTGTTGTTGATCGACAGGATGGTCTCGCCCTCGGTCGAGCCGATCACCACCTTGAAGCGCGGGTCGTCCTTGACCTGGGCGACGCTGTCGGGATCGAAGAACGGGAAGGCCTGGATGTCGCCGGAAAGCAGTGCCGGCACGGCGGCCGCGGCGTCCGGAACAATGCGGAACTCGGCCTTGTCGAGCGCTACCGGAGCGCCCCAGTAATTGTCCGATTTCACAAGCGTGATCGACGACCCCTTGGCCCAGCTCTGGAACTTGAACGGGCCGGTGCCGATGGGCTTTTCCTTGTTGGTGTCGGCGGACTCCGGCGCCACCATCACCGCGTCGCCCCAGCCCATATTGTAGAGAAAGGAGCCTTGAGGGTTCTTTAGCGTCACCTTCACGGTCGCCGGGTCGACCACGTCGACCTTGTCTATGGCCGCGAACAGGCCCTTTTGCGCATTGACTGAATTGTCGGCTCTGGCGCGGTCGAGCGAGAATTTTACGTCGTCCGCATTGAAGTCGCTGCCGTCGTGGAATTTCACGCCAGTGTGCAGCTTGAAGATGTAGACCTTGCCGTCATCGGAAATGGCCCAGCTCTCTGCGAGATCAGGCAGCACCTCGCCGTTTGGGCCGATGCGGGTCAGGCCCTCGAACACGTTGGCGTAGAGCACTTCGTCGATCGCCGCCGCGGCGCCCGCGGTCGGGTCGAGATGCGGGGGTTCGAGCGGAATGCCGATGACCAGGTCGGTGCGCGCGGCAAATGACGAGGTGCTGGCGGCAAGCGCCAGGGCCGCAGCGGCAAGAATGGTTTTCCACAATTTCATCGTGCAACTCCCATATGCTCAAACCGGGTGGATAGAAGCGTGATTTCGAGGTGGAGTAAATTGCGTTTCGTGCTGCCGGGCAGCGCCAGGGGGAATGTTTTTCCTCGGATCGCGTCGTCGATCGGCGCTGACCTCTTTGCGCCGGATCATCCCGCTGCCGTGCCGCGCAGCAGCACGTTGAGCCCGATCGCCATCACCTTGGCCGATTCCACCATATCGGCAATGCCAACCCATTCGTCGGGCCGGTGCGCGAGATCGAGAATGCCCGGACCATACGCGATGCAGTCATAGATGTGGCCGATGCGGGCAACGTGCTTTTGGTCGTAGGTGCCGGGCGAGATCACATAGTCCGGCTCGCGGTCGAAGATCGCCATGATCCCCTGCGCCACCGCCTTGACCACCGGCGCGTCGCGCTCGGTCATCAGCGGCAGCACCTCCATCAGGTCGCGGATCTCGTAGTCGAATTTCTTGCGCTCCCGCTTCAGCCGCTCGAGGATATCGGTCACTTCGCTTTTGACCGTGGCAAGATCCTCTTCGAGCAGGAAGCGGCGGTCGATGGTCAGCCGGCAGGAATCGGGCACGTTGGGTGAGGGCAGCCCAGGCCGGAAATCCTCGGTCTGACCGCCATGGATCGAATTGATGTTCATGGTCGAGCGCCTGGCGCCCTCGGGCACCACCGGCATGCGCGTCATCTTGCGGTCGAGGGCCGGAAACAATTCATCCTCGAAGGCCTGCAGCACGGCGCCCATGTGGCGCACCGCATTGTCGCCGAGGAACGGCATCGAGCCATGCGCGATCTCGCCCTTGGTCTCGATCTCCGCCCACCAGACGCCGCGATGGCCGAGACAAATGCGATCCTTGTTCAGCGGCTCCGGAATGATGACGTGGTCGACCCTGGGCTTCGAGAAATAGCCGAGCTTGGCCAGATGGGCGACGCCGCCGAAGCCGCCGGACTCCTCATCGACCGTGCCCGATACCTCGATGGCGCCCGGAAAGTCGGGGAAGACCTCCATGAAAGCTTCGGCAGCAATGATGGAGGAGGCAAGCCCGCCCTTCATGTCGCAGGCGCCGCGACCATAGACCTTGCCGTCCTTCACCAGGCCGGCGAAGGGATCGACGCTCCAGCCGTCGCCGGCCTCGACGACATCGATATGCGAGTTGAAATGCACGCAGGCGCCGGGCGAGCGGCCGTCGAAACGGGCGACGACATTGACACGCGGATAGCGGTCGGTGTCGCCGGGTGTGCCTTCGGCGCGGATGAACTCGGTTTCGAAGCCGTGCTTCTTCAGCCGCGCACCAATGTATTCCGCGCACGGCCTGTAGGCTTCGCCGGGCGGATTGATGGTCGGAAAGCGGATCAGCTCGGCGGTCAGTGCAACCAAGTCGTCGACCCGAGCGTCGACGGCCTTCAGGAGTCGTTCGTTCATTTCCGGAGTTGAGCAGCGAACCGGGTCATTTTGCAAGCATGATGCTGAAGCCGCTGAAACTGCGTGTCACAGCGGCAACTATGACGGGAAAATCGTTCAAATTCGCTGCTTTAGATTGGCGAATTTATCAATGAGTGTGTGTTACTTCATTCACCTGCCATTAAAAGCATGAAAAATAACGTGATGGCAGCGGGCAAGGGCAATCAAAGGGGTTTGATCGCATGAAAAAGACCGTTCTCATGGCGGCGATATTGGCAACGGCGCTGTTCGGCACTTCAATCGAAAGCAAGGCAGCCGCTCTCGTAGCCAACATCGACATATCTTCGCAGACGATGACCGTCAGCCGTTATGGTCAGGTGGTTTACCGGTGGAGCGTGTCCACCGCCCGCAAGGGTTACATCACGCCGCGCGGCAAGTACCGCCCGCAATGGACGGCGCGGATGTGGTATTCGCGCAAATACGACATGTCGCCGATGCCCTATTCGGTGTTCTTCCGCGGCGGCTACGCCATCCACGGCACGGGTGCTGTGAAGTATCTTGGGCGCCCGGCCTCGCATGGCTGCGTGCGCCTGCACACGGCCAATGCCGCGACCTTCTACTCGATGGTGCGGGAAGCCGGTTACGGCAACACGCGGATCGTCGTCACCGACTAGCCCGGGGCAGGCGCTTGTGGTTACTGGCGGGCAGCGTCCATTGCTCGCCCGCGCTGGCGGCGACGCCGGCCGCTGATCTCCCACCTCTTGTGGAACCACATCCATTGTCCAGGATCCTCGCGCACCCAGCGCTCGACCACGTCGGCGAGAAGCTGGGTTGTGGCCGGCACGTCGACGCTGCCACCTTCGGTGCGCGGCAAGGTCAGCTTGTCCTCGATATCGAGGCGGAACCGGTTGCCCGGTAGCCGCACGCATCGCGCCGGATAGACGTCGCAATCATAGTGGCGGGCCAGCATGCCCAACACCGGATTGCTCTGGCAGGGGCGGCCGAAGAAGGTCGTCTCCAGCCCGCTCGAGAACTTCTGGTCGACCAGCACGCCGATATTGCCGCCGTTTTCCAGGATCGCGGCAAGCGCGAATGAAGCGCCGGTCGAAGAGGGCAGCAAGGCGCCCATCGTCGAACGGCGGGTCGAATGGATGTAGTCGGCCAGATAGGGATTGTTGGGCGGACGAAACAGCGCCGTGATCTTCATGCCGAAGGTGGCGGCGGCCACCGGCAAAAGTTCGAAATTGCCGAGATGGCCGGTGAACAGGATGTGCGGCTTGTCTTCGCCGGCGATCTCAAGGAAATGCTCGACGCCGCGGACCTCAACCCGGCCAGGCGTCGTCGCTTTCGGATCGTAGTCGAAAAGCGCGTCGAGGAAGATGTACTCGGCGGCGAGGCGGGCCATGTTGCCCCACATGTCCAAGGCGATGGCCTCAATCTCGGCGTCGCTCTTCTCGGGATAGGCGAGGCGCAGATTACTGGTCGCGACGCGGTGGCGCCCGACCAATGGACCGATGCGGCGGGCGACGCGGTCGGCGAAGTTGAGCGCACTGTCGGGCGGCAGCAAGCGCAGCAGCGAAATGATCGTCATCGCGACGCGCGCGACCAGCCAGTGCTCCATCTGGCGAAGCGGCCGGCCGTAGCGAAACGCCAGGTCCCTGCGGACTTTCTTGAAGGCTTTGCCGACCATTCCTAGTCGACGCGCAGGATGATCTTGCCGAACACGTCGCGGCCTTCCATGCGCTTCAGCGCGGCATCGATGTCGTCGAAGCCGACTTCGGTGTCGATCACCGGCGCGACGAGGCCCGCCGCCATCTTCTGCATGGCGTCGGCCATATTCTCCATGCGGCAGCCGAACGAGCCGAGCAGCTTCAGCTGCTGCTGGAAAAGCTGCATCAAATTGATTTGCGTCGACACGCCCGACGTAGAACCGCAAGTGACCAGGCGCCCGCCGCGCTTCAGGCACAGCATCGAGGCGGCAAAGGTGTCGGCGCCGACATGCTCGAACACGACGTCGACGCCCTTCTTCTTGGTCAGCTTGCGCACGACGCCTTCGAAGCGGTCGTCGCGGTAGTTGATGACATGGTCGGCGCCGAGCGCCTTCGCCTTGTCGATCTTGTCGTTCGAGCCGACCGTGGTGATCACGGTGCAGCCCATCTTCTTCGCCAGCTGGATGGCGGCGGAACCGATGCCCGAGCCTCCGGCATGGACGAGGATCGTTTCGCCCGGCTGCAGCCTGGCATTGTCGAACAGCATGTGCTCGACCGTGCCGAAGGTGACAGGCGCGACAGCGGCGCCGATCTCGCTCACGCCGGGCGGCGCAGGGACCAGAAGCCGCGCCGGCAGGTTGATCTTCTCCTGGGCGAAGCCATCGAGATGGAAGCCGTGCACGCCGGAGACATGCTCGCAAAGATTGTCGCGGCCTTCGCGGCAGGCGCGGCAAAGGCCGCAGGTGCGCGCGCCGTAGATCGACACCAATTGTCCGGGCAGGAGGCTGGATACGCCGGGGCCGACGGCCTCGACCTCACCGGAGGCCTCGGCGCCGACGACCAGTGGCAGCTTGCGCTTCGCGAAGGCCATGCCGCGCCAACCCCAGACGTCGATATGGTTCAGCGCCACGGCCTTGATGCGCAGTGTTACCTCGCCGAGCGATGGCGGCGGGGGAGGCGGCAGGTCCACCGTTTCAAGACGGCGGTCCTCGATAAGTTGCAGTGCGCGCATGGAGCCTGTCGGTTCTGTTGAGCGGAAAGCGCTCGCTTAGACCGGTTCCCGCGCCATGACAAGGCAAGTGTTCTGGCCGCCGAAGCCGAAGGAATTCGACAGGACGGTGCCAACCTCGGCATTGCGCTTCTTGTTCGGTACGACGTCGAGCACGATCGCCGGATCGGGATTGTCGTAGTTGATGGTCGGCGGAATGACACTTTCGCGCATCGTCATCAGCGAAAACGCCGCCTCGACGGCGCCGGCGGCCGACAGCGTGTGGCCGATCATCGACTTGTTCGACGAGATCGGCATCGAGCCGATCCGCTCGCCGAACACGGTCGACAGCGACAGATGTTCCATCTTGTCGTTTTCCGGCGTCGAGGTGCCATGCGCGTTGACATAGTCGATCTCGTCCTCGCCAAGGCCGGCATCGGCGAGCGCGGCGCGGACCGCCGCGATCGCCGGCGAACCGTCGGGCTTCGAGCGGGTGCGGTGGAAATCGTCGGCCTTCTCGCCGCAGCCGCGCATGATGCCGAGAATGGTGGCGCCTCGGGCAAGGGCGGCCTCCAGCGATTCCAGCACCAGCGCGCCGGAGCCTTCGGCGAGCACAAAACCGTCGCGATCCTTGGAGAAGGGTTTTGAGGCCTTTTCCGGGATGTCGTTGTGGGTGGACAGCGCCGACAGCAGCGAGAAACGGATCAGCGCCTCGGCAGTCGCCGAGCCGTCGGCGCCGATCGACAGCGCCTTGTCGCATTCGCCGCGGCGGATCGCCTCGACGCCGAGCTGGATGGCGGTGGCGCCGGAGGCGCAAGCGGTCGACAGCGTGATCGGCAGGCCGCGGGTGCCGAACCTGTCCGCCAGCCGGTCGGCGATCGAGCCGAACTGCGTTGTCTCGAAGATGTCGAGTTCCTTCAGCGCGCGCGCCACGCGCAGCAGTCTTTCGGCGCCGGCGCCCTGCTTGTCGGAATTGTAGAGCGAAAAGCGGTCAGCCCAGTCGAGCTCGACCGGCGGCGAGGCGAGAAACAGTGGTCCGCCGAAATCGCCGGAATCGAGACCGGCTTCCGCGACGGCTTCCCGCGCGGCAGTTTCGGCCAGCTCGTAGGTGAGGGGGCTGGAGCCCTGCGAGCTCGACGGCAGGAAGTCGACCATGCCGGAGATGCGGGTGTTGAGATGATCGACGGGAAAGCGGGTGATCGGATGGATGCCGGATTTGCCCGATGTGAGTGCCGCCCAGTTGTCGGCCTTGCCGACGCCGAGCGACGTCACCACGCCGATACCGGTGACGGCGACGATTGGCCTGCCCATGTGATCGTTCAGATTGGCCATGTTTTTTCCTAGGTCGTAGCTCAGGCGGCCTTTACCAGCCCCATGCCCTCGAATTGGTGATAGCCGATCGCCGTTGCAAGCACTGACTTGGGAACGCCTTTGAACAGCTTTTCGACCGTGGTATCGAAGGCGGGATAGGCGGCCTTGCGGTCGACGGCCAGCGCTGCCAGCGCCACCGCGAAGGGGAACTGCGCTTCCTTCATATGGCCGGTCAGTGTCGAGAACGCGCGCGCGGCGATCGCTGGATGGGCGTCCAGCACTGCCTTCTCGGCGGCGGTCGCGGCATGAGCGCCGGAAGCGCCTGAGATCGCGAGCAATTCACCGTCAGGCAATGCAGCCTGGCTGAGTAGCGTGGCGATCTCGGCATCGAGTTCGCCGAGCCGCCGCTTGGCGCGTCCGGACACGACCGGGCCAAGCTCGGCGTAGATCTTGCGCCCACGGCTTTCAGCGTGCTCGCGCTGCTCCAGCACCAGGAAGGCGCCGCCGGAGCCGGTCACCACGCCGCCGCCTTCCCCGCCCTGTCTTTGCCAGACCGGCTTCCAGGCGCCGCGATGCAGGTAGCCGGCCAACTCATAGCCGAGCAGCATGTCGGAATGTTCGGTCTGGAAGGCGCCGCCAACCAGCACATGCGTCGACTGTCCAGAGCGGATGCGCGCGGCGGCGGTCTCGACGGCGGCGACACCGGCACCTTCCTCGCCCATGAAAGTGCGCGACGAACCGGTGACCTTGTGGACGATCGAGATGTTACCGGCGAGCAGGTTCGACAATTGCGCCAGGAACAAGGTCGGGCGCAATTCGGTGGTCAGCTTCTCGTTGAGCAGCACGTCGCGATCGTTGCGGCTTTCCGAAGCGGCGAGGATCGCTGCATCGACCGCCTCGTCGCGCTCGCCGCCGCCGGCGGCCACCACCATGTCCATGGTCGCGCAGAGCTCGTCATTGCCCTTGATGCCGGCATCGTCCAGCGCCAGGCCGGCGGAATAGGTGCCGAGCCGCTGCCAGGTCTCCATCTGCCGCTGGTCGCCGCGCTTGGCGATCTGCAGGTTCCAGTCGATCTCGGGCAGCGGGTGGATGGTGTAGGGCGCAAAGCGCGCGGCCTCCAGCACCGGCTGCAGGCCCGGCTGGGCGAGCTTCTGCCAGTGCGCATACGGACCTTCTCCCAGCGAAGAGACAAGGCCGATGCCGGTGATGACGACGTCGCGGGGGCTGCTCATGGGCGGCTTTGTGGGTTAGGCGGCAGAGCGCGTCAAGGTCACGCGCTCAACTGACGTCAGGCGGTCTTGGCGGCGACCAGCGCGTCGATCTTGGCGCACAGGTTCTTCATGACGAAGTAATCGTCGGTCGAGGCCTTGCCGTCATTGACCTCCTGCGTCCACTTCTCCAGCGGCACCTTGATGCCGAATTCCTTATCGATGGCAAAGACGATGTCGAGGAAATCGAGGCTGTCGATGCCGAGATCGTCGATGGTGTGGCTTTCGGGCGTGATCGTCTCGATATCGATCTCGCTGGTGTCGGCAATGATCTTGGCGACTTTGTCGAACGTGGTGGACAAGGGCTCTTCCTTCGGTTGCGGGCGGAATCTGTCCGCATCTTGTTTGGGCGCTGTCTAATCGGTTTTTCCGGACAGGAAAAGGCCTGATACGCTGGGCGCAGATGGGATGCCTCGGTTGCAAAGACAAGAAGGGCCGCCGGATTGCCCGGCGGCCCTTCCCATTGACGTGGGGTCAGCTCAGTCGCGGAGCTTGACCAGGTCGTTCAGCAGCCCGCCCGTTCCGTTGTGGACGGTCAGCCGCTCGACCTTGCCGGCGATGGTCTCCAGAGCCTCAAGCTCCTTCAGCCGCAGCATCACCGGGTTCTCGGCCATCACCCGGGCCGTGTTGAGGAGCGAACGCGTGGCGTTCGTCTCCTCGCGGCGGCGGATGACGTTGGCCTCGGCCTGCTTTTCGGCCGAAACCACCTGGTTGAGGATTTCGCGCATCTCGCCCGGCAGGATGACATCCTTGAGCGCGATATCGCTGACCTCGACCCCGATCTCGGCCATGTCGGCGCGGACCTTGCCGGCGGCCTCCTCGTCGACCGTCACCTTCTTCTCGAGGATCTGGTCGAGCGTCAGCGCGCCAAGCGTCTTGCGGAAGGCGTACTGCAGGGCGCGGTAGAGGGCTTCCGCGAAGTCCTTCACAGCACTCACCGCCTTGACCGGATCGACGACCCGGTATTCGGCGGCGATGTTGACGCGGATCGTGACGCGATCCTTGGTCAGCACTTCCTGCCCGGCGACGTCAAGCGACTGGCGCTTGAGATCGACGACCTTCACCTGCACCATGCGTCCGACGTTCCAGAACGCATGCACGCCCGCCGCAAGCGTCCGCACAAGGACACCATCGACGAACAGCAGTCCGGCCTGGCCGTCGACGACCGGATGGACGGACATCAGTTCCGTCTTCCGCGCCTGGCCGATCCGGCGCATGACCGCAGGATCGATCGCCAGTTCCGCGGCAGTGTCGACCAGCGTCACCTTCCACGGTCCGGCATCCGTCCACAGCACGAGCTTGCGGTCCGGCGCCAGCACGGCATGGAGGTTGCCGTCACGCTCGATGACGGCGACATCCGTGCGCCCGGTGCGAATGACGGTGAAATGACGCGCGGCCACATCCGGGAGCTTGTCGAACAACGCCTTCTCGTACGCCGAAACGAATTCCGGGTTCTTCAGATCGTGCCGCGAGACTTCAAGGCTCTGGCGCCGGTTGGCGAGCCAGTGCTCGCCCGGCATCAGGACAGCCTTGATCTCACCCTTGTAGAGGGTGACGGCACGCTCGTTTTCCTTAACAAGGACGCGCTCGCGTCCCAAAACCTTATCGAGAATGGTCATTGTCTTACTCCTGTCGGGCATGGCCCCATGCGAGGCGTCACGTCATGCGTCGATCTTCCTTTTCGTTTCTCGTTTCGCTTCGTTTCTTGCTTCACGTCCCGGCACGATGATCCAGGGACCGGTGGCATCAATTCGCGGCGGGCCTTCGGGAGCGGATCGCGGGGCAGCGAAGCGGGCGCCGGAAGCCGAAGCTTCCCTTGCCGGCGACGCTGCGCCTTGATCGTCACCGCGGGCCTAGCCGCGAGCCGACGGCGTCAGACCTTTCGATACGGCCTCGGCCCGAAGGCTTCGGCCGTCCGTCAGGTCTTCAGCATTCCGGTCCCCGGACCGTTTTTCAGATAACACCGTGAAAGGGTGGTGGCCTATCAGCCATTGGAGAAGGATTCGAACCTTCGACCGTCAGATTATGAGTCTGATGCTCTACCCAAACTGAGCTATCCGTGGTGCAGACAGCAGGATTCGAACCTGCGACCTCCGGACCCAAATCCGGCGCTCTCCCCCTGAGCTACATCCGCGATCCCAACCCCCGAAACGGCGCCGTACGCAGGACGGCAAAGCCACCTGCGCGGGCGGAGGCGGAAGCTCCAACCGTTGTGCTCGCTTCGGTATTCGTGACCGGGAGCGCGCCTATAGCCCCTGCGACGGGTTGTCGCAAGCGGCATTGTCGCGGCATATTTGCGGCTTCTTTCGATGGTGGCATTTCGGCAACACTTGCTCGACGCCCGGGCAGGGCCTTCGGTGCCGTCAGAAGGTGACGCGGCCGAGCACGCGCAAGCCGTCGCCCTGCGGCTCGACCACCACCGCTTCGCCTTCGCGCGGCGACACGCCGGTCAGCGCCACGATGTTCTCCAGATGGGTAACCAGGACCAGATTGTCCGAGCCGGAATAGCCGCGGATCTCGGTCATCACCGCTGTGAGCTGCGCGGCCTTCTCCGCCGGATCGGTCTTCAGGAGGTCAAGCGGCGCGAAGGGCTCCGGCTCGGCCTCGAAGGCGATGCGAGCAGTGTCGAGGCAACGGCAATAGCGGCTGGACAGAACGCGCTCGATCGGGGCGGCGCGGGCGGCGAATAGCGCGCCGATCCGGCTTGCCTGCTGCTGGCCGCGCGCCGACAAATTGAGCTGGGTCGGGCATTTGGCGATGTCGAAATTGGCCGGATCGGTGGTGCCGGTGACCATGGCGTGGCGCAGCAGCACGACATGTCCGCCGTCACGCAGCAACGCCCAGCCGGCATCCGTCGCGTGGCCTGTGGCGGGAGCGACGAGCAGGAGCAGCGCCAGCAGAAATCGAACCATCGGCAATCCTTGTTCCGCTCGCCGGCAGGGGTGGCGGTGAGCGGCATATAGGGACGGCAAAGCCGGCTGAAAGACAAGGCGCGGCGGAAAGGTCTCGTCGGCCAGGCAATTGCGCCGCAATCGGGCCTCGCCTATCACGGGAGAAATGTCTCCGCTCACGGAAACCGTCCTCTTCGTCTTCAGTCTGGTCGCACTCGGCTATCTCGCCGGGTTAACCGGCTATCTCCGGCCCGCCAGCGGCGACGGCATATCCGAATTCGCCATCAACGTGGCCATGCCGCTGCTGCTGTTCCGGACGATGGTGAATTCCGATTTCCACGGTGTGGCGCCCTGGTCGCTGTGGGGCGCTTACTTCACGGCAGTTGCAATGACATGGGCCGCCGGCCATCTGGTCATGACGCGGATCTTCGGGCGGGACGCACGCACCGGCATCGTCGGCGGCGTGTCGTCGTCCTTCTCGAATGTGGTGTTGCTGGGCATTCCCTTCGTTCTCGGCGTATTCGGGTCCAGCGGATTCGAAGTGCTGTCGCTGCTCGTCTCGGTGCATCTGCCGACCATGATGATGGCCTCGATCATCATGTTCGAGATATTTGGTCGCGGTGGCGGCGAGCCCGTGCACCCGCTGCGCATCATCCAGAGCTTTCTGAGAAGACTGTTCGCCAACCCGCTGATCATTGGTATCCTGGCCGGGCTGGCATGGCGCCTCACCGGGGCGCCTTTGCCGGAACTCGCCGAGCGGCTGGTCGATGCGCTGGCCGCCACCGCAGCGCCAATCGCGCTGTTTGCCATGGGGCTCAGCCTGCGCCTCTTCGGCATCTCCGGCAATGTCCGGCCGGCGCTCGCTTTGTCGGCGTTGAAGCTGTTCCTGATGCCGGGGCTGGTGCTCAGCCTAGTCTGGCTGTTCGGCCTGCCGCCTTTGACGGCGAAGGTGGCGGTCCTGGTGGCAGCGCTGCCGTCCGGCATCAATACCTATCTCATCGCCGTGCAGTTCAACACCGGCCAGGCGCTGGCATCGAACCAGATGACCATCGCCACTGCGAGCGCGGTGGTCACCACGGCGTTCTGGCTGACGGTGGTGGTCCACATTTTTGGATAAAACCGGGGCACTCGGGCCGGAATCCGGGAGGGCGTGCTCTCGCCTTCTCTGGCCCAACCCCTATATGCCATATTGCGATTGCTTGCCGGGCTCGCCCTAGGTAAAGAGCAATGCCCCAGCGTGCCGGCTTCGAGGGCCTTTGCGTACGCTCCACCGAAGAAATCAGCGACCGGCCCGCGCGCCGAACGGAGGTTAGACCATGCTTCAGAAAACCAGCCATTTCATGCGGCAGGCCAATCTCATCAACGGCGAATGGGTGCAGGCCGACAGCGGCCAGACGGTTGACGTCAACAATCCGGCGACCGGCCTCAAGATCGGCACCGTGCCGAAGTCGGGCAAGGTGGAGACCCGCCGTGCCATCGAAGCCGCCCATGAAGCCTTCAAGACCTGGCGCAAGACCACCGCGCTCGAGCGCTCGAAGCTGCTGCGCAAGCTGCATGACGCGATGATGGACAATCAGGACGTGCTCGCCGAACTCTTGACCATCGAGCAGGGCAAGTCGCTGTTCGAATCCAAGGGCGAGATCGGCTCGGCTGCGTCCTACATCCTGTGGTTCGCCGAAGAGGGCCGCCGCACCTATGGCGACGTCGTGCCCTCGCCGTGGGCGGACCGCCGCATTCTGGTGACCAAGGAGCCGGTCGGCGTCATCGCCGCCATCACACCGTGGAATTTCCCGTCCTCGATGCTCGCCCGTAAGCTAGGTCCGGCGCTGGCCGCCGGCTGCACCGCCGTGGTCAAGCCGGCGACGCAGACGCCTTATTCCGGCCTGGCCTGGGGCGCGCTCGCCGAGGAAGTCGGCTTCCCAAAGGGTGTCGTCAACATCCTGACCGGTGCCGCCGCCGAAATCGGCGACGAGATCTGCGCCAATCCGCTGGTGTCGAAGATCACCTTCACCGGCTCGACCGAAATCGGCAAGATGCTCATCCAGAAGGCGTCGGTGACCGTCAAGAAAGTGTCGATGGAGCTCGGCGGCAATGCGCCGTTCATCGTCTTCGACGACGCTGATATCGAGCGTGCGGTCGCGGGCGCGATCACCGCCAAGTACCGCAATTCCGGCCAGACTTGCGTTTGCACCAACCGCTTCCTGGTTCAGGCCGGCGTCTATGACAAGTTCGTCGAAAAGCTCGCCGCCGCCAGCGACAATCTCAAGGTCGGTTCCGGCCTCGAAGAGGGCGTGCAGCAGGGGCCGCTGATCGACGAGAAGGCGGTCGAGAAGGTCGAGGAACTGATCGCCGACGCGACCTCCAAGGGCGGCAAGGTCGTCGCCGGCGGCAAGCGCCATGTGCTCGGCGGCTCGTTCTTCCAGCCGACTGTGATCGCCAACGCGACGCCGAAGATGCGCTTCATGAAGGAAGAGATCTTTGGGCCGGTCGCACCCGTGTTCAAGTTCGAGACCGAGGAAGAGGCCATCGCTCTGGCCAACGACACCGAATTCGGCCTTGCCTGCTATTTCTACACCGGCGATCTCGGCCGCGCCTTCCGGGTCATGGAAGGGCTGAAATACGGTATGGTCGGCGTCAATGAAGGCCTCATCACCACACCGGAGGCGCCGTTCGGCGGCGTCAAGGAATCGGGCCTCGGCAAGGAAGGCGGACATCAGGGCATCGAGGATTATCTCGACACCAAATATGTCTGCATCGGCGGCCTCGGCCTCTGATAGCCATCGGAAGAGCGGGGCAGGCGTAAGCCTGCCCTTTCGATGCGTCAAACCCGGCCGAAAGACGCAACCGGCCGAAGTCGACAGATCAACGAACTGACTTTTCGGGCATGACGATGAAGGACGGCGAGGTCTTCGGTACGACGCAGGCGGGCGACGCCGTCCGCCGCTTCACCATCCGTGGCGGCGGCCTCACCGCCAACATCATCGGGCTGGGCGCGATCATCCAGGATTTGCGCCTCTCCGGACATGATGCGCCGCTGGTGCTGGGCTACGACCGTTTCGAGCCCTACGAGACCGACAAGGCGTTCTTCGGCGCGGTCGTCGGGCGCTATGCCAACCGCATCCGCGACGGCCGCTTCACCATCGCCGGCAACCGCTACCAGACGGAACGCAACTTCCTCGACAAGCACACGCTGCATGGCGGCTCGCAAGGCTATTTCCACCGGCCATGGACCGTTTCGCTGCATGGAAGGGACTTCGTCACACTTGCCCTGCACGACCCCGACGGCACGATGGGCTTTCCCGGCGCGCTCGACGTGACCTGCACCTACCGGCTGAAGATCCCCGGCACGCTCAGCGTCGAACTGACCGCGACCTCAGAGGAGCCGACGCTGTGCAATCTCGCGCAGCATTCCTATTTCAACCTCGACGACGGCGGCGCCGGCGACATTCTCGACCACCGGCTGATGCTCAATGCCGGCGCCTATACGCCGATCGACGGCGAGATGATCCCGACCGGCGCGGTCAAGCCGGTCGACGGCACGCCCTTCGACTTCCGCCAGGCGCGGCCGCTGCGCATGGAGAGCGAGGGCGAGCAGCTTCCCTACGACCTGAATTTCTGCCTCGCCCCGACACGCGGACCGCTGAAGCAGGCATCGTGGGCGCAAGGCGCGACTTCCGGCGTCGAGATGGAGGTCTGGACCACGGAGCCCGGTCTGCAGCTCTATACCGGCCAGTATTTGACGCCGTCCTCAGCGGGACTGGAGGGGCGCCAGTACAAGGCGTTTTCGGGCTTCTGCCTGGAGGCGCAAGTCTGGCCGGATGCGCCGAACCGGCCGTATTTCCCACAGGCGACGCTGTGGCCGGGACAGATCTACCATCAGGTTACCGAATATCGGTTCCGCCTGCCTTAACCGTCAAATGCCACTCGAAGGGTATCGAACGGTGCCAATGCGCCGCGTACCTGCACGACAGCGGCGGCGACACGATGTGCGCGCAGGGCGGCATCCACCGGGGCATGGCCGGCAAGCCGGGCGGCGAGGTAGCCGCCATTGAAGGAATCGCCGGCGCCGGTGGTGTCGACGGGGGTTGCGACATGCACGGCCGGCACCGGCTGCAAGGCGCCATCGGAGGCAATCAGCGCCGCTCCCTCGCCGTTCTTGACGACGACTTCGCCGACCAGTTTTCCCAGCCGCTCCGCGGTCGCCTCCGGTGTCTCGTCCCCAAAAAGCATCTGCTCGTCCGGAAAGGTCGGTAGGGCGATGTCGGTGACGGCAAGCGCTTCGAGGATCGCGGCCTGCGCGACCTCGCGATTGCGCCACAGGCGTGGCCGGTAATTGGGATCGAAGGCGACAAGCGAACCGGTCGCGCGGGCCTTGGCCACCGTCGTCAGCAATGTCTTGCGCGCGGCATCGTCCAGAATTGCCAAGGTGATTCCGGAAAAATAGACAAGCGCTTGGTTTTCCAGGCTTTTTGTCAGGGCGGCTGGGTCCGAAGCGAGCTGCCTGGCGGCCGCGTCGGCGCGCCAGTAGGTGAAGGCGCGTTCGGCGCCGGTCAGCGTGATGGCATAGAGGCCGGGCCGGGCGCCCGTGATGACCGGGCTCTGGCCGATGCCGATGCCGTTTTCGGCGAAGAAAGCAATCTGTGCCTGCGAGAACGGGTCGTCGCCGAAAGCCGAAACGTAGGTCGCCGGCCGGTCGTTGCTCAGCGCATGCAGCGCCCACAGCGTGTTGAACGTGTCGCCGGCAAAGCCCATGCGCCAGTTCGGCCCGGCCTGGCCTGACAGTTCGAGCATGCACTCACCGATCGAGGCGACTCCCGCCATGTATCTCTCTCCAGACAATTTTGCTGCTGTAGCTTTTTGCGATCGGCAGCGCCATGCTTGGCGCAGGCCGTTTTTTTGCGCCAGAAGCGTTTTCCCCCCCGTGGGACGCGATCGCCTGCTGCAACGTTATCTTGGAAAAGGAACCGGTTTGGCATCCCTATGGCGTTATCTTCTCGCGGGCCTCGGTCTGGCCGCCTTGCTGGTCGGCATCCTGGCGATCGTCTACCTGACCGCTCCGCAGACGGCGCCGGGTGCCGACACGTCGCGCTCGAAGACGACGGCGAACGGGCTGTTCGTCGCCAGTTTCCAGCCGGAGCGCGGCGTCATCAGGCAGGGCGAATTGCAGTCGTGGCTGCTGACGCTGAAGACGGTCAAGGGGGCTCCTGTGGAAGGGGCGGCGATCACGGTTTCCGGCGGCATGCCGCTGCACAATCACGGCCTGCCGACCAGTCCGCAGGCGACCGACTATCTGGGCGAGGGGCGCTACCGCATCGACGGGCTGAAATTCACCATGAGCGGATGGTGGCAGCTGCGCTTTGCCATTTCCGCGGCGGCCGGCTCCGATACGGTTGTTTTCAATGTGGTGCTGTGAGCGGCCGATGAGGCGCCTTGCCAGTCTTTCATGCGTTCTCGCTCTTAGCGCGTTTGTCGTGCTGGCCGGCTGCGGCAAGCCGCAGTTTTCCGATGGCGAGAAGAAAACCATCGCCTCGCTGGCGTTGAACACGTTGCCGGCGTTGAAGCCCGACACCACCAACCGTTTCGCCGACGTACCTGCCGCCGCGGCACTTGGTTCGACGCTGTTCTTCGACCAGGGCATGAGTCGCGACGGGACGGTCTCCTGCTCGACCTGCCACAAGATCGACCGCCAGTTCCAGGACGACCTGCCGCAGGCGGTTGCTATCGGCCGCACCAACCGGCGCACCATGCCGCTGGCGGGTGTCGCGCGCGATCCATGGTTCTTCTGGGACGGGCGCCGCGACAGCCTGTGGGCACAGGCGCTGACGCCGCTGGAAAATCCGCTCGAGCAGGCCGGCAATCGCGCCGCCTTCGCGCATTACATCAAGAAGCGTTTCGGCGAGCGCTACGAGCGCATCTTCGGGCCGCTGCCCGACCTTTCGACGGTGCCGACCAATGCCAGTCCGCTCGGCACCGATGCCGAGAAGGCAGCCTGGAATGCCATGCCCGACAGCCAGGCCGAGGACGTCAATCGCGTCTTCGCCAATATCGGCAAGGCTATCGCCGCCTTCGAGCGATCCATCGAGCCGCCGCAGACGCGCTTCGACCGTTTTGCCATCGACCTGGCGTCGGGCGCCAAGCCGCAGGGCGATGATGCGTTTTCGCCGGAGGAGATCCTCGGGCTGAAGCTGTTCATCGGCAAGGCCAATTGCGTGACCTGCCACAACGGTCCGCGCTTCACCGACAACAGCTTTCACAACACCGGTGTGCCGCCGGTTGCCGACCTGCCGCCGGACCGCGGCCGCATCGACGCGGTGGCGCAGGTCGAGGCCGATCCGTTCAACTGCTTCGGCGCTTTCCGCGACGGCGACGACAGCGCCTGTCGTGAGCTGCGCTTCATGGTCAAGACAGGGCCGGAATTGGTGCGTGCCTACAAGACGCCGTCCTTGCGCGGCGCGGCCACCCGTCCGCCCTATATGCATGCCGGCCAGTTCTCGTCGCTCGACGAGGTGGTGGCGCATTATTCGAAGGCGCCGGCGAGTGTCGAAGGCACGTCGGAAGTCCATCCGCTGCAGCTATCGGAGCGCGAGCGCGCGGCGCTGGTGGCGTTTTTGAAGACGCTGGCCGAGTGAGTCAGCGGTCCTTGACCGTCTCCATCGCCACGAAGGTCGAGGTTTGGGCGACGTGCGGCAGCGCCGATATGCGCTCGCCGAGCACGCGGCGATAGGCGGCGATATCGGTGGTGCGGACTTTCAGCAGATAGTCGAAGCTCGATGCCATCATGTGGCATTGCTCGATCTCCGGCACCGTCTGGACAGCGCGGTTGAAGGCGTCAAGGGCGGCCGAACGGGTGTCGGACAGTTTCACCTGGACGAAGGCGACGTGGCCTTCGCCCATGCGCTCGCGATCGATGATCGCCTGGTAGCCGCGGATGAAGCCGTCCTTCTCAAGCCGCTTGACCCGCGCCTGCACCGGTGTCTTCGACAGGCCGACCTTGCCCGCGAGTTCCGACATGGAAAGCCGCCCGTCGCGCGCGAGCGCCGACAGGATATTCCGGTCGATGCGGTCCAATTGGTCTTCGGTCATCAATTTTGTGGTCAATTTGGCGGGAAGCTTGCGCAAATGATAGATCAATTGGCCTGCCTTGTCGATTTCTTTGGACCGACCGAAATCCGCAATTGTGCTAGCTTGCGCCATTCGGTCCGGTGACCGCCGGCCCGCTCCCTCTTGCTCGTTCACAGGACCGCCATGCCAGCGCTCGATGCCATCCGCCAGCAGATCCGCGCCAACTATCTGCCCGCCGAAGACGCGGCCGTGAAGCGGCTGGCCGAGGCGACAGAACTGTCGACGAAGGACCGCAACGCGATCTCGGCCCGTGCGGCCGATCTGGTGCGGGCGGTGCGCGGCTCGTCCGATCCCCGGCTGATGGAAGTCTTTCTCTCCGCCTACGGCCTGTCGACGAAGGAAGGCGTGGCGCTGATGTGTCTGGCCGAGGCGCTGCTGCGCGTGCCCGACACCGAGACGATGGACGACCTCATCGCCGACAAGATCGCGCCGCACGATTGGTCGGCGCATTCGGGCGGTTCCAGCTCGATCTTCGTCAATGCCTCGACCTGGGCGCTGATGCTGACCGGTCGCGTGCTCGACGAAGGCGAGGGCGGCATCGAAGGCACGCTGCGCGCGATGGTGCGCAGGCTCGGCGAGCCGGTCATCCGCAAGGCGGTCGCGGCGGCGATGCGCGAAATGGGCGAGCAGTTCGTGCTTGGCCGCAGCATCGCCGAGGCGGTCAAGCGCGGCCGACCGATGACGCAGAAGGGCTATCTCTATTCCTTCGACATGCTGGGCGAGGCGGCCCGCACCGAGGCCGACGCGCTGCGCTATCACAGGGCCTATGCCGACGCCATTTCCTCGCTCGACTCCGGTTCCAATGGGCCGGACATCCGCCAAAACCACGGCATCTCGGTCAAGCTGTCGGCGCTGCATCCGCGCTATGAAGTGGCGCAGAAGGAAACGATGCTGCCGGTCATGGCCGAGCGGCTTCTGTCGCTGGCGTTGGCGGCGCGGCATTCGCGCATGGGCCTCAACATCGACGCCGAGGAGGCCGATCGCCTCGACCTGTCGCTCGACGTCATCGAGCGCGTGCTGGCCGAGCCGGAACTCGCCGGCTGGAACGGCTTTGGCGTTGTCGTCCAGGCCTATGGTCCGCGCGCGGCTTTCGTCATCGACTGGCTCTACGCGCTGGCGAAAAAGTACGACCGCACCATCATGGTGCGGCTGGTCAAGGGCGCCTACTGGGATACCGAGATCAAACGGGCGCAGACGCTCGGGCTCGACGGCTATCCGGTCTTCACCCGCAAGGCCAACACCGACGTCTCCTACATGGCCTGCGCCAAGAAGCTGCTGTCGATGACCGACCGCATCTATCCGCAGTTCGCCACCCACAATGCCCATACCGTCGCCGCCATCCTGTCGATGGCGACGAACCGCGATGCCTTCGAATTCCAGCGCCTGCACGGCATGGGCGAGGCATTGCACGAGACGGTGCGCCAGGCCGAAGGCACGCGCTGCCGCATCTATGCGCCGGTCGGCGCCCATTCCGACCTGCTCGCCTATCTGGTCCGCCGGCTGCTGGAGAACGGCGCCAACTCCTCCTTCGTCCACCAGCTCACCGACGAGGAGGTCGAACCGGAGGATATCGCCCGCGATCCATTGGAAACGGTCGAGAAGCAGGGACCGGCCGCCAATCCGGCTATCGCCCGGCCCTTTGCCATCTTCGGCGGTGGGCGCCGCAACTCGAGGGGATTCGATACCACCGATACGGTGACGCTGGCCGCGATCGAAAAGGCGAAGGCGGAATTCGCCGGGTCGGACCGCTGGCACGCCAAGCCGATTACCCGCGCCGCCGGCTATGGCAAGCAGCGCCCGATCACCAATCCAGCGAAGCCGGACGAAGTGGTGGGTTCTGTCCACGAGGCGGACGCCAAGCAGGTCGCGACCGCCGTGCGCATCGCGGTAGAGGCGCAGCCGGCATGGGCGAAACGCCCCGTCGCCGAGCGCGCCGCGATCCTCAACCGTGCCGCCGACCTCTATGAAGCCAATGCGGTCGAGTTCTTCGCGCTGGCCACCCGCGAGGCCGGCAAGTCACTCGCCGATGGTGTCGCCGAAGTGCGTGAGGCGGTCGACTTCCTGCGCTATTACGCCGCCGAGGCGGTCAATGCCGAGAGCGGCACGCAGGCACGCGGCGCGATCGTCTGCATCTCGCCCTGGAATTTCCCGCTCGCCATCTTCACCGGCCAGATCGCCGCGGCACTGGTCACCGGCAATTCGGTCGTCGCCAAACCGGCCGAGCAGACGCCGCTGATCGCCTTCCGCGCCGTCGAAATGCTGCGCGAGGCCGGCGTACCGGAAGATGTCATCCAGTTACTGCCGGGTGACGGTCCGTCGGTCGGCGGCCCGCTGACCGCCGATCCGCGCATTGCCGGCGTCTGCTTCACCGGCTCGACCGAGGTCGCCAAGCTGATCGAGAAGCAACTGGCCGAGACCGCCGCGCCCGACGCGATGCTGATCGCCGAGACCGGCGGACTGAATGCGATGATCGTCGATTCCACGGCGCTTCCCGAACAGGCGGTGCGCGACATCCTTGCCTCGGCCTTCCAGAGCGCCGGCCAACGCTGCTCGGCACTGCGGATGCTCTACGTGCAGAAGGACGTCGAGAAGAAGATGCTGGAAATGCTGAAGGGTGCCATGGAGGCACTCAACCTCGGCAATCCCTGGCAGATTTCGACCGATGTCGGTCCGGTCATCGACGACGAGGCGCAGGCCTCGATCAGCGACTATTGCACGAAAATGGGCCTGCAGGGCCGGCTGATCGCCAAGCTCGAAGCGCCGAAGAATGGCCGCTTCGTCGCGCCGCATGTGTTCCGAGTCAAGGGCATCGAGGAGATGGAGCGCGAGGTGTTCGGGCCGGTGCTGCATGTTGCGACGTTCGACGCCGACGAGATCGACGCCGTCATCGCCGCCATCAACCGCAAGGGCTATGGCCTGACCTTCGGCCTGCACACCCGCATCGAGGGTCGCGTCCAGCATTTCGTCGACGGCATCCATGCCGGCAACATCTATGTCAACCGCAACCAAATCGGCGCCGTTGTCGGCTCGCAGCCCTTCGGCGGCGAGGGGCTGTCGGGCACTGGTCCGAAGGCCGGCGGGCCGCATTATCTGAGGCGCTTCCGCAAAGGGCCGGAGGCGGGCACGCATATCGAGGACGGTCACAAGGTGACGGCGACCGAGCTTGCCGACAATCTGCCCGATCCGACGCTTGGCGGCTGGTCGACGCGGCCCGACCGCGTCGCCATCCTCAGGAAGCATCTGCGCGGCAAGGGCGCCGCGGCCATCGGGGCTGCCGCCGGCATCGATTTCGGCCAGGTCGACCTGCCCGGGCCGACGGGCGAGGCCAACACGCTGTCGCTGTCGCCGCGCGGCCGGGTGCTGTGCCTCGGTCCCGATCAAGACACGCTGCTTGCGCAGACGATACAGGCGCTCGCCGCCGGCAATGCGGTGCTCGCCGTCGCGCCAGGAGCGCCGGCAGCACTGTCGGCGCTGACTGGCAAGGGCTTGCCGCTGGCGGCTATCGACGGACGCCCCGATCCGGTCGAGGCGCGTTCGCTACGCGTCGACGTCGTCGCCTTCTCCGGCACGCCTGAGGCCGCGCGCATCGTGCGCAAGGTCATCGCCGACCGCAGCGGCCCGATCGTGCCTTTGGTCAGCGAGGTGCTCAACCCGGCGGCCTACGCACATGAGAGGGCCGTCTGCGTCGACACCACGGCGGCGGGCGGCAATGCCAGCCTGCTGGCGGCCGCCTAGGTTTCGTACTTCGCTCGCCTGCGTCGAAGTTGCAAAGGAAAAGCTGCCGGATGAACATGGGTGGCAATTCGAGCGGGCGAGGCCGATCAGATGGAAGACACGTCCCCACCGTTTGAGCTGCCGCGCGTGGCGGTGGTCATCACCTGCTACAATTACCGCCCATACGTCGAACAGGCGATCCGCTCGGTGTTGGCGCAGACCTACCGGAACTGGGACTGCGTCATCGTCGACGATGCCTCGACCGACGGCTCGGCCGAACATGTCCGCGAACTCCTCCAGGCGATTGGCGACCCGCGCCTGCGACTGCTGGCGCGCTCGGAGAATGGCGGGCAGATCGCGGGATTTCGCGATGGCTTTGCCGCGACCGACGCGCCTTTCGTTGCATTCCTCGATGCCGACGATATCTGGCTGCCGAATTTCTTGCTTGCGCATCTGTCGGCGCATTTGAACCCGACGCGAACGGCGTCGCTATCCAGTTCGGATGTTTTCTTCGTCGATAGCGAGCGGACCTTGCTTGCGAGCACCTATGTCATGTTGCGCAAGCCGCGACCGGAACCGGAGGCGGCCGGGATCGGCATTCCGGCCTTCAGGCAGCTTGGCGCGATGGCTGGCGAGCTTGGCTATCAATCGGACCATCCGGTGACCTATTTCGGACCCGGCGCCTATGGCTGGATGTGGGCGCCGACCTCGTCGATGGTTTTCCGGCGCGGTGCGCTGGAACCGGTTCTGGCGTTCCCGTTTCGGGTGAAGACAGGGACCGACTACTTTGCCGCGACATGCGCGCATCTGGCCGCTGGCAGCCTGATCCTGTCCGAGAGTCTCGGCCTTTATCGTCTGCATGGCGCCAACGTATCGGCCGGCGCTGCCTATGCCGGCGGCCATGTGCAGCAATCGCCGGCCTATCTTGCCCACGAAGCGACCATGGGCGCGGATGTCCTCGATTATGTGCTGGCCCATGCGGAGCGGCTACGCGCCATCAACGGCAGGGATTTCGTGCCCGGGTTCCTTGCGCAGCATGTCCGGCGGTTCGGCACTCTGGCCGCCGATCCCCGGCTGACGCCGTTTCTCAGTAGCAAGAACCGCCGGCGACAGTTGCGCAAGCGCTTCACGCGGAGAGTGCGGCGGCTGTTCGGTTGGGCGCCACGCTGACACGGTTGCCCGGCGAAGCTTCAGATCTCCTCGGGCGCGCAGCCGAATTTCAGCAGATTGCCATGCGGGTCCCGGAGGTAGAACTCCGTCATGTTCCATGGCCGAACGGTGAAGGGACTGAGCTTTTCAACGCGGCGCGCCGAAAATTCGGCGTGCAGCGCCGGCACCTCGCCACCCCTGATGTAGCAGGACGAGACTTCGGGCAGCTTGCGGTCGTCGCTCTTCCAGAAATGGATCTCGATTTCGCCACGGCGCACGATCAGATAGTCGTCCATCTCCGGCCCGACGATGCCGAAACCGAGTTCATCGCAATAGAAATCGCGCGTCGCAGCGATGTCGGGCGTGGGCAGGACCGGGATGCTGCGGGCGGGATCTTCGGCAGGTGTTGCCATGTCAGGCGCCTTCGACGACGGAAAAGCCCTCGAATTGCGGATGGCCGAGATAATGAACTTTCGTCGTGCCGGTGTTGTGGTGCGCGGCGCGGAAATTCTCCGACTTGGTCCAGGCGACGAAATCATCGTGGCTCGCCCACACCGTGTGCGAGGCAAACAGCGTGTAGCCTTCAGCTTCGTTGACCGGGCCGCGCAGCAGATGGAATTCCCGAAAACCTTGCATCTCCGAAAGGCTGGAATCACGGTTCTTCCAGACGTCCTCGAAGGCGGTTTCCGAGCCGTTCTGGACCTTGAAGCGGTTCATGGCGATGTACATGGGGTTCCTTTCCAGTGGATTGTAACGTTTGGCGATGGTTTTGAAACGGAAAAGCGAGGGGCTCTAGAACGGACCGATCCGCGCCCTGAACACCCAGCTTGACATGCCGGTCTCGGGTGGGATGGGCGGGAACGGGGCTTGCTGGCGCACCAGTTTCAAAGCGAATTGGTCGAGCTCATCCGACCCCGAGCTTTCGGCAAGCTGCAAGTCGCCGATGCTGCCATCGGCCATGACGACGAAAACCACCCTGGCATTGTTGACAGCCTTCGCCTGAACCTCTTTGGAAACGCGGCGGTTGGCGCGGACAAGCTTGTTCTGAACTTCAACGCTGTAACCGGATTCCATCGCATTGCCGGCCGCGCCTTGTTTTTTACCCTTGCTGGCCGCCGCTAGCGCGTCACGTTCCTCGCCATCTGTCGCGCCAGCGTCTACCGATTCTGATGGGCTCGGCCTCGGGCTTGGAACCGGGGCCTTGGCAGCAGGCAAGTCAACAGGAGGCTCGTCGGCGGGCGGCGCCTCTGAACTTTGCGGTTGAACCGCCGATGGTGCCGGCGTCTCAGCCGCTGGGGCGACACTTTGATCATTCGGAATGGCGGCCGTCAGTGTGTCCGGCGCAGCCTCTTCGGCGACTTCCGAGGGAGGCTCAGGCGTTGCCTCCTGCCTTACGGGTTGGGCCGCCTCGGTCGGCGGCGCTGGTTGAACGGCTTCGGGCTTGGCCGGCTGCGGATCGGCCACCAAGGTAACATCGATCGCGTCAGGCGGCCGGCTTTCCAAAGCGGTGCCGACGACGTCGGCGCCCGATTGATCGGAGCCTTCTGACTGTATTGCGTCCCCGGTCTCAAATGTTCCGGCGGGTGCGATCAGGAACGCCGCCAGGGCCGCCGCGTGCAGCAGGCAGGAGGCAGCGATCGCCACCGTCCATTTGCGATCGGCCGCCGGCCGCGCAAGCGGCTCGGGCGGCGCAATCGCCGGTTCGTTGCCGGCGTCGTCGGGGAGGGGGCTGATTTCCTGCATGTCTCGCGGCGAGAACTGCCGCGGGCGACGTGGTATTGTCAAATCAAGATCGATTGCCTGCCATGGCAGCGGACTGGAGACGGGCCAAGCCACTGCGTCTTGCATGAAGGCGGAATGCAGTCCCACTGTCGCCCTCAGACCCCGAAAGCAATGCCGGTCTTTGTCTCGGTCTTCAGCCCGCGCATGCAGGCGCTTGGCTCGACGCCGCTGCCCGCGCATTCGGTCGCGCTGTTGATCAGCACGCGGCTGACCTTGGCGCAGTCCGTTCCTGCAAGGTCGAAGCGGGTTACCTTGGTCTTACCGTTGGGCAAGTCCTTGAAATCGAGGACGGTCAGCCGGTCGACGACGCCGGCGTCGTTGAACAGCGCGATCTCGAATGCCGCCTTGGAAAGATCGGCGCCGAGTGCATTGTTGACGACGAAGGTCAGCCGGCAGCCCTTCTCGGAGGGCTGCGCGCCGTTGAGTTCGAGGGTGAGGACAGGGGCCGGCGCGGACTGAGTCCACGCCGGCACCGTCGCAAGCGACATCGCCAGCGCCGAGGTCAGCAGACGAAGCAATGTCGTCAAGTTCATTCGTCAGCCTCCAAAGCGCATGGTCGCCGCCAGCTTCAGCGTGACGCCGGGTTCGTAGAGGACGGCGGTGGTGCTTCCGTTCAGCGGGTTGGCGTATTTGACGTCGAACAAATTGTCGGCGCGGAAGTCCACCTTCAAATTGTCGGTCGCCTGGTAGCTGGCAAAGGCGTTGACCAGCGTATAGTCCTTGGCCACTGGATTGCCCTTGGGCTTGCCGTTGTATTGCACTTCGCCGCCGACGGTCAGCTTGTCTTCGAGGAAGCGAACGCCAAGCTGCGCCGTCACCTGGGAGGACGGGATGGTGGCGAGGTCGGCCCGCTCGCCTTCATACGAGAAGGTGTGACCGTTGATGATCGAGGCCGAGAGCCCGGCATAACCCCAGCCGGCGTCGTAGACGCTTTCCAGTTCGAAGCCGTTGATCTTGGCCTTGGCGAAGTTCTGGTACTGGAAGCAGATCGGAATGCCCGGGCCGAATGGGCAACCGCTGGTCGGGTCGAAGGGCGAGAGCGTCACGCCCTCGATGTAGTCGTCGACATTGTTGTTGAAGTAGGCGGCCTTCAGTCGCAGCGCGTCGCCGGCTTCGAGAATGTCGTTCTGCTTGTAGTTGATACCGAACTCGGTGGTCTTGCCGGTTTCGGGCCGCAGATTGGGATTGGGCAGGAACGGGAAGCTGACGCCGGCCGGATGGTTGCCGCTGATCAGCGTTTCGGTCAGCGACGGCGACCGGTAGCCTTCCGCGTAGGTGCCGTAGAACTGCAGACCGGCAAGGCCGGCGCTTTCGAATGGCGAGACACCGACGGTGATGCGCGGCGACAGCCTGTCGCCGGATGTTTCGTTGCTCGAGTCCTTCAGGCTGTAGTTGTCATAGCGCAGGCCGGTGATGACTTCGAGCCAGTCCCAGGTCAGCTTGTCCTGGACGTAAGCGCCGGAGACGTTGCGCTTGCCCGACGGCGTGTAAAAACTGTCGCCGCCGGCCGTGCCGCCCGTCTCGACATTGTCGCCCACCCAGTCGCCGCCATAGGTCAACTCATGCGCGATGCCCGCGGTCTCGAAACGTGACGTGTTCCAGATGTCGATGCCTGTGGTGCCGACATCGAAGGTCGATATCGAGCCCGCCGGCAGCACAACGGGAAGGCCGGTGACCGGATCGAACCGGTTTTGTGCAACAAGGGTCGTCAGATCGAGGTTGGTCTTGTTGTAGGAGGTGTTGATGTGGAGGTCGAGCCAGCTCTTGGCGTCGTCGGTGATGTTGTAGCGAGCGGTGAAGGTGTTCGACTTCAAGTCGACATCGTTCGCCGGCACGCCGCCGCTGGTCTCTGTCCATCCGTCGCTCGAGCCGACCCAGCCGAGCTTCAATTCGCTGTTTTCGCTGGGGCGGATCGTGGTCTTGAGCAGGCCGCTCAGCACGTCGAAGCCGGTGCCGGCAACGGTGTCGCCGCCGCCATTCTTGTAGTCGTCATAGTTGCGGTAGACGATGTTGCCCAGCACATCCCAGTTTTCGTTGAAGCGGTAAGCGCCGCTGGCGCTGGTGGTCCAGCCCTTGCCGTTGCTTTCGTAGCGCCCGGTGACGGAGCCGGCCCAGGTTTCCTCAGGCTTGAGGAAGTCCTCGGCGTCCTTGGTGTCGAAGAAGACGACGCCGCCGATGGCGCCGGAACCATAGGTGTTGGCGACCGGGCCGCGGATGACGTCGACGGACTTGATGAGCTCGGGATCGACATAGAAGGTCGATTGCGTGCCGTGGTCGGAGCGCTGGAAATTCTGGCGGGCGCCGTCGACTATCACCGCGACGCGGCCGAAATCCTGCAGGCCGCGGATGTTGATGCTGGAGCTGACGCGCCGCGCGTCGGCCTGTACCGCGACGCCCGGCACGCGGAGCAGCATTTCGTTCGGCGTCGTCGCCATGCGGCGGTCGAGCTGTTCGCGGTCGACATGGCTGGCCGAGGCCAGCGATTCGATCGCCGTTTCGCCGGTGCGGCTTATGACAAGGATCCTGTCGAGCAGTGTTGCGCCTGCCTCGGCAGGCTTGGGCTCTTCCGTCTTCGCCTCATCCGTCTGGTCAGCCGCCGGTTGGGCCGCCTGCTGGGCATTGGCGGGCGGTGCGAGCAATGCGATTGCCGCCGCACCTGCCAGCAATACGGCCACTCCCTTTGCCATCGATCGATGCGCCGGGCCCGCGCTGTCCGCCAGACCCAGTCCCCAATTCGCCAACCCCATGCCCCAACTCCAAAAATCCAGGTTCGATGCTGGCTGGCCCGCGGCTCGCTGGCATTTTTCATTGCATCCGGCGTCTTAAATGTTGACTCATTTAGTCCGGTATTGCACTGACTAGTAAACATGATTATTCAAGTCAAGAAATGAATCGGCATTTTACGCAGGCGCCCGGCCAGGTGGCCGGCACAGGAAAGGGACCGACCTGATGAACACGCACAATCCCAGTGACTTCCGCTATCGCGTCCGCCGCTCCGACGACACATCAGCCCGTTTCGACCGGGCTCCGCTGGCGGTGCGGACCTTGTCCAGCAACACGCTGTTCCAGGGCGAGCACGAGATCGGCATCGAGCATCATGGCGCGCTCTACCGGCTGAAGATCACCCGCCAGGGCAAGCTTATCCTCAACAAGTAAGGTACCGACATGGACCAGCGCGTGAAACCTTCCCCGCATGAAATCCGGCGGGCGCGGGAAGACAATCCCAAAACGCGCGAGCGCGACCTCGCCGCCGAGCTCGGCATTTCGGAGGCCGAACTCGTCGCGGCGCATTGCGGCGAAGGCGTGGTTCGCGTCGAGCCGCGCGTCAACGATCTCCTGACCGGCCTCGAAGCCGTTGGCGAGGTGATGGCGCTGACCCGCAACGAAAGCGCGGTGCACGAGAAGATAGGCGTCTACGACAAGGTCGTCACCGGCAACCACAATGCCATGGTGCTCGGCGAGAACATAGACCTGCGCATCTTCCCGAAAGTCTGGGCGCATGGCTTTGCCGTCGAAAAGCGCGATGGCGGCGACATCCGCCGCAGCCTGCAGTTCTTCGACGCGGCCGGCGAAGCCGTGCACAAGGTGCATCTGCGGCCCGCATCCAACCTCTACGCCTATCAGAAGCTGGTGGCGGGGCTGGAATCGTCGAACCAGGAACCGACCGTGGCGGTCTCGGCAAGCGGCGCCGAGGAGGAGAACGAGGTTCAGGGTGCCGTTACCAGTGTCGACGATCTGCGCGATCAGTGGAGCAGGCTGACCGACGTGCACCAGTTCTTCGGCATGCTGAAGACGCTCAAGCTCAGCCGCCGCCAGGCGGTGCGCATGGTCGGCCAGGACTATGCCTGGCTGGTCGACAACGACGCTGTCAGCGCCATGTTCCATCATGCCGCCGCCGGTGAAATGCCGATCATGTGCTTTGTCGGCAATCGCGGCTGCATCCAGATCCATTCCGGCCCGGTCAAGTCGATCAAGCCGATGGGGCCTTGGATCAATGTGCTCGACGAGACCTTCCATCTGCATCTGCGGACCGACCACATCCACGAGGTCTGGGCCGTGCGCAAGCCGACCAAGGACGGCCATGTGACGTCGCTCGAGGTTTATGGCGCCGACGGCAAGATGATCATCCAGTTCTTCGGCAAGCGCCATGAGGGCGAGGGCGAGCGCGACGACTGGCGCTTCCTGGCCGAGAACCTGCCGCGCATCCCAAGCCCGACCGCGGCCTAGAGCGGTTCAACGTTTGATAGAATGGTTGAGCCGCTCTAACTCTTTGTTTTTACACAATTCCGGGCGGAAAGCCGCGACGGACTTTTCCTGGAATTGCTCTAAGGAAACATGACGATGATTTCATTGCCCCGGTTGTTTCGTGCGACGCTTGTCCCGGCGATCGGCCTCTCGCTGCTTCTCGCCGCCTTGCCGGCCCGCGCGAGCGAAACCGTTGCCGCCTTTGCCGACACATCCAGGGTCGCGGCGATCGGCGGTTCGATCACCGAGATCGTCTATGCGCTTGGCCAGCAGAGCCATTTGGTCGCGCGCGACTCGACAAGCCGCTATCCCGAGGCGGCGCTCCAACTGCCTGATGTCGGCTATATGCGTCAGCTGTCGCCGGAAGGCGTGCTGTCGGTCAATCCGTCGGGAATCCTGGCGCTGCATGGCAGCGGCCCGAAGGAAGCCGTCGACGTGCTGAAGAAAACCAGCATCCCTTTCATAGAGGTGCCGGAGCGCTACAGCCATGAGGGCATCCTCGAAAAGATACGCATCGTCGGCAAGGCGCTTGGCGCCGAAGACAAAGCCGAGAAACTCGCGGCCGAAGTCGACGCCAAGCTGAAGGCGGCGGAGAACCAGACCGCTTCGATTAAGGAGCGCAAGCGCATCCTGTTCGTACTGTCGATACAGGGCGGCAAGGTCCTTGCGGCCGGCAGCGAGACCGCCGCCGACGGCATCGTCAAGCTGGCCGGCGCCGTCAACGCGGTAGAGGGCTTTTCCGGCTACAAGCAAATGTCGGACGAGGCGATCATCACCGCCAGGCCTGATGTCATCCTGATGATGGAGAATGCCGGACCGGCCGTATCCGACGACGAGTTGTTTTCGCACCCGTCCATCGCCTCGACGCCGGCGGGGATCACTCGCAAGGTGGTCCGGATGGATGGCGGTTATCTGCTCGGCTTCGGGCCGCGCACGGCCGACGCCATCCATGACCTCGCAGTCTCGCTTTATGGCGGCCAGGTCACGGACTGAGCGGATGGCGGATCAGTCGATCGCCGGCGTGGCGGGCGGGATGGCGACGGCAGCCGAAGGCGACCGCTCGGCGCGTGCGCGCCTCGTCATCTTGCTTTTGTGCCAGGCGCTCGGCATCTCGATTTTCCTGTCACTGACCTCAGGCGCGTCCGACGCCTCGGCCGTCGGCGTCATCGGCGACTGGCTGTTCGGTTCGGTGCCGGGCGACGCGGCGTTGAACGCCCGCGACCAGCTGATCGTCTGGGATATCCGCATGCCGCGCGTGCTGCTCGGCGTGCTGATCGGGGCGGCACTCGCTGTGTCTGGCGCGGTGATGCAAGGGCTTTTCCGCAATCCGCTCGCCGACCCCGGCCTCATCGGCGTCTCGGCAGGCTCCAGCCTCGGCGCGGTCGCTGTCATCGTGCTTGGCGCGACAGTCCTGGCGCCGGTAACCGCCTTGCTCGGTACGCTTGCGCTGCCGCTGGCGGCCTTCGTCGGCGGTCTTGCCACGACACTGGTGCTTTATCAGGTTGCCACGCGGCGCGGGCAAACCTCGATTGCCACCATGCTGCTCGCCGGTATCGCGCTGGCGGCGCTTGCCATGGCGCTGACCGGCATCCTGATCTTCATGGCCGATGACCGGCAGCTGCGCGACCTGACTTTCTGGCAGCTCGGCTCACTGGCCGGCGCGACCTGGCAGAAGATCGGTTCCGTCGGGCCGGTCATCGGGCTGGCGCTGGCGGCGATGCCGTTCCTGGCGCGGGGCCTCAATGCGCTGGCGCTCGGCGAGGCGACCGCCGGCCATCTCGGCATTCCGGTACAGCGGCTGAAATACACGGCCATCGTCGGCGTCTCGGCGGCGGTTGGCGCCTCCGTCGCCGTCAGCGGCGGCATCGGCTTCGTCGGCATTGTCGTGCCGCATCTGCTGCGGCTTTTGATCGGGCCCGACAATCGCTATCTGCTGCCGGCTTCGGCCTTGCTCGGCGCCTCGCTGCTTTTGCTGGCGGACGCCGTTGCCCGCACCATTGTCGCGCCGGCCGAGCTGCCTATCGGCATCGTCACCGCGATCGCCGGCGCGCCATTCTTCCTCTGGATCCTGCTGCGCAAGCGCGGCATCGTCGACCTGTGAGGCCCGGATGATCGAGGCAAGGGATGTTTCGGTGGCGATCGCTGGCAAACCTATCGTTACCGGTGTCGATTTCGAGGCGCGGCCGGGCGAAGTGGCCGCGATTGTCGGCCCCAACGGGTCCGGCAAGACGACCTTCCTCAAGGCCCTGTCGGGAGAGCTTGTCTATACGGGCAGCATTGCCCTCAACGGCCGCGACATGTCGGCGATGAGGCCGGTCGAGGCCGCGACGCAGCGAGCGGTGCTGCCGCAGGCGACGACGCTGTCCTTCCCGTTTACGGTGCGAGAGGTGGTCAAGCTTGGCCTTGTCGGCGGCCGCTCGGGCGTCTTGCCAGGCGAGGATGCGCGACTGCCCGAACGAGCGCTGGCGCGTGTCGACCTCGAGGGTTCTGCCGGGCGTTTCTACCAGGAGCTTTCGGGCGGCGAGCAGCAGCGCGTCCAGCTTGCGCGCGTGTTGTGCCAGGTCTGGGCGCCGGTCCTGGACGGCAAACCGCGCTACCTGTTTCTCGACGAGCCGGTTTCCAGCCTCGACATCAAACACCAGCTGATCATCATGAACATCGCCCGCGACTTCGCCAGACACGGCGGCGGCGTGATCGCCATCCTGCACGACCTCAACCTGACGGCCATGTATGCCGACCACATCCATGTCATGCATCGCGGACGGCTGGCCGCCGCCGGCGCGCCGCAGGATGTGCTCAGCGACGAGCTGATCGAAAAAGTCTTCGATTGCCGGCTGAAGGTCGGCGTGCTGCCGGCGGGCAACGTGCCGTTCGTGCTGCCGCAATCGGCCGCTTAGCGACAGGCCAGAGGATCAGGCGGCCGGAGCGCGCTGAACCAGCATGTCGATGCCAAGCAATTGGCGCACGTTCGGGCGCGCCGCCACCAGGTCGGCGATCGTATAGCGCGACAGCACGGCAAAGAAGGCGTTGAGCGCCTCGCGCAGCGCCGAATTCAGCGCGCAGCTGTCGACCAGCGGGCACTCGGCCGCGTCGTTCTCGAAGCACTCGGCCATGGCGAAGCTCTCTTCCGTCACCCGCACGACGTCGAACAGGCTGATCTGCTCGGCGGCGCGGCCAAGCCTGACGCCGCCATTCCTGCCGCGCACCGTCTCGACCAGACCATGCTCGACCAGCGGCTGCAGGATCTTGAACAGGAAAAGCTCCGACACCGAATAGGCGGCTGCGATCTCGGGGATGCGGCTCAGCCGATCGCTGTTGGCGGCGCAATACATAAGGATGCGCATGGCGTAATTGGTCTGGCGCGTAAGCCGCATTTTGTCCTCACGAAGCAGTAGCTTGAGTCCAATATGGCCTATACCTTGGAACAATTCCAGACTGGCGGCGCATAATAGATGAACAAGTTCGTCAACTTTATGTGCATGACCGCGCGGATTTGTGACCCGGATGGCGTGTCGCGGGCATTTGGCCGGGACCGATCCTAAATAAGATCGCAACACCGATCAGGAGCGGCTCGACCCATGTCACCACCAGTCCAGGTTCTTGCCCCGGCTGCCCCCGTTCGCATCGACATCGATGCCGAAGTGAAGCTCTCGGCGCTGAGGCGCACCAAGTTCGCGGCCACCGCGGCGCTGGTGCTCTGCGTCCTCGTCTTTGCCCTTGCCAAGTCGTTCGAGGGCACCTACCCATGGCTTGGCTTTGTCGCCGCCTTCGCCGAGGCGGCGACCATCGGCGGGCTGGCCGACTGGTATGCGGTGGTGGCGCTGTTCAAGCGGCCGCTCGGCCTGCCAATCCCGCACACCGCCATCATCCCGGAGAACCAGAACCGTATCGCCGACAATCTCGGCCGCTTCATCGAGGTCAATTTCCTGGCGCCCGAGCCGGTGCGCGAGAAACTGGCCGAGGTCGACTTTTCGGCTTTGGTCGCCGACTGGCTGGCTGATGCCGAGCGCGCCGCCGGCCTGTCGCGCTTCGTCGCCCGTCTGGTGCCGCAGACGCTCACAGCGATCGAGCAATCCGGCCTGCGCGGTTTCGTCACCAGCCGCATGCTGGAGCAAATCAACAAGGTGCCGCTGGCACCGCTGGCCGCGGAATTGCTGTCGGCACTGACCGACGACCGCCGCCACCAGAAACTGTTCGACGAATTCACAAGGGTGATCGGCCGCTTCCTGAACGACGAGGAGGCGCTGGCGACCATGCGCGAGAAGATCCGCGAGGAACTGCCGTCGCTGTTCAACCTGTTTCGTGCCGACGCCTATCTTTTGAAGAAGATCGTTGCCTCCGCCGGCTCGCTGCTCGACGAGGTGCGGGCCGATCCCGATCACCCGATGCGCGCCGAATTCGACCGTTTCGTGCGAACCTTCATAAAACGGCTGAGGACCTCGAAGCAATATGCCAGGCGCGCCGAGCAGCTGAAGCGCGATTTCCTGGCAAGGCCGGAGGTGAAGTCACTGGCCGGCGACATGTGGGAGAGCCTCAGCCTGTTCATCGAGCAGGATGCCAAGGCGCCGAATTCGATGATCCGCGTCCATCTCGCGGCCATGTTCGTCGAGGTGGGCCGCCATCTGGCCAGCGACGTGCAGATCAGGGCCGACATGAACCAGGGGTTCGTCGTGGCGCTGTCCTCCTTCGTCGAAAACCAGAAGAGCGGGGTGTCGAAATTCATCGCCGACCAGGTCAGGCGCTGGGACCTTGCCCAGCTCACCCGGCTGATCGAAATGAACATCGGCCGCGACCTGCAATACATCCGCTTCAACGGCATGGTCATCGGCGGACTTGCCGGCATAATGCTTTATGCGGCGGAGCGATTGTTCCTCGTCAATTGACGCGGGCGCGTCATGCTCTATTCTTCCATGAGGGTTAGTATTCGCGGCAGACTGGGGAGCAAACGACTATGGCAAAACAACCGGAATCCGACTCGTTCCTGGACATGTTCAGCAGATTCGGCCGTGACCTGAAGGTGCCGAATGTCGATATAGAAGCGATCCTCAGCCACCATCGCAAAAACCTCGAAGCGCTGGAGAAATCGGCGAGAGCCGGTGCTGCCGGAGCGACCTCGCTGTTCTCCAGGCAGCGCGAGATGCTGCAGGACACGCTGCGCGAAGTCGCCGACATGGCGCAGAACTACCGGGCGCCGGGCAATCCGCAGGAACTGATGGCCAAGCAGGCGGAGTTCGCGCGGAAATCCTTCGAAACCGCGCTCAAGAATGCCGGCGAGGTGTCCGAGCTGGTCCGGAAATCCGGCACCGAATCCGTCGAGATCCTGCGCGAGCGCATCAAGGAAGCGATGGCGGAAATCCGCTCCGGCTACGAGAAGAAATAGTCGCTTCCGTACCAAAGCCGTTTTTTCCTGGTTCGACGATTGCCCTTGAAGCTTGGGATGAAGACCATCGAGGCAGCTGGAAATGTCCAGCCGCAGGCCTTTCGTGCGCGGAAATGAACCCTGACGCGCCTGAGGATGATGAAGTGGAATCGCTCGCGGCGAATTGACAGAGACTGCCGGTTCGTGGTCCGGAGACAGGCGGAACGATCGGGAATGCAGGAATGACGGAAGAACGGCCGAGGACGCCGCCGACCTTCGAGCAGTTGAGGACGATGGCCGGGCAGGAGCTTGGCGTGTCGGAGTGGACGACGGTCGATCAGTACCGCATCGACCAGTTTGCCGAATGCACAGGCGATCATCAATGGATCCATGTCGACCCTGAAAGAGCGAAACGGCAAAGCCCGTTCCGCACCACGATCGCGCATGGCTATCTGACGCTGTCGATCATCGGCGCGCTGGCGCTCGGCATGGGCATCGTGCCCGAAAACACGCAGGCCGCCTTCAATTACGGCTTCGACAAGGTGCGCTTCCTGGCGCCGGTCCGGGTCGGCGCCCGCATCAGGCTGCGCACGACGCTGCTGTCGATGGAGGACAGAGGTCCCGGCCAATATCTGATGAAGGCCGCCAACACGGTCGAGATCGAAGGCGAGCCGAAGCCGGCCTTGACCGCCGAGACGCTGGTGATGCTCTACGAGCGCCGCAAGCGGGCAGGGGCCTGAGCCCTATGCCTGCGCCTGACGCTTCGCGACGGTGCGCCAGGAGAGCACCGCGAGGCTGAGCGCGACCAGCGCAAGCACCGTAGCCGCCTGGAAGGTGACCTGCATGCCCCGGGCGGCTGCCGCAGAGCCCAACATCGTCTCGTCCGTGCCGCCAGCCGACGCTGCGGCGAAGATGGCGCCCATCAACGATGCACCGGTGATCAGACCAAGATTGCGCGACAGGTTGAGCAGGCCGGAAACGACTCCGCGTTCGCCGGCACCGACATCGGTCATGACGGCTGCATTGTTGGACGTCTGGAACAGCGCGTAGCCGATGCAGGCGACGCTGATCGGAACGACATAGCTGACAATGCCGAGTTCCGTCATGGCCAGCGACAGCAGGAAAGTGCCCGTGGCGAGGCCGAGCAGGCCGGCGACCATCATCCTGTGGGGTCCGAAGCGATCGGTAAGGCTTCCGGCCACCAGCGCTGAAAGGGTCGAGACAAGCGGCCCTGTAGACAGCACGAGACCGGCCATTGCGGCATCCAGCCCGAGCCCACGAGACAGATAGAACGGGGCAACGACCAGGGTCGCCATCATCACGGTGGCGACGATGAGGCTCATGCCGAGGCTGGCGCTCAGCTCGAGGTCACGAAAGCTGGCGAGCTTGATCAACGGGCTTTTCACCTTCGCCTGCGCGCCGGCGAACAGAAGGACGCCGATGCCGGCGACAGCCAGCAGGCCGATATTGAAGGAGCCGAAGCTGCCTCTGCCAAGCGTCATGGCCAGCGCATAGGCCGCCAGCGTCAGGGCGAGCAGGGCAGTGCCTATCGCGTCGAATTCGCCTCGATCGGTCTGCGCAATCTTACCGCGTGCCGGCAAGGCACGCCAGGCGAGAGCGAAGGTCAGGACGCCAAGCGGGACATTGACGAGGAAAATCGCCCGCCAGCCGAAGCCGGCGATCAACAAGCCGCCGAGCGAGGGGCCGAGTGTCGTGCCGATCGCCGACATGGCGCCGAGCAGGCCCATGGCGCTGCCGGTTCTGGCCTTGGTCACAGTTTCGGCGACAAAAGCCAGCGTCAGCGCCATCATCAGCGCCGCGCCAAGCCCCTGCATGGCCCGCGCCGCGATCAGCAGCCAAAGCGTCGGCGCCAGGCCGCAGAGTACCGAGGCGAGCGTGAACAGCGCGATGCCGCCAAGCAGCAACGGCCGGCGACCAAACATGTCGGCGAGCCGTCCGGCGCTGACGATCAATGTGGTGATGGCGAGCAGATAGGCGAGAACAACCCATTGCACCGACTGGAAAGACGCGCCGAACGCCTGCATCAGCGACGGCAGGCCGACGCTGGCGATGCTGGTTCCAAGCGATGACAGCAGCGTGGCAAGCGACAGGCTTGCCAGCGCCCAGCCTGCGGATTGCGTCTGTTGCCGCGCCGATACGCGCTCGTCCCGATTTTGCTCAGCGATTGCCAAGGCGATCTCCTTTCCATCAGCCCCAGAACCGGAGCTATCGGAGATCTAGCCTTCTGGTTGATATGGCGGAAGGCGCAGCATTTGCACCTTATTCATGCACAGAACGCCCTGTCATGTGTTATGATCCGTCGATGGCATCGCCTGATCTCAATTTGCTCTTCGCCCTCGACATTTTGCTGACCGAGGGCAGCGTGGCGCGGGCCGCCCAGCGGCTGCGCCTCAGCCCCTCGGCAATGAGCCGCACGCTGGCGCGCCTGCGCGAGGCGACGGGCGACCCCTTGCTGGTCCGCGCCGGGCGCGGCCTGGTGCCGACGCCGCGGGCACTTGAATTGCGGCAGCAGACAGGGCGTGTGGTTCAGGACGCAGAAGCGTTGTTGCGTCCGGCAAAGCTGCTCGACCTTTCACGTCTCGACAGGACGTTTACGCTGCGCACCAATGAGGGTTTCGTCGAGGAGTTCGGGCCCCCTCTTGTCGCCCGCATCGAAGCGGATGCGCCAGGCGTTCGGGTGCGCTTCGCACCAAAGTCCGACAAGGACGTCGCCTCACTGCGCGAAGCGGCTGTTGACCTGGAGATCGGCGTTGCCGGTGAGACCGGGCCCGAGGTGCGTATCCAGGCGCTGTTCCGCGACCGCTTCATCGGTGCGGTGCGGGCCGGTCATCCGCTGAGCCGGGGCGCCATAACACCGGAGCGCTTCGCGGCCGGCCGCCACATCAGTGTTTCGCGGCGTGGCCGCGAAAGGGGGCCGATTGACGAGGCTTTGAGCCAACTCGGATTGCAGCGGACTGTGGTGTGCATGGTGTCAGGCTTCTCGGCCGCACTTGCCATGGCGCGTGCTTCCGATCTGATCGCCAGCGTCCCCGAGCGGCATTCGCACGGGGCACGTGCCGGCATGTTCAGCTTTCCCCTGCCGGTCACCACCGTGGAGGTCACCATTTCCATGCTCTGGCATCCGCGCCTCGACGCCGATCCGGCGCAGCGCTGGCTGCGGGATTGCGTTCGGGAGGTTTGCACGTCTTCCCGCTGACTGGTGATCACGACATCAACGCGACATCGCTGCTTCGAGCGTGGTGAAAATCCGCTCGTCTCCCGACTGGGCAACGTTGAAGCGCAAGAAACGGCTGGCGGTCTGCGACAGGCTGAATGCATTGCCGGGTGCGAGCACGATGTTGGCGGCCAAAGCACGGCGGGCCACTTCTGTCCCATCCACCCCATCCGGCAGGCTGCACCACAGGAACAGGCCGGCCGGCTGCTCGATCCAGGGCGTGATGCCGATCGCCTTCAGGCGGGCGCTGGTTTCGCCCATGGCGCGCGAAAGCCGCGCCCGCAGCAAGTCCATGTGCTTGCGATAGCTGCCGTCCTTGAGCAGCGTCAGCACCAGTTCGGCCGCGAGCCGGCCGCCGCCGAAGGTTGTGGCGATCTTGAGGTCGGTGAGTTGTTCGATCCAGTCGCGGGGCGCTGCGATGTAGCCGCAGCGGACCGATGCCGAAAGCGTCTTGGAAAAACTGCCGATATGGACGACCCGACTGAGGCCATCGAACGCCGCAAGGCGCGGGGCAGGCGCGTGCTCGAAATCGGCGAAGATGTCGTCCTCGATGATGGTGAGGTCCGACTGGTCGGCGAGCTTGAGCAGGCGGTGGGCGGTGACAGGCGACAGGATCGCGCCGGTCGGATTGTGGATGGCGGAATTGGTGATGTAGAGGCGCGGCCGGTGCTCGGCCAGCGCCTGGGCGAACAGCTCGATATCCGGCCCCGACGGCGTGTAGGGAACGCTGACGACCTTGGCCCGGTGAGCGCGCAACAGGGCATGGAAGTTGAAATAGCAGGGATCGTCGACCAGCACCGTGTCGCCGGGTTCGAGTAGGAAGCGGCAGAGGAGATCGATGGCCTGCGTGCCCGATTCCGTCAGCATGATCTGCTCTGGCGAGGCCTCGATACCGTGCCCGGCCATGCGCCGCGCGAGCAACTGGCGCAGCGCTGGCAGGCCGAGCGGTGTGCCGTAGTCCGCCAGCGTGACATCGTCGGTCCGCGCCACTGTGCGCAGCGCCCGGCGCAACGCTGCCTGCGGCATCCACGAGGCTGGCAGCCAGCCACAGCCGGGTTTCAGGGTCTCGTCGCCGGCTTCCAGGGACTGGCGCGAGACCCAGAGCGGATCGATGACCCGGTCGAGCCGAGGGCCGATCTCGGCCAGCGACAGTGGCGCCAGCGGTCCGGCGGCGTAGAAGCCCGAACCAGGCCGCGAGCGGATCGTGCCTTCGGCGGCCAGGCGCTCATAGGCTTCGACGACAGTCGACTTCGACACCTGCATCGTGCCGGCGAAGGCCCGGATCGACGGCAGCCGCGCCCCGGGCGTCAGGATGCGCGCGGCAATCCTGTGCCTGATCGCCACCATGACCGCTTCGACAAGCGTTCCTTCGCTACCGGTTTTTGGATCGGATGTGTCCATCTGTACTTCTCAATTGACCATAACAGTTTTGCCAAACTGTACCGCATTGTCTCTGGCGGCGCCATAGCCCGAACCTGTACGGGAGGGCAAACGGAGCAGATCATGGACAGAAGTTTGAATGGCTGGGTGAACGGCTTCATCGGCGTGCTGATCTTCAGCGGCTCGCTGCCTGCGACGCGCGTGGCGGTGATGGATTTCGACCCGACATTCTTGACGTCGGCCCGAGCGGCGATTGCCGGACTGCTTGGTCTGGCATTGCTGCTCCTGTTCCGGCAGAAACGTCCGGAGCGCGGCGATCTGCTGTCGCTGGTGATCGTGGCGCTTGGCGTCGTTGTCGGCTTTCCTCTGCTGACCGCCTTGGCGCTGAAGCACGTCACCACGGCCCATTCCATCATCTTCGTCGGCCTGCTGCCGCTGGCGACCGCGTCTTCGGTGTGCTGCGGGGTGGCGATCGTCCGCGCCCGGCGTTCTGGCTGTTCTCGTGCCTGGGCAGCGCGCTCGTTGCGGGCTTTGCCCTGACGCAAGGCGTGACGGCCTCGGCGGTGGGCGACGGTCTGATGCTTGCCGCCATCATCGTCTGCGGCCTCGGCTATGCAGAGGGTGCCGCTCTGTCACGCAAGCTCGGCGGCTGGCAGGTGATCTGCTGGGCACTGGTGCTGTCACTGCCGGTCATGCTGGCGCTGACACTGATCACCATGCCGGCGTCACTTGATGGTGTCGGCAACGCCGCCTGGATCGGCCTCGCCTATGTCTCGCTGTTCAGCATGCTGATCGGCTTCGTCTTCTGGTATCGCGGCCTGGCGCAAGGCGGCATCGCCGCGGTCGGGCAGTTGCAGTTGTTGCAGCCCTTCTTCGGCCTCGCGCTGGCGGCAACGCTGCTGCATGAACAGGTGAGCCCGCTGATGATTGTCGTCACGCTCGGCGTGGTCTTGTGCGTGTTCGGAGCGAAGAAGTTTGCCAAGCAGGAAGCGCCGCGACCCGCGACTGTTGGGTGATAGTGCCGGCCGCAGCTAAAATTTCGTCACCACGCCGATGCCGATGCCTTCGAAGCCGCCCATCGCCATCAGCGCGGCGGGCGCCTCCTCGAGGCTGATCTTCTTGCCGACCAGCAGTTCGGGCTTCAGCTTGCCGGTCCGGATCATCTCCATCATCGCCGGATAGCGGTAGGCCTGCATGCCGTGGCTGCCGAGGATCTCGAGTTCGAACGCGATTACCTTGTCCATCGGCACCTGCGGCCTGGCATGCTCGGCGAGCATCAGGCCGACCTGCACGTGACGGCCGCGCCGGCGCAGATTGGCGATCGAGTTGAACGAGGTCGTCGGATGGCCGAGCGCGTCCATCGACATATGCGCACCGCCATTGGTGATCTGCTTGACCGCCTTGACCACATTCGGCGTTGTCGCGGCATTGATCGTCGCCACTGCGCCGATCTTTTTGGCGAAGTCCAGCTTCTCGTCGGTGAGGTCGATGGCAATCACATTGGCGCCCATCGAGCTGGCGATCATGATCGCCGACAGGCCGACGCCGCCGCAGCCATGCACGGCCACCCATTCACCTGGCGTCACCCGGCCCTGGTCGACGATGGCGCGGAACGAGGTGACAAAGCGGCAGCCGAGGCTGGCGGCTGTGGCGAAGTCCATTTCGTCCGGCAGGCGCACGAGGTTGGTGTCGGCATGGTCGATGGCGACATATTCGGCGAACGAACCCCAGGCGGTGAAACCCGGCTGCGTCTGGTGCTCGCAGACCTGGTGATTGCCCGAATTGCATTCGAAGCAGCGGCCGCAGCCGACGGCAAAGGGCACGGTGACACGCTCCCCGGCCTTCCAGCGGGTCACCCGCTTGCCTGCGGCAACGACGACGCCGGCCAGTTCGTGGCCCGGCACATGCGGCAGCGTGATGCCGTCGTCATGGCCCATCCAGCCGTGCCAGTCGCTGCGGCAAAGCCCGGTCGCCTCGACCTTGATGACGACGCCTTCCGGCGCCGGCTTCGGGTCGGGCACGGTCTGGATCGTCGGCGCCTCGCCGAATTTCTCGAAGACGACGGCTTTCATCGGCAACTCCCATGCTCTGCCCCGATCTTATGCGGCTATTCCGCGTCTATCTGATTCTCTGGCGCCGCCTTCTGAAAGGCCGGCAGCGCCATGCAGGCGGAATGAATGCGCGAGATCGTGGGGTAGGGCGTCATGTCGACGCCGAAGCGGGCATTGTTGGTGACCTGGGCGACCAAGCAGATGTCGGCCAGCCCCGGCGTATCGCCGTGACAGAATGTGCCGGTCTCGGGCGACGAGGCCAGAATCTTCTCAAGTGGTTGGAAACCTTCGTTCACCCAGTGCCGGAACCAGTTGACGACATCCTGGTCGCCGGCGCCGAACAGCGTGCGCAGCGAAGTCAGCACGCGCAGATTGTTCACCGGATGGATGTCGCAGGCGATCATCTGCGCCAGCATCCTGACGCGCGCCCGGCCGAGAGCATCCTTCGGCAGAAGCGGCGGTTCGGGCTTCGTCTCGTCCAGATATTCGATGATCGCCAGCGACTGCGTCAAAAGCGTGCCGTCGCCCAGGATCAGCGCCGGCACCAGCCCTTGCGGATTGACCGCGAGATAGGCCGGCTCCAGATGCTCGCCATGGCGTAGATGATGCGGCACATAATCATAGGTCAGGCCCTTCATCTCCAGCGCGATCCGCACCCGATAGGAGGTGGAGGAACGGTAGTAGTTGTGAAGGACGAGGTCGCTCATCGGATCACGCTATCGGCTGGCCGATGGTTACTGCGATCATGCCGATTCCGTCGACGCCGCCGGTGATGGTCTGGCCCGTGGTGCAGGTTTTTGGTCAGCGGCGGGTAGGGAATGGTCGTGCCGGAATCGACCATCGCGTCGGCCGGCTTGGTGAAGAAGGGCGGGTCGCGCTCGTCATTGCCGAGTTCGCGCGCATGCGCCGCGTAGTTGCGGCCGACGCGGAAGATGCGGCGTACCGCAAAACGTGCCTCAGAGCCCGCGACGGCCACCGAAGGGGTTGCGGGCAAGGGGAGGACGAATTCTGTCATGCACCGGTCTCTGCCAAAGCTATGGTTTTGTTTGCCGGCACATTCGGCCGATTTGCACGGCCGGGCAAGCGCCAGCCAAATATGGCGATGTACTATCTTGCAATAATCTGGCCATGGTCGCCGGATTATCCTATTCTGAGCGAAGTGAAGCGACCTCACCATGACCGCAGTCAACGATCGCGCCCGGTTTCTGATCATCGACGACCATCCGCTGTTTCGCGAGGCGCTGCACAGCGCCGTGCAGATGGCCTATCCGGATGTCGATACGGTCGAGGCGCGCTCGATCGCCGAGGCGCTCGATCTGCTGGCCGGCGCAAAACTGTTCGACCTTGCGCTGCTCGACCTCAGCATGCCCGACGTGCATGGCTTCGACGGACTGCTGCAGCTCAGGACCCGCCATCCGCGTCTGCCGGTGGTCATCGTCTCGGGCTATGAAGAGCCGAGGATCATCTCCGAGGCACTGTCTTATGGGGCTGCCGGTTTCATCCCGAAATCGGCGCGCAAGAGCGACCTCGCCGCCGCCATCCGTTCGGTGATGGATGGCGCGATCTATGTGCCCGAAACCTATGAGGGCCAGCCGCCCGACGCCGACAGCGCCGACCGCGCCGACATGCTGCAGCGCCTGTCCAGATTGACGCCGCAGCAGCTCAGGGTGCTGCAGATGCTGCGCCAGGGCATGCTCAACAAACAGATCGCCTATGAACTGCAGGTCGGCGAGACCACCGTCAAGGCGCATGTCTCGGAGATCCTGCGCAAGCTCAATGTGTACAGCCGCACGCAAGCGGTGATCGAAGTGTCGAAGCTGGACAATGCCGAGCTGTTTCGCGACCAGGCTGGGTTCTGAGCCTTTTACCCTCCCATCGAGGGGAGGGCATCGAGCTAAGCCAGCAAATGCGCTAGCAGGGCGCGCAGTTGCGCCGGCTTCAGCGGTTTGCGCATCAGCTCGATGCCGTCGGCGCGGGCGGCCTTGGCGACAATTTCTGAAGCGTCGGCGGTGACGATCAGGGCCGGAACCGGGCGACCGAGATAGTCGCGGACCTCGGCGATGGTGGCGGTGCCGAGGTCGCCGCCGTCGAGATGCTGGTCGGCAATGACGATGTCCGGCACCCAGTCCGTATCGCCGAGCATGTCGAGCGCATCGTCGGTCGAGGTCGCCGCACGCACCACGCATTGCCAGCGCTCGAGCAGGGACGTCATCGCCTGCAGCACGTCGGCGTCGTTTTCGACCAGCAGCACTTTGGTGCCGAACAGGCCGTAGCCGCGCGGCCGCTCCATGTCGGTGGTGCCGGCAACGGTGTCAGACGTGGCGCCGATGCCGACCGGCACGTCGATGTGAAAGATCGTGCCGCGGCCGACCTTCGACGAAAACGTCACGGGATGGCCAAGCGCTGCCGCCATGCGGCGCACGATCGCGAGACCCAATCCTAGCCCGCCGCCGGAAAACCCGGTATCGGTGAGTGCGGTGCCGCCGCGGTGGAATTCCTCGAACACCGCCTCGCGCTGGTCGTCGGGGATGCCGCAGCCGGTGTCGGCGACGTCGATGCGGATGGTGTCGCCACGATGCCTGGTACCGACCAGCACACCGCCGGAGCGGGTGTAGCGCAGCGCATTGGACAAGATGTTCTGCAGGATGCGGCGCAGCAGCGTGCGGTCGGAACGCACTACGGCGTTCACCGGCCGGAATTTCAGCGTCAGGCCCTTCAGCTCGGCGACGGGCAGGAAATCCGAGCGCAGCGAGGAAAACAGCGTCTCCAGGCTGACGTCGCCGATGTCGGGCTGCACCACGCCGGCGTCGAGCTTGGAGATGTCGAGCAGCGTGCGCAACAGGTCTTCCATTGTCTCCAGCGAGCGCTCGACCTGCCGCACCAGTTTCCTGCCTTCGTCGCTGGTCTGCAGTTCGGCCAGCGCCGAGACCGAGAGGTGGGCGGCGTTCAGCGGCTGCAGCACGTCATGGCTGGCGGCGGCCAGGAACCTGGTCTTGGAGAGGTTCGCCAGTTCGGCGGTTTCCTTGGCGGCGCTGAGGTCGATGTTCGACTGTTCGAGCCGGCGCAAGGTCGAGTGCAATTCCTCGGTGCGCGTGCGCACCCGGTTCTCCAGCGAAATCGCGGTCTGGAACAGCGAGAAGGCATTGCCCTGCTGGTCCATCGAGCGCTCGACGCGGCTGACCAGGGCTGCGTTGATCTTCTTCAGCTTCTCCAGGTCGTTGATGTCTCTCAGCGGCATGTAGAAAAGATCCTATTCTGCCGCCTGGCGCTCGCCGAAGGCGATGCCGGTAAAGGTCTGGTTCAGATGCATCGACCGGTACTGTTCGCCATAGGTGCCGAAGCCGATGACGTTGTTGACCCTGTAGAGTTCCGAAATGTCGCGAAAGACCTGGCGGTTGCGGGCGTCGAGCCTTCGCAGCACGCAGTCGAAACCGAGGATCATGTCGATGCCGCCGAGCTTTTCCTCGACGTCCCTGAGGGCGGCGCGCGTCGCTTCCACCATGTTCTTCGGCTGGGCGATGGACAGCACGACGCCGTCGTCGATGGCGCAGAAAAACGACAGCGAGCCGTCGGCATGCATCCTCTGGATCGAGCGGCAATAATACTCGCCGCCGACCTTCACCACCACCGGATGCGAGGCGAAGCTGAGCGGTGTCAGCGTCTGCGGGATGATGCCGACCGAAGCGGCGTATTCCTCCGCGGCGTTGATGGCGTTGAACTCGCGCACGATGCGGTGATCGGGATCGGACGCGGTCACCACCAGCTTCTCGTCGGTGGGGATGAAATTGTCGGTCTTGAAGACGTGGAACGGAATTTCCGTGGTGATCAAAACAATAATCGCGCTGTCGGAGGTGACCTTGCCGTTCGAGATCAGCCTGGTCGTCTCGAATTTCAGATCGTCGCCGGCCGAGCCGCCGATCAGCGGAATGTCGTCCAGCCCCCAATGGATCGCCGAGGTCACTGCTTCCTCGGCATAGGAGAGGCCGTCGATGAAGCACAGTGCGAAGGTTCCCTTGGCCAGTGCGTGCCCGACGCGGCCGCGCAGCAGGCGCCTGAGCGCGGCGACCTCACCGGTGATCCTGTCCATGCCCGACGAGGAGAGGTTGTCGACCATGATGCTGACTGTCGAAAACGACGCCGAAGGCAGCAGCAAGGCAAGGATGTGGCCTTCCTCCAGACCTTGCGGCGTGATCTCGCCGGCGGTCGAACAGCCGGCATAGGCAAGCGAAGGCGCATGCGCCTTCAGCGCCTGGGACAGGGCTGTCGCGTCGACCAGGCTCTGGGAGAAGAACAGCAGCGCGAAGCCGGCGTCGATGGCTGCCGCTTCCGCCGCGATGGCCTGGGCGAAAGCGTTGGCGTCGGACTCATCCGTGGTGAGCGCCGAGAGGCCGCATGCGTAGCGCGTGCTCGAACTGGCCAGCTGCCTTCCTCCTGCAGGTCCTCCAACGCGTTCTTGTGCTTGTCTGGCACGCAGGCGTTGCAGGGCATTGTTGTCTTCGGGGGTCGCTTTGGCAATGGGCGGGCCCCGTCAGGCGTGACCGAAAGTACAATATGCGGCGTTTCGGACGAACTGCATTCTCGCGTCGTGGAGGGCGCAAGGCACTTTTTCCCGTGCTTTGTGCGGTATAGGAATAGGCCGATATCCGCAGCGTCCGGGCAACACCGGCGCCGGGACGACCAAGGTAAATTACCCAGGGAGGTTTCATGTCGGACGTATCGTTGATGGTGAACGGCAAGCGGGTCAGCGGCACGGCCGAAGACCGGACGCTGCTGGTTCATTTCTTGCGGGAAAATCTCGGCCTCACCGGGACGCATGTCGGCTGCGATACCTCGCAATGCGGCGCCTGCGTCGTGCATGTCGACGGCAAGGCGGTGAAGTCGTGCTCGATGCTCGCGGTGCAGGCCTCCGGGTCGAACATCGTGACGATCGAAGGGCTGGCAAACGGCGCGGACCTCCATCCGGTGCAGGCGGCGTTCAAGGAACATCACGGCCTGCAATGCGGCTTCTGCACGCCCGGCATGATCATGACCGCGACCGACATGATCGCACGCCATCCGGAAGGCCTCGACGAGGCAACGGTACGCGCCGAACTGGAAGGCAACATCTGCCGCTGCACCGGCTACCACAACATCGTCAAGGCGATTCTCGCCGCATCGAAGACGATGGCCAAGGGAGCCAAGGGCAAGGCGAAGCAAGCTGCTTAAGGGAATTGGAGTAGGCAGTTGGGGAGTAGGGCAAACGGCCATACGGAACCGAGAGCCCTTTCCCCTACTGCCTAGTCCCTACTGCCTACACACCTAAATTCGGAGGAATTTCTGATGGGCATTGAAGGTGTTGGCGCGCGGGTCGCGCGCAAGGAAGACAAGAGGTTCATCACCGGCGCCGGCCGCTATGTCGACGACATGGTGGTTCCCGGCATGAAGCATGCGGCCTTCGTGCGCAGCCCGCACGCGCATGCGCAGATCAAGAAGATCGACGTCAAGAAGGCCCAAGCCATGCCCGGCGTTGTCGGCGTGCTGACCGGCAAGGAGCTCAAGGCCGACGGCATCGGCAATCTCATCTGCGGCTGGATGATCCATTCCAAGGACGGCTCGCCGATGAAGATGGGCGCCTGGTCGCCGCTCGCCGTCGACAAGGTCCGCTATGTCGGCGATGCGGTCGTCATCGTGGTCGCGGAAACCAAGGGCCAGGCGCGCGACGCGGCCGAAGCGGTCGAGATCACCTACAAGGAACTGAAAGCCGTCGTCGATGCGACAAAGGCGCTCGAAAAAGGCGCGCCGCAGCTCCACCCGGAGGCCGAGAACAATCTGATCTTCGACTGGGAGATCGGCGACGCCAAGGCGACCGACGCGGCGATCAAGGCTGCCGCCCACGTCACCCGCATGAAGATCGTCAACAACCGGCTGGTGCCCAACGCCATGGAGCCTCGCGCCGCCCTTGGCCATTACGACAAGGCCGAGGACCACTATACCTGCTGGACGACGTCGCAGAACCCGCATGTCGCGCGGTTGGTGATGAGCGCTTTCTACAACATCGCGCCGGAAAACAAATTGCGCGTCATTGCGCCCGATGTCGGCGGCGGCTTCGGTTCCAAGATCTACATCTATCCGGAAGAGATCGTCTGCCTGTGGGCTTCAAAGAAGACCGGTGTGCCCGTCAAATGGGTCGCCGACCGCACCGAAAGTTTTCTGTCGGACGCGCATGGCCGCGACCATGTCTCGACGGTGGAGATGGCCTTCGACAAAAACAACCGGATAACCGGTCTGAAAGTCGACACCATCGCCAATCTCGGCGCCTACATGTCGCTGTTCTCGTCCTGCGTGCCGACCTATCTCTATGCGACGCTGCTGTCGGGCCAGTACGACATCCCGGCAATCCACGCCAATGTGCGCACGGTCTATACGAACACCGCGCCCGTCGACGCCTATCGCGGGGCAGGGCGGCCGGAAGCCACTTATCTGCTCGAGCGCACCATGGAGGCGGCGGCGCGCGAACTTCGCGTGTCGCCGGCGGAACTGCGGCGCACGAACTTCATCACCTCCTTCCCGCACCAGACACCGGTGATCATGAATTACGACGCCGGCGACTATGCCGCCTCGCTCGACGCAGCTACGAAGGCGTCCGACTATGCCGGCTTTGCCAAGCGCAAGGCAGCCGCCGCCAAGAAGGGGCTGCTGCGCGGCATCGGCATGAGCTGCTACATCGAGGCCTGCGGCATCGCGCCGTCGGCGGCGGTCGGCTCGCTCGGCGCCGGTGTCGGCCTTTGGGAATCGGCCGAGGTGCGGGTCAACGCCGTCGGCACGATCGAGGTGCTGACCGGTTCGCACAGCCACGGCCAGGGCCACGAGACGACCTTTGCGCAACTGGTCAATGAGCGCTTTGGTGTGCCGATCGACAGCGTTTCGATCGTCCATGGCGACACCGACAAGGTGCAGATGGGCATGGGCACCTATGGCTCACGCTCGGGCGCCGTCGGCATGTCGGCCATCGCCAAGGCGTTGGACAAGGTCGAGGCCAAGGCCAAGAAGATCGCCGCCCATTTGCTCGAAGCCGACGAGGGCGACATCGTCATCGAGAACGGGGCGCTGAAGGTAGCCGGCACCGACAAGAACATACCGTGGTTCCAGATGGCGCTCGCCGCCTACACCGCCCATAATCTGCCAAGTGGCATGGAGCCCGGGCTGAAGGAGACGGCGTTCTACGATCCGGCGAATTTCACTTTCCCGGCAGGCTGCTACATCTGCGAGGTCGAGATCGATCCGGAAACCGGCACGACCGAGATCGTCCAGTTCGTCGCGGCGGACGATTTCGGCAACATCATCAACCCGATGATCGTCGAGGGTCAGGTGCATGGCGGCATCGCCCAGGGCATCGGCCAGGCCCTGCTGGAAGGCGCGCATTATGACGCCGGCGGACAATTGCTGACGGCGAGCTACATGGACTACACCATGCCGCGCGCCGGCGACCTGCCGTCGTTCAAGGTCTCGACCTCGAACACGCCGTGCCCGAGCAATCCGCTCGGCATCAAGGGCTGCGGCGAGGCGGGCGCCATCGGATCGCCGCCGGCGGTCATCAACGCCATCACCGACGCCATCGGCATCACCGACATTGCCATGCCGGCATCGCCGTCCACGGTCTGGGCAGCGATCCGCGCGACGACGAAGCAGTGAGGAGGAACAGCCATGTATTCGGTCAATTACCACCGCGCCACCTCGGTCGCCGACGCCGCCAAGCTGGTCAAGAGCGGCGATGCCAAGCTGTTGTCGGGCGGCATGACGCTGATCCCGGCGATGAAGACGCGGCTCGCCGCACCCTCCGACCTTGTCGATCTTTCGCGGATCAAGGAGCTGCAGGGCGTCAAGGTGTCGGGCAAGACCGTCAACATCGGCGCCGCCACGACGCATTACGACGTCGCCAGCGATGAGAAGCTGATGAAGGTGTGCCCGGCGCTCGCCCACATGGCTTCGCTGATCGGCGACCCGGCGGTGCGCTACAAGGGCACGATCGGCGGCTCGGTCGCCAACAATGATCCGGCCGCCGACTATCCGGCGGCATTGCTGGCGCTGGGCGCAACCATCGTCACCAACAAGCGCGAGATATCAGCCGCCAAATTCTTCACGGGCCTGTTCGAGACGGCGCTGAAGGACGGCGAGATCATCACCGCGGTGAGCTTCGCTGCGCCGGCCAAGGCTGCCTATGAAAAGTTCCGCAATCCGGCATCGCGCTACGCGATCGTCGGTGTGTTTGTCGCCAAGGGCAAGGACGGCGTCAGCGTCGCGGTCACCGGTGCCGGCGACGACGGCGTCTTCCGCTCCAAGGAGATCGAGGCGGCACTGGCGAAGAATTTTTCGGCCGCGGCGCTCGATGGCGTGAAAGTGCCGGCGAAGAATTTGATGACCGACCTCCATGCCTCGGCTGAATACCGCGCCAATCTGGTGGCGGTGATGGCCAAGCGCGCGGTGGCCGCTGCCAACGCCTGATCACTTGCGATCTCATGGCATAGAAAAGGGGCCTTCACGGCCCCTTTTTCATCGGTTTTCGACTCGCCATCATGCGTGAATGGCTGGGCTGCAAGGGTGCTATAGGGCGTGATCGTGCCGCCATGCCCGCTTCTGCGCCAGATAGCGGCGCAGGCCGGCTTCGCCGCGCGGTGTCGTCCAGCGATGATTCCAGGCAAAGGCGGGCCGCAGCAGCGGCGCGAGGAATTTCAGGATCGGCCTCAGCACCGTGACCTGCCAGATCAGCTTGACGTGGGTGCCGGTCCCGGATGGCGACAGTTCCGCTCGCCAGACCCCGTCGAAATCGCCAAAAGTCTTCACCACCACCAGCCGTCCCGGTTCGAGCTCGGCTGCCTCGACGATGAAGTTCAGCTCGTAGGGCAGGGCGCCGCGCGCCCGGGCCTTGGCCCGCGAGCCGACCACGCCCTTGCCCTTGCTGTCGAGCGGCACGACCTCCTTGTAGACGTCGCCCCACCAGAGCGGCAGCAGTTCGGCGTCGGAAAGCACCTCCCACACCTCTTGCGGCGTCGCCTCAGGAATGTCCCAGCTTTCGTCGAAGCGGAAGACGTTGCTCGGCATGGTGTTTCGCCCCGGATGGCGGAAGCGGCTACTTTAGCCTTGGCTTGTTTATGGCGCCAGTATCGGTTGATGCCGCGTTAGCCGGTGATCTGCCTGGCGTAGTAGCGCACTGCCTTCTTGCCGCCATGGATCACCGCATCGCCGACCTCGGCAAAGCCGAGCGCGGCGTGGAAGGCATCCGAGGCCGGATTTGGCGGCTCGGCATTCACCTCGCAAGTGACGATGGTGTGGCCGGCGCGCGAAACGTGGTCGAACAGATCCTCATACAGCCGGCGGGCATGGCCGCGGCCGCGTGCCTGCGCCGCGACGACGACGCGGTCGACATAGACGAAGCGCTGGTAGCGCTCGCGGAACCAGAGGAAGTTCGGGCTGTCGTATTGGGCATCCTGGTCGAAGGTCATGATGAAGGCTTCGAGCGCGCCGATGCGGCGCGTATAGAATGCCTCGCCGATCAGGAAGGACAGCCGCCCGGGTTCGAGCCATGACAGTTCGGCCGCATGCTCGTTGTTGAGCGTCAGTATGGCAGGTTCGTCCTCGAGCAAGACCCGGTCTATCGGCAAAGCTGCGCTCATGGTCTGGCAGCCGCGATGGTCGCCGCCACCAGCGCCTCATCGGTGATGGTGGTGCGGTATTCGCGGTCGAGGTCGGCGCCGCCCATGCCGACATGCGGATTGCGGTAGGCCATTGCGCTCGGCACGTCGGTGAGCGCGGCGAAATGCATTTCGCTCAGCCCGGTTTTCTCGAGCACCTCGGCGATGTTGTCGGGGGCGAGCGCGCCGCAGCCGAGAATGATGATGCGGTCGCCAGCCTGCCGGACAAGTTCGGCCAGCAGGTCCGCTCCTTCCAGCGCCGTGTCGCGTTGGCCGCTGGTCAGCACGCGGCCGACCTTGCTGCGGATCAGGGCTTCAAGCGCCTCGACCGGATCGCGCGTCATGTCGAAGGCGCGGTGGCAGGTGACATTGAGCGAGCCGGCCGCCTGCACCAGCCCGCTCATGCGCTGCTCGTCGATGCTGCCGTCCGCATTGAGGCAGCCGACGACGACACCGGCGGCGCCGAGATCGCGGAGCGCGCTGACATCGGCCAGCATCGAACGGTATTCGGTCTCGCTGTAGAGAAAGTCACCGCCGCGCGGCCGCACGATGACGTGGAACGGAACGGTCGCAAGCTCGAGTGCCGCGCGCACGGTGCCGAGGCTCGGCGTGATGCCGCCTTCGACCAGGCTGGCGCAGAGTTCGACCCGGTCGGCGCCGGCAGCTTGCGCTGCGAGCAGGCCATCAATGCCTTCGACGCAAAGTTCGATCAGGGGCAGGCGAGCATTTCTGGCCAAGAGGACGATCCGTTCATGATTGCAGACGGCCAGCCCTAGCATCGGGCCTGCCGTCGTTAAAGCAGCAATGATCGGTCCACACGCGACAGTGGGGCGCCTATTCAGGGCCAGACACCGCTTGACATATCCATAACCAACTAGTTATGGATAATCCATAGCCAATTGGTTATTGATTTCGCGGCCGACGACAGCCCTGCCGAAACCGATTTGAAGGAGACCAATCATGCAAGCACGACTGAAAAACCCGGTGATGCTCATTCCCGGCGCCTTGCAGGCGCTGCTGGCGCTGGACAAGTCGACCGAAGCTGCCGATGTGCCTTATGTGACGCGCAAGCTCGTGCACCTGCGTGCCAGCCAGATCAACAGCTGCAGCGTCTGCGTCGACATGCATGCGCGCGAACTGAAGAAGGCCGGTGAAAAGGACGAACGCATCTTCGCCGTCTCCGCCTGGCGCAAAACGCCTTATTTCAACGATGCCGAACGCGCCGCCCTTGCGCTGACTGAGGCCACGACCCGGTTGAGCGACCGCTCCGATGCGGTGCCCGACGATGTATGGGACGAGGCCGCCCGGCACTATGACGAGAAAGGGCTGGCCGCGCTGGTGGTCCAGATCGCGCTCATCAATGCGTTCAACCGCCTCAACGCCGCCACCAGACAGCCGGTCGGTGCCTGGGGCTAAAGCAGTTCCAGGAAAAGTGCGCAGCGGTTTTCCGTCCGGAACTGCGTGGAAACAAACCCCTTAGAGCGGTTCGCCAGTTCCATCAAAAGCCGAACCGCTCTAAGCGTGGCTACTGGCGCAGCACCGTGTTCTTGGCGCCTTGCTCGACCTGGTCGATGACCAAAAGCTTGACCGGGCCGTCGCCGACATTGGTGGCCTGGTGCCACTGGCCGATCATCTCGATGATGAAATCGCCCGTCTTGTAGGTGTTGCTCTTGCCGGTCTCGACATTCGTCACTTGAAGCGTTCCCGCCTGCACATAGGCGTAGCGGGGAAACGGATGCTTGTGCACCGGCAAGGTCGCGCCCACCGCAATGTCGAAGGTCGAAACCAGGACCTGGACGTTTTTCTGCGGCAGCGTGATCGGCTGGCCCGAGGCCGTCTCGGTGCGATCGGCAAGCGGCGTCACGACGACCGGCGTTCCGCTGCTGTCCAGCGCCGCGGCGGTGTCTGCGCAGAGCGCGGCGCAAAGCAGCAGCGCCGATGCCAGGATGTTTCGCATGGTTCCTCCCAAAGACACGGTTGCACCATCGCCCGGCGGGCATGCGCGCGCAAGCGCCTCTCGCAGGCAGAACCGAACAGGACTTGGGTCGCAAAGCCACCGTCAGGGATACGGAATCTGAAATCGGTCCGATCGATCGATCGCCGCTTTTCGAGGATGGCCGGCGCCGCAGGGGGCGGGGAGATTGGGGGTTGCCTGGGAGCGCCGGCCACGCGGCGTCAAGACCGCCGCTGAGCCAAGCATAGCAAAGTCCGCCGGATTGATTATTGCGCGATCGCGTAAGCCGGCCCTTCGGCCCTTGCGTAGCGCCACGGGGTGTCGCTCAAATCATTGCCCCGTTTTGCCTGCCCAGCGCCTCAGGCCTCAATCGCTTCACCCGTGCCCGGTATTGTCGCTCATGGCACTGATGTGCGGCGTTACTCCTTGGGAGGAGGGGCGCTCAATCGCCGGTAGGGGACGCCGTCGAAGACTGCCGTCACGAAGTCGGCGACCGACATCTTGCGTTTGCGGCCGTCGCTGCATTTGTAGACCGGCCAACCGTCATCGCTGCATTCGCTGGCGGAGCAGATGCGGGCAAGGCAATTTCCGGTCGTCAGCCGGAAGCCGCCCGTGCCGGCAAAACCCTGCAACAGGCTGCCGTCCGCCGCCCGCCACGTTCGCGCACGGAATTCCGCGCGCAGGAGCCTTGGCTCGAGCGGGACCGCAAGGTCGTTTTCCCCGCCACGCGCGGTCAGATTGAGACGATTGCGCGCCATTCCCGTCGTGTAGGCGGTCACAAGGTCCGATTCGCCTGAATAGGCTCGCGCCATGTCGGAGCGGTCGAGCAGGTGAGACACCCGCGCGTCTGCCGCGACCGGCATTGCCGCGTCATTGGCGCGACCATCGGAGATGAAGGCGTGAGCAGCCAAGAGAGCCAGGGCGTGCCCTGCAAGCCGATACCTCACCATGGTCCAATGCCCCCATTGCATCCATTTGACATGGATTAGGGCAATAGTTGCAGGAAACCGCCAGGAATCAAGGATTGCTTGTTTTCGGCTGGGCAAGCGCACTATGCGTGCATATGCCGGATGCAACCGAATAGTCGTCGGTTAGCCGAGTACCTTAAGTCTTTGAAAATGTTGGCTCCCCGGGCCGGATACAGTATCGTGATTTTGTCAGCCATATCGTACACGGCAACTCTGAGCAATCCCTTGAAAACAAAGGAGTTGCTTGAAAAGCGTAACCATATCGTCTACTGCTAGCCACGAACCCAATAGCGGGGAAAAAGCGGGGAAGACGTCATGGGGAGCCATACTCGCAACGTTCTAACGGTCAAAAAGATTTCCTCAAGCAATGCCAAGAAGCTACGCGACGGCGGGGGCTTGTGGCTGGTAGCGAAGGGCGCTGGGCGCTATTGGATCCTTGACTACCGCTTCGGCGGCAAGCGGCGCGAGATGGGTCTTGGGCCGCTCCATACAGTCGGGCTGGCCGATGCACGAGAGAAGGCGGGAGGGGCGAGGGATCTCCTCAAAAAGGGGGTTGACCCCGTCGAGCACAAACGTGGCGCTGCAATCATTGAAGCGGCCAAGGCCGAGATGGCGGTCAAGAACTTCGGGGATTATGCCGACGCGTACATTGACGACGCCGTTAAGGCGGGGAGGTGGCGCGGTGCTAAGACCGAAGCCGGCTGGCGTAACACCTTGACAAACCATGCCGCGCCGCTTCGTCCGAAGGCGATCGACGATATTGGCGTTCAGGACGTTCTGTCGGTCCTTCGGCCGCTCTGGGGTGAAAAGCAAGAGACCGCCGAGAAGCTGCGCGAGCGCATCGAGCGAGTGCTAGACTCGGCTAAGGTTGAGGGCTTGCGCAGTGGTGAGAACCCAGCCGCATGGCGGGGCAATCTGGAGCATGTTCTGCACAAGCCGGACGCACTAGCCGGCGCCAACAATCATCCAGCATTGCCGTACAGCCGGGCGCCAGGGTTCATGAAAAAGCTCCTCGGCGTCGACGGAATGGGCGCGCGCGCTCTCGAGTTCACTATCCTAACTGCCGCAAGAAGCGGCGAGGTGCGCGGCGCGCAATGGGATGAAATCGAACTTGCTGCGGCCATGTGGATCATCCCAGCCAAGAGAACGAAATCCGGTAAGGAGCATCGCGTGGCATTGTCGGATGCGTCCGTAAGGCTACTGAAGGCGACCCCGCGGTTCGAAGACAACAAGTTGGTTTTTCCGGCAATGCGCGGCGGGGAATTGTCCGACATGACGCTGGCGGCAGTCATCAAGCGCATGGACGCAGCCGAACGAAAGGCAGGGCGCGAGGGTTGGATTGATCCGAAACAACTAGACGACGACGGCAAGCCGAAAGTCGCTACCGTTCACGGGTTCCGGTCGACTTTCCGCGATTGGGCGAAAGAGATTTCAGACCACCCGCGCGAACTTGCCGAAATGGCGCTTGCGCACGCCGTTGGCGACGCCACAGAGCGCGCCTATTCGCGCGGAGATGGACTAGAAAAGCGCCGTCAGCTAGCCGCGAATTGGGCGAACTATTGTTCTGGCGGGAACTAGCCGTATGTTGCGGAAATGCAACATACGCCGCCGCAACACATAAAACGCAATAAAAGATGCTGGTTGGTAGCGGACGTTTGCGCCTCTGAAACCTATATATAGAAGTGAACCAAGTGGACGACATTGCTGTCCATTAGCTCCGAACAGGTCGGGCGGCACCGCCGCTAGTTTGCCCCGCAGGGCGACTCATAAACCCCACCCATACTCTCAATCAACGCCACAAAACCGCGCCGGATTCTGTCTGGCCGCGAGGGGGTTTTATGCAACACGCAAACGACAACATCGCTGTCTTGGTATCTTTGAACGATGCGGCCAGGATGACGAGCCTAAGCCGTTCCATGCTTAATCGCTATCGCGGCGATGGTCGCTTCCCTGCAGCCGTGCCGCTTGGCGAAAAGAGGGTGGCTTTCGTCGCTTCTGAGGTGCGCCAATGGATTGACCAGCGCATCGCGGCGAGGGCGGCAGCATGACCAAGCCCTCCGAAATGACGATCGAGGAAATCGACACCGCGCTTGCCGCCGTTCGCGCTGTGCAGGCGTGGCGGCTGGCGCAGCGGGAAGCCACCCGCCGTTAAGGGCGGCCACAAGCGACGATCCCTTACTTACCAAGAGCATCTAAACGGCCGGTTCCAAGGCGTGGAACGGGCACGCCAAAACGCGAGGTTTTAATGGCCGCTCTACCCAAGCTGAAAACAGACGATGTCCTCTCCATCCGGAGGAACCTGATCGCTTCCGGCTATCGTATCGTTCCATGTAAGGGCAAAGTCCCTATCGGCTTTAAAGGGTGGCAGGATCTTCGCGCCACCGCTGAGAATGCAATCGATTGGGAAGCGTCATTCCCCGAAAACCGCTCCACCGGCATTCTAACCGGCGATGTTGTGGCAATCGACATCGATATCCTGAGGCCGGAACTGGCCGTGGCCATCGCCAACATGGTGCGTGAATTGCCAGGCGGCGACCCGGCGCCGATGCGCGTAGGCAAAGCCCCCAAAGCAATGTTCCTCTTCCGCACGACCGATCCCCGCGAGAAGAGCGCCAGCGACTGGTTCAAGATCGACGGCATAGATCAGCGAATCGAGGTGATGGGTGTCGGTCAGCAAGTCATTGTTGACGGCATCCATCCTGAAACAGAGCGGCCATACGAATGGGATAGGCCACTGCAATCGGCCAGTGAGTTGCCGCTACTTGATTGGGGATCGCTTGAGCGGATGCTCGCGGACGCGTCGGCATTGCTTGCCTCCCATGCAGAGCAGCGCAAGGCAGCACCGAGGCCGCGAAGAGCATCGAACGACAATACCGCGGATAGCTTCTTTCGTCGCGTCAACCAGGCCGCACTTGACGATCTCAGTGCATGGGTGCCGGCACTTGACCTACCAAAGACCGCTCGCCACGGAGAGGGATACCGGCCCGTCGCTGTTTGGCGCGGCGTGAAGAATGCGAACCTGTCGTTTCACCCGAGCGGCATCACGGACTGGGGAAGCGGCGAGACACACACTGCAATAGACGTCGCCAAGAACGTCGGCCGCGGAGACGGCGTTGCGAGCGCCGCTGAATGGCTGTGCGAGCGCCTGGGCAAGCGCAAGGAGGATCTTGGTTGGGTCGATAACGGCGAGCCGATGATGCCATCGCCCGAGGCTATCAAGGCGCTTGTTGCGAAGAAGTCGAAGCCTGTCGACAACGACCCATTTACTCCGGAGGCGGTCGGCGGCCTTGGCGGCATGGTCGCGGAGTGGATCCTGAACACGTCTCGCCGCAGGTCGCCAGAGCTTGCCGTGATGTCGTCCGTTGCGTTCCTGGCGGCCTTCTACGGCCGACGCGTCGCCACGCCCACAGGATGCGGGGTGAACCTGTACCTTGCTGGCATTGCCGGGCCGGGGTTCGGCAAGGAGGCGCCATTGGCTCGCCTCGTCAATTTGCTGCAGTCTTCCAAGATGGCCTATCTGATCGGGCCGGGGGAGGTCACCAGTGCGGGCGCCATCGAAAAAGTGCTTCGTAAGAAGCCTGTGATGGTGATGCCATGGGATGAAGTAGGCGACGTCTTGGAGTCAATGAACGTCGGCAGCGCGGGCACTGGAAATTGGGCAGCTACGATCCGCAAGGCAATGCTCGAGTTGTACAGCAAATCCACGGGGGTTTGGTTCGGCAAAGAGCGAGTCGACGAAGACAAGAACAGCGACCCGATCCATTGCCCCACAATGTCTGTCGTCGGTACATCAACGCCTATCCGGTTCTACGGGGGACTGACCGAGGGAAACCTGAAAGACGGATTTGTCGCGCGATGGATATTCATCGCCCCGAAAGCGCGACCGTCGCGGGCAAATCCGCAGGATAACGGTCTGCACCTCCCTCGCGCGCTCTCCGAAGCGGTCACTGACGCGCGGGAGCGGTTCCCGTGGCCTAAGCGTGTAACCGGGGGCGAAGCCGCCTGGCGCACGGCAGCGAGCGTTCCGTCGCTGGTCGAAATTCCGTGGGCAGACGCAGCAGCGGAACGCGCATGGCTGGCGATCGAGGACTGGCAGGAAGAAGAGATTATCCGGGACGAAAGCCGCGACGGCATCATCGGCCGCTTCGCAGAGAACGCAATCCGCCTGGCCACACTGCGCGCCCTTTCACGTGGTCCATCCGGCGCGGCTGTTACTGTAGAAGACGTCGCATGGTCGCGGCGGGTGATGGACGCCAGCATCGAGGCCATCGAAAACGGCATAGACAAACACATGACGTCGAGCAAGTTCGAGACGCTGTGCAAGGCCATCGTGGCAGCGCTTCGAGGCGCAAAGGACGGCCAGCTTTTTCGGGCCACCCTACTCAGGCGGCGCGGTGTTCGTGGAGCTGAAAATCGAACGTTCGATGATGCCATAAGGCGCCTTCAAGAAACCGGCGAGATCGAGCGAAGCGACGGCAAGACCTATCGTCTGTCAGAGGCGGGATGGGGGTGAATTGCACTTGCCAAAACCCTTGCCAAACGCTTGCACTTGCCACGGACGTGCACGGATTTTGAGCCGTTTTTTGTGCATGCCTTTGGCAAGTGGCAAGTTTTTGGCAAGTGGAAATCAGGAGGATGTTCATATGTAAGTGTATGATATATATATGTATTTTATATTTGTCTGTCACTCACTTGCCGACTTGCCGCACTTGCCACGACCCATGCGCTCTTTGGGTGACGTTCAGGTTTTCCCCTACCGTGGCAAGTCGGCAAGTCGAACCAAAAACACGGGTCTGAAGGAGGGCTGCGATGATCGATTTGGATAGCGTTGAAGAGGCCGATGATGGTGATGGCGAGAGTGTCCACGTGTATGGCCTCGACCCAGTGGACGGGAAGTGGAAGTGGGAATGGGTCACGGCGGCAGAACTATGTGAGGCCGGCAGGTTCGACCTTGTCGAGATGTTCTGGCCGTCGCGCAATGAGGAGGCAGCATGATGTCCCGCACCGTCGCCACTGGCGACGGCAGCGTTCAAATTCGCCGCCTGTCCTGGCAAGAATTCTGGAAAATCCGGCCTGACCTGAAGCCTGCCAATGACAACGCTAGGTCGGCTCCTCAAGGTCGTCGTAGCCCTGCGGCTGGGGTCGCTTCTCATAGTCGACTGGAGGACGCAGCATAACTTCGGCCTCGGCTCGGCCGAACTCGCGGCCAATCTGAAATGCCGCGTAAAGTGCGCCCAGGCTGATTAGGAAACGAAGCATGATTTGTCCTCCTCTTCAGAAGAGTAACCCCCGCGGCGGGCAGATAGTTCCGGGGGATCGGAACCGCATCGATCAGTATCCGTTGCCTCTGATCGACGGGCGAGGAGCGCAGCCATGGCAGTTAAGAAAACGACCGACACGAGTCGAGTTAGGAAAGGTGCCGAACTTGAAGTTGAGCACCTGACCGAGGTGACAGACGTGACTCCCAAACAAGCGCGGGCGCTGCTTCGCAAGCACGGCGCAGACTGGCCGAAATTGAAGGACGAGGCGGATGATATGAAGGAGGAGGAAGATGACTGAGGTACGGGGGCGTTCCGATCCCTGGCTGGCGCGTTTGCACTACCCGTCCGCGCACAGCGGGCGGCAGTGCCGGTCAAAGCCCCTAGAATAATATTGGGAGAATGGCCGCCCCCCTCAGGTGGAGTCCAGAGGCTTAGCGTAGATCTGTGGTCGCCCGTGAATATCGACACGGCCAAGCCGACTAGACCGAGAAAGAAGGCAAAGCGTTCCATTCGGTCTCCCCTCCGGGTGCGGATTAACAGCTTAACTCAATGAGTTGAAACCGCCAGCGGGGGGGCATGTCGATCTCTACGGGTGTCGGAGCCTGTACCGCCCGTCAAGTCGAGCGTCATCGCTATTACAGATTTTCCTCGCGCGTGCGCGCAAGCGCGCGAGGGGTCAACATTTGAATTGCGGCTGTGCGTACATTCGGCGAAACCGGTGTCCGGAGCAGACCGCCACAGGTATCCAGATGCCCCCCCGGGGGGGCATTTCGATAGCTGGCCGAGGCTGCCGCCCTTACCGGTTTCGCCCCAACGCGCACATTTTTCCAATTCAAATGTTGAGGGGTCGCAGGTTGCTAGACGAACGCTTCAGGCTGATCGCCAACTTCGCATCGCAAAGGCAAGCTATCATCCTATTCGTCCCGTCATCGCAAATTTTTTGAAGATACTTGTGGGCCGTTGGTAAAGCAGGGCGGTCGCCAGCGAACAGGTATTGTGTGAGGACTGGTAGAGGGAGAGCAACTGAGATCCAACCTTCTCCAACTCGCACTGGTTCCGCGCAAGCTGGCGTCCGCATCATTGTCTCCGCTCTCGAAACCAGGTGCTACCGAGTTCAAGGACGACCGAGACTGCGGATCCCGTGATGCGAATCTCATGATGCGGAAACCGCTTGGATCGCGCTGGTAGCCCGCGGCACCCGCCCCCGGCTTTGTCGGCAGGCCGGGCGGGGGGGCGAGTGTGGGCCCCATCACGGCGCACGCCGCCAAGGGGCAGGATGGCGGCGCTGCCGTATAAGCTCGATCGATCTCGTACGGTCCTGGCATCTGAACGCTGCAGCACATCGAAGCGCGTGGCTAGGAATGTAGCTCGACAGAAGGGCTGCTCGACCCGTACGCTGCGGTATGGTTGACGTGGCCGACCCTTTCGAGCGGAAGCTTGCGGCGATCCTTGCCGCTGATGTTTCCGGCTATAGCCGGATGATGGAGGTGGACGAAGCCGGCACGCTTGCGCGCATGAGGGCACATATTGGTGAGGTCGTCAGGCCCAGGATCGCGGCGCATCGGGGCAATATCGTCAAGACCACGGGCGACGGCCTGCTCGTCGAGTTTGCGAGCGTCGTCGAGGCGGTTGAGAGCGCTGTCGAAATCCAACGATCGATGGCGGAGCGGAACAGCGGTGAGCCTGAGAACACCCAAATCCTTTACCGCGTCGGGATCAATCTCGGTGACGTCATGTTCGAGGACGGAGACGTCTTCGGCGACGGCGTAAACGTGGCCTCGCGGCTAGAGGGGCTCGCCAAGCCGGGCGGCGTGTGCGTCTCGGACATTGTGCATCAGGCAGTCGAGGACCGGATCCAGGTTCCCTTCCGTGACATGGGCAACCAGCGGGTAAAGAACATCTCCCGACCCATCCGTGTCTGGCAGTGGACGCCCGACGCGGCGCTGCAGACGACTCGACCTGTCGAGGTGGCGCTGCACCAGAGGGTGCAGTTCGCGACGGCGTCGGACGGCGTGCAACTGGCTTGGGCCAGCATTGGCCAGGGAGCGCCGGTGCTGAAGGGGCCGAACTGGCTGAACCATCTTGAGTATGAATGGCACAGTCCAATTTGGCGTCCGATGCTCGCGAAGCTCGCCAAGTTTTGCCATCTCGTGCGGTTCGATCAACGCGGAAACGGCCTCTCGGACTGGGAGGTTGAGACTATATCGGAAGATGCAATGGCCGGTGACATGTCCACAGTCGCGACCGCTGCACAGGTGGATCGGTTCGCGCTTCTCGGCATCTCGCAAGCCTGCGCCTTTTCCGTGCGCTATGCTGTGGAGCATCCGGAGCAAGTGACATGTCTCGTCCTGCTGGGTGGTTTTGTCCGAGGTCGGCTAAAGCGACCGGGTCTCGACCAAAGGAAGCTATATGAAGCCGGGGCGATGATGATCCGCGACGGCTGGGGCTCGCCGAATCCTGTTTTCAGGCATTTCTTCACTTCGACGTTCATCCCCGACGCCCCACATGAGATTATGGCGAGCTTTGACGAACTACAGCGCATTGCCACGAGCCCCGAGGCGGCGATGCGACTTTGGCAAATGAACAGCAAAGTTGAGGTGACAGAGCTGGCAAAGAGGGTCCGTGTGCCAACGCTCGTGCTGCATTGCGTGGGCGATCGCGTCGTGCCGATCGAGGAGGGCCGCCTGATGGCAAGACTCATTCCGGGGGCGATGTTCGTCGAACTGCCGGGAAATAACCACGTGCTCATTGAAGGCACGTCAGCCTACGACCAGTTTTTCGAGGAAACGGCTGTCTTCCTGGCGATGCACAATCCGGTCGCGTAGCTTACGACCGGTGATCCACTTTGGAACTGCCAGTTCTACGGCAAGCTTTTGACCCGTAGGAGACCTTCATTTGCGACCATGGAATGGCAGCAATGCGCCTAATCTCGGCCGTATAGTTCGGCCTTGCCATTTCCTGAAAGCTGACGTCGCAGGAGACTGCGCTGAGGGCCGTGGTGGGCGCCAAAGCGGCCAGCCGCCAGAGGACCGGAAATTCAGGATTGAACGCGCAAAAAAGTCTTCCAACATTGGTTAGGCCCGATGCGTAAAGTGCGGCCTGCACGCGCTCGCGGTTCTCGGAAAGCGCATTGTCCGGCAGGCCGACGATCTGCATGTTAAGGTGGATTAATTCCGACTATTTTGGCGAACGGTAATGCATGTCTGGGCATCCCCATTCATACTCTGCATCGTTTCAAATAAGAGTTGAATGATTGGCTCAAGGTGGCGGGGAACCCTGCTGCGAGATCATCGTTTTTGGCAGAAAATGAGGAGCAGCAATCAAAGAGCTCAGAGGCATAGATATCGGCATGAAGGAACGTCGTCGCAAACCACAATCAGGGCCAAGTCCCTGGAGCGTTGGCTATTACTTCGAGGCGGTTCTTGCTGGCGAACGAACTCGCGGCAAACTGCTTGATAGTCGGGGCAAAGCCGCGAGTTCTGGCAGCCCATGGAGTTGGTACGAGACCCTCGGACGAGTCCACCGAAGACCGACTGTTGAACCAAATGAGCGACCGTCTAAAAAGCCCTTGGCGTCTTCCCATTAGTGATTAAGGGCGCCTCGGCGACTTTTGTGCTGCTTTTTGCACGTCGGTAAATGACGAGAAATCGGATTTGGCCAACACGCCGGCAATCCTGGCAAAGCTGACAAATGCCTGTCGCGCCTGTTCGGTTGTCATCTGCCCGGCGATTGCGGCGTTGCAGCTCCTCACCGCGCAGCTGTATACCGGTCCCCGACGGGCCTTCGGCCATTGATTCAAGAATACGAGCGCCTCCCGCACCGAGTTGATGTCGTGTCTCACGTCACTGGTCTTAACCTGCACGGGGGCAAGGAAAGCCAGACTGGTCATTTGTTACCTCCCTGTGATTGCAGCTCCCATGACGCGGCTCTTTCGTCTGAGTCTGTCGGGCGGGTAGCCGTTCAAGGAAAAAGTTCGAACGTTTCGTCGAGGCCGCTCAAGTGGATCGGTGTGCACGACATAGTCCAGTTCCTGCCTCTCAGCGAAGGCCACCGCTGCTTCCCTTGTCGGAAAATTCAGCTCCACCTGACTGAGTGTGTCACCGCCACCGCAATAGCCCATCAGATGATCAATGACCGGCGGGGTTCGGCGTTCGAACACGAGGAGCCAAGGCCGGCACGTGACCCGCGCCGATGTCGTGACCGGGCGGCTTGGCCGAAAGATCCGTGCCGATTGGTGGGCCACTGGAGCCGGGGTGTTGAGACCGCCATCGAACAGTTGGAGTTCCTCGCCCTGCCAGGACCTTGAGGTGATGCGGCTCGATTGTTTGGCTCCTGTGAGTAGCTCCGTCATTTGATGTTCCTCGCCATCTGCGAGGGCCGGGGCTCATCGAGCCCCGGCCCTTTCGCGACCGTCATTTGTTGCCGTTGATTGCAATGCGCTTGGCGTTTGCCTGCGCCTTTTTGGTCTTCGGCAGTGTCACGGTGAGCACACCGTTCCTGAACGTGGCCGCCACCTTGTCGTCTTCAACCTCACGACCGAGACTGAAACGCCGTTCAAAACGCCCATAATAGCGTTCGCTGAACTGGCGGTCCTTGTCCTCGGACTCTGCTTTCTTCTCGCCGCGAAGCGTCAGAACACCATCCTCCAGCATGACCTCGACGTCGTTTTCGTCGAGGCCCGGGATTTCGGCCGTCACCCGGATTTCCACATCGGTTTCCGAGAACTCCACGCTTGGCCAAGTGCCGTTGAGAGGGGCCATGCGGCCCAACACCGAAGGCGTGTCAAAACCGCGGAATACCTCGTCGAATAGCCGGTTGACATTGCGGTGCAGCGACAGGAACGGATCCATGTCGTCACCGCGATAAATGCTCGGTGCCTGGCTGCCGCCACGGCTCCAGGGAATCAAGTCACGTACGCTCATTTGTCCTTCTCCTTTTCGTTCTATGGGTCGCACCCGGGGTGTTTGCTGCAGGCCGACCGCCAAAGATCAGGCCGCCGCGCTTTCAATACGTTTGGAGGCCGCCTTCTTGTCGGTCTCGACATTGATCGCGATGCGGCGCGGCTTCATCTCCTCGGGAATTTCCTTCTTGAGGTCGATGATCAGCAGACCGTTTTCGAGCTTTGCCCCGACAATGGTCACATGATCGGCCAGTTCGAAGCGGCGCGCGAACGACCTCAGCGCCAAGCCATGATGGAGGTACTGAACCTCGTCGTTCTCTGTCTTGGCGCCCTCGATCACGAGCATATTTGGCTCCTGCGTGATCGTAAGCTCGTCTTCACCGAAACCGGCGACCGCGAGGACAATGCGGTAGGTGTCTTCGCCGAGCTTGGCGATATCGTAGGGCGGCCAGTTGTCCGCGTTCTGCGGGGGGCTGGCGTTTTCGAGCAGGTTGAATATGCGGTCAAAGCCGATGCTCGACCGGTAGAAGGGGGAAAAGTCCAGGTTCGTTCTCATAACTACATCCTCCTTGGAGCAACATAGATACGAGGGAACGCCAAGAAGCCTGGCGCTCCCTGACACATCGGTCCCTTCACGCGGCGACCGACGAGAATGAGTTGGGAATTGATTTCCGCCGCGTCAAGAGGATCGCCAATGCAGTTTCGCGACCGCCTTCGGCTGGTGGCAACTGCTCCATCGAATACCCATCTGCTTCGCTAGCATTTCGAACGGAGGAAAACGATGACCATGACACGCCAAGACGTTGTCTCGGTCCTCGGACCCGTGGACAACGCGACGATTGCGGAGATCATCGCGTCCGGTGCCTCGCTCGAGGAATTGAGAGAGGCATGGGCCTGGGCCTTTGGTGATGAGGCGTTGATGAGCCAGGGACGACCGCTGCCGGGAACACGGGTGGCAGCGCTAATCGACCTGATCGAGCCCGACGACGAAGCTGACCTGGTGGATCCGGCCCGGGGGGACCCGGGCGCCGGCTATTGAATGGTGAAGATACCGTTTACGGCCTGCCATTCGGAAGGCCGGATCAGGCAGTGATGGGCGACACGCACGGAATGGAGCGCGCCTTCGAGTTCGCGCTTCCAGTAATCCAGAAACCCTTTGAGGATCGGGAATTCCGGCGCAAGATCGTATTCCTGCCAAACGTAGAGCTGCAATAGGCTTGGATGATCGGGGAGATGATAGTGGATCTCCGCGGTCGTGAGACCGTAGCCCTCCATTTCTGCAGCCGGAATTCCCTGCTGACCATGCGTCTCTCCTATCGCGCGCGTTCAGGCATCAAGTCTTTGCGGGCGTTCTCGGTCCCGCCGTTCCTTGAAATCCCAGCCAACCTCGGCGCGAATGTCGTCCAGTCGGCGAAGTGCATCCATGACGGCGTCAAATGTCACCAGACTCGCAGCACCTTGTGGTTTTCGCAGCGCAGGCATGGATACGACGGCGCAAGCATCCGACGCCCATGAGGCAAGAATGGCGCGCTTTTCCTGAATGTCGAGCGTGCGGTCGCCCACCACCTCATCGGGGTGATTAAAGTGCCGCGCCGGGAACAGCAGGCGGTCAAGATCAGAGTTTTCAGGGGCGATCGAGGGGATGTTTTTCGACAAGGTTCGTTCCATTGACAGTCTCCGCTTCCTATCAATCTCCTTGGCATCGTTGTGTTGCAGTGGCCCCTTCTCGGGACTCCAACCGCAAAAAAATTTCGTGGAGTCCGGTCGAATTTCAAGGCCTGAAAATCGCGCGCGCTAGCGAAATAGCTTTATGAATTCATGTCGCTAGCACTCCGAAATGCCGAGTGCCAAAATTTTTACAGCGACCTCTTGAAACTCGAAAATTCCAAAACTAGCTCGATAATGTGCGCGACGCCTGAAAAGGGTCGCGGCGCCCCGCACCGGCCCGATATTGCCGGTCCGGTGTGGAGGAACCTCGAAAATCTGTTTGTCCTGAAGGAGAACGATATGACGTTCCGTCCATTGCATGACCGTATCCTGGTTCGCCGCATCGAAGCCGAGGAAAAGACGGCCGGCGGCATCATCATCCCCGACACCGCCAAGGAGAAGCCGCAGGAGGGCGAGGTGATTGCCGTCGGCCCAGGCGCCCGCGACGAGAGCGGGAAGCTCACGCCTCTCGACGTCAAGATCGGCGATCGCATCCTGTTCGGCAAGTGGTCCGGCACTGAGATCAAGCTCAACGGCGAGGACCTGCTGATCATGAGAGAAAGCGACGTGATGGGAGTGATCGAGCAGACCGCGGCGGTCAAGAAGGCCGCCTGACCGAGGCGATGGTCCAACCGCAATCCAGTCAATGTAACTGCCTAGATGATGGAGCGATCTAATGGCTGCCAAGGAAGTGAAATTCCACACCGAAGCCCGCGAGAAGATGCTGCGCGGCGTCGATATCCTGGCCGATGCGGTGAAGGTTACGCTCGGCCCCAAGGGCCGCAACGTCGTCATCGACAAGTCGTTCGGCGCCCCGCGCGTCACCAAGGACGGCGTCACCGTCGCCAAGGAAATCGAGCTTGAGGACAAGTTCGAGAACATGGGCGCTCAGATGGTGCGCGAGGTTGCCTCGAAGACCAGCGATATCGCCGGTGACGGGACGACGACCGCAACGGTGCTCGCTCAGGCGATCGTCAAGGAAGGTGCGAAGGCCGTTGCCTCGGGGATGAACCCGATGGACCTGAAGCGCGGCATCGACAAGGCCGTCGAGGCGATTGTCCAGGAGTTGAAGACCAACGCCCGTAAGGTGACCAAAAATGACGAGATCGCCCAGGTCGGCACCATCTCGGCCAATGGCGATGTCGAAATCGGCCGCTTCCTCGCCGAGGCGATGCAGAAAGTCGGCAATGAGGGTGTCATCACGGTCGAGGAAGCCAAGACCGCAGAGACTGAACTGGAAGTCGTGGAGGGCATGCAGTTCGACCGTGGCTATCTCAGCCCCTACTTCATCACCAACCAGGACAAGATGCGCGTCGAGCTCGAGGAGCCTTACGTACTGATCCACGAAAAGAAGCTCTCCAATCTGCAGACGCTGCTTCCGGTTCTGGAGGCCGTGGTGCAGTCGTCGAAGCCGCTGCTGATCATCGCCGAGGACGTCGAGGGCGAGGCGCTGGCGACGCTGGTTGTCAACAGGCTGCGCGGCGGGCTGAAGGTTGCCGCCGTCAAGGCGCCGGGTTTTGGCGACCGCCGCAAGGCAATGCTGGAAGACATCGCCATCCTCACCGGCGGCACCGCGATCTCGGAGGATCTCGGCATCAAGCTGGAGAACGTCACGCTGGCGATGCTCGGCCGCGCCAGGAAGGTGGAGGTTGAGAAGGAGAACACCACGATCGTCGACGGCGCCGGTCGCAAGGACGAGATCCAGGGACGCATTAGCCAGATCAAGGCGCAGATCGAGGAAACCACCTCCGACTACGACCGCGAGAAGCTGCAGGAGCGGCTGGCCAAGCTCGCCGGCGGCGTCGCCGTCGTCCGCGTAGGCGGCTCGACCGAGGTCGAGGTCAAGGAGCGCAAGGACCGCGTCGACGATGCCATGCATGCGACGCGCGCAGCGGTCGAGGAAGGCGTTTTGCCAGGTGGCGGCGTAGCGCTTCTGCGTGCGGCCAAGGCACTGGACAGTGTGCAGGCCGAGAATGAGGACCAGAAGCACGGTATCGAGATCGTGCGCCGCGCGATCGAAGCGCCTGTGCGCCAGATCGCGGAGAACGCCGGCGCGGAAGGTTCGATCATCGTCGGCAAGCTACGCGAGAAACCGGAATTCGGCTGGGGCTGGAACGCACAGACCAATGCGTTCGGCGACCTCTACAACGAGGGCGTCATCGATCCGGTGAAGGTGGTGCGGACCGCGCTCCAGGATGCGGCATCGGTTGCCGGCCTGCTGGTGACCACTGAAGCGATGGTTGCCGAGAAGCCAAAGAAGGAACCCGCAGTTCCGGCAATGCCGGGTGGCGGGATGGACTTCTGAGGAAACGCAGCGGTGTCCGCGCTCCATGGAGCGCGGACTTTTCCGACATAGGGTGAGGCCATCAACGTGATGAAACTCGACGTTATCCCGCCGCCCTCGCGCGCGGCCACCGACCTGAACTACGAAGCGGATCTGAAAACCGCGCTGGACCCAATCCTTATGGAACTCCTTGACCGGGCGGAACACGCAGGTTGGGATCGGCGCAAAACAGCATACACGGTGATGTTTCTGGCCGCGCGGAATCTCACCGACGGCAAACACCCCCCTGCAAACGGGAGTTCGGCAGGCTAGGGCGCTGCGAACGCGACCTTTCACGGTGCCGTGGCGAGGCTTCCGATCGACTCAACTAAACACCACGTGAACGGAGGAAAACATGGAACACAATCAATTTCAGCATCCAGTGAGGGTGCTCGTGGGTCTTGGGTTTCCGACCGACATTCAAAGCGTAAAAGACGCCTTCGTCCTGCTGGATGAATGGCCGCCATCGAAGCGGAACGCTGCTCATGGCATCGCTCTCAATGCGTGCAGGGCAGCCCTCGCCGGCGAGGTGGATGCCGAAACCGCTCGGAGCACTTTTGTTGCGTTCGCCCGCCGCATGGATTTGCTAGTACCGGCCGCAGGGGACATCGTCGCGGCCAAAGCAGCCGGCGCATTCGGAGCCTCTTTGGGAGACCCCTACAACAAGTCTATGTAGCCGATCTTTGTATCTGATCGACATGGCCTATCTGGAGGACAGTCAGTCTATGAAAGAAAAAAAGGCCCGCGCCACGGAGGGACCGATGACGCGGGCCGGCCGGTGTTTGACCACCAGCCTGCTGCGGAACCAAGCAGCAGGGTCCGAAGCATGAAATCAACTATCCGAAACCACTAACGTTCCATTGAGACGGCGTGATCGTTTCTTGAATCGCGCCGTTCCGGCGAACCAAGCGGCGGCTCTCAGAGCCGAGCCGTTTCTGAACCGGAAAGCTCCGAGTAGTCCTGGCGATCTTGGCGCCCACCGAGCAATCGCGGTCTACTCACCTGTGTCGGAGTTTGCCGCATTGACGGGCTTGGATTCCGGGGAGCCCTTGTGCCGGAGGAATATCGAGAGCAGAACCAGGACTGCCGTAGACAGAAATTCCGACTGCCAGTTTTGGAAAGATTCGAACCAGAGCTTGGCGTTGAGAAGATGGTCTCCCAGAGACTGGATTGATTCCCCGTGGCGCAGCGCTGTCTCGTTTGCGGCCGTCAGGCTTGTCCACCAGTGAAAGCCAAATGAGAGTATAAACAGTAGAGCCAGGGCTATGCCCAGCGAGTAGGAATAGAGCCACGACAGTATCGGCTTTCGCCTGCGGATCGCGGATGGGAGTTCGTCTTCCGGTCTATGGGGTTCATCGGGATCGCGAGATTCAGCGGAGCCTCGCTGGAAGAGCATGGCGGTCAGCATCACATAGGCCGACATCTGCAGGAATTCGCTTTCCCAGTTTTCGAAAAGCGCCGAGAGAAACTCTGCGCTCTTCAGATAGGCAAATACTCCGATAGCTGGTGTGCCGTGCTCCCGGAGTTCCTCATTGTGGGCTGCTTGGCCTGACCAGACCATGCCAAGCACGCAAAACAGGAACATTGAGACCAGGGCGATTGTCAGCCCGTTGTTACGAAGGAAGGCTCTCAACACGTTTCCTCGACCAACTGCTTGTTCCGGTTCTTCGGGTGCATCAGGCCTCGAACTGCTCGCTAAGTCGCGATAGACGGAGCCTGCATAAGATAGCTCCAATCGCTCGTCTGACGGCATCGGGCTGAAGTGCATGCACCCCTGCAGCTCAATGTCCAACGTCAGATGAAGTTCCTGCACCTCACGAAGAGCTTGGGTACGTGACGCAGCCGGATCCCAACGCCCGTGCAGTCGAACTGGTTTGTCGCCAGCGCCAAACGCCAAAGGCCTCGCTTTGCGAAAACCTTCAGAGAATCTTGCTGGTAAGTTCAAGCACAATGAGCGAGCCGTCAGGAGATTCACCGTCCGGCAGATGTAATACTCGCGAAACGCGAAGATTGGTGGGCGCCCCGCCAATCGACATGGAAACGCTTTCGCCGACACGTGGTAGGACCTGAAAAGTCACATTCTCGATGAACTGGCTATCGTCGACCGAAACGCGACACTGGACTGACATAAGTAAAAATCTCCGCGGACGCAGGTGGCCAACGCCACCGATAACTTCATAACGCAACCAACTTTGCCTTGTTCCGGTCGTGCCGGCGGCTCAAAGCTCGCGAAGAATTTTTGCGCCCGGCTACTGCCATGGGCGACCTCGGCGCCGACCTGCGAAAGGACCATTCCAGCGACGGCTTGAAAAGTTTCATCGACCAGCGCCGATGCCTCACGCCATGCTCGTTGCGGACAATTATGACGCCTTCGCCGTGCGCGTTCTGGCGGCAAGAAGTTCGGTCCGAACCCTCGATCTTATGTACTACCTTTGGCACGATGATCAGACTGGCCGCTTGCTTCTGCAGGAAGTTGTCCGGGCCGCTGAGCGCGGGGTGCGGGTGCGTATGCTCCTTGACGACGTCAATCCGCGCAAAAGCGAATCTGCCTATCGAGCGCTGAGCAATCATCCAAACATCGAATTGAAGCTCTTCAATCCGAGCGGCATCAGGCAACGCAGCATTTTTCGCGGTGTGGAAGTTCTGTTGCGACTTTTTGCGTTGACCCGGAGGATGCACAACAAGGGTAAGCGGTGTTTCCGGGCCACCTTTCGGGAGTGATCACGATCTGTGAGGTTGCCGATCCTGTATTAGGA
>NZ_JHQS01000128.1 GCF_014843845.1 Mesorhizobium amorphae | reverse complement strand
GGGCTACTTCTACATCCCCGGCACCGAAACCTGCCTGCGCATCGGCGGCTATGTCCGTTACGACATCGGCGCCGGCGACGTCGGCTCGTTCGATGGTGCTCGCGCCTTCAACCAGTTCGGCGACCCCAAGGAACAGGACACCTGGTACAAGAACACCCGCTTCACGCTGAAGACCTGGACCGGCCAGGAAACCGAGCTCGGCACCTTGAAGACCTATACGGAGACCCGTATCCAATTCGGCAACTCCAACGGCTATGGCGATGACTTCGGCAATGACGCTGTCAACAAAGGCATCACGCTGAACTTCGCCTGGATCCAGCTCGGCGGGCTGCGCGTCGGTAAGGACGAATCGGCCTTCGATACGTTCATCGGCTACGCCGGCAACGTCATCCAGGATACGCTGGTCCCCTATGGCGGCTTCGACACCAACGTCGTCCAGTACTATTTCGACGCCGGCAACGGCTTCTCGGCCGTGGTTTCGCTCGAAGAAGGCTCCGGCGATGCTGGTGCTGCTGTCCTCGATGGCGCTGGCAATTATGTCTTCAATGCCACTTCCGGCAATGACACGATCGACAGCTACGTGCCGCATGTCGTCGGCGGCGTGAAATACACGCAGGGCTGGGGCGATATCATTGCTGTCGGCGCCTATGACAGCACCTGGGAAGAGTGGGCCGGCAAGGTTCGCCTCGACGTGAACGCGACCAACGAACTGTCGCTGTTCATCATGGCCGGCTACGGAACGGACGACAACATCGACCGCAACTTCTACAAGCAGTGGGGCGGCAACTGGGCGGTGTGGGGTGGCGGCACCTACAAGTTCAACGAGAAGACCTCGTTCAACCTCCAGGCATCGGCTGACGACGACAAGAACTATGGCGTCGCGGCGAACGTCGCCTACGACATCGTTCCCGGCCTCACGGTCACGGCGGAAGTCGACTACGACCACGACGGCAAGTTTGGCGACGTTGACAATCGCAACTGGACCAATGGGGACAAGAAGAACAGCGTCGGCGGCCTCCTCCGCTTCCAGCGCTCGTTCTAACAGGCTCGACCTGACCGAAATCGAGACCCGGCGGGCGACCGCCGGGTTTTTTGTTGGGCACCGTGTTCTTTGAGGACGACGGGCTCCGCTCAAGAATTTCCTAGGTAACGGCGAAACAGCGACGGGCCCTCACGCTCAAATGTCGGCAAGATCTCCCAAGGCGTCGATCAGCGGCTGGATCTCGCTTTCGTATTTCGTCCACTGCTTGACGGACGACGTATAGATCGGCTGGCGGACCTGCCAATTGCTATAGGTATTTACGGAGCCGCCCCTGTCAAAAAAGCGCAAGCAGGTATCGTCCCAGGGTAGTCCGAGATAATCTATGAGACAGCGCGACTGCTTCTCTTGATTTTCAATCAACGTCTCGTACCGGTTTTCGAAGATACGGCCCGGGAAAATCTTGTCCCAATGCCGCATCAGACGATCATACTCCCTGTAGTAAAGCCCTAGTGTCTCCAGATCGGCGCTGTAGCTATGCGCTTCACTGAATTGCAGGACAAAGCAAGAGATACAGTTGTCAATGGCGTCGCGGCGACAATGAATGATGCGCGCGTTGGGGAAAAGGATGCCAATCAGGCCGACCAGCTCGAAATTGTGAGGCATCTTGTCGACAATTCGAAGCGCGTCAGGGGCCCGCTCGCGCAGGTAGGCAAGATGCTCCGCAGCCAGGGCCCTGGACAGCTGTGGAGTCATCGATGCGATCGCCTCATCCGGGCTTATGCCGGATCCAGACCTAAGATCGAGCCCATTCGATGTGCGTCTAAGCTTTGTTAACTCGCCAGCGCCATGAACATTGGGATGGCTGGCGCAGATCTGCTCAGTCAGTGTTGTGCCCGAGCGAGGCATCCCGACTACGAACACGGGCACCTCCGAGACATTGCCAGGAGCAATCCTTGAAGCCACCAAATCCGGTGTAAAGGTTTCGATCAGGGCGTCGACCCAACGACGGTAGGATTGCACATCGAATCTCTGGCCGCCGGCTTGATTTCCTTTTTTGAAGTGATCGATCGCCTCCTTGTAGCGACCGAGGTCGTTGAGCAGCTTTCCGGCCGCGTGATGGAGCGTCGCCACTCCCTCGGATCCGTGGTCAGGGTCTTGAAGCTCCGTCAGGATCGCCGCGAGTTCTGGTGGCTCTTCAGTGAATTTGTGCGTGCGTACAAGCACACTGTAGGCAGCAGGTACCGCGATGCGCCGATCTATTGTCTCTTTGAGATGAGCCGCGGCTTCGTCCATACGGCCGAGGCTTGCCAGCGCACGAGGCAGCCCCAACCGGGCCATGGGATGATCTCGGTCGACCCTGAGCGCCTTCTCAAAGAGCGGCAGCCCCATTTCCCCTTTGTCAAACGAATTGTATGCATCGCCCAAGGCGCAAAGCGCTTCCACCAGATCCGGCTTCAATGCCAGTGCGTGCTGAATGTGTTTGATCGCCGGTGTAAACTCGCTGAGCCTCAAATAGGCTTGACCGAGGCTTAGGTTGTAGTAGGGATTTAGAGGCTCCTGCGCGATCGCCCGAGCAAAATACCGCATAACCTTCTCTTCGTCGTACCCGATCCCCAGCGTCCCCAGTATATAAAGGGCCAGCGGATGTTCGGGCGTTCTCGCCAGAACGCGATGACAGAGTTCTTCCGCCTCAGGCAATCGATTCTCTTGCTGGAACTCGAGCGCCTGCCTCAACATCATATCGTTGGCCTGAGCGCGAGACGGAGCCGCCTTTGCGGGCTGAGGTTTCGGTTGCCCAACCTTCGGCGGTGCGCCCTTCGGCGCTGCTTGGGTTTTAAGGTGCTTGGCCCAAGCGGGCGGCAATCGGTTGCTCATTCTATTTCGCTAACAAAACGGATCGGCGAAATCCAGTGCGGCATTGTCATCTTGCGCCCAACATGCCTCCACGCTAGCAAGAAGACCGTTTTTCGAGCGAGCCTTACTATGCGTCAGCGCCCTCCCCTTACGCCGCTCATCGCGGCACTTCCCTCGACGGTGCCATTTGTCGGGCCGGAGGCGCAGGAGCGTGAGCGTGGCCGTGCTTTTCGTGCCCGCATCGGTGCCAATGAGAGCAGCTTTGGCCCCTCGCCGCGGGTCATCGAGCGCATGGCCGGGATTGCCCGCGACATGTGGATGTATTGCGACCCCGACAATTTCGACCTCAAGGTCGCAATTGCCGCCCATCTCGGCGTCGGTGCCGAGAACGTGGTCGTCGGCGAAGGCATAGACGGTCTGCTCAGCCTGGTGGCGCGCATGTATGTGGCGCCGGGTGACGCGGTGGTGACCTCGCTCGGCGCCTATCCGACCTTCAATTTCCACATTGCCGGCGTCGGCGGCCGTCTGGTTGCGGTGCCTTACGAGGACGACAAAGAAAGCCTGGACGGGCTGCTCGCGGCGGCCGTCAGGGACAAGGCACCGTTGGTCTATCTCTCCAATCCCGACAATCCGATGGGCAGTTGTTGGGAGGCAGCCGAGATCATCCGCTTCATCGAGGCGCTGCCCGAAACCACCATGCTGGTGCTCGACGAGGCCTATGGCGAATTGGGGCCGGCCTCGGCGCTGCCGCCGATCGATGTCTCGCGGCCGAACGTCATTCGCATGCGCACCTTTTCGAAGGCGTATGGGCTGGCCGGCATACGCTGCGGCTACGCGGTGGCGGAGGCCCAGGTGATCCGCGATTTCGAGAAAATCCGCAACCACTATGGCGTCAGCCGCATGGCGCAGATCGCCGGCGTCGAGGCGCTCGCCGATCAAGCCTATCTCGAGAGCGTGGTGGTGCGGGTCGCGGCCGGGCGGCTGCGAATCGCCGGGATCGCTGAAGCAAACGGGTTGAAGCCGCTGCCTTCGGCGACCAATTTCGTCACCATCGACTGCGGCAGCGACGGCGCCTTCGCGCTCAAGGTGCTGCAGGGGCTCTTGGCGCGCGACGTGTTCATCCGCAAGCCGATGGTGCCGGTGCTCGACCGCTGCATAAGGGTCAGCGTCGGGCTCGACCACGAGCTCGACATTTTCGCCGAGGAACTGCCGGGCGCAGTTGCGGCAGCACGGGGGAACTAGTCGGTTCCCGTCGCGCAGCCGACGCGCACTCGTTTCGCAATGCATCGAATCGGTCGTCCGTCGGCACGCCGGCCTGCCTTGATCGATGCTGGGCTCGGAATTTTTTAGTTCACGCCAAGCGAACCGTGTGAAACCCAACATCCGCTTCGAAGCCGTCTCGCCGGTCAGAAGCGGGCCTTGCCAGGTCGACATAGATATATCCTCTTTGAACGACCTGTTCTTGTCGAGGCTCACCTCTCGATCGAGTACCGAAACTCCATCCGCTTCCGGACATTCGCGCATTTCTCGTACGGGAGATACATTAGCGAATTCCGGCTCTTAAGGGTCCTCGGAAAAACCGCGCCGGGAAAATATAGAGTTCTCGAAATGGCGCACTTGTTCAAAGCGTCAGAAGAACTTGAGAGCTCAGCCAAAAACTGATCCTGCACCCTGATTTCAGCCTTGCTAAAGCGATCCGCAATATCGCACACGATATATGTGCGTATGTTCTAATTTGTTTACTTTAGCGCCAAATCATAAACACATATGCTGCTCAAGGACGGGTGACGGGAAGCACAGGGGGCTCAATACCAATCAGAACCCACGGGGATACCAATGCCGCAACACAGTGCCAACGAGCAGTATCTGCTCGAACTCATCAATGCCGAGCGTGCCAAGACAGGTGCCCAGCCACTGGCCTTCGACAACGACCTCAGCGAAGCCGCCGAAGGTCACGACCGGTGGATGCTGGCAACCGACATTTTTTCGCATACCGGTTCCGGTGGCTCGTCGCCGACGACGCGCATGAAGGCTGCAGGCTATGTCCTGACCGGATCGTGGGCCACCGGTGAGAATATCGCCTGGGCAACGACCCGCGCCCCGACCGGCTATGTCGACGAGGTCAAGCTTCTCCACACCAATCTGATGAATTCCTCGGGACACCGGGCCAACATCCTCAATCCCAACTTCCGCGAAGTCGGCCTTGGCTTCGAGGTCGGCGACTACAAGGGCCGCAGCAGCGCCTTCGTCACCGAGGACTTCGCCAAGACCGGCACCGACCTGTTCCTGACCGGCGTCACCTTCGACGACAAGGATGGCGACCGTTTCTACGATCCGGGCGAAGGGCTCGGCGCCATCACGGTGACGGCCAAGAATTCCGCCGGCCAGACCTTCAAGACCACGACATCGGCTGCCGGCGGCTACGATCTGGTGCTGAAGCCTGGCACCTACACGGTGACATTCTCGGGCGCGAACATCGCCGCCTCGACGCAGACCGCGACGATCGGCACCAAGAACGTCAAACGCGACCTGATCGATCCGACGATGAAGTCGGGCACGCTTGCCGCGACCGCTTCGGCCGACGATGCCAGTTCCGACACGAGCGACACGCAGCCGGTGGTATCGGCGGCTCCCACCGCCGTGGCGGATGCGGGGAGCAACAATGCCGGCAGCACCACCAAAAGCTGGCTCGCCGACTTCTTCAAGACCCATTCGCTGGCGAAGCAAGACACCCTCAGCGCCAATGAGACTGCAGGCGGCGCGACAGATCAGGACACATCACATACGGCCGTGCTTGGCAGCGGCCATTTGCAGTTCCGCCAGACAATCGCCTCGCCCGCCAATGCAGAGGATATTTCCGATCTGCTCGATGGCGGCGGCCCCTTCCATCAGGCGATAGACCGCGCGGTGGCGGCGTTGCAGGCGCATGTCCCGGCTGACGGCAACATCGTTGCCGATGCGGGCGACGCGGCACATGCCGCGGTGGCCAAGATCCTGGCTCAGATAGCCCAATCGGACCATCAGAGCGCAGACCTCGTGGGCTGACAGCGAACTGCAAGATTGCCTGGCGGTCCGTGCTTCAGGCGCGGGCCGCCGCGAATTTGAAGGAGATTTGACGCCCCAGCCATTCTGACGGCGTCAGCGTTCGGATTCGGAACCGCCAGATGACGATGGCCGGGCATAGTCGAGGGAAAGATACTTGTTTCATCCGTTTTCGCCAGACCCGAACCGCAAGGCTCGCTCCGAGCTGCGGGAGGCTCTTGCCTCCTTCCGGCGTGCCTATGTTGCCGTTGCCGGTTTCAGCGGCCTGATCAACGTGCTGATGCTTTCCGGCTCGCTGTTCATGCTGCAGGTCTATGACCGCGTGCTGCCCAGCCGCAGCGTGCCCACGCTGGTGGCGCTGATCATCCTGGTGGCCGTGCTCTACGTCTTTCAGGGCATTCTCGAAGCGGTGCGGGCACGGGTGCTGACGCGCATAGGCGCCGGCATCGAGGAGACTATCTCCAGCCGCGTCTTCGGCTGCGTGGTGCGCCTGCCGCTGCGCACGCGCGACCGTGGCGAAGGGCTGCAGGCGCTGCGCGATCTCGACCAGGTGAGCGGCTTCCTCTCCGGCCCGGGCCCCGCCGCCCTGTTCGACCTGCCATGGATGCCGCTCTATGTGGTGATCTGTTTTCTCTTCCACCCATGGATCGGTGTCGCAGCGCTCATCGGCGCCCTTCTGCTGGTGTCGCTGACGGTGCTCACCGACCGTCTGGTTCGCGGGCCGACCAAGGTGATGTCGAGGTTCAGCACCAGCCGCAGCGCGATCGCGCAGTCGAGCACCCGCAACGCCGAGGTACTGGCCGCAATGGGCATGGGCGAGAGGCTGGCTGGACGCTGGAGCCGGGCCAATGCCGGCTTTCGCGAGGCGCAGGAGCACGCCAGCGACCTGACAAGCGGGCTGGGCGCGGTGTCACGCATCCTGCGCATGATGCTGCAGTCGATGGTGCTGGCGCTCGGCGCCTATCTGGTCATCCACCAGCAGGCGACGCCCGGGATCATCATCGCCAGCTCAATCCTCACGTCACGCGCGCTGGCGCCTATCGAGCTTGTCATTGCGCATTGGAAGGGCTTCCTCAACGCCCGCCAGAGCTGGCGGCGCCTGGACGATTTGTTTGCGGCGCTCCCGGCATTGGAGAGCGGGATGGAGCTGCCTGCCCCGACCGGCGAGCTCTCGGTCGAGAGCATCAGCGTCGTGGCCCCCGGCGACCGGCGCCTGGTGGTGCAGGACGTCGAATTCTCGCTGCGCGCCGGATCGGGCGTTGGCGTGATCGGCCCAAGCGGCTCCGGGAAATCCTCGCTGGCGCGCGCGCTGGTCGGCGTGTGGCCGGTGATGCGCGGCAAGGTCCGGCTCGACGGTGCGGCCCTCGAGCAATGGCCGGCGCGCTCGCTCGGCCGCCATATCGGCTACCTGCCGCAGGACGTCGAACTGTTCGCCGGCACGGTCGGCCAGAACATTGCGCGTTTCGACGACGATGCCGTGCCGGAGACGATCATCGCGGCGGCGCGGGCCGCCGGCGTCCATGAAATGATCTTGCGCCTGCCCGAAGGCTATCGGACGGAAATCGGCGAAAGCGGAGCGGCACTTTCGGCCGGCCAGCGCCAGCGTGTGGCATTGGCGCGCGCGCTGTTCGGCGATCCGTTCCTGGTCGTGCTCGACGAACCGAATTCCAACCTCGACGCCGCCGGCGACCAGGCCCTGACGCAAGCCATCGAAGGCATCAAGGCGCGCGGCGGCATCGCCATCGTGGTGGCGCACCGGCCGAGCGCGCTTGCCGCACTGGACCATCTGCTGGTGCTCGGCGGCGGCAGGCAGCAGGCCTTTGGCCCGAAGAGCGAGATAGCGCGACAGGCGCTGAAGCCCGCGGCCGTGCCGCTGCATGCGGTGGGAACGGCGGGATGAAGATGGCGCTTGCAATGCCCGGCTTTGCAACGGAGGGCCTGCATACGGCCAAGGGCCTGGCGTTGCGCGCAAGGTCGATGGCGCTTGCCTTCCTCGACAAGGGAGCAAAGCCGGACGAGGCCGCGTCGCCGCAACAGCAGCGGTTGCGGCGCGCCATCGACCGCAATGTGAGGCTGGGCGGCATCGCTGCCTTCGTTCTGGTCGGCGGGCTCGGCCTTTGGGCGGTGACAAGCAATCTTTCCGGCGCCGTGGTCGCGGCCGGCCATCTGGTCGTCGATTCCAACGTCAAATCGGTCCAGCATCCGCAAGGCGGCGTGGTCGGCGCGCTGAATGTGAAGAATGGCAGCATGGTCGCGGCCGGCGACGTGCTGGTGCGGCTCGACGACACGGTTGCGCGTGCCAATCTGGCCATCGTCGACAACGGCCTCGACGAGCTGTCTGCCCGCCGCGCCAGGCTGATGGCCGAACGCGATGGCGTCACAGCGGTCGCTTATCCCGAACAGCTTGCGGCACGCGCAGCCGAGCCCAAGATCGCCGAACTGATCGACGGCGAGAACAAGCTGTTTGCCTTGCGGCGCCAGGCGCGCGACGGCCAGGTCTCACAGTTGCGCGAGCGCATCGTGCAATTCCGGCAGGAGATCGCCGGTATCGAAGCCCAGCAGAAGAGCAAGCTCCAGGAAATCGCGCTCACCAAGGTCGAACTGCAGGGCATGCGGGACCTGTGGAAGAAGAAGCTGGTGCCGATTTCGCGGCTGGCCGAACGCGAGCGCGCCCAGGCACGGCTCGACGGCGAGGATGGCCAGCTGACCGCCGCGGCCGCGCAGACGCGCGGACGCATCAGCGAGACGGAACTGGCGATCATCCAGATCGAGCAGGACATGCGCAGCGAGGTGGCAAGCGAGCTGCGCGAGATAGACGCCAAGGCGAGCGAGCTGCGCGAGCGCCAGATCGCGGCCCAGCAATCGCTGAAGCAGATCGACATCCGCGCACCGCAATCCGGCCGGGTGCACCAGCTGGCAATCCATACGGTCGGCGGCGTCATCTCGCCCGGCGAAGCGATCATGCAGATCGTGCCGACGGCCGACGCGCTGGTGGTCGAGGCGCGTGTCGCCCCTCAGGACATCGACCAACTGCGCATCGGACAGCCGGCGACGCTTCGCCTTTCGGCATTCAGCCAGCAGACGACGCCGGAGGTCGAAGGCGAGGTGGACCGCATCTCGCCCGATCTCATCGAAGACCAGAAGGCCGGTATCTCCTACTATGCCGTGCGCATCGTGCTGTCGGCCAGGAGCCTCCAAGAGGCAGGCCCGCTGGAGCTGAAGCCAGGCATGCCGACCGAGGTTTTTCTCAGGACCACCGACCGCACGGTGCTTTCCTATCTGCTCAAGCCGTTGACCGACCAGGCCAGCCGGGCGTTTCGCGGCGACTAGCGCATGGCCCGACTTTCGGGAGCGCGCGCGCACTCGCCAAGCGGCATGCCTATTGGCGATTTCCGCTCGTTGCGGTTTCACCCATGTCGCCGCCGAGCAGGCGCGTGACCCGTTTCAACGCGTCTGAAAGCTGCAGGGCTTCGTCATCGGTCAGGCCGGCCGTCAGCCGGGCGAGGTCTTGGTTCGCCGTCATCTGCAACTTTGCCAATGCCTGATTGCCACGGGCCGTCAGGGACAGGCGGCGGCGCCGGTCGTTTGGGTCGGCGCGTATTTCGGTCAGGCCGGCAGCCGCGAATTTTCGCAGGATACGTGTGAGATAAGTCGGTTCGAGCCGAAGTTCGCCGGCCATTTCGGAGGCCGCTGGGCCGATATCGAGATGGAACATCCGCGCAAGAAAACCCGCCGTGCCACCTGTATCGGCAGCAGAAGCGCCCGACCTGCGATCCAGTTCGAACAGCACCCGCGCCTCGGTCAGCGTATAGGCGCTGTGCGTCAAGGTCTCGTCGAGCAACCCGATCAGGCCGGTATAGAACCGGTTGAAGCGGCGGATGTCGCCGACCAGGGCATTTCGCTCGACCGGCATGTCAGGCCCTTCCGCAGGTTGATATCCGCCGTTGAATTCATCTCCAGTTATTTGATCAAGTCAACTATTTATTGGATCATGTCATACATCCGCAGACCAGAGCGCGAGCGCTCAGCCCACGCAATCCCGTTGGAAGCCGCTTGCATTCGCCGGGTGAAGCGCCAGATTCATGTCCACAGTGCATGGAGACGCTTCGGGGCGAGCGATGAACGATCGGCAAAGGGCCGTGCAGGCACGCGTTTACGGTAGAGTGCAAGGCGTCAGCTACAGGGTCTGGGCACGAAGCGAGGCCACCCAACTCGGTCTTACGGGCTGGGTGCGCAACGAAATCGATGGCTCAGTGACGGCACGGATGGCCGGAACCGAAGCCGCGGTCTCGTCGATGGTCCAACGCCTTTGGATCGGCCCGGCGGGCGCATCGGTTACGCGCGTCGACGTCGAGGAACTCAGCTCCTGGAACGCGCCAACGAGCTTCACGATCGTTGTGTGAACAGGGCACGCGATTGCGCACCCTTGAATTAATTGAACGTTTGTTTTATTATTTGCCTCGATGAGGTGAGCATGGCCCGCACGACCGGTTCCGATGGCGAAAAGACCGAGGCTGCCGTCCGCGAGGCGGCGGTCAGCCTGATCGCGCGCTTCGGCTACGAAGCGATGTCGATGCGCCAGTTGGCCGCCGAGGTCGGCGTACAGGCAGCCGCGCTCTACCGCTATTTTCCGACCAAGGAAGACCTGCTGTTCACGCTGATGCGCGAGCACATGGAGGGGCTGAGCGCAGCGTGGGAGGCGGCACGCCCGACAACTGCCGACCCTGCGCGGAGGCTCGCCGCCTATGTCCGGAACCACATCGCCTTCCACATCGAACGCCGCCACGCCACGCATGTCTCCAACATGGAGCTGCGCAGCCTGTCGCATGAGCGCCTGACGCAGATCCTGCGCATGCGCACAGCTTACGAAAAGGAACTGCGCGCCGTCCTGCGCGACGGCGTGGAGACGGGCGTCTTCGACATCGACGACACCGGCCTGACCGCCATGGCGCTGATCCAGATGATGACCGGCGTCATCGTCTGGTTCCGGCCGGGCGAGCGGCTGTCGGTCGCCGAGGTCACGGCGTCATATCTTTCGATGACAATGCGCCTCGTTGGCGCGAGGATCGACACTGGTACCGGGGAGGAACGGCATGTACACGAACACGCTCAGCTTCGGGCTTGACGAAGACATCGAGGCGCTGCGCGACCTGGTGCGGCGCTTCGCCCAGGACAGGATCGCGCCGATCGCGGCCGAGATCGACCGCTCGAACGAATTCCCGGCGCATCTGTGGGCCGAACTCGGCGCGCTCGGCCTGCTCGGCATCACCGCCGATCCCGATTTCGGCGGCAGCGGCATGGGCTATCTTGCCCATGTGATCGCGGTGGAGGAGATCTCGCGCGCCTCGGCCTCGGTCGGTCTCTCCTACGGCGCCCATTCCAACCTGTGCGTCAACCAGATCAATCGCTGGGCGACACCGGCGCAGAAGGAGAAATATCTGCCGCCGCTCTGCAGCGGCGATAAAGTTGGTGCTCTCGCAATGTCGGAATCCGGCGCCGGCTCGGACGTCGTGTCGCTCAGGCTGCGCGCCGAAAAGCGCAACGACCGCTATGTGCTGAACGGCTCGAAAATGTGGATCACCAACGGTCCGGATGCCGAGACCCTGGTGGTCTATGCCAAGACCGATCCGGAGCGCCATTCGCGCGGCATAACCGCTTTCATCGTCGAGAAGACAATGGCCGGTTTTTCGGTGGCGCAAAAGCTCGACAAGTTCGGCATGCGCGGCTCGAATACCGGCGAGTTGGTGTTCGAAAATGTCGAGGTGCCGTTCGACAATGTGCTGCATGAGGAAGGACGCGGCGTCGAGGTGCTGATGTCGGGCCTCGACTATGAGCGCACGGTGCTTGCCGGCGGCCCGATCGGGCTGATGGCGGCCTGCCTCGACGTGGCGATCCCTTACGTACACGAGCGCAAGCAATTCGGCCAGGCGATTGGCGAGTTCCAGTTGGTGCAAGGCAAGCTGGCCGACATGTACACGGTGATGAGTGCCGCGCGCGCCTACGTCTATGCCGTGGCCGCCGCCTGCGACCGCGGTCAGACCACCCGCAAGGACGCCGCCGGCTGCGTGCTGTTTGCCGCCGAAAAGGCGACTCAGATGGCGCTCGACGCGCTGCAGCTGCTCGGCGGTAATGGCTATATCAACGACTATCCGACCGGCCGGCTTTTGCGCGACGCCAAGCTCTACGAGATCGGCGCCGGCACCAGCGAAATCCGCCGCTGGCTGATCGGACGCGAGATCATGGCGGAGGGGGCGTGATGTCCCCCTCCGCCGCTTCAGCCGAATGCCTTGGGCAGGTCATCGGTTGGCTTGGCGACGATCTGGTGCGCATCGCGCCACAGCACCTCGCGCTGGCGCGCCGACGTGATCGAGCGCACCGGCAAGCCACCCTCCTCTATCAGCCAGGCGCAATAGCGCGCGCGGCTGATCGCTTCCCTGGCGTCCGGTTTGAACCTGCAGATGCCCCAGATCGAATTGCGGCGCTTGAAATGCCGGCCGACCCTGCCCGGAATAGGCAGATACTGATTGAACCATCCGAACTGGTCCTCCAGTTCGCCATGAATCCAGTCAGGGCAGCCGATATCGTGCAGATACCAGGCCGCGTGAAAGAAGCCGGTCTCCACCCGGCTCTTCGGATGGATCAGCGGCGTTACAAACCGCAAATACATTTTGACACCCACGGCGCTTCAAGGCGCAGTGTTCCTCTTGCTCAAATCCGGGACGTGGAAGGCCGCCCTTCGGCGGCGTCAGGCCATGGCCGAAGGAAGACATCTGGTGAAACGCATGCGCATGCCTTTCATCGTCGCCTCCTGAGGGTGTCACTTGTACAAAAGATGCCGCGCTTGGCACGCAGCACCCGGGCGCGGGCTGTTACACTGGTTCCCCTGCGGCATCAAGAGGTGTGAGGAAGAACGTGGCCACACTGCAAACCCAGATCTCCCCCTCCTCCGACACCTTCCGCACCAATGCCGAGCGCATGCGCGCGCTCGTCGCCGATATTTCCGAGAAGGCGGCGAGTGTCGAGCGCGGCGGCTCGGAGGAGGCACGAGAGCGCCACCAGGGCCGAGGCAAACTCCTGCCGCGCGAGCGGCTGGCGCAACTCCTCGACACCGGCTCGCCCTTCCTAGAGATCGGCCAGTTCGCGGCGTGGTCGATGTATGGCGAGGAGATCGCCGCGGCCGGCCTCATCGCCGGTGTTGGCCGCGTCGAGGGCACCGAGGTCATGGTCGTCGTCAACGACGCCACGGTGAAGGGCGGCACCTACTACCCGCTGACGGTCAAGAAGCATCTGCGCGCGCAGGAGATCGCGCTGCAGAACAATCTGCCCTGCGTCTATCTGGTCGACAGCGGCGGCGCCAATTTGCCCAACCAGGACGAGGTGTTCCCCGATCGCGAGCATTTCGGTCGCATCTTCTACAACCAGGCCAACATGTCGGCGGCGGGCATTCCGCAGATCGCCTGTGTCATGGGTTCGTGCACGGCGGGCGGCGCCTATGTGCCGGCGATGTCGGACGAGACGATCATGGTGCGCAACCAGGCGACCATTTTCCTCGGCGGCCCGCCGCTGGTGAAGGCCGCCACCGGCGAGGACGTCAGCGCCGAGGATCTTGGCGGTGCCGATGTGCACACGCGACTCTCCGGCGTTGCCGACCACTACGCCATGGACGACGAACACGCGCTGGCCATTTGCCGGCGCATCGTCAAGAACCTGAATCGGAACAAGGCCGTAAGCCTGAACTTACAGAAATCGATTCCACCGCTTCACGATCCGCATGAGCTCTACGGCATCGTGCCGACAGATCTGCGCCAGCCCTATGATGTGCGCGAGGTAATCGCTCGTGTCGTCGACGGTTCGGAGTTCGACGAGTTCAAGCAGAACTACGGAACCACTTTGGTCACCGGCTTTGCCCATCTGCACGGCATGCCGGTCGGCATCATCGCCAACAATGGTGTCTTGTTTTCCGAAAGCGCACTGAAGGGCGCGCATTTCATCGAGCTGTGCTGCCAGCGCAAGATCCCGCTGGTGTTCCTGCAGAACATCACCGGCTTCATGGTCGGGCGAAAATACGAGGCCGGCGGCATCGCCAAGGACGGCGCCAAGCTGGTCATGGCGGTCGCCACCGCCAAGGTGCCGAAGGTGACCATGATTATCGGCGGCTCGTTCGGCGCTGGCAATTACGGCATGTGCGGCCGCGCCTATTCACCGCGCTTCCTGTGGATGTGGCCGAACGCCCGCATCTCGGTGATGGGCGGCGAACAGGCGGCGACGGTACTGGCCATGGTCAAGCGCGAGGGCATCGAGCGCAAGGGCGGAGAGTGGAGCGCCGAAGAGGAAGCAAAATTCAGGAAGCCGATCCTGATGAAATACGAGCATGAGGGACATCCGCTCTACTCCTCAGCGAGGCTTTGGGACGACGGCATCATCGATCCGGCCAAGACGCGCGAGGTGCTGGCGCTGAGCCTCTCGGCCGCGCTCAATGCCGAGATCGAGGAGACACGCTTCGGCGTGTTCAGAATGTGAGATGGGCCAGATCGGCAGCGGGATCGGCGTCCATACCGGCGACATCACCAAACTGGCGGTCGACGCCATCGTCAATGCCGCCTACGATGCAAAACTCACCATGGATTATTCTGGGAAACGTCACCGATCGAGAAGGCTGAAGCCGGCGTTGCAGAGATCGATCGAGCATCTGTTTGATCGCTGGGGCCTAGGACCCAAAAGGCCAGGCTACGGACTTCGGGCGGCATTTTCCGAGTGCGTCACCCGTGCGCCTCTTGCCAGTGCAAAAAATCCATCAACGTGTGTCCATTTTCGAAGTCGTCAACAAATTTTGGCACTGCTTGCTCGAAGGAAACGATGCCACCGGAACGGGACTGAGCTATGAGGTTCTTCAGAACCACGAACGGAAGGCGCCGGAGTGTAACTGCGTTGAGTTTGTCGCGCGCTGCCTCAAGTCCCCATTCCGAGGCGTTTCTAACGCGCTGCTCTACACGGATCAAAGCACGCTCTAGCCCCGGAACATACTGACGCAACCTCCAAAACTCCTTGAATACAGCCTTAACGTCGAGATTCTCGAACAAATCCGCCGGATCCGGCAACTCATCTGTCTCGAAGGAATATCCTTTTAGTTGCTCATAATGACGTCGAATCTCCGTACCCACATAAGGAGTCATGTATGAAAACAAGTGGTCCCAAGGGATATATGAGTCAAGCTTATTTTGGTGTATAAATTCAATATTTTGATTTAACTCTTCAATAGTCCCTTCCGCGTCAAACATTATGAAGTCTAGAAAAAGCTGAATTCGATTTTCATTAAGTATTTCTAGAGCTTCCTTGTTTTGACTAACAGTTGTGTCTTTCGCAAATCTCCGGAGGGCGTTGTCATTTCCGCTTTCTATGCCCAACTCAACGGCCCTTAAACCCAGATGTCTCAGTTGAGAGATCAGACGTCGGCCCTTGATCAGTTGATTGACGCGTGTCGAAAAGCTAAATGTTAGACTGGGTCTGTAGCTGTGGAGCGCCTCAGCAATTTCCACCGCTCGAGTCGCACTGACGAAGAAATTCGCGTCGAGAAAATAGACGTGCTCATACAGTTCACCGCGAAATTCTTCCAAATCCTTCAGATCGGAAACCACTTTCGCGGCGCTCAGCTTCCGCCACTGTCGGCCAATCAAGATTATCGCGCAAAACGAGCAACTATAAGGGCAGCTCCTGCTCGTAATGAGAGCCACAGCTCGTTTGCGGACGCCAATCGTCCTATCAAAATAGAACAGGGGACGGGCCTCGTAGGGAGAAATGAATTCAAAAGTCGGTGCCGGAAGATCGTCAAGATCCTGAAGACGCTCTCTGTCCGGTTCTATAACTATCTGGCCGCGCGATCTATACGTAATGCCGCGAATGCCCGTAAGTGACACTCTATTTTTAACGGCATTCAACACTTCTGCCAGAGTTTCTTCACCTTCGCTACGAACAATTATGTCTATTGATTGCTGTTCGACAAGCAGAGAAGAATGAACGGCAGACACGTGCGGACCACCGGCTATGACAATACATTGAGGATTGCTAAGCTTTATTTCCGTAGCGAGTTGGTAGGCGAACTTGGCGTTCACGTTGTAAAAAGACAAACCAACTATCGGATAGCCGGAGAGATATCGGGCAACAATCTCGCTCGGCGAGAGGCCAGCGTCGGAGAAATCAAATCCCTGGGTTTTTATACCTCGCCTCGAGACAAAGGCGCCCAGGTAGCTCAGCCCGAGCGGCCTCATGCTTTGGCCCACATCGCGCCCACCGTATGGGACATTCACCAGCGCAAGATCGCCGGCCTGCATTGACCTGTCACATATCTTTTCTGGAATACTTGGAAGGTGCCGCTCCATACGGGCCTGCCCCGAAATGAGTAACCTCTCTCGAATTTGTGGCCAGTGCCTTGGTCGCTCTGAGTATCATGTTCTCGCTTTTCAGCAACTGATACAAGTCCTCGACCTCTTCGGCGGCGAAATTCGGCTCAGACAAAACAATTTTGTTATTCAGCGACGATCCAAGGATCGAACAAAGAATGGCCGCGGAGTGGCTGTCGAGGCGAAGAATTGTTCTCTCTGTCGCCACAATAATTTCATCCCCCTCCGATCGCCAGAATGTATTCGGAGACAACCGCCACGGTCCCGGACATGCGTCGTCGGAGGCCGACATCTTAAGACATCATCCAACTCTACTTCTTGGGCGGATCAACACTGGCCCGCCCACAGACAACATAATACTCCTGTCCGTCTATATCTACCCTGGCCACATTCGGACGTTTGCGTTTTTCTTCGGAAACCTCATGCCCAGGTAAGATCTGTACCTTGATTGAAACTTTGAAACCGCTTTTTGGCCCGTTTCGTTTTTTGTCTTTTCCCCCCTTGGCCATCGCGGATCTTCCCCAACCAAAATAGCGTCGAAAGTGGAAGTAAATGCTCGGTGTTCGCAGATGTCAAATGGATAACGATTGGAATTTGAATCATATGAGCAAGTGGGGGTTGGACACCGCGGCCTGAAAGCTGCCAGAACCCATCTAGTGCCGAGCAAGAGGACCGGTTCGGTCGGCAACCTGCCACACTCTATGGCCGTTCCTGAGGTCGCTACTTGCGGAAAAGCCTCGCTCGTGACTGGCCCCAGCAATTCAATCCCGCTGTTCCCCTATGAGATTGCCCGTTGGAGACTGCTGACGCGCTTTGCGTCAGCCTCATTGATTGAGAGCCTCCGTTCCCCGGCCGCGATTAGGTGGTCGTATCTCAGATGTGCATGGAGTGGCTCCAGATCGGTGTCATTCCTTATCCAATCCAGAAACTGAGCAGGAATCTTGCTGACGCAAGCCTCTAGCAGTTCGAACGCTTTCTCGATCTCGCCGATCTGTGCCATCGCACAAGCTACGTTATATTGCTCCAAAGAATCGTCGCAAACGACAAGCGCGCGTGAGACCCAGCCTCTCGCGCGTTCGACTTCTCCCAGGTACGCAAGAGCCAAAGCACCGCTCGCCAACGCATGTGAGTTGTCGGGGCGGACTGCAATTTCCTTCTCAGCACGATCCAGCGACTGCGTAGCGGCGGCAAGGGCTTCATCTTCAAGGCCAATTGCTCTGCAGCTCTGGGCCACAAAGCCAGGAGAAACATAATCTGTTGGTAAGAGAACAGCCGCCCGCCGGAAGTGCTCGATGGCGTCACGAAATTTACCAAATCTAATATAAGTGCGCCCAATACAGTATCGGACATCATATATATCGGGACTGAGCCGCAGTGATTCTTGGTGTGCTCTCAACGCATCATCGTAGCGGCCAATCTCGCCTAGAATTCGGCCCTTCGCGGCATGAGCCTCCGCCAATGTCGGATCCAGCGAGAGCGCCTTCTCAGCCGCCGCCAATCCTGACTCACTTGATGTACCGGCCAAATGCCCCTCAGCTTGGTATAAAGCGATCATAGCCCATGCACGTGCATAATTGGGGTCAAGCTCAATCGCACGCCCACAGAAACGCAACGCAATCTCGGCATGTCTTGAGCCATGCTGCAGGTAGTGACGCGCGAGTAGATAGAATTGGTATGCCTCAGGATTATTGGTTGACCGCCGCTCAATCGCGTTTTTCTCTCTTGGCAGCAGTTTGACCTTCAATGCCGCCACAATTTCTTCAGATATCTGAGCCTGAAGCTCAAATATATTTTGAAGCTCGCGGTCGTAGCGCTCAGCCCAGATATGATCGCCTCTTATGCCATCTATCAACTGCGCAGCTATGCGGACCCGCCCCCCCGCCTTGCGCACGCTACCCTCGACCACGTAGGTAACACCTAACTGCCGAGCTATTTGGGGAACGTCTACTGCTTTCCCCTTGAATGTGAACGCTGTATTCCGAGCGACAACCGAGAGCCCGGACACTTTGCACAAATCGATGATAACGTCTTCGGTTATGCCGTCGCTGAAGTACTCCTGCTCGGTATCGCCACTCATGTTCAAAAAAGGCAACACACAAATGCCGGGTCTTTGGCGGGAGACATTCAAACGTTCCAATTCGGGGATGCCTTCGACACGACCGGTGCTTCTTGTCAGCGCAAAGACTCGGATTGGACGTTCGCCCCGTTTTACGACATGCTCACCATAGTCTTCGAATTCAACAGCCAACCGGCCCACGACGTGGTCGCGCACACTCTGGGATACGGCAATAGTTCCTGGTTTGGCTAAACTCTGTAAACGAGCAGCGACATTAATGCTCTCTCCGTAAAGGTCATCGCCCTTGACGATCAGATCGCCCACATTTACTCCGATACGGTACTGAATACGCGGATGCTCTGAGGATCCGCGTTCCTCTGTTGCCAGCGCCTCCTGGATGCTCAAGGCGCAATCCGCGGCGGAAACCACGCTGGGGAATTCAGCTAGCAACGCATCCCCCACCAGATTAACAATCCGTCCGCCATGAGCCTCGACAAGAGGCAGTACCAACCGGCTGCGACTGGCTTGAAATCGCTCCAGGGTACCGGCTTCGTCGGCCTCCATCAGCCGACTGTAACCCACAACGTCTGCTGTCAATATCGCAGCAAGCCGCCGCCGAACAATCTCTGCCGTCATCGGTCTTCCCGCGCCGGGTTCAGAAAACCTACTCTATGAAGCTTATCTAATACAGTCTATAGGGTCAGCATCGTTGCGGCCCGCCTGGTGTCCCAATTCGGCTTCTCCAGCACGGCGCCAGCGGCTATCAAGAAAACGGGAAAGTTGTTCAGCTCCGCGTAGCCAGACCATCTATTCACGGCAATTTGGCCGCAACGCCGTCTCGTGCCACGGGGTCCGTACCTGTCATAGTATCCAAGCCACTTCCTTGGTGCGAATGCTCTTTGACAATGACCATACTGCGAAGCAGGGTATGGCCGAATACCCGCATTTCGGTGATGGGCGACGAGCAGGCGGCGCCGGTGCTGGTGCGAGGGCATCGAGCGAAAGCGCTCAATGCCGAGATCGATGAGACACGCTTCGGCGTGTTCAGGATGTGAGATGGGCCAGGTCGGCAGCAGGATCAATGTCCACACCGGCGACATCACCAAGCTGGTGGTCGACGCCATCGTCAATGCCGCCAATTCGTCGCTGCTCGGTGGCGGCGGTGTCGACGGCGCCATTCACCGCGCGGCCGGTCCCGAACTCCTGGCCGAATGCCGGATGCTGAACGGCTGCAAGACGGGCGATGCCAAACTCACCAAGGGCTACAGGCTGCCGGCACGCTGTGTCATCCACACGGTCGGGCCGGTCTGGCAAGGCGGCGGCAAGGGTGAGGCCGAACTGCTCGCCTCCTGCTACCGCCGCTCGCTCGAACTCGCCGCCGCCAACGATTGCCGGACGATGGCGTTTCCGGCGATCTCGACCGGCGTCTACCGCTACCCGAAGGATGAGGCGACGAAGATTGCCGTCGCCACGGCAGACGTCTTCCTCGATAAGAACACGGTTCCAGAAACCGTCATCTTCTGCTGTTTCGACGAGCAGACAGCAGAACTATACCGGCAGGTCGTTGCTGCCCATCGTGGAGCCTAGACTGCATGGCCGAAGCGATCGATCCACAGCTCGAAGTGCGATTTTTCATTCCAGAACTGGCGGCGCCGGAAGTTAGGCGCTATTGCTCATCCTGCACTTTCCAATGGGCATGGGATGAAAATGGAACTGAAATACTTTCGCAACACGACTGTCTCGATACTTGCAGGATTGCTTATATTCGTGGTGCCCGGCGCCGGGTCGGCGGCATCGCTGGCTGGGAACAAGGGCGATATCCGTTTCCACCCGACTTTGTCGGGAAACCCGAAGTCCGATTGCACCAAGGCATACAATGCCTATGTGGCGGCCAGCGGCCACTCGGCCTATGCGACCACCCCCTACATGCGGGTGACGTCGATCTACATCATCTGCGGCGCGCACCTGAATGCGCAATCGCAGAAGGCGGCCGAGGACCTGGCGATGAAATCCTGCAAGGCCACCCGCGCTCATTACAAGGTCACAACCGGCGGAGCTTGCGAGATCGCAGCTTCCAAGTAGGCTGGTTCCTGCCAGACTGGCGCCGCCCGAAGCAACGCCGGGAGGCTCCATGTTCGCCAAGATCCTGATCGTCAATCGCGGTGAGATCGCCTGCAGGGTGATCCGCACGGCGCGCAAAATGGGTGTGCGCTGTGTCGCCGTCTATTCCGACGCCGACGCCAAGGCCATGCATGTGGCGATGGCCGACGAAGCCGTGCATATCGGTCCCTCGCCGGTCGGCGAAAGCTATCTGCGCGGAGACAAGGTCGTCGCCGCGGCGTTGGCGACGGGTGCGCAGGCGATCCACCCAGGCTACGGCTTCCTCTCGGAAAATCCCGATTTTGTCGATCAGGTGACCGCGGCGGGGCTCACCTTCATCGGCCCGTCGGCGGCCTCGATCCGCGCCATGGGGCTGAAGGACGCGGCCAAGCGGCTGATGGAGAAGGCCGGCGTGCCGGTGGTGCCGGGCTACCATGGCGAAGCGCAGGAGATCGTGCTGCTCGCCTCCAAGGCGCGCGAGATCGGTTACCCCGTGCTGATCAAGGCGCGCGCCGGCGGCGGCGGCAAGGGCATGCGGCGGGTCGAGCATCCCGACGATTTCTCCGAAGCCCTGTCGGGCGCGCGGCGCGAGGCCAAGGCGGCGTTCGGCGACGACCGCGTGCTGGTGGAAAAATATGTCGACAAGCCCAGGCACATCGAGGTGCAGGTGTTCGGCGACAATTTCGGCAACGTCGTGCATCTCTACGAACGCGACTGCTCGGCGCAGCGCCGCCACCAGAAGGTGATCGAGGAAGCCCCTGCCCCCGGCATGACGCCGGCATTGCGCAAGGCGATGACGGAAGCGGCGGTGAAGGCCGCCAAGGCGATCAGCTATTCCGGCGCCGGCACGATCGAATTCATCGTCGATGCCTCGCAAGGGCTGAAGGCGGACCGCTTCTGGTTCATGGAGATGAACACCCGCCTGCAGGTCGAGCACCCCGTCACCGAAATGGTCACCGGCACCGACCTGGTCGAATGGCAACTCAGGGTGGCGGCCGGCGAGAAGCTGCCGAAGACACAGAGCGAGATAACGCTCTCCGGCCACGCCATCGAGGCACGCATCTATGCCGAAGACGCGGCAAAGGGATTCCTGCCGGCGACAGGCACGCTTCATCATCTGAAATTTCCCGACGCAGCACCGGAAGGCGCTACCATGCGCATCGAGACCGGCGTGCGGGCGGGCGATGCGATCTCGCCCTTCTACGACCCGATGATCGCCAAGCTGGTCGTGCACGGCAGCGACAGGCAAGCGGCACTCGATGCGCTCGGTTCAGCGTTGGCGCAGACCGAAATCGCCGGCTCGACGGTCAACGCCGCGTTTCTTGCGGCGCTTGCCACCGATGCGGATTTCGCGGCCGGCGATGTCGACACCGGCCTGATCGGCCGGCATCAGGAGGCGCTGACCGTTGTCCCGCCGCCGAGAGGCGAGACCGTCGCCGCAGCAGCGCTCGCGGCATCTGGCGCCGGGGCGCAAGTGCCATCCGACGATCCCTGGTCATCGCTTGCCGGCTATGCGCATTTCCACGCGGTGGCGCGGCGCACACGTCTGCGCCATGGCGAGGAGGATATCCTCGCGCGGGTTTCGGTGCGGCCGGACGGACGCTTCGAGGTCGCGCTGGACGCTCCCTATGAAGCAGTCAATTCGCACGATCTTCGCGCCGTCCCTCGCCTCGCCCGCTGGCCCGGCCACATCACCGTGTTCGAGGGCGCGACCAGCTACAATTTCGCGGTGCCGGATCCGCTGGCCAAGGCGGACGAAGCCGCCGCCGCTTCAGACATCCTGCGGGCACCGATGCCGGGCCTGGTCAAGCTGGTGCGCGTGGGCAAAGGCGACGCCGTCACCAAAGGCCAGCCACTGTTGATCCTGGAAGCAATGAAAATGGAACACACGATTGCCGCGCCGCATGACGGCGTGATCGCCGAGATCGCGGTCGAGGGCGCGCAGGTCAGCGACGGCACCGTGCTGGTGCGCTTTGCCGAGCAGGACCAGGGATAGCTGCCCGAAAATGAAAATGGCCGGGCAAGCCCCGGCCATTTCCAACTGTCAGGTAGAGAAGATCACGGCTGGATCGGCGCGTATTTGCCGTCGTGCCACTGGTTGATGTCGTAGCTGGCGTTCTTCAGGTCGCCCTTCTCGTCGAAGGTGACTTCGCCGACAACGGTGCTGATCGGCTGGCCGTTCTTCAGCGCTTCGGCGACCTTGGCCGGGTCATCGCTGCCGGCGCGCTTGATGCCTTCGGCAAAAGCCTGGACCACGGCATAGGAGAACAGCGTAAAGCCTTCCGGCACGAAGCCGCCGGCCTTGATCTTGGCGATGGCGTCCTTGGCTTCGGGCTTCGCCTGCGGGTCCGACGGGAAGACGAACATGGTGCCTTCGCCGGCCGGGCCGGCGATCTGCCAGAATTCCGGCGAGGCGATCGAGTCCGGCATGATCAGCTGGAACTTGACGTTCTGCTCGGCAGCCTGGCGCAGGATGAGGCCGGCTTCGGGGTGGTAGCCGCCGAAATAGACCACGTCTGCCTTCAGTTCCTTCAGCTTGGTGACGAGAGCCGAATAGTCCTTCTCGCCGGCATTGATGCCTTCGTAATTCACCTCGTTGAGGCCACCGGCATTCATCGTCGCCTTGACGGCGTCGGCAACGCCCTGGCCGTAGGCGCTCTTGTCATGCAGGATGACGACGTTCTTGCCGGCGTATTTCTTGGCGATCCACGGACCGATGAAAGCGCCCTGCGCATCGTCGCGCGTATAGAGGCGCATAATCGTCGGCCAGCCGGCCTTTGCCGCGGCATCAGTCAGCTCCGGGTTGGATGACGCCGGGCTCATCATCAGCGTGCCGGCTTCGGCATAGACGGCCGAGGCCGGAATGCTCGAGCCCGAGCAGGCATGGCCGTCGACGAACTTGGTGCCGTCGGCGACGATGCGGTTGGCGACCGACACAGCCTGCTTCGGATCGCACTGGTCGTCCTGGATGTCGAGTTTGATCTTGTTGCCGTTGACGCCGCCGGCGGCATTGATGGCGTCGGCGGCTGCCTGTGCGCCCTGCTTGAACTGGTCGCCGATGTTGGCGAGTTGGCCGGTCATCGGGCCGACCACCGAGACGGTGATATCGTCGGCGAACGCAACCGGTGCGCTCATCATGAGGCCTAATACGGCCGCGCTCAAAATACCCAATTTTTTCATGGTGATAGTGCTCCTCCACTCACGCGCGACCCTTCCGGCCACGCTTCTTCCACAGAGGCGGGACAATTTCACCCTTCGCCCGGCATGTCTTGGCGCATCGCCGGCACTCGATTGGGCCTGCGCAGTCTCACCGCCGAACATACTTCAGTCATCGACGCGGCCAGGTCTTGTTGTATGACCATGATCTTGGCCGGGCCGAAACAGCCAAAAGCCGCGCCGGCCTTGTCCCGGCCGGTCGCGGCTTTTGCCAATGGAGCTTCCCCGAACGCCCCCGCGCCCCGAAACCCCGCTTACTTCCCTGCCTGCCGCACGGCTTGACCGGATTTGGCCTGCCGTGTTCTTGGTCTTGTTCGTATGGCCGTCTTCTCGCGGCCTTGTCCCTGGTGGGCCGGCCGTCTTTCGCGGCCTTGACCAAAAGCGTTCCTGCCCCGTGATCTCACTGCACGTGATCTGGGCACCGGGAGCCCGGTGCTTAGTGCGCTTAGTGCATCGTCATCCATTCGCGCGCTTCGCGCAGCGCCTTGGCGATCTCGACCTTGGACATCGCAGCCGACAATTCCGAGCGCAATTCCGCGGCGCGGACCGAACCCTTGATGGCGGCGATGTTGAACCATTTGTGGGCGGCGACGACATCGGTCTCGCAATCGCGGCCGGTCGCATACATCATGCCCAGTTCGAAAAGAATGTCGGCCTGGGCAGTTGCCCCCATGGCGCCGAAGCCGGCTTCAAGCATTTCAAAACGTGCCATTTCAAATCCCCTGTCTGGCTCCCGAGAGCTGCCTCCTTCTGTCCCTTGGTGTCCCTTGGGGGGCCGCTCTTTCGATGCTTTCGAGAATGCAGCCGAGCCTTGAATCCGTCGTTAAATGGCGTGCTTAATTTGAGGAAAACAAAGCTAAAACAAGAGGTAAACACGGAAATTCGTTAAGGATACAAAGCCAGCTATTCTGCCTGCTTGCGAAAAATTTGACGAAAATTCCGAGACCGGGGATCAAGACTCCGCTAACCACGAGAACCAAAGGCCCTGCTTAGATCGCTTCATTTGTTCGCCGACGGGTAGCTAATAAATCCCGCAACCTTCCGTGGCGGCACCGCTTTTGTTTTGCCGGAAGCTGGATTAGCTTACGTTTGCGTAAGGGGCGGGAAGGCGGAACGGAGCCCCACCGAAACCCATAGGGAGGACAGACATGTTTCGAAAAGTGAGCCTGGCCCTGGCGGCCACCTTGATCATGACCGGTGCGGCATGGGCCGACCCGATCGAAGGCAATTGGAAGACACAGGCCGGCGATACCGCAGCCATCGCTGGCGGCGGTTCGTTTTCCATCACGCTGAAGACCGGCAAACATGCCGGCAAGACCATCGGCTCGCTCAAACCTGCCGGCGACAACAAATATGCCGGCAGCATCACCGATCCGGCAAACGACAAGACCTATTCCGGCAAGGCGACGCTTTCGGGTACCTCGCTCAAGATGAGCGGCTGTGTGCTCGGCGGACTGATCTGCAAGAGCCAGACCTGGCACAAGCTCTGATCGCTTCACCACCAAAGAATGAGAGAACGGGGCCTTCGCGGCCCCGTTTCTTTTTGCGCGGCGCGGTGGCGCCGTCGACTTGTTGTTGCACAGTGGACAGGCGCACGACCTCAACCTCACGCCCCTGCGCGACGGTCCAAAACACCGTCAATCAATTTGAACCGCAGATGAACGCCGGCATCAGAGCCGGTTCAGAGGCATTCGGGCATTCTCCTCGGCATTGAAGGAGGACACCACGCCGATGCTCGCTCGCCGCTTCACCGTCGTCTGCCTGCTGATGAGCCTGTTCGGCATGTTGTTCGCCATCCTCGTCGCCGAAGCAGGCCGTCCGGCCCGCTCCTTGGACGCAGCCAATTCCTGCAGCTTCGGCTGTTCGAACCATCTTCGCCACTGAAACGACAAAGCACCAGAAACCAAAAGAAAAGCAAACGACCATGAACCGCATCGCCATCAGCGCCCTGAATATCCTTCGGCTCCTGCCGCGGACAGCGCTCATCCTGACGCTTCTCGCCGCCCCGGTGCTGGCCGTGCCGATGATGCGCGCCGATGCTAGTTCGACGATCGAGGCCCCGGCGTTGAAGAAGAACGGCGTCGGCTTTGTGCTGCTGGTCAGCTTGCAGCGCGGCTGAAGAAAAAACACGCGCCCGGTCACGTTCGGGCTTTCGACCCCTCCCAAGCGCTCTTCCAAATCTCTATATTGAGCCATGGAAAAGCGAATCTACCCCCAAGCCATCGAATCGGTCGTCATGCCGGAGCCTTTCGGCAAGCGGAGTTTCGACGACGCCAAGAAGGCGGTCGCGACCTTGCAGACGCTCTACGACCGCAACACCAAATTCCTGCGCGATTCCTTCACGGCGCTGGCCGCGGGCGGCGACAACAACAAGCGCTACCGGGCCTTCTACCCGGAGATCGGCGTCACCACGAGTTCCTTCACGCAGATCGACTCGCGGCAGGCCTATGGCCATATGCCGACGCCAGGCCATTTCTCGACCACCATCACCCAGCCGATGCTCTTCGAGAGCTATCTCATCGAACAGCTTCGCCTGATCATGCGCAATCACGGCGTTCAGGTCACGGTTTCCGAATCGACCACGCCGATCCCGCTGCATTTCGCCTTCCTTGAAGGCACCCATGTCGACGGCACTGCCGCCGAACGCATCAAGCGGCCGATCCGCGACCTGTTCGACGTGCCGGACCTCGACGGCACCGACGACCAGATCGCCAACGGCACCTTCGAAGTGGCGTTCGGCGAGACGCGGCCGCTGGCGCCGTTCACGGCACAGCGCATCGACTATTCGCTGCACCGGCTGTCGCATTATACGGCGACCACGCCGCAGCATTTCCAGAACTTCGTGCTGTTCACCAATTATCAGTTCTATATCGACGAGTTCGTCGGCCGCGCGCGCGATTTGATGGCCAATGGCGGCGGCGGATATGCCGAGTTCGTCGAACCAGGCAATGTCGTCACCCGCCCCGGGGCAAGCATGCCCGGCGAAGGCACGCCGCCGCAGCGCCTGCCGCAGATGCCGGCCTATCATTTGAAGAAGCCGAACCATGGCGGCATCACCATGGTCAATATCGGCGTCGGCCCTTCGAACGCCAAGACGATCACCGACCATATCGCGGTGCTCCGTCCGCATGCCTGGGTGATGCTCGGCCACTGCGCCGGGCTGCGCAACACGCAGGCGCTGGGCGACTATGTGCTGGCGCATGCCTATGTCCGGGAAGACCATGTGCTGGACGATGACCTGCCGGTCTGGGTGCCGATCCCGCCGCTGGCCGAGATCCAGGTGGCGCTGCAGGAGGCAGTGGCGGAAGTCACCGGGCTCTCCGGCTACGATTTGAAGCGCATCATGCGCACCGGCACCGTTGCCACGATCGACAACCGCAACTGGGAACTGCGCGACCAGCGCGGGCCGGTGCAGCGGCTGTCGCAGTCGCGGGCGATCGCGCTCGATATGGAATCGGCTACGATCGCCGCCAACGGCTTCCGCTTCCGCGTGCCCTACGGCACGCTGCTTTGCGTCTCCGACAAGCCGCTGCATGGCGAGCTGAAGCTGCCCGGCATGGCGACGGAATTCTACAAGCGGCAAGTGGCGCAGCATTTGACCATCGGCATCAGGGCGATGGAAAAACTGGCCGGGATGCCGATGGAGAGACTGCATTCGCGCAAGCTCCGAAGTTTTTCTGAGACGGCCTTCCAGTAGGCGCTGCCCACAGGCTCCCGGCGAGGCATTTGGTCATCTTGATTGGGCCGCATTTTGGCCGATAAACAGGCTGGACTCCTCGGCGAGGCAAACCCTGGTCTGATGGCACGCGTGCGAAACATGATGGCTTCGATGGCGTTCCTGGCAATGCTGGGTCTCTCGGCCGCGCTGGTGGCCGGGTTTTTTGGCACGCTGCATCCGGCTTTCGATTCATTCTCCCACTTCCGTGTCCATCTGGCCGTGCTGATGGCATTGTGCGCCTTGCCGCTGCTTGCCACCTCGTTTCGCCTGCAGGCGGCCGCGGCGCTCGTCTTTGCGGTGGCGGCCTTCGCCACGACGTCGAACGCCTTGCCGCGCCTGTGGCAGGTGCAGGCGGACACCATACCCGCCAACCAGATCGTCTACAGACTGCTGCAGATGAATTTGCGCTACGACAATCCGACGCCGAAGAAGGTACTGTCGCTGATCGGCCGGACCAATCCCGACGTGATTACCCTCGACGAGGTGTCGGAGATGTGGACGACCGAGCTTGGCTACATCACCAGCGCCTATCCCTACCGGATCCTATGCCCCTATCCCAACGGCGTGTTCGGTGTCGCGTTGCTCTCCAGGCGACCCTTTGTCGCCGGCAGCGAGCCCTGGTGCGAACGGCGCGGCGCGATGGCGATTGCGAAGGTCGATTTTGGTGGCACCACCGTCGAAGTCGCCGCCATCCATCTCAGCTGGCCATGGCCGCGGGAACAGTCATGGCAGATCGGCGAGTTGTCGCAGCAACTCTCCTCGCTCGGCGAGACGGCAATTATGGCGGGCGACTGCAACGCCGTGCCGTGGAGCGCGGCCGTGCGGCGCGTCGCCTCGCTCGGCGGACTGACGGTGATGCCCTCGGCCGGGCCGACCTGGACCCTTCTCAAGCTGCCGGACTTCCTGCGGCGCTACGCCGGGCTGCCGATCGATCAGGTCTTCAGCAAGGGTGCCGTCGTCATCCATTCGGCATCGCGGCTGGAGGACACCGGCTCCGACCATCTTCCTGTGATGGTGGAGTTCTCGCTGCGGCCCGATGACAAGAAGCCTGACGAGCATGAGACGGCTCTCGCGGCGATGGGGCAGTCGGATGGCAAGACGCCAGGCTGATACGAGTTCCCTTGCGTGACTTCAGCGGCGTGGCGCAAATGGTGCGCAGAACGAAAGTCGCCGTGACCCTTCACACCCCGAAGGGTGGCGGGAGCGCGTTCATCCGCGTCCGCCTTGGATGAAGAGCCTTCAAGGCTTGATCAAAGCGATAATGAGGTGCTCGACATGACCACCGTTCCGATGCTCGCGGGCATCGAAAGCGTTCTGTTTCGCCTCGTATGCGGCATAGGCGGCCTTGATACGCCGCCGCGCCTCGCGTTGTGTCTTGTAGCAGAACGGGTCGTCGGCAACTTTCAGCCCCCGGATCGACCTCTCGGTGGCGCGCATCATCTCCCGGGCAATGCGGCCGTGGGTTTCCTCATGAGCGCGGACGCCGGCGAAGAACCGCTTCCAGCGCTTCTGGAGCGCTGGCGTCGTGGCTGAGGCGACACGGGGATAGGTATAGAATAGATTGAGCGTGCCGTTGGCCCCCCGCATGCGGCAGACGCCATTGTCCTGGCCGGCGTCAAGGTCCCAGTCGACGGTATAGCCGGTCTGCGCGATGGCATGCGTCATGAAGCCGTGCTTCGGCCCTTTGCGGTCCATGGCTTCCATCAGCGCCAATCCCGTGGTCCCGGTGATGTCATAGGTCCTGGTCTTGACCACCACCTTGCTGCCGGCCGAGGCGGCCGCAGCGGAACCGCACAGGGCGGCGATCGCCACGAGGCATGTCAGAACCGCCAGGCGCATTGGCCATCTCCCTATCGTCCGAGAATGGAACCACAAGCGCGTGGCAGTTTCAACAGTCCTAATGTCTCACATGCTCTGGCAGACGGGCCCTCTCCGGCATTTTTGTCGGCGGCGGTCGAGACGGCCCGGTCGGCGCGTGGCTTACATGTTTTGATAGACCGGGCCTTCGCCGCCTTGTGGCGGCACCCAATTGATGTTCTGGTTCGGGTCCTTGATGTCGCAGGTCTTGCAGTGGACGCAGTTCTGCGCGTTGATGACGAAGCGCACGTCCTTGGCCGTCGGGTCCGCGGCGGCGTTGCCGTCCTTGTCGACCCATTCATAAACGCCGGCCGGGCAGTAGCGCGTCGAAGGGCCGGCAAAGACGTCGTGCTCGGAGCGCTGCTGCAGGGCCATGTCGGCGACCAGCAGATGCACCGGTTCGTTTTCCTCGTGATTGGTGTTGGACAGGAACACCGAGGAGAGGCGGTCGAAGGTCAGCACGCCGTCGGGCTTGGGATAGGCGATCTTCTCGTGCTTGGCGGCAGGCTCCAGTGTCGCATAGTCGGCCTTGCCGTGCTTCAGCGTGCCGAAGGGCGAGAAGCCGAACAGCGTGTTCAGCCACATATCGAGGCCGCCGAGGCCGACGCCGATGATGGTGCCGAAGCGCGACCACAGGGGCTTGACGTTGCGCACCTTCTTCAGGTCCTTGCCGATGTCGGTCGCGCGCCATGCCGCTTCGTAGGATGTCAGTTCGTCATTGGCGCGGCCGGCGCCGATGGCTTCGGCGACGTGCTCGGCCGCCAGTATTCCCGACAGCACCGCATTGTGCGAGCCCTTGATGCGCGGCACGTTGACGAAGCCCGCAGCGCAACCCATCAGCGCGCCGCCTGGGAAGGACAGTTTCGGCACCGACTGAAAGCCGCCCTCGGTGATGGCGCGCGCGCCATAGCCCAGCCGTTTGGCGCCGGCGAAGGTGCCGGCGATGGCCGGATGGGTCTTGAAGCGCTGGAATTCCTCGAACGGCGACAGATACGGGTTCTTATAATTGAGGTGGAGGACGAAACCGACCGCGACCTGGTTGTCCTCGAGATGGTAGAGGAAGGAGCCGCCGCCGGTCTTCATGTCGAGCGGCCAGCCGAAGGAATGCTGCACCAGGCCGGGCTTGTGGTTCTCCGGCTTGACCTGCCAGAGTTCCTTGAGGCCGATGCCGAACTTGGCCGGCTCGCGGCCTTCGGAAAGCTTGTATTTGGCGATCAGTTGCTTGGCCAGCGAGCCGCGCGCGCCCTCGCCGATCAGCACATATTTGCCCATCAGCGCCATGCCCGGCGCGAAGCCCGGGCCGTGCGTGCCGTCCTTCTCGACGCCCATGTCGCCGGTGATGACGCCGGTGACGGCACCCGCATCGTTGTAGAGCAGGTCCGCCGCTGCAAAACCCGGATAGATTTCGACGCCGAGCCCCTCGGCCTTGGTCGCCAGCCAGCGGCAGACATTGCCGAGCGAGACGATGTAGTTGCCGTGATTGTTCATCAGCGGCGGCATCAAGATGTTGGGCAGGCGGAACGAGCCGGCAGGGCCGAGAACCAGGAAATGGTCGTCGGTGACCGGCGTCTTGAAGGGATGCCCCTCTTCCTCGCGCCAGCCCGGCAGCAGGCGGTCGATGCCGATCGGATCGACGACGGCGCCGGACAGGATGTGGGCGCCGACCTCACCGCCCTTTTCCAGGACGACGACGGAAAGCTCGGGATTGACCTGCTTGAGGCGGATCGCGGCGGCAAGGCCGGCCGGGCCCGCGCCGACGATGACCACGTCGAATTCCATGCTCTCGCGTTCGATGTCGCTCATCAACCCCTCCGCACTGGCTTATCCCATCCGGGTATCTTGCTGGCTTATCCGCTGCATAGCGCATCAATACGCGACGGGAAACCGGCGCTGGCGTGACAATACCGATTTCGACAAAAAGTCGCGGCTGATGGGTAGAAACATCCGGCTGCAGCTTTTTCAATTGTTCGGCGGCTTGCTTATCGGCCATACTTCGCCGCATGCGCCCGCCTGAGCCATCCGGCTTTTCATTGACGCGCTTCTTCTCCATGCCCGGCCAGGCCTGCCGCGTGGCTCTTCTGCTCCTTTCGCCGCTGGTTGCCACCGAGGCCCATAGCGAGCAGCTGAAGGTCTGGGCGACCGGCGCCTATTCCTTTTCCGACGAACTCGGCGGCTTCCACATCACCGGCATTTCGGGCATCGGCACCAAGGACGATCCGATCGTCATCACCGAAGAGCTGAATTCGGCGACGCCGGTGACGCTGACCATCCGTACCACCAAACCGATCGAGGCGTTCGGCAGGGCCGGCGATGTCGCCAACGGCATCATGTACATGCGCATCGAAGTGCTCAACAACAGCGGCCAGGCTTGGGTCGAGTTCCAGTTCGAGCTGCAAGAGATCCTCAACCAGCCGAGCGTATTCGGCGACGGCCTGTCGTTCGACCAGCGCAACAAGACGCCCTACAACATCATATCGAGCAGTTTTGCCGATTTCGACCGCGACTTCGAACCCTATGACCGGCTGCTGTTCAAGAACGGCAAGATCGATCCGCTGATGACGGGCCGCTTCGAATTCCTGATCACCGACTACACGCCGCGCTGGACGTTTTATATGGTGCAAGATCCACGCATACCAACCGGATGAAGTATGCCGCCATAGTTCAACGCACGGTCCAACCTTGCAAATTCATGCCGCGCGAACGATGGTGGCGGCATGACTGCCGCCTCCCCCATCAACCGATCCGACCTCGCCGACCTGCTCGCCTTCTATGCCAGTGCCGGCGTCGACGACGCGCTCGAGGACGCGCCGGTGAACCGGTTTGCCGAGGCGGCGCCGAAACCGGCGGAGCGCGCGCCGATGGCAGCGACGCCCGCGCGCGAAAGCGTTCAACAGCAACCACCATCAGCGCCGTCACGGCCCGACATGAGCCGGTTGCCGGACGCGCCACCCGCGCGCGCGCCTGCTGGCGCAGCGACGGTACCGGACGAGGCGCAGGCCGCACTTGCACGGCAACTGGCGGCGACGGCGTCAACCTTGGAGGAGCTGCGCCAGTACATGGCGGCCTTCGACGGCTGCAACCTCAAATTCACCGCCAAGAACCTGGTGTTCGCGGACGGCAACCCGAACGCGGACCTGATGTTGGTCGGCGAGGCGCCGGGCCGGGACGAGGACCTCGAAGGCCTGCCCTTTGTCGGCCGCTCCGGCCGGCTGCTCGACCGCATGCTGGCGGCGATCGGCCTCGACCGGACATCGGCCTATATCGCCAATGTCATCCCGTGGCGGCCGCCGGGCAACCGCACGCCGACCCCGCACGAGACCGAAATCTGCCGCCCGTTCATCGAAAGGCAGATCGAGCTGGTCAATCCCAAGGTGCTGGTCAATCTCGGCGGCCCCTCGGCCAAGACCTTGCTCAACACCACCGAAGGTATCCTGCGGCTGCGCGGCAACTGGCGCGTCCATACCACCGCGTCGGGCATCGCCATTCCGGCCATGCCGACCCTGCACCCGGCCTATCTGCTCAGAACGCCGGCGCACAAGAAGCTGGCCTGGCGGGATTTTCTCGAGGTGAAGGCGAAGCTGCGGGCGCTCGGGTGATCCGTTTAGCAGAATTGTTCGCTCGAGCCCTTACGATTCCACTCGTCTATCAGGCGCTGGTAGGCTCGATCCGCGTCCGACCAGCCACTGCGAGCGATCACCCGCTCGACAAAGGCGCGGTCGCCGTGGCGAAGCAGTGCTTTTAGCACGGATTCTATGTCGGAGCGTGGCCTGGCCAAGTCCACGCTGGTGGCCAGCTCGCGCAACAGAGGGATGAGCGACGGTCCCCACTTGGCCTCGGACAGACACGCAGCACGCACCTTCCAGCCTTCGATCGCCCCATACTCCCGGCGCATAGGGCTAAGATAGGGTGCGGGATCGACGCCGATCCGGCCAACCGAATAGAGCGTGACCTGCTTTATGCTTCCGCCTCTGTCGATCAAGGCAAGAATACGCGGCGCATAAGGGGTCAGGACCGCCGGGTCGATCCTTTGCATGGCCAGGACACCTTCATAACCAGGGTTAGAATCTCCGTCATTGCCGTTCGCATCGGCACGGTCCAGGACATCGGACATAAGGGCGGCAGCGACCGTCGGATTGCGTGAAAGCAGCTGATCGAAACTTGGGACGAACGTAACGCGCCTGTCACGCGTGATCCTACGCAGGAATTCGATGCGGTCCGTTGGCCACTCTTTGTACCCTCGGGCATGCATCATCCAATTGTCGATCGCGCTGTTCTGGTCCCGATTGAAAGAGGTGTCGCCCGAAATATCCAAAAGCGAGAGCACGGCGCGCGTCTGCTCGGCGCTGGGCTGTTCTTCCCAGGGCCGGTTGGCTTTTCCGGCGGGCTTCAAGCCTCCGACCTCCGGCATCTTGTAACCCACCGCGCGAAGCAATGCTTCGAAGTCCGTTTTGTTGAACGACTTAGAGCTTTTCCAGAACTCCACACCGCTGCTACTTAAGCCGGAGAACCGTGGCACTAACAGCGACCCCTGCCTTATCACGTTGAAGGTGGTTTCTGTGTGCCGTAGGACTTCCTGCAGCCCGTCGCTCTCCCGGCGCTGCATCGTCACGATCCGTGCGTTTGCCGCGCCAAGCATCGGTCTCGAGTTTTGTTCACTGATTTCCACAACGAGCCCGGCCGGCTCTCCGCGGTCCTCTCGGAACAGGATACATTTTTCATCGTTCGTGGTTGGGTCGCCGGGCACGGCGCATGCCGCGCCGGCCGCTGCCGCATAAAGCGTCGTGCCCCCACCGGCCATGACAATGCGGACCCAGTCCGCCTCGCCGCCCAGTAGAAGTTTGCGACAGAAGGCCGAACACGGTTCATTTGGCAGGAGATAGCCACCCAGGCCGTAGGTAAACGATTCAGGACGCAGCAGTTCTAACGTTCTGGCCGTCATCGGTTGAGAAGGTTGAATATCGCCAGCAGCCAATTCGGCCGCGGCTGCCTTTGCCTGCCGCATCGATTGCCAGTTAGGAACAAACATCCAGGCAGCCGCAAGCGCCAGCGAAAGCGGCAGGCAGATCAGCACCATCCTTCGATTGGGGATCGCCAGCACCAGGGGCAAAAGGCAAGCCATGTAGACCAGCAGTGTCGAGGCAAAAAGCAACGGAATGCCAAGGCCAAGCGTCACAAAGAGCAAAAGCGTCGCCAAATCCTTGACGGTCATCAACAACGCGACCGCGGCGACGATAACCATAGTGACTATGTAGCCCTTAAGCATGAGATCCCATGCGTCCACCTCGCTTAGTCGAACCCGGTGAGTAAGATAGTCCGTCCGTGGCTTCTCAATCGCGAACGAGCGTCAAAACTTCGCGCGATGGTTGAAGATGCGTTGCGGTGATGTAGCCGATGTTCAGCTTTGGCACGAACGCCGACTACTCCGTAGGTAATTGAAATGCGTCCGCTGCCGGCCTAACCATGCCCCATGACAACAGCCCAGAGTTCCGCCGGCAGCCTGATCCGCGAATGGCGCACGCGCAGGCGCATGAGCCAGCTCGACCTCGCCATGGAGGCCGAGATCTCGCAACGGCACCTAAGCTTCGTCGAGAGTGGTCGCGCGGCGCCCTCGCGCGACATGGTGCTGCATCTAGCCGAACAGCTGTCGATCCCGCTGCGGCAACGCAACCAGCTTTTGCTGGCGGCGGGATTTGCGCCAAGCTTCAGCGAGCGGTCGCTCACCGACACGACGCTGGCGCCGGCGATGGCTGCGGTCGAAACCGTGCTCAGGGGGCACGAGCCATTCCCTGCTCTGGCGGTGGACCGGCACTGGAACCTGGTTTCGGCGAATGCCGCCGTCGGCCCGCTGCTGGCGGATATCAGCGAAGCGTCCTTGCTCAAACCGCCGGTCAATGTGCTGCGGCTTAGCCTGCATCCGGGCGGCGTCGCGCCGCGCATCGTCAATTTGGCGGAATGGCGGGCGCATCTGCTGGAGCGGCTGAAGCACCAGAACGATGCCAGCGGCGATCCGGTGCTGATCGAGCTGGAGCGTGAACTGCGGTCCTATCCGTCCGGCCTCAAGGGCGGTCGTCCCGTTCCGGTCGAGCCTGATGGTATCGTCCATCCGCTGAGGCTCGCGCATGGCGACCAGGTGCTGTCCTTCATCAGCACCATCACCGTCTTCGGCACGCCGCTCGATGTGACGCTGTCGGAACTGGCGATCGAGTCCTTTTTCCCGGCCGACGAGCCGACGAGAACGGTGCTGGTGCGGATGGCGAAGGAACAGGCGGCGAAGGTGTCGTAACGGGAAAGGTCGCGAGGTTTGAAGGAACTCGACAGAACGAAGTCAGCCCTGCGGCGGCGTAGCCTTTCGGGTGCGTGTGCGCTCAAGCCCCAACTGCCGCTCGCGCCAGATGATGAAGATGCCGGCGGCTACGACGATCGCGCCGCCGGCCAGCATGTTGAGTGACGCCACGTCGCCGAACACCAGGTAGCCGACGACGACGCCGAGGATCATCGAGGTGTATTCGAACGGCGCCACGACCGAGGCCTCGGCATGGCGGTAGGCCGCCGTCATCAGAATCTGGCCGAGCCCGCCGCAGAACCCGGCCGCGACCAGCAGCGCCGTCTGGCCCGGCGTCAACGCCTGCCAGCCGAACGGCAGCGACAACAGCGACATGACGCTCGCCGTCGAAGAGAACCAGAGCACGATGGTCGCAGTCTTCTCGGTCTGGACGAGGTTGCGCACCAGAAGCATGGCGACGGCCGAGATCGCGGCGGCAATCAGCGCGGCAATCACGCCGAGCACCTCCTGGTCGCCAAGCGCGGCGCCCGAACGCAGCAGCGTCAGTTCCGGCCAGGAGATGATCAGCACGCCGACAAGGCCGACCGCGACAGCACTCCAGCGATAGACGCGGATCGCCTCGCCGAGGAAGATCGAGGAGAACACCACCACCAGCAACGGCTGGGCATAGTTGAGCGTGATCGCCTCTGGCAGCGGCAGTCTGGTCAGCGCGAAGAAGCCGAGCCCCATGGCACCGACGCCGACGACACCGCGCGCGACGTGGTTGAACGGCCGTTTGGTCGTGAACGCGGTGCCGAGCTTTCCCCTGAAGGCGAGGAAGGCAATGATCGGAAAGATGGCGAAGAAGGAGCGGAAGAAGACGATCTGCCCTGCCGGCACCGTGCCTGCCGCCTTGATGCAGGTCGACATGCCGACGAAGACCGCCACCGAAACGATCTTGAGCGCGATGCCCCGCAATGTGCTGTGGCCGACGGCATGATCGCCGCCAACCTTCGGCTCGGCCTTCTTCTCCGCCGTCACGCCGGCGATGCTTCCTGGATCGCCGCCCAGATGCGCGCCGGCGTTGCCGGCATCTCGATATGCCTGATGCCGTGGGCGCGCCAGAGCGCGTCGGTCACCGCGTTGAGCGCGGCCGGTGTCGCGCCGATCGTGCCGGCCTCGCCGGCGCCCTTGATGCCCAGTGCGTTGGTGGTCGAAGGCACGTTGCGGGTCTCGAAATGGAAGAACGGGAAATTGTCGGCGCGCGGCATGGCATAATCCATGAAGCTCGCCGTCAGAAGCTGGCCATCCTCGCCATACACGGTGTCTTCGGTCAGCGCCTGGCCTATGCCCTGGACGACGCCGCCATGCACCTGGCCAGCAAGCAGGATCGGGTTCACCGTGACGCCGAAATCGTCGACGATGGTGTAGCGCACGATGTCCGTCGTGCCGGTGTCGGGATCGATCTCGACCTCGCAGATATGGGTGCCATTCGGATACGTGCATTCATCCTGGACGAATTCGCCGAAACCTTTGAGATCGTCCGGCGTCTTGGCCGCCTTGGCGATGCTGGAAAAATCGATCGTGCGGTCGGTGCCGACGATGCGGGCGACGCCATCGGAGAGTTCGATGTCGCCGGCCGAGGCTTCCAGTTCGTCGGCGGCGATGCGCTTGATCTTGTTGGCGAGGTCCTCGCCGGCGCGTGACGCCGATACGCCGCCAAGGGGAATGGAGCGCGAGCCGCCAGTGCCGCCGCCGTCCTTCAACTCGTCGGTGTCGCCCTGCCGGACATGGATTTTTTCGATCGGCAGATTGAGCTTTTCCGACAGGAACTGCGCATAGGCGGTGGCGTGGCCCTGACCGTTGGTCTGGGTGCCGATCTTAAGCGTCACGGTACCATCGCCGTTCAGCTCGACAAAGGCCGGCTCCGAGCCCGGAAAGGCACAGGCCTCGATATAGGTCGCCATGCCGATACCGCGGATCTTTCCGGCTGCCTTCGACTGTTCGAGCCGCTTCGGGAACGCCTTCCACTCGGCCTGCTCGATGGCGCGGTCCATGTGGCCGGCGAATTCGCCGGTGTCGTAGAGGCGGTCGGTCTGCGTGCGGTAGGGGAATTGCTCGGGGCGGATGAAATTCTTCCGCCGTATCTCCTCGACCGGCAGGCCGAGGTCGTGGGCGCAGGCGTCGACGAGCTTCTCCAGCAGCAGAGCCGCCTCCGGGCGGCCGGCGCCGCGATAGGCGTCGACCGGGCAGGTGTTGGTGTAGAGGCCGGTCACCGACACGTCGAGCGCCCCGATATCGTAGACGCCGGTCGACATGGTGACGCCGACATAGGGGATGAACGGGCCGTATTGCGAGACATAGGCGCCCATATTGGCCAATAAGTCGACCTTCATGCCGAGGAAGCGGCCGTCCTTGTCGAGGGCCATTTCGGCTTTGACGACATTGTCGCGGCCTTGCGCGTCGGTGAGGAAGTGCTCGGTGCGGTCGCCCGCCCATTTGACCGGGCGCCCCAGCCGCTTGGCCGCCTCCAGCACCAGCGGATATTCACGATAGACGAAACTCTTCGGCCCGAAGCCGCCGCCGACATCCGGCGTGATGACGCGCAGCTCACTCTTCTTGATCTTGAACAGGTCGGCGATGATGTACTGCATCGAATGCACGCCCTGAGACCCCGTGGTCAGCACGAAGCGGTTCTCGTCCACATTCCATTCGCCGATCGCCGAGCGCGGCTCCATGTAGTTGCAGACCAACCGGTTGTTGACGAACTCGATGCGGGTGACGTGCGCGGCCTTGGCAAAGGCAGCCGCAGTCCGGGCCTTGTCGCCGATATGGTAGGTGAAGGCGCGGTTGGAGCCGAGTTCCGGCCAGACCAGCGGCGTGCCTTCATCCAACGCGGTGGCGGTGCCGGAGGCGGCATCCTCGCTGTCGTAGTCGACCTCGATCATCTCGGCCGCGTCCTGCGCCAGCGCGCGGCTGTCGGCAACGACGAAGGCGACGGCATCGCCGACATAATTGACCCTGTCGCTGCACAGGATCGGGATGTCGCGGGTCGGCGCCTTGGTGCCGTCGGGCTGCCGCTGCATGACGCCGGACTTCAGCTTGCCGAGATGGGTGAGATCGGCACCGGTCAGCACCAGATGGACGCCAGGCGCGGCCCTTGCCGCTTCGGTCGAGGCGATGGTGAAGCTCGCCTTGGCGACCGGCGAGCGCAGCACATAGCCGTGCAGCAAGCCGGCAGGGCTGATGTCGTCGGTGTAACGCCCCTCGCCCTTGATGAAAGCCTGGTCCTCGCGCCGCAACACGGACGCGCCCATGCCGAATTTCGGTGTGACGACGGTCATGAATGCCTCGCGATGATTGGGAAACGAGTGCCTGAAATAGGCACTGGTGCAGTTTTGTCGAGTGACCGTTTCGTGTAAAGAGCGCGGACTTCGAATTTTTTGGACCAGCGGACACACTTTCCGCCACGAAAATCGACGGGAAACCCAAGGGAATGCGCACCGATACCGGCCATGTCTTCAGGCTCGAAGACTATCGCCCCAGCGACTATCTCATTTTGGAAACCAGCCTTGTTTTCCGCCTTTCCCCGGAGGCGACCCGCGTCACCGCAACCTTGACGATCGAACGCCGTGACGGCGTCGCGGCATCTGCACCGCTGGTTCTGGATGGTGACGGACTGACGCTCATCCGTGTCGCCATCGACGGCCGCGAGCTTCAGTCCACGGATTTCCTGGCGACGCCGGATCAACTGACAATTTCCCGGCCGCCGGCGGCGCCCCGCTTCCAGTTGCTGATCGAGACCGAAGTCGCGCCGGCGGGCAACGAAACTCTCATGGGCCTCTATCGCTCCAACTCTGTCTACTGCACGCAATGCGAGGCCGAGGGCTTTCGCCGCATCACCTATTTCCTCGACCGTCCCGACATCTTGTCGGTCTACACGGTGCGCATCGAGGCTAAGCTGGACGAGGCGCCGCTGCTTCTGTCCAACGGCAACCCGGCCGGCAGCGGCAACCTTGCCGACGGCTGGCACTACGCGGTCTGGCACGATCCCTTCCCCAAGCCATCCTATCTGTTCGCGCTGGTGGCCGGCGCGCTCGGCAAGGTGGCCGACAGCTTCATCACCATGTCCGGCCGCGAAGTCGAGCTCGGCATCTTTGTCGAACCCGGCAAGGAGCGGCTCGCCAGCTACGCGATGGATGCGCTGAAGCGGTCGATGACGTGGGATGAAGAAGCCTTCGGGCGCGAATACGATCTCGACGTCTTCAACATCGTCGCCGTGTCCGACTTCAACATGGGGGCGATGGAGAACAAGGGCCTCAACGTCTTCAACGACAAATATGTGCTGGCCGACGAGGAGACCGCGACCGATGCCGATTTCGCCAATATCGAGGCGATCATCGCGCATGAGTATTTCCACAATTGGACCGGCAACAGAATCACTTGCCGCGACTGGTTCCAGCTTTGCCTGAAGGAAGGGCTGACGGTCTTTCGCGACCACGAATTCTCCGCCGACCAGCGCTCGCGGGCGGTGAAGCGCATCGCCGAGGTGCGTACGCTGCGCGCGCATCAATTCCCCGAGGACCAGGGGCCGCTGGCACATCCGGTGCGGCCGCGCCGCTACCGCGAGATCAACAATTTCTACACGGCGACGGTCTACGAAAAGGGTTCGGAAGTGGTGCGCATGATCCGCACCATCCTCGGCGCTGACGCGTTCCGTGCCGGCATGGACCTCTATTTCGAACGCCATGACGGCGAGGCGGCGACGATCGAGGATTTCCTGAAAGTGTTCGAGGATGTTTCCGGGCGCGACCTGTCGCAGTTTGCGCTCTGGTACCATCAGGCCGGCACGCCGAACCTGACGGTGAGCTCGCGGCACAATCCGGCGGCGCGGGAATTCACGCTGGAGATCGAGCAGTCGGTGCCGCCGACGCCGTCGGAAAGCCGCAAGCGGCTGATGCACATTCCGTTGGCCTTCGGCCTGGTCGGCGCCGATGGCAGTCCCGTCGCCTATGAAGGCGTCGAGGGCGCCACCGTCGAGGACGGCGTCATCCACATCCGCAAGCGCCGGCAGGTCGTGCGCTTCTCGGGCGTGGCCGAGCGCCCGGCTGTGTCGCTCAACCGCGGCTTCTCAGCGCCGATCACGCTGTCGGTCGAGCAGAAGGCCGACGACCAGTTCTTCCTGGCCGGCCATGACAGCGACAGCTTCTCGCGCTGGCAAGCGTTCAACACGCTGTTGACCGACGCACTGATTGCGGCCTTCCGCCAGATCCTCGGCGGCAATGAGCCGGTCTACACGGCGCGGCTGACCGAACTCGCCGGCAAGATCGCCGGCGACGAGACGCTGGAGCCGGCCTACCGCGCGCTGGCGCTGGCGCTTCCCGGCGAGGCCGACATCGCCCGCGACATCGGCAAGGGCATCGACCCGGACGCGATCTTCACCGCCCGCGAGGCGCTGGCGATGGCGATCGCCAACGCGAACCGCGAGACCTTCACCAGTCTCTACGATCGCCTTGCCGACAAAGGGCCGTTCAGCCCGGATGCGGCGAGCGCTGGGCGGCGGTCGCTACGCAACATCCTGCTCGACTATCTCACGCTGCTGCCGGAAGGCACCGAACTCGCGGCCCGCCATTTCCGTTCCGCCACCAACATGACCGACCGCGCCGCGGCGCTGACCGTGCTTGCACACCGCCATCGCGGCTCGCCCGAGGCGGCGAGAGCCCTGGCCGATTTCGAAACGAAATATGGCAGCGACGCATTGGTGATGGACAAGTGGTTCCAGATCCAGGCCGGCGTGCCCGGTCCGCAAACCGTCGAGACGGTGCGCGCTCTGACGAAGCACGCGGGGTTCTCGATGGCCAATCCGAACCGGGTGCGCTCGCTGGTCGGCACCTTCTCCAGCGCCAACCAGACCGGCTTCCACCGCGCCGACGGCGAAGGCTACCGCTTCTTTGGCGAGACTGTGCTCGCGGTCGAAAAGCGCAACCCGCAAGTGGCGGCCAGGCTGGCGACGGCGCTGCGCTCATGGCGCTCGCTGGAGCCAATCCGCCAGGCCAAGGCCAGGGAGGCGCTGCTCAAGATCGCCAGTGCCGAAAACCTGTCGGCCGATTTGCGCGACATTGTGGAGCGCACGCTGGCGTGAGCGCCCTTCCCTCCCCCTTGTGGGGGAAGAAGGGAAGATCGCGCCTGCCGGGTCGGAAAGGCGTTATTTTAGTCGATTTTTAATCTTTTTTGGCCGCGCCTCTGGACAAGGCGAATCACCTTTGATTCCTTAGAGACGATTCGGACGTGCGCTGTTGCCGGGTCGTCAAGCACAGGGATTCGGGGAGTAGCCATTTATGGCCAAGGCGGACGCGTGGGGCGCGCCCGGAGGGACGGCTTTTGAGCGGCGTGAGGCGCGCGGCGACGGGCTTGCGGGCAACACGCGGCTGATCGCCGAACCCGCCTACCGGCGGCTCTTGGCAGCCGAGCCCTTGCTGCGCCGTTCGATCCCTGCCCTCATCATCCTGTTCCTGGTCGTTATCGCGGCACTGCGCGTCCTGTCGCTGATGAACGAGCGCGACGAAGTCGAGCGTGACACCAGGGCCATTCTCTCGCTGGCGGCGGGCCAAATGGCGAGCGCGATCGCCGCCGACCCCAATGCCGCCTCCACCGGCGCACTGGACCTTCTGGAGAATGCCGGCCGGCTGGGCGCCATGGGCCGAAGCCATGTGCTGGCGATCACCGACGACGCCTTCAAGATCATTGCCGTGTCGCCACTGTCGACCGGCTGGCAAGGACGCTCGCTCGACAGCCTCGTCCAGGGTGGCCAGCCGCTGTTCATGTTCGGCGAGCGCGCCGGAGTCATGAACGTCAGCATCGCCGGACAGAACTGGTACGCCGCGGTGAGCCTGACGGCGAGCCGCAAGAACGCGGCCGCCGTGCTGGTGCCGCAGGAAGCGGTCTTCGACAGCTGGCGCAAGACAGTCTCCCTAAACGTCACGCTGTTCGTGCTGACGGCCGGCGTGCTGATCATCATCCTCTATGCCTATTTCGGCCAGGCGGCGCGGGCTCAGGCCGCCGACCGCATCTACCTCGAAGCACACCAGCGCATCGACATGGCGCTGGTGCGCGGTCGCTGCGGCCTTTGGGACTGGGACATGGTGCGCGGCAAGATGTACTGGTCGCGCTCGATGTACGACATGCTGGGCTACGAGCCCTGCGATACGATGCTGTCGTTCGGCGAGGTCGACGAGATCATCCATCCCGAAGATGGCGACCTGTTCGATCTTGCCAACCGCATCGTCGAGCGCGAGATCGACCATATCGACCAGGTGTTCCGCATGCGGCATGCCGACGGGCAATGGGTGTGGATGCGCGCCAGGGCCCAGGTGATCGACCCCGAAGCGCCGGAGATCCAGCTGATCGGCATTGCCGTCGACGTAACCGAACAGCGGCATCTGGCGCTGCGCTCGGAAGCCGCGGATCTCAGGCTCAGGACAGCGATCGAGAATATCAACGAATCCTTCGTGCTGTGGGATGCTTCCGAGCACCTGATCATGTGCAATTCCAAGTTCCAGAAGGACAACGGCCTTTCGGACCGCGACGTGATGCCGGGCGCGGCGCGCACGGCGCTGGAAGAGCACATGCTGGCCTTCGCCTCGGAGCGCAGGCTCGCCAACAGCAACGGACCGCAGGGGGGCGTGACGCTGGAACGCCAGCTTGCCGATGGCCGCTGGCTGCAGGTCAACGAATTGCGGACCAGGGATGGCGGCACCGTTTCGGTCGGCTCCGACATCACCCAGATCAAGCTGCACCAGGAAAAGCTGGTCGACAGCGAGCGCCGGCTGATGGCGACGATCCACGATCTCAGCCTTGCCCGCCGGGCGGAGGAGGAACGGGCGCGCGAGCTCGTCGAGCTCAATCGCAAATACATGAAGGAGACCGAGCGCGCCGAGGCGGCCAACCGGGCCAAATCCGAATTCCTGGCCAACATGTCTCACGAATTGCGCACGCCGCTCAACGCCATCATCGGATTTTCCGAACTGATGGAACAGGGCCTGTTCGGGCCGCTCGGCTCGCCGCGCTACGAGGAATATGCCACCGACATCAATGGCAGCGGCAAATACCTGCTCGGTGTCATCAACGACATACTCGACATGTCGAAGATCGAGGCCGGCCAGTTCTCGGTGGATCGCGAGGAAATCGACCTCTGCCCGCTGATCAAGGAGACCGTGCGCGTCGTCTCGCTGCAGGCAGCCGAGAAATCGATCACGGTAGAAACCCGCATCGCCGATTCGATGCGGCTCTACGCCGACCGGCGCGCGATCAAGCAGATCGTCATCAACCTGCTGTCCAACGCGGTGAAGTTCACCGGACAGGGCGGCCACATTTCGGTCAGGGCGCGCAACACCTCAGGCGCGCTGGTGCTGACCATCGAGGACAATGGCTGCGGCATCCCCAAGGAAGCGCTGGGCAAGCTCGGCCGCCCGTTCGAGCAGGTGCAGAACCAGTTTTCCAAGAACCATGCCGGATCCGGCCTCGGGCTGGCCATCTCGCGCTCGCTGGCCGAGCTGCAGGGCGGCGCACTGAAGATCCGCTCGACTGAAGGCGTCGGCACAATCGTGTCGGTGCGCATCCCGGTCAAGAAGGCGACGCCGGTGAAGGTGGCAGCTTAACTTAGCTGAGCTTCGATAGCGGTCTTGTCGAGAACGGACCACACTTCCACGATCTTTCCGCCGCGAAATTCGTAGATCACGTTCTCGGAGAACGACACTCTCCTGCCGTTTACGTCCAGGCCAAGGAACCTTCCCTTTGGCGTACAGTCGAAGGCAATCCGGCTCGCTATGTAGGGCGGATCGGAAATCAGCATCCGGACGTTGAAATAAAGGTCCGGAATGTCCTCGAAGTCCCTCTCCAGCATTTCGCGATAACCCGACAAGCCGATCCGCCGGCCATTGTGGATCGCTTCGTCGTCAACGAACTGCCCGAGCTTCGACCAATCCTGGCTGTTCAGGCAGGCGATGTAGTCGCGGTAGATATTGGCGAGATCGACTTTGGTCACGGCAATCGGCCTATCTTCCCACAAGCGCCGGCGGCTTGCGCCGCCGGAGCCGGTAGCCGGGTCACTGCATGCCGTCTTCGTCGTTGCCGCCCGATGGACGGTGACGGCCAAAGCGGCCGCCCTTTGGCAGTTCGCTCTTCTCGATCTTGCCGTCATTGTTCCTGTCCAGCATGGCGAAGACCTTCTTCTGGCGGCTGGTGATGTCGTCGGTGGTCAACGTGCCGTCGCCCCTGGTGTCGTAGCGTTCGATGATGCGTTTGGCCATGCGCTCGTAACGCGCCTTCTCCAGCGCATCGGCGAGCTGGGCGACGGTGAGCTTGCCGCCATTGTCGGCGACCATCTTCTTCAACCGGGCATTCATGGCGTCGGAAAACTGGTCGAAGGTGATGGTGCCGTTCGAATCCCTCATCGTCTTGTCGAGGCGCATCATCATGTCGTCGCGCATTTTGGCGCTGGCATTGTTTTCGGCATAGGCCGTGGTGCCGACGGCGCCGGCAAGGGCTGCGAAAGCGAGGGCAAGTTTGGTTGACTTTCTCATTGGTCTTCTCCTGTTGCATCGTCACCCCCGATGCGATCGGGAACCGCCGCTCGTTGTTGCGACTGTCCCGCACGAAGCAAAAGGTCGAAATCCTTTCTGACCTTTCGCGACGTCTCCTTAAGGTGTGCTTCCAGCACACCGAAATCCGGCAGGTCGGTGACCGCCAGAAGCAGATCCGATAGGCCCGGCGGAACGTCGTCGCGTTCGAAGACGCCGGTGAGGCAGAGCCTGATCATCTGGGTCAGCGCCAGATAGAGCCGGTAGGCATCGCATAGCTCCTGCCTGATGTCGGCGCCGACGAAATCCGGCGCCAGCCGCGCCAGGATGTCGGCCGTCGCGGTAACCCTGCGGCCGGCCTCGACGTGGCCCGTGATCACCGCCACCTGGGCAAGGAATTCGAGATCGATGAGCCCGCCGGGGATCAGCTTGATGTCCCAGAGATCGCGCGGCGGCTTCTCCTTCTCGATCAGCGCCCGCATTTCCGACGCCTCGGCCATCACCTTGGCGCCATCGCGCGGCAGAGCAAGCACAGCGGCCACCTCGGCCTCGACCTCGGCGCAAAGCGCGGCATCGCCCCCGATGGCACGGGCCCTCGCCAGTGCCATGTGCTCCCAGGTCCAGGCGTCCTGGCGCTGATACTTTTTGAAGGCATCGATGTGGGTGGCGACCGGCCCCTTGTTACCGGAAGGACGCAGGCGAAGGTCGAGCTCGTAAAGCACGCCCTCGGCCGTCGGCGCTGAGACGGCGGCGATCAACCGTTGCGTCATCCTGGTATAGTAATGGGATGGGGCCAGCGGCTTGTCGCCGTCGGACTCTTCAGCATCGGCATAGTGGTCGTAGAGCAGGATGAGGTCGACGTCCGAGCCCGCCGTCACTTCGCGGCTGCCGAGCTTGCCCATGCCGAGCAGCGCCACCCTGGCCCCGGCGATGCGGCCGTGGCGCAGAGCGAACTCGGCCATGACGGCCTGCAGCGCTGCCTCGATGGTGAGATCGGCGAGGTCGGAAAAGGCGCGTCCGGCGCGGGCCGGATCGATGGCGCCGGCAAGCAGCCGCACACCGATCAGGAACTTCTGCTCGGAGGCGAAGATGCGCAAGCGGTCGAGCACATCCTCGTAGGCGCGGTCGCCTTCAATGAAAGCGGCAAGCCGCGCCGACAGATAGGCACGATTTGGCAACTCGTTGAGCAGAGCCGGGTCGAGCAGGCCGTCGAAGACATGCGGCCGCCGGGTGATGATCGCCGCTAGCCTGGGTGCCGCACCCATGATCGTCGCCATCAGTTTCAGCAGCGCAGGGTTGGACTGCAGCAGCGAAAACAGCTGGATGCCGGCCGGCAGGCCGGCGAGGAATTCGTCGAAGCGCATTACCGCCTCGTCGGCACGCCGCGTCTGGCCGAAACCCTTCAGCAGCGCCGGCGTCAGCTCCGTCAGCCGCTCGCGCGCTTCCGCCGACTGGGTGACGCGGTAGCGGCCGAAATGCCAGCCGCGGATGACGCGGCAGATGTCGCTCGGCCGCTGGAAGCCGAGGCGCTGTAGGGTCTGAAGCGTGTCGGGATCGTCGACATCGCCGGTGAAGACCAGATTGCCGACTCCGGCCGACAGTTCCGGCGCGGTTTCGAACAGTGCCGCGTAGTGGCGCTCGACCTGTTGCAGCGACGCACGAATGGCCTCGGAAAAGGTCTTGGCACTGGCAAAGCCCAGCATGCGCGCAATGCGTTCCAGCCCATCATCGCTGTCGGGCAGGATATGTGTCTGCTCGTCGGCGACCATCTGGATGGCATGCTCGACGCGGCGCAGGAACCAGTACTGCCGGGTCAAAGCATCGCGCGCGTCGGCGGTGATCCAGCCGCGCGCGGCAAGCTGGCCAAGCATCGGCACGGTTTCGCGGCCGCGCAGCTCCGGGAAGCGGCCGCCGGCGATAAGCTGCTGCGTCTGGACGAAGAACTCGATCTCGCGGATACCGCCGCGGCCGAGCTTGACGTTGTGGCCCTTCACCGCGATCTCGCCATGGCCCTTGTGGGCGTGGATCTGGCGCTTGATGGAATGGACGTCGGCGATCGCGGCGTAGTCCATGTATTTGCGCCAGACATAGGGCTGCAACTCCTTCAGGAAAGCAGCCCCGGCGGCGAGATCGCCGGCCACCGGGCGCGCCTTGATCATGGCGGCGCGCTCCCAGTTCTGGCCGCGCCCCTCGTAGTAGTGAAGCGCCGCCTGTTCGGGAATCGCCAGCGGCGTCGAACCGGGATCGGGACGGAGTCTCAGATCGGTGCGGAAAACATAGCCGTGTTCGGTGCGGTCCTGAAGGATGCGCACCAGGCGACGGGTGAGACGCGAAAACAGCTCCGTCGCATCGAGCGGATCGGTCACCGCCGGCGCCTCCGGATCGAAGAAGACGACGAGGTCGATGTCGGAGGAAAAATTCAATTCATGCGCGCCGAGCTTGCCCATGCCGAGCAGGATCCAGCCGGACTGGCGCGCCGGATTTTCGGGATCGGGCAATTCGAGCTTGCCTTGTCCATGCGCGTCGCGGAGCAAAAAATCGACGGCGGCGCGAGTGCAGGCGTCGGCGAGATCGCTGAGGCGGCGCACCGTCAGCGCGGGCTCGGCCTCGCCGGCGAGATCGGCCAGCGCGATCAGGAAATGCGCTTCGGCCTTGCACAGCCGCAGCTCCATCATCAGGCTCGTTTCCGAAACGGAATCAGCAAAGGCCGCCTTGCCGATCGCCTCGCCGATCGCGATCAGTCGGGCCTCGACATTGGCGTCGAACAGCTGATCGAGAATGCCGGGACGTCGGCGCGCTACATCACGCAGGAACGGCGACAAGTCGAAGACCGCAGCGAGGAGATCCTGAACGGTGCCCTCGGCTCCCAGGAACTTCGCCAGCCGGGGCAGGCCCTCTTCCTCGGCGGCGTCAGCGATCTCCGACAGTTCACGCCGGGCGCGGTTTTCATCCAGCGGCAAAAGCCTTGCCACCGGTTGCAGATGCCATTCGGTTTCGATCCGCTTCACAGGCTTCCTCGCCGCCATCAATGGTTCTCCCGTGAAGGAAAACCCATGACCACGGACAATCCGGGATTGGCGGGTAAAAGATCAAGCCTGCCGTTATGGAAAGTCATGATTGCCTTGGCGAGGCTGAGGCCAAGGCCCGACCCCGGCTGCGAGCGGCTCTTTTCCAGCCGCACGAAACGCTCGGTCGCGCGGGCGCGGTCTGCATCGTCGGGAATGCCCTGGCCGTTGTCGGTAACCGAAAGCCGGATTTCGCCGCCGACGCGCCCAAGCGCCACGCGCACTGCGGGCTTGCCGGTCGCGTCGGTCGAGTACTTGATCGCATTGTCGACGATGTTCGACAGCGCCTGGCCGATCAGTTCGCGATTGCCGTTGACGGCAAAATCACCCTCGACCGAACTCTCCAGCGTCACGCCCGCCTCCTCGGCCACCGGCTCATAGAGTTCGACGACATCACGCACGGCGGCGGCGAGATCGACGCGGCTGGTGCTTTCGGAGGAATAACCGGCCTCCAGCCTGGAGATCATCAGGATGGCGTTGAAGGTCTTTATCAGCTGCTCGGACTCGGCAATCGTGCCTTCCAGTGCCTGCCGGTAGTCAGTGGTCTTGTGCTTGCCGGAAAGCGTTGCTTCGGCGCGGTTGCGCAGTCTGGTCAACGGCGTCTTCAGGTCGTGGGCGATATTGTCCGAAACCTGCTTCAGCCCTTCGTTCAGCGTCGCGATCCTGGCCAGCATGGCATTGAGGTTTTCGGACAGGCGATCGAATTCGTCGCCGGCGCCGGTGACCGGCAGGCGGCCGGACAGATCGCCGCCCATGATGCGGCGGCTGGCCTCGGAGACGCTGTCGATGCGCTTCAGCGCCGCGCGCCCGACGAAGAACCAGATCAGCAGTCCGCCAAGCCCCATCATGCCCAGCGCCAGCATCAGAGAGCGGCGGATGACGGCGCGGAACCGCTCGGGTTCGCCGAGATCGCGGCCGACCAGCATGATCATCTGGTTGGGCAGGCGCAGCACCAGCGCAATCGCATTGTGGCCCTTCTCGCCCTCGGCCTGGACTTCGTTCTGGCCGGGCTGCGTCTCGTTCTGGTCGGCCGCCGTGTTGCGCTGCCGTTCGAGCTCGCCCTCGCCGAAGCGCCGGTAGGAGAACGGCTCCCTCGTCCAGCCTTCGGTCTCGATCACCCCCGGCTCCAGGCTCTGCACATTGCCGGTCAGGATCTGCCCGTTGGTATCGGCGATCAGATAGAGATTGGCGCCGGGCTGGCGGGAGCGGGCCTCGACCACGCGGACCAGCACCGGCAGCCCGCCGCGCTGATAGGCGCGGGCAAGGCCGAGCACCTCGTCATTGATGGTCTCTTGCGTCTGTGCGGTCAGCATGCGCGCCGACAGCGAGGTCATGTACAAGACCAGCAGAACTGCACAGAGCGCGAAAAGCAGGAAATAGAGCGCCGAGAGCCGCGCCGCCGTCGTTCTCATGATGGCCGGCAGGGAAAGGGCCATGCTGGGTTCAGCCGCTCTTCAGCATGTAGCCGGCGCCACGAACCGTATGCAGGATCGGCTTGTCGAAGCCTTTTTCGATCTTGCCGCGCAGCCGCGAGACATGGACGTCGATGACGTTGGTCTGCGGATCGAAATGATAGTCCCAGACATTTTCGAGCAGCATGGTGCGCGTCACAACCTGGCCGGCGTGGCGCATTAGATATTCGAGCAGGCGGAATTCGCGCGGCTGCAGCGTGATTTCGCGCGCGGCGCGGCGCACAGAATGGGAGAGACGGTCGAGCTCGAGATCGCCGACCCGGTAGACGGTTTCGGCTTCGCGGGCGCTGGCGCGACGGTTCAGCACCTCGACGCGGGCGAGCAGCTCGGAAAAAGCATATGGCTTGGTCAGATAGTCGTCGCCGCCGGCGCGCAGGCCGGTGACGCGGTCGTCGACCTCGCCCAGCGCCGACAGGATCAGCACCGGCGTGGTGTTGCCGCGCGAACGCAGGCCGGCGATGACCGACAGGCCGTCGCGGCGCGGCAGCATGCGGTCGACCACCATGACGTCATAGTCGCCGGCATCGGCAAGCGTGAAGCCGGTCTCGCCGTCGCCGGCGACATGGGCGGTGTGCCCGGCCTCGGCAAAGGCTTTCTCGAGGTAGTCCGCAGCCTCGCGATCGTCTTCTATGACAAGAATCTTCATAGAGCCGTTATACGCGATTTCGCTGGAAGAATGAGTGGTGGCCGGCATGTGCGTCTGGGCCTTTTAAGTTAGAGCGGCAGCGGGCGATGGGAAGCCCGCTGCCGCCGGGGGCGGAACACGATGACTGACTAACGCATTCAGGCCCCGTGCTTTCCCGTGCGGCGGCTCGGGGGTGTTGAAACCGCCGCACCGGAAAAGTTTCGAATGTCAGCCCTTCGCGACAGGCAGGGCGACGAAGCGGTTGGAGTCGTCGCGGGTGATCTGCATCAGCACCGCCTTGCGGCCCGACTTCACCGCGTCGGCCATTGCCTTGGTGACATCGTCGGTTCCGCTCACCTCCACCGAATTGACCGAGGTGATGATGTCGCCGGGCTGGATGCCGCGATCGGCAGCGTCGCTGTCCGGGTCGACATCGGTCACAACCAGTCCCTTGCCCTTTTCGGACTTGGTAACGGTGAGGCCAAGATCGGCCAGCGTGTCGGGCTTTGCCGGAGCGGCGGGCTGCTGCTGATCGGCCGAGGCTTGCTTGTCGCTTGCCGGCAACTTGCCGAGGTCGACCTTGATGGTCTCGCTCTTGCCGTCGCGCCACACGGTGACGTCGACCGGCTTGCCAGGCGAGTAGGCGCCGATCAGACGGGCGAGTTCCTTGGGCGAAGCAACGTCCTTGCCGTCGACCTGGGTGATGACATCGCCGGCGGTGATGCCGGCCTTCTTGCCGGGGCCGTCGTCCTGCGCACTCGACACCAGTGCGCCCTTCTCGGATTTCAGCCCGAGCGACTCGGCGATGTCGGACGTGACCGGCTGGATTTCGACGCCGAGCCAGCCGCGCTGGACGGAGCCGTTCTTCATCAGGTCCTCGACGACCTGCTTGGCCGTCGAAGCCGGGATGTCGAAGGCGATGCCGACGCTGCCGCCCGAGGGCGAGAAGATCGCGGTGTTGATGCCGACGACCTGGCCGTTGAGGTTGAAGGTCGGGCCGCCCGAATTGCCGCGGTTGACCGAGGCATCGATCTGCAGGAAGTCGTCATAAGGACCGGCGCCGATGTCGCGGCCACGGGCCGAGACGATGCCGGCGGTCACGGTGCCGCCAAGGCCGAACGGATTGCCGACGGCCACCACCCAGTCGCCGACACGGACCTTGGAATCGTCGGCGAAGTCGACATAGGTGAACTTGCCGACGCCATCGACCTTGAGTACGGCGAGATCGGTGCGCGGGTCGGTGCCGATCAGCTTGGCGTCGAGTTCCTTGCCGTCATTCATCACCACGGTGAAGGCCGAGCCTTCCTCGACGACGTGGTTGTTGGTGACGAGGTAGCCGTCATCGGAGATGAAGAAGCCGGAGCCTTGCGCCACCGGGCGCGGCTGGTCGTTGTTGTGGTCGCGGTGGTTGAAGCGGCGGTTGCCGAACTGGTTCTGGCCGTTCTGGTCGCCAAAGCCGCGGAATTCCTTGAAGAAGCGACGCAGCTGCGGATTGTCGGGCAGGTTGTTCATGCCGTCCTGGTCGTCCGACTGGTCGGAACCATCATCGGCCGCCGGCTCGATCTTGGCCTTGACCTTGACGCTGACCACCGCCGGCGAGACGCGCTCGACGATGTCGGCAAAGCCGGGAACCTGCGGCGCCTCGACACGCACGGCATCGGCCAGAACTGGAGCCGTTCCGGTGGTCACGATACCAAAGCCGACGGCGCCGGCAACGGCCAGCGAGGCAACGGCGGCCAGAAGGCGCTTGCGGGTGCGGGAATATGAATTGGGGGCAATATTCATGGGTCTCGTATCCTCTTTTGATTGGATGCGGCTTAGCCAGGACATCCTCGATCGAGAGGAATAGAGAGGCGCACATTACGGCGCCATTTCCGGTGCATGAAACTTTTGTAATGTTGGCGATCAGTCGCGCAGCATCTTTTCCAGCGCCGCCTGCTCCTCGGCGGTCAGGGACTTCGTTGCCGTCGAACGGCGCGATCGCGCCGTGAGCACGATGAAGATGCCGCCGGCCAGAAGCAAGAGCACCGGCGTGCCCCAGAGCAAGGCATTGCTCAGGCTGAAGCGCGGCTTCAGCAGCACGAACTCGCCGTAGCGCGAAACGACATAGTCCATCACCTGCTGGTCGGTGTCGCCTGCGACAAGCCGCTGGCGCACCAGGATGCGCAGGTCGCGGGCGAGATCGGCGTCGGATTCGTCGATCGACTGGTTCTGGCAGACCATGCAGCGCAGCCCTTCCGACAGGGTTCGCGCCCTCGCCTCCAGCGCGGGATCCGAGAGCACCTCGTCAGGCTTCACCGCGAAGGCGCTGCCGGCGAACAGCAGGCCCAGCAACAGCACCAGCGAAGCCAGCGAGACCCTTGCCATCATGACAGGCTCGCGGAAGGCACGAGTTTCTTGCGGCGCGACGGCGCGCCGACGCGCAGTCGGCGGTCCATCAGCGACATTGCCGCGCCCGCCATCATCACCAGGGCGCCGCCCCAGATCAGCGTCACCAGCGGCTTCCACCACAGCCTGACGACGACGGAGCCGTCATTGCCCTCATCGCCCAGCGACAGATAGAGCTGGCTGAACCAAACAGTCCTGATGCCGGATTCGGTCGTCGTCGTCTGCCGCACCGGAAAGAAGCGCTTGGCCGAGCTGATCTCGCCCTTTGCGTTGCCGTCGGCGCCGATGACGACGAAGCGGCCGCGATCCTCGCTATAGTTCGGCCCTTGGGCCGGGTAGAGCCCTTCGAAGCGCAGCGTGTTGCCCGACAGTTCGACGGTCTCGCCGGCATGCATGGACAGGATCTTCTCGGTGCCGAAGCTGAGCGTGCCGACGATGCCGAGCAGCGTCAGGCCAAGGCCGAGATGGGCGAGCGCGGTGCCGAACACCGAGCGCGGCAGGCCGGCGAAGCGCCGCAGCATGATGGCGGGCGTCACCGAGCCGAAGCCCGATTTGACGGCGAGATCGGTGAGCGCACCGCAGACCAGCCAGACGGCAAGGCCGACGCCAAGCGCCGCGAACACCGAGGCGCCATCGACGAACAGGACCGTTACCAGCATGGCGGCAAGTGCCGCGGCAAAGGCCGCCATCAGGCGCTGGGCGGCGGCGAAGACGTCGCCGCGCTTCCAAGCAAGCAGCGGACCGAACGGCACGATCGCCAGCAGCGGCAGCATCAGCGGGCCGAATGTCAGGTCGAAGAACGGCGCGCCGACCGAGATCTTGCCGCCGGTGACGGCTTCGAGCGCCAGCGGATAGAGCGTGCCGACCAGGACGGTGGCGGTTGCGGTGGTGAGGAACAGATTGTTGAGGACTAAAGCGCCTTCGCGCGAGATCGGATGGAACAGGCCGCCGGCCGTCAGCCTCGAGGCGCGCAAGGCGAACAGTGCCAGCGAGCCGCCGATGAACAGCGTCAGGATGCAGAGGATAAAGACGCCGCGCGTCGGGTCGGTGGCGAAGGCATGCACCGAGGTCAGCACGCCGGAGCGCACCAGGAAGGTGCCGAGCAGCGACAGCGAGAAGGTGAGGATGGCGAGCAGCAGCGTCCAGATCTTCAGCGCCGAGCGCTTTTCCATGACGATCGCAGAATGCAGCAGCGCCGTGCCCGCCAGCCATGGCATGAAGGAGGCGTTCTCGACCGGATCCCAGAACCAGAAGCCGCCCCAGCCGAGCTCGTAATAGGCCCAGTAGGAGCCCATGGCGATGCCGCCGGTGAGGAACATCCAGGCGACCAGCGTCCACGGCCGTACCCAACGCGCCCAGGAGGCGTCGATGCGGCCCTCGATGAGGGCGGCGACCGAGAATGAAAAGCAGATCGAGAAGCCGACATAGCCGAGATAGAGCAGCGGCGGATGAATGGCGAGGCCGAGATCCTGCAGCACCGGGTTGAGGTCGCGGCCCTCGATCGGGGCCGGGTTGAGCCGGGTGAAGGGATTGGACGTCGCCAGGATGAACAGGAAGAAGGCGGCGCCGATAGCGCCCTGCACGGCCAGCACATTGGCCTTGAGCGTTGCCGGAAGGTTGGAGCCGAAGGCGGCAACAAGAGCGCCGAAGAAGGTCAGGATCAGCACCCAGAGCAGCATCGAGCCTTCGTGATTGCCCCAGGTTCCGGTGATCTTGTAGATCAGCGGCTGCAGCGAATGCGAATTCTCCCAGACGCTCGCCACCGAGAAGTCGGAGCTTGCGTAGGCGATTGCCAACGCCGCGAAAGAGAGCGCGGTGAGCGCGAAGCCGGTCACCGCCACCGGACCGCCGACCGCCATCATCTTCTGGTTGCCGGCGCGCGCGCCATAGAGAGGCACCAGCATCTGCACCAGCGACAGCGCGAAGGCGAGGACGAGGGCGAAATGTCCGGTTTCAACCAAGGGTCACCTGTTTTGTCGCAGGTTCTGGTCGCAAAACCGCGTGGCACTTTTGCGGAACCTGCTCACTCACTCTTGCTCTCCTGCCAGACGCCCTTGGCCTTGAGGCCGTCGGCAACTTCCTTGGGCATGTAGCGCTCGTCATGCTTTGCCAGCACGCTGTCGGCGACAAAGACGCCGTCCGGGCCGAAGCTGCCCTCGGTGATGACGCCCTGCTCCTCGCGGAACAGGTCGGGCAGGATCCCGGTATAGGTGACCTTGACCGATTTCTGCTTGTCGGTCACCGAAAATGCGACGGTCGCGCCCTGCCCGCGCTCGATGGTGCCCTTTGCGACCAGACCGCCGAGCCGAATGCGCTGTCCGGGCTGGACGGTTGCGGTGGCGAGATCTCCGGGCATGTAGAAATAGGAGGCCTTCTGGCCGAGCGCGTAGAAGGTGAGACCCGTGGCGGCACCGAGGAAAGCCAACCCCGCGACGATCACCGACAATCTCTTCTGCCTGCGCGTCATCGTCTACTCCGTCGCCGTCAGGCCGAGCGAGGCGGCAAAGGCGGTGAACTTTTTCGCTTCCTCGCTGTCGGCGCCAAAGACGGCTATGCCGCGGCTCAGCGCATCGCGCGCCTGGTCGGCCTTGCCAAGCACGACATAGGAACGAATGAGCCGCATCCATCCTTCCGTGTCGCGCGGGTTTTGTTTGAGCTTCTCGTCGAGCCCGGCGACCATTGTCTCGATCATCGCCTGGCGGTCCTGCGGCGACATCGACTGCGCCGCTTCGACCGCCTGCGCATCCGGGCCGTTGGCGGGCGTTCCCGACGCGACGGTCCTCTTCGCGTTTTCGGCCAGCGCCTGCTCGACGGCGCGGCGCCAGGGCGATTCCGGCGGCAACGTGCCGAGCATGTTCTGCCAGGCCGTCGTCGCCTCCGCGGCACGGCCTTCCTGCGCCAGGCCCATCGCCAGGTAGAAGCTTGCCTTCGCATTGGCCGGATCGAGCTTCAACGCCGCCTCGAACGCGTCCTGCGCCTCGGCCGAGACGATACCGCCGGCGGCATTGGCGATCGCCTCGCCGAGACCAGACTGGCGAGTGGCGCTGACGCCGTCGAGGCGGATAGCGTTGCGATAAGCGGCCACCGCGTCGGAATAGCGCTGCAGGCGCAGATAGATTGGCGCCAGCACGTCCCAGCCGCGGCCATCGGAAGGGTTGGCGGCCAGATGCGCCTCGGCGCGAGCGACCAGCTCGTCCACCGAGGAGTCGGCAGGATTCTTGGCGAGCCGCTCGGCGAGCGGCTGCGAAGGCAAATCGGGCGAGCCGAGCTTGATGTAAAGCCCCCAGCTGATCAGCGGAACCGCCAGCACCGCCACAGTCGCCACCAGCCTTGTCGTCACCGACGGCCGCCGCGCGGCCGTGCCGGCCTGACCGGTGGTGCCAAGGCGCAGGATGCGACGGCCGATTTCGGCACGCGCCTCCTCGGCGTCGGCCGGCTGGATCAGACCGCGCGCCACATCGCGGTCAAGCTCGGCGAGCTGATCGCGATAAACCTCAAGGTCGTGGTCGCCGGGAGCCGACGCGCCCTTCGGGCCACCGGCCAGCGGCAGCAGCACCGCAAGGCTGGCGCCCAGCGTGAGGATTGCAGCTATGACCCAGAACAGCATCTTTCATCCAATACCGGCAGAGCCCTGCCCTGCCAACATGGGCATCCTGCGACGCTTTGACGGCACGTGCGCCGAAGTCCCTGACCTGTCAGCCGGGCTGGGGTTGTCAATCCGGCTAGGTCAGCGGCGTCCAGCTGCCGTCGGCGTTGCGGCAGGCGGTGCCGCGCGCGGTGGCCCCGGCGGCGCCGCTGAACACCGTATGGGTGTATTGCCGGCAATCCTGCGAGCCGACCCGATAGGGCTGGGCGGCAACGACTTCGCCGGAACGGCCCGAACTGTCGCTCTTCCACGTCACCTTCTGGCCGCTCGCCGTGTATTCGAGCGCCTTGTACTCGGCTTCCAGCGCCTTGCGCTTGTCGGCATCGCTCAGGCCGGAGCCGATCGATCCGCCGACAAGGCCACCGGCCATGGCCGAAATGATCGTCGTCGCCACCTTGCTGCCGGCCGGAGGCGTGGCGGCCGGCGCCGGCGTGACCGCCGCGCCAGGGCCGCCCTTGCCCAACGTCCCACAGCCGGAAACGGCGAGCAGTGCGGAAAGGAGCGCGACGCGAATCTTCATGCCAACAACCGGATTTCTCGAGCAGGATGAACTGGGGGCCGCGCCATCGGGAAGCTGGCAAGGCCATAGTATTGATATTTGTCGGAAATTTGGCCGCAGCCCACCATTGAAAATAGCATCACTGAAGGCTCCGCAACCGCACCGCCGCCTTCAACCCGCCCATGACGGAGCGTTCAAGCGCCAGACCGCCTCCATACTCGTTGACGAGGTCGGCGACAATGGCGAGGCCGAGCCCCGTGCCAGGTTTGGTTTCGTCGAGGCGCCGTCCGCGCTTCAGCGCCTCGCGCGCCTTGTCCTCGGGAATGCCCGGACCGTCATCCTCGATGGCGATCTCGAACAAATTGGCATCCTTGCCGGGGACACGCGAGACCGACACGGCGACCGCACCCCTGGCCCATTTCATGGCGTTGTCGAGGAGATTGCCCAACAGTTCCTCCAGGTCCTCGCGCTCGCCGCCGAAGATGATGTCGGTGGCCGGCAGTGAAAGCGTGAGGGTTGTCTCAGGGTTGAGCTTTTGCAGCACGCGCACCATGCGCTGGACCAGGGGCGCCACCGGGGTGCGGTAGACGACGCTGTCGCGCTGGGCGGCGACGCGCGCCCGCTGCAGATAATGGTCGACCTGCTTCTGCATCGAGGCGGCCTGCTCGGTGATGAGCTGGCCCTTGGCGCCGCCGAGCGCCCGGCCCTCGTTGAGCAGCACGGCCAGCGGCGTCTTCAGCGAATGGGCGAGGTTGCCGACCTGCGTGCGCGAACGCTCGACGATGCGCTTGTTGTTCTCGATCAGTGCGTTGGTCTCGTTGGCAAGCGGTTCGATCTCGGCCGGAAAACTGCCGTCGAGCCGCTGCGCCGTGCCCTCGCGCACCATGGCGAGCGCGTTGCGGACGCGGCGCAAGGGCTGCAGGCCGATCAGGATGGCGAAGGCGTTGATGGCGATCATGCCGACGCCGAACAGCGACAGATAGGTCAAGAGGCGGCGCTGGAAGCTGGCGATCTCCTGCTCCAGTTCGGTCTGGTTGCCCATGACGCGAAAGCGCGCGGCCCGGTTCTTGGCATCGAGGACGAATTCGCTTTCGAACACCTCCAACTCCTCGCCATCGATGCCTTCGCTGCCATAGCTGCGCTGGAAGCTGGCGTTGAAGGGAACCTCGGCGACGCTCGGCGAAAGAATCGCCTTGGTCATCGAAGAGGAGTGCAGTTCGCCATGCACGCCCTCGGAGGCCGGTTCAACCGACCAGTACCAGCCCGAATTCGGTTCGGAAAAGCGCAGGTCGCCGAGGTCCGGCGCGCCGGTCAGCTGGCCGCTTTCGGAAACGCCGACCGAGCCGATCAGGTTGAACAGATGAGCCGAAAGCAGGCTGTCGAAGCCGCGCTCGCTGGCCTGGCGGTAGAGCGTGGTGATGAGGGTGAAGATGACGACCAGCGTCAGGATCGCCCACAAGGTCGAGAAGGCGATGACGCGAAACGCCAGCGAGCGCGGCCAGAACCGCGCCGAAAGCGTCTTGGAGACGACCGGTTTTGAGGTGAGAGGTTCCGCCTTACGCCTCCGGCTCACGCATGCGGTAGCCCATGCCGCGCACGGTTTCGATCATGTCGATGCCCATCTTCTTGCGAAGCCGGCCGACGAAGACCTCGATGGTGTTTGAGTCGCGATCGAAATCCTGGTCATAGAGATGCTCGACCAGCTCGGTGCGCGACACGACCTCGCCCATATGGTGCATCAGATAGGCCAGCAGCCGGAATTCATGCGAGGTCAGCTTCAACGGCTGGCCGTCGACATCGGCCTTGGAGGCCTTGGTGTCGAGGCGCAGCGGCCCGCAGGTCAATTCCGACGAGGCATGGCCGGCGGCGCGGCGGATAAGCGCCCGCACCCTCGCCAGCACCTCCTCGATATGGAACGGCTTGGTGACATAGTCGTCGGCGCCGGCATCGATGCCCGACACCTTGTCGCTCCAGCGGTCGCGCGCCGTCAGGATCAGCACCGGCATCTTGCGGCCGCCGCGGCGCCAGCGCTCGACGACGCTGATGCCGTCCATCTGCGGCAGGCCGATGTCGAGCACCACCGCGTCGTAGGGTTCGGTGTCGCCGAGGAAATGCCCTTCCTCGCCGTCGAAGGCGCGGTCGACGACATAGCCGGCATCGACCAGCGCATCCGCTATCTGCCGGTTGAGATCCTTGTCATCTTCGACGACGAGCACGCGCATGACGGTTAGAACCTGTTGACGGATCCGGGGTCAGATATAGGCCGATTCCGGCGGTCTGGGAAACGGAGGCCTGTTAGATGGAAGATCGGGTCAGTTCAGCGGAACGACGATTTCGGAGCGGCGCGGACGCTGGCCGTCCTTGCCCGGCACCAGCACGACGATGACGCAGACCGGCTGGCCGCCGCGCGTCGACTGCGAGGCCTTGGCCAGCGTGCCCCCATACTGCTCGGCTACCTGTTGGCCGATCGCATAGCAGTCCGACGCAGCCAGCACGATCGGCTGGGTGTCGGCGGGCGCGACGACCGGCATTGCCGTCGCCTGCGACGCAAACAGGCCGGCCGCTGCAAGCGCCAGTGTCGCGGTTCGAAGATGGGAGCGAAGTGTGTTCATGGTCAGCGTTGTAACGCATCGGTGCTGAACGTGAAATGAACGGTGAACGCCCGAAAAACCATGCCCGCCACACCCCTGCAACCCGAGATCCACCGCCCACCCGGTGATATCAGCGAAAGTCCAGTCTAGACTCCGATTCACCGATATTGAAAGCGTGTCACGCGTTTTCCTGCGTGATGGCGCGAAAGCGCAGCATGCCATGATGGACCGCCAGATCCTCGTCATAGCGGGCCTCGGCGAATTCCAGCGACAGGCGTGTCTGGCCATGCGGGCCGATGGCCAGCGCCGCGTCGGCAAGGCGCGCCTCGATAGTGTCCATGATGACACGCGTCTCGGCTCCGCCATGGGCTTTCGACCAGACATGCAGCGTGACAAGCTGATCGGCATCGTTGTCGGCGCCGGTGTCAAGGTCGAAGGCGCTGGTGTGGCCGCAGGTTACATAGGGGAAGGCGGCGTTGTCGGTCGCTTGCTCGAGCAATCCGGCGCCGCCCAGCAGCGCCGACAGCGAGGCATCGCTCTTCAATCTCAGGAATAAGGCCTGCAGCAAATCGTCGGGCGCCGTCATCGTTTTCTCCCTCGCCCGTTACGCCTTGAACAAGCTTTGTTGCACCACCGGCAATTCGCTTGCAGCCTAGAGCATGATCCCGAAAAGTGGAATCCGGTTTTCGGAAAAGATCATGCTTGAACAAAAAGATGGAGCCATCCCAATCCATTGGGGTGGAACAGGCCCTAGCCGCGTTGGGCGCGTTCCGCCAGATGACGACCCGCATGGTGGACGGCACGAATCAGTCCGTCTTCTCCGGATCATGAACGCGCATGATCTCGGAAATACGACTCTGTCGCCGCCATGCGGGGAGATGCTCAACTGGCTGAACCGCAAAGATGTCGAGCGGCGGGCGCATAGATCGCAAGGTGTGATCCTGCTGCCAACTCAGCCGGCTGACTGCGAACAAGATTCAGTTAGCGAAAATCAGCCGCTGTCAGCACATACATGCTCTTGCGGGTGCGGTCGTAGGCCGTCCTGGCGACGTCGTATATGGCGCTGCTGGCCGTATCGAAGGCGGCGAGATAGCCGGCCTCATCGGCTGCGGTTTCGGGTCGCATCTTCGACATGGCATCCGCTGCGACCGAGAAGGAAATCTGGAACATGCCGTCATGGCCGACAAATCGGATGCGCCGACCCGCCGCGTCATAGCTGCGGCTGCGATTGGGGAATGTGAGGCTCATGACTTGACCTCCGTTGCGGCGACCTTCTTGGCCACCCGCTTCTTCTTCGGCGTCGGGTTCAGGGCCTCCGCCACGCGATCGGCCTCTTCCTTGGCCAGCCGCAATTCGCGCAGCCTTGCCGTCTTGATGATCCGGGCCTTGGCCTCGGACATATATTCGGCGGTCGCCTTGTTTCGTTCCGCTGTCTTTTTCTGCTTGTCGACAAAGCGGGCTTCAGCTTTTTCCATGATACTTTGATTGCCATCGGCCATCGACAAAATCTCCGTTGCGCTTGAAATCGTGAAAACGAACTTGTTCGATATAAATAGGCATTCGGCCGACAAAATTCAAACTTGGAAATATTTGAGATATTGCGAACATCGGAAAACGATCTGGCAAAATAATACGTTTCAATATTTCCACGCATCGCACGAATAATTCTTGGCACTCCTATCTATCGAGTGCCAATGCGCCTATGCAGGAGCAGCGACCGCCCATGCCGGCTCCAGAAAGAAATTCCATGAAATTCCGGTCGCTCCGCGACCGGCCGGGCGACCTATCTCAACCCAATCAGGAAGGAACTTGTTCCTTGTCCACACAAAGCAGCAAGCCATCTCTCGCGCGTCGCTGGGAAGACTACCAGCCGGCCAAGTCCACGCTTTTCTGGGCATGCGCGGTAACCCTCGTCGCCACGCTGATCATCGGTTTCAACTGGGGTGGATGGGTGACAGGCGGCACCTCGCGCTCACTGTCGGCAACGGCCGGCGATGTGGCGCGCGGCAAACTGGCCTCGGCCATCTGTGTCGATCGCTTCAACGCAGCGCCCGATGCGGCCGCCAAGCTTGTCGAGTTCAAGGCCCTGACCGACAGCTACAAGAAGCGGCAGTTCATTGAGACGGGCGGCTGGGCGACCATGCCCGGAGAAGCATCGCCCGACAGGCTGGGCGCCACGAGCTGTGCGGTTGCTCTCGCGGCATGAACTCTTCGACCTCTTCGAGACAAACGAACTCTGCATGAGAGCCTGAAAGACAGCCGCCGGGGGATCTTCCCCGGCGCGACCCAACGGCAAGGAGAACGACAAATGATTACGTTCGTACCGAAGCCAAATTCTGTACCGGCAACCGAACCAGCCGAGGAAAGCCGCTTCGACCGCATTCGCCGGCTTGCCGCGGACAAGCATCGGAAGGCCGACGCCGGCACGATACGCCGCGACCCCCAAAGGGCCGGCGACAAACGCCCGATGTAGCGGGCGCGTGCCCTGGTCAGGAGACGGGTGCCGCGCCGCCCTGTTCGGTGCGGCGTGCGATGAACTCATCGAGGATGTCTGACGTAGCAACGGCGGATGTCGGTGGCTGGAAGTCGGCGACCAGCCGCTTCCAGACACCCGTTGCTCGTTCGGTCGCGCTCTTCGAGCCGGCCTGCGTCCAGTTGCCGAAATTCGACCAGTCCGCCACCAGCGGCTCGTAGAAGGCGGTGCGGTAGCGCGCCATTGTGTGGCCGGCCGCGAAGAAATGCCCGCCCGGCTGCACTTCGGCTATGGCTTCGAAGCCAATCGCATCCTCGTCGCCAGGTGTTGATGCGCAGAGTTCCGCGACCGTCTGCAGCGCCTCGATGTCGGTAATCAGCTTCTCGAAGGAAACGCTCAAGCCCCCTTCGAGCCAGCCGGCGGCGTGGATGCAGACGGTGGCGCCTGCCAGCACCGAGCCCCACAGTGCGAACTGCGTCTCGTGGGCTGCCTGCGCATCAGAAATGTTGGCGGCGCTGCCACCGCCCGAACGCCAGGGCAGGCCGGTGAAGCGCGCCAGCTGGCCAGCCCCCAGCGTCGCCTTGACGTGCTCCGGCGTGCCGAAGGCCGGCGCGCCCGACTTCATGTCGACATTGGAGGAGAAGGAACCGTAGACGACCGGCGCGCCCGGCCGCACGATCTGGGCAAGGGTCAAGCCCGCCAGCGCCTCGGCATGCTGCAGCGTCAGCGCGCCGGCCACCGTGATCGGCGCCATGGCGCCCGCCAGGCAGAACGGCGTGATGATCGACACCTGGCCGGCGCGGGCGAAGTCAATGATGCCCTGCGCCATTGGAATGTCGAGCTGGCGCGGCGAGTTGGTGTTGATGACGGTGTAGCAATGAGCGCCGGCAAGGAACGCATCTTCGGAGAGGCCGCGCGCCAGCCTGATCATCGCAAAGCTGTCCTCGACCTGCGGCGTGCCGCGCGCGAAGACGAAGGGCACCTTGTCCGACAGCGTCAGCTGGGCGCGGTTGACGGCATAGTGGCGGAAGCGGTTGTCGACGTCCTGCGGCTCGATGCACGGGCAAAGCATATGCAGCACGTCGAAATGCTGGATCAGCTTGGTCAACTCCTCAAAAGCCGCAAGCGTTCCCGGCCGCCGGCCGCGTTCGAGATCAGTGACGTTGGGTGCGCCGGCGCCGGCGAGGAAGGTCATCGAGCCTAGTTCGAGCATCAGGTCGCGGCTACGGTCGCCCGCCAGTGCCCGGATGGATTTTGGCGCCGAGGCAAGTGCTGCCGCCACGATGTCGCGGCCAATGCGCACCATCTGGCTGTCCTCGTCGACAAGCGCGCCGGCGCGGGCAAAACGCTCACGCGCCTCGGGCAGCAGCACCTTGATGCCGAGTTCCTCCAGCACACGCAGTGCCGTATCGTGGATCGCCGCCACCTGGTCGTCCGAAAAGATCGGCTGCGGCAGAAAGGGATTTTTCAGCGAGCGGTAGTCCGGGCGGCGGCTCGACTCGCTGCCGGCCTCGCCGGTGCGGCCGCGCCGGCGCTCGCGCCTGGTGTCGCGTGCTGCGTCATCAACCATGGCAGTTCCTCCTCATTGCCGCATCGCCTTGCCCTCGGGGTCGTAGGGCGAGGCCGGAATGACGCGCGCCGGCCGCTCGACGCCGACGATATGCACCGACAAGGCGGTGCCTTCCCGAGCAAAATCGCGATCAACAAGCGCCAGCGCCAGGCTCTTGCCGACCGTGTAGCCATAACCTCCCGAGGTGACGAAGCCAACGCGTCGGCCCTGATGCCAGACCGGTTCGAAGCCGCTGGCGTCGGCGTCGACAGCATCGACCTCCAGCATCGCCAGGCATTGCCTAGCGCCGCCGCCATCGCGCTCCGTCAGCGCCGCATCGCGGCCGATGAAATTGCCCTTGCCGAAGGCGATGAATCGGTCGAGCCCGGTCTGGGCAGGCGTGTAGGCTTGCGTGAACTCGCGCGACCAGATGCCGAAGCTCTTTTCCAGCCTGAGCGCGTTCAGCGCATAGAAGCCGACTTCCGCTAGGCCGAGATCCTCGCCGGCGGCAAGCAACGTTTCGCGCAATGTGGCATGCATGGTGGCCGGACAATTGATCTCGAAGCCGACCTCACCGGCGATCGACAGCCGCGCAACACGTGCTTGCGCCATGCCGATGTCGAACGCGCCGCAGGCCATGAACGGCAGGGCGTTCGCCGAGGCATCCTGATGCGTGGTGCGCGCCACGATTTCCCGGGCATGCGGCCCGGTGACGAGGAAGCCTGATGTCGTGTCGGAAATGTCGGCGACAGAGATGCCGTCGGCCCCATGCGCCTCGAACCAGCGCATGTGGAATTCCCTGAGATAGTAGGAGCCCATGATCCAGTACTCACCACCGCCCCAGTTAAAGATTGTGAGATCGCCCTTCAGCCTTCCGTCATGGCCGAGCATCGGCGCCAGCCTCGCCTGCCCCGGCTTCGGCAGCCTGCAGGCCAGCAGCTGGTCGAGCCAGGCCTCCGCACCCGGCCCGGAAACCGCATAGCGCGAGAAGGCGGAGGTGTCGACGAGGCCGGCGGCGCGGCGTACCTGCAGCGCCTCGTCGCCGACGATGTCGAAGGCGTTGGAGCGCTTCAGCGTGGTGTTTTCGCGAAACCCCATCGGCGCGAAATAGGCGGGTATTTCCAGGCCCCAGGACGACGTCCACTCGCATCCGGCAGCGCTCATGCCGTCATAGGCGCCGGGGCGTTTCAGCGGTCGGCCGGCCGGCAGGCGCTCGTTGGGGAAGGTCATGACGAAGCGGCGGGCATAGAACTGCCGTGTCGTCTGTTTCAGATATTCGCGGTTGGCGGCAAAGGCGCCGTAGCGGGCGATATCCATGCCGAAGATGTCGGCCTCAGGCTCGCCATGGATCATCCATTCGGCCAGCGATTTGCCGACGCCGCCGCCCTGGCTGAAGCCGGCCATGACACCGCAGGCGACCCAGTAGTTGCGCAAGCCGCGCACCGGCCCGACGATCGGGTTGCCGTCGGGCGTGAAGGTAAAGGCGCCGTTGACCCATTTGCGGATGCCGGCGGTGGCGAGGCAGGGAAAGCGCTCATAGGCTTTGGCGAGTTCCGGGCTGATGCGGTCGATGTCTTCCGGGATCAGCTCGATGCCGTAATCCCAGGGCGCGCCGTCCATGTTCCAATGCTTCGGGTTCTGCTCGTAGACGCCGAGCAGCACGCCCTTGCGCTCCTGGCGGAGATAGGCAAAGCCGTCGAGATCGACGGCGAGGCCGAGTTCCTTGTCGAGGGCGGCGACCTCGGGAATGTCCTCGGTGATGAAATAGTGATGCTCCATTGGCGTCACCGGCAGCTCGACGCCGGCCACGCGGCCAAGCTGCTTTGCCCAGAGACCGCCGGCGTTGACGACATGCTCGGCGACGATCATGCCCTGTTCGGTGAAGACGTCCCAGCCGCCGTCGGCGCGCTGCTTGAGGTCGAGCACCCGGTTGCGCAGGATGATTTCGGCGCCGCGCTTCTTCGCTGCTCCAGCATAGGCATGGGTGGTGCCGTAGGGGTCGAGATGGCCCTCGTTGGAATCGTAGAGGCCGCCCAGCACATCGCTAACGTCGACGATCGGGCAGATCGCCTTGATTTCTTCCGGGCTCACCAGCCGCGCCGTTTCGATGCCCACCGACTGGAACACCGCCCAGGCCGATTTCAGCCATTCCCAGCGGACGGGGTCGCTGGCCATGTTGACGCCGCCGGTCATGTGCAGGCCGGCATTCTGGCCGGACTCGGCCTCGATCTCGCGATAGAGTTTTATCGTGTAGTCCTGCAACGCCGCGACGTTCGGGTCGGCGTTCAGCGCATGGAAACCGGCAGCCGCATGCCAGGTCGAACCAGCGGTCAGTTCGGCGCGCTCGATCAGCGCCACATCGGTCCAGCCGAAGCGCGCCAGATGGTAGAGCACCGAGGCGCCGACCACCCCACCCCCGATGACGACTGCGCGATAGTGCGACTTCACGAGCCTCTCCCTCTCGTTGGAAGCTCTCACCATACAGGCACTGTACATATGTGTCTAGACACTTGTGTACAGATCGCTTGCACGCCGCTGTGCGCCATGGCACTTGTGCGGTCATGATCATGATTGCACCCCAGGACGAGCCGGCGACCGGCAACATCAAGGTGACGCGCTGGGACTGGATCAATCTGGCGCTGCAGACGCTGATTTCGGACGGCATCGAGAGCGTCCGCGTGCTGCCGCTCGGCCAGAAGCTCGGCGTCTCGCGCTCGAGCTTCTACTGGTATTTCCAGAGCCGCCAGGACCTGCTCGACCAGTTGCTCGCACATTGGCACGACACCAACACCAAGGCGATCGTCGAACGCGCCCGGCGCCCGGCCGAAAGCATCATCATGGGCGTCATGAACGTCTTCGAATGCTGGGCCGACGAACGCCTGTTCGATCCCCGGCTGGACTTTGCCATCCGCGAATGGGCGCGCCGCTCCGACGATGTGCGGCGCATGATCGACCAGGCCGACGACGAGCGCCTCGTCGCCATCCGCGACATGTACCGCCGGCACGGCTACGACGAGGAAGACGCCTTCATCCGCGCCCGCGTCCTCTACTACATGCAGATCGGCTATTACGTGCTCGACCTCAAGGAGCCGGTCGAGGCCCGGGTCAGCCATCTCGCCGCCTATCTGCGCAGCTTCACCGGCCAGGAGCCGAGCGAGGCCGACGTGGCGCATTTCATGCGCTTCATTGCGGCGCGCTGACATCGGCCGAGCACTATCCGCCTCGAAGCCTTCTCTACCCAGTCAACAAACCGCGAGGTGTGGCTTCGCTGCCCTTGTGAGCAGTGCTAAAATGGACGAATAGTCTTCTCGGGGGCGCCGTCCTGAAATCAGGTCACGGCGTGGGGCGGAATTCTGGAATGACCAGTCCTTTGATGCCACGCAAGAGAAGAGGTCCGATCGCCGCGGCGCTGCTGGCGGTGGATGCGTGGCTCGATTCCTCGCTCTACGAGATCGGCTTCAAGGCACGCCAGTTCTGGGAAGCAGCGACCATCTTTTCCCGGCGTTTCCGTGTCAAAGGCTGGCGGCGCGGCATCGTCGAAGTGCTGAGCGAAGGGTTTACGCTGGGCGCCGGCGGCATCGTGGTGCTCTTTGCGCTGGCCTTGCCGGCCTTCCAGATCACCACCGGCGACTGGCGCAGCCAGGGCGACTTCGCCGTCACTTTCCTCGACCGTTACGGCAACGAGATCGGCCAGCGCGGCATCATCCAGCGCGATTCCGTGCCGGTCGACGAGATGCCCGACCATGTCATCAAGGCGGTGCTGGCGACCGAAGACCGGCGTTTCTTCGACCATTACGGCATCGACGTGCTTGGCCTGTCGCGCGCGATCTTCGAGAATGTGCGCGCCAATTCCGTCGTTCAGGGCGGTTCCAGCATCACCCAGCAGCTGGCCAAGAACCTGTTCCTCTCGAATGAGCGCACCTTGCAGCGCAAGATCAAGGAAGCCTTCCTGTCGCTGTGGCTGGAGGCCAATCTGTCGAAAAAGGAGATCCTGCAGCTCTATCTCGACCGCGCCTATATGGGTGGCGGCACGTTCGGCATCGAGGCGGCGGCGGACTTCTATTTCGGCAAGAGCGTCAAGGACCTCAACCTCGCCGAGGCGGCGATGCTGGCCGGCCTGTTCAAGGCGCCGACCAAATACGCACCGCATATCAACCTGCCCGCCGCTCGCGCGCGGGCCAATGTGGTGCTGTCGAACCTTGTCGATTCCGGGTTCATGACCGAAGGCCAGGTGCTGCAGGCGAGGCTGCATCCGGCCGACGTCGTCGATCGCGGCGAACAGAAGAGCCCGGACTATTTCCTCGACTGGGCCTTCGACGAGGTCAAGAAGATCGCTGCCAAGTCCGGCCAGCACTCGCTCGTCGCCCACACCACGTTCGACGCCAACATCCAGAAGGCGGCCGAAGAGTCCGTCGAATTCCACCTGCGCCAGTTCGGCAAGGAATACAACGTCACCGAAGGGGCGGTGGTGGTCATCGAAACCAATGGCGCGGTCAGGGCGATCGTCGGTGGCCGCGACTATGGCGCCAGCCAGTTCAACCGCGCCACCAAGGCGCTGCGCCAGACTGGCTCCTCCTTCAAGCCCTATGTCTATGCCACCGCCATGGAGCATGGTTTCACGCCGGATTCCGTCGTTTCCGGCGGCGCGATCAGCTGGGGCGGCTGGTCGCCGCACAATTACAATGGCGGCTCGGCCGGCAACGTGACGCTGATCACGGCGATCGCCAAATCGATCAACACCGTGCCGGTGCGACTGGCCAAGGACTATCTCGGCATCGGCCCCATCAAGGCGATGGCCGAAGCGATGGGCGTGGAGTCGCCGCTCGAAGGGCACAAGACCATGGTGCTCGGCACGTCGGGCATGACCGTCATGGACCAGGCGACCGGCTACAGCGTGTTCGCGCAGAACGGCTTCGTCGGCTCGCGGCACGGGATCACGCAGCTCGTCACCCGTACTGGCGAGGTGGTCTACGACTGGGCCAAGGACGCGCCGCCGCCGCACCGCGTGCTGTCGGAACAGGCGCTGAAATACATGAACACCATGCTGGCGGCAGTGCCGGTGATCGGCACGGCACGGCGCGCCCTGCTTCCGAATATCGTCGTCGCCGGCAAGACCGGTACGACGCAATCCTACCGCGATGCCTGGTTTGTCGGTTTCACCGGCAATTACACGGCCGCTGTCTGGCTCGGCAATGACGACTTCACCCCGACCAAGAACATGACCGGCGGCACGCTGCCGGCGATGGTGTGGCAGCGGCTGATGGTCTACGCGCACCAGAACATCGACTTGAAGCCGATCCCCGGCCTCGATCATCCCTTCGTCGATCCGGAAGTCGCGGCGAAGGCCGAGGAGGCTGCAAAGAAGAACGCCGAGCAGGCGGAGGCCGAAGCCGCCGCCGAGCGCCCGCCGGTGCTGTCCAGCCGCACCACGCAGACGCTGCGGGAGATGACCAAGATGTTCCAGGCAGCGCCCGTGCTCGAGCCGCCCAAGGCGCCGGAGACGCTGTCGGCGCTATAGGTTTTGATCCCACGCACGTCTTTGTCTCGAAACCGGTTCCCACTTCGGGAGACATGCTTTAGTGGAGACTAGGCAATCTGAGACGGCCCCATTCGCCGGGTGGGATCTCATCGCCGACACGGAAGTTGAACGACAAGACCCTTGTCGCATCGGCGTCGACCTCGCACCGGAAGCGTAAACGGTACCATGTGGTTGTCGTGCTGAAGGCGGCCTCCGGAGGGTTAAGAACATTGCCCGCCTTCAGCGGAATGGATGGCAGCCATTTGGGAGAATAAGAGGCGTCCCGCAATTCCTGGTTCAAAACGCTGCCGCAAGGGTTGGCGACCCGCTGATCGCGAGGCACGCCGGTCATCGAGCTTGCGGCCAACGCATCGCCGGTGGCGCCCTGCGAGTACAGCTTTCGAACACCCGGAAGGCCCGAATAGATCGGCGATCCGGCAGCGGCGTTGGTGGAGCCTGGCGTCCCGGCGCTGTTGCTTCGGGGCTTCGATACCTTTGCAGGCCTGAACTTCATGGCATTTGCGGGTTTGGGCTTCGGTTTTTCGGCCGCAGCCGGAAACTCGACTTTATCGCCGCTCTCAGCACCCAACGGCGTCGGAGCCGCGGCTGTTTGCTTGTCGGCGGTCTGCGCTCCTGCCTTCTGTTTGTCTGCCTGCTTTTTATTGGTGGCCTCGGTTGCCTGCTTCTCCTCGCTTTGCGTGGGCTTGGCGTAGCACCGCGATCGGCGGTGGCTTCGGCGGCTGCTTTTCGGGCGGTTTTTCAACTTTCTGCTCGGGCGGTTTTTCAGGCTTCGGTTCCGGCGGCTTTTCGGCCTTGGGTTCCTTTGGCTGCGGCGGGGGCTTCGGTTTCGGCTGCTCGGGCGGAGGCACAAGCGCGACATTGACCGGCTGTTCCTGATCCGGCTGTTGGGCAGGCCTCGGCAGGCTGTAGACCAGCAATGCTGCGATGAGCGCATGCAGGATCAGCGATGCGGGCAAGGCCCACACCAAATTCCAACGCCGCTCTTCAGTCTCGCCCTTCATCCCCTATCGATGTGGAACGAAATGGCGGCGGCTTCAAGCACAGGCATCGGACCGGCGCGAACTAGCAGCCTGACAAGTCAGTGATTGGATGGCCACGTGCAGCGCCGCAGGAGGCATCGAAGATCAGAGGGCGCAGTGCCGGAGAGCTCGTCCATGACAAGCCGGTCGTCAACACGGGGAATGCCACTCTCCTTGTTCGGTAAAAACGACTTGAAGGCAGTATGCCATTTACATGAGCGGGAAGCGCAAGAAGCCACCATTTGCAGGCCGGCATCAGCTGAATATCGCCACGCCTTTAGAGCAAGCCGGCTTGCCACGAGGCCCCGCGCCGCGATATCCCGAGCAACCTCCTCTGTTTCCGGCCCTTCATGCTCAAGAATGCATTCCTCACGCTGCTTTCGCTTGCCATCGCCATCGGCGGCGGCGGTGGCAGCGTCTGGTATGCGCTGAAGGCACAGGACGGCGTCGGCGCGATCAGGATCGGCCAGTGGACCGCCTTCCCCGAGATCGGCACGCAAGCGGCCGACCCCTATTCGAAGGCACGCGTGGCACGCGAGGGCGTGCTGGCGCTCGGCCGGGCCGAGGGGCTCTCCTTCATCGCCGAACGCGATGCCGGCGGCGACCAGCTCAGGCGCGAATGCGCCTACATGATCGAAGGCCGCTTCCCAACCGCCCGTTTCTGGACCCTCTATGCCGCCGACCAGTCGCTCGGTGTGGTCGACACCGACAGGCCGAGGCTTGCGGCACTGCAGTCCTATCAGGTGCTGCGCCAGCCCGACAATTCGGTGATCATCACCGTCGGCAACCGCCCGGCCCCCGGCAATTGGCTTCTGACCGAGGGCTTCGGACGGATGTATTTCGTGCTCACCTTCTACGACACGCCGATCGCCAGCAGCACCGGCCTTTCCGATGTGACGCTGCCCAGGATCGTGAAAGCCGGCTGCAATGCGTAAGTTGCTGCACACCGTCCTGCTCGGTCTGCTCGGTGCCGGCATCGTGCATATCGTCGTCTTGATGCTGGTGCCGGAATTTTCCGAACGCGACGCCTGGTCGCGATTGGCGATGGCCTCGGACCTCTACAAGATGACAAGGCTCGACGCCGAGGCCGGCGGTGCGCCGGTGGTGAAATCCGTCGATCCGCTGTTTTACGCGGCGGCCTGCCGCTTCGACCTTGCCGAGGGCATGGTGCGGATCAAGGCGCCCGGCAACGTGCCGTTCTGGTCGGTCTCGGTCTATGACCGCAGCGGCCACAACCTCTATTCCTTCAACGACCACAGCGCCACCGGCGGCGTGCTCGATACCGTGGTGCTGACGCCGGCTCAGATGATCGATGTGCGCAGGGAACTTCCCGAGGAGCTGCAGGGCGCGATCTTCGTCGAAGCGCCGATCGAGGAAGGCATATTCGTCATCCGCTCCTTCGTGCCCGACGACAGCTGGAAACCTGTCGTCTCACAGTTCCTGGAGCAGAGTTCCTGCGAGCTGCAGGACTACTGATTTCGACCGCGGCGCCCTAATGATGCGGGACCGGCGTCCTCGGCGCACCCGGCTTGTCCGGACCGCTTGGCCTCGCATCGCCGGTTAGCGGCGAAGGTTCGTAGCGGACGCCGGGGAAAATGATCACCGCCGCCGGCGTACCGGTGTTTTGACTTGCTCGATTGGTTGGTGCCGTTCGCGGCACGAAAGACAGTACCATGCCCATGGTTCGCGCATTCCTCTCGGTTGCCCCGGAGCACAACGCAACGCCTCCAAATATGATTAAGGCGGGCAGAGGGTTAACGGAGCGCTAACGGATCGTCGCTAACTTGATCTTTGTTCTTGGTAATCGCGAAACCGACACAGTCCCGGTCGAGCGTGGTCCAAGTCGTGTCGAGTGTCGGGCGTATCCTCCGTGTCATCTTCGGATTTCAGGCAAATCGCTATTCGGGCTGAAGCGGGAAAGGCCGAAAGGTTGTTCCGCGCCGTGGTGTCGGCATTCTGCTCACTCACCCGGCCCTCGCGCCGCGAGGTCGCCCAGCTCGAAGATCTGACGCTGCCGCTGTTCGACGAGGTGTCGGTCGAATCGCGCCGCTATGTCGCGGCGGCACTTTCCGAATGCGAGTATGCGCCTAACGCCCTGGTGCGGCGCCTGGCCGAGGAGCCGGTCGATACCGCCGCTCCCCTGCTGATCCGCTCGCGGGCGCTGAGCGACATCGACCTCATCGCGCTGATCGGACGGCACGGCCTGCCGCATGCGCGCGCTATTGCGCGGCGCAAGGACCTGAACCCGACCATATCGGATCTGATCAAGGCGCTTGAAAAGCCGACGCTGGTCAGGATGCGGCCGCCGCAGACGATCGTGACGGCAATGCCGGCGAAAACCGAGGCAGCGCCGGGCAACGCAGAAGCGGTGTCGGCGAAGGAAGCGGCCGCCGCTGCAGCCGACGCGGAAACGCGGGAGCCCCGCGGCAATGCCGCCGAGAACGCAAGGCGCCGGCTGCGCGCGATGATGCGCCCCGATACGGCCGGCGAGGATGTCAGCGTCAATCCGTTCCTCGGCCAGGCGAGCTACGTCAAGCTGCGCGAGACGGCGCTGACCGGCAATGCCGGCTTCTTCCAGACCGCGCTCGCCGATGCGCTCGACATCTATTTCCAGACGGCGCGGTCGCTGATCGAACAGTCGAGCCATGCCGCGCTGCTTACCGCGCTCAGGGCACTCGACCTCAGCGAGGACCGAGCCTTTCTGATCGCGGTCGCCGTCTTCCCCAGGGAGTTTCCGCATCCGCAGGCAATCCGGCTGTTCCTCGACCGTTACCGGCTGCTGCATCGCGAGGCGGCGCTGGACAGGGTGCGCGGCTGGAAGGCAGAGGCATTGTCGCGGGCGATCCGTGGCAATGGCCCCGAAGTGGTGAATGCCGAGAGCCGCCAGTCGTCGAACGGCGACGATCCGGCCGCCAGCCGCAAGGCATCCTAGAGATCGATCCAAGCCTTAGTCCGTCTTGACCGAAAGCAGTTCCTCGACCGGAACGGCGCCGGCCTCGATCTCGATCACCCAGATATCAGGATCGAATTTCTTCTCCCGCTCCAGCCTGGCGTCGAGCATTGCAGCATCGTCGCCCGAACCGAGCAAGGTGAAGAAGCGGTCGTCGGGCTTCGCCGAATCGTAGCTTGTCTGCGGCGCCGGCCCGAACAAGGCGACCTCCCCCAGCCTGCTCCGCGCAAGCACGAAGATGGCGCCGGCCTCGGCCGCACCGCGCTTGACCACGGCGGCAAAACCGCCAGCGGCAAACACCCGGCGCAACAGGGCCGACACCCACAGATCAGTGGTTACACGCATGAAAGGTTTCCGGTCGACATGCGCGGCTCCTTACAGCATCGCGCCGGAAACAGGAACGGTTCGGTCAGCCACTGCCCCAGGGTCAGTTGGTCAGGCCGATCTCGCGCATCTTGACGTAGACGACCTCGTCGGGCTCGCCGGTTTCGGGCAGGCCGAACAGCGACTGGAATTCCTTGATCGCCGCCTTGGTGCGCGCGCCGACAACGCCATCGAGCTGCATGTCGTCATTGCCGAAGGCCTTGAGCCCGGCCTGGATCTTGACGATTCGGGCATCGGGCGCCTGCGCCTCTGCATTGGCCGGCGCGGAGGCCGGGATGGGTGCGGGCGTCGGATCGGCGTCGGCCGGGGCGGCAGCGGTGTCCACGGGCCGCGGCACCGGATGCGGAATGCCCGCTGTCGTCTGCCTGGCGCCAAGCTGGTCGAGGAGCACGGCGTCGATTTCGCCCGAGGCCGGCAGACCGACTTTCTGCTGGTAGGCCTGGATGGCTTTGCGCGTGTTGGGACCGGAAATGCCGTCGACGGTGCCGGAGTAGAAATCGAGGTCCTTCAATATGCCCTGGACCTCTTCGACGGCCGGGTCGCTCTTGACTGGCGCCGGACGCACGATGTTGATGGTGGTTTCGGGCTCGTCTGAGCCTGTGCGCGGAAAGTCTTCGATGCTCCTGGTGGCAAAGAACGCGCCGGCATGCGGGAACGGCTGGTACCAGAGCGCATTGGCCGAGACGTAGAACAATGTCACCAGGAAGGCGGTCGAGCCGCCGACCAGGACAGGGTTGCGCGTGATCATGCCGCCGACGGCCATCGCGCCGTCCTCGAAGGCGCTGCCGCGGCGCTTGACCGCCTTAGCCTGTTTTGCGGAGCGAGCCATTCCTGTCCCCCTTCGTCATCACCGCGGGCATCGCCAGCACGCCGCCATCCTTGCCCTTCGAACGTCCCTTCGGCCCGTTCACCGGCAGGCTGATCGTCACCGTGGTGCCCTCGCCCAGCATGCTCTCGATCGATATCGTGCCGTCGTGCAGCGCCACCAGGCCCTTGACCAGCGACAGGCCGAGACCGGTTCCCTCGAAGCGGCGCGTATAGTCGCTCTGTATCTGCATGAACGGCTTGCCGAGATTTTCAAAATCCTCCTCGGCAATGCCGATGCCGGTGTCGCTGACCCAGAAATGCAGCCGCGAGCCAACCCGCTTGGCGCCGACCACGACATCGCCGCCGTCGGGCGTGAACTTGATGGCGTTGGAGACGAGGTTGATCAGGATCTGCTGCACGGCGCGGCGATCGGCATTGATCTCGCCAGAGTCGGGGGCGATCTGCGTCGTAAGGCGGATGCTCTTGGCCTCGGCCTGCAACTGCATCATCGACCGGCACATGTCGACCGCTTCGACGAAACGGAACGGTTCCGGCTCGGTCGCGTAGGCGCCGGCCTCGATCCTGGAGACATCGAGAATCGAGGTGACGACGCCGAGCAGATGCTGGCCGGAGTCCCTGACCAAGCCGACATATTCCTTCTGGCGCGGATCCTTGAAGGCGCCGAACATCTCATGCAGCAGCATGTCGGAAAAGCCGATGATGGCATTCAAAGGCGTGCGAAGCTCGTGGCTGACCACCGCCAGGAAGCGGCCCTTGGCCACTTCGGCAGCCGCGGTCGCCTCTTTTGCCGCGGCAAGCTCTTCGCGCAGCCCGGCGACGTCGTCGTTTTCGCGCAGCAGCAGCGTGAACGCATCCTGCTGATGCTCGGCCCGCATCAGGTCGAGGCGGAACGGCCTGAAATTGTCGGACGAAGCGCCGTCGCGCGGCAGCCGGACGCGCAGGTCGACCCGCCGCGCCACGGCCCCGTCGCGCATGTCGGCGAGCGCGCTGAGGTAGGCGACGCGGTCGGAAAGATGGACGCGCTCGAACAGGCCGGCGCCGAACAGAAGCTCCGGCGGCAGCTTCAGAATGCTGCGCGCCCTGGCCGAGGCATCCAGCACCTCGCCATGCCTGGCAACGCGCAGGACGACCGCATCGATCATATCCTCGAGATGGTCGCCGGCAGGGGTCGCGTGCCCAGCGTTAGCCGGGTTGCGCAGCGCCGTCAGCCGCACAGCCAGCGTCAACGCCCAGGCCAGCGGCAGAAGCCAGTGCCAGGCGGCGATTTGCGACGGCCCGAGCGGCAGGATGGGACCGGCAAACGGCTGCAGCAGGATCGCTGCGAGAGCGCATAGCGCACCCCACAGGCCAGCGCGCCTCGATCCGCCGATCCACCAGGCTTCGAACGGCAATGCCACGGCAAACAGAGCAATCGGTGAGGCCAGGCCGCCTGCCGCAAAGATCGCGCCGGTAAGCGCGAGGCCGCCCATCGCGAGCGCCGCCTGGCCGGCCAAGGCCACCCGCCCCGTCGCAGCGACCAGCAAGGCGGCGAACCAGCACAGGCCGAAGGCAGCGAAGATGGCAGCCATGGTGACGGCCGCGCCGAGGCTGGAGGTGACCAGCGTCACCGCGGCGCCTGCGGCAAGGAAGGGGGCTGCCAGCATGACGCCGATGAACCGGCGCTGGCGCAAGCGCTCATCCGGCACGGTGATGGTCGGATGAACCATACGTTCGCAGCCGGCCGCTATCGCGCCAGGCAATTCGACGTATCTGGCCGTAATCGAACTCAACGCACTCGCACCCGGTCGTGAATTGCCCTGCTTTTTGCAGGTCGCTCTTATTGATCTGAAACTCGCATTGAGCGTTTAAGGAATGGATAAGGCAGGACCCGACCGACGCCAGGCCCGCGGCAAATATCGGGACGCCGGCGCAGCAAAGCCCGGCGATCTGCCGTCATGGTAAATGGAGCGTTATGCGGATCGGGCGCCGCCGTGCCTTCGGCCCAGGCTGGCAGCGTCACTCCGTGCCCGAGAATATCCATAAAAATCAAACAGATGGATGGTTACTGCTTGATGAAAAAAATCCACAACTTTCAAGTCAAATCGATTGCAAAACCAATCGTTTCGAATTTGCCTAAAATTTGAGGAAAATCCTCGGTATCAGCGCAAGCCGTCCTTTGCGCGGGTGTGCCACCATACTGCCCATAAAAGAGGTCATGCCGACGGATGCATGATCCGGTCACGGACGAGAGGGCATTGCGATGGGCTTTCTTATAAGGGCGGCTTTCTGGTTCTCGCTGGTGCTGCTGGCGCTGCCGCTGAATGTCGGCACCGACGAGGCCGGTCACGAGAGCGTCGGACCGATCCAGGCGCTGTTTGCGGCGCGCGAAGCGGTCGGCGACATCGCCGGCATTTGCGAGCGCAAACCCGATGTCTGCGAGACCGGCAAATCCGCCATGCATACGATTACCGCCCGGGCCAAGGAGACCGCCAAGATCGCGGCAGCCATGCTGGACGACCAGCAGGCAAGCGATCAGCAGGCTGCCGGGCCCGACACCACGGTTGCCACCGGCAGCGTGGCCGAGACTATCGTCCTGCCGGCGACAGTCGAGATACCGGTAAGACTGCCGACGACCAACTGAGACCTTTTCCAGCCGCAGATCTTGGCGACACCGCAGGCGCGTCCGACCTCTCGACGCCTGCGGTGTTTTTCTTCTTTTTCCGTGACGCGACAGTGCCGGATGACTATATCCGGTATGATGACGACGACGATCCAGACGATCCGCGACGACTTTTCCCTGCTCGACGAGTGGGAAGACCGTTATCGCTATGTGATCGAACTGGGCGAAGCGCTGCCGCCATTTCCCGATGCCGAGCGTACCCCCGCCAACAAGGTGCCGGGCTGCGTCAGCCAGGTCTGGCTGACCACCGAACAGGGACCGGGCGCCGATCCGGTCATCTCTTTCAAGGGCGATTCCGACGCGCATATCGTGCGCGGCCTGGTCGCCATCATGCTGGCGCTGTTTTCGGGACGGCCGGCGAGCGAAATCCGGGAGACCGACGCGGAAGCGACGCTGAAGGGCCTGGGCCTCGACGAGCACCTATCGCCGCAGCGCGCCAACGGCCTCCGCTCGATGGTCAAGCGCATCAGGCGCGACGCCGATGCGGCGCTGAAGCTGACCGCCTAACCGGACAAATCGGATTTTCGGGAAGGCTAACCGTCGCAGAGTTGGGCGATTGAGCTGCACATCAGCGCCGGCCTTCAAAGCAAAACGGCGCCCACAGGCGCCGTCTGTCGTCGAAACGAAATCAGCAAAGTGCCAATATCAGCGGCCCTTGCGCTTGCGGCCAAGACCCATCTTCTTGGCAAGCTGCGAGCGGGCTGCGGCATAGTTGGGAGCAACCATCGGATAACTTGCGTCCAGGCCCCACTTCTCGCGGTATTCATCGGGCGTCAGATTGTAGTGGGTCATCAGGTGGCGCTTCAGCGACTTGAATTTCTTGCCGTCCTCAAGACAGACGATGTAGTCGTCGTGGACGGAGCGCTTCGGGTTCACCGCAGGCTTCTGCTTGTCGGCGACAGGTGCCTCGGCGGTTCCGCCCACGCGCCCGAGAGCGGCATGGACATCGGCGATAAGATTCGGCAGTTCGCCGACCGGCACGGGATTGTTGCTGACATAAGCGGCCACCACATCGGCGGTCAGCTCGATCAGCGCATCGCTGTTTCTGGAAGGTGTTTCGACGATATCCATCATATTCAGACCCCAACGAGAGTTGTTTCTAACTGCGCCCTTTTTTGGCAGGGCATCGCGCGAATTTTCGTGCAGGTGAGACACCTGCGATTCGCGTCGGGGAATCTTAATGAGCCTATGAACCAAGTAAGTCAATTCGTATATTGCGTTATATTCAGCGATAATAATCAAATATTCGGCGTTCAGCTTCAAACTTTCGTGCGATGTGTAACTTAGCGAGATTTTTCTGGCAAGGCCAGCGCCGGCTGACGCGGCGTCAGGTCCCCGTTACATCAGCAGCAACAGCTAAAAGAAGCGTAATGCTTCGGCTTTGCTTGACCGGAAACAGGTCGAAAGGTTTCCCGATCCTAATGAAATCATGGGTTGCAGTGCGTTACTGGTGCGCGTGACCTGTGCAGCAGGGAACCAGGGCCGGTCAACGGGGCGTGATGTACTTCCCATAGACCCAGCCAGTGACGAAATGGCCGTTCTGCGCCGGGTCATCCCAGATTTCGCACCAGCGATAGCGGATCTTCTGTTCCTGCTTCCAGTGCGGCTGGCCGGCAATATCAAGCAGGTTTATGCCGCCGGCGCATTTGCCGGTCATCTGCAAGACTGTCCCGTTGGGATAGGCAGCCTGCTTCTGCGATTCACCTGATGGATATTTGCGCGCGTTGAGCGTGTCGCCGAACGGCACGTTGGCCACTTGCCAAGCCGCGAAGACGGTTGCATGAGACTGACCGGTGAAGGCCAGAACAGTCGAAGCGACGGCAAGAGCCGCAGCGGTGCGAACATAGAACTTCATCATCTCTCCTCCGGCCCATCTCCTGAGAGCCACCCTCATCCTGCCGTCCTGCCCTTGAACCGGTGCTGATCGGCGTGTTCATTTGCCATTCAAACAACTTCCCAGCGAGACGCAATGACCAGGACACCAGCCTTTCCGACCGCCAGCCCGCCGCAGCCCGAGAAACGGCCTGTCTTCGACACGCATCACGGCTTCACCCGCACCGACGACTATGGCTGGGTGCGCGCCGACAACTGGCAGGCGATGTTCAGGGATCCTTCCCTGCTCGACGGCGACATCCGCGCTCACCTCGAAGCCGAGAACGCCTACCAGGCAACGCTGACGGCCGATATGGCCCCGCTGCGGAAGCGGCTCTTCGCCGAGATGAAGGGACGCATCAAGGAAGACGACTCCACCGTGCCGATGAAGGATGGCGCTTACGCCTACGGCTCGTCCTTCAAGCTCGGCGGCGAGCAGCCGCGCTATTTCCGCACGCCGCGCGATGGCGGCGACGAGCAGATCCTGCTCGATGGCGACGCCGAAGCCGAGGGCAAGGCCTATTTCAGACTCGGCGGCGTCGACCATTCGGCCGACCACGGGAAGCTGCTATGGGCGTACGACGACAAGGGCTCTGAAATCTTCACGCTTCGCGTACGCGATCTCGCCAGTGGCAAGGAACTGACGGACCAGATCCCCGACACGGGGGGCAGCGGTGTCTGGGATGCCGGCGACGGCGGCTTCTTCTACACCCGCCTCGATTCCAACCATCGCCCGTCGAAGGTGATGTTCCATGCGCTTGGCGACGGAACCGAAAACGACCGGCTGGTCTATGAGGAAACCGATCCCGGCTTCTTCATGGATGTCGGCGGCACGCGCTCCAATGAATGGATCCTGATCGGCATCAACGATCACGAGACATCCGAATACCGGCTGATGCGCGCCGGCGATCCGCTTGCCGAGCCGAAGCTGGTGGCGCCGCGCGAGAGCGGGCTGCAATACGATCTCGAGGAAGGCGGCGACCTCTTCTTCATCCTGACCAACGCCGACGGCGCCAAGGACTTCAAGATCATGACGGCGCCGGCTAACGATCCGGTGCGCGCCAACTGGCAGGAGCTGGTGCCGCACGAAGCCGGCCGGCTGATCCTGTCGGTGATCGGCTTCAAGGACCATATGGTCCGTCTCGAGCGCAAGGAGGGCTTGCCGCGCATCGTCGTGCGCGATCGCAAGAGCGGCGAGGAACATCTCATCTCGTTCGACGAGGAGGCCTTTTCGCTTGGCCTGTCCGGATCCTATGAATACGACACCGAGTTCATGCGCTTTACCTATTCGTCGATGACGACGCCGGCGCAGGTCTTCGACTACAACATGCGCACACGCGAGCGGGTGCTGCTGAAGACCCAGGAAGTACCGTCCGGCCACGACCCGGACCACTATGTCACGCGCCGGCTGATGGCGCCCGCCGCCGACGGCGAACTGGTGCCGATCTCGCTGATCCATCACCGCGACACGCCGCTCGACGGCACAGCACCTTGCCTGCTCTACGGCTACGGCTCCTACGGCATCACCGTGCCGGCTGCCTTCAACACCAATTGCCTGTCACTTGTCGATCGCGGCTTCGTCTATGCGATTGCCCATGTCCGCGGCGGCAAGGACAAGGGCTATGGCTGGTACGACGACGGCAAGCGGCAGCACAAGATGAACACCTTCACGGATTTCATCGCCTGCGCCCGCCATCTCGTGGCCGAGCGCTACACCGCGCATGACCGTATCGTCGCGCAAGGCGGCTCGGCCGGCGGCATGCTGATGGGGGCGATCGCCAACATGGCGCCGGAGTGTTTTGGCGGCATCGTCGCCGAGGTTCCGTTCGTCGATGTGCTCACCACCATGCTCGACGCAACGCTGCCGCTGACGCCGCCGGAATGGCCGGAATGGGGCAATCCGATCGCATCGGCGGAGGACTACCGGACGATCTCTGCCTATTCGCCCTATGACAATGTCGGCGCGCTCGACTATCCGCCGATCCTGGCGCTCGCTGGGCTCACCGACCCGCGCGTTACCTATTGGGAGCCGGCCAAATGGGTGGCGCGGCTGCGCGAGCGCAAGAGCGGCGACAATCCGGTGCTGTTCAAGATCAACATGGACTCAGGCCATGCCGGCGCCTCCGGGCGGTTTTCCAGGCTGGAGGAAATCGCCTACACCTATGCCTTTGCGCTCAAGGTGACAGGCAAGGCCGGTCTGGCCGGGTGAATGCGATGCGCCCCCGCCTTGGGTAATGATTTTTTGATTTGCGCATGACCTTTTTCGAAGCTTTGAATCAACGGCAAGCGCCGCTGATTTTCCGCTCGCAATTGGCATCGCCGCGCGCTACCCAATGCCCGGCTTTTTCAGAGCCGCACCTGCCCGTCACAACCTCGCAAGGGTCCGCCATGCTGCTCGTCGACGTCTATCTCGACAAATCGTCCATCCAGGGCATCGGCGTCTTCGCCAAGAAACACATTCCACGCGGCACGCTGGTCTGGAAGCTCGACCCGCGGTTTGACCGGCTGATCGAGGTCGACACCTATGAGGGTGAGACCGGGCCGGTGAAGGGTTATCTCGACCGCTACTCCTATCCTGATCGGCGCAACCCCGGATACATCGTCTTCGAAGCCGATGACGCGCGTTACATGAACCATGCCGACGAACCGAACTGCGACGTCTCCTCGCCCGAGGAGACTTACGCGTTGCGCGACATCGCGGCCGGCGAGGAATTGACCTGCGACTACAATCACTTCTTCGACAGCGGCTTCGATTTCCTCGGCGACCGCCACCCGTAGCCGGGCGGAAAACCGCTGCGCATTTTTCCCGGAGTTGCTCCAGTCGAAAACTAGTTCTCCGGCTTCTTTCGAGCCGGATAGCCGTTGGGATGCGGCGGGGCCGCCTTGAGATAGGCGGCGACGGCCGCGCGGTCCTCGGGCGTCAGTTGGGCTATGTTCCTTTGCACGTCGACCATTGCGCCGCCAACAGAATCGAAGTCCGGTGTGAAGCCGGTTTCGAGATAGTTGGCGATGTCGGCCTCCGACCAGTCACCGATGCCGCCCTCGCCCGGGGTGATGTTGGGCACGATACCGCTGCCTTCGGCGGCGGTCGCGCCCGCCAGCCACTCGGCCTTCTTCGTTCCCCCTGCCAGGTCGCGCGGCGTGTGGCATTCGCCGCAATGGCCTGGCCCCTCGACCAGATAGCGGCCCTCCATCACCTTGTCCGGCGTGCCTTCAGCCAATGCGATCACCGGCTGCGGGCTGAGATAGAGCAGCTTCCACAGGCCGATGCCGCGGCGGATGTTGAAGGGGAAGCCGAGCGTATGGCCCGGCGCCTTGCCGGCCACCGCCGGAAGCGTCTTCAGGAAGGCGTAGAGGTCGGCAATATCAGATGGTTTCATGCGGGCGTAAGACGCGTAGGGAAACGCCGGATAGAAGTGCTCGCCGCCCGGCGACACGCCTTTCAGCATGGCGTTGGCCAGGTCTTCCTCCGACCAGGCGCCAATGCCGTCCTTGGCATCCTGCGAAATATTCGGTGGCACGAAAATGCCGAACGGCGTCTTGAGCTGGAGACCGCCGGCCAGTTGCAGACGCGCCTCGCCCTGCGAACCGGGCTTGGCATGACAGGAGGTGCAGCCTCCGGCATAGAAGATGCGTTTGCCCCTGGCCACATCGCCGGGGCCGAGCTGCGCCACGGTTTCAGCGTCGAGCCTGACCGGCGCCGACAGAAACCACGCGGCAACAGCGCCGACGCCGCCCAGAACGAGGGCGGCGCCGATGAGCTTTTTCAGCAAGGGCATTGCCCGCCGTCAGCCCTTTTTGATCCTGAAGCTCTCGTGGCAGGTGCCGCAATCACCGCCGATGGTGTTGAACTGCGCCTTCAGCGCATCGACATCGGCGGGGGCGGCCGCGACCGCCGCCTTGACGTCGGCGACATATTTATCGTTGGCCGCCTTGAAGCCGGCCGTGTCTTCCCAGATCTTCGGCGACGCCTTGGTGTCACCCTTGTCGCTGCCGGCCGGGAAGAGGGCATCGACGTCAAGTTTCTCGGCATTCGCCTGCAGCGACTGCAACGCAGTGAGCACGGCGGCAGCGTCGAAAGCCTCCTCACCCTTGACCACTTTCGACAATCCGCCGGCAATCTTTCCACGTTCCTTCATCAGGGCCTGCCGATCCGTGATCGGGTCGGCAAACGCCGCCGAACCGGCAAAGGCGAGCATAGAGATGGCGATGACAAGCTTTCTCATTCAATTGGCTCCATGGTGAAGATAGTTCGAGACAGAACGATAACGGCGTGGATGACCTGAATATTCCCCTTCCGTGGCTGCTGTTTTGTCGGAGGCTGTTTCAAACGCCGAAAAAGAAAAAGCCCCGGACGTCCGGGGCTTTTCAAAAGTGCGATCAGGCTTTTTCGTAGAGTTCGAGGACGTGGTCCCAGTTGATGAGACTGTCGACGAAGGCCTCGAGGTACTTCGGCCGGGCATTGCGGTAGTCGATGTAATAGGAGTGCTCCCAGACGTCGACGCCGAGGATCGGCGTGGCGCCATGGACCAGCGGGTTCTCGCCATTCGGCGTCTTCGAGATCGCCAGCTTGCCGTCCTTGACCGAAACCCAGGCCCAGCCCGAGCCGAACTGGGTGGTGCCGGCGGCGATGAAGTCCGCCTTGAACTTGTCGTAGCCGCCAAGGTCGCTGTCGAAGGCCTTCTGCAGCGCGCCCGGCAGCTTGTTGCCGCCGCCACCCTTCTTCATCCATTTCCAGAAATGGATGTGGTTGTAGTGCTGGGCGGCGTTGTTGAAGAGCCCGGCATTCTTGCCGAAGGACTGCTTCACCACGTCCTCGACCGACAGGTCGCCCATCCCGGCCTCGGCGGCCAGCTTGTTGCCGTTGTCGACATAGGCCTTGTGGTGCTTGTCGTGGTGGTATTCCAGCGTCTCCTTCGACATGTAAGGCTGGAGCGCCTCGTAGTCGTACGGCAGAGCGGGCAATTCGAAAGCCATGGATGGTACTCCCTCATGGAAAAATCCGGTGTCGATACCGGACTAACATAGGTCTGGAATGATTAGGGACAACTCCGGAATGAAGCGCCGGTTCCCTTTCTAGAGAGGTTCCGGAAAACTGTCACACGGTTTTGCGAACGGACCCTGCGTCAAAACAAACGGCGGACAAGCGAAGCGGCCGGTGGCGCCGTAAGTCGGCTGGCGGCTCAGGCGGCGGACGTCGAATGCGCCCAGTCCCAATAGAGTTCACGCGCCTTCTTGGCCACCGGCCCCGGCTGCAGGTTGCGCTCCTCGATACGGGTGATCGGCACGACCTTGGAATGGTTACCGGTCGAGAATATCTCGTCCGCCTCGAGGAAGTCGCGCACCGACAGCGTCTTTTCAGTGGTCTTGAAACCGTAGTCGCCGAGCAGGTTTATCGTGCGCGAACGGGTGATGCCGGACAGGAACGTGCCGTTCGCGGCCGGCGTCAGCACATGACCGTCCTTGACCAGGAAAATGTTCGAGGTTCCGGTCTCGGCGACATTGCCCAGCATGTCCAGCACCAGCGCATTGTCGAAGCCGCGCATCTTGGCTTCGAGGATGGCGCGGCCGTTGTTGGGATAAAGGCAGCCGGCCTTGGCGTTGGTCGGCATGGTCTCGATGGTCGGCCGCCGGAAGGGCGACACCGAGACCGAAAAACCCGCCGGCGAAATCATGGGCGATTCGTAGAGGCAGAGGCAGAAACGGGTCGAGGCCGGGTCGGCCGGCACGCCCATATAGCCGCCATGCTCGGCCCAGTACATCGGCCTGATGTAGACCGCCGTCTTGCCGTCGAACTTCTTCAGCCCGTCCCAGGTCAGCCCGACGATCTTGGCGGCGGTCATGGTTGGCTTCAGGCCAAGCGCGATTGCCGACGCATTCACCCGCGCTGCATGAAGCTCGAGATCGGGCGCGACGCCTTCGAACCAGCGGGCGCCGTCGAACACGCTCGTGCCAAGCCACATGGCGTGGCTGCGCGGTCCCAGAATGGCGACATTGCCCTCATGCCAGTCGCCGTCGACGAAGGTCCATGTCGCGGATTGCGCCGCTGCCGCCAGTGTCATCGCTTGCTTCCCTGGATGATATTCCGGGGCAGCATAGGAAGATGCTTTGACGGCTGCCGTCAACCGGCATCGCCGAGAATCGTTCAGGCCAGCATGAGTGCCTTGCAATCAACGCTTGCGCCTTTTGCCTGCTCGCCTCAAAACTGTCGCCATGCATCACGCAGCCTATGTTTTCGACGCCTACGGCACGTTGTTCGACGTGCATGCCGCCGTGCGCCGCCATGCCGACCAGATCGGGCCGGACGGCCAGCTGCTGTCCGAAATCTGGCGCGCCAAGCAGCTCGAATATTCCTGGGTCAGGACGCTGATGGGCGCCTATGCCGATTTCTGGGAGCTGACCGAGCAGGCGCTTGATTTCGCATTTCGCAAGGTGCCCTCGGCGGACAAAGGGCTGCGGACCAAGCTGCTCGACGCCTATTGGCGTCTCGACTGCTACCCAGAGGTGCCGGCCGTGCTCAAGGCGCTCAAGGCGTCGGGCTCAAAGCTCGCCATCCTCTCCAACGGCTCGCCGGAGATGCTGGAGGCGGCGGTCAAGTCGGCGGCGCTCGACCAGGTGCTGGACGACGTCTTTTCCGTCGATACTGTCAGGCGCTTCAAGACCGATCCGTCGGTCTACGACATGGTGAGCACCGGATGGCGTCTCTACCCGGCTGCGGTGTCGTTCCAGTCCTCCAACCGCTGGGACGTCGCCGGCGCCACCAAATTCGGCTTCCGCACGGTGTGGATCAACCGCGCCGACCAGCCCGACGAATACCGGGACTATCCACCATCACTGATCCTGCCGTCGCTAGAAGGTCTGCTGACCGGTGGATGAAACCGCTCCCGCCCATGGTTCAAGGCCTGTGACGTGGCCTGTTGCTGTTGGGCAACAGATGCATGGCAGTCACAGCTTTGCCTTTGTTTGTCCACCGTCAGGCCAGAATCGGAACCGCCTATCGCCGTCGACTGTTGAGAGCAAAAGGATGCTCCCCCGGCCAGATCCCGCTTGGTGCATTCACGCTTTCTTGCAAACTAAGACCTAGAAAAGGCAACCATGTTCACACCCGATTCGTCCTCCCTTCGCCTGAGCCGCCGCGGCTTTCTTAATGCCGCCGCGCTCGGCGCAGCTTCGGTTGCAGTCACCGCCTGTGGCACAATCGGGCAGCAGCCGGTCGAGCCGCCACCGCCGGCCTATGTCGATCCGCCCCTGTCCGATTATGCGATGATGTACGGTCCGATCAGCGATGGAGGCTTCGAGGTTCCCGCCATACCGTACCAGAAGATCGACCCACAGTTCCTGCGCCAGATCGTTCCCGATCCGACCGGCCAGAAGCCGGGCACCATCATCGTCGATACGACCGGCCACCACCTCTATCTCGTGCGTGAAGGCGGCCAGGCGATCCGCTACGGCGTCGGCCTCGGCCGCGCCGGCTTCGAATGGGCGGGGGACGCCGTCGTCCAGTGGAAGCAGAAATGGCCGAAATGGACGCCGCCGGACGAAATGGTCGCTCGCCAGCCTGAACTGGAGCAATACAGTGCCGACAATGGTGGCATGCCCGGCGGGCTCAAGAACCCGCTCGGCGCACGCGCGCTCTATCTGTTCCACGACAATGTCGACACGCTTTACCGCCTGCACGGCTCGCCGGAATGGAACTCGATCGGCAAGTCGGTATCATCGGGCTGCGTTCGCCTGATCAATCAGGACATCATCGATCTCTACGACCGAGTGCCTTCGAAGACGCCGGTGATCGTTACCGCCAATATCGGTCAGCCGATGGTGGCTACGGCGAACCGCAGGGCGATTCCGATCGACGCCGGCGTGCCTGACGGATCGATCCTGCTCGGGCCGGTGGACTGAACAGCGACCAGATTTTCCGACCTGTTTGTACAGGGCGGTGGATGTCGCCGCCTCGGGGGCTAGCGTGAACATCGAATGTGGATCGGTGCGCAGCGCGCATTCGCGGTGCGGCTGACGAACTACCCCATCAATAGCTCTTCCAGCCGCAGACCAGCATTGGTGTTGAGATCAGGCAACGTCCTCGATGACGGCGATGAATTCGGATTGCACCAGAGATGGGCTGTCCGGCGGCAATGGCCGAACGTGCCGGGCCGGACGCGACTGCGGATCGGGAAACATCCGCAGCCATTCTTCGTTCACGGCATTCCTGTCGCTGCTGTCGCGGAGGTAGATTTCCACCTTGATAATGTCCTCCACGCTGCCGCCGGCGGCCTCGATGATGGCAAGCATATTGGCAAACACATTGGCGGACTGATCGGCCATGCCGGACGGCAGCTCGTGCGTGATCGGGCTCACCCCGTGAACCGCGCCTGAGAACACCATATTGCCGATCCGACAGGCGTTGGGCACCGGATGCCTGTGGCTCAGTCCTTTCACCGAAATGCTCTTGCGCATGGTCTGATGATCCTCCGAGAGATCTGGTTCGTCGGGTGCTGGTGCCGAGCGTAGAAATCAAGGTTGCGGCAAGAGCAAAACCGAAGCCGGCTATCGTCTCGCGCGCACAACGGCGGCCTCGGCAGGCGGGGAAGAAACGCCGCTGTCGGGACGCGGCGCGAGAGGCTCATAACCGGGCGTGAGTTGAATTCCACGCGTCTCGGGCAGCATGAGCGTCGCGACAAAGGCGATGCTGTAGCCCAGCAACGCAACCAGGCCGATCGCCTCCGCCAGGGTGATGTATTGCGCCAGTATTCCAATGGTGGACACGGCTACCGCGCCTGCCGCCTTGCCGAAATTGTAGGCGAAACTCTGGCCGCTGGCGCGAATGGCGGAGGGGAACAACTCGGTGAAGAACGGCCCCAGCGCCGCATAGTTTCCGATCGTGAAGAAGCCGAACGGCGCTCCCAGGACAACCAGCGGCCAGCCGGAGAGCGGCAAAAACATGTAGGCGATGGTGATCAGCCAGGAACACAGGAGAAACAGCTGGAAGGTGCGGCGCCGTCCCAGACGATCGGACAGGTATGCGCTCGCCAGAAATCCGAAAAACGAGCCGCCGGTCACCACGAACACGTAGTACCCCGAAGTGCTCGGCGACAGTTCGCGCACGGTCTTCATGAAGGTGGGCAGCCAGTTGACGATCGCACCGCCAACGCCAATCACGCCGAAGGCAAGCAATGAGGAGAGGATCGTTATCCGCAAGGTTTCCGGCTGGAATATCGCGCCCAATCCCGGACGAGTCCCGGTCTTCTCGACATGCGCGCGCGTTTTGACGAAAATCTCAGGCTCCTCGATCTTGCGGCGCAAATAGAGAACCAGAACGCCAGGCAGTACACCGATCATCAAGAGAACGCGCCATCCATACTCTTGGGGCAGATGCGCCAGAACCAGGCCTGCCAATATGGCGGCAGCGCTCCATCCAACGCCGAAGCCGCTCTGGACGGTGCCCACGGCCTTGCCGCGATGTTCGGCACGAATGATCTCGCCCATGAGAACCGCCCCGGCGGCCCACTCGCCGCCAAAGCCCAGTCCTTGCATGATGCGCAGGACCATCAGCTGCTGGAAGTCCTGCGCGAAACCGGCAAGGAAGGTGAAGGCGCAGAACCACAGGATCGTGAACTGCATGATGCGGGCACGGCCGAAACGGTCGGCGAGGTACCCGCAGGCCCATCCTCCGATCGCCGCGGAGAGCAGCGTTGCCGTGGCCAGATAGCCGGCCTGCGCCGTCTTCATCCCCCAGGCAACGATGAGAACTGGCAGCACGAAGCTGAAAAGTTGCGCGTCCATCGCATCGACGGCCCAGCCGGCGAAGCAGCCCCAAAAGGTGTTGCGCTCCCGTTCCGTCAAATCCCTGTACCAAGCAAACATATCTTCCTCCCGTAAGTTTTCTTTGCAGTGGAGCCGGGTCAAACGACCAATGGGGTGAGACCTCCGTCCATGGTCAGCGACGCCCCTGTCACGTAGGAGGATCTCGCGCTGGCGAAAAAAAGTGCGGCGTCGGCGACTTCTTCAGGAGTTGCGTAGCGTCGTAGCGGAATGCGCTGCTCGTTCAATCGCAGCAGTTCCTCCGGCGTCTTGCCCGTCATTTTGGATTCGACCTCCAGCGACAACTGCAGACGCTCGGTCATTGTGGCGGCGGGATTGATGACGTTGACCCTTACCCCTGCGTGCCCCCAGGCAGCCGCCAGTCCCGCCGAGGCGAGCATCAGCGCTGCGTTGGCGGCGCCTCCCGGCAAATGCATAGGTGATGCGATCTTGCCGCCGGTGCCAACGATGTTGACGATCGTGCCAGCGCGCCGTGCCACCATCAGGGGCAGGACGTAGTCCGTGACGTTCATGTAGGTGAAGAATTTCGCGTCCATCGCAATACGCCACTTGTCTGGCGTCAGTTCGTCCGGAGGAACTCTCCGGGCGCCGCCGGCTGAATTGACCAGGGACGCGATCGGACCCACCTGATCCTCGAGTGCTGCGACCATCTCCTTTGCCGCAAGCTCGTCCGACAGGTCGGCGGCGAAACTCGCTACCGACAGGCCGTCGGCAGCGAGTGCTGTTTTCGCGGCATCCAGGTTCTGCTGGCTGCGCGAGACAATCACCACGCGAGCTCCTTCGTTGCCGAAGGCCCGGGCGCAAGCCAGTCCTATCCCTTTGCTGCCGCCAGTTATCAGGACGACTTTGCCGTCGAGTTCGAGGTTCATATCAGTGATCCTGTTTTAAGCCGTCGGCGTTGTGCAAATTGATCGGACTTCCCTCAGCGAACGCGACGATCTGGTCGAACGCATTGCCGTAGGCGAACTCGTAATTGTCGCGTTCGACGTAGCCGAGATGCGGCGTGCATAGTGCGTTGGGGAGCTTGAGCAAGGCGTCGTCCGGATTGGTGAGCGGCTCGCGTTCGAACACGTCGACGGCCGCCTTGCCGGGTCGGCCATTCTTTAGCGCCGCCACCAGAGTCCCCGGCTCAATCAACTCGGCACGGCTGGTGTTCACAAGCAGGGCCGTTGGCTTCATCAAGGCCAGGTCATCAGGACCAATCACACCGGTTGTCTCGGCATTCAGCCGCAGATGCAAACTGAGGACATCCGACAGGCTGAACAGCGAGTCCTTGTCCGCGGCAGTGTCAAACCCCTCGGACCTGGCACGAGCCAGCGAGCCCTCGCGGCCCCAAACCAGAACATCCATACCGAAGGCTTTGCCGATGCGGGCCACCATCGAGCCCAGCCGGCCGAAGCCATAGATGCCCAGGACACGGCCTCTCAAGCCGAGCCCGATGGTCGTCTGCCAATGGCCTTGCCGCAGCGAGGCGCTCTCGAAAGGAATGTTGCGCATCGCTGCAAGGATCAACCCCCAGGTAAACTCCACCGTCGAATAGGACGGGCGCGTCGTGAGAGCGGACGAAACGACGACGCCATGCCGGTCGCACGCCGCCAGGTCGATATGGGGGATGTGGCCGTTCTGGCTGATGAGCTTCAAATTGGGCAGGCGGCTGAGCAGATCTTCATCGATCCTGGTGCGCTCGCGCATCAGCACAAGCACATCCGCATCGGACAGACGATTTGCCAGCAGCTCGATGTCGTCAACGATATCGGTCCAGATGGTAATTTCATGGCCTTCCAGCCTGGAAAAACAGTCCAGAGTCCGCACCACGTCCTGGTAATCGTTGATGATGGCGACGCGGAGCTTTTTCACTGGATGATCCATCGCTTCATGCATTGCCCGGCAGGTCCGCGACGGCGGTGCCTGCGTCGATTGCATCGCACTTCGCCCACTCAAAAGCTGACTTCTTCAGCGCCTTTGCGAGGACCTCGGCTGCCCGGGCGATCGGAATGAAGCAGACGCCGGTTTCGTCCGCGACCACAATATCGCCGGGAGCAACCCGGACGCCGGCGATCTGGACGTCGCCATTGATTTCCACGGTTTCGATCCGCCATTTGCCGGTGACCGGCGTGATCTCGGTGGCCCAAAGCGGGTAGCCGACCCGTCGCGAATGTCCGAGGTCGCGAATGCCTCCGGAGACGATAGCACCTGCCTCCCCCTGTCTTTTTCCCGTCTGGGCTGAGATTCCGCCCATGTTCGAAACACCCGCGACGCCATCGATGACCACCACGTCGCCCGGCAGTGCCAAATTGTGGGCTTCGAACTCCGCCATCCGGTTGACGTGGTTTCGCGCCGTCTCGTAGACATGCTCGCGTTGCAGGATGTTGCGTACCGTCAGCGCTGGACCGACAATAGACGTTGAAGGCAGGGTCGGCTTTAGAAGCGATGCGCCGATCGCGCCGGTGATGCCGAGCTCATCCAAAATATCCGAAACAACGCTGGTGGCGTCGCCGATCCTCTTGAACCCGTCGATCAGCTCCTTCGGCGGACGCGGCGTCCGCATCAACCGGATGCGGTCGGCGCTGATCTTGCCGGTAAGTTTCGGCAGCACGTCCGCGAAAGCGAGATCATTCATGGCGTATCCTCTATTTTGGACGGAGCTTTTATCACCGGTTGCGAGGCGCGCGCATTCACTCGCACGTGTTCGGTGGCTCGTTCGAAACAGGATTGCTTGCCGCGGCCAGCGCGTCCAATTTAGAATTAGACACAAGCGTCATTTCCTGGGTGAATAACGTGCGCCTCGATCTCAATCTAATCGCCGTCCTCGAGGCCATCATGCTGGAAAGGAACGTGACACGTGCGGCCGCGAGCCTGGCGATGAGCCAGCCGGCGGTCAGCAATGCGTTGCGTCGCGCCCGCACGCTGACGAAGGATCAACTCTTCCTCAAGACGGCGACGGGGGTCCAACCGACGTCACGTATGGTCGCGATGTGGCCCGAACTGCATCGCTCGCTTACGGCAATCCGCGCCTCTTTCGCGCCCGACGACTTCGACCCCGCATCGGATGCGACCAGTTTTCGAATTGCCGTCACCGACAGTCTTGCCATGGAAGGCGTCAGCGCAATCACGCTGAAGCTACAGGCTGCGTCCCCACGCGCGCGTGTTTCCTTTGCGGTTCATACCCATGAAAGCTCCCTGGAAGGGATCGACCGCGGTACGCTTGACTGCGCCGTAGGCATGTTTGCCTCGCTGCCAAGAGACGTTCATGTGCAAAGCCTGCGGACGGATCGCTATGTCTGCGCAATGCGCAGCGGGCACGAATTTGCTGGCGGCCTGACGCTGGATCAGTTCACCGCCGCGACGCATGTTCTGGTAACCCCGTCCGGCCTGGAACTGGGACTGGTGGATGGCTGGCTCGGCCTGACGGGACGGACAAGGACGATCGCCGTCGTCGCCAATCACTTTGTCGACGCGCTGAGGATCGTCTCACGCAGCGACCTTCTGACCTGCGTGCCGCTTGGCTTCTTCAGCGGACCGTGGCGTGCCGTTGCCGACGAGCACGAGTTGGTGGTGCGCGACTTGCCGTTCGAAACGGAGAAACTGCTCTACAAGCTGATCTGGCACGAACGATTGCACACACACCCTGCCCACCAATGGTTTCGATCGCTGGTGGGAGATGTCTGCGGATCGACGTTCGACGGCCCGCCGATTGGAGAAACGGCCTCCGCCAGGCAGGCATAAGCTGTCTTGTGAGCGGGATGGACCTCTAGGAGGTCTTTTGCGCGAATGCGCTTCCGGTTTGAGGTGATAGACCACCGTAGGTTTTTTCGGCGTCGCGTCGCACATGGCCCAGCCCAGGAAACGATATGTGCGCACCGCCCACGATGTAGCCGTTTTCGGCCGCATCCGCGAATGCGAGCTCGTGCACGCGTTCGGCCTCGGATGCGTCCCCGTCGTACTGGATTGTGACGGAAGGGTCTTTGAACTGCACTGCGGCGACATGCACGACATCGCCCCACAGCACTACTTTCTCGCCCCTGCTCTCGACCACGTACATGGTGTGTCCGGGCGTGTGGCCATAGGCTGTTTGCGCGCGCACACCCGGCACGAGATCGGTGTCGCCTTCGAAAACGGCGAGCTTGCCGGCTCGCATATATGGCGTGATCGACGCTATCGCCGCCTGAAAGAACCGCTTCGCCTCGGCCGGAGCAGCGCGCATATTGTCCTCGCTTAGCCAGTAATCGGTGTCCCGCTTCTCAACTCGCACGATGGCATTGGGAAAGGCCCTCTGACCCTCGACCATGAGACCGCCAACGTGATCCGTGTGCAGATGTGTAAGGTAAAGCTCGTCGACCTGCTCAGGCCGATAGCCCGAGGCGCGCAGATTGCCGAGCAGATAGCCCGTCGTTGGCCCCAACAGCGAGCCTGCACCGGCGTCGATCAAGACCAGTTTGGCTCCGGTATTGACGAGAAAGGAATTGTGCGAGGTTTCGACGAGGTCGCCGAGATAGTTGCGTTTCAGGGCTTCTTCGATCCGAGCCTGGTCGCCCTGCAGCAACTTCGTAGCGGGCAGCATATTGCTGCCGTCGGATAACGCCGTTAGCTCAAAATCACCGACCGCCAGCCGATAGAACCCGGGCGCCTGGCTTTTCACCATGGGCGCATCTGCGAGCAGAGGCGTCGCAAAACCGCAGGCCAGGCAAAGACAGCCAGCTGCCAAAAAGGCGCGGCGGGTAGGATTGACGGCGTCGCCGCTGGGCAGTTGGACAGAGCCTTTGGTGTCGTCGAACAAGCGATCGAGCGGTATCCGGGGAGCGACCATTTTCGGACCTCTGTTTGCGTTTGTCGGGGCACTGCAGCTGGACTTCCGCCTCGCTGCTCACTCGCCGAAGGTCTGCACGCCTCGGCCGGGCTGTTGCGGCCGTACCGTTGCCGAGATGGCCAACCCCGTCCAATTCAGAGTTTAGGGGCAGCATCATAACTCGGTTGAATAACGGCGGCTTAACCGTCGCACACCAGGCGGCTTGCGTTGGGCGCAATTCATCGCGTTCGGTGCCGCCTATCGGCCGCGTCATTGTCCGTGCAACCCATTCTTTCACATCCCCAAATACTCCATTTCGGAATTCGTCATTCATTCGCGGGACGGCCAAGAATATCCATGTCCAGTGACCAACGGCATTCACTCTCAAATCTACCAATGATTGATGAGCGCCCGTCAGGTCTTCTCGTGAAGCGGCAACGACCTTCGCTTCGTCTCGACGAAACAAGGTCGCATGACCAACGAAAGGTTTCAAACATGTCTATGTCAAAATGGGCCGCCACCGCCGCAGCCATTGGCTTTCTCTCGGTTACCACCTCCGCATTTGCCGGCGACGCCGATGTTTATGGTCCCGACATCACTCTGTCGGAGGCCAAGCAGGTTGCGGCCGGCGCTGTAAAGGAATGCGCAGCCAACAAGTGGCTCATGGCCATCGCCGTCGTCGATACGCACGGCGCCCTGGTCTACTACGAAAAGGCGGATAACACCGAGGTGGCGAGCGCCCAGATCGCCTTGGACAAAGCAACTTCGGCAGCCGTCTACAAGCGTCCGACACGCGACTTCTTCGACGTCACGGCCAAGATGGGCCCATTCATGCTGAACATGGATCACGTCATCGCGGCGCCTGGCGGCATTCCGGTCATGAAGGACGGCAAGATCATCGGTGCGATCTCGGCTAGTGGCGGCACGGGCGTGCAGGACGAGCAGTGCGCCAAGGCCGGCCTCGCCGGCTTTTGATCATCTTTTTAGCGACGGCTCCGGACGGAGCTGCCGTACTTCCAAAGGAATCATTCAAATGACGAATCTCAAATCACTGGGCAGCCGGCTTGCCGCGGCCGCCGCGCTCACCGTTGCGCTTGCATTGCCTTCCCTCGCAAACGCCGCCGAGCTTTACAGCGGAAGCAATGCCGATGTCCGCACGGTTCTCTACTACAAGGCTTCGACGGCTGCGCTCTCCAGATTCCTGCCAGCAGGCTGGGAACTCAGCCCGTTTACAACAGCACCTTCCGCCGGCGCCAACCTCCAGGTGGAATTTGTGGACCAGCTCTATGCGGTGGATCCCAAGGGTACAGTCGGAGCTCCGTACCGCTACGTGCTTTTCGGCATCCCTGTTCACAAGACGGGAAGCAGTGAGAACGTGCTGATGTTGTTCGATGGCCTTTCGCGCGGTGGAGCCGGTCCTTACGGCATTGCCGAAACGGCCAAAGACGACGTCAATCGTGGGGTTCACTATAACTCGAGCCCGACGACGGTGAGCGAGAACTGGAACTTCGAAGGCGGCAGTGAGAAGGTTTCATTGCAAACGGAATTCGAACGTGGCCCGATGACCCTGGAGAAGGGCGACAGTCACGTCTACTCGCAGCTCAAGCCAGAATTCTCGCGCATCTATCGCTACAAGGAGGCTACTGACGTTGTGAAGTCCGGCGACGCAAACCATCTCCGCAGCCTGTCCTTGAAGGCCGAAGGCGGAAAGTTGACCGCGATCTTCGACGGCAGCGAGAGCCTTGTCTCGGTCGTATCGTTGCCTGTCTATTCCCGCGACATCCTTGTTCCGCAACCCTGAACTCCGCTTTCTTGGGGGGCGGCGGCCACCCAACAGGTTGCCGCTGCCCTCCACGGTTTCTACTGCGCCTGCGGCTTTCTCTTTGCCGGCACATGTAGCGCGGGTCGATTCTGCTTCATGAACGTTATGAAGGCAGCAAGGGCTGCAGGTATCTGTCGGCGGCTGGGATAGTACAAGTAGATCCCGGAGATCGGGGAACCCCACCCCTCGAGGACAGTCACGACGCGTCCCGATCGCAGCTGTTCCTGCAGAAGAACGGCTGGCACCAGGCCGATTCCGGCGCCTCCGGCAATTGCGCTGGCAACCGCACGAAGATCGTTGGCCACGACATGCGTGCCGGTGACGGGTTCGGCCTTCTCATCCCCCTTGTGGAGGGTCCAGGGCTGGATCGTGCCGTCCCACGGGGATCGAAGGCGAACGCACCGGTGATCCACGAGCGCGCCGGGCACGCTGGGCTCGCCATGAGCCAGCAGGTAGTCTTTCGCAGCAAAAAGAAGTTCGTTGAAAGGTTCGGCGATCCGGACGGCGATCATATCCTTCTCGATGCGTTCTCCGACCTGAATGCCCGCGTCGATGCGGTGTTCCACCAGATCAAGGTGAAGATCCTCGACAAGGATTTCGAACTCAATTTCGGGGTGCCTTGCAAGGAAGCGGCCGATAAGAGGGGGCGGGTTCAACCGGTCAACGCAACACCGCTCGCAATCTATCAGCCGGCGTTTCGAAGCCCAAGGT
>NZ_JHQS01000127.1 GCF_014843845.1 Mesorhizobium amorphae | reverse complement strand
TCTGGAAGCCTATGAATCATGCCTCAACGCAAATTTGAATCCTGAATGTCGATTGGACCTAGAGCGGCTCATCGTTTCACGGAAATGCCGAACCGCTCTATCCCTTTGTTTTTGAAGCAATTCCGGACGGAAAACCTTTTCACGCTTTTCCTGGAATGTTCTATGGGTAAATGATCGGGACAGGTACAGCCCCGACCGGCAGGACACCAGCGACGCCAACTTTCGGTTGGTCGTGAGGGGTTGGGCCTGGCGCCGAGTTCGACGCCCACCGAACTATCTCCTGGACGCGGGCAACCACGACATCAAGAGGTATATCCTCGGTTTTCCTCGATCCGAACTCGCGCGCTTCCACTACCCAATGAAACGGGGTGAGCGGGCGCCAGAGGCGGGCTTTCGACGGGCCTGCCAATGTAAGCAGTGCACCCTGCCGAGTGGCCACCAGATGTCCAAGCCCGCTCTCCGCGGCAACAATGCAGATCGCACGATCGGCGAGGGCGTGGAACAACCAAGGAAGCAACGCCGAATCCTGGGCCGAACCGACATCGACAATCTTCGACACGCCGTCCTTTTCAATCCAGTTGCGCTGCTCGGTTTCTTGAGGCCCGAGCAGGAAAACAGGAAGGATGCCATCGCTAGCAATGTGTTTGGCGAGGTCCGTCCATTTCTGCCGATGCCAGAATTTGTTCATGGTCGGGCCGGGAGACAGGCCTATGAAGCGCTCGCCCGATGGAATGAGACGCAAAGCCTCGTCGCGTGCCTTTTCGAACACGGGCAATTTGGCGTCGAAAGGCAAAAGGCGGCCAATGGCCAGTTCGACCATTCGATGCCATCGCAGGGCGTTGGTAGGGGGGCGGGGCTCGAAAAAGCCGGCAATATTGCGTCGCAGAGCGAAGCCTACCGAATTGGCAATGTAGCGCGCAGGCAGTCCTGCCGCTGCAACATAGCTCCGGGGTGTTTCCTTGCTTGAGCGAAGATCCAACACGAGGTCCACCATGCCAAGTCGGCGCATCAGCGCACGCATCTGCGAAATGCTGGACAGGCGCTGATCGACTAGAATTTCATCGATAAGCTCGGGTCGAACGGGGGCCAATGTTGTGCGCCACACCGTGTCCAAATCCGATGCGCAGACGATCCGATGAGTGGGCAAAGCCAGCCTCAGCGCGCGGTAGACTGGAACCCGCAAAATCGCGTCCCCAAGCTTTTCATTGCGCGTCAGCACCAGAACTACTGGCTTTTCTGAAATCTTCATGTTCGCAGCGCCAAGCCCCTGAAAATCTTCGCGCTAATGCAAGATGATGCCGAAGGCAAGCAGTGACCGAGCCACAGGCCAGGCATGCGGCGAATACTTTTTCCCTCGCGAGTTCACATTGCGCGGCCAAGGGAACCCCCTAGGAATAACCTCGATCGGGATTTAACCGCACCGCGCAAGCCAGGGTGAAAGGCTTATGTCGGCATGAAAGAACCTGTTTCGCGCGGGAAAGCATCGGTAACGGCAGCGGATTTTCAAATTTCCCAGGCAATTCAATGGGCTGTGAATCCGCCGCTTTAACGCGCCTTTAAACCGCCGCATCTACTCTGCAACCGGAGCGCCATAGGCACGGGACAAATAGCACAGCGCATGGCGAACCGCAGAGACAGTCGCATCGAACCCAGCTTCGAGGGGCCGTCACAGGCAAAAACCTCGGCCGGGTTTTCGGTGAGCGAGGAGGATCGCGTCGTGCCGGGCAATCGCAAATCCTCCGCTGGCCGTAAAGCCGGAAAGGCAAAATCATCGCGGCGTGGACGCAGCCGAAACCGGCGCGGCCTGTTCGGTGCGCTTGGCCGCCTGGTCTACTGGTGCTTCGTGCTCTGCATCTGGGGCGGCATCGCGGCGGCCGGCATCGTCGTCTACTACGGCGCGAAGATGCCCGCGGCCACGACCTGGTCGATCCCCGACCGCGCGCCCAACATCAAGATCGTCTCGGCCGACGGACAATTGCTCGCCAACCGCGGCATGAGCGGCGGCGAGGCGGTCGGCCTGCACGAAATGTCGCCCTACATCCCCGAGGCCGTCATCGCCATCGAGGACCGCCGCTTCTATTCGCATTTCGGCATCGACCCGATCGGCCTGTCGCGCGCCATGGTCACCAACGTGCTCGGCGGGCATTTCTCGCAAGGCGGCTCGACGCTGACCCAGCAGCTCGCCAAGAACCTGTTCCTGACGCCGGACCGCACGCTCGAACGCAAGGTGCAGGAAGTGCTGCTGGCGCTGTGGCTGGAGCACAAGCACACCAAGGACCAGATCCTCGAAATGTACCTCAACCGGGTCTATTTCGGCTCCGGCGCCTATGGCGTCGAAGCGGCGTCGCGGCGCTATTTCGGCAAGAGTGCACGCGACGTTACCTTGTCCGAGGCAGCGCTTCTGGCGGGTCTGTTGAAAGCGCCGTCGCGGCTGTCGCCGGCGCGCGACCCGAAGGCGGCCGAGGACAGGGCGCAGCTGGTGCTCGCCGCCATGCGCGACGAAGGCAAGATCAGCGCCAAGGAACTGACCTCGGCGATGAGCGCGCCGGCAACGCGTGCGCCGTCCTACTGGACCGGCTCGGAAAACTATGTCGCCGACACCATCATGGAAGAATTGCCCGACCTGATCGGCGACGTGCGCGGCGACATCGTCATCGACAGCACGGTCGATTTGACGCTGCAGAAGCTCGCCGAACAGTCGATCCGGAGGCTGATCGACGAAAGCGGCAAGAAGCTCAATGTCAGCCAGGGCGCGCTGGTGTCGATCGACGATTCCGGCGCCGTGCGCGCCATGGTCGGCGGCTACGACTATTCGACCAGCCAGTTCGACCGCGCCTCCGAAGCACGCCGGCAGCCCGGCTCTGCCTTCAAGCCGTTCGTCTACATGGCCGCACTTGAGGCCGGACGCACGCCGGACAGCGTGCGCAACGATGCGCCGATCAAGATCGGCAAATGGACGCCGGACAATTACGGCGGCAAGTATTTCGGCAAGGTGACGCTGGCGACGGCGCTGGCGAAGTCGCTGAATTCGGTCGCGGCACAGCTGACCATGGAGGTCGGGCCCGACGCGGTGGTCGAGGCGGCGCACCGCATGGGCATCCAGTCCGAACTGCAGGCCAACACTTCGATCGCGCTCGGCACTTCCGAAGTGACGCCGCTCGAGCTGACGTCGGCCTATGTTCCCTTCGCCAATGGCGGCTACAAGCCGGACATCCATTTCATCCGCCGCATCACCACGACCGAAGGCAAGGTGCTCTATGACGCCAGTGGCGGCGGTGCGCCGCGCGTCGTCAAACCCGAAATCGTCGGCATGATGAACTCGATGATGACCGGCACGGTCGAGATCGGCACGGCCAAGAAGGCAGCCTTCGCCTGGCCGTCGGCCGGCAAGACCGGTACCAGCCAGAATTCGCGCGACGCCTGGTTCGTCGGCTACACCGCCAACCTGACCACCGGCGTGTGGTTCGGCAATGACGACGGCAGCGCGATGAAGAAGGTCACCGGCGGCGCGCTGCCGGCGCAGGCCTGGCACGAATTCATGGTCGCGGCGCATGAAGGCGTGCCGGTGCGGCCATTGCCCGGAACCTGGAAGTCGACGCCATCGGACACGATCGTGCCGGACGACATACCGTCGGCCGATGCCGGACCGGCGCCGGTGCCGCAGGCATCGGTCGGGCAGCCCCAGCCTGCTGCCCAAACGCCTTCGCCCGCTCGCCCTGCACGGCCCGCCCAAACGGTCGATGCCGATGGCTTGGACATGCCGGGCGACGGTGGCACCACCGCTTCGGTCGGGCATCCTGTGCCGCCCGGCGATGTCGGCGGCCCGACCAAGAAGCGGCAGACCTCGATCCTCGACATCCTCACCGGGGGGTAGAGCCTGATCCATCCCGATGGAATCGGGATGGGGCTCTACCCCTTTGTTTGTCCATGATCTTTTCCGAAAACCGGATTCCACTTTTCGGGATCATGGTCTAAGCGGCAACTCGCCTCTCGCCACGGCATCGGCGTTCCGCTAAATGTCCGGCTGGAGATCGCGACATGGCTGAACTCGACACCAGAAAGACCATCGTGCTGACCGGCGCCAGCCGCGGCATCGGTCATGCCACCGTCAAGCGTTTCTCGCGCGAGGGCTGGCGCGTCATCACCTGCTCGCGCCAGGCTTTTGCCGAGGACTGTCCGTGGCCGGCGGGGCCTGAGGACCACATCAAGGTCGATCTGGCCGACCAGGAGGATGTCGGCATCGCCGTTTCGGAAATCCGTCACCGGCTGGAGGCGCATGGCGGGCACCTCAATGCGCTGGTCAACAACGCCGGCATCTCGCCGAAGCTCAGCGACGGCAACAGCCGGATGAACTCGATCGACACGCCGATGCATGTCTGGCGCGATGTGTTCCAGGTCAATTTCTTCGCGCCGATCATGCTGGCGCGCGGCTTGTTCAAGGAGCTGGCATCGGCGAAAGGTTCGATCGTCAACGTCACTTCGATCGCCGGCACCCGCGTTCATCCTTTCGCCGGTACGGCCTATGCGACATCGAAGGCCGCACTCGGTTCGCTGACGCGCGAGATGGCGCATGATTTCGGCCCGCACGGCATCCGCGTCAACGCGATCGCGCCCGGCGAGATCGACACGGCGATCCTGTCGCCGGGCACCGACAAGATCGTCGAGACCATCCCGCTGAGAAGGCTTGGCGCCACGGCTGAGGTCGCCGACATCATCTTCTTCCTGTGCTCCGGGCAGGCGTCTTATGTGACGGGCTCGGAAATCCACATCAATGGTGGCCAGCACGTGTGAGGCTTCAGGCTCTCATCCGGTCATGGTGAGAACAGCCTTGCCGCTGATGCTGCGCTGTCGCAGTGTTTCCAGGGCTTGGGCGATGTCTGTCCACGGCACGGTCAAGGCCACGCGGGTTTCCAGGCGGCCAGCCGCGACTAAGCCAAGCAGCCAGGCGATGTCCGCGCCAATGCCCGAGCCGGACGTGTAGTACGCGAAAGTCTGAAGCCTCGCCCCCTCGTGACCCGGAACGAACTGACGGAATCCAACGGGCGTGAGTTCGCCGCTGCTCGAACCGAACATGACGATAATCCCGCCAGGGGCGACGCGTTCGATCGCGTGTGCGAGGCTTTCACCGCCGACTGACTCGGTGATCAGCGAAAACGGCCCCTCGGCCAGCTCGATCGACTGGACAACCCGCTCGGCGCCCAGGTGGCGGAGATCCTCGCCGTGCCGGGGTGCGGCGACTGCGGTGACCGACGCACCCTGCTCGCGGGCGATCTGGATTTGGAAACGACCGACCGCACCGCTTGCGCCGGTTATCAGGACCCGCTGGCCGGCCAGGTCGCCGCCATGGCGCAAAGTCCTCAGCGCCGTCGTGCCCGCGACCGGAAGCGTGGCCGCGGAAACGAAGCTGACGTCATCCGGCAGGACGGCGAGACGGTCGGTCGAAACGGCGACACGTTCGGCCCAGCCGGCCTGGTCGACCAGAGCCGCAACCCGCGTGCCTACAACTGGCCCGGAGCCATCGGCTGCCGCACCTTCGACTACGCCTACGATGTCCTGGCCTGGTATCCAGCCGTTCGGACGTAAGGCGAGCAGGCGCAGTTCGCCGCGGTTCAACGAGGTTGCATGGACCGAGACAAGCGCCTCGTTCGAGGCCGCTTGAGGCTCGGCGAGCTCCGCGATCCTCAGTCCGGTCGCGCTATCGGAAGAGATGACGAGGGCGATCATAGTTCATACCTCACTGCTGCGCGGTGGACGCAGAGCCTCCGGGCAGTTGCCATGCCGGTCTTGCTGGTTCGACTTTGGAGCGCCGGCGGCCGCCGGCCGAAGAAAAGTTCGCCAGCCCCGCCCGCTCCAGAGTTGTTCATTCGCAAGCGGAACCTATCGATTTTCTCCCTTGAATAATCTAGATATCGAAGCATTTGATCGCTAAAAACAGTCAATCATGAGACAACCCCTCCGCTACCCTTGGCTCGATCTCGATGTGGATGACCCTTCCGCGCCGGCGATTGCCGTGCGCGTTGATGTCCCCGAGACCAGGGCGGAGGTACCCGCCCATCGGCACCGCAAGGGTCAACTCGTCTTCGCGCTCGGAGGCGGCGTCACATGCCACGTCCCAAGCGGCCTGTGGATGGTGCCGCCTCATTGCGGGGTCTGGATTCCCGGCGACATGGAGCACAGCAATGTTGCGACGGCCAACGCCAGGATTTTTTTCGTGTACATCGAGCCAGGAGCGGCCAGTCTGCCGGACCGGTGCTGCACGCTTTCGATCTCGCCGCTGCTACGCGAACTGATCATCGAGCTGTCCGATGGCGTGCAGGACGATCCGGCGAGGGATGAGCTTTTGACCAGGACCCTGCTTACCGAGTTGCCGCGTATGCCTGTCCAGCGGCTGCATCTGCCGATTTCATCCGAGCCACGCTTGAGGAAGATCGCCGAAGCGTTGGCGCAAGACCCTGCCGACCGCAGCACACTGGCAGAATGGGCCAGTCGCGTTGCGCTTAGCGAGAGCAGCCTCGCCCGCCTCGTGGTCAAGGAGACAGGGCTGAGCTTCGGGCGCTGGCGCCAGCAATTGCACCTGATCGTCGCAATTCGAGAACTGGCCCCCGGTGCGAGCGTGCAGCAGGTTTCGGGCGATCTCGGCTATGGTTCCGTCACGGCCTTCATCACCATGTTCAAGAAGGCGCTTGGGATGCCGCCGGCAAGATACCTCAGCAGTGTGGCGCAAAACGGCGGCTCTGCATTCGTCGCCTGATCATCCCGATTGCGAACGCAGTCGAGACGATTGCATTGACAGCACATGTGACGGGCTGGGCTTGGTCAGGCCGCGGACGGTTCAGCCGCTTCCGGCTTGTGGCCAAGCACCTCTTCCACGATGCCGCGCGCGATCTCGCGCTCGCCCATGATGACGGTGTCGGCGCCGAGCCCCTTGAGATGCTCGACCTCGGCGTCGGAATGGGCACGGGCGATGACGCTTATCCCGGGATTGGCGGCTCGTGCGCGCAGCACGACCTGTCCCGCTTCGAAGGCATTGGGAATGGCGAGGATCAATCGCTTTGCGCCTTCCGGATTGGCGGCGGCGAACACATCGGCGTTGGCCGCATTGCCAGCGACGGTTTCGATTCCGTCGGCCCTGAGCTTGGCCAGCGTCTTGTCGGCGTCCTCGATGACGAGGAAGGGCATGGCGGCGTCCTTCAGCGCGGCGCCAACGAGGCTGCCGACGCGGCCGTAGCCGATCAGGATGGCGTGGCCGGTGAGCTTTGTCTTCGGCGGCGGCCCATCTTCCCTTTCCGGCGCGACTGACGCCACTTCTCCGGGTGCGGTCGCCGGGCCGATCGGCTTTGCCTCGACCGGTGGCGCTGCCTTGGCCGCACGTGCCTCCAGCCATGGCTTCATCCAGTCGATGGCGAGGAACATCAGCGGGTTGAGTACGATCGACAGGATGGCGCCGGCCAGGATCAGGTCGCGCCCCTGTTCGGGCAACAGGCCGAGCCCGACGCCGAGTTCGGCCAGGATGAAGGAGAACTCGCCGATCTGCGCAAGGCTGGCCGAAATCATCAGTGCGGTGGCAATCGGATAGCCGAAGGCGACGACGATGACGAACGCCGCCAACGACTTGCCAAGCACGATGATGGCCAGCGTCGCCAGGATCGGCAGGCCATTGCTCATCAGGCTGAACGGGTCGAACAGCATGCCGACCGAAACGAAGAACAGCACCGAGAAAGCATCGCGCAGCGGCAGCGATTCCTCGGCCGCGCGATGGCTGAGCTCGGACTCGCTCATGATCATGCCGGCGAAGAAGGCGCCGAGCGCCAGCGAGACGCCGAACAGCTTTGCCGCCCCGAAGGCAACGCCAAGTGCTATGGCCAGCACCGCCAGCCGGAACAGTTCGCGCGATCCAGTATGGGCGACATAGTGCAGGATCCAGGGAATGAGTCTGCGGCCGACCACCAGCATGACGACAACGAAGGCGGCGACCTTGGCCAGGGTGATGCCGACGACACCCCAGATGCCATAGCTGGCGGGCAGCGCCAGCAGACCGCTGGCGTTGCTGTCCACCTGCGGCTGGCCGCCGAGCACGCCGGCCAGCGCCGGCAACAACACCAGCGCCAGCACCATGGCGAGGTCCTCGACGATCAGCCAGCCGACGGCGATGCGGCCGCGCTCGGTCTCGATCAGCCGGCGCTCCTGCAAAGCACGCAGCAGCACCACGGTCGAGGCGACGGAAAGCGCCAGGCCGAAGACCAGCCCGGCGCCCATCGACCACCCGAGCAGCCAGGCAAGGCCGGCGCCAAGGGCAGTGGCAAAGCCGATCTGCACGACGGCGCCGGGTATGGCGATGGCGCGGACCGACAAAAGGTCCTTCAGCGAAAAATGCAGGCCGACGCCGAACATCAAGAGGATGACGCCGATTTCGGCGAGCTCGTTGGCAAGGCCGGCATCGGCGACGAAGCCGGGCGTGTTCGGCCCGACCAGCACGCCGGCTATGAGATAGCCGACCAGCGGCGGGATACGGAAGCGGTTGGCGAGCGCGCCGAAGACGAAAGCCAGCCCCAGACCGGCGACGATGGTGGCGATAAGGGGCGTGTCATGCGGCATTGCCTATGGAGCGCCTTTCAGAAATTGCGATGTCGGATAGGACGGCCCGAGGCCGCCGCCCTTTGCAATATGGGGGCTGTCATAGGCGCGAGGCAACCCGCGCTGCCGTGAAATAGCGGGCAGTGCCAACAAGAGCGAATAGAGGGCCGAATTGGGCGCGGGTCAGGTGGCCTGCAGCAGGCTCTCGATCTCGAAAATGGTGTGGTTGGTCAGCGTCTTTGGAATTTCCGCCTGCACCCTGTCGCCGACCTCCTTGTGCAGCCTCCGGCGCATCTCGCCCAGCACCTGCGGCGGCGCGATCAGCACGACCTCCTCGAAGGCGCCGCGATGCGCCAGCCGGTAGAGCCGCTCTGCGATATCGTCGGCGAAGCGCTCCTTGCCGACACGGTGCCAATCGGTGTCCTGAACCGCACTGCGATGGACCGAGGGGCCGTCATTGTAGCGGCCCGGGCGGTCGCTGCCTTGTTCCCGGGTGGCGGGATTTTCCTGCTCCATTTCCTGCACCACCTGCAGGTCGGGGAATCGCGTGTCGCCCCGGTTGCGCAAGAACAGCGCCTTCTCACCGTCGGCGATCACAACCCACAGCCCATGCTTCAGCTTGATGTCGCTCATATCGGCTCCTCCGTTTCCTGACCGACCCCGCTTGGCGTTGCATGGCTTCATGCCCTGCAGTCCGGGGCTTGCATGGCAAACGTCGGCTCCGCCAAATTCGTTCCGAGACGATGGCTCATCGCTGGTCAAAGACCGCCGTCAACGCCTCTGCGACATTAATCTACTAATTTGGTAGAATTTAGAAAAAACTGTTTTGCCACGCCGGGCACGAGCGACTAAAAGGGCGGCAGATCGGGGCCTGCAACAGCATCTTGAATCCGCTCGGCAACTGGGTGTGGAATAATTTTCTCCTGCCCTTCGCAGTTGCGAAAAAGCGATTGCCTGCCATCGCCGGATGCGCGAGTGCTTTCCTTCTGGTTTTTCGCGCCGCCGCGTAAAACTGGCAGACTGTTCCAGGATTCCTTGTCGTCATGCCTGAGGCCAATGCCAAACTCAACGCCTTTCCCGTTTTCATGCGGGTCGAGGGCGAAGCCGTGGCCATCGTCGGCGGCGGCGAGGAGGCACTGGCCAAGGCCCGGCTGCTCGGCCAGTCGAGCGCGGTGCTGCGCATCATCACCGATGCCGCCGAAGCCGAGTTGCTGAGCTTCATCGCTGCCACCGGCGCCGTCCACATCGAGGCCGCCTACGATGCCGCGCATCTGGAAGGCGCGACCCTGTTGTTTGCCGCCAGCGGCGAGGAAGCGCTCGACCGCCGCGTCGCCGCCGACGCACGCCGGCTGGGCATTCCGGTCAATGCCGTCGACCGGCCCGAGCTTTGCGATTTCTTTACTCCTGCGCTGGTCAACCGCGCCCCGGTTGCAATCGCCATCGGCACCGAAGGGGCCGGTCCCGTGCTTGCCCAAATCCTACGCAGCCGTATCGACCGCATGCTGTCGCCGTCGCTCGGAGCTCTGGCGACGCTCGCTGCTTCGTTCCGAGGTGCTGCCGAGCGGCTGCCGAAGGGCAATGCCCGCCGCCGCTTCTGGAGCGATTTCTTTGCCGGCGCGCCGGCGCGCGCCGTAGAGGCCGGAGAGCTTTCGCAGGCGCATGATGCAGCACTCGACCTGCTTGTCTCCAACGCGCCGGCCGCAGGCCACATCGCGCTGGTCGGCGCGGGCCCAGGCGCGGAAGACCTTTTGACGCTGCGGGCGCATCGGTTTTTGATGGAAGCCGACGTCATCGTCTATGACGCGCTGGTGCCGGAGGCGATTGTCGCCATGGGTCGCCGCGACGCCGAGCGCCTGCCGGTCGGCAAGCGCAAGGGCTGCCATTCGAAGAGCCAGACCGAGATCAATGCGCTGCTGGTCGAACTCGGCCATGCCGGCAAGCGCGTCGTGCGGCTGAAGTCGGGCGACCCGCTGGTGTTCGGCCGGGCCGGCGAGGAAATGGCCGCACTTCGCGACGCCGGCATCGCCTATGAAGTGGTTCCCGGCGTCACCGCGGCCTTTGCCGCAGCCGCCGATTTCGAACTGCCGCTGACGCTGCGTGGCGTGTCCTCGTCGATGGTGTTCACGACCGGCCACGATCTTAAGGGCAATTCGCTGCCGGACTGGGCCAAGCTCGCCATCTCCGGCGCAACGGTCGCCGTCTATATGGGCCGCTCGGTCGCGGCCGAGGTTGCAGGACGGCTGATCGAAGCCGGCCTGTCGCCGGACACGGCGGTCGCCGTGGTCGAGAATGCCAGCCTCGGCAACCGCCGGCGCTTCCACGGCACGCTGGCCGATTTGCCGTCGCTGGAGGCGCGCGCCGACCTCACCGGCCCGGTGATGACCATCATCGGCGATGCGGTCGCCGGCGCCAATTTTGAACGTTCCGAGCCGCTCGCGGCACACAGGCATGAGGGCGTTGCCAGCACGGCCGCCGAAGGAGTTGAGCAATGAAGGTTCTGACCGCAAACAGGCTAACCGACGGCATCGCCGTCTGGTACGCCGATGGCGGCTGGGCCGAGACGATCGCCAATGCCGACCTCGCCCATGACAAGGCAGCCGAGGACCGGCTGGAGGCGATCGGCGCCGCGGCCTTCGCCAACAATGAGGTTGTCGACGTCAATTTGATCGACGTCACCGTGGTCGACGGCGTGGTCGAAGCGGTGCGGCTGCGCGAAAAGATCCGCGCCGCTGGCCCGACCATCCGTGGCGACCTCGGCAAACAGGCCCATCCGGAAACGATCCGGGCATAATGTGAAAGCGGGCGGACGCGCCCTGAAAGACGAAGCATGTACCGTTACGATGAGTTCGACCAAGATTTTGTCCAGGCCCGTGTCGCCGAGTTCAGCGACCAGGTCCAGCGGCGGCTTGCCGGCGAGATCACCGAGGACCAGTTCCGGCCGCTCAGGCTGATGAACGGTGTCTATTTGCAGCTGCACGCCTATATGCTGCGCATAGCGGTGCCCTATGGCACGCTGAACAGCCAGCAGTTGCGCATGCTCGGCCATATCGCGCGCAAATACGACAAGGGCTATGGCCATTTCACGACGCGCCAGAACATCCAGTTCAACTGGCCGGCGCTGTCGGACATCCCGGCGATCCTGGCGGATCTGGCCAGTGTCGAGATGCACGCCATCCAGACCAGCGGCAACTGCATACGCAATGTCACCGCCGATCATTTCGCCGGTGCCGCCGCCGACGAGGTCGCAGACCCGCGCCCCTATGCGGAGATCCTGCGGCAATGGTCGTCGGTGCATCCGGAGTTTTCGTTCCTGCCGCGCAAGTTCAAGATCGCGGTGACCGGTGCCGAGCGCGACCGCGCCGCCATCCAGACGCACGACATCGGCTTGCATTTGAAGAAGAACGCGGCCGGCGAACTCGGTTTCGCCGTCTATGTCGGCGGCGGCCAGGGCCGCACGCCGATGGTTGCCAAGAAGATCCGCGACTTCCTGCCGGAAGCCGATCTTCTCTCCTACTGCACGGCGATCCTGCGCGTTTACAACCTCTACGGCCGCCGCGACAACAAGTACAAGGCGCGCATCAAGATCCTCGTCCATGAGACCGGGGTCGAGGAGATCACCCGCCAGATCGAGGCCGAATGGCAGGAACTGAAGGACGCCGAGCTGAAGCTGCCGGAAGCCGACATCCGCGCCATCGACGCCTATTTCGCGCCGCCTCGACTGACCGCGCGGCCGGAAGGCGATGCGGCGGTGAAGCTGGCACGGCTCGATTCCAAAAGCTTCTCCGAATGGCTCGACCAGAATGTCGTCACCCACCGCCATCCCGACTATGCGGCAGTGACGATCTCGCTGAAGGGCATCGGCGAGGTGCCCGGCGACGCTTCCGACAGCCAGATGGAAGCGGTTGCCGACATCGCCGAGAAATACGCTTTCGACGAATTGCGCGTCAGCCACGAGCAGAATCTGATCCTGCCACATGTCGCGCGCGCCGACCTCAAGGCGGTATACGATGCGCTGGTCGACATCGGCCTGGCGACGGCCAACTCCAACCTGATCAGCGACATCATCTCGTGCCCTGGCCTCGACTATTGCGCGCTGGCCACGGCGCGCTCGATCCCGGTGGCGCAGGAAATCTCGCAGCGCTTCGCCTCGCTAGAGCGCCAGCGCGAGATCGGCGAGCTGAAGCTGAAGATTTCCGGCTGCATCAACGCCTGCGGCCATCACCATGTCGGCCACATCGGCATTCTCGGCGTCGAGAAGAAGGGCGCCGAGCTCTACCAGGTCACGCTCGGCGGCTCGGCCGACGAGAACACCTCGGTCGGCGAGATCATCGGCCGCGGCTTCTCGTCGGAGGAGATCACCGACGCCATCGAGCAGATCGTCGAAACCTATCTCGGCCTTCGCCTCGATCCCTCAGAACGATTCATCGACGCCTACCGCAGAGTCGGTCCCGCGCCGTTCAAGGAGGCGCTCTATGCTGGCGAAACCAAGGCCGCTTGACCGTATCGTCGACGTCGAGGCCGGCATCGCCGCCGAGGCGGCTGGGCTCGACGCGCTCTATGGTCACCTGAACCCGCTGCAGATCATCGAGCGCTCGACGCGGGAGATCTTTCGCGGCGGCATCGCCGCTGTGTCCTCGTTCGGCGCCGATTCGGCCGTGCTCCTGCATATGATCGCCGAGATCGACCGCACGCTGCCGGTGATCTTCCTCGATACCGGCAAGCATTTCGAGGAGACGCTCGGCTATCGCGACGCGCTGGCGGCCGATTTCGGATTGACCGATATCAGGGTGATCAAGCCCGAGGAGGCCGCGCTCGAACGGGTCGATCCGACCGGCAACCTCAACGAGACCAACACCGACGCCTGCTGCAATGTGCGCAAGGTCGAGCCGCTGGCGCGCGGCGTCGAGCCGTTCCGCGCCTGGTTCACCGGACGCAAGCGCTTCCAGGCCTCGACGCGCGCGGCACTCCCCGTCTTCGAAGCGGTCGGCTCGCGCATCCGTATCAACCCGCTGGCGCACTGGACGACGTCGGACCAGGCTGCCTACATGCGCGCGCATGCGCTGCGCGAAAACCCGCTGGTCGCCTATGGCTATCTGTCGATCGGTTGCTTTCCGTGCACGCAGCCGGTACAGCCGGGCGAAGATGCGCGCAGCGGCCGCTGGGCCGGACACGCCAAGACCGAGTGCGGCATCCATCTTTCCGGACTGGAGAAGTCGCTGACCGACGCATCGCTTTAGGGTATGTTGGTGTTCAGCCGGCCTGCAAACGGTGGTTCCTGCGCTTCCGGTGCTCACGTACCAAAGTCGCTGACCGGCGCGCCGCTCCAAATTTTGAGCTTTAGGACTTCTTGATGACTGAATTGACGACGGAGACCCGCCTCTGGACCCCGACGGGTTTCCGCGAGGACGAGTGGGTTCATGCCGAAAGCGCCGATGCGCTTGCCGGCAACGGACGCTTTATCCTGCCGCTGCAGGCGTTTCTGGGGCTCGACGCGGATGTGCGCCGATCGGCGAAGGAGCGCCTTGGCGTGCTGCTTTTGCCCGGCGACGAACTGGACAAGATCGCTGGCCTGCTCGACCAGTTGTCGCTGGTGGCGCTGGCCTTCCCGGCGTTCAATGACGGGCGGTCCTTCTCCAAGGGCGAATTGCTGCGCGCGCGCTATCATTTCCAGGGTGCCGTGCGCGCCACCGGCCAGGTTCTGGTCGACCAGCTGCCGCATATGCTGCGGCTCGGCTTCGACGAGTTCGAAGTGACGAACCCGGTGCTTCTGAAGCGGCTCGAGCAAGGCCGCACCGGCGGCCTGCCGCTCTACTATCAGCCGGCCGCCGAGCCGGAGGCCAAGGGGCCGAAATATTCCTGGCGGCGCAAACGCACGGGCTGACCCTGCGGCAACACGCCGACGTCTTTACAATGCTCGCAAGCAAGCCTTCTCTTGGGCATCCGGACGGAAACATCCGCCGGATGATCGGGAGGAGACCATGCGCTACGACTATGTCATCGCCGGTGGCGGTTCCGCCGGCTGCACGCTGGCTGCAAGGCTCTCCGAAGATCCCTCCAAAACGGTCTGCCTGATCGAAGCCGGCGGCGCCGGCAAGGACCTGTTCATCCGCGCGCCGGCAGGCGTCATCGCGCTGCTGCCGGGCCGGCCGAAGCTCAACAACTGGGCCTTCGAGACGGTGCCGCAGCCAGGACTTGGCGGCCGCAAGGGCTACCAGCCGCGCGGCAAGACGCTCGGCGGCTCCAGCGCCATCAACGCCATGCTCTACATTCGCGGGCATCGCAGCGACTATGACGGATGGGCCGACCTCGGCTGCGACGGCTGGTCGTGGGACGAGGTGCTGCCCTATTTCCGGCGCGCCGAAGGCAATCAGCGCGGCACTGACGCGCTGCATGGCGGCGACGGGCCGTTGCGGGTCGGCGAGCAGCAGGAGCCGCGTCCCGTCGCCCGCGCCTTTGTCGAGGCCTGTGGCGAAAACCAGATTCGATACAACGATGACTTCAACGGGGACGAGCAGGAAGGGGCAGGGCTCTATCAGGTGACGCAATTCTGGGGAGAGCGCCGCAATGGCGAACGCTGCTCGGCTGCGGCCGCCTACCTGCATCCGGCCATGGACCGGCCGAACCTGACCGTTGTCACCGGGGCGCACGCGACACGGATAGTCCTCGACGTTAAGCGCGCCACGGGCCTGCGCTACCGTGCCGGCAAAACCGAGACCGTCGCGGAGGCAAAGCGCGAGGTCATTGTCTGCGGCGGCGCCTTTGGCTCGCCGCAACTGCTGTTGTTGTCCGGCATCGGCCCGGCGGCCGAACTGGCGATGCACGGCATTCCGGTCGTCCATGAGGTGCCTGGCGTCGGCAAGAACCTGCAGGACCATCTCGACTTCATCATGGCCTGGACGTCGCGAGATGCCGACATGATGGGCATCGGTCTGCGCGGCACGCCCGGCCTGCTCAGGCATATGCTGCGCTGGCGCAAGGACGGCGCCGGCATGATCGCGACGCCGTACGCCGAGGCCGGCGCTTTCCTCAAATCCGATCCGGCGATCGACCGCCCCGATCTGCAACTGCATTTCTGTATCGCCATCGTCGACGATCACGGCCGCAAGCTGCATATGGGTTACGGCTTTTCCTGCCATGTCTGCGTGCTGCGGCCCTATTCGCGCGGCGAGGTCGGCCTGTCGTCGCCGGACCCGCTAGGGCCGCCGCGCATCGACCCGCGCTTTCTCGAGGACGAACGCGATGCCGCCCTTCTGCTCAAGGGGGTCAAGACGATGCGCGGAATATTGGAGGCGCCGGCGCTGGCGAAATACCGTCGCAAGGAAATCTACACCGCCGGCGTTTCAAGCGATGCCGACCTGATGGCGCATATCAGGGCCCGCGCCGACACGATCTACCACCCGGTCGGCACCTGCAGGATGGGCGTCGACGACATGGCCGTCGTCGATCCGCAACTCAAGGTGCGCGGGATGCAGGGGCTGCGCGTCGTCGATGCCTCGGTGATGCCGACCCTGATCGGCGGCAACACCAATGCGCCGACGATCATGATCGCCGAAAAGGCTGCGGATATGATCCGCGCCGCAGCCTGAACGGCTTCATTGGTCGGACCAGGATTGCCATGCGAAAGCCTAGGACAAGGGCCTGGCCGGCTTTTTAGCAAGTGCAAATCAATCTGGTCTGACCAATTGTGCGATTTGCGCTTTTCCTTTCGACGTCTTGCCCTTAGGATAGGTCTATTATTTCGTGACCCGAAATAAATGGCCAGCAAGGGAGGAAACCAGAATGACAGGCAAGAAGATATTGATGCTCGTTGGCGAGTTCAGCGAGGAATACGAGATTTTCGTCTTCGAACAGGCCATGCATGCGGTTGGCCATACGGTCCATGTCGTGTGCCCCGACAAGAAGGCCGGCGACATATTGAAGACGTCGTTGCACGATTTCGAAGGCCACCAGACCTATACGGAAAAGCTCGGCCACGACTACATCCTCAACAAGACCTTTGCCGAGGTGAATCCGGCCGAATACGACGCCGTCTATGCGGCCGGCGGGCGCGGGCCGGAATACATCCGCATCGACAAGCGGGTGCAGGCGCTGGTCAGGCATTTCCATGAGACCGGCAAGCCGATCTTCACCATCTGCCACGGCGTGCAGATCCTGATCGCGGTCGACGGCGTGGTGCGCGGCAGGGAAGTCGCGGCGCTGCAATATTGCGAGCCGGAGGTCACGCTGGCCGGCGGCATTTACATCGACGTCGCGCCGACCGGCGCCCATGTCGACGGCAATCTGGTGTCGGCCAAGGGCTGGCCGGGCCTCGCCGCCTTCATGCGCGAATGCCTGAAGGTGCTCGGTACCGAGATCCGCGACGGTAAGGCCCTGATGCGCGACGAGCGCAAGGCGGCCTGAGCTGACTTAGGTGAGAATGCCGCCGCACCACTGGTGCGGCGGTCTTCTCTACGCGGCCATTCGGGCTTCGCGGAACGACACAAGTTTCCGGCGACTCTCGTCCCACAGCGCAAGCTTGACGCAGCGCAGGCTGTCGAGAAGCGTGACGCGGCCGATGTCGCGCAGTTCCGGAAAATCGCGCAGCACTTCCGGAAGCCGGTAGCACGGCACCTTGGCCGAGAGGTGATGGACGTGATGGACGCCGATATTGCCGGTGAACCAGTTCAGCACGGCCGGCAGGTCGTAGTAGGACGATCCATGCAGCGCGGCGTGCTGGAATTCCCATTCGGAATCCTTCGCCCATTCAGTCTCTTCGAACTGGTGCTGGACGTAGAACAGCCAGACGCCGGCCGAACCGGCGAGGATGACGATCGGCAAGTGGACGACCAGGAACGCGCCTAGCCCGACGAACCAGATGAGAATCGCGGCGGTGAGCGCGATGCCGAGATTGGTCGCCATGGACGACAACCAGGGCGTCAGGCCGCCCCGCATCATGCCGACCGGCAGCCTTTGCTCGAAGATGAAAAGCCAGATCGGCCCTAGGCCGAACATGACCAGCGGATGGCGATAGAGCCGGTAGGCAAGCCGGCCCCGCCATGACATTTGCCGGTATTCGGCGACGGTCAGGGTCTTGATGTCGCCCATGCCGCGCTCGTCGAGATTGCCGGCGCTGGCGTGATGGGTGGCGTGGGCGCGCCGCCAGCAATCGTAGGGCGTCAGCGTCAGGACGCCGAGCGCGCGGCCGATCCAATCGTCCGCATAGCGATTGGCGAAGAAGGAGCCATGGCCGCAATCATGCTGGATCATGAAGATGCGCACCAGAAACCCGGCCGCGGGAAGAATGAGGATCAAACCCCACCAATGGCCATAGGAATAGGCGGCCGAGGAGAGCGCCCAGAGCGTCACGAAGGGGATGAGGGTGATGGCGAGTTCGAGCGCGCTGCGTCGCCGGTCAGGCTTTTTGTAGCGCGCCAGTATCTTCAGCCAGGCGCGCTTGCTGTTGGCAACCGCCTCGGGGGAAATCATGTTCATCAGGAAGCATAGGCAACAGGCTCCGCCGCCGCAAGGCAAGGCTCACGCAAAATTACTGCGCGTAATTGTCGCGCGATGGCAGGCCATGACGGCTGCGACCGATGTTCCCGTCTTCAGGAATACACGCCTAGTGGCGCTCGCTGGCGGCCACGCTGGCCTCCGCCCCGTCAAGACGGTCGAGCAACTCCCTGAGATGCTCGGGCAAGTCGGGCTGCAGGCGGAATGCCGGCAGGGTGCGCAGGAACCGCTTCGTCGTCTCGGTGCCGACCTGGCGCTTGATATCGGCGGCGAGTTCCTCGCGCCTGTCGCGCTTGTTGCCTGTCATTGTCCCAAAATCCTGTGTTGGCTTCGAAACTCCTCCAGACCGGTAATGGTTCCCGCATTGCAGCGGCCTGGCAAGAAAAGCCGGCCGTTACGGTAAAATTTGAATTAATATCGAAAGATCGCCGGCAGCCTCCAATATGGCTTGCCCCTTGATTTTTGGCCGCCAAACCTCGATATCGGGCGCAAATCCAGACCATTCGAAAATGACGGGAAACGGCGATGAGCGACCAGGCAAAAGACGAACGCGCGCCCGAGGAAATCGAAGCCACTGAGGCGGCGGCGGGCGAACGGACCGAAGGCAGCGTCGACGGCGACTACGAAGCGCTTGTGCGGCTGCTGAAGGAAAACGAGGAACTGAAGGATCGCGCCCTTCGCGTTGCCGCCGAGATGGAGAATCTGCGCCGCCGCACCGCGCGCGACGTGCATGACGCGCGCAGCTATGCGGTTGCCAATTTCGCTCGCGACATGCTGTCGGTGTCGGACAATCTGCGCCGCGCGCTCGATGCCGTCCCGGCCGAGGCCAAGGCCGCGGGCGACGCCGGTTTCAAGGCGCTGATCGAGGGCGTCGACCTCACCGAACGTGCCATGCTGTCGGCACTGGAGCGGCATGGCGTGAAAAAGCTCGCACCGGAAGGCGAGAAGTTCGACCCGAATTTTCATCAGGCGATGTTCGAGGTGCCCAACCCCGAGGTTCCCGCCGGCACCGTCGTCCAGGTGGTGCAGCCGGGCTATTCGATCGGCGAGCGCGTGCTCAGGCCAGCGATGGTCGGCGTCGCCAAGGGCGGCCCCAAGCAGGCGGCCGGCGAAGCGCCGGTCGAGCCCGGGCCGGTGAATGAGCAGGCGGAAAAGGACGCATGACCGGGGAATAGCGCGCTATTCGGCCGCAACCACCATCAAAGCCGGAGGCATGATCGACGACGCCCCCGAAACCTGTCCGATTTCAGGGCGATCAACCCAGTCGCCACTTCTGCTGTGCCTCAACCAAGCAGTTCGCACCCATAGCGGCGGACCACATCGGGAAATGTCTCCATGTCCGGCATTCCTTCGCCGTCCGGAGGGATGCATCTGTCGCCGGCGGGCACGCTGGTTGCCCTCAAAAGGTCCTCGAAACCGCCGGGCGTGAAGAAAAACAGCATCCGGACCGGCCCACGCTTGACCGTATAGCGGTGCGGCACATCGCGTGGCCCAAAGAGAAACGAACCGGGCCCAGCCATGATCTTCTTGCCGCCGATCTCGAACTCGATCTCGCCTTCCATCACCTGGAATGACTCGTCCTCGCGATGATGGACATGCAGCGGCGCCTCGCCTTCGTTCTCGAGCACTTCGACCAGCGTGAACTGGCCCGCCGTCTGGGCTGACGTCGCCTTGATCACTGCCAGCGAGCCAAGCCACCAGCGCGCCTCCCCTTCCAGGGCGTGACTGCAAAATGCGCTAGGGATTCCCCTGTCAGCTTCATCGCCACCCACTGCCGCCACAGGGTGGTAGCCGACCTTGAGCGAGGCGATGTTGACCATCGAGCAATAGTTTTTGATGCCGGGCAGCGTGGACCAGACCTCTCGAGCCGCCTTTGCGCTGTCCATGCCCGCCCATTCAAATATCTCCGTCCAGCCTCCTTCGGATTTGAGGAGCCGACGATTGAGGAAACCCTTGAGCTTCCGCACCTCGTCATTCACTTCATCCCTGGTCTGCAGGAACATCTGCTCGGTGAATCCGGGGTTCAATGCAAATTCGGTGACTTCAACGACTTTCGTGTCCATGACTTCCTCCTTCGCTATCTGGCTTTCGCCCTTGTTTCGCCTCCTCATTCTCTTCATTCAAGACGTGCTCGTCCGGCCCTTGCCCTTGAGCCAGCAGAGCGCCATTCCCGTTGCCGTTTCGGCGGCGAGATCCACCGTCATGCCGCGTATCCGCATCGCGCTGAACGTCGGAAAGTCGAACAGGAAGCTGATTGCCTGAACGACATCATCGCCGGGATCGTCCTTCGCCAGTGCCTCGCGCACGAAGCCGGCCACCATGTTCCGCAGATACTCTTCCCATTCCCGCATGGCCGGAAGCTCCCGCTCGCGCAGGTCGCTCTCGAGATGCCGTTCACCACGATGGTAGAAGGCGAATAGCGCGTTCGCGACCCGGCGTAACCGCTCTTTTGGGTCTGTCGCCCCGCCGATTATCTCTGTCACTGTTTCGGGCGACGGAGGACGCAGGCGCTCCATCAGCAATTCGCCGCAGGCAGGCACCAGGTCATCCAGGGTAGGAAAATGCTTGTAGACGGTGCCAACGGCGACATCGGCCTCCGTGGCGATGTCCTTCCAAGTCGTGCCAAAGATGCCGTTCTGGGTGTGCAGCTTGATTGTCGCTTCGAGAATCCGCTGCCGCGTCTTGGCGAAGGCGGCAGTCCGGGAACCCATGCTGTAGCGGCGAGGAGACATAGTCGCTCACTCGAAAAATTTGAATGAACTATTCAATCATTTAATTTGCCTAAGGTCAATCCAGTTTCGTGGGGGCCACTCGCTATTCCCCGCTCACTATTTCATTATTCACCCATGAACCCGATCGAGCTTCTCGACTATGCCGGCGTCGCCGTCTTCGCGGCGAGCGGGGCACTTGCGGCCTCGCGCAAGCAACTCGACATTATCGGCTTCCTGTTCCTGGCCAGCGTCACCGCCATTGGCGGAGGCACGTTTCGCGACGTCATCCTCAACCTGCCGGTGTTCTGGGTCGGCAACTCCAGTTATGTGCTGATCTGCGTGGTGGTCGCGGTGCTGGTCTTCTTCAGCGCACACCGGGTGGAATCGCGCTGGAAACTGCTGCTTTGGCTCGACGCCATCGGCCTTGCCGCCTTTTCGGTAATGGGCGCGGCCAAGGGTCTGGCGATTACCGGGTCGCCGGTCGTCTCCGTTGTCACCGGCGTGCTGACGGCCACTTTCGGCGGCATCCTGCGCGATCTGCTGGCCGGCGAGCCGTCGGTGCTCCTGAGGCCGGAGATCTACGTCACGGCCGCCCTTGCGGGTGCCACGCTGTTTACACTCGGCGATCTTGCCGGACTGCCGCCGCTGGCATCCGGCCTGGCGGGCTTTGCCGCGGCATTCCTGGTGCGCGGCGGCGCGCTCAAATTCGGTTGGACCTTTCCGTCCTACAAGAGCCGGCCTGGCCGGAGGCCAGAAGACATTCCGTGAGAGGAGTGAATAATCAGTAGTCAGTAGTCAGTAGTCAGTAGTAGGAGGAACGGTTTCACTACTCACTCGAATCACGCCGCGAAGCGCTGGGCTTCCCCGCCATAGTAGTTGACGTAGCGGGCGCCGATCTCCTTGACCGGCATGACCACGAACACGTCGACGGTCGAGAATTCGTGATCGATGACGCAGCCGTCGCCGATGCGGGCGCCGACGCGCAAATAGCCCTTGACCAGCGGCGGCATCGCCGCGATCGCCGCCTTGGCGTTGACTGCCTCGATCGGCATCAGGTCCATCGAGCAGTAGCGGCCGGCGACTGCCCGGACATCCCAGGCCGAGTCGGTGCGGCAGTGATGGGCAAGATAGGTGAGCGCCTCGGCATGCGCCGCCGGCACGACGCCATGGAACGAGGCGCAGCCGGTCATCACGCCGATGCCGTAATGGTTGATATATGCCCAGATGCCTTGCCACAGCGCCTCGATGGTGCGCTTGGAGCGATATTGCGGCAGGACGCAGGAGCGGCCGAGTTCGAGGAAGCGCTGGCCGGGGTGGCGGGCGATCAGCTTGGTCAGTTCGAACTCGCCTTCGGAATAGAAGCCGCCGGCCGTCGCCGCGATTTCCTGCCGCAGCAGCCGGTAGGTGCCGACGATGCGGCGGTGCTCGGGGCCGGCAAGCGAAGTGTCGAGGACGAGCAGATGATCGCAGAGCGGGTCGAAACGGTCGGCGTCGCGACGATCCTGCGCCTGGAACAGATCCTTCCTGGCGCCAAGCTCGTCATAGAATACCCGGTAGCGCACTTCCTGCGCGGCGGCGATTTCGGCCGCATTGCGGGCCAACCGCACTTCGAGATTGCCGATACGGCCCAGAGGTGCCCCAGTTGCGACGGCATCGGCGGTCCGCGCGGCGAGCATGGCGCCGCCGGCGTTCGGCCGAGTGTCACATTCAGGCATAACTGTATGCACGAGTGATTCTCCTTCGAGCCATCCCTCTTGGCACGGGGATACGGTGTAGGTGCAACAGGATTGTGACAGTACCGTGATACGGCGCGACGGGCAATACTTCGTCGGCTGGCGAATACGGTCAACCGGCTACGTTTACGTGATGAGAGACAGCCGATGCGGGCGTCAGGCCGCGACCTGACCCTCGACGGCATGGACCAGGGCGTCGGGGTCGAGAGGCTTGGTGACGAAGCCGCTGGCGCCGTGGGCGAGCACCGCGTGACGGGTCTTTTCCTGGCTATCGGCCGACAGCACCATGATCGGAACCGGCGGCACGGCCATCTCTTCTTCATGGCGGCGGATGGCGGCTATCGCGTCCAGCCCGTCCATGACCGGCATATGCAGGTCCATCAGCACCACGTCGAAGCGGTGCTTGAGCCCCGCATCGGTGATCGCCTCGACGGCGGCCTTGCCGTTGCCGACCACCTTGACGCGGTGCCCGGCCTTGAGAAGCGTGGCGCGGGCAAGCATGGCGTTGATGTCGTTGTCTTCGGCGATCAGCACCGACAGGCCGTGCTCACGGCGGCCAGCGCCGGCACGCACGGGCGGGGCGCCGTGCTTGTCCGATTTCGGCTGGGGCAGGACCGGCGCATGGCTGGTCAACAGCACGCGCAGCAGCGTCTCGCCGCGCACCGGCCTGGCCAGGAAGGTGGCATAGCCATTGGCGCGGAACTCGCCAAGCATGCCGCGATCGGTCGGCGCGATCAGCGTGATCGCCTCGCAATCGGCAAAGCCGTTCTGGCGCAAGCGCTTGAGCAGGCGTCCATCGCTGTTTTCCATCGCCGCATCGACCAGCAGCACGTCGCAGCCGGCGGCGAAAGGTGTCGCCTGGGCAAGCGTGGTCGCCAGATCGACCGCGCCGCCATGGGCGCGGATGGTGCGGGCGATGGCGTCCGCCTCGATGGCGTTCTTCGAAACGATCACGGCACGGCGGCCGGCCAGGATGCTTTGCCGGTTCTGCGGCGGCTCGGTTGCCGCAGTGGCGGGGAGCTCGAAGACGAATTCGGATCCCTCGCCAAGCCGGCTCGACACCGAGATCGAGCCGCCCATGGCATTGACCAGGCGCCTTGAGATGGCGAGGCCGAGGCCAGCGCCGCCATGCACCCGGGTCGAGGTGCCGTCGGACTGCTCGAACTCCTCGAAGATGCGTTCCATGTCTTCCTCGCGCAGGCCGGGACCGGTGTCGGTGACGGTGAAACAGATACGGTCGGTGGTCTCGGTGCGCGCCCGCGCCACGCTCACCAGCACGCCGCCGGTGTCGGTGAACTTGATGGCGTTGCCGATGAGGTTGAGCAGCACCTGGCGCACCCGGCCGGGATCGGCGGTGATCATCTGCGGCACGTCGAGCTCGACATGGCAGCCAAGCCCGATGTTCTTGCCGAAGGCGCGCGCCGCCATGAGTTCGATGATGTTGTCGGCGATCTCGCGCAGCGATGTCGGCTGCGGTTCCGGGTCGAAACGGCCGGCCTCGATCTTGGAATAGTCGAGCAGGTCCTCGATCAGCGCCAGCAGGGCGCTGGCCGAGGTCGAGACGGCGCCGACATAGGTCCGCTGCTCGGGCGACAGATCGGTGTCGACCAGGAGCTTGGCCATGCCCATGATGCCGTTCATCGGCGTGCGGATCTCGTGGCTGACGGTGGCCAGGAAGCGCGACTTCGCCTGGCTGGCATATTCGGCCCGCTCGCGGGCGGTGATCAGCGAGGATTCGGCGCGCTTGCGTGCGGTGATGTCGCGGGCGATCGCGCGATGCGAGACGGCGCCGTTGTCCTTGTCGCGTACCGACAGCTCGATCCATGAAAACCAGCGCGGGCCGCTCGGCGTGCGAATTGCGACGTCGGTGGAACTCAGGCAGTCGTGATCCGAGAAGGCGGCGTCGGGAACGATGCCGACATCGATGCCAAGCTCGGACAAGGTCTTGCCGGCAAGGTGCCGCTGGTCGATCTCGACGAGATCGGCGAAAACCTTGTTGGCAAAGACGATGTTGCCGTCGCGATCGCGATGGACAACGAGATCGCCGAGTGCGTCGATCAGCCCGCGGAAGCGCTCCTCGCTCTCCTGCATCTCCCACATGCGGTCGGCCAGCGTCTCGATCTCGGCGCGGCTGCGGGCGGCGGTCTCGTCGAGCAGGGCCGCCGTGCGGCGTTCATTGCGCTTGGCTCGCAGGTGCATGCCGAGACCGGCCAGGCCGGTCGCCAGCAAACCGATGGTGACGAAGATCGGTGCGCCGGTCAGGTGAGCCAGTCCAGCCAACACGGCGGTGGCGACGATGGTCAGGAAGGGCAGGCCTTCGGGGTTGGCCGGCGGCGATGCGGGTGCCAGCGGCGGCGGTGCGACAAGCAGCCGCTTTGGCGCCTCGGGGCCTGGCCCGTCGACGCCTTCGGCACTGCCCGGAGCTCTGATGCCGGATTCCGCGATCATGCGGAAAGCCTTGCCATAGAGAGATTATGGAAGATTGCGGCGGATCGTTCGAATTTTAGCGGTCGCGCCGTTTTGCCTTGTCAGCGCTGCATGTCGACCACGACGCGGCCCCTGATCTTGCCGTCGACGATGTCGCGCGCGGCCGCGACAATACCATCGAAACCGATGGTCGTGGACAGCGTGGCGAGCTTCTTATGGTCGAGATCGGTGCCGATACGGCGCCATGCCTCGAGTCGGACCGGCTTAGGCGCCATGACCGAATCGATGCCGAGCAATGAGACGCCGCGCAGGATGAAGGGTGCGACGCTCGCCGGCAGGTCCATGCCGCCGGCCAACCCGCAGGCGGCAACCGCGCCGCCATAGGACGTCATCGACAGCACGTTGGCCAGCGTATGGCTGCCGACCGCGTCGACGCCGCCGGCCCAGCGCTCCTTGGCCAGCGGCTTTGCCGGCTGGGCAAGCTCATCGCGCGAGATCACTTCGGCAGCCCCGAGATCGATCAGATAGGGGCTTTCGGCATTACGGCCGGTCGAGGCGATGACATGGTAGCCGAGGCTGGACAGGAGCGAGACCGCGACCGAGCCGACGCCGCCGGCAGCACCCGTCACCACCACCGGGCCACGATCGGGCACGATACCGTGCCTTTCGAGCGCGATAACGCAGAGCATGGCGGTATAGCCTGCCGTGCCGACCGCCATCGCATCATGCGGGCTCATGCCCTCAGGCAGCGGCACCAGCCAGTCGCCGTTGACGCGGGCGCGACCGGCGTAAGCGCCGAAATGCGTCTCGCCGACGCCCCAGCCGTTTAGAATGACCTTGTAGCCCTCGCGCCAGTCGGCATGGGACGAGGAGACGACGGTGCCGGCGAAATCGATGCCCGGCACCAGCGGCCAGCGCCGGATGACCGGCGCCTTGCCGGTGATGGCCAGCCCATCCTTATAGTTGACCGTCGTCGCTTCGACCGCGACGGTGACGTCGCCTTCCATCAGCTCGGTCTCGGTTAGGTCGGTCACCGCCACCGACTGCTTTTTCTCTGCGTCGCGGGAAACGAGGATGGCTTTGAAGGTTTCGGACACTTTTTTCTCCTCGAAATTGCGATGCGCGGACTGTGCGGCGACGGCCCGGCGAGGTCAATCTTTCAAGCGAGTCGGGCGTTCAGGCGTCCGGCCCCTGGGGCTTGGCTTCGCGCCGCCAGCCGATCAGTTCGTCGAAGACGACCAGTGCTGCGCCAACCGAGATGAAGGCGTCGGCGAGGTTGAAGACGGCGAAGGACCAAACCGGCGTGTGGAACAATATGTAGTCGATGACGTGGCCATAGACGGCGCGGTCGATCAGATTGCCGAGCGCGCCGCCGATGATCAAGGCAAAGCCGGTGCGGGAAAGGACATGGCCGGCCGGCGTGCGCGTCGCGAGATAGAGCACGAAGGCGACGACGAGGGCGGCAATGACCACCAGGCCGGTGTCGCCGAAGGACGAGAACATCGAGAAGGCGATACCGGTGTTGTAGGTGCGAAAGAGCGCCAGGAACGGTACCAGGTCGACCTTCTCCTGAAAGGAGAGGCCGGTCTCGACCAGTTGTTTTATCCACTGGTCGAGCCCGATGGCGACGACGACCAGCACGGCATAGGGGGACCATGACTTCACGATTTGGTGTCCTCCAGCCCCAGCTTCAGCGCGCCGCGCCGGATCTCGAACAGCATGACGCCCGTCGCCACAGCGAGGTTGAGCGAATCGGCGCGGCCGGCCTGCGGGATCCTGAGCAACCGGTCGCAGCTTTCGGCCAGGCTGTCGGGCAGGCCCTGTTGCTCGTTACCCATCAACAGCAGCACCGGGCTCCTGGAGAAATCGACCGAGCGGTAGTCGACCGCGCCCTTCAGATGCGTTCCGGCGACGAGGCCGGAAAAGCTCTTTCGCCAGGCGAGGAAGGCTTCGGGCGTCGCCTTGGCCACAGGCACGGCGAAGATCGAGCCCATGGTGGCGCGCACCGTCTCGACGGAGAACGGATCGGTGGTTTCGCCGACCAGGATGACGCCCTTGGCGCCGACGGCATCGACGGTGCGGATGACGGTCCCGAGATTACCGGGGTCGCGCACCCGGTCGAGCGCCACCCAGACATCGCCGTCCCTGGCGCGGATGTCCTTCAGCGGCAGGAGTTTCTGGGCAAAGACGCCGACCACCATTTGCGGATTGTCGCGGCGGGTAATCGCCGTCAGCACCTTTTCGGAAACTTCGAGCACGGTGCCGCCGGCGGCGACGGTGCGCGCCGCGACCTTTTCGACCGCCGCATTGCCGCGCCCTGCCTTGGCGAAGATCAGCGTCTTGATCGACCAGCCGAGGTCGAGCGCGTCGATGACCAGCTTCAGGCCCTCGGCCATGAAGGCATTCTGCTGGTCGCGGAATTTCTTCAAGGCGAGCGCCTTGATGTCCTTGACCAGCGGATTGGCGAGGCTGGTGACTTCCTTGACCTGCCCTGGCGCGCCTGCGTGCCGCTCGCTCATTCAGGCCACCCAGCGCGAGAACAGCGACGTCGACAGCGCCCGGCCGGCCGATTTCTCGCGGATGATCAGTTCGCCGGATTCGACCGTGCCGCCCATGCCGGCAAATGTGTCGCGCATCAGTGCGTGGATGGCGAAGAAGGAGGCGCGGATCGAATAGGCGGTCAGCACCACGGTGAGCGGCTTCGGCGTCAGGATCGCGCGGCAGAGGTCGGTCAGCCCAGGCAGGTCCTCGAACAATTGCCAGACCTCGCCCTTGGGACCGCGGCCATAGGCGGGCGGGTCGAACAGGACGATGTCGTAGCAGCTGCCGCGGCGCTCCTCACGCTCGGCGAATTTCACCGCGTCGTCGACGATCCAGCGGATCGGCTTGTTGCCGAGCCCGGCCATCTCCTGGTTCTCGCGGGCCCAGCCGATCGCCTTCTTGGAGGCATCGACATGGGTGACTTCGGCGCCGGCGCGGGCCGCTACCAGGGAGGCAAGCCCGGTGTAGCCGAACAGGTTCAGCACCTTGACCGGCCGCTTCGCCGCCGCGATCAGGCCGGCCATGTGGTCCCAGTGCGAGGCCTGCTCGGGAAACACGCCGACATGGCGAAACGAGGTGAAGCGGCCGAGATAGTCGATGCCGTCATGCTTCATCGGCCAGGTCTCGCCGAGCGGCGTTCGCGGGAAGCGCCAGCGGCCGATGCCTTCCTCGTCGGTGTCACCGGTGAAGATGGCGTCGGCGCGGTCCCAGTCCTTCGCCGGCAGCGCCTTCTGCCAGATCGCCTGGCCCTCGGGCCGCACGATGCGATAGGGGCCATATTGCTCGAGTTTTTGGCCAGCGCCGCTGTCGAGAAGGGCATAATCGGCATTGGGCGCAACTTCGAGGATCAGCGGCAGCCGTTCGGCAGGCAAGACGCCGTCGCGGCGGGCAAGGATGCGCGGTGTGGGCTTCGGTTCGGACCGGTCCTGCGCTCGTATCTCGTTTCTTTCGTCAGGCTTTGGCGACGGCTTGACCGGATGACCGCCGTCGCGTGGGCGTGACTGCTCCGTCCCGGATCTCGCAGGCTGGCGCGGGCGGTTGTCGCGGTTTCGGTCGCGAAAGGATTTCAAGAAAGGTCTCCGGAATGGCAGGCCGCTTTTGACATAGGGCCACCGGCTTCGCAACAAAATGGTCCGGGCAGGCGTGGACGCCATTTGTGCTGCCCGCAATGGACCTCGCCTGAAGAAACAGGCAAATCTGCGTCGATGTCTGGCAAGCAGTAGGGCAGTAGGTTAGTTCGGCTCCCTCCTGCCTTACTGCCCTATTTCCTTACTCACGTCAGCTTGAGCGCCTTGTAGACGGCGATGCCGGCGGCGAGGTCCTCGAGGGCTGCGCCGACCGATTTGAACAGCGTGATCTCATCAGCGCTCTGCCGGCCCTGCCTCTCACCGCGGGCCAGTTCATGCAGGTCGGCGACGATGGCTTCCGGTTTCAGCACGCCGGAGGCCAGCGGCTGGACGATATCGCCCGCTTCCTTGGTGGCGCCGGCGCGGGTGTCGACATAGACGCGGGCGCGCGCAATCGCCTCGTCGTCGCTTTCGCGCATCGTTGGTGTGAAGCCGCCAACCAGGTCGACATGGGCTCCCGGCCGCAACAGTGCGCCCCTGATCAGCGGCGCCGTCGTGATGGTCGCCGACGAGACAATGTCGGCCTCGCCGAGTTCGGCGTCGAGATCGCCGGCGGCGCTGGCCGGGAAACCCTCCGCGCGCAATTCAGCCGCGACCTTTTCGGCATTGGCCGGCGTGCGGTTCCAGATGCGGATGGTCTTGATCGGCCGCACCGCCGAGTGCGCCTTGGCGAGGAACGGCGACAGCGCGCCGGCGCCGACCACCAGCAGCCGCGACGCATCCTCGCGGGCGAGGTAGGACGCGGCCAGCGCCGAGGCGCAGGCGGTGCGCCACTGCGTCAGCCGCTGGCCGTCGATCATGGCCTCGGGCTCACCGGTCGCGCCATCGAGCAGGAGATAAAGCCCCATCACCGCGGGTTTGCCGATGGCGTTGTTGTCGGGCGACACGGTGACGATCTTGACGCCGATATGGCCGCCCGCCGAGGTGCCGGCAGCGTTGAAATCGGTCCAGGCCGGCATCAGCAGCAACGTAGAGGCCGCACCATCGGGCCGTTCGATGGTGTGATGGTGACGGACCGGCTGCACTGCGCCGTCGCGAAAGGCACTGCGCAACGTCTCGACCAGTCCCTTGAAGCTCAGGGCATGATCGACCTCGGCGGCCGAAATGGTCAGCATGAAAAACTCCGTGGAGCGAAAGGCACCAAACCGTGCTTCAGGCAGTCGGTTTCGGCAACGCTGTCCCTTGGGCCGGCCCTTGCGGCGCCGCAGGGGCGCGGCTGACCGCCTGGCGCAGGTTCTCGGCCTCGACCCCGCGCTGGCGCGCCAGCTTGCGGTAGCGGCCCTGCTTGACCCAAGTCGCCAGGCTGCCGACGACCATGCCGACGGCGAGAGCCAGGAACAGGAAGATGAAGAGGGGCAGCGTGAGCGTCAGCGCCGGGTTGCCGGGATTGAACGGATCCAGCGTGAAGGCGACCAGTTCGCGGTTGGCGACGGCCAGCGCGATCAGGATGACGGCCAGCGGCACGAAGACCACGATGAGCATGAAGCGATTGAACATAAGGTTTCCTGTCGAAAGGCCGGGTTGACCCCGCGCGGCGCCTATTTGCCGCCGTTCAGCCTTTCACGCAACTCCTTGCCGGTCTTGAAGAACGGCACCCACTTCTCCTCGACCTCGACGGATTCGCCGGTGCGTGGGTTGCGGCCGGTGCGGGCGGGGCGGTTTTTCACCGAAAAAGCGCCGAAACCGCGCAGTTCGACCCGGTTGCCTTCGGCAAGGGCGTCGGTGATCTCGTCGAAAATGGCGCCGACGATGTTTTCGACGTCGCGCAGGAAAAGATGCGGATTGCGCGTGGCAATGATCTGCACAAGTTCGGATTTGATCATGAGAACGGTCCCCGTGAAAGCACTGCGGTCAAATTATGAGGATGATTTTATTTGCTTTTTCATCCGTCCCAAAACGGCCCGTCAAGGGTGCCAGACCGAAACGAGACCGTCAAGAAACAAGCGATCCGCTCCAATTTCGTGGATCACGTCACCGCCGGCGTCGGGAAGGCCGAGCGCGCCGGCAATCGTCCTGGCCATTGTCTTGGAGAACAGGAAACTGCCGCGCCCTTCCGTGTCCTTCCATTCCACCACCTTGAGCTTGGCGTCGACGCCCTTGGTCGCCAGCCAGTCGATCGCCTCGGTTTCGCCGCCGACGGCGTCGATCAGGTGGTTGGCAAGCGCCTGGCGGCCGGTGAAGATCGAGCCGTCGGCAAGCGCCAGCGCCTGCTCGCGGGTCATCTTGCGCCGTTCGGCGACGATGCCGACGAACCAGTCGTAGCTGTCGAGGATGAGCTTGCGGACCATGGCGCGCTCGTCGTCATTGGTCGGCTTGAAGGGCGAGGGCGAGGCCTTCAGCGGCGAGGATTTCACTTCCTCCAGCTTGATGCCGAGCTTGTCCATCAAGCCGCTGACGTCGGGATACTGGATCAGCACGCCGATCGAGCCGACGATGGAGGATTTGCGGGCGACGATGTGGTCGGCGGCACTTGCGATCATGTAGCCGGCGGATGCGGCGAGCGTGCCGACCTCCGCCACCACGGGCTTGTCGGCGGCGAGCTTGCGCACCTCTTCGAAGATCGATTCGCCGCCGACCGTGGTGCCGCCGGGGGAATCGATCGACAGGATGACGCCTTTCACCTTCGCGGACTGACGGATGGTTTCCAGCCGTTTGATCAGATCCTCGTCCTCGGTGATGGTGCCTTCGATCCTGACCTTGGCGATGTGGTCGACCGCCGAACCGGTGAAGTCGTCGCTGTAGACCCACGCCGACAGCGCGATCAGTGCGGCCGCCGCGACGCCGAGCGCGGCAACGCGCCAGAATGTCAGCTTGCGGCGCAAACGGCGGCGGTCGATCAGGTCGTCGGCTCTCAGTGCCATGGTCAGCCTCACGGTCGATGGGAAGAGATGCTTTTAAAGCAAGCGCCAACGCCCGGCTACCGTTTCCTGCGGTTTGCGCAGGACACAAGATTGTCTGCGGCTGCGAAGCGGCGTTTCACGAAAAATTAACGCTGCCTGTCCGTATCTGCTATGAAGTGCGGAAATTGTGTCGCCTTCATTTCCGTTTGTAAGACAGCGGCCGTCATATTTTTGCGGTTTTCCTCGGCTTGTGCTTGCTTGCGGGGACCGGCATCCCACCTATAGGCGGTGTTTTGGCGGGCAAGGGTTTATTAGAAAATAGTCATGCTAGCGCGATCGAACGAACAGACCAATGCCGAGACGGCTTTGGCGCCTGCGGCGCCAGCCGGCACGCGTGGTGACGCCTTCGACCTCGCGCAGCGGCATTCGCGCAGGGTGCGGGTGCTGAAATTCGCGGTACCGCTGCTTGCAGCCATCATCGCCGTTGCCTTTCCGGTCTACTCCTATCTCGCCGCGCCCGTGTCGATCTCGGTGCAGGCCGACGGCAGCGCCTTCTCCGACGGCAAGCTGGTGATGGCCAATCCCAAGCTCAACGGCTTCACCAAGCAAAAGCTGCCCTATTCGCTGACGGCGCTGCGGGCCATCCAGGACGTCGGCAAGCAAGGCATCATCGATCTGGAAGGCATCAATGCCAAATTGCCGCTGGCGCCCGACAACGTGGCGACCGTCAACGCGACGCGCGGCATCTACGATCGCGCCGGTAACACGATGAACCTGACCAGCGACGTCACGGTGACGACAACCGATGGCATCGAGGCCAAGCTCAAATCCATCTTCCTCGACATGGGCAAAGGCACTATGAAGACGAATGATCCGGTCGATGTCAGCCGCGGCGGCTCGCGGATCACGGCGGACACGATGTCGATCCAGGACAATGGCAAGGTTCTGGTTTTCGAAAACAGAGTGCGCGTCAACATCGACGCCGCCAGCCTAAAGGCGGCGGAGGCAAAGAGCGGAGAATCGAATGCGTCCCAGTAGTTCGGCACGGCTTGTGGGCGCGGCATCGGCGCTGCTGCTGCTCGGCCTGGTGCCTTCGTTTGCCCAGTCCGGCGCGACCAGTCAGTCCGGCCTCAAACTGTCGGGCGACCAGCCGATCCAGATCGAAAGCGACAAGCTGGAAGTCCGCCAGGCGGATAGTGTCGCCGTGTTCAGCGGCAACGTTACCGTCACGCAGGGGCCGACCATGCTCAAGGCCGGCAAGATGACAGTGTACTATGTCAAGGATCCCAATGCCGCAAAGGGCGCGGCCGCAGGAGCCTCGGCGATGACCGGCTCGGCCAATATCGACCATCTGGTGGTCGAGAACAAAGTCTATATGAAGTCGGATGACCAGATCGCCACCGGCGACAACGGCACTTTCGACATGAAGACGCAGGTGCTCGTTCTGTCCGGCAAGGAAGTGGTGCTGTCGCAAGGCCCCAACGTGCTGAAGGGCTGCAAGCTCACCGTGCAGATGAAGACCGGCCTTGCCAATGTCGACGGCTGCGGCGGGCGCGTCATCATGTCGATGACACCGCCACCGAAGCAGGGAGCGCCGAAGAACTAATGGCCGGCGTAGCGTCGCTGCTGGCCCGCCTTCCGGGGCGGGCCGCCGGCAAATTAGGGACACCGGCCACGGCCAACGTCGATTCCGCGAAGTTCAAGGGCACCTTGATCGCCAAGGGCCTGACCAAGAGCTACAAGGGCCGCAAGGTCGTCAGCGGCGTGACCATCGGCGTGCGTGCCGGCGAGGCGGTCGGGCTGCTCGGCCCGAATGGCGCCGGCAAGACCACCTGTTTCTACATGGTCACCGGCCTGGTGCCGGTGGATGAAGGCACGATCGAGATCGACGGCTTCGACGTCACCTCGATGCCGATGTATCGCCGTGCCCGGCTCGGCATTGGCTACCTTCCGCAGGAAGCATCGATCTTCCGTGGTCTGAGCGTCGAACAGAACATCCGCGCCGTGCTCGAAGTGGTCGAGAAGAGCCGCAAGGAGCGCGAGCGCAGCCTCGACGAACTGCTCGAGGAGTTCCACATCAGCCATCTGCGCAAGGCGCCGTCGCTGTCGCTTTCCGGCGGCGAACGGCGTCGCCTCGAGATCGCCCGCGCCCTGGCGACGCGCCCGGCCTACATGCTGCTCGACGAGCCTTTCGCCGGCATCGACCCGATTGCCGTCGCCGACATCCAGCAGCTTGTGCGCCATTTGACGGCGCGCGGCATCGGTGTGCTGATCACCGACCACAATGTGCGCGAGACGCTCGGCCTCATCGACCGCGCCTACATCATCCATGCCGGCCAGGTGCTGACGCATGGCCGCGCCGACGAGGTGGTCGCCAATGCGGATGTGCGGCGACTCTATCTCGGCGAGGGTTTTACGCTCTGAGCGTAAAATACGTTTCCCCGCAGTGAATTCGGGGCAATTCTCGGTTGTTTTTTGCTATTTTTCGCCCGGATAACGCTCCGGTAAGCGACTCTTGCTAGCGTTTCGCTTGACAAGCAAAAGCCGGGCCAGTCTCTATGCCCGGTCGGAAATTTGTTCCGGCTGTTCCGATGCGTAGACTTCCCAGTGGGTAGAGAAGGCGTTTGAAACCGAACCATGGCTCTGGCGGCAAAGCTACAGCTACGACAGTCCCAGTCGCTGGTGATGACGCCGCAGCTGATGCAGTCGATTCGGCTGCTGCAGCTTACTCATGTCGAGCTGGACCGCTTCATCGACGACGAGATCGAACGCAATCCGCTGCTTGAGCGCGCCGAGCCACAGGACGACGCGGCGAGCGACCAGGCGCAGAAGAACGACGCCGCGCCTGAGCCCGCTTCAGACGGGGACTGGTTCGAAGCCGAGACGCAATGGAGCGCCGAGGCGATCTCGGACAAGCTCGACTCCTCGCTGGAGAACCTTTTTCCGGACGATCCCGGCACCAGCGAACGGCTCGGGCCCGACCTTACGGCGCAATGGAAATCGGCCTCCGGCGGCAACGCCGGCGGATCGTCGTCCGAGGGCTTCGACGTCGGCGACATGGCGGCCACGGCAATCACGCTGCGCGAACATGTCGGCGAGCAGATCGCCCTTGCCTTCGCCGATCCGGCGGCGCGGCTGATCGCCGGCGAGCTTGCCGACGGCCTCGACGAGGCCGGCTACCTGCGCGCCGACACCGCCGAAATCGCCGTCCGTCTCGGCGCGAACGCGGCGGCGGTGGCCAAGGTGCTTGACGTTTGCCAGACATTCGAGCCCGCCGGCCTGTTTGCCCGCGACCTTGCGGAATGCCTGTCGCTGCAGCTGGCCGTGCGTGACCGGCTCGATCCGGCGATGAAGGCGCTGGTCTCCAATCTGGAGCTTTTGGCGCGGCGCGATTTCCAGACGCTGAAACGCATCTGCGGTGTCGACGAGGAGGATCTTCTCGACATGCTGGCCGAAATCCGGGCGCTCGACCCGCGGCCCGGCACGGCATTCCTGGGCGGCACCAGTGACGCGATCGTCGCCGACGTCGAGGTGCGGGCGGCCAATGATGGCAGCTGGACGGTGGAGCTCAATGCCGAGACGCTGCCGCGCGTGCTGGTCGACCATATCTATTTCGCGCGGGTTTCCGGCCACGCGAAAAACCAGACGGAAAAGGATTTCCTGGCCGAGTGCCTGCAGAACGCCAACTGGCTGACGCGCAGCCTTGATCAGCGGGCGAAGACCATCCTCAAGGTGGCGTCGGAAATCGTGCGCCAGCAGGACGCGTTTCTGGTCCATGGCGTGCGCCAGCTGAAGCCGCTCAATTTGCGCACGGTGGCCGATGCCATCGGCATGCACGAATCGACCGTCAGCCGGGTCACGGCGAACAAGTACATGCTGACGCCGCGCGGCGTGTTCGAGTTGCGTTATTTCTTCACCGCCTCGATCGCTTCGGCGGGAGGCGGTGATGCTCATTCCTCGGAAGCGGTGCGCGACCGCATCAAGCAGCTGATCGACGAGGAAAAGCCCGTCGACGTGCTTTCCGACGACGCCATTGTCGATATGCTGAGGGAAAGCGGCGTCGACATCGCCCGGCGCACCGTCGCCAAGTACCGGGAAGGCATGAACATTCCCTCGTCGGTGCAGCGGCGGCGCGAAAAGCGGGCTCTGGCCAGCGTCGGGCGTTGATACTGGCCCTGAAAGCAGGCCCTGCGAGACGGCCGGATTTCCACAGTTCTCGTGCTTCATTGACAAGCCGCAATGAAGTGGCTAGAAGCCCGCCCGCATGAGACGGGCTAGAAGCCCGCATGCGAATGGTCCGTCACGGCGAAGGCTACCGGACGGCCAAGAAGGCGGCTTGTGATCAATCGGAAAGTCCGGATTTAAAAACAGCGGGAGTGCCGCCGCAAAGCTTGTGCGCACGGACCACGAGTATAAACTCGGGGCAGTTTGAAGCCTGAGCAGGGAAGGTCAGTTTTCAGATGAAACTGCGCATATCGGGAAAACACATGGATATCGGCGATGCGTTTCGTACGCGCATCAACGACCGTGTCGGCGAGGCGATCGGAAAATATTTCGACCGCGGTTTTTCAGGGCATGTCACGGTCATCAAATCAGGGTCGCGCTATTCTGCGGACTGCATGATCCGGCTCGATTCCGGCGCTTCGCTGCAGGCGACCGGCGACGCCCAGGATCCGACGCTGGCCTTCGAGGCTGCGGCAGACCGGCTGGAGACGCGGCTTCGGCGCTACAAGCGCCGGCTGAAGTCGCACAATTCCGGCAATGGCAACGGCGAACCCACCGACATCGCCTACACGGTGATGGCGCCGCTTGCCGATGACGACGAGGAGATACCGGACAATTTCGCGCCGGCCATCGTCGCCGAATCGACCATGACGCTGCGCACCATGTCGGTGGCGTCGGCCGTCATCGAGCTCGACACCAAGGACAGCCCGGTTTTCGTCTTCCGCAATGCCGGGAACGATCATCTCAACATCGTCTATCGCCGGCCGGATGGGAACATCGGCTGGATCGATCCGTCCACGACCAAAGTCGCACAGGGATAAGAAGCCAGCCGCGCGAGGGGGCGAGGACTGGCGGGCGGCGGGCGAACAAGGGAATTTCAAGCATGGATCTGAGCGATCTGATCAACGTTCCGGCGATCATGCCGGCGTTGAAGGCGAACTCAAAGAAGCAGCTGCTGCAATTGCTGTCCGAAAGGGCGGCGGCGATTTCCGGCATTCCGGAGCGGGAGGTGTTCGACACCATCCTGCAGCGCGAGCGGTTGGGTTCCACCGGCGTCGGCAACGGCATCGCCATTCCGCATGGCAAGCTGGCCGGGGTGAAGCGCATTGCGGGCGTCTTTGCCCGGTTGGAGACACCGGTCGATTTCGAGGCGCTGGACGATCAGCCGGTCGATCTGGTGTTCCTGCTCTTGGCGCCGGAAGGTGCCGGCGCCGACCACCTCAAGGCCTTGTCGCGCATCGCGCGTGTGCTGCGCGATGCCGACACTGTGGCCAAGATCAGGGGCACGCGCGACGCGGTCGCGATCCATGCGCTTTTGTCGGACACACAGGCCTCGCACGCGGCCTGAAGTTTCTTTGGGATAAAACTTCCAAGGGCCGCCGCGGGCGGCCCTGTCCATTTCAGTGGCCAGCAGTCGCTTAGTGGATAGCGACGGTGGTCAGGTCGTTCTCAAGCGCGCCCGCCAGAGCCCGGTCACGGGCATCCGAAAGCAGGATCGGCTGGCCGTTGGCGGCAAACAGCGCCCACAGCTCCATGCCGGGCGCGATTTCGCCGAGGCCGGGGAAGCGCCCGCGCAGATCGTCGCTCGACACTTTCCTCAGATAGGCGACCGTACCTTCGCCGAGATGGGCGAATTCGCCGCTGGACATGGTGAGATTTTCGTCAGTTCTGGTCATTTCAAGCCTCCTTGGCGCGAGGACGCCGCTCAAGGCCGCCTCGCATGAGAGCCATCGGTGAGGATCAGTCTTTCACCGATATGTTTATTTTCCGTACCAGCCGCTCGGCCTCCGGGCGGTCGAGATCGATGGACAGCAGGCCGTTCTTCAGCTCCGCCGCGATCACCCGCATGCCGTCGGCCAGCACGAAACACCGCTGGAACTGGCGCGCGGCGATACCGCGGTGGAGGAATTCGCGCTCGGTGTCGTCATTCTGACGGCCGCGCACGATGAGCTGGTTCTCCTCCGTGGTGACATCGAGATCGCTTTCGGCGAAGCCTGCGACGGCAAGCGTGATGCGCAGCCTTTCGGCATTGCCGTCAGCACCGCTGAGGCGCTCGATGTTATACGGGGGGTAGCTATCGCCGGACTTCGCCAAGCGTTCGAGCGTCTTTTCCATGGCGTCGAAGCCAAGGAGAAGCGGACTCGAAAAGGGCGTCATTCGGCTCATGTTACAGTGTCCTCTCAAGAGCGACATAAAGTGGAAAAACCCAGATGGCATTTTTCCCGATGGTCTTGATATGGTCTGCCCCCCGGCCAAGTTCAAGCCACTAAAAACCCCGCCCAAAAAGACTCCCCAGACAAGGAATTGAAATGCCCCATACCCGCAAGATCATCATCGACACGGATCCCGGCCAGGATGATGCCGTCGCCATATTGCTGGCGCTCGGCAGCGCCGAGCTGGACATCGTCGGCATATCAGCTGTTGCCGGCAACGTGCCGTTGAACCTTACCGAAAAGAATGCACGCAAGATCTGCGAGCTGGCCGGACGGCCCGACATCAAGGTCTATGCCGGCGCCATCCGGCCGCTGGCACGCGAACTGGTCACCGCCGAGGAAGTGCATGGCAAGACCGGCCTCAACGGGCCGCAACTACGCAACCCGACGATGAAGCTGCAGGACCAGTATGCGGTCGATTTCATCGTCGAGACGCTGATGAACGAGCCGAGCGGCACGATCACGCTTTGCGCGCTCGGGCCACTCACCAACGTCGCGCTGGCGCTGATTCGCGAGCCGAGGATCGCGCCTCGCATCAAGGAGATCGTTTTGATGGGCGGCGGCTTCTTCGAGGGCGGCAATGTCACACCGACCGCCGAATTCAACATCTATGTCGACCCGCATGCCGCCGATGTCGTGTTTAAGGCCGGCATTCCGATCGTCATGATGCCGCTCGACGTCACCCACAAGGCGCTGACCACCGCCAAGCGCACGCAGGCTTTCCGCCAGCTCGGCACCAGGGTGGGCATCGCCACGTCAGAGATGCTGGAGTTCTTCGAGCGCTTCGACGAGGAGAAATACGGTACCGATGGCGGGCCGCTGCACGACCCCTGCGTCATCGCCTATCTGTTGAAGCCGGAGCTGTTCAAGGGCCGCAATTGCAACGTCAGCGTCGAAATCACCTCCGAGCTGACCATGGGCATGACCGTGATCGACTGGTGGGGCGTGACCAAGCGGCCGCAGAACGCCATGGTGATGCGCGACATCGACCACGACGCGTTCTTCGCGTTGCTGGTGGAGCGGCTGGGGCTACTCTGAAAGCCTCCTTCTCCCCGTTCACGGGGAGAAGGTCCGGCAGGGGGATGAGGGGCCGCGCAAACGTTGATAATTGCCTGCAACACCGGAGCTGCCCCTCACCCGGTCGCTGCGCGACCACCCTCTCCCCGTAACGGGTGAGGGAAGGGTGCGCTCACTTCGCTTTTGAAAACGCCAGCCACAGGCCGCCGCCGACCAGGAAGCTGCCGCTGATCCTCGACAGCAGCTTGACCCGGCTGGCCGACAGCAGGCGTCCGGCGCGGGCGGAGGCGAGTGCGTAGGTCGAATCCGACACGGCGGCGAAGATCATCGCGGTGAGGCCCATGACCGTGATCTGCAGCGCATAGTTGCCTTCCGGGGAAATAAATTGCGGGAAGAAGGCGCCGAAGAACACCAGCGTCTTCGGGTTGCTCAGCGCCACCAGCAGGCCCTGCAGGAAGAAGCCGCCACGCGGCTTCCTCGCCGTCCCGTCGGCGTTCAGCGTGCCCTTCGAGCGGAACATCTGCACGCCCATCCAGATCAAATAGGCGGCGCCGATCAGCCTCACCCATTCGAACCAGTGGCCCATGCCCGCGATCAGCGAGGTCAGGCCGATGCCGACAATGGCGATCATGATGGCAAGCCCAGCCTGCGTGCCGGCGACATTGGCAAGGCCGGCACGCGAACCGTGGCGGATGCTGTTGGCGATGATCAGCGTCACCGTCGGTCCGGGTACCAGGATGATGACGAGACAGGCAAGCAGATAGGCGGCGTAGAGTTCCAGAGACATGGGGATTCCCTCGACAGAATGCCGCTGCGCGACGCGGCCATGTCAAATCAATGCATGGGATCGCCGCCGGCGCAAGCCGGTGGAATTGGCACCGGTAGAACCAGGCTGGCTTCAGCAGGCGCCGGCCTGCCACGGCAGCGTCGCCTCATAGGCCGCTCCCGCCTTGAGCACGGCAAGGTCGCCGCGCGGCCGTCCAATCAGCTGCATGCCCATCGGCCGGTCCTTGCCGTCGAAGCCGACCGGTACGTTGAGAGCCGGACAGCCGCCCAGCGTGGCGAAGGCGGAAACCTGCATCCAGCGGTGATAGCTGTCCATGCCGCGCCCGGCCACCTGGCTCGGCCAGTGGGTGGAGACCGCGAAGGGAAAGACCTGCGCGGTCGGCAGCGCGACGAGGTCGAAGCGCTCGAACAGCGACAGCAGCGTTTTGTGCCACGACGAGCGCCGCACCGTTGCGGCGTGGATTTGCGGCGCGGTGAGGTGCAGCGCCTGCTCCACTTCCCACACGGCCTCGGGCTTGAGAAGTTTGCGCTTTGCCGGATCGTCGTAGTGGGCTTTCAGCGCGCAGCCGCTGCTTGCCTGGCGCAACGTGACAAACGCCTGCCACAGCGCTTCGAAGTCGACATCCGGCACCAGCGCCTCGCTTTGGAACGACGCGCCGGCGATCCTGCCCAAAGCTGCCTCGCAAAGATCGAGAATGCCTGCTTCCACCGGCAGATGGCCACCGAGATCGCCGAACCAGGCGATGCGGCCGCCGCCCGCCGGCGTTTGCAGTCCTTCCAGGAAAGAGCCCTGCTTGTCGTGCGAGAGCGGCGCACGCGGGTGGTAGCCGGCCTGCTCGTCGAGCAGCAGTGCGATGTCGCGCACATTGCGGCCCATCGGGCCCTCGACGCCCATCTGCGCGTGGAAGACATCGATGTCGGGACCGGCCGGGACAAGGCCCTGCGAGGGGCGGAAGCCGTAGACGTTGTTGTAGGCGGCCGGATTGCGCAGCGAGCCGCCGAGGTCGCTGCCGTCGGCGACGGGGAGCATGTCGAGCGCCAGTGCGACGGCGGCGCCGCCGCTCGAGCCGCCGGCGGTCAGCGCAGGATCGAAGGCGTTGTGCGTCGAACCGAAAACGCTGTTGTAGGTGTTGGAGCCCAGTCCGAATTCGGGAACATTGGTCTTGCCGATGACGATCGCGCCGGCCTTGCGCACGCGCTCGACGAAGAAATCATCTTCCCCGGGGACGAAATCGGCGAAGATCGGCGAGCCGAAGGTGGTTCTGAGACCCTTGGTCAGCGCAAGGTCCTTGATGGCGATCGGTAGGCCGAACAGGGTTCCCGCCTCCCCACCGCCCGCCAGATGGGCGTCGGCCGTGGCGGCTTCAGCCAGGATGTCCGCGGGGTCGCGCAGCGACACGATGGCGTTGACCTGCGGGTTCACGGCCTCGATGCGGTCGAGGAAGGCCGCGACCACCTCGCGCACGGAAAGCTGCCGGCGTCTGATACGGTCAGCCAGCTCCACCGCGGACAGGCGGCAGATCTCGCCGGCCGCCGGCACGGCATGTTTGGTGGCCGGGCGCGGGCCTGTCATCGCGCACCGGTCAGGGCGGCGTCGACATCTTTTGCCAGCGGGATCGCCGGCTGGGCGCCGGGCTTCAGGCAAGCAAGCGAGCCGGCGGCGGCGGCGCGGACGAGCGCCTGTTCGAGCGGCAGGCCGGACGACAGGCCGGCGCCGAAATAGCCGCAAAAGGTGTCGCCGGCGCCGACGGTGTCGACCGGGGTGATCTTCAGCGCCGGCACCGTCAGGAAATTGTCCGGCGTCGCGGCCAGCACGCCGTCGCCGCCGAGCGTGACGACGATGGTGCGCCCGGTCTTGCCGGCATAGTCGCGCATCCGCGCCGGGCGGTCGCGGCCGGCGAGCGACAACGCCTCGCCATAGAGGTCGAATTCGGTTTCGTTGGCGACGGCATAGTCCGCCTTGGCAAGCAGGTCGGACGCCTCCGCGCGAAACGGCGCGGTGTTGAGCACACTGATCGCGCCGGCCGCCCGGGTCGCGTCGAGCGCGGCCTCGACGGTCTGCAGCGGGATCTCGTGCTGCAGCAGCACGACATCGTTCTTCTTCAGCAGGGCTTTGGCAATGTCGGCCGGCAGCACCGAATCGTTGGCGCCCGGCACCACGGCGATGACGTTCTCGCCGTCGGCGCCGACCAGGATCAGCGCCGTGCCAGTCGAGGCGAAGCTCTCTCCGACGCCGGACAGATCGACTTTCCCATCCCTGAGCAATGCGGTTGCCTCGGCGGCGAAACTATCCTTGCCGACCGCGCCCACCATGCGCACGTTGGCGCCGGCGCGCGCGGCAGCCAATGCCTGGTTGGCGCCCTTGCCGCCGGGTGCCGTCGTGAAATTGGAGCCGCGCACCGTCTCGCCAGGTGCCGGCAAGCGGTCGACATTGGCGATGAGGTCGAGGTTGATCGAGCCGACAACGATAATCAAGAAATGCCTCCTGCTGAATGCGCGGGAGGCTAACCTGTAAGAATGCCGGTTGCCAGTCCATCCAGGTGCCGCGTCTCGTCATTCGCAGCGCACTGTGACCATGCCCTGATAGTTGCCGGCCGGAAAGATGCCTGAAGATTTGGTTGCTGTGAGGTCGACCTGGATGGTGTGGGTGCCGTTGGTGACGCGCTGCGGCGAACTGCCTGGGATGTCGGTGCCCGAGCCATCGAGGCGGAAGACGGTGGCGAAGGTGGTGTTGGTGTCGCCGCCGCTTGGCGCGGAGGTGAAGGCGATCGGTGGCGGCGCCGAAACGGAAAAGCAATCGAGCAAATTAAGTATGGTGCAGAGCAGGGAGCTTGCGGTGATGGTGGCGCCTGCGCTCGACCCGCCCGCCTGCTTGGAGCCGAATATGTTGATGGCGGGGTTCGGCGTCATCGTTCCCGAGGCGCCGATCATGATCGTGCAGGTGCCGATGATCGCCGACTGTGCCGGCAGGCAGAAGCCGGCGAGCGCGGCGAAGGCAAGCAGCGCGCTGCTATTTCTTCTTCTTTTTCTTGCCACTGCCGTCTCTGATGCTCCAGCCTTCATTGGCCCATGCTGGTGATGTGGCCGGGGGTGCGGCGGCGGTCACGCTTGCTGTCTGGCCATCGGCGCCGAGGCCCATCTTCAGCAGCTTCAGCTCCAGCTGCAGGCGCTCGACCTCGAGTTCGTAGAGGCGGCTGCAATCGATGCGCTTCGGCTTCCGCCCGATCGGGACCACGACGCGGCCGTAAGTGGCGAGGTCACTGTTCGATTGGCTGTTGCTGTTGCCTCTGATGACACCGACGTCGAGATAAGCGCCGCTGCCGGAAACGGCGGAGCGGCAGGTGGTGCCGTCGGAAGCGTGAACCTCGTCCTGGCCCTGGGGCAAGGTGACGCCGGGCAGAGTGAAGCCGGTCTGGTTCTGGTTCAGGTTCAGTATATCCTCGGCAAACCCCTGACTTACGACCGCCCAAGCGGGCAGAAAGGAGAGGGTCAGAACCTGCGATGCCCGAAAAACTTTCCGCATATCTGTGCCCTTATTTGCGTCTGCTCGCTTGGAAAGGGGATACTCTCGGTACAGATACGCACTTTACGCTCGGTCGCGCCGTCGAACGGCACGACCACCAGAACCGGGCGCGATGCCTGGCCAGCCAGCAGGAAGGCGTTCGGCGTGATCCTGGCATCGACGGGTTGGAAATTCTGGTCATAGACATGGATTTCGACGCGTATGCGCTGGTCATACGGGTTGCCCGGGAAGACCCGCACGGCGAAGGCGTCGGTAAAGGACCTGACCTCGCCGCGCATCGGCGTCATCGACTGGCCCGACGCGGCAATGGGAACGAGGGCGACAGCCAGCGCCACCGCAAGAATTCCACCTTGAGTCAAAGCTCCCTCCTTTCGCGAGGGGTCATTCGCAGCGAAGCGTGACCGTTGCCTGATAGTTGCCGGCGGAGAAGCGGTTGCTGCCGCCCTTGGTGCCGGCGAGATTGACCGCGACGGTCGAAGTGCCGGGCGCGGCAAGCGCGGTCGTGGTGCCGGTTTCCGCAATGGTGTGGGCGCCGGTGGAGGCCAAGGTCGGCGTCCAGGTGGTGGCCGTGACATCAGAGGCAGGCACGGTGGTGGATGTGACCGGATCGACGCTGAGCGAGACACCGCCCGTGGTGTCCACCTGGACGCTGCCGGCCGAACCGCCGGCATTGTGGGAGCTCAGCGACTGAAGGTTGGTGCTGACGGTCATCGTGCCGTTGGAATTCACCGTCAGCGTGCAGGTCGCGGTTATGGTGCCGTTGAACAGGACGTTTCCAGTGGCGGCCGATGCGGTCTGGTCGATACAGGCGACCAGAACAGCTGCACCGATGGCGGTGCGGAAGAGCTTCATCGAAACCTCCTATCAAGCCGGACAGTCCGACCTAACCCAAAGGTATCCTCGCTTTATCGTGGTTAATTTAGGGTAAACTTAAATAGAATTGCTTCGGCGTAGCAAAGAAAACCGGCGAAACCATAGGTTGTCGCCGGTTGTATCGCTTCTAGTCGCTGGAGAATAATTATAGGAATACTTGTTGATACTGATATATGCGGTTTTATGCAATTGGAACGGAAAAAATCGACGTTTCAGGACGCGACCTGCCCAGCCTCCCAGCCGAGGATAGCGCGCTTGCGCGTCAGGCCCCAGTGATAACCGGTGAGCGCTCCGGATTTGCCAAGCGCGCGATGGCAGGGCACGACGAAAGACATCGGGTTGGCGCCGACCGCCGCACCCACCGCCCGGCTGGCGTTCGGTGCGCCGATCCTTTCGGCGATCGAGGAGTAGGTGCAGGCCTTGCCCATCGGGATGCGCAACAGGGCTTCCCAGACGCGCAGCTGGAAGTCGGTACCGATCATCACCACGCGCAGCGGCTGGTCGGCGCGCCACAGCGTCGGATCGAAGATGCGCGCCGCATAGGGCGCGGTGGCGCTCATGTCCTCGACATAGTTGGCGTTCGGCCAGCGGCTGGACATGTCGGCGAAGGCCGCCCGCTCGCCGCCCGCATCGTTGAAGGCGAGGCCGGCGAGCCCGCGGTCGGTGACCATGATCAGGGCAATACCGAAGGGCGAGATGTGGTAGCCGTAGCGGATGGTGAGGCCCGCGCCACGCGTCTTGTAGTCGCCCGGCGACATCGCTTCGTGGGTGACGAAGAGATCGTGCAGCCGGCTAGGTCCTGACATGCCAAGCTCGAACGAGGTTTCGAGCAGCGGCATGCCGGAATCGAGCAGCTTGCGCGCATGGTCGAGCGTAACCGCCTGCAGGAAGGCCTTGGGTGACAGACCGGCCCAGCGCGTGAACAGTTTTTGCAGGCCGGTCGGGGTCTCGCCGACCTCCTCGGCCAGAACCTCCAGCGAGGGCTGGTCGCGATAGTCGAGACTGATCTTCTCGATGGCGCGGCGGACCACCTCATAGTCGCTGCCTTCGGGCGTGATGTCGTTCTGCAGAATGGCTGACGGTTTCATCCGGGTATTCATGGTCATCTGGGCGTTCATGGCAATATCTCCTTGACCGCGAATATCGTTCCTCTCGCCCTTTGCCACCACCCGAAACTTGCCTTCCCGCCGCCCGTACCCAGATAGAGTCGGCTCGAACGGAAGTGGACAATCATGGCCGGCGAGAAGGTAAATCTGACCGAGGCAAGGGAGACCTTGCTGTTGACGCCGTACGGCAAGGCGCTGGAGAGCCGGCTACCCCATTCGCTGCTTGAGAATCGGTTCGCCGACGAGGCGGTGCGCAAGATCGATTATGATTTTTCCAGACTCAAGGTTGATGGCAATCTCGGCATCGGGCTGGCGATCAGAGCAAAGACGCTGGACGTCCACGTTCAGGACCGGTTCGTCGAGGACATCTCGGCCTACAAGCCGGAACAAGCGGCCCGTATGAGCAGGGTAGCGAAACTGTTCGTTCGCCTTTGGAAATACATTTCCGCACTGCGCAAGATCGGCAGGCTTTTGCGCTATCGGCTCTGAAGTGCTTGTTCAGCGCGCCTTGGCGGTTGCCAGCGCGCGTGAAAAGGCCGCGGCAAAGCTCTCGCGGTCGTCGGGATTGAGGAAACCGCCGATCGGAACAGTCTTCCCTTGAGCCTCCACCGCCATCCTGGTGATGCCGATCTCGGCATGGCGGGCGATCGAGAAACGCGACCAGAACGGATTGAAGCGATGCGCTTCCGATTTGCCTGACGGCGCCGTCTTGCGGATGTCGAGGCTGGTTCGGGAGACCGACACCTCTTCTCGGGCGCGGGCGGCGCGGTAGTTGGCGCGGAAGGCGATGTAGACGCCGATCACGTCGAGGCCGAAGAAGCCGAACACCGGCCAGGCGCCGCGCGACAGGAAGAACGCCCCGGTCGCCAGCGAGCCGAACAGCAGCGCGCCCATCAGCACGAAAAAGCCGGTGCGGCCGAGCGAGCGGTGCGGTGTCAGCAAAGCGTGGAAGAAGGGCTCGTCGGCCTGGAAAGAGGCGTTTGTGTCGCTCATGCCGGGATATTATAGGAAGGGTATGGCGAGCCCCAAGTCCAAAAAATCCTCGATGCCCGAAAATTCCCCGATGCCCAAGAAGGAATTGCCGCCCGGCCGGCGCGACGGCTCGAACGCCAAGCCGCGACCGCGGCCCGCGCGGCCCCGTTCGATCTACAGCCAAGCCGAGGTGCATGAGATATTCCGGCGCTTTTCCGTGCAGCGGCCGGAGCCAAAAGGCGAGCTCGAGCATGTCAACGCCTTCACGCTGCTGGTGGCGGTGGTGCTTTCGGCTCAAGCTACCGATGCCGGTGTCAACAAGGCGACGCGGGCGCTGTTCAAGGTCGCCGACACGCCGCAAAAGATGCTGGCGCTGGGCGAGGCAAAGGTCGGCGATTACATCCGCACGATCGGGCTCTGGCGCAACAAGGCCAGGAACGTGATTGCGCTGTCGCAGGCGCTGATCGCCGACCATGACGGCGAGGTGCCCGACGACCGCGAGCAACTGGTCAAGTTGCCGGGAGTCGGGCGCAAGACCGCCAATGTCGTGCTCAACATGGCCTTCGGCCAGCACACGATGGCGGTCGACACGCATATACTGCGCATCGGCAACCGGCTCGGCCTGGCGCCCGGCAAGACGCCGGAGCAGGTCGAGCAGGGGCTGCTTAAGATTATTCCGGACGAGTACATGCGCCACGCGCATCACTGGCTGATCCTGCATGGCCGCTATGTCTGCAAGGCGCGCAAGCCGGACTGCCCGGCCTGCGTCATCGCCGATATCTGCAAGGCGGCGGAGAAGACGACCGACATGCCGGCGCCTTTGGTGCCGATCGGGCCGCTCGGCCCGGCGGACGAAGTGGCTTAATTCTCCTCCACAAACACCTCTTCGCGCTTCTTCTTGACCGCGGGCAGGAAGACGATGACGAGCACGGCGAGCGCAATGAAGAGAAGACCGGCACTGATCGGTCTCGTCACGAACGTGCTCGGGTCGCCGCGCGAGAGAATCATGGCGCGGCGCAGGTTTTCCTCAAGCAGCGGGCCGAGCACGAAGCCGAGCAGCAGTGGCGCGGGTTCGCAGCGCAGTTTGGTCAGGAGGTAGCCGAGGACGCCGAAGAAGGCGACCGCGTAGAGGTCGTAGACGTTGGTATTGACGCTGTAAACGCCGATCGAGCAGAACGCCATGATGATCGGGAAGAGCACGTAATAAGGGATCGTGAGAAGCTTCACCCAAAGCCCGATCAGCGGCAGGTTCAGGACGATCAGCATCAGATTGCCGATCCACATCGAGGCGATGATGCCCCAAAACAGCGCCGGCTGTTCGGTCGCGACATTGGGGCCGGGCACGATGCCCTGGATGATCATCGCGCCGATCATCAGCGCCATGACCGGATTGGCCGGAATGCCGAGCGTCAGCATGGGGATGAAGGAGGTCTGGGCGCCGGCATTGTTGGCCGATTCCGGTCCGGCGACGCCTTCGATGGCGCCTTTGCCGAACTCCCCGGGGTTTTTCGATACGCGCTTTTCGACCGTGTAGGAGGCAAAGGCCGCAAGGATCGCGCCACCTCCCGGCAGGATGCCGAGCGCCGAACCGATGATGGTTCCGCGCACGATGGGCGCCGCCATGCGGCGAAAGTCCTCGCGGGTCGGCATCAGGCCGGAGACCTTGCGGATCAGCACGGAGCGCTCGTGCTCGTTCTCGAGGTTGCGCAGGATCTCGGCGACGCCGAAGACGCCGACCGCCACCGCGACGAAATTCAGCCCGTCGGCATACTCGGTGATGCCGAGCGTGAAGCGCGGCGTGCCGGTGTAGATGTCGGTGCCGACAATGCCGAGCAGCAGGCCGAGCACGACCATCGCCAGCGCCTTGACGATCGAGCCGTGGGCGAGCGCGATGGACGAGACGAGGCCGACGATCATCAGCGAAAAATACTCGGCCGCGCCGAACTCCAGCGCTATCGCCGTCAGCGGCGGGGCAAAGATGGCGACAAGGAAGGTCGACACCGTGCCGGCAAAGAACGAGCCTATCGCCGCGATCGCGAGTGCCGCCCCGGCGCGGCCGTTCTTGGCCATCTGGTAGCCGTCGATTGCGGTGACGGCTGACGAGGATTCGCCGGGCATGTTGATGAGAATGGCGGTGGTCGAGCCGCCATATTGCGCGCCGTAATAGATGCCGGCGAGCATGATGAGCGAGGAAACCGGGTCGCCGATCTGGAAGGTGATCGGCAAGAGCATGGCGATGGTTGCGGTGGCGCCGATGCCGGGCAGGACGCCGATCAGCGTGCCGAGAAGGACGCCGATCAGGCAGAAACCGAGATTTGTCAGCGATGTGGCCGTCGAGAAGCCGAGCGCCAGGTTGGCGAGGAGTTCCATGGTCATCTCCTCACAATGGTAGCCACGGGCCAAAGCGCTGGAACGGCAGGCCGAGTGCGTAGCTGAAGACGACGAACGCAAACAGCGTCAGCCCGGCCGACAGCACGAGCGCGGTCAGCGGCTTCATGCGGCCGCTGGCAAAGGATGCGATCAGCGCCGTCAGGAAGATCGAAGGGATGAAGCCGAGGCCGCGCACCGTCAGGCCGAAGAAGATCGGAGCGGGAAGGATGAACAACATGCCGCGCCACGCAATGTGGCCTATTGGCTCGCTCTCGAAGCGCACCGCCTGGACCAGGATCACAACACCAAGCAGGATCAGCACGATCGCCAGGATCAGCGGGAAATAGCCCGGACCCATGCGGAAGGCAGTGCCGATTTCGAGGCCGAGCGACTGAGCCGCGAAAAATGCACCGAAAGCGATGAACAGGGCGGCGCATAGGCCGTTGGTCCTGTCGATTGCGAAAGGCTTCATGATTTTCCTCCCAGACCCGCGCCGCGGGCGCGACGATGCAATGCGAAAACGGGGGCCGAAGCGAAAATGGGGCGCCGGTGGCGCCCCGTTCAAAACCTCAGTCGGCGTACTGGCCGGCGGCTTCGATGATCGGCTTCCAACGCGTTATCTCACCTTCCAGCTTGGCCTTCAGCGCGGCCGGCGTCGCGTCGGCCTCGGGCGACGGTTTGGTGCCGAGTTCGGCGAAGCGGGCGGCGACGTTCTGGTCCTTCAGCGCGACCTGCAGCGATTTCGACAGGCGTTCGGTGATCTCGGCCGGCGTGCCCTTGGGGGCGTAGATGGCGTGCCAGATGCCGACCTGCACCTCGGCAAGGCCGCCTTCCGTCGTTGTCGGGACGTCAGGCAGCACATCGAGGCGTTCCGGCGAGGTCACGGCGTAGGCCTTGATCGTGCCGCCCTGGATCTGCTTCGTGGTATTGGTCGTCTGGTCGCACATGATGTCGACCTGGCCACCGAGAAGATCGGTCATGGCCGGGCCGGTGCCCTTGTAGGGCACGGTGACCAGCGGCGTCTTGATGGCGCTCATGAACAGCATGCCGCACAAATGCGAGGCCGCACCGATGCCGGCATTGGCGACGGTGACAGTATCCTTGTTGGCCTTGGCGTACTCGACCAACCCCTTCAAATCGGTCGGCTCGAGATCCTTGCGGCCAACGACCGTCATTGGCACCTCCGTGACGAGGCCGACATATTCGAAGGCGTTCAGCGTGTCGTAGGCGAGCTTCCGGTAAAGCGTCGCGCTGGTCGCCATGCCGATATGATGCAGGAGCAGCGTATAGCCGTCCGGCTCCGCCTTCGCGACGCGGCCGGCGCCCAACGTGCCGCCGGCGCCGCCGACATTCTCGACGATGACCTGCTGGCCGAGATCCTTCGACATCGCTTCCGCGACGAGGCGTGTGACCGTGTCGGTCGGGCCGCCGGCCGCAAACGGCACAACAACGGTGATGGTGCGTTCAGGATAGGTCTGCGCGTCCGCAGCGAACGGATAAAGCGTAACGGCCGCGGCGGCGGCCAGAGCGGCGACAAATTTTCTCATCGTGATTTCCTCCCAGGATATGAACCTCCAACCACTGCGCGGCGTTCCTCTCAACACCGGCTGCGGATGCGGCAACAACTAGCGCAAGCTAGCAGATTGCAATCGGACTCAAACAGCAAACTGCGATTATCCGCAACCGTCCGCGCTCTGTGGGGAAAGATGCCTTGGCGGGATGCGGTTCGGTCTAGTATCCGTAGCCGCGCGCCATTGCCGCCGCGAAGACCGGGATGAGCAGGAAGACGACGGCTTCCGCCCGGACATAGGTGCGCACGGATGTCAGTTCCGCCGACGGCACCTGGAAGCCATGGCTGGCGGCGGCCTGCCTGTTCCAGGAGATGAAGCGGATGGTCGGGATGATCGACAGCAGGCCGACGATGGCGAAGGCCGCCATCTTGGCCCAGAACATCCAGTTGTAGACGTAGAACTCCCAGCCCTTCAGGCCATAGAAGACGCGGCCGATGCCGACGATGATGATGAGCGTGGCAATGATGCCGTAATGACGATCGATGCCGGCAAGCCGCTTGAGCGTCGCGGCAGGCAAGTCGCCGCGGATCAGCACAAATTCGGCGCCGATAATGCCGGCCAGCGAAAACACCAGCAGATGATGGACGATGGCCAGCACAAGGTCGGTGGTATCCATGCTTTCTCCCTTCGATCGGACGGCGCGGCAAGGAACGCCTGAAGCGGCACCGGGCGAAGAGTAGCATCGCCGGGCGAAATTCCCAGATACGCCGGTGGTGGGCACCTGACCGTCGGCGCTATTGACGCCATCTGCAGTCCGGTCGTCCTGGAGGATGATCCATGCTGTCGTGGCCCTTGCTCCACGCAAGCCATTTGCTAGGCGCAGGACAACTCAACCGAGGCAAATTCCATGGTCAGTCCAAAGGCAGCCAGCGTACCTGTCATCGAAACGGCGCGCACCATTCTCAGGGCGCACCGGCTGGATGATTTCGACGCCTATGTCGCCATGTGGGCCGATCCCGGCGTCACCCGTTTCATCGGCGGCAAGCCGCGCACGCGCGAGGAAAGCTGGATGCGCTTCCTGCGCCATGCCGGCCTGTGGTCGCTTCTGGGCTACGGCTTCTGGGCGATCGAGGACAAGGCCACCGGCCGCTTCATCGGCGAGGCCGGCTTCCACGACCTCAAGCGCGACATCGAGCCGTCGATCGAGGGCGTGCCGGAGGCCGGCTGGGCTCTGGCGCCGCAGGCGCACGGCCAAGGGCTGGCCAGCGAAGTCGTGAGACGGATCCTGGCCTGGGGCGACGAGACGTTCCAGGGCGCAAGAACCGTCTGCATCATCGATCCCGAAAACACCGCTTCGCTGAATGTCGCGGCAAAGTGCGGCTATATTGAAGTGCTCAGGACCACCTATCACGATGGTGCGACGATCCTCCTGGAGCGGCAGGCTTAGCGCAATTCCAGGAAAGGGCGCGGCGGCTCCGTTATCCGAGCTTGCGCAACTTGCGCGCAAGGTCGCTCCAAGGGTCGTCGATGCCCGGTCCTGCACCAGTTTTCAGCAGGGGCGTCGAAGCGTCGAAAGGTTGCGGCCGGGCGATCGCATAGCCCTGGGCGTAGTCGACACCGATCGTCTTCAAAGCCTCGACGATGCCGTCGTTTTCGACGAACTCGGCGATGGTTCGCTTGCCCATCACCTTGCCGATATGATGGATCATCTCGACCATGGCACGATCGATCCGGTCCTCCAGCATGTCCTTGACGAAGCTGCCGTCGATTTTCAGATAATCGACGGGCAGGTGCTTCAGATAGGCGAAGGACGACATGCCGGCGCCAAAGTCGTCGAGGGCGAAGCAGCAGCCCAGTTCGCGCAGGTCGGCTATGAAACGCATGGCGTTGGTGAGGTCGGCAATCGCGCTGGTCTCCGTGATCTCCAGGCAGATCATGCCGGGCGGAATGCCATGGACGTCGAATTGTTCGCGCAGGAAGGCGAGGAAGGTGTCGTCGCCGAAACTTGCGCCGGATAGGTTGATCGCGCAGGTGGCAATGGGAGCGGCCTGCGCGTTGGCAAGGCGGGCAGCCAGAACGCCGAAAGTGTTGCGCACGACCCAGCGGTCGATCGACGGCATCAGGCCATAACGCTCGGCTGCCGGGATGAAGCTGGCCGGCGAAACGATGAGGCCATCCTCGTCGGTCAACCGCAGCAGTATTTCTATATGGGCGCCGGCCTCGGCCGCGGCGGCGTTGAGCGGCCAGATCTCCTGGGCGTGAAGCTTGAAGCGGTCTTCTTCCAGCGCGGCATGCAGGCGCTGAACCCAGGCCATTTCGCTGAAACGATCGCGCAAGGCCGTGTCGCTGTCACTGTGCAGCTGGACCCGGTTGCGGCCTTTCTCCTTGGCGATGTAGCAGGCGACATCGGCTGCCTGCAGGGTATCCTTGAGCGTGATTTCGGCATCGGTGATCTCGACCATGCCGATGCTGACGCTCATGTTGAAAGGCCTGCCGCTCCAAGCAAAATGCAGGTCCTGAACGGTCGCGCGCAGCCGTTCGGCGATTTCGGACGCGAGATCCGGATCGCAATCGAAGAGTAGGACGCCGAACTCGTCGCCGCCCACGCGAGCCAGTATGTCGTCGGGCCGCAGCTCATTGCCGAGCAGCATGGAAACCTGCCGCAAGAGTTGGTCGCCGGCCGCATGACCACAGGTGTCGTTGACGAGCTTGAACTGGTCGAGGTCCAGGTACATCAACGCGTGCTGGCGCGGCCGATGGTGCAGGTCCGCGATCGCCTTTTGCAGGCTGCTCTCGAAGGTGCGTCGGTTGGTGAGCCCGGTCAGCCCGTCATGCGATGCCTGCCATGACAGCCGCTCGATGTAATCCTGTTCGCGCGTCATATCGTGGAAGGCCAGCACGGCGCCGACGATCTGGCCGGAAACCAGCAGCGGCGCGCCTGTCAGCGCGACAGGAACGACGGAGCCATCGGCGCGTCGCAACAATTGCGGCCGTTCATTGGAGTGCAGTGGCTCGCCTGCCAGGAGGCGTTCCATCAGCCGGTGCTCCTCGATGCCGCTGTCCCTGTCGACCAGCCTGAACAGTGATGCGATCGGTTGGCCTCTTGCTTCGCTGAACGGCCGCTCCAGCAGACGTTCCGCGACTGCGTTCATGTAATCCAGCCGCCCGTCCGCACCCGTGCTGATGACAGCCTGGCCAATCGAGGCCAACGTGATCTGGGCGCGCTCGCGTTCGGCGTTGAGGGCGATCTGGAAAGCCTGACGCTGCGCCAGGAGTTTGCGGGTGCGCCACACGGCAAGCAGGATGAGCAAGGCGGCGGTAACCAGGTTCGCCAGCGTCAGTGCCATCTTGATGAAGCGGGAGCCTTCGCCGAGGCTGTCGGAGAAGGACTTTGACAGCGGTCCGATCTGATGGTTGAAGCGGTGAATCTCCGCCTTCCAGACGGCGATCTGCGCCGCTGTTGGCGGACTTTCCTCATACTTCTGGTGTATCTCGGTGCCGAGGCGGTCGAGCGCCAGGATCATGCCGTCGGCGGCGGTCCAGTGCTGGATGGCGATGTCGAGGTAGCTCACATCACGAAAGTTCTGGAACAGCCAGATCATCCCCGGCACGTCGTCGGGGTGATTTCTGCCTTGCAGGAAGCCGGCGCGCGCCACGCTGATGTCGGGTTCGGGCTGCTCGAGGGCAAGCCGCGCCGAATGATCGGCGAGCGGAACCGCAATGGCTGCGCGGTATTCATCGAAGAACTCTTGCCTGCCGGTGTCGGCATAGAGGCTGAGAAAATAGATGGCCTGCTTCTGTCCCTTCGACCAGTGGCTCTCGCCGCCGACATAGGCGCGAACCGCCGACAGGGTGTAGAGGCTGCCGCTGGCCAGCAGGGCCTGGACGAGAACCACGAGGATGAAGGGCCAGACCAGCCCGAGCAGACGGGGGCTGGTATCTGCCGGTGACAGCCTCATCAAGCTTCCATGGGAATAGCCATGGCCCCCCGTTGATTTGCCCTGCCGGCTGATCCATATGCCGGCCAGGTGTCGCGTTCTCCCCCCAGGTCGCGCTGCAGTCGGCGACAGCAGTTCGATTAGCATATTGGCCTTAACAGCCAATAAACTCTTCGTATATTTCGTTTCGAGATTTGCATATCGCAGCAAAAACAGATTGCGTAGCGTTTTGCCTATGATTTTCTGATAAATTTCGTTGCATTCGATTGGTTTTGAATGCTCTTAACTGTCTGACGTCTGTAATGCAGGAGAGCAGGCGCAGACCAGAAACCGTGGACACGCCGGCGCTTTACGCGTGGGGATCGGCTTTCTATAGGGCATGTTCGAGCATTGATGCGTCTTCCCCGAAAGCGCGCGTGGCGCGGGCTGCCGCCTCCAGCAGGGATGGCGTCATGCGCCGCAGAAAGGCGGCATCGACACGCGCGCTCGGGCCGGCCAGCGTCAGCACGCCAAGCAGGGTGCGCCCCGGGCCGAACACCGGTGCGGACACGCCCGCCGTTTCGGGGTCGCGGTCGCCCAACGACAGATGATGATAGGTCGCGCGGATGGTTTCGTAGGGCTCGCCCGGCTCGCCGGAGAACGCCGCAAGCACGCGGCCTCCCGAACCCAGTCGCAGCGGCAGCACGTCGCCTTCCCTGATCGTGTAGCGGATCGGATGCTTGGATTCGACGCGGTAGAGACAGGTGCGGACATCGCCCGAGCGGACGTAGAAGGCGACGCTCTCCCAGCTCTGCTCGGCCAGATCGCGCATGATCGGCAGCAGGATGTCGGCCGCCGCCACCGAACGCTGGTAGATCGCGCCGAGCCGGAAGGTGGCGGGGCCGACACGGTAGCGGCCATCGTCGAGACGTTCCAGCAATTGGCCTCGCAGCAGCGAGCCCGCCAGCCGCAGGATCGTGCTCTTGTAGAGACCGGTGCGTGCGGCGATTTCTGCAAGGCTGAGCGACTTGTCAACCGAGGCGAAGGCGTCGAGAATGGCGATGGCGCGATCGAGTGCGGCAACGCCGACCGCCGGTGCGGATCTGGACCGTATGTCATTCATCTGCTTGACGATTTCGTTTCGGTTCCCGGTTCGGACGAAGACCCCAACCGGGCAAACTATGCCGGATACCATGCGTTCTGTCTAGTAGAATGCTGTTCCTGTTGACAGAACGCGGTAACATCTGCTTGAACTTGATGGCGGGTCTGAATTCAGGCCACGTTTTTGGCAGGCACCGGAGGAGGTGTCGCGATTTGGAGGAATCCCATGCTGAACAGACGTAAATTCCTGACAAGCACCGCCGCGGCAGGCGCCGCCGGTTTCGCCGCACTGCACTTCACACCCGCTTTCGCACAGGACGCACCGCAGATCCAGATCTTCGTGCCGGCGGCGCCCGGTGGCGGCTGGGACCAGACGGCGCGCACCATCGACCAGGTGCTGCGTTCCGAGAAGCTGATCTCCGGCTCGCAGATCACCAATGTCGGCGGCGCCGGCGGCACGGTCGGCCTGCCGCAGTTCGTCAACCAGTGGAACGGCAAGGGCAATTCGCTGATGGTGGCCGGCATGGTCATGGTCGGTGCCATCATCGCCAACAAGTCGGCCAACAACCTCACCGAGGTGACGCCGATCGCGCGCCTCACCGGCGAATTCGAAGCGCTGGTGGTGCCGGCCGCCTCGCCGTTCAAGACGGCCGCCGATTTCGTCGCCGCGCTGAAGGCGGATCCGACCAAGGTGCCGGTGGCCGGCGGTTCCGCCGGCGGCTCGGACCATATTCTGTTCGGCCTGATCGCCAAGACGGCCGGCGTGCCGGCGACCAACCTTTCCTACGTGCCGTTCGCCGGCGGTGGCGAGGCCCTTTCGGCTCTGCTCGGCAACCAGGTCGCTGCCGGCATTTCCGGCTATGGCGAGTTCGCCGAACAGGTCAAAGCGGGCGCGCTGCGGCTGCTCGCGATCTCCGCCGACAAGCGCCAGGATGGCATCGACGCGCCGACGCTGAAGGAGGCCGGCATCGATGTCGAACTGTTCAACTGGCGCGGCGTCTTTGCACCGCCCGGTGTCTCGGACGCCGACAAGGCCGCCATGGTCACGCTGATCGAGACCATGGCCAAGAGCGAGGCCTGGGCAACGGAGTGCAAGAACCGCAACTGGACGCAGATCCTGCTCACCGGTGACGACTATGCCAAGTTCCTCACCGAGGACACGGCCCGTATCGCTGCGATCCTCAAGGATCTCGGCCTCGCCTGATGCTTTCCAAGGGGGCGGCCCGCGCCGCCCCTTTTTGGAGGCTCCGCAACCGCATGGACATGTGATCCATCGCGGGTAAGACTGCGGTCAGGGCCGGCCGTGGGAGGCCGGCCATCTTGGGAGGACATTCATGAGCACCAGCGACCAGCAGGAGCCGCCGCGGCACCTTGCAATGCCCGAACTGTTGATCGGCATCGGGCTTCTCGCCTGCGCCGCGGCCGTGGCCTGGCAGACGCTGGCGATCCCGGTATCGCCGCTTTACTCCAAGGTCGGCCCGACCGTCTTTCCCTATCTCACCATGACAGGCATGTTGGTGCTTTCCCTGCTCCTCATCGTCGCCGCGCTGAGGGGCGGCTGGCAGCCGGCGGAGGAAAAGGAAACGCCGACCGACTGGAAGGCGATGGGCTTCGTGGCTGCCGGACTGGTCGCCAACCTGCTGCTGATCCATCCGCTGGGCTTCACCGCCGCCTCGGTGATCATGTTCGTCCTCATCTGCTACGGGTTCGGCAGCAAGCATCCGTTGCGCGATGCACTGCTTGGACTGATCCTGGCGCTCGCGGCCTATTTCGGTTTCGCCAGAGCGCTTGGTGTCAACATCGGCGCCGGCTTCATCGAGAACCCGCTGAACACGGTCATCAACGCGATCATCGGCATGGCGAGGGGCTGAAGCGATGGAAACTCTCAATCAGCTCGCCCATGGATTTTCGGTCGCCTTCACGCCGGTCAACCTCATGTGGTGCCTGCTCGGCACGACATTGGGAACGGCGATCGGCGTGCTGCCCGGCCTCGGGCCGGCGCTGACCATCGCCTTGCTCTTGCCGATCACCTACCAGGTGGCGCCGGAGGCCTCCTTCATCCTGTTCGCCGGTATCTATTACGGTGCTATGTATGGCGGCTCGACGACGTCGATCCTGCTCAACACGCCGGGCGAAAGCGCCACCATCGTCACGGCGCTGGAAGGCAACAGGATGGCGCGCTCCGGCCGCGGCGGCGCGGCATTGGCGACGTCGGCGATCGGCTCCTTTGTCGCCGGCACCATCGGCACTCTGGGCGTCGCCTTCCTGGCGCCGATCGTGGTCAAGTTCGCGCTGGCATTCGGGCCGGCCGAGTATTTCTCGCTGATGGTGCTGGCCTTCATCACCGTGTCGGCGGTGCTCGGCTCGTCGTCGGTGCGGGGGCTCACCAGCCTGTTCGCCGGCTTCGTCATTGGCATGATCGGCGTCGACCTGCAGACGGGCCAGCCACGCTTCACTTTCGGCATGGGCGAACTGCTCGACGGTGTCGACGTCATCATCGTTGCGGTCGGCCTGTTCGCGGTCGGCGAGACGCTCTACATGGCGTCGCGCCGCTACGCCGGCAAGGACGAGATCGTGCCACTGAAAGGCTCGCTCTACATGACCGCGGCCGAATGGGGACGCTCGTGGAAGGCGTGGCTGCGCGGTGCGGCGATCGGCTTTCCGATCGGCGCCATGCCGGCCGGCGGCGCCGAAATCCCGACCTTCCTGTCCTACGCCATCGAGAAGAAGCTTTCGAAACACAAGGAGGAGTTCGGCACGGTCGGCGCCATCGAAGGCGTTGCCGGTCCGGAAGCGGCCAACAATGCCTCGGCCGCCGGCGTGCTGGTGCCGATGCTGACGCTCGGCCTGCCGACCTCGGCGACCGCGGCGATCATGCTGTCGGCCTTCCAGAGCTACGGCATCAATCCAGGGCCGCTGCTCTTGACGACGCAGGCCAATCTGGTTTGGGGCCTGATCGCCAGCCTGTTCATCGCCAACGTCATCCTGGTCATCCTCAATTTGCCGCTGATCGGGCTCTGGGTGCGGCTGTTGAAAATCCCGGCGCCGCAGCTCTATGCGGGCATCCTGGTCTTTGCCACCGTCGGCACCTACGGCATCTCGCAATCGCCGATCGATCTGGTGATCCTGTATCTGCTGGGTGCTGCCGGCTTCCTGATGCGGCGCTTCGATTTCCCGACCGCGCCTGTGATCATCGGCATGATCCTCGGGCCGCTGGCCGAGACGCAGTTCCGTCGGGCGATGACCATCTCGAATGGCGACTGGTCGGTGTTCTACACGCACAAGCTGTCGCTGACGCTGCTGACGCTGGCCTTCATCGGCCTGGCGGGGCCGCATATCTGGGCCTTCATCGAGCATCGCCGGCGGCGCGGGCCAGAGAATGTGCCCGGCGATGCCTGACCTGTCTGGAGCATCATGACCGATCTGCTTTCCGGCATCCGCGTCCTCGATCTGACCAATGTGCTGGCCGGCCCGTACTGCGCCTACCAGCTGGCACTGCTCGGCGCCGATGTGATCAAGGTCGAGACGCCGCAAGGCGGCGACCTGGCGCGTCAGCTCGGTGCCTCGCCGAAACTTAACCAGGCCGGCATGGGCGCCTCGTTCCTGGCGCAGAACGCCGGCAAACGATCGGTGGTGCTCGATCTGAAGAAGGAAGTCGATCGCGAGCGCTTCCTCGATCTGGTCGCCTCCGCCGACGCACTGGTCGAGAATTTCCGGCCGGGGGTCATGGACCGACTTGGCCTCGGCTATGAGAGGCTGAAAGAGGTCCGCCCCGGCCTTGTCTATTGCGCCATATCGGGGTTCGGCCAGACCGGGCCGATGCGCGACAATCCAGCCTATGACCAGATCATCCAGGGCCTTTCCGGCATCATGAGCATCACCGGCACGCCGGAGACGGCGCCATTGCGCGTCGGCTACCCGGTCGCCGACACGCTGGGCGGGCTGGTCGGGGCTTTTGCGATCGCCGCGGCACTGGTGAAGCAGAAAGTGTCCGGCGAGGGCGCCTTCCTGGACGTGTCGATGCTGGAATGCACGCTCTCGGCATTGGGCTGGCCGGTGTCCAACTATCTGACGGCCGGCGTCGAGCCGCAGCCGATGGGCAACGAGAATATGACGGCGGCACCGTCGGGAGCGTTTCGCACTGGCGACGGCCTGCTCAACATCGCCGCCAACAAGCAGGAGCAGTTCGTTACGCTTTGCCAGTTGATCGGGCGGCCGGAACTGGCGTTGGATCCACGCTTTGCCGAGCGCGAGACGCGCAAGCAGAATCGCGCCGCGCTAAAGGGGTTGATCGAGGAAGCCCTGGCGGGCGCCTCGGCAGCCGCCTGGGAAGCGAAGCTCAACCGCGCCGGCGTGCCGGCGGGGCGGGTGCTGACGATTCCGCAAGTGCTCGACGAAAAGCAAGTCATCGAACGCAACATGACCACGCGCTTCGACGGCCTGCCAGGCCTGGACACGCCGCTGACCGTCGTGCGCGGCGGTTTCATGGTCGACGGCGCGGCCCCCTTGCCGACCAGGGCGCCACCGGTGCTGGGCGAGCACATGGACGAGATTTTCGCCGACCTGCCGCCGCGCGCCAAGACAAGGGCGCGGGCATGAGCGGTCCGGAGAAAAAGACCGGCCGCGAGCGCGGCGAGGAGTGGTGGCAGACCGATATCATCGAGATGCGGCCAGGCGTGATCCGGCTGCGCGGCTATGAAATCCAGGAGCTGATCGGCGGCGTCAGCTTTCCGGCGATGATCTGGCTGATGCTGCGCGGCGAACTGCCAGGCGAGGAGCAGGCGGCGCTGCTTGGCATCGCGCTGGGCGCGGCCGTCGATCACGGTCCGCAGGCGCCATCGATCGCCATTGCCCGCATGGCGGCGACCTGCGGCGTCGGCATCAACAGCGCCATGGCCTCGGCCATCAATGTGCTCGGCGACGTGCATGGCGGCGCCGGCGAACAGGCGCTTTCCTTCTATGGCGATGTTGCCGCGGCGATGGATCAAGGCACGGCGCTTGCCGATGCCGTCACGGCGCGGCTCGATCGGTTCCTCGCCGAGGAAAAGGGCTATGTGCCGGGTTTCGGCCATCGCTTCCATCCCGTCGATCCACGCGCCCCGCGCCTCATCGAAGTGACCCGCGATTTTGCCGCGCGCGGCGTCATCGGCGGGCGCTTCGCCGACATCGCCGAAGCGATTGAGGTCGAGCTTGCGCGGCGCAAGGGCAAAACTATCCCGCTCAACATCGATGGCGCTACCGCCGTGATCTATGGCGAGCTCGGCTTTCCGCCGGCGCTGACGCGCGGCCTGTTCGTGCTGTCGCGCTCGGTCGGCATATTGGCGCATGCGTGGGAGCAATCGCAGCAGAGCGACCGCAACAAGGGGCCGCTGCCACGGGAATGGCTGTGGGCCTATACAGGCACGCCTGTGCGGCCATTTCCCGGGCGCGACGAGGAAAGCAACTGAGGCGACGCGTCAGAGCCCGCCGGCGGGCTCAGCCTGGGGGAGCTTCAAATCCCTGAGCAGCGTGGAAAGATCCGGCTCGTCGATGAGCAGCGCCGCGTCTTCCGGCGCCAGCCATGCCCGCTGCCGGCTTTCGGCCTCCTGCCAGTTCGCCAGTTCCTCGGTCACCTCCAGCAGGTAGACAACGACGTCGACACGGATGAAGCCGTTCTCCAGCCTTTTCCAGTAGGAATAGGTGCCGGCCGGTTCTTTCAATGTCTTGCCGAGAACGCCGGCTTCTTCCTGCGCCTCGATCGTGGCTGCCCTGCGCCCGCTCTTGCCCTTCATCGGCCAGCCCTTGGGCACGATGAAGCGCCTGGTCGTGCGCGACGTGACCAGCATGACCTCGATATCGCCATCCGCGCCCAGCCGGAAGGGAATGGCCGCGACCTGGCGGATGCGTTCGCCTCGCTTTGCCTTGCGTACCACTTTTTTGTTGGTCGTTGCCATGTGCGAAAACCCGGACGAGACAGCATCTCCGTTGCGCGAGAGAGATGCTGCCCGTGCAAACCCCAAATCCGCCCTCGATGCAATGTGACATTCCGGCAGATAAGTCGGCTAAATAAATCGAAAATGCCGGCTTGTCAGCGGCAACCCGTCAGAATTGCGTTGCCCAGCACCTGGCAAGGCGGCTTGACCATCGGCACCTGCGGTCGAGGCTGCGGCACGATTTGGCGATCCTCGGCGCGATATTGCTGCTGCTGTTGCTGGAATTGCCGCCGCTGCATCCTGTTTTGCAAGGCCTGCAAGTCGTTCTGCTGGATCAGAATATTACGATTTGCTGGAGTAACGGCTTGCGCCAAGGCATACGGGGCTGCGACCGGCAGCATGACTGTTGCCAGCATGGCCGACATGAAGACCGTCGATAGACGAAGCTGCGGCATCGATCCGCTCCCGAGTGAAGAACCTGCCATTTATATAGGGCATTTGACCGGCGGTGCCATGGTGGCGTTCAACGCCGACATCATGCCACTGCTGCAGAACGGCACCACCTTGAAGATCAATGCGGTCGCGGTGGATTCGGGACAACCGATCAGCTTCGCCATCTCGCTCAACGGCGGCGGCGCGCCGGCCAGGACTGCCGAACTCTCGGCCGACTGAGCGCCGCCGCGCGAACGCTCAGGGCGTGTTTGACCGCGCTCAGTCGACCTCGCGCAGGCGATATCCGACGCCGGTCTCGGTGGTGATGTAGCGCGGCTGGTCGGGCGTCTTCTCGATCTTCTGCCTGAGCTGGCGGACGTAGACCCTGAGATATTGCACATCGGTGGAATCGCCCCAGACCTGTTTCAGCAGGAAATGGTGGGTCAGCACCTTGCCGGCGTGCTGCACCAGGATGCGCAATATGTCGTATTCCTTCGGCGAGAGTTTTACCTCCTTGCCTTCGACCTTGACGATGCGCTTGACCAGGTCGACCATGAGGTCGCCGGTGTGGAACACCGGCTTCTCGCCCTGCTGCTGGAACTTGTGTCGCAGCGCCACGCGGATGCGCGCGATGAGCTCGTTCATGCCGAACGGCTTGGTGACATAATCATCGGCGCCGAGCTCGAGCGCCTGGACGATACCGGTCTCGTCGGTGCGGCTGGACAGGATGACCACCGGAATATCGAGGCCGTCGTCGCGCCACTTGCCGAGCAGCTCGTGGCCGGTCATGCCGGGCAGACCGAGGTCGAGCAGGATCAGGTCAGGCTGCTCGGTTTCCACGAGTTCGATCGCCGCCTTTGCGTTTGGCGCCTCCGAGACCGAATAGCCCTGGCTGCCGAGGCCGACGCGAAGCAGTTTGCGGATAGGCGGTTCGTCGTCGACGACCAATATGGTGACGTTCTGATGCGTCATGCCAAATCACCAACAGTCTGGTCGTCCGATTTGGGTTCGGTCACCTCAGGCAGGTCCGTCGGCACCGGCATGCGGATGGTGAAGATCGCGCCCGGGCGGTCTGTCCGGTTTGCCGCCGAGATGGTGCCTCCCATCGCTTCGATGAAACCACGGCAGATCGACAGGCCAAGGCCGGTGCCGGCGCGCACCTGGTCGCGTTTGCGCACCCGGTAGAAGCTGTCGAAAATCCGCTCCAGGTCGGCAGGTGGAATGCCCGGACCCTCGTCCATGATCTGCAGGATGACGAAGCCATTGTCGACCCAGCCCTGCAGCCGGATCGTCGATCCGGGCGGCGCATATTTCGCGGCGTTGTCTAGGAGATTGAACAACGCCTGTTCGAACAGGACCGGGTCGAGCCGCAGCATCGGCAGATCGGAGGGGATGTCTATCTCGGTCTTGTGCTCCTCGATGATCTTGTGCGCCCGGCTCAAGGCCGAGCCGACGATGTCGCCGACAAAATGGAAGGCGTAGTTCGGCTCCATGGCGCCGGATTCGATCTTGGTCATGTCGAGCAAATTGGCAATGAAGCGGTTCAGCCGCTCGGATTCATCGAGCACGGTCGACAACAGCTCGGCCCGGTCCTTCTCGGGCAGCGCCGGCGCGAATTCGCGGAGCGTGCCGGCGGCGCCCATGATGGCGGCGAGCGGCGTCTTCAGGTCATGCGAGATCGAGGTCAGCAGCGCCGAGCGCAAACGGTCGGCCTCCGCCGCGAGCTTGGCGCGGTCGACGTCGGCGACAAGTTGGATGCGCTCGATGGCGACGGCTGCCTGGTCGGCGAGCGCGTCGAGCAGACGCTGCTGCTCCGGTGTCAGCAGCGGCCCCTGCTTGTCATTGTCGAGGCCGACGACGCCGACGGCCGTGCGCCCCGTGCGCAGGGGAAGGTAAAGGCGCTTTGCGCCGGGCAGCGTGTCGGCGCCACGCCCCGCGGCGCGGTCGTGCTCCCAGGCCCAGCGGGCGGCCGCGATGTCGGCCTCGGCCAGCGTGTCGTCGGGCGGATAGCCGGCCTTGACGGTGATCGTGCCGTTCTCGGGCAGGAGCAGCACGACCCGCAGCTTCAGCATCGAGGCGATCTGGAAGGCGGTGGCCCACAGCACGTCGTCGAGCGTGCCGGCGCCGGCGAGCTTCTTTGAAAAGAGATAGATATCTTCCGTGGCCCGTGCCCGGGAGCGGGCGGCGATCGCCTGGCGCTGCACGCGCGCGGTCAGATTGCTGGCGATGACGGCGACAACGAGGAAGACAGCAAGCGCGACGATGCTTTCCGGGTCCCGGATCGTCAGCGTGTAGCGCGGCTCCAGGAAAAAGAAGTTGAAGGCAAGGGCGCTGACGAAACAGGCGTACAGCGCCGGCCAGAGCCCGCCGGTCACCGCCGAGGTCAACACCCCGATGAGGAAGATGATCGCGAGGTTGCGGACGTCGAGAAACTGGTCGAGAAGCACGGCAAAGGCGAGCGAGCCGGTGACGAAGGCCGTGGCCTTGAGATAGGGCCAGATCTCGAACTGCCACTGCTCGTCCGCCGCCTTTACGCTCCTGGCGTTGGCCTCGATGCCGCGCTCGGTTCCCGAAATGACATGGACGCTGATGTCGCCGGCATTGCGGATGAGATCGTAAGTGAGCGAACCTTCGATCAGTTCGCGCCAGCGCGATCGGGTCGGCCTGCCGATGACGATATGGGTGAAATTGTTCGCAGTCGCGTGGCGGACGATGTCCTGCGCGACGTACTGACCAGGAATCGTCGTCACCTCGGCGCCGAGCTGCTCGGCAAGGCGCAGCAATGTCGCCAGCCGATCCTTGTCCTCCTCGGACATGGCGGCCGAACGAGGGGTGTCGACATGGAGCGCCGTCCAGGGCGCGCGAAGCCGGTCAGCCAGCCTGCGCGCATAGCGAACGCGTGCCGCCCCGCCCGGACGCGAGTCGACGCAGACGAGGACCCTTTCGCCTGCCGCCCATGGCCCCGGAATGGCGTGCGCCTGCATGTGGTTGAGCAGCTGTTCGTCGACGCGCTGTGCCGTGCGCCGCAGCGCCAGTTCCCGAAGCGCGGTCAGATTGCCCGGCGAGAAATAATTCTCGATGGCGCGCTGGGCGGTGTTGGGGAAATAGACCTTGCCTTCCTTCAGCCGCTGGATCAGGTCGTCGGGGGTGAGGTCGATGATCTCGATGTCGTCGGCCTGGTCGATGATGGAGTCGGGAACCGTCTCGCGCACCCTGACATGGGTGATCTGCGCCACGACATCGTTCAGGCTCTCGACATGCTGGATGTTGAGCGTCGTGTAGACGTCGATGCCGTTCGCCAGGATTTCCTGGACGTCGAGATAGCGCTTGGGGTGGCGGCTGCCCGGCGCGTTGGTGTGGGCGAGTTCGTCGACGAGAACCAGCTTGGGGCGGCGTGCGAGGATGGCATCGATGTCCATCTCGTCCAGCAAGCGCCCCTTGTAGTCGACCTTCTGGCGCGGGATGACCTCATAGCCTGCCACCAGCGCCAGGGTTTCCTTGCGGCCATGCGTCTCGACGACGCCGATCACCACGTCCATGCCGTCGGCCAGCCTGGCGCGGCCCGCCATCAGCATCTCGTAGGTCTTGCCGACGCCGGGTGCGGCGCCGAGGAATATCCTCAGGCGGCCGCGCTCCTCCCGCTCCGCATGCTCCAGCAGGGCGTCTGGAGAGGGTCTGGTGTCGTTGCTTCTGTCCTCAGGCATTTGACTCTGGAGCGGTTCAACGTTTCACGGAAACGCAGAACCGCTCTATCTCTTTGTTTTCACGCAATTCAAGACGGAAAACCGCTGCGCACTTTTCCTGGAATTGCTCTAGATATGGACGGCGCCGGGGAGGCTGTCGACCCCGGCCGCTGCAGTTCACTGCTTCGTGGCCGCATCCAGCGCAAGGTTGAGGGCCAGCACGTTGACCACGGGCTCGCCCAGGAAGCCGAGCTCGCGGTTCTCAATCTGGCTATCGACCAGCACCTTGATCTTCGCTTCGTCGATGCCCCGGGCCTTGGCCACCCTGGGTACCTGGAAGTAGGCCGCTTCCGGGCTGATATGCGGGTCGAGGCCGCTGCCGGAGGTCGTCACCAGATCCATCGGAACCGGCTGGTTCGGGTTTTCCGCCTTCAGCTTCTCGGCGTCGCCCTTGATGCGGTCGATCAGCTTCTGGTTGGTCGGGCCGAGATTCGAGCCGCTGGAGGAGGTCGCGTTGTAGCCGTCGCCGGCGGCCGACGGGCGGCCGTGGAAATAATGGTCGCTGGCGAAGGCCTGGCCGATCAGTTCGGAACCGACGACCTTGCCGTCCTTCTCGATCATGCTGCCATTAGCCTGGCGTGGAAACAGCGCCTGGGCAATGCCGGTCATGCCGATCGGGTAGATGAGGCCGGTCAGCACGGTGAAGAAGACGATCATTATGATCGCGGGTCTGATTTGCGTGAGCATGGACGTGGTTCCTTAGGCGAGGCCGATGGCGGTGATGATCATGTCGATCGCCTTGATGCCGACGAACGGAACGATGATGCCGCCGAGGCCGTAGACGAGCAGGTTGCGGCTGAGCAGCGCGCCGGCCCCGATGGCGCGGTATTTCACACCCTTCAGCGACAGCGGGATCAGCGCGATGATGATCAGCGCGTTGAAGATGATGGCCGACAGGATGGCGCTTTGCGGCGTCGCCAGATGCATGATGTTGAACGCCTGCAGCGGCCCGGTGGTCTGTCCCGGTGCGATGTAGAAGACAGCGAACATAGCCGGGATGATGGCGAAGTATTTGGCGACGTCGTTGGCGATCGAGAAGGTCGTCAGCGAACCGCGCGTCATCAGCAGCGCCTTGCCGATCTCGACGATCTCGATCAGCTTGGTCGGGTCGCTGTCGAGGTCGACCATGTTGCCGGCTTCGCGCGCGGCGACCGTGCCGGTGTTCATGGCGACGCCGACATCGGCCTGGGCAAGGGCAGGGGCGTCGTTGGTGCCGTCGCCGCACATGGCGACCAGCTTGCCTTTGGCCTGTTCGTCGCGGATCAGCTTCAGCTTGTCCTCGGGCGTCGCCTGGGCGAGGAAGTCGTCGACGCCGGCTTCCGCCGCGATCGCCGCTGCCGTCATCGGATTGTCGCCGGTGATCATCACCGTGCGAATGCCCATCTTGCGCAGTTCGGCAAAGCGCTCCCTGATGCCGCCCTTGACGATGTCCTTGAGGTGGACGACGCCGAGCAGGCGCCCGTCGCGCTCCACCGCCAGCGGCGTGCCGCCCGACTTGGCGACCTCATCGGCGATCGCCTGCAGGTCGCGGACGGCGTCGCTGCCGGGCCGCGTGCCGCTGCTGGCGAGCGTCGACTGATTTACATGGGCGAGCACCGAATCGACCGCGCCCTTGCGGATCGATGAGCCGTCTATATCGACGCCGCTCATGCGGGTCTGCGCGGTGAAGGGCACGAAGGTAGCGTGCAGGGTCGCCATGTCACGAGCACGGATGGCATATTTCTCCTTGGCCAGCACGACGATCGAGCGGCCTTCCGGCGTTTCGTCGGCAAGCGAGGCTAGTTGTGCGGCATCGGCCAGTTCCTGCTCGGTGACGCCCTTGACCGGGCGGAACTCGGTGGCCTGGCGGTTGCCGAGCGTGATGGTGCCGGTCTTGTCGAGCAGCAGCGTATCGACGTCGCCGGCCGCCTCGACGGCGCGACCCGACATGGCCAGCACGTTGAAGCGCACCAGGCGGTCCATGCCGGCGATGCCGATGGCCGACAGCAGTGCGCCGATGGTGGTCGGGATCAGGGTCACGAACAGCGCGACGAGAACGGTCACCGAGATGTAGCCGCCGGAATAGGAGGCGAAGCTCGGGATCGTTGCGGTGGCCAGCACGAAGATCAGCGTCATGCCGACGAGCAGGATGTTGAGCGCGATCTCGTTGGGCGTCTTCTGGCGCGCAGCACCCTCGACCAGCGAGATCATGCGGTCGAGGAAGGTGTGGCCGGAAGCGGCGGTGATGCGCACGCGGATCCAGTCGGACAGAACCTGCGTGCCGCCGGTGACAGCCGAACGGTCGCCGCCGGATTCGCGGATGACCGGCGCGGATTCACCGGTGATCGCAGCCTCGTTGACGGAGGCGACGCCCTCGATCACCTCGCCGTCGGACGGGATGATGTCGCCGGCCTCGACGAGCACGATGTCGCCGACCTTCAGGCTGGTGCCGGGCACCAGCTTGAACTTGGTGCGGCCCTCGCCGTTCAAGAGCTTGGCCTGGGTCTCGGTGCGCGCCTTGCGCAGCGAGTCGGCCTGCGCCTTGCTGCGCCCCTCGGCGACGGCTTCGGCGAAGTTGGCGAACAGCACGGTGAACCACAGCCAGATGATGATCTGCAGCGTGAAGCCGAAGTCGCCGCCGCCGGTCACCAGGTCCCTGAGGAACAGGACCGACGTGAGCAGCGAAACGATAGCGACGACGAACATCACCGGATTCTTGATCAGGGTGCGCGGGTTCAGTTTTTTGAAGGCTCCGCCGATGGCGGGCCACAGGATGCGGGCATCCATGATAACAGCGGATTTGGACTGGCTCATTTGGTGGCTCCAGTATCGATGTTGTTGGCAGGCACCGATCGATCGGATGCCGAAGGAAGATGCGGCGGCCCGTAGACCAGCAGCCAGATGACAATCATGACTGCCGCAATGCCGAAGAAGGTGGACAAGGTCGGGAAGGGAGGGGGAGTTGCCTCCCCCTCATTGTCGGCCCGGGGCCGAGCCTTCCGACGCATGATGTTGAACCAGGACATGACGGTATCAGAATGTCTGCCCATGGATCATCGCCAGATGCTCGACGATCGGTCCGATCGCCAGCGCCGGGAAGAAGGTCAGGCCGACGACGATCAGGATGACGCCGACCAGCAGGCCCACGAACAGGGGACCATCTGTCGGGAACGTTCCGGCGGAAGCCGGGACCGTCTTCTTCGTCGCCAGCGAGCCGGCGATGGCAAGCGCTGGAATGATGACGAAGAAGCGACCCACCCACATAGTGATGCCAAGCGTCAGGTTATACCAGGGCGTGTTGCCCGTAAGACCACCAAAGGCCGAGCCGTTGTTCGCGGCCGCTGAAGTGTAGGCATAGAGAACTTCGGAGAAGCCGTGCGGACCGCCATTGGCCATCGAGGCCACGGCGCTTGGCAGCACGACCGCGATGGCCGTGAAGACCAGCATGACCAGAGGCAGGGCGAGGATGGCGAGCATTGCCATCTTGACCTCCTTGGCCTCGATCTTCTTGCCGAGATATTCGGGCGTGCGGCCGACCATCAGGCCGGCGACGAAGACGGCGACGATGATGAACATCACGATGCCGTAGAGGCCGGCGCCGACGCCGCCGACGATGACCTCGCCAAGCTGCATGTTGATCATCGGGATCAGGCCGCCGATGGCGGTGAAGCTGTCATGCATGGCGTTGACGGCGCCGCAGGACGCGGCCGTGGTGATGACGGCGAACAGGGCCGAGAGAGCGATGCCGAAGCGGGTCTCCTTGCCCTCCATGTTGCCGCCGTCGATGCCCAGCGCATGGACAAGCGGATTGCCGGCGGCTTCCGCCCAGTAGCAGACGGCGACGCCGGCGACGAACAGAACGCCCATCGAGGCCAGGATCGCCCAGCCCTGACGCTGGTTGCCGACCATGCGGCCGAAGACGTTGGTGAGCGCCGCACCCAGGGCAAAGATCGTCACCATCTGGATCAGGTTGGAGATCGCGTCGGGGTTCTCGAACGGATGCGCGGCGTTGGCGTTGAAGAAGCCGCCGCCATTGGTGCCGAGCATCTTGATGGCGATCTGCGAGGCGACCGGGCCGAGTGCTATGGTCTGCTTGGCGCCTTCAAGCGTGGTGGCGTCGACATAAGGCCCGAGGGTCTGCGGCATGCCCAGCCAGACGTAGACAAGTGTGAGCACGATGCAGAGCGGCAAAAGGATGTAGAGGGTGCAGCGGGTCATATCGACCCAGAAATTGCCGATCGATTTGACCGAATGCCGGGCGAAGCCGCGGATCAGCGCCACCGCAATGGCAATGCCGACCGCTGCCGACACGAAATTCTGCACGGTGAGGCCGGCCATCTGCACGAGGTAGGACATCGTGCTTTCGCCGCCGTAATTCTGCCAGTTGGTGTTGGTGACGAAGCTGACGGCGGTGTTGAAGGCGAGGTTCTGCTCAACCGCGGTCATCCCAGCCGGATTGTAGGGCAGGGCGCCTTGCAGGCGCTGCAGAAAGTAAAGCACCAGGAAGCTGGCAAGGCTGAAGAAGATGATGCCGGCAGCATAGGCGGTCCAGTGCTGCTCCTCGCGTTCGCTGGTTCCCGAGATACGGTAGAGGCCGCGTTCAACCGGGCCGAGTATGGGAGACAGGAATGTGCGATCGCCGTTGAAGACGCGGTACATGTAGCCGCCGAGCGGCTTCACCAGCAAAACGACGATCACGCAGTAGAGAAGGATCTGTATCCATCCGATGAGGGTCATGAGAGTAGCTTTCCGTGCCTTGCACCAGGAGCGATCAGAAGCGTTCTGGGCGAACGAGGGCGTATGTCAGGTAGACGAGCAGGAACAAGGTCACGCCGCCGCCGAGGATATAGTCGAGAAGCATGTTGACTTCCTTCCGCTTAAAGATTGTCGCAGGCTTTGATGTAGGCGAGGGAAAGGGCGAAAAACAAAACCTCGATCCCGATGACGACGACGTCCATTGTGTTGTTCCTTGCTTTTGTTTGTACTTGGCGCCAGAGGCTGGCGATCCGGAAATTCCACGAAAACAGCCCGCCGTGCCCTAGAGGATCACGGCGTCCGGAGCGTTCTGCTTGCGTTGGAATATGGACCCGACAGCCATAAAGGTTCGAGACGGGGCCGGGAGGAAAGAAATAGGAATCTTATAAAGGTTTTGGTGCCCTGATTTCAGGGCTGGTGTCGAAAATCGCCACGCGCCGTTTCGCGGCCCGAATGGGATTGTCATCCTGTCAGTCGGCCATGAACGTGATCAGAGCTGCAGCGTGACAGGTCGGCTCCAATTATCCTACCTTGCGACGACGCGGCGACCGAGCATCCTGTCGGCGCATCGGGAATTGACGAAGGAAGACAGATGCTCGACATCGCACCATCGCAACAGGCTGCCACCTGGCTCGGCTCCTTTGGCCGGGCACTCGAAGCGGGCGATGTCGACGCCGCGACCAACCTTTTCGCCGAAGATTGCTACTGGCGCGATCTTTTGACCTTCACCTGGAACATCAAGACCATGGAGGGCCAGGCGGCGATCCGCGAGATGCTGGAGGCGACGCTGGCGACCGCGAAGCCGTCTCACTGGCATCTGTCCGGCGAGGCGAGCGCGGACGAGGGCGTTGTCGAGGCCTGGTTCAGCTTCGAGACGACCGTGGCGCGAGGCGAGGGCATTGTGCGCCTGCAAGACGGCCGCTGCCGGACGCTGTTCACGGCGATGAGCGAATTGAAGGGCTTCGAGGAGCAGAAGGGTCCGGCGCGTCCGCTCGGCATCCGCCACAAGGCCGATCCCGATCGCGAGACCTGGGCAGAGGCGCGGGCGCGCGAGGCGCGCGACCTCGGCGTGCGCGAGCAGCCCTATTGCCTGGTTATCGGCGGCGGCCAGGGCGGCATCATGCTGGGCGCGCGGCTGAGGCAGCTCGGCGTGCCCTCACTCATCATCGAGAGGAACGCACGCCCCGGCGATTCCTGGCGCAACCGCTACCGCTCGCTCGTGCTGCACGACCCGGTCTGGTACGACCATCTGCCCTACATCCCGTTTCCGGAAAACTGGCCGGTGTTCACGCCCAAGGACAAGATGGGCGACTGGCTGGAGATGTATACGCGGATCATGGAGCTCAATTACTGGGTTGCCACCAAATGCGTCAGCGCCAGCTATGACGAAACCGAGAAGGTCTGGACGGTCGTGGTCGATCGTGTCGGCCAGCGCATCACGTTGAAGCCGAAGCATATCGTCTTCGCCACCGGCGCCTATGGTCCGCCCCGGCAGATCGCGCTGCCGGGCGCAGAGACCTTCCGAGGCGAACTGCTGCATTCCAGCCAATATTCCAGCGGCGAGAAATTCCGCGGCAAGCAGGTCGCGGTCATCGGCGCGGCAAGTTCCGGGCATGATGTCAGCGTCGACCTCTGGGAGAGCGGCGCCGAGGTGACCATGGTCCAGCGCTCACCGACGACTGTGGTTAAATCCGATACGCTGATGGAGGTCGGCTTCGAGATCTTTTCCGAGAAGGCGCTGACACGCGGCATTACCACCGACAAGGCCGACATGATCGTCGCCTCGACGCCGTTCGCGCTGGTGCCGAAGGGCCAGCGGGCGCTCTACGACGTCATCAGGGCGCGTGATGCCGCATTCTACGACCGCTTGCGAGCCACGGGCTTCGCCATCGATTTCGGCGAGGACGAAACCGGGCTGCTGATGAAGGCCTATCGCACCGGCTCGGGCTTCTACATCGATGTCGGCGCCTGCGAGCTGATCATCAATGGCGAGATCGGCGTGCGCAGCGGTGTCGGGATCAAGTCGCTGACGCCGAGCGGCATCCTGTTCGACGACGGCAGCGAGCTTGCATGCGACGCGATCATCTCCTGCACCGGCTACCAGTCGATGAACGAGACAGTTGCCGCCATCGTCTCGCGCGAGGTTGCCGACAAGGTCGGCCCGTGCTGGGGCCTAGGTTCCGGCGTGAAAGGCGATCCCGGACCGTGGCAAGGCGAATTGCGCAACATGTGGAAGCCTACCGCGCAGGAAGCACTGTGGTTCCACGGCGGCAATCTGGCGCTGTCGCGGTTCTATTCGAAATATGTGGCGCTGCAGATCAAGGCGCGGATGGAAGGGATTGCAACGCCGGTTTATGGGGCGCCGAGTAACTTCGGCACCTGACGCGCCTGACTCCGAGCGTTACTCGTGGCTGTGGCCGAAATGCCTGGCAGCAACCTCGACATGGGTGTGGTGGCTATGTGCCTCGAAACGCTCGGTCTCACTGACATCGCCGGCCGCCTCGTTCGGCCACCATGTGCCGCCGATAACGATGCCATCCGAGACCAGCCGCTGCTCGGCGACCAGCGAGGCGCCGACGGCGTCGACGAAGGTGAAGCGGCCCGAAACGAGCCGCAGCACCGCGACGTCGCCTATGCCGCCGACTTTCAGCGCGCCGAGATCGGGCCTGGCGATCGCTTCGGCCGGCCGCTCTGTGGCGGCGCGCAGCACCTCGACCAGCGGCATGCCGAGCGCCAGCAATTTCGACATGCAGACCAGGATGTCGAAGGCGGGACCGTCGACGCAGTAGAGATGCACGTCGCTGCTGATCACATCGGGCGCCAACCCCTCCCTGAGCATCGCTTTCGCTACTTCGAAGTCGAACGAGCCCATGCCGTGGCCGATGTCGAAGATGACGCCGCGCTCGCGCGCCAGCCGCATGTCGGGCCGCACAGCGCCCGACGCGAAGACCGGCGCATTGGGGAACGGCCGGAAGCAGTGGGTCAGGATGTCGCCCTTGCGCAGGCGCGGCAGCACTTCCGAGCGGCCGGGCGGCGGCTCGTCGATATGCGCCATCAGCGGCATGCCCGATTTGTCGGCGGCCTCGAGTGCGAGATCGACCGGGGCGATACCGCTGGTGCCGCCGGCGTGGCGTCCGGAGCGTACCTTGACGCCGACCACCACGTCGGCGTGCTCGCCCACCGCCGCCACGACCTCGCGCGGCTCGCAGAGCCTGAGGTCGCTGCATTCGCCGACGGAAACCGTCTGAGAAAAGCCGAATATGCCGGCGAAGGAGATGTTGACGTAGGCGAGGATGCGGACTTTCGAGCGCTCGATGACGTGGCGGCGAAAGCCCAAAAAATTGCCGGCGCCGGCGCTGCCGGCGTCGACGAAGGTGGTGGTGCCGCTCTTGGCGGCGAGGCGGTCGGCGTCGACGCCGAGCGAGGTGCCGCCCCAGTAGACATGGCTATGCAGGTCGATGAGGCCGGGGGTGACGATGCAATCCCTGGCATCGATGATTCGAGTGGCGTGTTCGGCATCGATGGCCGCATCGATCGCCGCGATCCTGCCATCGGCGATCGCAAGATCGCGTGGCGCATCGAGGCCGGAGGCCGGATCGATGAGGCGGCCGCCTTTTATCAGGAGATCGAATTGCATCGGCCAGCCTCCTTCGCGTTGCACTGTCTGGTCAGAGCGGCCGGTAGGCGACGGCTTCGACCTCGATCTTGATGTCGATCATCAGCCGCGATTCGACCGTGGTGCGGGCCGGCGGATCCTTTGGAAAATGCCGGGCATAGACGGTGTTGAAAGCGCCGAAATCGCGCGCATCCTCAAGCCAGACCGTGGTCTTGACGACGTCGTCCATGGTGCAGCCGGCCAGCGCCAGTGCCGACCGGATGCTCGAAAGCACCTGCTCGGTCTGCTCGGTGATACCGCCTGTGACCACCACGCCGTCGCTGCCGACCGGCACCTGGCCCGAGACATAGACGAAATCGCCGGCCCGCACGGCTGGCGAGAGTGGCACATGGGATGTTCCAAAACACTGCTTGGGCAAGAAAAAACTCCTGTTCAGACATGGCACGATTGTTCGTGGTCGCGCCGTTGCGGACCCTCTACGCCTATCGGCGCGATCCTCATAGAGGCCCGATTGGAAAGCAACATTTTCGAAATCCCATGTTGCTTTGCTGCAGGCGGCCCAGCATCTTGCGCCGCCGCTGCCGATTGCGATCGCCTTGGCGAAACAGGTCGGTGCGTGCAGACGCGTTTCCCAGCCAGGAGAAGAAAAATGACTCTCGACAAGAACCCGTTTCCGGCCGGCGACGCCGATCGCCACGCGCTGTGGGAGATGCTGGTGCGGCGCGACATCGACGCTTTCCTTGGCCAGGACTGGTCGATGGTCGAGGACGACTTTGTTGCCGAAAGCTTCTTCGGCATGCATGCGCATTTCCTCAGCGATGCCGACGCCTGGCGGCTGCAGTTCCCGACGCTTGCCGCCTATCGCGACGAGTGGATGCGCCAAGCCAGGGAGACCGCGGCGACGAAGTTCGCCGAGCCGCTGCGCGAGGCGCTGTTTCGGGTCACCAACATGCGCGACATCGATGTCGATGGCGACCGCGCGGTGCTGCACAAGAAGTTCAACGGCACGGTCGCCAAGGCCGACGGCAGCGTCGACCGGCTGAAATGGCAGACCCTCTATTTCTGCACGAAAGTCAGCGGCCGCTGGAAGATAGCGGGCTTTGTCGGCTATATGCCGCATCCATTGGGCAGCTAGACTCTTTGTTTTGACGCAATTCCGGACGGAAAACCGTTTCACACTTTTCCTGGAATTGCTCTGCAGCGTCGCCGCCGATCAGCCCTACGACCCCTTGATGCTCTCGGCTAATTCGTGCAGCACCTTGCGGTCGGTTCCATGCCGTTTGATCAGCGTGCGAGCCTGCTCTGGGGTGATGCCCGCCTCCTCGGCGAAATGCCGGACCTCGTAGTCCTCGTCGCGGGCCACTTGCGAGCGGTCGCGGTTGTCGGTCTTGGTCTTGTCATCGGCCATGACTGCGTCCCTCGTTTCAACCAAGAGCATAACGGCGAAGATTTCCAGGAGTTCCCATGCGCAATCCGACCCAGGCTAGTGTCGGCCTTCGCCGACGAAGACATGCGCCTCCCTGGCGGCGGCGGTGAATGCCCGCCGCGCGGTGCCAACCGCCCGCCGCTGTTCCATTGCATCCATCATCGCTTTCAAGGCCGAGCGGTATTTCGGGCCGCGCTTTGCCTGCGGCCATTTGTCGACCAGCAACGAGGCGGCCTGGACTGTGCCGGTTACGGTCAGGAACCGACCTGTTCGTTCATTTTCGACGATCACGGGAACGTCGAATTGTTCATCACGCATTGATGCCACTCCTCGATTCCAACGAATCGAACGGCGCAACAGGCTATTCGTTCCCATGCAGTCGAAACTGCGGCTCCCGCCATATGCTTTGACGCATTCCGGACGGAAAACCGCTTCGCACTTTTCCCGGAATTGCTCAGTGGGTCCGGTGATCGAACACCACCCCCATGGTCTTACCAATTGCCGCCATCACGATGAGTTCGACGAGATCGTCGTCGCTGTCCTCGCAGGCCGGGCTGATCCGGCGGATCGCCTCGATTGCCGCCCTGGTCGAAATGGTGTCGCCGGCGCGGAATTTTGAAAGCGCAGAAGAAACAAGTTCTTGCGTTGTCATGTCGATGACAGGCACGTTCAGCACGACGTTCATTGGCCTCCTCCTGCCATGAACCCTCCCGAAAAGGATGATACGCCGAACGGCAATTTCCGCCAGCGAAATGGTGGTCCGACCAGTTGGCAAGGCACGTTGTCGGCTGGCCGAACAAGCGAGGAAGGCAGGTGCAATTCTGCGTGTGATAAGGTCGAGCCGATACCCATCCAGGACCGTCATTCGAGATGAAATTGTTCTTCAGCCGCAATCCAAATCCTCGCCTCGCGGTCGCGGTGGCGCGCACTCTCCGCCCATCTTGTGCGCAACACGGAGCGGCCGGCTCTGCACGCTCGACGGGCTGCCATGCGGTTGATAAGCCCGTCTGCGAAGGAGAGCCTTGAGTCGATATGACCGTTGCGATCGAGATGGGACACACGATTGCGGGCGCGCCGGCGGCCCTCGACCTTGAGGAACTGCTGGCGACCCGCCTGCTGGTGCAGGGCAATTCGGGCTCCGGCAAGTCGCATCTGTTGCGCCGGTTGCTGGAGCAGAGTGCGCCCTGGGTGCAGCAGACCATCATCGACCCCGAAGGCGATTTCGTTTCGCTGGGCGAGCGTTTCGGCCATCTGGTGATCGATGCCGAGGAGCATACCGAGCGCGGCCTGCAGAGCGCCGGCGAGCGCGCGCGCATCCATCGCGTCTCCACGGTGCTCAATCTCGAAGGGCTCGACGCCGAGAACCAGATGCGGCGAGCCGCCGCCTTCCTCGGCGGGCTGTTCGAGGTCGCCCGCGACCACTGGTACCCGATGCTGGTTGTGGTGGACGAGGCGCAGCTGTTTGCGCCGGCCGTCGCCGGCGAGGTTTCGGACGAGGCGCGCAAACTCTCGCTCGGCGCCATGACCAATTTGATGTGCCGCGGCCGCAAGCGCGGGCTTGCCGGCATCATCGCCACCCAGCGGCTGGCCAAGCTCGCCAAGAACGTCGCGGCCGAGGCTTCTAATTTCCTCATGGGCCGCACCTTCCTCGATATCGACATGGCGCGCGCGGCCGATCTTCTCGGCATGGAGCGGCGCCAGGCGGAGGCGTTTCGCGACCTGGAGCGCGGGCAGTTCATGGCGCTCGGCCCGGCGCTGTCGCGCCGGCCGCTGGGCTTGCGTATCGGCCCGACCGATACAAGCCCGCGCAATGGCACGCCGCGCCTGATGCCGCTACCGGAGGCAGCCCTTGAGGACGCCCGCGCCATTATCCTGGCGGCCCCGCCGCCCGAGCCTGTGCGGCCGCAGCGCCGGGCGGCGTCGCCGGACCTGCTCGACCAGCTGATGGCGGCGAAGTCGGCGGCGCTGGACATCCGTCCCGAACCGGCGGAGGCGCCGATCAGCGCCGAGGATTTGGCGGAGCGCCGCGAGCGGGTGGACCGGGTTCTGCGTGCCGTGCTGGCGGAGCCTGATGCGGGTTTTCGCGTGATCGGCGTGCTTTATCAGGAGTTCGTCGTCCGTTGCCGCATCGAGGGCCTCGCCTCGGTCGTGCCCGATCTGCCGGCGTTCCGCCGCATGCTGACGCGCGCCCGCGCCGGGCTCGGCTCGGATGTGGCGCAGGATGACGCCTGGCAGGACGTCTCGGTCCGCGCCTCGCTGCTGCCAGAGGATATGCAGGGCGTGTTCATGATGATCGCGCGTGCGGCGAAAGAGGGCTGGCCTTGTCCCAGCGACGCCGCGATCGCCCGCGCCTATGGCTCGCACTCGCTGCGCCGCGCCCGGCGGCTGCTGACCTATATTGAGGAGCAGGGCCTCATCGTCTGCCAGCTCGACGGCACTGGCCGGCGCACGGTGACGCTGGTTGAACTCGCCTGGGCCACGGCGCCGGGCGACCCCAATGCCGAGGAGGCGGAGCAGGGAAGCCTGGCGCTGTGATCGGTGACGCGCGCTAAACCAGAAGTGTTTCGCCGATTGGCGTGAGGCCTTTTATGCTAACACCGCGATGATTCGCAGAGCGGTTTTGGCAGGAGAATTGATCCGGTGCGGTTGAGATCTATTCCGCTGGGTGTCGTCAGTATCCTCGGCCTCCTCGTCGCCGTCATCGGCTTGACCGCGTCGGCCCGGTCTTTCGCCGCGCGATCCGATGTTCCCGCCTGGCTGCAGGCCCATGTCGGCGCCGGCGACGGGCAAATCTCACAAGTGGTCTTGGAGCGGGCCCGCGCGCTCTACCTGAAGAAGGTGGGCCAGGGCGCCGTCAAGAACCCCTGCTACTTCGCCATGGATGCGACGCGCCCTGGCGATATGGGCAACGGCGTGCTGGGGCGCCGGTACTACGTCATCTGCGAAGCCGAGCAGTCGTTTCGGGCGATTTCGTCGGGTCACGGCAGCGGCCGCAATTTGAAGGGCGTCGTGAATTTCTCGAACGGAAAACGCTGTGCGAAAAACTTCGGCAATGCGCTGGACTCGTCATTGACGGCCGGCGGCGCCTACATGACCGGCGAGGCGAAAACCTCGTTCAAAGGTTATTACCGCGTCGGCGCGAAACAGGATGCGGTGTTGCTGCGCACCTTCATACAATTCGACGGCGAAGGCGAGGCCGCCAACGCCAGGCAGCGGGTGATCGGCGGGCACGCGGCGCGGCTGCTGAGGGGAATGTGTCTTCGCAAGAACCCGACCAGTTCCTACGCCGACCATGACGGCTTCGTGCCGTTCGGCAAGCTGGTGGATTACGCCGGGGGCCGCAGCAATGGCTGCACCAGCTGGTCGCCGGCGGATGCCCAGCAGATCATCGCGATGGTGAAGAACAACCCGACGACGCTCTACATCTACCCAGAATCGCGCGACATCGCCGCCGTCGCGAAAGCAGGCGCCTATTGGAATGCATCCTGCCTGAAGGACATCGGCACGCCGAAATTCTGGCCGCGGAAAACCCTCGAGCCGATCATCGCCCAATACAGGAAGGACCATCCGGCACCGCCGCCGCAGCCGCTGCCGATCTGCAAGGGGCCGTGATTTTTTGCCGCTTGCCTGCCGGCATGGCCGACAGGCGGATGGGGCTGCCCTCCTGGTTCGAGATTGCCGTTGATGGCATCGTGTGTTCCGGCGCACTGTCAAGTTGCGCATACTATGGAGACGGCAGCGCTGGAGCGGTTCAGCTTTGATAGAATCGCCGACCCGCTCTAACTATTTGTTTTGAAGCAATTCCGGACGGAAAACCGCTACGCGCTTTTCCTGGAATTGCGCCAAGCGGAGCAGGAAAAAATGACCTTGACCAATCGAGACATTGTCGAGCTGACGGCATGGCGCCGCAGGCTGCACCAGCATCCGGAAATCTCCAACGAGGAAGAGAAGACCGCGAGCGAGGTTGTCGACTTCCTTGCCGACACAGGGCCAGACAAAGTGCTGACCGGATTGGGCGGCCACGGTGTGGCGGCAGTCTACGAAAGCGGCAAGGCCGGCCCGACAGTCCTGTTCCGGTCGGAACTCGATGCGCTGCCGATCTACGAGCTTTCAGGCGTTTCTCATGCATCGCTGGTGCCGGGAAAGTCGCATATGTGCGGCCATGACGGACATACCGCGATCCTCGCCGCACTTGGCCGCCAGTTCGGGCGCGAGAGACCGGCCCGCGGCCGCGTCGTGCTGATGTTCCAGCCGGCCGAAGAAACCGGCAATGGCGCGGCCGGCGTCGTCGCCGATCCGCGCTTTTCCGAGATCGCGCCGGATTTCGCCTTCTCGCTGCACAATCTGCCCGGTGTGCCGTTCGGCGAGGTGCGTATTAAGCCCGGCGTGGTCAACTGTGCTTCACGCGGCATGCGGATCGTGCTGGAAGGCAAGACCGCGCATTCGTCGATGCCCGAAACGGGCGTCTCGCCAGTGCTGGCGGTCAGCCAGTTGATGCCGGCGCTGCCTGTGCTCGGGCACGGAACCTTTGCCGACAACGACTTCAGCATGGTGACCGTCACCCATGCGCTGATGGGCGAAGCCGTGTTCGGCATTGCGCCGGGAAATGCAGAAGTGTGGGCGACGCTGCGCACAAAGCGCGACGAGCGCATGGCGGACCTGTGCGCCGCCGCGCAAGCGCTGGCCGCAAGGATCGCGGGAGAGCATCGCCTTTCGGCCCGCTACGACTATCACGAGATCTTCGTTGCCAGCGTCAACGCGCCGGATGCCGTGGACCATCTGCAGCGCGCGCTGGATGAGGAAGGCGTGCCGCGCACGGAGGAAGCCCTGCCGATGCGCGCTTCGGAAGATTTCGGCATCTTTGGCCACAAGGCCAAGTCGGCGATGTTCTTCCTCGGTGCCGGCGAGCGCTACCCGGCGCTGCACAATCCCGACTACGACTTTCCAGACGATTTGATCCCGATCGGATCCAGAATATTCATGCGCACGGCGCGCAATCTTCTGGGCTGAACCCGGACGCGGGTGCCTCACGACACCTTGGCGCAGGTTCGGCAGCCAAACTGAAACAAGCTGGTCCAACCTGCATCTGAGCATTGCGTGGGCGCCTTCGCAGTGCCAGAGATTTCCCGAAACAGTAAAGTGGCACAACAACCGAACGCAGCGGCTTCTGAGTCTTGCCAAGGCCCTCATCTTCAAGACTGTAGGGACAACGCTTGCCACGATGGTCGCCGTGGTCGTTTGGCGAGGGCCTGTTGGCGCCCCGGAGACAATTTTCGGGCTGATTTTCAGCATCTTGTTTTCGATAGTCCTCGCGTACAAGATCATTCCGGGCTTGTTCGATATATGGCGGATGTTCTTGTGGACTGGTCGCGCGATCTTTCGCCCCAGGGGCACGCAGCACCTTCAGATACCCGTGACGTCACTTATGACCTTCTGTTGGATTTCGCTGATTGTCGTAACAGCCTTGATGTTTGCCGAGCCCGCGATCTGGTTTTTCAGGAGCATGGGGCTTTCCGTATCTGTATAGCTGTATTGACCCGTCGACCGGGCCGCGCAACTTCCACGCCGTCACAATTCCTGCGGCCCTGCGCCACCGCTTCAAGAGATGCGGGCGTGACTCGCCTTAGGTTTGAGCACAGTGGCGAGCACGATTCCCGCAACGATAAAGGCAGCGCCAATCAGATCGTAATCGTGCAAGCTCTCTCCGAGCAACAGATAGGCGAGTATGGCGACGAACATCGTTTGCAGATAGAGCAGCATGCTGGCCCTGCTCGCGCCAAGCGTTTCCACGCTTCGGTTGTAGAGGTAGTACATCAAGGCGCCGCCCGGGCCTGCTAGATAGGCGAGCGCGAGCAAGCCATTGATGTTCATGGCGGAGCGTTCGTCGTTGAACAGTTCCCACAGGTGGAAAGGCAAAGCGACCAGCGCGCCGGCTCCGAGCAGGAGCACGACCAGGGGCAGGAGTTCGAGGCCGAATTTGGAACGGCGCAAAAGCACGGTGTACAGACCCCAGCAGAAGGCGCTGCCGACAATCCACAACTCGCCGGGATTGAACCGGAGTTGAAGGAGCGCCGTCAGGTTCCCGTGCGCGACGATGATCATCATCCCGGCCAAAGCGAGCAGCGCGCCAAGCGACTTCCAAAGCCCGAGCGGCTCGCCAAGCACAAAACGCGCGAGCACCATCGTCATGACAGGGGATAGCGCCATGATGATGCCCGCCGTGGTTGCGTCAGTGTCACTGAGGCCGTGGTAGATCATGCCCTGGCACAGCGTGAGGCCGATCGCTCCGACGGCGACGATTTCCACGGCCCGGGATCGTACAAGCCCTATCATCGCGTCGTGATGACGGTGCACGATCGGCAGCAGGATGGCGCAGGCCAGGGTCAACCGCCAGAAGCAGAGGCCCCAGGGCGGCATTTCAGGCGCAACCCATTTGGCCGCGATATACACACCAGCCGAAAGAAGCCAGCATAGGACGGCGGCCGGATAACCGGTCATAGAGGACATAGGGCCAGCGGCAGCTTGCTCCGCGTGATGTGCTATCGGCATTGCCTGCATGTCATGCCCCCTCTCTTCAGTGAACGGTGCCCAAGGACGTGCCCGCAATATCCCCGTGTTGGATACATCCGGTTCTGAAAATCGTGAGGCCGGAAGAATAACCCCGCTGAATGCCGCGTCAGCGCTTCCCCTACCTCTCTTCCACAATCCGCAAATAAGCCGCCGTCACAAACAGCACGATCAGCCCGAACAAGATCCGCCTTGCCCCCTCGGGCATCTGCAGGATGGTCAGCAGTGTTGTCAGCACGGTGAGGATAAGCGCGCCGATGATGGTGCCGGTGTAGCCGCCGCGGCCGCCGAAGATCGAGGTGCCGCCGATCACGGCGGCCGCCACCGAAGGCAGCACCAGCGGTTCGGCGAGCGACAGGGACGGCGCCTTGATCAGGCCGATATAGAGCAGGCCGGTGATGCCGGCGAGCAGGCTGGAGATGACGTAGAGCGCGGTGATAACCTGCCAGTAGCGGACGCCCGACAAGCGCGCCGCGCGTTCATTGTCGCCGACGGCGTAGAGCAGGCGGCCGAAGCCGGTGCGGCGCAGCGTGAAGACGATCAGCACCGCCAGCGGCACGAACAAAAGCAGCGCGTTGGGGAAGCCGTAGGTCAGGCCGGTGCCCAGCCAGTTCAGGAAATCCGGGATCTTGGCCCCGGAAGCGATCACCGTGCGCTGGTAGACCTGCAGGCAGCCGGTGCCGATCAGGCTGGTGCCGAGCGTCATGATCAGCGGATGGACACGGAAGACGCCGACGCCGATGCCGTTGATCAGGCCGATCAGTATCGCCGGCATCATCGCCAGCAGAAAGGCCACCGCCGGGTCCTGGCTGACGATCTGCGTGGCCATGATAAAGGCGCTCATCGTCGCCACCGTGCCGACCGAGAGATCGATGCCGCCGGTCAACATGGTCATGGTCTGGCAGCCGGCGAGGATCGCCAGCGGGATGGCGAATTTCACCGTGTTGGCGAGCCAGCGCTCGTTGACGATGCCGGGCCGCAGGATCTGCAGGATCACCACCAGGATGACGAGCAGGATGATCAGCGGCACCAGCGGCCGGTCGGCCATGAAGCGTTTTACGCGGCGGCCGAGCGACACCGGCTGGGGCATTGTCGCGCTGCTGCTCATGGCATTGCTCCTGCCGGGCGGCCTCTTATCGTGATGAAGGCGCCGAACATCACCACGGCGACCATGATGGCGCCCTCGATGATGGCGGTGACGTTGGGATCGATGGCGAGCAGCGTCAGATCGGTGCGCACCAGCCGCAGCACGAAGACGGCGACGATCGGGCCGAGCAGGCCGCCCTTGCCGCCGCCAAGGGCTACGCCGCCCAGCACCACCGCGGCGACGCTGGCCAGCAGATAGGGGCCGGGGATGGGGGCGCCGATGCCGGTGCTCATCGTCAGCGTCAACCCGCCCATGGCTGCGAACAGACCCGACAGCGCGTAGGCGATGATGCGGGTGCGCGCGACAGGCACGCCGCTGCGGAAGGCGGCCAGCTCGCTCGAGCCGATGGCGTAGATGGAAAGGCCGAGCTTCGAGCGCCTGAGCGGTATCCAGATGATGCAGAGGCAGACGACCAGCAGCACCAGCGCCTTCGGCACCCAGGCGTCAATGCTGTCGGGCAGGCCAGGGATCGGCAGCGTGCCGACGATACTGGCCTTCAGCCAATCGGCGGCAGCACCCCCAGGTGCGCCGAGCACCAGCAGCGCCGCGCCCTGCAGCACGAACAGCGTCGCCAATGTGACGACGATGTCGGGCACGCGGGTGACGACGATCAGGATGCCGTTCAGCGCGCCGAGCACCAGGCCCATGGCCAGCACGAAGGGCACCACGAACAGCGCATATTCCTCGCTGGCGCCGTTCATCATCGAGGCGGCGGTGACGCTGGTCAGCGCCATCATGGCGGCGACCGAAAGGTCGATGCCGCCGGCGATGACGACAACGGTCTGGGCAGCCACAGCGAAGGCGTAGGGCAGCACGGCTCGCACCAGCGAGCCGAAATCGCCGCTGCCATAGCCCGGCTGGATCAGCTTGGTGAGCACGAACAGCAGCACGAAGAGGGCGAACAGGCCGGCGACCCAGCCCTGGTTGCGGAAGAAGCGGGTCAAGGGGCCGCCTCCGGGGTCTGTGACGGATGCGACGTCGGGTCGGCCATGATGCCGACATCGACAGTGACGCCGCGCGGCAGGCCGTAGGCGGCGCGCATCAGCGCCGGCTCGTCGGCCTCCTCGACCGGGAAGATGTCGACAACCTGCCCGCCGAAGATGACGATGACGCGGTCGCAGACGCGCTGCACCTCTTCCAGTTCGGAGGTGTAGAACAGCACCGACTTGTCCAGGCCGGCGAGCTCGCGCAGCAATTTGTAGATCTCCTGCTTGGTGCCGACATCGATGCCGCGCGTCGGGTCGAAGCACAGGATGGTGCGGGCGTTGGCGGCAATCCAGCGGGCGATCGTCACCTTCTGCTGGTTGCCGCCGGAGAGGCGCTGCACCTCGCCTTGCGCGCGGGTGTCGATCTGCAGGCGGGCAATGGCGCTGGCGACCACCGTACGCTCCTTGTGCACCCGGATCGGTCCCCACTTGCGCAGTGCCGCGCTGAAGGGCAGCGCAATATTCTCGTGCACCGAGCGCTGCATCGCGAGCGCCTCGGTGCGGTCGCCCGGCACATAGGCGATGCCGGCGCGAATGGCGTCGCTCGGGTGGGTAAATTTTACGCCCTGGCCGTCCACTTCGATCGTGCCGCCGGAGGGGCGGATCGAGCCGGCCAGCGCGGCAAAGAGTTCGTCCTGGCCCTGGCCCTCGAGCGCAACGACGCCCACGACTTCGCCATTGGCGAGGTCGAAGGAGACGTCGTTGAGCTTGGTGCCGACGCGCAGATTGCGCACGCTCAGCCGCGGACGGCTTGCCGCGGTCGAAGCGGCCTGACCGGCGGGGCGCGCTGTCATCTGGGTCTTGACGATCCTGGCGCCGAGCATCAGCTCGACGATCTTCTCCTCGACACCGGGCACGATGTCGACGACGCCGACGGTCTCGCCGTCGCGCAGCACGGTGGCGCGGTCGCACAGCGCCGAGATCTCGACGAAGCGGTGGGAGATGAAGATCACCGAGCGGCCGCTGTCGCCCTGCCGGCGCACCACCTCCAGCACTTTTTCGGCGAGGTTGGCGGGCAGCGCCGCCGTCATCTCATCGAGCAGCAGCACGTCGGGTTCGACGGCCAGCGCGCGCGCCAGGTCGAGCACGCGCAAAACCGCGAGCGGGATGTCGCGCGCGGTGTCGCGCAGGTCGAGGTCGGGAATGCCGAGCTCGCGCACCCAGGCGCGGAACGGTTCGACCGGCGTGCCAGTGAGACGAAGGTTGGAGAGGACGTCGAGATCGGGGATCAGCGACGGCTCCTGGTAGACGGGAAGCAGGCCGGCGCGGCGCGCGGCGGCGGGCGAGCGTATGTCGCGCGTCTCGCCGCGGATCAGGACGCGGCCGGCGTCCGCGTGGATGGCGCCGGTCAGGATGTTCACCAGCGTCGACTTGCCGGCGCCGTTGGCGCCCATCAGCGCGTGCACCTCGCCCGGCAGCACCGACAGCGAAGCGTTGCGAAGTGCTGCAACCGCACCGTAATTCTTGGCGACGCCGGTGGCGTCAAGGAGCGGGTTGGTGGTCAAATCGCTGTCCGCATCAGAAATTCTCTTGCTGGCACTCTACGGCGCCCCCCTCTGTCCTGCCGGACATCTCCCCTACGAGGGGGGAGATTGGCAGTTGCGGCGCCGGCTCTCGTCTTGCAACGCTGAAAATTGGCGAAGCGGTCGCGACATCCAATCTCCCCCCTTGTGGGGGAGATGTCCGGCAGGACAGAGGGGGGCGCCGTAGAGCGCAAATCTATCAAACCTGGCATAGCGAGGACGGCAGCCTGCCATCCTCGCTATGCAATTCGCATCAGCGCCTACTCGCCCGGACCCTTGCAGGCGACGATCTGCTCTTTCGTGTAGGTCGTCCAGTCCGGGATCGAGATCGAGACCGGCCATTCCGGGCTGAGCGACGGATCGGCGGCGGCCTTGAGCTTGGCCTTGCCTTCCTCGGTGGCATTCTCCCACAGCTGCGGCTCGACCAGCACGGTCTGCTGCGCCGGCTTCTTGCCGTTGAGGATCTGCAGGGCCAGCGTGACACCGGCGCCGCCGATCGAGCCGGGGTTGGTGACCGCGGCACCAACGAGACCCTTGACCGAGCTGAGCTGGCCAACGAAGCCGGCATTGTCGGCGCCGACCACCGGCACCAGCGGTGCCTGCGATTCGACCAGTGCGTCGACGATGACGTTGTCGATGCCTGAGGTCCAGATGCCGTTGAAGGGTGCGCCCGTGGCAAGGAAGGAGAGGATCTGCTGCTTGCCCTGGTCCTGCTGCCAGCCGGTGAACACCTCCTGCGCGACCTTTACATCGGGGAATTCGGCAAGCGCCTTCTTGAAGCCCTTGTCGCGGTCGCTGTCGGCGGAAGCGCCGGCGGCACCGCGCATATAGACCACCTCGCCCTTGCCGCCCATCTGCTGGAACAGCCATTTCGCGCCGAGATAGGCGTATTGTTCCTGGTTGTTGGAGATGATGTAGGCGGACGGTTCGGTGACCGCCTGGTCGACGGCGACGACGACGATGCCGGCCTTGGTGGCCTCCTCCAGGCCAGCCTTGATGCCGGCCGGGTCGGCCGGGTTGACGACGATGGCGTTGACCTTGGCGCTGATCAGGTTGCGGATGTCTTCCAACTGGCCGGCGGCGTCGGTGTTGCGGTGAGCGATGTTGAGTTTCGTCACCTCGCCGGATGCCAGCGCCTGCGCCTTCATCGCGCAGATCATCTCCTCGCGCCAGCCATTGCCCTGCACGGTGTTGGAGATGCCGATCGTGTATTTGCCCTCGGCGAACGATACGCCCACCGAGGCCAGGAAGGCCGCGCTGGCGAGCAACGGGACCATGGTCAGGTATTTCTTCATTTCAGTACTCCTCCACATTGATTTTTGGTTCAGTCTTAAAGCCGTTTGTCCCTCACTTCACGAAGGGGCGCAGCACGTCGCGCGCAAGCAGGAAGCCCCGCTTGACCTTGTCGTCGCTGCCCTCGAACCGCCGGTCCTCGTGCTCGATGATGACGGGTCCGTCGTAGCCGGCGCGGTAGAGGCCGGAAAAGATCACCTTCCAGTCGACATCGCCGAGCCCCGGCATGCGCGGCACCTGCCAGCCTATGCCGGCCGAGAGGACTCCGCGCTCATAGAGTCCATCATGATCGATCATCAGGTCCTTCGCATGGACATGCAGCATGTAGGGGCCGAACTCCCGGATGAAACGCCCCTGGTCGATCATCTGCCAGACCAGGTGCGACGGGTCGAAGTTCATGCCGATATCGCCGCCGAAGGCTTCGAGGATGCGGCGCCAGACCTGCGGCGAATAGGCGATGTTGTGGCCGCCCGGCCATTCGTCGTAGCTGAAGATCATCGGGCAGTTCTCGAAGGCGAGCCTGACACCGTGGTCGCGCGCATGGGCGATGATGTCGGGCCAGACCTTGAGCGCCGCTTCCCAATTGACGTCGACGGGCTTGGAGGCATCACCGCCGCAGAAGGTGTTGACCAGCGAAACGCCCATCCGCCCGGCCAGCACGATCACCTTCTTCAGATGATCGATCACAGCCTCGCGGTGCGCCGCATCGGGGTGCAACGGGTTGGGATAGTAGCCGAGCGCCGAGATAGACAGTTTTTTCTCGGCGAGCGCGGCGGCGATCTCCTTGGCTTGCGAGGCCGAGGTCGCGGCGGCGTCGACATGGCTGGTGCCGGCATAGCGGCGACTGTCGCCCGAGGATTTCGGCCAGCAGGCAATCTCCAGCGCCTCGAAGCCGGCCGAGCTTGCCCAGTCGGTGACTTCGGCGAGTGGAGTATCCGGAAATGGTGCTGTGAGCAGTCCAAGCTTCATGATGCTTCCCCTGGTCGTGAACCTCACGACATAGCGTTACTATGCAGATCGTGTCGGTCGCTTCAACCGTGCATCTATTGGCTCAGTGCAGGCATGTCTGACAAAGGCCAGCGGATTGTCTGACAGCAGACCATCGAGGCCGGCGATGACATTTGCGCGGAACATAGTGTTGGCGGCCAGCGACGGATCGAAAATCGCGTCTATCGCAAGAATGGCGTCGGCGAGCCCCTTGGTGTCGGCGCCGATGCGGTCGGCGACGGCCGAGATCCTACCGGCAAACGGGTCGGACACCTGCCAGCACTTGCCGAAGCGCGGGGCGGCCTTGATCAGATAGGCCATCCAGCCGGCGACGGGGACCGACAGCAGCGCGATACTCCCACCGTGCCGCAACCGGTCGCGGATCGGGTTGAGCAGACGCTGCACGATCTTCTGCGAGCCGTCGGTGGCGATCTGGTGGTTGCGATGGCGGATCGCGGTGTTGGTGAGGCGCGCCAGGCTTTGCTTGATATAGGCAGGTGCAGAAATGCCCGGCACTGCCTTGAGCGTCGGCAGCGTCTCCTCGGTCAGCATGCGGCGGACAAAGGTGGAGAGCAGCGGGTCGGCGATGGCATCCGACGTGTGCTCGAAGCCGCAGAGCACACCAATCTGGGCAAGCGTCGTCTGCGCACCGTTCAGCACCCGCATCTTGAGATGTTCGAAGGGCGTGACGTCGTCGACGAAACTCGCGCCGACAAGATCCCAGCGCGGCACGCGACCGGCGAATTTTTGCTCGATCACCCATTGCCGGAACGGTTCGCCGACGACCACGGCGGCATCGCGATAGCCGAAGCGCTGATCGACGGTGTCAAGGTCGGCCTGTGTGGTCGCCGGTGCGATGCGGTCGACCATGGCCGAAGGAAAGGCGACATTGGCGGCGATCCAGTCCGCAAGCCCGTTGCCACTCCGCTCGGCCATCGCCCGCACGACATTCCCGAGGCTAACGCCATTGGCCGGGATGTTGTCGCAGGAGAGCAGCGTCACAGGCCGCCCATGCGAGGTCCTGCGCAGTTCCAGCGCCCGCGCCAGGATACCGGGCGCGCTGCGCGGTACATGCGGGTTGGCGAGATCGTGGACGATATCAGGGTGATCGAGGTCGAGCACGCCGGTCGACGGGATGTGGCAATAGCCCTTCTCAGTGACCGTCATGGTGACCATTTCGATGTCGGCCGAGGCCAGCACCTCCAACGCCGGCACGGCGCTGTGCTGGCTGTCGAGAACGCGGATGATGCTGCCGATGACGCGCGGCTCGACCTCGTCGTCCTTTCGGATGAGCCGCGTGTAGAGGCCGCCCTGGCTGCCGAGCGTTTTGGCAAGCAAAGGCGGGCGGATGTTGATGCCGACCACGCCCCAGCGGAAGAAATGGCGGGACAAAAGATCGTCGGTGTATTCGGCCTGGTGGCAACGGTGGAAGGCGCCGACGCCGATATGCGCCATGCCCGGCATCAGGGCAGCACGGTTATAGGATGGCCGCTGGACGGAGGTCGGAAGCCGGCTAAGCATGTCCGGGCCAAGGATTTCCGGCGATGCGGAAGCGGCGCTCACCGGTTCGCCCCGATCACCGACTGTTCCTGGTCGATCACCGCGCCGGTCATCGGCCCAGCGGCATCGGAAAGCAGGAAGACGGCGAGGTTGGCGATGTCGTTCGGCGTCAGCAGCCGGCCGAAAGGCTGCGCGGCATTGGCGGCATCGAGCCAGCCCGGACCATGGCCGAGCGTCTGCGCCTGCATGATGCGCTCGGCGGGCGTGTCGGTCCAGCCGACATTGATGCCGTTGACGCGGATGCAGTCGAAGCGGTGGGCGTTGGCCGCATTCCTGGTCAGCGTCGCCAGCGCGCCCTTGGTGGCGGAATAGACGGCAAGCTCGGGCGAGCCGCAATGCGCGTTGATCGACAGGATGTTGACGATGGCGCCGCCCTGTCCGCGCTTGATCATGTCGGCGATGGCTGCCTGCATCAGAAAGAACGGCGCGCGGGCGTTGACGGCAAACAGCGCTTCCCAGTCGTCGAGGCCGGCATCGACGAAAGAGGCGCGGTCGGTGAGGCCGGCGGCGTTGACCAGCCCGTCGATTCGCTCGAAGCGGGAAAGGCATGCCGCGACCAGTTGAGCCGGCGCCTCGGGGTCCGCGAGATCGGCGGCGACGAATTCCGTCGGCGTGCCCATTTCGCAGAGCAATCCCGCCGCGGCCTTGCCGCGCGTAGGCTCACGGCCGGTGATCAGCAGGCCTTCGGCGCCGGAACGCGCCAGCGTTTCTGATATCGCCAGGCCGATGCCCTGCGTCGCACCTGTGACCAGCACCACCTTGCCGTCGAGCCGAACCTCCATTCCTCCTCCCGGAACAAGGTTTCTATTTTTTCAAATATGGAACGACAATTCCTTTCAGTCAATCGTTCCGGTCATTCTGTCCGGCGCGCGACGACGCCGTGGACCAATGCCATGCCGACCGCCAGCGAGGCGGCCAGCGAGCGGAAGCCGGCGAAGTCTGACTCGACGACTTCCAGCCAGATGTCCGACAGCTTGACCAGCGGCGAGAAGGTGCTGTCGGTGATGGTGACGATGCGCGCCTTGCGCTCATGCGCAACAGCGACCAGATCCGGCGTGATCGAATTGTAAGGGCTGAAACTCACCGCCAGCACCGCATCGCGCTTGCCGATGCAACCGACCTGATCGAGCGCGGTGGAACCGACATTGTCGACCAGCACGTTGCGCACGCCCTGCTGCGAGAGTGTAAGCGAAAGATAGGTGGTGACCGGAAAGGCGCGTTTGCTGCCGATGACATAGATCAGCTCGGCCTCGGCGAGCAGCGCGACCATCCTGTCGAAGCTCTCTATGTCGAAGCTATTGTCGATGCGGCCGAGCGAGGCCTGCGACGCCCCGACCATGCCGTTTAGAAAATGCAGATTGGCGTTGGGCTCGGCCGTACGTTCGGCGCCCGCGCGCTCCGGCCAGGAGCCTTTCATATGATCCTTGAACAGGCCCTGGAAATCGGAAAAGCCGGCATAGCCGAAGATCTGCGCGAAGCGCACCAGCGTCGAAGGCTGCACGCCGGCCTGCTCGGCGACTTGCGCGATGGTGCCCAACGCGACATCGCTCGGATGCTGCCACAGGAAGATCGCAACCTGGCGCAGCCGCTTCGGGAAATGCACGGTGCCGGAGGACAGCACGGCGCGCAATTCCTCGTAGGTTTGCGGCTTGGTGTAGCCGAGCGCGGCAAGCGAGCGTCCGCGCTTACGGGTCGCGGCCTCGTCAATGCTGGACCGTTCCGATGATTTTTGCGCTCCGCTCATGGCTTCACGCTAGCGCGGCACGATCGTTTTACAAAATGGAAATTGGAAATCATGTTCGAAAATGCTAGCGGCATTTCAGGCTGTGCACGCCATCGAAAATCCGGGAGGAGTTTGAAAAGTCATGGTCTATGCAACATCGGACGGATCGACGCGCCAACGCCTTAGGGTCGGGATGGTGGGCGGCGGCCGCAATGCCTTCATCGGCGCGGTGCATCGCCTCGCCATGCGCCTCGACGACCAGATCGCGCTGGTTGCCGGCGCGCTGTCCTCGGATCCCGGGAATGCAGCAGCGTCCGCGGCAGAGATCGGCATCCCGCCGGAGCGGAGCTATGCCGATTATTGTGCCATGGCCAAGGCGGAAGCAGCGCGGCCGGACGGCATCGAGGCCGTGGTCATCGTCACGCCCAACCATCTGCATGCGCCGATCGCGACCGCTTTCCTCGAGGCCGGCATCGACGTCACCTGCGACAAGCCGCTGTCGACAACGCTGGCCGACGCCAAGGCGCTTGTGGCGCTGGCGCGGGCGAAAAACCGCCGCTTCGTCGTCACCCTCAACAACACCGGCTACGCGATGGTCAGGCAGGCGCGCGAGATGGTGGCGGCGGGCGAGCTTGGACGCATCGTTTCCGTGCATGGCGCCTATATCCAGGACTGGCTGACGCAGCCGATCGACGCGCAGGGCCAGAAGCAGGCCGAATGGCGCACCGATCCAGCGCGGGCAGGGCAGTCCGCGGTGCTCGCCGATATTGGTGTGCACGCCTTCAACCTGGCGAGCTTCATTTCGGGCTGCGAGGCCGAGGCGGTTTCGGCCGATCTGTTCACCGCCGTGCCTGGGCGACGGCTCGACGACAATGCGCATGTGCTGGTGCGCTGGACAGGCGGCGCGCGCGGCACGATCCTCGCCAGCCAGACTTCGCCCGGCCATTACAACGATCTTTCCGTGCGCATCTATGGCGACAAGGCCGGGCTCGAATGGTCGGGCACGCGGCCGGAGGAGCTGCGTTTCTCGCGCTATGGCGAAGAGACGCGCACGCTGGTGCGCGGCGGCCATGGCTCGACCGAGGAAAGCTGCCGTGTGTCGCGCATGCCGGCCGCCCACCCGGAAGGCTACATCGAGGCCTTCGCCAACTTCTACCGCGATGCCGCCGACATCATCCGCGCCCACCGTTCGGGTGCCGCCGTCGATGCGGCGAGGGCGGCGCAGGTGCCCGATGTCGTCGATGGTGCGCGTGGCGTGAAGTTCGTCGCGGCGGCCGTTGAATCGAACGCCGGCGGCGGGGCGTGGACGCCAGCGCGGTTTGGGTAAATCTGTCCCTCGATCGCCATGTTTCGAAGGCGTCGGCTGCACGGTTCCATGGCCTGATCCGATGATCCTTTTTGCATCGCGCATGCCGGGTCTTGCCGACCTCGCGGAGTGCCATAATTCCATTCTGGGGTTGGGGTGAATCACCTGCTGGTAGGAGGCGGCCGTGAAACACCAAACACTTGACGAACTGCAAAGCGTTGCCGACGTTCACGCCGAAGCAACGCATCTGATTGCCACTCGAGGCCAGCGCCTCGAGCGCTGGGCGCAACTTCTGGAGCAAAATCCCGACCGGTGCCTTGGGGCGCTTGCCGGCACCGAATACATAAGCGCGGAGGTCCGCGACAGAATGCGTTCCGCGGGCTCACCCATCACCGTGGCATTCGAGGATCCGATCTTTCGCGCGCAAGGCCTGAAGGAGGATACTTACGGTGAAGCCAAGCGCTTCTTCGAACTGACCGATTGGCAGTTGCACGAAATCGTCTGCCATTGCCATGTCGGCGCGACGATGCCGGCTCGATGGGCGGCGACGCGCGTCCGCGCGGCAGTGTCCGGGAAGTTCGGTTTCTTCGCCTGGCTGCGGGGAGTATTCATGCTTTGACGAACAGGTTCTTGCGCAGCGGCAAGGGGTCATATCCGTGAGGCGATGGATACAGTTCACCGCCTCACGGGGCAGATGAGCGCAATCGTCAAGGAATATCCGGCACCATCAAGTCCGCGTTGGAGCCAATCCCGGCTGTTTGCACAGTGGGTGCTGCCCGGCGTGCCGCCGACAGACGCAGGCGATCGAGGCAGAGATAGACGAGGGAGCGGGTCCTTCAGGCATCGAACCTCTCGCCATGGGGAAGGGCGTAGCGCACGGAGGTGTAACGGTCGATGTCCGAGCGGCTGATGCCGAGATCCTTGAGCATATAGTCCGGCATTTCATGCAGCGCGGCGCGCTCGCTGCGCATCTTCATGGCATGATAGGCCAGGCCCAGAGCGCGGCCGGCAAAGCCGAGAAGGTCGAACTTCCTCCGGCCGGTTTCGTAACGTCCATGATCCATCGTCGTCATTGTCGTCTCCATCCCTTGCGACGCGACCATTCGCGCCATCGATAGGAGGACAATGAAGGACGACCGAGGGAGGGAGCGTGGGAGCCTCCGTCGGAACTGGCGTAGAATTCGTGGTGTTTCGATTGATGCGCGGTCAAGATGTTGCAGGCTTCAACGTGCGCTCAATCAGGCGGAGGACACCATGAGGCAATCGTCGCGAGAGGTTATCGGCATTCGGCTGCCAGTGTAGCCATCAAAACAGCCGAGCGCTGATAAATTTCGTAAACAATTGATTCGACGATTTGGCCGAGTGACGCTAGACTTCGCTTGGGGTTGTATTTGGGCCATGTCTCGCGTCTCTTTCGTCCGCGTCCTTATGTGTATCGCGTGGGTGCTGTTCGAAGCTCCTGCGGCTCGTGCTGGTTTGCAGTTCCAGGCGGGACAGACTGATGCCGGCATCCGCTATATCGTCGTTTCAGGTGATTTCGCCTATCAGGATGACTTGTCGACATTCGAGGCTTTGGCGCGATCTAACGCCTCAGTCGCAGTCACCTTCCAGTCGCCCGGCGGCAATATCCAGAAGGCAATGGACCTTGGCCGGCTCATTCGCAGGCTAGGCCTCACCACGATCCAGTTCAGAGCTGTGGAGTGCTCTTCGGCATGCTCGCTGGCCTTCTTGGGCGGTGTCATGCGCATCGCCGAAGCAGGGTCCATCGGTGTACATAAATCGTCGTTTAGCGATGACATTGGCTTGAACACCAAGGACGCAGTTTCCGGTGTTCAGCAGATGACCGCCGACATAATCACATACATGATCGAGATGGGCGTTGATCCCGCCTTGCTACAGCTTTCGCTGCAATACGACAGTGACGACATTCGATATCTCTCCAAGAGCGAGATGACGAAATACAGGGTCGTTACTTTGGAGCCTCAGGCAAGCCCGCCGCCATTGGCAAACCAGGAGCCGTCTTCGACGCCATCGCCTCAGCAAGCGCCGTCGCAGCCATCCCTAGCGGCCACACCGCCCGCCGCAGCGAATCCATCGCTCGCGGTCCCAGAGGCTCAGTCCGGTCGGATCGTGCATCCTAGGGGCTCTGCCCCCGTCAAGGCACTGCCGGATGGAAAGACGGCGAATGTCGCGGTGCTTAGGAATGGAAGTGCCGTTGCTATTCTAGGCAAGGCCGGTCGCTGGTATCGTATCCAGACGGGAAACTACGTGGGCTACATGCATGACACTTGGGTCCACGTTGACCAGTATGAAAGTGGCACTTTCGGAAAGCTCCACATCCAGGTAAAGAGCTTTGACAATCTAGTAGAGGCGGAATCGTATGTGCGATCTGCGTCAATTCCGCTTTCGGCGTACCTTGTCACCAATGGATGGTTCGCAATTGCGCTCAAGGACACATACGACGATGCGATGGCCAAAAGCCTAGCCGCAGAGATGAAGGCGAGGGGCGCAATTCCTAGTGACTCCTACGCGACCAATGGCAACACCTACATCCGCAAAGTCTGCTGCAATTAGGTGCACGCCGAAGGGACTTGGGTTCGGACCTTCGTTTGGCGCTAGCTATCCGAGTCCCTGAGGTACCCCAGTTCTCCGGAAGGAGAAGGTGAAGGGCTCGCCTCTCACGGCTACGCTCGTCGGCAAATGCGACGTCGATGGGTTGGCGGAGAGAGCGTCTTTCGAATCCCTAGCCAACGCATTGAAAATATTTGTGTTTTTTAGTTCCCT
>NZ_JHQS01000126.1 GCF_014843845.1 Mesorhizobium amorphae | reverse complement strand
TCCGCCTCTGGGCACCATTTTTTTCCTCAAGAAAATCAACGGTTTTGGCAATCGGGTGCGGCGTACCCATAGCTGTTTCCATGTTGCAAACCGCAGTGTGGCGGCTCGGAAGAGGCATCCGCTGCGATCGAACGCGCCCTCGTAGTTCATCGCGGAGGAATGGTGGCGGCGCTGGCGACCTGGCTGCGTCGTCTGTGATCGGCTTCTTCGGGTCAAAGACGCATTCAGCGACTCCAAGGATCCGGAATGTATTGGATCGCGGAGCCTGGTGAGGATGCCGTGCGACGCTTTTGACGTGCTCGCCGCAGCGCATGTCCTCGAAAATCGTCGGAGCTGAGGATTTGACGTCGTACAGGGAACTCATCGAAGCCCGTGATAGTTGATACTTTAGGAGACGCTGTGCGGGCAGTTTGGGAATCCCACTACCCCTTATTCGGTACTTACTGCCCCTACATGCCTTTGATAGCTTGAATGACATGCCTGAGGGTTGCCTGGCGCGGTAGCGCGGGGCGCTTGAGTTTGCGTCAGCTGCCCTGACGCCACAGGCAAGCGTTTCACCAGTGCGGTCGACCCATGGAGGATCCGCAATGGATCACGGGCGGAGATCCAACTGGGCTTCCACGCCCCTCGGCCACTCTCCTGACGGAGCACACGCGATAGCTGCGTTGTTTCATGACGAGCGCAAGCAGTCGGGCGCCGCCCCGCTGCCCTTCATTCCGATTTGCCTGGTGCTGTTTGGATTTGCAGCAATCGCACTCGTTCCGTCAGAAACGAAACCTCCCGTCACAGTCTCGCAGCCGAATGGCGCCCAGATGGATTCTGCTGCTGCGGAACAGAAGCGAGCCCTCGAGCGATCCTGGGTCGACGCGTTGAGGCGTGGTCTGAGCGCCGCTCGCATGGAACTCGAGGCAGCTCGCGCCCAGGCGCTTGCCTCGCAGGTCCTGGCAAAGGAGGAGCGCGACCTGGCTGAACGCGAACGCGCAGCAAATGAACAGAGTTTCCTCACGCAACAGGATATCGATGCAATCAAGACCAGCAGCGCGCATGGGGAAGATCTGCCCCGTGAACTGGCGGCGGCCGGCCGGGAACTTGCTGCCGAGGGCGTCGCGGCACGCAAAACCGCTGAGGCGTCTCTAGCCGGGACGAGGCAGGCGCTTGAAGAGGAGCGCCGGAAGATCGGGCTCCTGGAGCGAGATATCGCGCAGGCCCGTCGGTCCATCGAAGCGCTGGAGGCAAGCGCGAAGCTGGCAGCGACAACGCAAGCCGGCGCCATCCAGGGCCGGCAGCTTGCCGAAGCGGCGCGCAATACCGCGGAAGCGTCTCTGGCCAGGACGAGGCGGGCGCTTGAAAAGGCGCGCTGGAAGGTCGCGCTCCTGGAGCGTGTTATCGCCGAGGCCCGTCAGTCCATCGAAGCGCTGGAGGCAAGCGCGAAGCTGGCAGCGACGACGCAGGCCGGCGCTATCCAGGGCCGGCAGCTTGCCGAAGCCGCGCGCAACACCGCGGAAGTGTCTCTGGCCGGGACGAGGCGGGCGCTTGAAGAGGAGCGCCGGAAGGTCGCGCTCCTGGAGCGTGATATCGCCGAGGCCCGTCAATCCATCGAAGCTCTGGAGGCAAGCGCGAAGCTGGCAGCAACAACGCAGGCCGGCGCCATCCAGGGCCGGCAGCTTGCCGACGCTGCTGCAAGGCAAGCTGGGCAGGCGCTCGCACGGGAACGCGAAAGAGCCAGCTCGCTTGCGAGCGATCTTGAAACCGCTCGGCAGGAACGCGACGCGGCAAAGAAGGAATTGACCCGGATATCGACGGCGTTCAAGGAGGCGTGGGAGCAGGAGCGCGAAAAGGCCATTGGCCTGGCCCGCGACCTCGCTTCGGCACGCAAGGAGGTCGACGCCCTTAGGCGCTCGGCTGAGCGTCGCACCTCGCAGGTCGAAAACGCAGCAAAGGCACGCCCCATCGATCGCGCAAGCGCGCGCGCGTCTCAGCGCAGATCGTCGCCAAACTCGGGGCAGCAGGAAGTCGGCAGCGCGGAAGTGCGCAAGTCGCGAGCCGCTCGCCTGATGACGATCGTGCTGCCAGACGCGCTGCTTCCCACGCGGCCGCCGGCTGAGGGATTGCGCCAATGACAGCCGGGGAACGGAGGATTGCGATGAGCAAATATCTCGCGGCCGCTTTCTCGATTGCGATCGCGATCGAGCCTGCCATGGCCCTCGAGGCGGGAGTTGGCGCCCGGGCGGGCAATGTCGGGGTGGGCGCCAGTGTGGGCGTCGGCCAGAACGGGGCGTCAGTCGGTGTTGGCGCGGACGTCGGTAGCGTAGGAGGAGCAGACGCCGGAGCTTCGGTCGGAACTGGCAACGGCTCGGTCGGCGCAAGCGTTGGAGCCAGCGGCCAACTCGGCGGCGCGAGCGTTGGAACGAGCGGCCAAGTTAGTGGGGAAGACGCCTCGTCGGATAGTAGCTCAGCAAGCACCCCTCCAGGCGATACCCCCGGTGCTCCCGCCGCCACGGCGGCCGCTGCCGCAGGCGCACCAAAATCCATCGTCCTGCCACGCATCCTCTGGCCCAGGAGCGGTCGCTCATCGGCCGTGACGACAATTGAAGCGATACCGGGCACGCCGGGTGCAATGGTTCGCGCCTGCCGTGAGGCGATTGAGTTGGCCGCTATTCCGTTTGGTGTCGTGAATGTACGTGCGATGAGCGCAGGCTCCCTACGCCGTCTGAGTCGGGGCGCAGTCTCGGCCCCGATTGCAGTTCGCATACATTATGCAAGGCAAGGTGGCGCCGAGATCCGGCAGGCGCGAATCAGATGCCACCTCGACGCTGCAGGCAGAGTGATCAGGCTGACATAGATGTTCGGCCTTGGATTTGCTCACCCGATGGATAGGTCTGCGCGAACCCAAGCGCCAGGTTGGCGGATACGTTCACCCTCAGCACGGCCAAGGTAAGCCACCCTGCGCCTGGACTGGCGCCATCGGATGGAGAAGCTACGCGACCGACTACCATTGACCCCCAACAGTTTCCTGCGCTGAGGCCGGGAAGGCGTCGAGGCGCTCGGCCATGGCTCGCGAGAATTTGTCGATGCGGTCAGCCAGGCGCTTTTCTCGTCCGCGGCGCCGATCTGAAACAGCGCCAGCCTTTCGGCCGCGTATTCGCCGGCCTCACCCGCTGAAATCACTTTGCTCGCATCGGCCGATTGGCGGATTTGATTTGCTTGGTGATCCCCGATCCCTAGGGCAAACTGCCTGCCGGGGCTGCAGGAGGAGAAATGAGAGCACGCGCAGCTACGGTCGGCGATCTCGAGAGTGTTTTCCGCGGTTTGTCCAAGCGGATATCGGACGAGTATGTGGCGGCCGGCAAGGACAGCAAGGCCGCCTACGACAATCTGATGATGAATTTGAAGGAAGGCCGTGCCCATGCCCTTGTCGAGGGCGAAAGGACGGTGGCGATCATCGCCTGGAACGAGCATAGCGACGCCGCCGATACGCTGTTTGCCGCGCAGGAGGGTTTCTTCAGCGCCGCCACTATCCGCTTCTGCAAGCGGCACATTCGCCATATCCAGGCGCTGGCCGGCAACCTCCCCATTCGCTCGCGCAGCTGGCTGCAGAGAGCCGACGTCGCCAAATGGTTCCGGATCATCGGCTATGTCGAACGCGGCCAGGAGAATGGCGCTACTTTGTTCGAACTGCCACCGGCTCGCGGCGGCTAGCAATCACAGCGCGTTGCAACGCTGCGGGCCTTGGTCGGGCCGCTGGAGCAGTTCAACGATTGATTGAATCTTTGAACTGCTCCAGCTCTTTGTTTTTTACGCAATTCCGCTCGGAAAACCGCTACGCACTTTCCTGGATTGCTCTAGCGGCCATCTCCCCGTTGCACCGCAAACGCCGTCTGCACCGCGCGGTTGACGGTGACCGGCAGGATCGACATGTGGTTTTCGCCGGCGTGCAATTCGAAGCTGGCGCGCAAGCTCGGGATGGCGTCGAGGCGCTCGGCCATTGCCCGGGCGAATTCGTCGGTGCGGGTTACCTTTTTCTGCTCCAGGCGCTTCTGCTCGTCGGCGGCGCCGATCTGAAACGGTGCCAGTTTTTCGGTCTCGTATTCGCCGGCCGACAGGATCACCTGCGCGCTCAAGCCGTCCGGCACGGCGGTCTCGAATGTTTCGAGAAACCGGTCGATGGCGCGGTCTTCCCAATAGATGGCCGGGCTCGCCGCAATCCAGGTGCTGAAGGCGCGCGGGCGGGTGAACAGCGCATAGAGCGCGAACAGGCCACCGAAGGAGTGTCCGTAGAGCGCCTGCCGGCCAGCGTCGATCCTGGCGCGGCTCGCCACGAACGGCTTCAGCTCGTCCTCGATGAAGGCGAGGAATTTTTCGGCGCCGCCGGTCCGCACCTCGGGGCCGCCTTCGTGGAAAGGCGGATAGGTCTTGCCGGGCGGCGGGCCAAGATCCCAGGAGCGCCTGAGCGGATCATAGGCGCCGGCGACGGGATAGCCGATGGCGGCTATGACCCCGTCTTCGACGTTGGTGCCCGAGGGGTAGCCCGATTGCGCGCGCATGGCATCGACGGCGGTGCCGATGACGGCGTTGCCGTCGGTCATGTAGAGAACCGGCCAGCCGGCCTCGGGGGCTTCACCGGGCGGCACATGCAGGAAGATCCGCCAGGGCTCGCCGCCCGTGGTGGGAACGAAATCGTGGACCGTGGTGTCGGCGATCAAGGCTGGCGTCGCGATCGACTGGAACATGGAGATCTCCCGAGGAACAAAGAGTCAGCGGCGGCGCAGCAGCCACATCAGCACCGGGCCGCCGATCAGCGTGGCGACGAGGCCGGCCGGGATCTGGCGCGGGAAGATGGCGGTGCGGCCGATCCAGTCGGCGGCAACCATGATCAGCGCGCCTGCCAGCACCGCGCCCAGGGCCTGCGGCAGCGCGCGCGCCAGCCCTAGGCGGCGGGCGAGATGCGGCGCCATCAGGCCGATGAAGGTCAGCGGACCGACGATCAGGGTCGAGGCGGCGGTGAGTGCGGCGACCATCAGCAGCACCAGCAGCCGCGTCTTGCGCAGGTCGATGCCAAGGCTTTGTACGGCAGGCGCGCCGAGCGGCAGCATGTCCAGCCAGCGGATGAAGGCAGGCGCGAGCAGGAACAGGCAAAGCGCGATGGCCGAAGTCAGCAGCGCCGAACCCACATCGACACCATAGGTCGAGCCGGTCAGCCAGTTGAGCAGCAGCATGGCGCGCGGATCGCCGGTGGCGGTCAGCACCAGGATCAGCGCGTCGAACAGCGCCGTCAGCGCGACGCCGGCCAAGAGCAGCCGCTCGGGCGCATAGGCGGCGCGGCGGCCGAGCGTCAGCGTGACCAGCAGGGCGGCGAAGGCGCCGGCGGTGGCGGCGGCGGTCTGGACAGGGCGGCCGGGATCGGAGACTAAAAACAGCGCCAGCACCATGCCGAGCGCGGCGCCGGCGCTGATGCCGAGCACTTCGGGGCTGGCCATCGGATTGCCGGTCAGCCGCTGCATCATCAGCCCCGCCAGCGCCAGCATGGCGCCGGCGGAAAGCGCCGCCGTGACGCGCGGCCAGCGCCATGACGGCAAGGACTGAAGCTGATCGCCGACAGCAAAACTCCAGCCATGCGGCCCCGGCCCCAGCAGCAAGGCAAGCCCGACCAGCACAACCAAGGACAGGCCGAGCGCCGCCAGCACCAGGCCGGGCCGGTGGCTTCGAGGCAGATGCTCTGCGGTCAGCGCCGGGGCTTCCGAGGCCAGTGCAAGGCGTGGCAGCAACCACAGCAGAAGGGGCGCGCCGAGAAGTGCCGTGATGGCGCCGGTCGGCAACAGGTCGCCCTGCGGCCCGGTCGCCAATTGCACCGCCTGGTCGGCAGCCCAGAGCAGAACCGCGCCGACGAGCGGTGCCATGAGCAGCCGCTGGCCGAGGCGACGGGCGCCGCCGATGCGGGCGAGCGTGGCGGCGGCCAGGCCGACGAAGCCGATGACGCCGACGGCGGCAACGACGAAAGCAATGAGCGCCACCGCCGCGCCGAGCCCGGCGACACGGTAGACGCCGAGCGGCAGGCCAAGGCTGCGGGCGCGTTCGTCTTCAAGGCCGAGCAAGGTCAGCGGACGGACCATCAGGCCGATGGCGACGGCGGCGGCAGCGAGGCGCGGCAGCAGCCAGAGCATCGTCGTCCAGTCCTGCTGGCCGAGCGAGCCGGCACCCCAGATGAACAGGCTGGCCAGCCATTCATGCCGCAACACGATGAGGGCAGCGCCGATGGCGCCGGCATAAAGGCTGACGGCCAGGCCAGCGAGCACGACGGAGAGCGGCGACAGGCGCTTGTGCCAGGACAGAGCGACAACCGCGGCAATCGCGACGAAAGCGCCGGCCAGCGCCACCCATTCGCGGCCGAAGGCGAGCAAGGACGGCGCGGCAAGCGTCGCGAGCGCCAGCGCCAGATGGGCGCCGGCCGAGACGCCGACCGTTTCCGGCGAGGCCAAAGGGTTGCGCAGCACCTGCTGCAGAACGGTTCCGGCGAGCCCAAGTGCTGCGCCACAGAGCAGGCTGATGGCCAGCCGCGGCAGGAAGGCATAGTGGACGAGCACCAGCCGCATATCCGCGACATCAGGCGTGCCGAGCGCGTCGAGCCAGAGCGCCGGCGGCAATTGCACGGCAAGATTGGAGAGCGTGGCAGCGGTCGCGGCGGCCGAGAGCACTATGCAGAGCAGGATGGCGCCGAGCGGCTGGCCGGCGGATAGGCGGCGCGGCCATGTCCCACTGGCGCGCCTGCCACCCTGGGCGACAGTGTCGTCAGCCATGCGCGGCATCTCCGGTCATCGCCTTGGCCAGCTCGTGCGCGAAGCGGGCTGCGGACGGCAGCGCGCCGAACATCAGCACGGCCGGCAGGCGCATGATCGAGCGGTTGCGCACGAAGGGCATGGCGTTCCAGACCGGGCTTTCGGTCAGCGTACCGCCGGCGCCGTCGGGCAGGGGCTCCATGTAGGCCAACCGCGCGTCACTTGCGGTGGCGAGGCCGTCCAGGCCCATCGTGGCAAAGCCCCAATAGTTGGTGTCGCCCGTCCAGGCGTTGCGGATGCCGATGCGGTCGAACACATCCTGGAACAGGCTCTGCCGGCCATAGACACGCACATTGCGCGGATCCATAAAGTTGACGATGTAGAGCGGCCGCGCCGACAATGGCGCCAGCTGCTGCCGGATTTCCGAGAACCCGGCCTCAGTCGCGGCAATCAGCGCCTCGCCTTCTTCCTGCTTGCCGACAAGCCGCGCCAGTTGCCGGGTCGCCTCGACGGCAAGCTGATAGGGCCGGCCCTCCTCGGTGTAGATGCCGATGGTCGTCACCGGCGCGACACGCTCGAGCAGCGGCTTGATGCCGTCCAGATAGGGGATGGCCAGGATGACATCCGGACGCAATTGCTGCAGGAATTCGAGGTTGGGCTCAAGCAGCGTGCCGACATCGGCGATCTCCGGCGGCAGCGGTGGCTCGACAACCCATTTCTCCCAGACTTCGCGGTCGGCAATGGCGACCGGCCGGACGCCGAGCATCAACAAGGTCTCGGTAAGCCCGGCGTCGAGGCAGACGATGCGCAGGGGGCGCGGCGCGGCGGAAAGCGAGCCCGCGAAGGGCAGCAGGAAAAGCCCAAGCGCGCCTCGCCGGGTCATGCCGCCGCGTCTGGCCGCCCGCCTGTCATTCTCCGGCAATATCCTGGTCTCCCTCTGCGCCGCGATCTTACAAACCCGGCTGCAGCCGCCGGTACCAAGCTGACTATAAAACATGACTTTCATAGTCAACATTCAAGAGTGACCAGACCGGCCAACAATGTTCGAAACGTGGAATCGCGCGGCGCTCTCGCGGTATGCCCCGGGCGGGTTGCGCAACGATCGCCGCGCATGGCATCTGTCGCTGACCACCGGGAAGAAGACCCACTAACGCATGACACGGCCGCCCAACATCGCCCGCCGACCACCTCCCGCCGGGGTCAGCCTTTGCCGCGCGCTGTCGAAGCTTGGGCTGTGCTCGCGCAAGCAGGCCGAGGCGCTGGTCGCCGAGGGGCGGGTGCGGGTCGGCGGCAAGGTGGTACGCAACGGATCGCTGCGCGTCGATCCCGGCCGCGACCGCATCACCGTCGACGGTGAGCGCGTCGTTGCCGAGCGCAAGGTCTATCTGATGGTCAACAAGCCGCGCGGCCTGGTCACCACCCGGGACGACCCGCAGGATCGAGATACGGTCTATGACTGCCTGATTGGGCTCGACCTGCCCTTCGTGTCGCCGGTCGGCCGCCTCGACAAGGCGAGCGAAGGCCTTCTGTTGATGACCAACGACACGCATTGGGGAAATGGTCTGCTCGATCCCGCCTCGCATGTCGCCAAGACCTATCACGTGCAGATCGGCACCCAGCCAGACGAGGCGATGCTGGCGCGGTTTCGCGAAGGCGCGGTCGTCGACGGCGAGCTGCTGACGGCCCGATCGATCGAGATGCTGCGCAGCGGCGGCCGCACGGCATGGCTGGAAATCGTGCTCGACGAGGGTCGCAATCGCCAGATTCGCAGGCTGCTCGGCGCCTTCGATGTCGAGGTGTTGCGGCTGGTAAGGGTGGCGATCGGGTCCTTGCAGCTTGGCGATCTCGCCAAAGGCAAGGCGCGGCACATCACTCCCGAGGAACGGGCGATGCTAGCGAACTGAGCTACGGGTACGCGGCTGCCGACAGCCTGCTACTTCTGGTTCCACCTGCGGATAACCGGTTCGGTAAGGTCGTGCTCGTAACCGAGCGTGCTGAGGCTTGCGGTGTCCAGCACCAGCAAGGCGCCGTCCTGCGGCGGCAGGCCGAGCCAGCGCGCCGCAAGCACCCGCAGGAAATGCGCGCTCGAAAATACCAGCACGTTGCCGCCGGTCGCTCGCAGGCCGCTGACGATCCGGTCGGCCCTGGCGCCGACATCCGCTGCCATCTCACCGCCCGGACAGCCGTCGCGAAACACATTCCAACCGGGGCGCGCGGCAAGGATCTGTTTGGTGGTCAGCCCTTCATAGGCGCCGTAATCCCATTCCTGCAGATCGTCTTTCTTGACGCCGGCCGCGCCGAAGCCGGCGAGCGTGCAGGTGTTGTAGGCCCGCTGCGACGGGCTCGACCAGACTGCCTGGAACGACGCGCCCTTGAGGCGCTCCGCCACGCCACGTGCAGCAGCCTCGCCGGCAGCCGTCAGCGGGATGTCTGTGCGGCCTGTGTGCTTGCCCGATGCGCTCCATTCCGTCTCGCCGTGGCGAACCAGGTAGATTTCGGGAAACGCGCTGCTCATTCACGGGCCTTTCGCCATGGCGGGTTGAGATCAACCTATGCGCCGGCCGGTGAAAAGAACAGGCCGCAGCCGGTGACCGGCTGCGGCCTGCACAGGCGAAAGCCTGAAGGATCAGGCGGGCTGCAGGCCCGGCAGCGAGAGATCGGCCTCTTCCGGAAGATCGCCTGCCATCGCGGCAGCGAACTTGGTCTGGTCGAGCTCGCCTTCCCAACGCGCCACGACGATCGTCGCCACCGCGTTGCCGACGAAGTTGGTCAGCGCCCTGCACTCCGACATGAAACGGTCGACGCCGAGGATCAGCGCCATGCCGGCGACGGGCACCGACGGCACGACCGAAAGCGTGGCCGCCAGCGTGATGAAGCCGGCGCCGGTGATGCCGGCGGCACCCTTGGAGCTCAGCATCGCAACCAACAGCAGCAGTATCTGGTCGCCGAAGGTGAGCGGCGTGTCGGTCGCCTGGGCGATGAACAGGGCGGCCAGCGTCATATAGATATTGGTGCCGTCGAGGTTGAAGGAATAGCCGGTCGGGACGACCAGGCCGACCACCGAGCGGTTGCAGCCGGCGCGCTCCATCTTGGCCATCAGACCGGGAAGTGCCGCTTCCGAGGACGAAGTGCCGAGCACCAGCAGCAGCTCTTCCTTGATGTAGCGGATCAGCGCCAGGATCGAGAAGCCGTTGTAGCGGGCAACGGCGCCGAGCACCACAATCACGAAGAGGAAAGCAGTCAGGTAGAAGGTACCGATCAGCATGGCGAGATTGGCGATCGAGGCGATGCCGTATTTGCCGACGGTGAAGGCCATGGCGCCGAAGGCGCCGATGGGTGCGGCCTTCATCAGGATGGCGACCAGGCGGAAGATCGGCGTGGTCAGCGCCTGCAGGAAATCGACCACCGGGCGGCCGCGATCGCCGACCAAGGCGAGAGAAACGCCAAACAGCACCGAGAAGAACAGCACCTGCAGGATATCGCCCTGGGCGAAGGCGCCGGTGATGGTGTCGGGGATGATGTTCATCAGGAAGCCGACGATGGTCGTGTCATGCGCCTTCTCGGTGAAGGTCGTCACCTTGGTGGCATCGAGTGTCGCCGGATTGATGTGCATGCCGGCACCGGGCTGGACGACATTGGAGACGACGAGGCCGACGACGAGCGCCAGCGTCGAGAAGAACAGGAAATAAATCATCGCCTTGCCGGCGACTCGGCCGACCTTCTGCAGGTCGGAAACGCCGGCGATGCCGGTTGCGACCGTCAGGAAGATGACCGGCGCGATCACCATCTTGACCAGCTTGATGAAGGCGTCGCCGAGCGGCTTCAACGACGCGCCTAATTCGGGATAGAAATGGCCGAGCAGGATGCCGGCGGCGATGGCGGTAAGCACCTGCACGTAAAGATGCCGGTAAAAGGGAACTTTGCCGCGCGGTTCGGCGGCAGCGAATGCTGTCTGCATGACGTCCTCCATTGTGCCCCGATCGAACCCTCGACCTCCCGGGGCGTTGACCTCCAACAGCCTCGCGGCTGCTGCGAATGAGACTGCAACAGGCGTGCCAGTTTCTGCTTGTGAGCTCTTCCGATTGATTTTATTGAACATTTTCTGCTCGATCGATGCATTGCCATATCGCGACGTGCGGCCATCCGCATAAGTCGAATTGTGCTTTGTGCGAAATCATGCACAGATAGGCCATGCTGCAACGCCCCGCCGCTGCCCCAGCTCAAGTCCTGTCTTCGACGCCCGAGCAACTCGGCAAGCGGGCGCGCCGGGCCTGGCTGTTGTTCGCAGCTGCGGCGCTCGCAATCACCGCGGCGGCGCTTTACGGCGCCGGCCTCTATGGCCGCAGCACCGAAATCCGGGCACTGGCGGCGCAAGGGCGCACCGACGCCAATCTGAAGGTCGCGCTGCTGCGCGCGGTGCTGGAGAACCCGCGCGCGCTGCCTCTGCTTCTGTCGGAGGACCAGCAGGTGCGTGACGCGCTGACTGAGCGCAACCCGGTGGCAATCGACGTTTTGAACCGCAAGCTCGAAGGGCTGGTCTCCGGCACCAAGGCCTCGGTGCTCTACGTCACCGGCATAGACGGCCTGGCCATCGCCTCCAGCAACTGGCGTGAGCCGACAAGCTTCGTTGGCAACGACTATGGTTTTCGCGCCTATTTTTCTGGCGCGATGCAGACCGGCACCGCGGAATATTTCGCGCTCGGCAATGTCAGCAAGCGTCCGGGCCTTTACATTTCACGCCGCGTCGGCGGCGCCTCGGCACCCCTCGGCGTCGTTGTCGTCAAGATGGAGTTCGACCAGCTCGAGGTCGACTGGCACGAGGCGAACCGCCCGGCCTATGTCAGCGATGATCATGGCGTCGTGCTGATCACCAGCGTACCTTCCTGGCGCTTCATGACGACGGCACCGCTTGGCCAACCCGTGCTTGGCGAAATCCGCAACAGCCAGCAGTTCGGCGACGCGCCGCTGGTGCCGCTGCCGATCAATCGGCCGCAAGCCTTAAGCGCCGACGTCGCGCTCGTCCATGCGATCACGCCAGGCGGCAGCGAAGCCGAATATCTCAGGCTCTCGACGCCGATCGCCTCGACGCCATGGCGACTAGACTATCTCGTTCCGGCGGAGGCGCCGATTGCTGCAGCTCAGCGTGAAATGCGGCTTCTGGCGCTTGGCGTCATCGGTCCACTCATTGGCCTTGCCGCCTATCTTTTGTGGCGCCGGCAGTCGGCGCAGATGCGCATCGCCGCCGAACAAGCGGCGCGCACCGAACTCGAACGCCGCGTCGTCGAGCGCACCGAGGATCTGAGCCGCGCCCGCGACCGGCTGCAGGCCGAGATCACCGGCCATCGCAGTACGGAAGCCAAGCTGCAGGTGGTGCAGCAGGAGCTGGTGCAGGCGAACCGGTTGGCCATCCTCGGCCAGGTCGCCGCCGGCGTCGCGCACGAGATCAACCAGCCGGTCGCCACGATCCGCGCCTATGCCGACAATGCCCGCGTCTTCCTCGACAGGAAGCAGACCGTACCGGCCGAAGAGAATCTCGGCGCCATCGCCGCACTTACGGAACGCATCGGCACCATCACCGAGGAATTGAAAGCCTTTGCCCGCAAGGGCCGAACCGCGGCCGAGCCGGTCGAACTCAAGGGTGTCATCGAGGGCGCGGTGGTGCTGCTTCGAAGCCGCTTTGCCGGCCGGCTCGACGCGCTTGATATCACGCCGCCACCACCGGGCCTCAAGGTGAGGGGCAACCGGATCCGGCTCGAACAGGTGCTGATCAACCTGTTCCAGAATGCGCTGGAAGCGCTTGACGGCCGCGAGAACGCCAGGGTCGAGGTGTCGGCCGAGGAGACGGCTGACGGCGTGACCGTCAATGTGTCGGACAACGGGCCGGGCATTCCGCCCGAAATCCTCAAGTCGCTGTTCACGCCGTTCAACACGTCGAAGGAAAAAGGCCTCGGGCTCGGGCTCGTCATTTCGAAGGACATCGTCGCCGACTATGGCGGACGCATCGAGGTTGCAAGCGACGACCGCGGCACCCGTTTCACCATCCATCTTGCGAAAGCAGCATGACGAGCAACGATCCCGTACCGGTCATCCTGATCGACGACGACATCGATCTGCTGAAGGCCACAAGGCAGACGCTGGAGCTGGCCGGGTTTTCGGTGTCGGCCTTTTCCTCGGCGGCCAAGGCGCTGGCCGGGCTCGATGCCGGCTTTGGCGGCGTCGTGGTGTCCGACATCCGCATGCCGGAGATCGACGGCCTGCAGCTTTTCGACCGCATCCTGGAACTGGACCCGGACATTCCGGTGATCCTGATCACCGGGCACGGCGACATCGCCATGGCCGTGAAGGCGATCAGAGACGGCGTCTACGACTTCATCACCAAGCCTTTTGCCGCCGACAAGCTGGCGCAAAGTGTGTGGCGCGCGGCGGAAAAGCGCCGCCTGGTGATGGAGAACCGGGCCTTGCGCGAGGCGGCCGAGCAGGCGCAGGACAGCCTGCCGCTGATCGGCCAAACGCCGGCGATGGAAAGGCTGCGCCGCACGCTCAGGCAAATCGCCGACACCGATGTCGACGTGCTGGTCACCGGCGAAACCGGTTCCGGCAAGGAGGTGGTCGCGAGCCTCTTGCACAGCTGGAGCCGCCGCGCCAAGGGCAATTTCGTGGCGCTGAATTGCGGCACACTGCCGGAAACCGTGATCGAGAGCGAATTGTTCGGCCACGAGGCCGGCGCCTTCACCGGCGCGCAGAAGAAGCGGATCGGCCGCATCGAGCATGCCAGCGGCGGCACGCTGTTCCTCGACGAGATCGAAAGCATGCCGCCGTCGACGCAGGTGCAGATGCTGAGGGTGCTGGAAATGCGCGAGGTGACGCCGCTCGGCACCAACGAGGTGCGGCCGGTCGACCTGCGCGTCGTCGCGGCCGCCAAGGTCGATCTCGGCGATCCCAGCCAGCGCGGCGCCTTTCGCGAGGACCTCTATTACCGGCTCAACGTGGTGACGATCTCGATCCCGCCGCTGCGCGAGCGCCGCGACGATATTCTTCTCCTGTTCGGTTATTTCGCCGAGCGCGCCGCCACCCGTTTCCGGCGTTCGGTGCCGGCCGTGCCGGCCGCCGTCCAGCGCCATCTCAGGGAGCATGACTGGCCGGGCAATGTACGGGAACTGGCGCATTTTGCTGAGCGCTTCGTGCTCGGGTTGGAAGAAGGAGGCGAAGCACGGGCCGCCGCGCCGGTGGAGCTGGACGACGCCATGCCGTTGCCGGAGCGGCTGGAGCGCTACGAGGCCGACATCATCCGCGAGACGCTTGGCCGCAATGACGGCGACGTCAGGCGCACGATCGAGGCGCTGGGGATTCCGCGCAAGACCTTCTACGACAAGCTGCAGCGGCACGGCATCGTGCGCAGCGATTTCTCCAAGTAGATCAAGCCTGTGGAACCATATCGCCGATCTGACCGTTGAGCTTGGCCGGCAAACCGTGGCACGTTGGCACCAGAGGGCGGCGAACATATCGCCGCGGGTGGCGTTGTCGGTTGCGCTCGGCAAGCGTTGATGGTTTGTTGCCGCTCAGCGGAGAACGAGTGATGCGCGAATCCATCGGTCAAGACGAATACGGCTCGGCCAACCCCTTCGATCCGGACGACCTGCCGAATCTGAACACGATCGGACCGGCAATGGGCAGCGGCAACGATTTCGAGAAATATGCCGTCGCCGTCATCATCGTGTTCGGCGCCCTGATCATCGGTGGGCTGATGGCCGCTTCGATGACCTTCGGGCACCGCAACGGCTTCCTGTTCGCGCTTGGCGGCGCCACCTCGGCCTGGATATCGGGCAACGCGCTGCTGCTCGACCGGCCGCGAATTTATGCCCTGTTCGTCGGCATCGCGGCCGTGCTGCTGATTGCGTCGACGATCACGCTGGTCACCTGACCTGAATCTCAGCGCACCTGGACGAGTCTAATACCCAAGCGCCTCGCCGGATGAGGCGCGGCTGTCGATGGCGCCATTATAGCGGGCGCCGCCGCCTTTCTCGATCTCCGCCAGGCTCTTGCCGCCGACCAGTATGCCGGCAGCCTGGCCCCAGGTCGTATCGCCGAGATCGAGATGATAGCCCATGCCGGCAAGCAGTTTCTCGGTGTCGGGCGACAGTCCGAACGGTTCGACATAGACCGTGTCGGGTAGCCACTGATGGTGGATGCGCGGCGCGTCGATGGCCTCCTGGATGTTCATGCCGTGGTCGACGACATTGACGATCGCTTCCAGAGTGATGGTGATGATGCGCGAGCCGCCGGGGCTGCCGATGACCATGAACGGCTTGCCGTCCTTGGCCACCACGGTCGGGCTCATCGAGGATAGCGGCGTCTTCCTCGGCTGGATGGCGTTGGCCTCGCCCTGGACGAGCCCATAGAGATTAGGCACGCCCGGCTTCTGGGTGAAATCGTCCATCTCGTTGTTGAGCAGGATGCCGGTGCCGTCGGCGACGACGCCGGCGCCGAACGAGCCGTTGAGCGTATAGGTCACTGCCACCGCATTGCCGTCATTGTCGATGATCGAATAGTGCGTGGTTTCCTTGCTCTCGCCAAAACCCTTCGGCATCAGATCCTGCGAGACGCCGGCCCGGAACGGATCGATCTTGTCGCGGATGTCCCTGGCGTAGCCCTTGTCGAGCAGCTTCGAGACCGGATTGTCGACGAAATCCGGGTCGCCAAGCGCCGAGTTGCGGTCGACATAGGCGTAACGCATGGCCTCGACCATGGCATGGACCGTCTCGGCCGAACCGGCGCCGAGATAGGACAGCGGGTAGCCTTCCAGCACGTTGAGGATCTCGCAGATGATGATGCCGCCCGAACTCGGCGGCGGCGAGGAAATGATCTCGTAGCCGCGATAGTTGCAGGTCACCGGCTTCAGCTCGCGCACCGCGTATTGCTCGAAATCCGGCTTGGCCAGAATGCCGCCCTTGGCGCTGCTTGCCTTGACGATGGCGTCGGCGATGGCGCCCTTATAGAAGGCGTCAGGCCCCTTCTCGGAGATCGCAGACAGCGAGGCGGCGAGGTCCGGCTGCACTAGCCGCTCACCAATGCCATAGGGCTTGCCGTCCGGTTTCAGGAAGATGGCGGCCGCAGCCGGATCCTTCGCCAGCCGGTCTGCGTAGCGGGCAAAAAAGCCGGCATCGCCCTGATCGAGGACGAACCCGTCCTTGGCGTAGGCAATCGCTGGCGCCATCAGGTCCTGCCGCGACAGCGTTCCGTATTTTTCGCGCGCCATCTCAAGGCCAGCGACAGAACCCGGGACGCCGACCGCAAGGTAGCCGTCGAGGCTGGCGCCCTTCACCGGCTTGCCGTCCTTGTCGAGATACATGGTCTTGGTCGCGGCCAGCGGCGCACGCTCGCGGAAATCGAAGAAGGTCGAGCGGCCGTCCTTGAAGCGGATGGTCATGAAGCCGCCGCCGCCGATATTGCCGGCGTTCGGGTACACCACGGCCAGCGCATAGCCGACCGCGACCGCGGCATCGACGGCGTTGCCACCTTTCTTCAGCACCTCGACGCCGACTTCCGAGGCCAGGTGCTGGGCGGTCACCACCATGCCGTGTTCGCCCTTCGCCGGCTGGGGCGAAGCGGCGAAGACGCTCGTCAACGGCGCCAGTACGAAGGTGATGGAAAGACTGGCGGCGATCAGTGTCCGACGGGTGAGAGGCATGGGGTTCTCCGGGGCGGGGGACGCCTAGAAGAGCCTCTCAGACGGATCGAGTCCATTCACAAAATGGCCATCTCACAAAGCAAACCGGTGAGGCAATATCGGCTGAGGGTTCGGCTCAGACGATGCCGCCGCTCCCGCCTGTGACCGCCGGGCGTTCCGCCGCGACCTTCGCCCGATAGCCAGCCGCCCGATAAGCAGCGACCGGATCGATGGCGCCGCCGGTTTTCAGCCGCGCCATGGCCAGGATCGGCTCGACGTCGGTGCGGTAGGCCACTTTTAGCGTGTGCGTCGCCATCAGCGCGTCATTGGTGTCCTGATAACTTTCGAGCGCCTTGCGGTCGACCAGCAGCGCCTGGGCATAGGCGCGTTGCACTTCGACCGCCGACAGCATCAGGCTTTCGATCGGGTCGGTGACGTTGTGGCTCTGGTCGAGCATGTGCGCGGGGTCGAACCCCTCGGCGCCGGAAAGCTCGGCATCGACCAGTTCGTTGAAGACCAGGAACAACCGGTAGGGATCGATCGAACCGGCGTCGAGGTCGTCATCGCCATATTTGGAATCGTTGAAGTGGAAGCCGCCGAGTTTCTTGAACTGGATCAGCCGCGACACAATCATCTCGATGTTGACGTTGGGCGCATGATGGCCGAGGTCGACCAGGCAGAACGCCTTGTCGCCTAGCTCCTTGGCGATCATGTAGTTGGTGCCCCAGTCCTGCACGACCGTCGAGTAGAAGGCCGGCTCGTACATCTTGTGCTCGGTGAACAGTTTCCAGTCGTCCGGCAGGCCGGCATAGATGTCCTTCATGGCTTCGAGATAGCGCTCGAACGCCCTGGCGAAATTGACCTGGCCGGGGAAGTTCGAGCCGTCGCCGATCCACACCGTCAGCGCCTTCGAGCCAAGCGTCCTGCCGATCTCGATGCATTCGAGATTGTGCTCGACCGCCTGGCGGCGCGTGCCGGCGTCGGCGTGCGACAGCGAGCCGAATTTGTAGGACAGCTTCTGGTCCTTCGTGTCCGAGAAGGTGTTGGAATTCATGGCGTCGAAGCCGAGGCCGAAGCGGGAGGCGGCCTGCTTCAGCCGGTTCGGATCGGCCTTGTCCCAAGGGATGTGCAGCGAGACGGTCGGCGTTGCCTGCGTCAGCTGGCGAATGACGGCGCAGTCCTCGATCTTGTCGAAGATGTCGCGCGGCTCGCCGGCGCCGGGAAAGCGGGCAAAGCGGGTGCCGCCGGTGCCGACGCCCCAGGACGGGATCGCCACCGCGAATTTTTCCACCTTGTCGCGGATGGCGTCGATAGCGATGCCGCGCCGGTCGAGGCGCTCGCCGAGTGATTGATAGTCGCGCTCAAGGTTGGCCTTACGCGCGGCATTGTCCTTGTCGACGATTTTGGCGGAGATGATGGTTTCGGACACGGTGGTTCCTCCCATATGTGTTCGGCCGGCGCCCCTCATCCGCCTGCCGGCACCTTCTCCCCGTATAGAGACGGGGAGAAGGGAAGCGCTGCGGCGTCGGCGCCTCGCGATCGACTAGCGCGTAAAGCTCTGGGCGTTGCCCGCGTCGACGTTGATGATGTTGCCGGTCGATTTTGCCGACATGTCGGAAGCGAAGAAATAGATTGCTTCGGCGATGTCCTCTGGAAACACCGAGCGCTTCAGCATCGAGCGCGAGCGGTAGTGCTCTTCCAGATCGTCGGTCGACATCTTGTAGGCGGCGGCGCGCTGTTCCTTCCACTCGCCGGTCCAGATCTTCGAGCCCCGCAAGACCGCGTCCGGATTGACGACATTGACCCTGATCTGCGCCTCAGCGCCCTCCAGCGCCAGGCAGCGCGCCAGATGGATCTCGGCCGCCTTGGCGGTGCAATAGGCGGCGGCGTTGGGCGATGCGGCAAGGCCGTTCTTGGAAGCGACGAAGATGACGTTGCCGCCAATCTTCTGGGTGCGGAACAGCCGGAAGGCTTCGCGCGAGACGAGGAAATAGCCTGTGGACAGGATGTCCATGTTCTTGTTCCACAGCGCCAGCGTCGTGTCCTCGATCGGCGCCGAGGACGCCAGGCCGGCATTGGACACCAGAATGTCGATGCCGCCGAATTCGACCGAAGTCTCGGCAAAACCGGAAACGACCTGATCCTCCGATGTGACGTTGATCAGCACCGGGCGCACGAAATCCTTGCCGTAGGCCTTGGCCAACTCGTCGTTGGCGCTAGCGAGTGCCGTCTCGTCGATATCGGCCAGCACCACGCAGGCACCTTCGCGCAGCAGGCGGTTGGCGGTGGCGCGGCCGATGCCGCCGGCGCCGCCGGTGACCAGAGCGATCTGGCCGGCCAGCGCCTTCGGCTTCGGCATGCGCTGCAGCTTCAGATCCTCGAGCAGCCAGTATTCGATGTCGAAAGCTTCCTGTGCGGGCAGGCCCACATAGGACGAGACGGTCGAGGCGCCGCGCATGACGTTGATGGCGTTGACGTAGAATTCGCCGGAAATGCGGGCGGTCGCCTTGTCGCCGGCGAATGTGAACATGCCGACGCCCGGCATCAGATAGACGACGGCATTGGGATCGCGGATGGCGGGCGAGTCGGCATGCTTGCAGCTGTCGTAATAGGCCTGGTAGCCAACACGATAGGCAGCAATGTCGTCGGCGAGGCGCGCGATGACGGCATCGACATCGGGTTTTGCCGGATCGAACTCGATGACCAGCGGCCGGATCTTGGTGCGCAGGAAATGATCGGGGCAGGATGTGCCGAGGGCTGCCAGCGGCCGCAGATCCCTGGAATTGACGAATTCGAGCACGGCGGCGGAATCGTCGAAATGGCCGAGCTTGTGGCTCTTCTCCGAGATCAGGCCGCGGATCCGCGGCATCAGTTTTGCGGCCACAGCGCGGCGCGCCTGCGCATCGAGCGATTTGACGATTTCACCGCCGAAGATCGCCACGCCTTCCGACCGGCGCTCGAACCACTCCATCGCCTGGTTGATCACCGCGATCGTCGTCTCGTAGCATTCCTTCGGCGTGTCGCCCCAGGTGAACAGGCCATGGCTCTCGAGGATGACGCCCTTGGCGGCGGGATGTTCAAGGCAGAATTTCTCCAGCCACAGACCCAGTTCGAAACCCGGCCGCTTCCAGGGCAGCCAGCCGATGGCGTCGCCGAAGATCTCTTTGGTCAGCGCCTTGGAATCCTTGGCCGCGGCAATGGCGATGATGGCGTCGGGGTGCATATGGTCGACAAAGGGCCTCGGCACGAAAGCATGCAGCGGCGTGTCGATCGAGGCGGCGCGCGGATTGAGGTTGAAGGTGCAGTGCGGCAAGAAGCCCACCATCTCGTCCTCATGCGCGAGGCCGCGATAGAGGCCCTTCAGCGCGCGCAATTTGTCCATGTAGAGGGTGGCGAAACCGTCGAGCTTGATGGAGGCGCTGTCACCGCCCGAACCCTTGACCCACAAGACTTCGACGCTTTCGCCGGTCAGCGGGTCCTTCTGCCAGATCTTTGACGAGGTGTTGCCGCCGCCATAATTGGTGACGCGCTTGTCGGAACCGAGCGTGTTCGAGCGGTAGACGAGGCGTTCCGGTTCGCTCATCGACGCTGCCTTGGCGTCATCCCACAGATTGGCAAGGCGCGAGCCGGAGCGCTTGTCGAGCATTTGAATATCCTCCCGTGAGACACGCGAACAGTGCGGTCGATCTTGGCCAAATGTCTACGGAAGCGGCGAGATTGTCAATCACAAACGATCAATATCGATCATATTGCACTGCACAATGAAAATATATGATTGGAAATGATTGACACTGCGCGTTTTGGGTGCCTAGATGCTCAAGCAGGGAGGAACCATGCACGAGAAAGAGCGCCACAGGATCATTCTGTCCGCCGTCCAGGAAAAACCTGTGGTGACGGTGCAGGAAATGGTCGACCTGACGGACTCGTCCGAGGCGACGATCCGGCGCGATATCGCGGCCCTGCATGTGCAAAAACGCCTGCGCCGGGTGCGCGGTGGCGCCGAGGCCATCTCGCCGCCGCAGTTCATCGGCCTGGCCGGCCGGCCCTTTTCCGTCAACGAGACGCTCAATGCCCAGCAGAAGCGGGCGATCGCCAGGGAAGCGGTCGAGCTCTGCAAGGACGGCGAGCCGATCATCATCAATGGCGGCACCACCACCTTCCAGATGGTGCATTTCCTGACCGGCCGCCGCATGCCGATCTTCACCAATTCCTTCCCAATTGCCGAACACCTGCTCAAGCATTCCAAGAACACGGTGATGCTTTCGGGCGGCACCATCTACCGCGAGCAGAACATCATCCTGTCGCCCTTCGACAATGACGTGACGCGCAATTTCTACGCGCGCCGCATGTTCATGGGCGCGCAGGGGCTGGGGCCGCTCGGCCTGATGGAAGGCGACCCGCTGCTGATCCAGGCCGAGCAGAAGCTGATCGACCAGGCCGACGAGTTGGTGGTGCTGGTCGACTCCTCGAAGTTCCGCATGCGCTCCAGCCTGATCCTGTGCGGCCTGACGCGCATCGCCACGGTGATCACCGACGACGGCATCGAGGACCGCGAAGCCAAGATGCTGGAGACCGCCGGGGTGACGCTGATCGTCGCCCGCAAACCGGCAAAGGAAGAATCTTCACTGCAGGCCTGAGACACCCTCACGCCCGCAGCGGCGATGGAATGCAACGCTCAAGGGAGGATATTCGATGAGCTTTTTGAAGAAACTGCTGGTTACGGCGGCCTTTTCCGCCGCCATGTTCGTGAATGCCGCCTATGCCGAAAACGTCAAGATCGCGCTGGTGGTGAAGTCGCTTGGCAACGGCTTCTTCGATGCCGCCAACAAGGGCGCCGAGGAGGCGGCCAAGGAACTCGGCGATGTCGAGGTCATCTACACCGGCCCGACCAAGGCAACCGCCGAAGCGCAGATCGAAGTGGTCAATTCGCTGATCGCCCAGAAGGTCAACGCCATCGCCATTTCGGCCAATGACGCCGACGCGCTGGTTCCGGCGCTGAAGAAGGCGATGGAACGCGGCATCACCGTGATCTCGTGGGATTCGGGCGTCGCGCCCGAAGGCCGCCAACTCCACCTCAACCCGTCCGACACCGGCCTGATCGGCGAGACCATCATCAAGCTCGCCGCCGACTATCTGCCGGAAGGCGGCGACGTCGCGATTCTCTCGGCCTCGTCGACGGCGACCAACCAGAATGCCTGGATCGAAGCGGCCAAGAAGGTGCTGCCGGAGAAGTTCCCCAAGATCAACCTCGTCGCCACCGTCTATGGCGATGACGACTCGGCCAAGAGCACCGACGAAGCCAAGGGCCTGCTGAAGTCCTACCCGAACCTCAAGGCGATCATCGCCCCGACCACGGTCGGCGTCGTTGCCGCCGCCCAGGTGGTGACCGACGAAGGCCTGATCGGCAAGGTCAATGTCACCGGCCTGGCGCTGCCGTCCGAGTTCAAGAAGTTCATCGACAACGGTTCCAGCCAGGCGGTTGCGCTGTGGAACCCGATCGACCTCGGCTACTCGGCCATCTATCTCGCCCATGATCTGGCGGTGAAGAAGGAAGAGGCCAAGCCCGGTGCGACGCTGTCGATCGGCCGCGTCGGCAAGGTGACGCTCGACGACACCAACTCGGCTGCGATGGCTCCGCCCTTCCAGTTCGACAAGACCAACATCGAGAAGTTCTCCAAGATCTATTGATCCTGGCGCCTTCAAGCTGATGCGGCGGGGATCACGCCCCGCCGCATCTTCAAACGGACCTTGAACCAGGGCCTGATACGGATATGGACACGACAGCCCAACACAAATTGGAGACGGAACTGCCGGAGCCCTTGGGCCCGTCGCAACCCTCCGCCCCGCGCCTGACGCTTTCAGGCATCTCCAAGAGTTTTCCCGGCGTACGCGCGCTGCACGATGTCAGCCTGTCGCTCTATCCCGGACAGGTGACGGCGCTGATCGGCGAGAACGGTGCCGGCAAGTCGACGCTGGTCAAGATCATGACCGGCATCTATCAGCCCGACGCCGGCACGATCAGTATCGACGGCCAGGCCGTTACCTTGCACAGTGCGCACGCCGCCTTCGGTCATGGCATCACCGCCATCCACCAGGAAACGGTGCTGTTCGACGACCTTTCGGTTGCCGAAAACATCTTTCTCGGCCACGCGCCACGCACCCGCTTCGGCACCATCGACTGGCGCACGATGCGCAGCAATGCGCGCGAAGTGCTGGGCACGATGGGCGCCGGCCATATCGACGCCGACACGCGTCTGAAGGATCTCGGCATCGCCAACAAGCATCTGGTGGCGGTCGCGCGCGCCATGTCGATCGATGCGCGGATCGTCATCATGGACGAGCCGACGGCGGCACTATCGATGAAGGAGATCGAGGAGCTGTTTTTGCTCATCGAATTCCTCAAGAGCGAAGACAAGGCGGTCCTGTTCATCAGCCACAAGTTCGACGAGATCTACCGCATCGCTGACCGATACACCGTCTTCCGCGACGGCGAGATGGTCGGCGCAGGCCTGCTCAAGGACGCCGACCAGGGCCAGATCGTGCGCATGATGGTCGGCCGCAACGTCGACCACATCTTTCCGCAGCGCAAGGCCAACATTGGCGCGCCGGTGCTGTCGGTCGCCGGACTGTCGCATCCGACCGAGTTCGACGACATCGGCTTCGAATTGCACAAGGGCGAGATATTAGGCTTCTACGGCCTTGTCGGCGCCGGGCGCAGCGAGGTGATGCAGGCGATATCGGGCATCACCCGCACCAGCAGCGGCACGATCACGCTCGAGGGAAAGACAATCGCGCCGAAATCGGCGGCTGACTCGATCGACGCCGGCATCGTCTATGTGCCGGAAGAGCGCGGCAAGCAGGGCGTGGTGATTGGCCTGCCGATCTTCCAGAACGTCTCGCTGCCCTCGCTCAAGCGCACGTCCAAATCCGGCATGCTTCGGCTGGCGGAGGAGTTCGCGCTGGCCCGCTCCTATACCGAGCGGCTGGACTTGCGTGCCTCCTCGCTCAGCCAGGATGTCGGCACGCTTTCCGGCGGCAACCAGCAGAAGATCGTCATCGCCAAATGGCTGGCGACCGCGCCCAAGGTGATCATCCTCGACGAGCCCACCAAGGGCATCGACATCGGTTCCAAGGCCGCCGTGCACGGCTTCATGGCCGAGCTGGTGGCGCAGGGCCTGTCGGTGATCATGGTGTCGTCCGAGCTGCCCGAGATCCTCGGCATGTCCGACCGCGTCGTGGTCATGCGCGAAGGCCGGATCGCGGCGGTGCATGACAATAAGGAGCTCGACGCCGAGACGCTGGTGAGGACAGCAGCGGGGATCGCGGCATGAAGAATTTTCTGAAGTATCGCGAGATCTGGCTGCTGGCGGCCATCGCCATGCTGATCGGGCTGATCTCGACGCGCTTCCCGGGCTTTGCCAACCCGGGCAATCTGCGCCAGGTGTTCAACGACACTTCGATCCTGATGATCCTGGCGCTGGGGCAGATGGTGGTCATCCTGACCCGCTCGATCGACCTGTCGATGGCTGCCAATCTCTGCTTCACCGGCATGGTGGTGGCGATGCTCAACGCCGCGCATCCGGCGATCCCGATCCCACTCTTGATCGTCATCGCCCTACTCGTCGGGCTGGTGCTCGGCGCCATCAATGGCCTGCTGGTGTGGCGGCTGAACATCCCTTCGATCGTGGTGACGCTGGGCACGCTCACCATCTATCGCGGCGCGACCTTCGTCATATCCGGCGGCGCCTGGGTCAATGCCGACCAGATGAGCGCCGATTTCATCAATTTTCAGCGCGCGGCCTTTCTCGGCATTCCAGTGCTGTCATGGATCGCGCTTCTGGTGATCGCGCTGTTCTTCCTGGTGATGACGCGCACCGCGCTCGGCCGCTCGGTCTATGCCATCGGCGTCAATCCGACCGCGTCGGTCTATGCCGGAATCGATGTCGGCCGGACAAAATTCATCGTCTTCTGCATCTCCGGCATGATCGGTGGGCTTGCCGGCTATCTGTGGATCTCGCGTTACGTCATCGCCTCGGTCGAGGTCGCGAACGGCTATGAGCTCAACATCATCGCGGCCTGCGTCATCGGCGGCATCTCGATCGCCGGCGGCATCGGCTCGGTCGGCGGCGCGGTGCTCGGCGCGCTGTTCCTCGGCATCATCTCCAACGCGCTGCCGGTCATCAACATCTCGCCCTTCTGGCAGATGGCGATCTCGGGCAGCGCCATCATCCTGGCCGTCGTGCTCAATGCGCGCGGCGAACGCCGGCAGGGCCGCATCATCCTCAGAAAGGCGGAAGCGGCATGACCGACACCCCTGCCCTGCGCCATATACCAGACCGGCTGGACAAGCCGCTCTCTTCGGCGATCTTCTCCTGGGAGGCGCTGCTGGTCGTCGTCGCGGTCGCGATCTTTGTCGTCAACAGCTTTGCCTCGCCCTATTTCCTCGACCCGTGGTCGCTGTCGGACCTGACCTTCAACTTCACCGAAAAGGCGCTGATCGCGCTCGCCATGGCGCTGCTGATCATTTCCGGCGAAATCGACCTGTCGGTGGCCGCCATCATCGCGCTGGCGTCAACGATGATGGGCATGGCGGTGCAGGCCGGCGCCGGCACGCCGGTGCTTGTCCTGATCGGCATCGCGGTCGGGCTCGGCTGCGGCGCCTTCAACGGGCTCTTGGTGACCCGGCTCGGCTTGCCCTCCATCGTCGTCACCATCGGCACGATGAGCCTGTTTCGCGGCATCGCCTTCATCGTGCTGGGCGACCAGGCCTACAAGGGCTATCCGGCGAGCTTCGCCTTCTTCGGCCAAGGCTATGTCTGGTGGGTAGTGTCGTTCGAGCTGGCGCTGTTCCTGGTGGCGGCCGTCATCTACTGGTTCGTGCTGCATCGGACGAGCTTTGGCCGACGCGTCTTTGCCATCGGCAACAATCCGGTGGCGGCACAGTTCTCCGGCGTGCGCGTCGATCGCATCAAGTTCATCCTGTTCTGCCTGACCGGGCTGATGTCGGGCATCGCCGCGGTGCTGATCACCTCGCGTCTCGGCTCGACGCGGCCTTCGATCGCGCAAGGCTACGAGCTCGAGGCCATCACCATGGTGGTGCTCGGTGGCGTCAGCATCCTCGGCGGCGCCGGCAGCATTTTGGGCGTCGTGCTTGCCGCCTTCATCATGGGGCTGGTGACCTTCGGCCTCGGCCTGCTCAACGTGCCGGGCATCGTCATGTCGATCTTCATCGGGCTGCTGCTGATCATCGTGATTGCGCTGCCGATCGTCTGGCGGCGGCTGCGCGGGGGGCGCTTCGCCTGATGGAGAAATACGCCTTCAAGATGAAGCTCAACCCCGGCATGAAGGCCGAGTACAAGCGCCGCCATGACGAGATCTGGCCGTCGCTGGTGGCACTGCTGAAACAGGCCGGGGTGTCCGACTATTCGATCCATCTCGACGAGGAGACCAACATCCTGTTCGGCGTGCTGTGGCGGCGCGACGATCACGGCATGGCCGATCTGCCCGGTCATCCGGTGATGCAGCGCTGGTGGGCGCACATGGCAGACGTCATGGAAACCAAGGCCGACAACGAGCCGGTGGCGGTGCCGCTGGAAACCATGTTCCATATGGCATGATCCGCCACGTCGCCGTCATCGATATAGGCAAGACCAACGCCAAGGTGGCGCTGGTCGATCTCACGACCGTGCGCGAGGTCACGCTGCGCCGCGTTGCCAATGCTGCCTCCACCGACGGCCCCTACCCGCATCACGACGTCGAAAGCCTGTGGACCTTCATTCTGGACAGCCTTGCCGCGATCCATCGCGAGCAACGCATCGACGCCATATCGATCACCACCCATGGTGCGACGGCGGTTCTGGTCGACGCCGAAGGCGGCCTGGCGCTGCCGGTGCTCGACTATGAATTCTCAGGGCCCGACGATTTAGCCCAGGACTATGAAGCGATCCGCCCGGCCTTTGCCGAGACGGGCACGCCGCGCCTGCCGGCAGGTCTCAACATCGGTGCGCAGCTGTTCTGGCAGCGGAGGCATTTTCCGACCGATTTTGCCAGGACGGCCGCGATCCTGATGTACCCGCAATACTGGGCCTTGCGGCTGACCGGCGTTGCCGCCAACGAGGTGACATCGCTCGGCTGCCACACCGATCTGTGGGACCCGTGGCAGGCCGATTTCTCGTCGCTGGTCGACCGGATGGGCTGGCGCCGGCTCATGGCGCCGGTGCGGCCGGCGAAGGACCGTTTGGGACCAATCCTGCCGGCACTCTCCCGGGAGACCGGACTCGACCCGCAAACGCCGGTGTTTTGCGGGCTGCACGATTCCAATGCCTCGCTGCTGCCGCATCTCATCGCCGATCGGCCGCCCTTCTCCGTCGTCTCGACGGGCACCTGGGTGGTGTCGATGGCAGTCGGCGGCAACAAGGTGGCGCTCGATGCGGCGCGTGACACGCTGGTCAATGTCAACGCGCTCGGCAATCCCGTTCCGTCAGCGCGCTTCATGGGCGGACGTGAGTTTTCGCTTCTGACCGACGGCAAGCCGCAGGACTGGAGCGACGCCGATGTCGCCGCCGTACTGGCACGCAGGACATTGCTGCTGCCTTCGACCCAGCAAGGCTCGGGGCCCTATCCGCATCACGCCGCACGTTGGCTTGCGGCCGAGGACGTCACCGACGGCCAGCGCTTCGTCGCCATCTCGTTCTATCTGGCGCTGATGACGGCGACTTGTCTGGGCCTGATCGGCGGCGATGGTCCGGCTATCGTCGAGGGCCCCTTCGCCCGCAACCGGCTGTTCACCCGCATGCTCGCGGCCGCGACGGCGCGGCCAGTCATCGCCTCGGAAGCCGCGACCGGCACCAGCATCGGCGCCGCCCTTTTGGCGACCGATCGCGGCGCGGTCGGAAGCAAGGGCGAAACAACGAAACCGCCTGATGATCTCGCATGGGCCGACTATGCGCGCGCATGGCGAGCAGCGGTCGACGCGAGCTGATCAGAGAATCCGCTTGCCGAAGGCCGACATGACGAAGTTGATCGTTTCGGTCGCCAGCCTTGGCTCCAGTTCGGCCGTCAGCCCGGACACATCCATCGACAGCAGCCCGCCGGACAGCGCGATCGTCTCCATCGCCTGATGCGTCTCGCGCACGGTGATGCCGCCGGAACCCGCCGCCCAGCCGGCGAATTCGGTGACGGTGGGCGCATAGCTGACATGAAAACCTTGCGTGCCGGAAGAGGCGATGTGGATGGCCTCGCGCATCACGTCGCGCATGCCCATGGCATCGACGTCGGTCATGGTGAAGGCGGAAACGCGCGAATCGTTCAGCACCCGCGCCTCGGCCGGATCGGCGTGGCGCAGGCCGACAATGACGACGTTTTCCGGCGACAGCTGCGGCTGGAGGGCGCCTGGCTTGTGGTCGAGGCCGAGCGCGCGCGCCAGCACCGAGACCTCCGGCAGGTCGATGCCGTCCTCTTCCTCCGGCATCAGCGCGGCGATGGAATCGATCCAGATCAGGCCGAAGGAATGCGTGGCGCGCGCCGTCGCCGCCAGCGCCTTGTGGGCATTGCGGCGATCGGCGCCGACGGTGAGCCGGATCAGGCCGGACGGAGGCCGCTCGACATCGGCGAGCTCGACGACGTCGAAATTCATCGCCTCCAGCCGGGCGCCGGTCGCCTCGCGCGCCACGATGCCGGCGGCCGCCGGCTCGGCCGAGATCGACACCATCTTGCGACCGGAATAGTCCTCGACATCGTGCATCGGGGCCTTTTCGACATATTCCGAAGTCATCGCCATCAGCATGGCGCCGTAGCTCATGTGGAAGGCGACGCGGTCGCCGACGGCGGGAGGAGGATCGGCATCGGCCACGTCGAGCAGCAGATGATCGCTGGAGGCGCCGAGGACGCGCATGCCCTTGGTGATCGGCACCAGCCCCTCGACCAGCACGTCCTCGCGGCCGATATTGGCGATGGCACGCAGCCGATCGCCTTCGTCGGGGAAGACCGGTTGATTGCCGAAAGCGTCATAGCCGGACTGACCGATCGGCCGCGACGGCTTCAGCTTGACCTCTATGATGTCGCTGGTCAGCCGGCAGGCATCGGGTTCGAGCTCGTCCCACGGCGTGTTGCGGAAGGTTTCGACGCCGCCTTGCAGGATCGCTTCGCCGACCCTGAGATTGTTGATGCCGGCGGGCAGCCGTCCCTCGAGCAGCAGCGGCAGCGACGAGGAGGCGCCGCCCGAGATCCAGTCCAGGCTTTTGCCGGACAGGCGCTCGGTCTTGTAGGCGTGGGCGACGAGCTGGCCGAGGTTCTCTTCCGTCGGCATGATAGCGCCGAAACAGCCGAGATTGGTGCCGATGCCGGCGATGCGCACGCCCTTCATTTCGAGTATCTGCTCGACCGTCGACACCAGATCGTTCGGCCAGATGCCTTCCCTGAGATCGCCGAGATCGATCATCAGCATGATGTCGTGGACGCGGCCCATGCGCTCGGCGATGCGGGCGATTTCGCGGATGATGGTGAGTTCGGATTGCAGGCTGATGTCGACGCTGCGCACCACCTCCTCGACGCGGGCGACCGGCGGGCTGCGCAGCAGCATGATCGGCGCATTGATGCCGCTGTCGCGCAAGCGGCGGATGTTTTCGAAGCGCGATTCGGCAATGCCGGTGACACCGCCGCGCAGCATGGCGCGCGCCACTTGCGGCATGCCGCAAGTGCCCTTGGTGACGCCGAAGACCTTGATGCCCGAGCGCGCGCAGCGCTCGACGATGGTGCGGGCGTTACGCTCGATGCGACCGAGATCTATGGCGACTTGCGGACCCGACATCGCTCAGTTCCTGTAGACCAGCCCTTGCGGGTCGATCTCTGGCTTGCGGCCGGCGACGATGTCGGCAAGGAATTTCCCGGAGCCGCAGGCCATGGTCCAGCCGACATGGCCGTGGCCGGTATCGAGATAGAGGTTCGTGTAGCGCGCCTGGCCGATGACCGGCACCGAGTTCGGCATCATCGGCCTGAGACCTGCCCAGAGTTCGGCCTTCTTCTCGTCGAAGGCGCCCGGGAAAAGCTCCTTGCCGGTCCTGAACATGGCGGCGAAGTCACGTGGCCGATACGTGCGGTCGAAGCCGGTGAATTCGGCCGTCGAGGCAAGCCGCAGCCGGTTGCCGAGCCGGGAGTAGCCGATCAACTGGTCTTCGTCGGCGCCGCCCATGGTCGGCCCCTTGCTCTCATCCTCCAAGGGAATGGTCGCGGTGTAGCCTTTCACCGGATAGACCGGCAGGTCGATGCCGTAACGGCGGCCAAGCAGGCCGCTTTCCGGCCCCATCGAGATGATGACGGCGTCGCCGGAGACCGGTCCGGCCGACGTCATCACCGTACGCACACGACCGCCTTCGATGTCGAGACCTTCGACCGTCGTGCCGTAGAGAAACTTCACGCCGAGTTTTTCGGCGGCGTGGGCGGCGAGTTTTTCGACGAATTGCCGGGAATCGCCGGTCTGGTCGATCGGCGAATAGACGCCGCCGGCGATCTTGTCCTTCGCATCGGCAAGGCCGGGCTCGAGCTCGATCAGGCGGTCGCGGCCGACGATCTCGATCGGCAGGCCATGCTTGGCGAGAAAACGGTAATTGTCGGTGCCGGTGTCGAGGCTGTGCTGCGAGCGGAAGAAATAGAGGATGCCCTTCTTGCGCTCGTGATAGTGGATGCCGGTATCGGCCGAAAGCGCATTGATGCAGTCGCGAGAATAGAGCGCCAGACGCAATTTGACCTGACTATTGGCGCGTAGGCGCGATACCGTGCACTGGCGCAGGAAACGCATGCTCCAGGCCAGGAAATACGGATCGAAGCGCAGCCGCACCTTGATGCCGAGATCGTGGTTATAGAGCGCGCGCAGGAACGTTTTCAGCGCCGCCGGCGAGGCCCAGGCGGTGGCGTCGCCTGGCGACACCAGACCAGCATTCGACTGGCTGGTGCCGCGCGCCGGCGCCGGATGGCGCTCGATCACCGTCACCTCGTGGCCGTCGCTGGCCAGATAGTAGGCCGCCGCCGTGCCGACAACACCCGCGCCGAGTACCAGTATTTTCATGCCGCCCCCCAAATCTCAACGGCCAAAGCGCCTCCACGCTCCGCCGCGAAGCCCTTCAATAGCGCTTTAGCGAGCGCGGGACGAGCCCTTCAGCCGCGTGCGGAGTTCTTGCTGCTCAGGATCCGCTCCCAGGCAAGCGCATCGGCGACGATCAGGTCGAGGTCGTCGCGCTGCGGCGTCCAGCCGAGTTCCGCACGCGCAAGCTCCGAATTGGCGACTATGGCGGCAGCGTCGCCAGGGCGGCGATCGCCCATCTTCACCTCGAAATCCCGGCCGAAGGCGCGGCGCACGCTGTCGATGACTTCGAGCACGGAATAGCCGTGGCTGTAGCCGCAATTGGCGACAAGGCTTTGTCCCCCTGCGCGCAGCCGCTGCAGCGCCAGGCGATGCGCCGCCGCCAGGTCGCTGACATGGATGTAATCGCGCATGCAGGTACCATCCGGGGTGGAATAGTCGGTGCCGAAGACCTGCATGAAGGGCCGCTTGCCGAGCGCCGTCTCGCAGGCAACCTTGATCAGATGCGTGGCGCCCGGCGTCGACTGGCCGGTGCGGCCCCTGGGGTCGGCGCCGGCGACGTTGAAGTAGCGCAGCGCCGTATAGCGCAGCCCATGCGCGATCGCCGCATCGCGCAGCATCCATTCGCTCATCAGCTTAGACAGGCCGTAGGGCGATACCGGCGCCAGGCTGGCGTCCTCGCGCACCGGCTCCAGCCCGGCGCCGCCATAGACGGCGGCGGTCGAGGAAAAGATGAAATTGGGCACGCCTTCGCGCACCGCGGTCTCGATCAGCGTGCGTGTCTTGCAGGTGTTGTTCTCGTAATAGCCGAGCGGATCGGCGACCGATTCGGGAACCACGATCGAGCCGGCGAAATGGATGATGGCGTCAACATGATAGTCCCTGATGATCGAACCGACCAGTTCCCTGTCAGCGACATCGCCGACGACGAGCTTCGCCTCGGGCGCAACCGCCCATTCGAAGCCGGTCGAAAGGCGGTCGAGCACGACCACGCTCTCGCCCGCATCCAGAAGCTCCCAGACCATGTGGCTGCCGATATAGCCGGCGCCGCCCGTTACCAAAACCGCCATCCCGAATCCTCGCACCTTCTGATTTATCGGAAACTGTCTCAACAAGCGCCTTACTGGAAAGCCTGCCGCAAGGCCATTAAAACCCTCAATGTTAAATCGGTAACAGTCGCTATGGCCTGCGACATGGTACCGAAACAAAATTGATCCACATCAAGGGAATAGGCCACGAACCGTGGTCGTTAGGAACAGGTCCGGGGCGTGGCATTTTGACCAAAAAGGTCCGGTGGACGCCAAAGGGGGCAATGACTATGATCCCGCGCAAAACTTGGGACGTCGACATGAACTATCAGCGGTTCTTCGAGGAAGCGATCGACCAGCTCCATGCCGAGCGGCGCTATCGCGTTTTCGCCGACCTTGAGCGCATCGTGGGCAAATTCCCGCGCGCCATCTGGCGTTCCAACGGCCGCGCCCAGGAAATCACCGTCTGGTGCTCCAACGACTATCTCGGCATGGGCCAGCATCCCGACGTCATCGCTTCCTTCCAGAAAGCGGCCGGCAAGATGGGTTCGGGCGCCGGCGGCACCCGCAACATTTCCGGCACCAGCAATCCGCTGGTCCAGCTCGAACTGGAACTGGCCGACTTGCACGACAAGGAAGCGGCACTGGTCTTCACCTCGGGCTTCGTCTCCAATGAAGCCTCGATTTCGACCATCGCGCGGCTGCTGCCCAACTGCCTGATCATTTCGGACGAGCTCAACCACGCCTCGATGATCGAAGGCGTGCGGCGCTCGGGCGCCGAAAAGAAGATCTTCCGCCACAATGACGTCGCGCATCTCGAGAGCCTGCTGCAGGCGGCCGGCCGTGAGCGCGCCAAGCTGATCGTCTTCGAAAGCGTCTATTCGATGGATGGCGACATCGCGCCGATCAAGCAGATCGTCGAGCTCGCCGAACGCTACAACGCCATGACCTATATCGACGAGGTCCATGCCGTTGGCATGTACGGTCCGCGCGGCGGCGGCATCACCGAGCGCGAGGGGCTCGCCGATCGCATCGACATCATTGAAGGCACGCTTGCCAAGGCATTCGGCACGCTCGGCGGCTACATCACCGGCACAAGTGCTGTCATCGACGCCGTGCGCTCCTATGCGCCGGGCTTCATCTTCACCACGGCGCTGCCGCCGGCGGTCGCGGCTGCGGCGACTACGTCGATCCGTCATCTGAAGCGCTCGAAGGCCGAGCGCGACGCGCAGCAGCGTCAGGCGTCGCGGACCAAGGAGATCCTCCGCGCCGCCGGCCTGCCGGTGATGGACTCGCCCACGCACATTGTGCCGTTGCTGGTCGGCGATCCCGAGCTCTGCAAGATGGCCAGCGATCGGCTGCTCGGCGTGCATGGCATCTACATCCAGCCGATCAACTATCCGACAGTGCCGCGCGGAACGGAGAGGTTGCGCATCACGCCGACGCCCTTCCATTCAGATCAACTGATCGCCGAACTGCAGGACGCGCTGGTCGAGACCTGGGATGCTCTGGGCATTCCCTATGGCGCGGCCGGTCGCCCCGCGGTCGCGAAGAGCGACCGGATCATTCCGCTATTGGTGCCGAAGTCAGGCGGCTGAAGGCCGTCTGATCCTCAGTTGCTCAAATCGTCTTCATCCATTTCGCCAGCCGGTGCGCGGCTTCCTCGAGCTGGTCGAGGCGGCGGTGGAAGCATAGCCTGAGGAAGGCTTCGCCGCCGGGACCGAAGGCGGTTCCGGGCGCCAGGCCGACATTGGCCTGATCGACGATGTCGAAGGCGGCGGTTCGGGAATCGGTGATGCCGTCGACCGTGAAGAACAGATAGAAAGCGCCTTGCGGCACGGTGAAGCGCGCTTTGCCGGTCGCGCCGAGGATGCCGCAGACCAGATCACGCGCCGCCCGCGCCCGCTCGACCTGCTCGACGATGAAGGCATCGCCCTCGTCGAGTGCGGCGACGGCGCCGCGCTGCATGAACTGGGCTACGCCCGAGGTCGAGTACTGGATCAGGTTCTCGAAGACCTGCTGCAGGGCGGGATGGGTCTTGATCCAGCCGACGCGCCAGCCGGTCATCGCCCAGTTCTTGGAAAAACTGTTGACGAACAGGATGCGGTCTTCCCCGGTCGCGATGTCGAGGAAGGACGGCGCGCGGCCATGGCCGTAGTGGAACAGCGCATAGATCTCGTCGGCGATGATCCAGATGCCCTTTTCGCGGGCGAGGTCGAGGATCGCCTGCAGGGTTTCCCGGTCGGCGGTCCAGCCGGTCGGGTTGGACGGCGTGTTGACGAACAGCGCCTTGGTCCTTGGCGTGATCGCGGCTGCGATCTTGTCGACATCGCAGGACCAACCATTGCCGGACTGGTCGAGCGTGACCGCAACCGGAACGGCGCCGGCGACACCGGCGGCAGCGGCGAAATTCGGCCAGGCCGGTGACAAATAGACGACCTCGTCGCCACTGCCGGCGACCGCGTCGATCGCCAGCTGGATGGCGTGCATGCCGGAGGCGGTGACGATGAATTCGTCGGTGGCGAAGCTCTTGCCGAAATGCCTGTCATAGTAGCGGGAAAGCGCCTGTCTCAGCTCTGGGATGCCCTTCTGCCAGGTGTAGAAGGTCTCGCCAGCAGCCAGTCCACGGGCAGCGGCATCGCTGATGAAGGTGGGCGTCGGCAGGTCGCCCTCGCCGGCCCAAAGCGGGATCAGGCCGTCGCGCAGGCGGCCGTGGTTGACGACGGCGACGATGCCACTTTCGGGCGCGGCGCGGGCCTCGGCGCGTAAATTCTGGATCAGGGTCATGTAAATGTCCGTTGGTTTTGCGACAGCTAGCCTGTTTTGCGGCAGGCGAAAACAGAAAACCCCGGCCGCAAGCGACCGGGGTTTTGGTCCAGAAATGTTGCTCCGGCTATCTCCTGGCGAGCAGATCGCGAATTTCGGTGAGCAAAGCGACATCGGCGGGCGGTGGAGCGGCGGGTGCTGCCGGCTTCTCTTTCTCCAGCCGCCTGCGCATATTGTTCACCGCCTTGACCATCAGGAAGATGATGAAAGCGAGGATGATGAAGTTCAGTGCCACGGTGATGAAATTCCCGTAGGCGAACACCGCGCCTTCCTTGCGCGCATCGACAAGGTTGGTTGAATGCACGTTGGACGACAGGGCGAAGAAGTAGTTCGAAAAATCGACACCGCCAAGTGCGCCGATGAAAGGCATGATGATGTCGTTGACCAGCGAATCGACGATCTTGCCGAAGGCGGCGCCGATGATGACGCCGACGGCCAGGTCCATCACATTGCCCTTGGAAATGAATTCCTGGAATTCTTTCAGCATTCGACCCTCCTTGCCATGGCCGCGCTGCCGCCTCCACCATCCCTTCGGCGCCGGCCCACGTCCACCATAACAAAAACCCTTGGTTGCAACAGAAGCAAAAGCGAGAAAGCAGCTGCCTTCTCCTTCCCCGGGGTCAGCGGCCAAATGTCTGACAGACCTGACAGCCATGCGCCGAAAGCCGCGATGGACTCGCCCCCCAAGCTGTGATTGCGTCTGTACCAGGAGGAATTTCGGGCCGTGCAGGGCTGGTTCATCGTCATCATCGCGATCGCCTATGTGACGCTGCTGTTCGTCATCGCCAGCCTTGGCGACCGGCGCTCGGCAGGGCCGGACCGCGCCCGTCCGTTCATCTATGCGCTCAGCCTCGCCATCTACTGCACCTCCTGGACCTTCTTCGGCTCGGTCGGCCTGTCTTCCGAACGCGGCCTCGAATTCCTCGGCATCTATACCGGCCCGGTGCTGGTGTTCGTGTTCGGCTTTCCGTTGCTCAACCGCATCGTCAGGCTGGCCAAGACCGAGAAGATCACCTCGATCGCCGACTTCCTCGGCGCCCGCTACGGCAAGAGCTTCACCGTCGCGGCGATCGCCACGCTGATCGCGACGATCGGCGCGGTGCCCTACATCGCGCTGCAATTGAAGGCGATCTCCGGCTCGGTCAGCCTGATGGTCGAGCACTACACGGGATCGCCACCCTCCTTCGATCCGTTCGTCAGCGACATCTCGCTGGTCGTCGCCATGCTGCTGGCGCTGTTTGCGGTGCTGTTCGGCACCCGCCATGCCGACGCCACCGAGCACCAGGACGGGCTGGTGCTGGCGGTGGCGGTGGAAACCGTGGTCAAGCTCGCCGCCTTCCTGGCGATCGGCCTGATGGTCACCTTCCTGATCTTCGGCGGACCAAGCGACATGTTCGACAAGCTGGCCGAGAATGACGAGGTGCGGCAGGCGATGGGCTACAACACCTCCTTGGCCACCTGGCTGGTGCTGACCGGCCTCAGCGGGTTTGCCATCATCATGCTGCCGCGCCAGTTCTACGTCACCATCGTCGAGAACCGCGGCGAAGCTGAACTTCGCACCGCGACCTGGGTGTTTCCGCTCTACCTTGTCGCGATCAACCTGTTCGTGCTGCCGATTGCCTTCGCCGGCCTGTCGCTGGTCGGGACCAGGACCAGCAGCGACCTCTATGTGCTGTCACTGCCGCTGTTCAGCGGCCATGATGTGCTGGCCATGGCCGCCTTCATCGGCGGCCTGTCGGCGGCGACCGCCATGGTCATCGTCGAAAGCGTCGCGCTGTCGATCATGATTTCCAACGACCTCGTCATCCCGCTGTTCGTGCGCCGCCTGCTCAAGACCACGACCTCCGAAAGCGAAGACTGGTCGTCGCTGATCCTCAATGTGCGGCGCGGCGCGATCTTCGTCATGCTGTTCATCGCCTTCCTCTACTATCGCGAGAGCACCAACAATGCGCGGCTCTCCTCCATCGGCCTGATGTCGTTCGCGGCCATCGCCCAGTTCGCTCCGGCGCTGATCGGCGGGCTGATCTGGCGCGGCGCCAACGGCAGGGGTGCAGCACTTGGCATGGTCGCCGGCATCCTCTGCTGGGGCTACACGCTGCTTTTGCCCTCGCTCGCCGCGCCGGATGCCGACATCCTCGTCCACGGCCTGTTCGGCTTCGAGGCGCTTCGGCCGCAGGCGCTGTTCGGCACCGTCGCCGAACCGTTGAACCATGGCGTGCTGTGGAGCCTGTCGATCAACGCGGTGTTCTTTGTTCTGGGATCGCTGTCGCGCGCATCGGTGCCGCTGGAACGCATCCAGGCGGCGATCTTCGTGCCGCGGGAGGCCGGCCCGATGCCAAGCCTGCGCCGCTTCCGCACCGCCATCACCGTCAACGACCTCAAGGACACGATCTCGCGCTATCTGGGCGTCGAGCGCACCGAGCGTTCTTTCCAGTCGTTCGAAAAGACCAACGGCACCACGCTGCACGGCAATGAGCAGGCGAGCATGGACGTCATCCGTTTTTCCGAGCAATTGCTGGCGAGCGCCGTCGGTTCCTCCTCGGCGCGGCTGATCCTGTCGCTACTGTTCCGGCGCAACGACCGCGAATCCAAGGATGCCTTCCGCCTGCTTGACGACGCCACCGAGGCGCTGCAGCACAACCGCGACCTGCTGCAGATCGCGCTCGACCAGATGGAACAAGGCATTACCGTCTTCGACCGGGATTTCCGCCTGATCTGCTGGAACCGCCAGTACCGGGCGCTGTTCGACCTGCCCGACGAGATGGGCCAGGTCGGCGTCTCGCTCGACCGCATCCTGCACCACCTCGCGCAGCGCGGCGACATTCCGTCCGACCAGCGGGTGGCGATGCTCAACCGCCTGACCAGCTTCGTCAGCCCGTGGCAGATGGAGTTGAAGACCAGCGGCCGCATCCTGGAACTGCGCTCCAACCCGATGCCGGACGGCGGCATCGTCGCCACCTATGCCGATATCTCCGGGCGCGTCGAACAGGATCTGGCGCTGAAGCGAGCCAATGAATCGCTTGAGCAGCGGGTCAAGACGCGCACCATCGAACTGACCCGCGTCAATGAGGAGCTGGCGCAGGCGCAGATGCTGGCCGAGGAGGCCAATCTCGGCAAGACGCGCTTCCTTGCCGCCGCCGGCCACGACATCCTGCAGCCGCTGAACGCCGCCCGGCTCTATTGCTCGTCGCTGATCGAAAAGGCCGGCAAGGGACCCACCGGCAAAGCGGCGGTCAACATCGAATCCTCACTGGAATCGGTCGAGACCATTCTGGGCGCCGTGCTCGACATTTCCCGCCTCGATGCAGGCGCAATGAAACCGGACGACACCGCCTTCAGCCTGGACGGGCTGCTGCGCCAGATCGGCAACGATTTCCGGCCCCTCGCCGCCGAAAAAAGGCTCGGGCTGACCATCATGCCGTCGTCGCTCTGCGTCATGACGGACCGCAATTTGTTGCGCCGGCTGATCCAGAACCTCATCTCCAACGCCATCAAATACACCCGCCACGGGCGCATCCTGGTCGGGGTGAGGCGGCGCGGGGAACTGGCCGAAATCCAGGTGATCGACACCGGCATCGGCATCGCCGGCGACAAGCTGAACACGGTGTTCCACGAATTCACCCGGCTCGACGAAGGCGCGCGCGAAGCCGAAGGCCTCGGCCTTGGCCTCTCCATCGTCGACCGCATCGCTCGCGTGCTGAGGCTCGAAATCCGGATATTCTCCAACCCGGGCAAGGGCACGCGCTTTTCCGTGATCCTGCCGGTGGTCGCGGCAGAGGCGCCCCGGCGCGAAGTCGAAGCGAAGACGCCGGTGCGCGCCACAAACTCGCTGGCCGGGCTGCGTGTTCTCTGCATCGACAATGACGCCCGCATCCTCGACGGGATGCGGCTGCTGCTCGAGGGCTGGGGCTGCAGCGTAGACACCGTCACGGGTGTCGAGGCGGCATCCGGCATGCGCCGGCCGGATATCGTGCTTGCGGACTATCATCTCGACGGCGGCACCGGACTGGATGCCATCGAGACGCTGCGGTCAATTCACGGCCACGACTTGCCGGCCGTCCTGGTCACGGCCGACCGCTCCAGAGAGGTCCGCGCTGCTGCCGGCGCACTCGACGTGCCGGTGATCAACAAGCCGCTGAAACCGGCTGTGTTGCGTTCGATGATGGCCAGGGTCAGGCCGCTGGCCTCAGCGGCCGAATAATTCGACCCCGCATCCAGGGTCAGCCTGCAGCCTGAAGCGGGTCGCCGCCGATCTTGGCCAGCTGGATCACCGCCTGGGTGCGGCTGTCGACGCCGAGCTTTTGCAGGATGGCCGAGACATGCGCCTTGATCGTGGCCTCGGAGACGCCGAGCTCATAGGCGATCTGCTTGTTCAACAGTCCTTCCGCTAGCATGCCGAGCACGCGCGTCTGCTGCGGCGTCAGCGCCTGCAGGCGCTTGATCAGGTCGGAGATCTCGGGGTCGCGTTCGACGCCGAGATCGATACCGACGGGCGCGGCGATATCGCCGGCCAGCACTGCCTGCACGGCGCCGCGAATCTCCTCCATGCTGGCCGATTTGGAGATGAAGCCCGAGGCGCCGAGATCGAGCGCGCGCCGGATCGTCACCGGGTCGTCATGCGCCGACACAACGACCAGGGGCACCGCCGGGTGAACGCCGCGCAGCGAGATCAGGCCGGAGAGGCCACTGGCGCCCGGCATCGACAGGTCGAGCAACACCATGTCGACATCTTCATTGGCCACGACCAGCGCCTTGGCGCTCTCGAAATCGCCGGCCTCGTGGATAGCGGCGACATCGCCGACGCCGGCAAGCGCCTCTTTCAGGGCGCCGCGGAAAAGCGGATGGTCGTCGGCGATGACGAACGTGTAGCCCGACGGCAAATAGTCCTCCCAAATCCCGCTGTTGATTGACTGCTTTTACGGGATCGGAACGATTATGCGGCGATGCGCCCTGTTTTCAAGCGGCAAAGGCCGGACACGGAGTTTTTCCCAGCACGGCTCAGGTCTTTTGCGAATTGAGCTGGGCGCCGTCGTCCTTTTCCATATCCTTGACGATGCCCATGAAGCCACGCAGGAAGCGTTCCATGTAGCTCATCGTCTTGTTGAAATCCTCTTCGCTGGGCAGCTTCGATTCGAGGCGGGCGGACAGCGAGTTTTCGAGCCTGGTGACGCGCTCGTCCATGGCCTTCATCGAAGTCTGCAAGCGGTCGACCTCGTCCTGGAAGGCGGCGCGTTCGTCGGCCGCCATCTTGCACACCAGCTGGCCGGCGCGCTCCTCGCAGATCGACATGGCGCCGGTCTGCGTGTCCATGCGGACATAGCCGTTGGCCGACTTTTCCAGTTTGTAGCGGTCGGTCTCTTCGGACCAGGCCGACGCCGCGACGAACGAGACCAGTGCGGCGGGGATCAGTATGTGCTGCAGACGCATGTTCAACCTCCACGAGCCAGTATGCGCACCTTATCACAGGTTTGCGCCGTAAATGGGGAAGAGTTGCCCTTCCCAGCTTGATCGGTTCGGACTATAGCGCAGCCATGTCTCAGATTATCTACAAGATCGCGCCAGAAGCCTTGTGGCGCGAAGCCGAGAAAAACGGCTGCTTCACCGGTGCTGCGATCGACGTCGCCGACGGCTTCATCCATTTCTCCACCGCCGGGCAGGTGCGGGAAACGGCGGCCAGGCACTTCGCCGGCCAGTCCGACCTTTTGCTGATTGCAATCGACGGCAGCCGGCTCGGCGACGCGCTGAAATACGAGGTGTCGCGCGGTGGTGCGCAGTTCCCGCACCTCTACGCCCCGCTGGATCTTGAGGCCGTCATATGGGTAAAGCCACTGCCGCTCGGCGCTGACGGCCTGCACCAATTCCCCGCGCTGGAGGCCAAATGAGCGTGCTTGACCGGATCGGCCAGAAGCTGCTGTTCACATTCGATCCGGAAGCAGCCCACGGGCTGTCGATCGCCGCGCTGCGATGCGGCCTGCCGGCTGCCGGACGGCCGGTGCGAGATGAACGACTGAAAGTCAGTGTTTGCGGGATCGATTTCCCGAACCCGCTCGGCATGGCCGCGGGCTACGACAAGAACGCCGAGGTGCCGGACGCGCTGCTTGTTCTCGGCTTCGGCTTCGCCGAGGTCGGTACCGTGACGCCGCTGCCGCAGGCAGGCAACCCGAAGCCGCGCATCTTCCGGCTGACGGCGGATCAAGCTGTGATCAACCGGCTGGGCTTCAACAATGAGGGCCATGAGGCCGCCGAAAGGCGCCTGGCCGCCCGCAAGGGCCGCCCCGGCATCGTCGGCGTCAACATCGGCGCCAACAAGGACAGCGCCGACCGCATCGGCGACTATGAACGCGGCGTGGCCCGGTTTGCCCAATATGCCAGCTATCTGACGGTCAACATCTCCTCGCCGAATACGCCGGGCCTGCGCAACATGCAGGCGCGCGAGCAGCTCGGCGAACTTTTATCCCGCGTCATCGCGGCGCGCGCAGCCGCTTCGGCCAAACCGCCCGTCTTCCTCAAGATCGCGCCGGACCTTGTCGAGGTCGAATTGGAGGACATCGCCGCCGAAGTCACCGAGAAGCAACTCGACGGCGTCATCGTCTCCAACACCACCATTTCACGGCCGACGCTGCGCAGCGCCAGTGTCACCGGCGAGACCGGCGGGCTTTCGGGAAAGCCGCTGTTCGAGCGCTCGACCATCGTGCTGGCGAAGATGCGCAAGCTGCTTGGGCCGGACCGCGCCATCATCGGCGTGGGCGGCGTCGATTCCACTGACGCGGCACTTGAAAAGATCCGCGCCGGCGCCGATCTCGTCCAGCTCTACACCGGCATGATCTATGCCGGGCCCGCACTGCCCGGCCGCATCCTCACCGGCATGGTTAGTTTCGCCGACAAGGAACGGCTCAAGTCGATCCGGGCGTTGCGCGACATCAGCCTCGACAAATGGGCATCGAAGCCACTCTAAAAGGCGGTTCGCACGCGCAGCCGCAAAATCGCCAGCAGGCTGAAACCGCGCGCCAGCAGGAAGACGTGCAGCGACGCCCACAGACCGTTGTTGCCGAAGGCCGGCGCCAGAGCGAGCAGCGCGGCGCTGAAAGCGAGAAACGACAGGAGCATCATGTTGCGCATGTCGCGCGACCAGGTGGCGCCTATGAAGACGCCGTCCATCTGGAAGGCCAGCACGCCGCTGAGCGCGGTGAAGGCCGCCCAGGGCAGATACGTGTCGGCCAAGGCGCGAACATCCTGCGACGTCGTGACCAGGGCGACCAGACCGGCACCGCCCGTGAGCAGGACAAACGTCGCCGCTCCCGCCAGCCCGAAACCCCAAAACAGCGTCAGCCGCACCGCCCGGTGGAAAGGCGCGGCGGCGCGCGCGCCGATGGCCCGTCCGGCCAGTTGTTCGGCGGCGGTGGCGAAACCGTCGAGGAAATAGCCGGCGATGAGGAGGAAGTTCATCAGCACGGCATTGGCGGCCAGCGTCACCGTGCCGAACTGCGCGCCCTGGCGGGTGAACAGCGCGAAGGCGGCGAGCAGCGAAAACGAGCGGATCATGATGTCGCGGTTGAGCGACAGCATGTGCCGGAAGGCCGTCATGTCGAGGATGCGGTGGCGGGGCAGCCGGGGCGCGGCCCGGAACCGCCTGACGACGATGGTCAGCCCAAGCAGCATGGCAAGGAACTCGCCGGTGACGGTCGCCCATGCGACACCTGTAACGCCCCAGCCGAGTTCTAACCCGAGCAGGAAGCAGAGCACGATGTTGATGCCGTTCAGCACCGCCTGCAGCATCAATCCCAGCCCGCCTTCGCCGCGCCCCAGCACGTAACCCAGAATGGCGTAGTTGATCAGCGAGAACGGTGCAGCGAGCAATCTGATGCGGATGTAGACAGCCATTGCCTCGCTGACGCGCGGTTCGGCGCCCATGAACTTTTGCCCGGCAATGGCGATCAATGGCGCAAGTGCTGCAAATGCGATGCCGGCGACGACCGCGATCAGCACGGCGCGCCAGAATACCGCCTGCTCCTCCAGATCGTCGCCGCGTCCAAAAGCCTGGGCGACGAGGCCGGTGGTGCCGGAGCGCAGGAAATTGAAGGTGGTGAAGACGACGTCGAAGACCAGCGCCCCAGCCGCCAGGCCGCCGAGCAGGGCTGCATCGCCGAACTGCCCGATCACTGCGGTATCGACGATGCCGAGCAACGGCGTCGTCAGATAGGCAAGTGTCATCGGCACCGCGATGGCGAGCACCGAACGGTGGGTGACGACGAAGGCTCTGGCGTTGGCTTGGGTCGCATCCAAAGGATTGCTGCCTTGCTGATTGCGGCTTGATCGGACAGCCGATGTGCCCCAGTTTCGCGTTGCCACGCAATCGCCAACCGATCGCGGCCAACCGAATTCCAGCACTGGCGCGGGCCGCCCACATCATGTCGCTGCAGATCGTCCATCATCCCGACTACGACGCCGGCTTTGCCGTCAACCACCGCTTCCCGATGAGCAAGTATCCGCTGCTGATGGAAGCCCTGCGTTCGCGCGGGCTGGCGCGCCCGGAAACGGCGAACTTGCCCGACCCGGCGCCGGCATGCTGGCTGAAGCTTGCGCATGCGCCTGACTATGTCGAGCAGGTGCTGGCCTGCGAAGTGCCCGAAAAAATCGAGCGCGAAATCGGCTTCCCAGTCGGTCCCCGCGTCTCGCTCAGGGCGCAGCTCGCAACGGGCGGCACGGTGCTGGCGGCGCGGCTCGCCTTGCGGCACGGCATCGCCTGCAATGCCGCCGGCGGCAGCCATCATGCCCGGCGCGCGCAAGGTGCCGGCTTCTGCACCTTCAACGACGTAGCCGTCACCTCGCTGGTGCTGCTGGCCGAAGGCGCTGTCCAAAACATCCTGATCGTCGATCTCGACGTGCATCAAGGCGACGGCACAGCGGACATTCTGAAAGATGAACCACGCGCCTTCACCTTTTCCATGCATGGCGATCGCAACTATCCGGTGCGCAAGATCGCTTCAGGCCTCGACATCGCACTGCCCGACGGCACCGGCGACGCCGCCTATCTGGAACGGCTGGCTAGCATCCTGCCGGAGCTCTCCGCCCGAGCGCGCTGGGACATCGTCTTCTACAATGCCGGTGTCGACGTCCATGCCGAGGACCGGCTGGGACGGCTCGCCCTCAGCGATAGTGGTCTGCGCGCTCGCGACGAGATGGTGATCGGCCATTTTCGCGCGCTCGGCATCCCGCTCTGCGGCGTCATCGGCGGCGGCTACTCGACCGACGTGGCCAGATTGGCCGCGCGCCACGCCATCCTGTTCGAGGTGGCCTCCGGTTACGCCTGAGGTTGGGGTCACTTCCGGTAGTTGGCGATCCTGATCAGGATAAAGGCCGGCACGACGATCGCGGCACCCAGCAATATATAGCCGAGGAAGCGATCGATGGCATGGAAGCCGAGGTTCCAGAGGTCGACGAAGAATTTGCGGATGCCGTAGAAGACATCCATCGGCGACCAGCCGAAGGCGTTCATGACCAGACCGACGAGGAACGACACCACCAGCAGCTTGATGAGCACCCTGAGTGGCGAGTCTCCGAGAAAGCGCGTCAGTGCGGACAAGGCCTGTCTCCCGATTGAGGTGCCCGGATTCGGGTGCCGGTGCAGAAATACGCATTTGCCTGTCCGGCATCAAGCCGAAGGGCGTCATATCAGGGAAGGCCGTCAAATCCGCCGGCGGAAGATGCGCGCCCAGGGTGGCCGCTCGCGATAGACTTCCCCGGAACGCCAAAGCCGGTTGTAGCGGTTGCCGCTGGAGATGCCGAGTTCCGACAAGGGCCCACCTCCCTTCTTGCGCTTGATGGCCAGCAATTCCTTGCCATGCTGAAGACAGTGGCTCGGCTCTTGCGAAGGTTCGGCGCCATCCGACGGTGGCAGCGTCAGCCAGACCGCCTCTCCGACGATCAGGTCTTCCGCATCGCAGGTCATGGCGATGGCCTTGCCGAAGAGGGTCGGACCGGTGGGGCACAGCGCGGTTGGCCCGTAATACTGACGCTTCACATTGGCGCAGACGAGCTCGATCGCCTTCACCAGAGCCCTGTGACGCCGCGGCGCGGCGACCACACCGAGGCTGGTATCCCAAGGCGTCGAGCTCAGAAAGTCGCGAAACACCGACAGGCGTTGCTTGTCGCGGGGAACGCCGCGCAGGAAGGCATAGGAGAGGTCGGCATAGACGCCGCCCTGTTCGTAAAGTAGGCAGTATTTGGCCAGGTCCGCCTTGTAGGCGTAGGGCCGCAGGGTGCGGAAGGCCGACAGCACCTCGGCGTCGAAATGCGCCGAAATGAACTCTATCAGCGCCGCTTCCCGAAACAGGACATGCCCTTCGCCCGGATGCGCGGCCTTGAACGACTGGATGTTCTGCGTGACCAGGTCGGAGAGGTCGCCGCCGTCGTCATCGGCTATGAGAATGCTGAACAGGGGCATAGCTTGCTTTCGGCCGTCAGTGCGGGTTGAACGCCGTCAGTTTCTCCCAGTCGCGCCACTGGTGAGGACTGGCCGCGAGGAAGGGCAGATGCCTGTCGGCGAATTCCTGCGTGGCTGACTGCAGGAGTTCGGCCCTGTCCCGATGACCTTCCAGGTCGATGGGCCGATCCACGGTCACCCGGATCTTGCCGGTGCTGTCGTCACGCACGACGAAAACCGGGAGCAGCGGGGCGCCGGCGATCTTGGCCAGGCGGGGCGCGCCGCTCGACAGTTCGATGGCTGACTGGCCAATCCTTGCCTTGACCAGCAATTCGCCCTCCCAGGCTCCCGCCGTTATCGACACGAATTTGTTCGCGCGCAGCAGACGCCGGGCCTCGTGCATGCTTGCTGCGGAATTGGCACGATCGATCACGATCCGGCCGGCCGCGTATTTCAGCTCGGCGCCGGTCCTGATCGGGTTGAGGAAACGGATGCCGAAGCGCGACTTGGTGAAGCCGTGCTCCGGCCGGCTGACGTGGAACACTTCGAGCCCTGCCCCGGCGAAAGCCATTTTCGCCGCGAGGGCGTTGAAGGAGAAATGCGCGATCCACAGGACCGCGCCGTGGCCTGCGTTTCTTGCCGCATCGAGTTGCTGCCGACCTCGCAACTCGATGTCGGGTTTCCAGCCGGCCAGACGCTCGCGCACGATCTGGACATGGTGCTCGCTTCGCATCGCGCCGATGCGGCGTTGATCGTCAGCGCCAGTCAATCCGAACGAGGCGAGAGTCTGCCGGACGCAGCCATCCCCCAGGTTGGAAGAAGCGCCTTTCAGCCGCTCAATGGTCATACAGGCTGCTTGCCAGCGCTTCTCGGGAGCGAGAAGGGAGACAATCGCAAAAACGGGAAGCTGCAGGAGGAACTGCAGGTCTTCTGACGTGAATGTCTTTCTGGAGTGAGAAGTCCTTCTCCTCCTCCTTATCTTGAATTCCAAGCGGGTCCCCACCCAGCACTTCATGTTCGGACCATAACATCGCCAAGCAAACAAGTGCCGGTTCGCAAGGCGCGGCCGTTCTATCATGCCCGTCGACCGGCATCAAAGGCGTCTTGCCAACAGGGCGAGCGGCTTTCGGCGGCTTTGACGATTGCCCGAAGCGGGGCCCTCATGGTAACGAGGTGACGCCGCGGGTATGATGTAATGGTAGCTTGTCAGCTTCCCAAGCTGAACGCGAGGGTTCGATTCCCTCTACCCGCTCCACTTTGCGCCACAAGGCTTCGCGCCTGATTTGGCATACGCCGCCGCCCGGCGGTTTTACAGGCAGTTTTACACAATGCGTTCTCTATCCGGTCCAAGCTCAGCATTTGGGCGCGGTGGATCACTCCGGTCGCATTTCGTATCTCGTTGATTTGTCCTCACGAGAGTGCTGTGGTGTCCTGCGTTGTCAGCGGGAAGTCAAATGCGTATTGAAGATCACCTCGATAAGGAGACATCTGTCTCTGCTGAAGTCACGCCCACCGGTGTCAAGGCCATCGCCAAAAGCAGATTTATCGCCGCAATAGATCGTCTTGGCGGAAACCTAGCTGAACTGATGAATGCGCCAATGGAAGCTTGGACAGCAGAAAAGCGCGCGCGTAGCGATGCAAGAGTGCGTGCCATCGAGGCAATGACAGAGATTGGGCTCGATCAGTTAAGGACAGACAGGGAGTTTGCTGAACGGGCAATACGGGGCCACCTCGAATCGATCTTCGTCGAACGGCAAAACAAGGACGCTGTCTTGGGGAAAGCGATTGAGGACCTGCGCCGACAACCACCGACCGAAGCGGAAGCAACATCCGGCCCAGAGACACTAGATGAGACTTTTACGCATAGATTCGAGCGATATGCGGGGTCTGCCACCACGGATGAGCTACGAGAAAAATGGGGTAGAGTCCTCGCTGCGGAAGTTCGGAGGCCGAATACCTTCTCGGCGAAGGTGTTGCGAACTGTCGACGAAATTGATCCTGAGACCGCGACATTGTTTGAAAAGGTCTGCGAACATCGATTGGATAATGTACTCGTAAAGTGCCTCGTGGGGGAGCTCTCTTTCGAAGAGACTGTGAAACTGACGGAAGCAGGACTTCTGGTAGAGCCGGGGTTTTCTGGTCAGGTAAGGCAGTCAACGGAAGTCACTTCCAATAAAGGAGTGGAGATTTGGTTTTGGAATTTTGAAATATTGGGATTAGCGTTGATAAAAGATTCCACAATCGGCGGAGTTATTGAGAAACAAATTTTGAAATTTGAAAAAGGTTCGCCAATGATACCGGTCTATGTTCTCACTGATGTCGGAAAAGCAATTTCATCAATACTCCCCAACCACACTGCCTCTGCTATTGAGGCACTTGTTGCCAAACTCTCGGAGTCCGCACCGCAGTCACCTGTGATGATTTATAAGAACCAGGCGCCAAGGTCGTCCGCATGGACGAACATCAAAACAATCCCTGCGAAGTCGCCGCCTCAAGAAGAATCTACTCTTGGCTAGCGTGTTCGCGCCTCGTTCAGCTTCCGGATCCGCTCCTTGATCGCTGCCCCGCGACCGACGTAGCGGCGGATGATGCGGGCGACGTGCTCTTCTTCCCAGGCCATGATCTCGGCGATCTCGCGTTCGGTCAGGCCGGCGACATAGAACTTCGTCGCGGCCGTGCCGCGCAGGTCGTGGAAGTTGAGGTTCTCCCCTTCCGGCCAAGCTTCCTTCTTCGCCTTCACGAATGAGCTGCCCAGCCCGTCCTTGACCCACGGCCGGCCCTTGCTCGAGGTCAGGATGACCGGCGACTTGAACGGGATCCGCTTCAGAAGGGCGCGCAGCTCGTCATAGAGCGGGATCACAGCCTCGCGGCGGTGCTTGCTCTTGCCGGTGGTGATGGTGATGGCTTCCTCGCCGACATGCGACCAGGACAGCCGCACCAGGTCGCCGGCGCGCAGGCCAGTGTGGGCGGCAAGGTCGATCGCGTGCTGCACCTCTATCGAACAATGCGGCCGGATCCGCGCGATGTCGGCGTCGGTCCAGATGATGTCGGAACGCGAGCCGGCATAGAGCTGCTTGATGCCCTCGCACGGGTTCGAGGCGATGGCGCCGCGGTCCACCTCGAAGGACAGCACGCGCGACAGCACCTGCATGCCATAGTCGGCGGCGCGCGGGGTCTCGGCATATTTGGCGCGCCACGCCCGGATCCTCGGCCTGATCTTCTCCGGCCGGTCGAACTGGCGGACCGACAGCGCACCGAAATGATCGGCGATGCGATCGAGCCACGGGCCCCAGTTGCGACGCGTCGATTCGGCCAGCTTCTTGTAGTCGGCGCTGGCCTTGTAGCGGACGACGCTGCCGCTGAACCTGGTGGCGTCGGGCGCCTGCCGGCTGGCGATCGCCTCGTTGTAGGAGGCCTGGAATGCCGGCGTGCCGGGCTCGCCAGTGACGGCCGGGCCGCCGCGCCAGGCGTAGTGATAGACCTTGCCCTTGGCCTTGACGGTGTGCAGGCCCTTCAGCTCAACCATGACCATGTTTCGCGTCGAACTCCGCCAGCTCGCGATCGAGGTCATTGTCGTCCGGATTTGCGGGCTTCGTAAAGTGCCAGCGGTGGGTGCCGTCGGGCAGCACGTCGAGCGTGCACGGCTCGACGCCGGCCTGCTTGAGCGCGGCGAGCGCATTCACCAGGTCTGACGGGCGAAGGGCCGGTCGGCGTCCCATCAGCCCTGCCCTCCCCTGGAATTGACGATCTCGAGCAAAACGTCGGCGTGGCAGGGCGCGCCTGGCTTGCACCAGCATGCGAGGTTCTTGTCGCGCAGCTCGTCGGCATTCTCGGCGACGAACTGGCGTGTCCGCTCCAGCGCCTCGATGTTGGGATCGGCGCCGACGCGCAGAAGGCCGGCGAGCAGCGCCTTGTAGAGGTCGACACAGTAGGCAGCGTCGCCATGCTTGCCGACGACGAACGGATTGCCCCATGGGCCCGGACGCGCGACGGTGACGGTGTTCTCGGGCATGCGCCAGCCCTTGCGGCGCGAAAGCTGGATGCGCACGGGAGCGGTCATAGCGCCGACACCTCGCGCAACTCCGGCATAGCGTTGTGCTCGACGCCGTCGAGCAGCCGGCCGGCGGCTTTCTTACCGGTCAGCGTCATCCATGCGCCGCCCAAGGCTCGCCAATCCGGCTCGACCGAACCTTGCATCTTGCGGCCGAGACGACCGCCCGCGCCGAGCACCTTTCCATCTGGCGCGAAGATCAGGTCTTCGCGGCCTTCGACAAGGTCAGGGGCATCAGAGGAATCGGCCCATGCGCCCCACTGCTTGAAAAAGAACGGCGCGCTGACGCGATGACACTGGTCGCGGATCGAACGGGCCCAGGCGGGATGCATCGGCCGTGCGTCAGGACCGCTCTCGCCGCCGACGATGATCCAGTCGATCGTCTCTTCCAGGTGAGACGATGCCGGATCCTGTCCAGCCCACATTGCATCAATGATGTTGATCGGGCCGAGAAGCGGCTCGGCGGAGACGAAGCGGATCGCTGCCGGCGTCGCCAGCAGCTCGGGAACGCGCTCGTCGGCCTCCCGCTGGCGCTCTGCCGAGACGCCGAGCCAGACGTTGGGTAGCGGCCAATCCGGCACGCCGGGGAGCGGCCAATCGGTATCGGCTGCACGGGGCGATCGGCTGATGTCGCATGCGAGCTGATCGAGCCGCCTGGGCGCATAGCCCTGTTCACCGGCCGAGCGGAGTTCCTGGTCGATCTTCTCGAAATACTCCCGCATGCGCTTGGCGCGCTTGGTCAGCACCTGGAAGGTGTGCTGCGGCGCCAGCGCCATGATGGCGAAGACCTTGTCGATCCATGCGTCGGGCACGTCCTCGTGAAAAAGGTCGCCCATCGAATTGACGAAGATGCGGCGCGGGGTGCGCCAAGCCAGCGGTTCGGTCAGGATATGGTCCGGCGCCAGCGCAAGCTTGCCGGTCCAGACGGTATGGCCGTTCACCTTCTTCGTGGTGCCGACATAGTGAGGTGCGCCGGTCTGGCCTTTCGCCTGTAGCGCGGCCGTCATCGCCTCGATGCGGGCGGCCATGCTCATGGCATAGCAATGGGTGCAGCCGGGCGAGACGATCGAGCAGCCGACGACCGGGTTCCATGTCGCGTCGGTCCATTCGATGGCGGATTTGTCAGCCATATCAGGCACTCCCGCCCTTGGTCACAGGGCGTGACACGACCACTTCGAAATCGTCATCGTCCGATGTGGTTGCCCAGCGGACCCGGTCCAGGATTGTTTCGATGATGTCCTCGCCGCCATCCCCCGCGAAGCCGCGCGCGAAGTTCTCGACCATGCCGCCGATGACGCGCGAGCCAGCGTCAAGAAGCACGTTGGCGCTGGTGCCGGCATTCAATTCGTCGGCGATGAACAGGGCGAACTGGATCGAGACTTCGACCGCGCGCGCCTGGCATTGCAGGGCAGGTGTCGCCTTGGCCTCTTCTGGAATGTTGCCAAAAGTCTCGCGCAACTTCTTCTCAAAGGCATCGCGATTGATGTGGCCGTTGAAACGCTCAGCCATCAGCGCATCCCCGCATAGAGCAAACCGGCGGCGACCAGGGCGGTGGCTGCGAACAATGCGATGCGGACCCAGCGCACGCGGCCGCCGCTGCTCGCTGGCAAGGCGGCGTTCTCCACTCGTGGCAAGAATGTTGGCAAGGTCACGCTGAGTGCTCTGAAGCGCGGCGCGGCTGGCAAGGCATCTACGCTGGTTCCGCTGTTCATCGGCATCGATCGCGTGAGCATCCGCGATCGGTTTTCCATCCGAGAAATCACTGAGCGTGCCGCTGCGCGCCTTGGTCAACTTTACCTGAAACACCTGAAGGTAGGCTGATGGCATTTCAGAAGAATACGATCGCGCAGCGCATCGGCCTTGAGGGCGGCAAGGCGATAGAAGATCAGTTGAAGGCGCTCGGCGATGCCGGCGAAAAGGCCTTCAACCAGATCAAGAACGCCGCCATCAAGGCTGACCTCGACAAGTTCAGCGCCAGCCTGTCGAAGGTCGGCAACGATCTTGCCGCAGTCGTGCGCCGAGTCGCGCTGCTTCCTCTGCCTGCCAGTCACCGCATAGACAGGATTTTCAAATGACCGCTTATCGCAATGATGGCGACTGGGGCGCCGGCACGGGCGCCGGCCTTGACGGCCGTCTGACCTCGCTTCAGGTGGACTTCAACTTCTGGGGTCATGAGCAGCGCATCCAGGCCATGGAGGACAACCCGCCATCACCGATCGAGATCTCGAACATCTATGCGGTCGGCACCCAGATGCACATCGTCAAGGAGGATGCGACCGAATACATCGTCACTCTGCCTCAGGCCAATTTCCGGCCGAGCGTGGTCGCCACGATCTCGGCCGCGACACATACCCCGGTGCTCGGCGACGCCAACGGCTACAAGCGCTGCACAAATGCCGGCGGTTGCGTGGTCACCCTGCCGCTCAACGACGATGTGGCCTTCCCGATCGACACCGAACTCGGCTACCGGGCGTCCAGCGACGGGCCTGTCACATTCGAGGTGTCGACCGATGGCCCGACCATCAACCCCGTTCCCGGCTTCCTCAATCAATCGGCGCAGGAAGGTGCGCTGGTCACCCTGAAGAAAGTCGGCACCGATGAATGGGATATCGGCGGCTGGCTGGCGCCGGACGTGACCGCATGATCCTCTCCAGCGCTGCGCAGATGCTGAACGGCAGTGGCGGCGGACTGCCGCCATGGCTGCCGGACGGCGCAATCGCGCACATGGATCTCAAGACAGGCGACGGCTATGCCGGCGGCGCGGCGCGCAGCATCGACGAAATGCTCGGCGGCGGTTTCGATCCCGCCGCGCTATCCGCCTCCGGCCTGCGTTTCATCGAATCGAACTCGAACCGGCCCAAGGCGATCGGGCCGCTGCTTGCCGACATCTCTGCCGGCCTTGCCGCCGGCTGCACCGTGCGTTTCGTGCTGAACTTCCTCAATGCGCCGTATGGCTTTGCCATGTTCATCGGCGACAATACCAACTGGGACACATCGAGCGACGGCATCACGGTCGCCGTCGACGACGAGATGTATGACGCCGTCTCGCTCGGCCTTGGCGCGCCGCTCGGCTCGACTGGCATCCACAAGCTTGCGGTGACACTCAACCGCGACGTCGGTGGCGGCGATTACGAATATGCCTGGTGCCTGGACGGTGCCGCGGCAACGACGCAGACCGTGCCTTATGCGGCATCCTGGCTGGTCAACACCATCCTGTTCGGCTGGGACGGTGTTGACGACACCCAACTGCTCGACAATGTCTACTGGGAAGGCTTCACGCTCTGGCAGGCGAAGCTGCCGGCCGGTCTGCCGCCGCTGACAGCCTGACATTTCACGATCATCAAACATTGAGCCTGCCCGCGAGGGCGGAGAGGAACAGCCATGGACCTCAAGCTTGGCGACACCCGCCTGATCATCAATGCGTGCAAGGCGCGTGGCGTCCTGCGCAACCAGTGCGCCTTAGTGCTGGCGACCGCCTACCATGAGACTGCTCATACGATGAAGCCGATCTATGAGCGGGGCTCCAAGGCATATTTCAGCAAATACGAGACGGGCACGAAGATCGGCAAGGCGCTCGGGAATGCCGTCAAAGGCGACGGCTATCTGTTTCGAGGCCGCGGCTACGTGCAGCTCACGGGTCGGACCAATTATGCCAGGGCCGGGCAGGAACTCGGCATCGACCTGCTTCGGCAGCCCGACCTTGCTCTCCTGTCCGCGAACGCCGCGCCTATCCTCGTCATCGGCATGATCGAAGGCTGGTTCACCGGCAAGAAGCTGAGCACCTACATCACAGCCGGCAAGTCGGATTTCACCAATGCCAGGCGCATCATCAACGGCACGGACAAGGCTTCGCTGATCGCCGGCTACGCGCAGCAGTATGACGACATGCTCTTGAAGGCAGGGTATGGCGCTCCTGCCAAGCCTCTTGCGCTCCTGCAGCCCGTCGATCCGGTTCCCGTGGTTCCGGACCCGCCAACGAAGGAAACCATCCAGGCGGTCCAGAATCGCTTGAAGGAGCTCGGTTACAATCCGGGCGGTGCCGACGGCAAGATGGGGCCGCTGACGCGCGGGGCCATCCTGTCGTTCAAGAATGATGCCGAGGGGCTGACGCCGAACGACACGATCGACGAGGCGTTCCTCACCGCGCTTGCCACCGCTTCACCGCGCAAGATGGCTCCCGATCGAGCGAATGCTACACAGGCTCAGGTTGCCGCCGTGGCACCTGAAGTGCGCACGAACGTGTGGACCAAGATCGGTGCCTTCTTCACCGGCGTTATGGCCCTGATTGGCAGCTTTTTCGACGGCATCCTCGGCAACCTCGGTGCGGCCAGTGGCTACATCCAGCCGGTTAAGGATGCCGCCGGCGATGTTCCCGGATGGGTGTGGATGCTTGCGATTGCCGGTGTTGCCGGCGGTCTTTTCCTTGTCGCTCGCCATGGCGCCGCCAAGGGGGTCGAGGCGTTCCAGTCTGGCGAGCGACGCTGATGGGCGGTGGCGGCAACCCTCCTGACTTCTGGGGCCGGTTGGGCGTTGCCTTGTTCCTCCGAGCCGCGACGCCTTACGCCATCATCGCCGGCGCCGGCTTGCTCATCTGGGTGCTGAAATGAGCATGATCTCTTCCATCCCCTATGTCGGCCGCATCGTCGACTTCGCGACGTCCCGATATGGCCTCCCTCTGATCGTCGCCGGCGGCATCGTCTTCTTCTACGAGGGCGTGCCGATCGGACCGCTTCGCGACATCCCCTATGCCGGCCCGGCGCTGGCCGGCCTGGTCGACGGCCGCGTCGATCGCGAATACGCCCGTGGGCAATTGGCCGAGCGGCTGATCTGGCAGGAACAGCAGCGCAAGGCGCTGGCACAGCAGGCGGTGAAGGCTAAGGCGCAACAGGACGAGATCGACGCCGCCGCGCAGGAGTATGCCGACGCGCAGCACAACGACGCCATCCGCATAGCCACGCTCGAGCAGGCGATCAGAGATCAGAAGGACGAAGACCTTGGACCACCGGACCCAAAGACTGGCCCTACTTGTCGCCGTTCTGGCATCCCTGCACGGGTGTCAATTGGCATCGACGCAATTGGCCGTTGACCCGCCAAAGAAGCACGTCGACCCAAGCGTGATGAAGGAGTGCGCCGACGTCGTCGACGTGCCCCACCGCTTCGTTCCGTATGACGAGGCGAGCCGGCTCTGGGCGATCGACCGGCAGAACTTCGGCGACTGCAAGCGCAGCAATCACGCCAAGATCACGACCATCAAGGCGCTGGCCAGATGAACCGCTGGCTCGTCATGTTGCTGGTGCTCTTCGCGCTCTGCCTGGCGGTGATCGCAACTATGACCATCCGGCCGGCGCGGGCTGATCCGGCGCCATGCGGCCCGCAGGCCGCGCTGCTCAAGCGCCTGGTCGAACGCTTCCATGAGTTCGTCGTTCTGACCGGCGCCGCAGAAGGTCAGCAAATGATCGTCACCCTTTCGGCTTCCGGCACCTTTACCGTGCTGCTCGCCGACGGCAACCGCGCCTGCATCGTCATAGCCGGCGAAAAGGCTCAATTCGACAACGGCATCTGACAAGGGGCGAGTGGATGACAGCAGCAGATCCGATCACGACCGGCAACGTCGTGTTCATCATCCTCGTCGCCGGCGCCCTGTTCGGGGCATGGTGGCGCGTCGAGCGCGCCATTACGGCGGCAAAGGCAGAAATGGCGGGTGCAGTGACAGCCGCGAAGCAGGAGGCCAGCGGTCAGGTTAACGCAGCGGCGGCGATCGCCAGCCTGACGCAGGTGCAGCTCGCGGAGCATAAACTGCATGTCGCCGAAACCTACATCACCAAACAGGGGATGCGGGAAACTCGCGACGAGATCATGAGCGGCATCAAGGGGCTGAGCGAACGCCAGGACCTGATGAACCAGCGCATGGACAACATCGTCGGCTCGATGCTCGAGCAGCCGCCGTCCACCAAACCGCGCCGGTCTCGATCGACCGGTTGAGATCCGCGCCCGGCGGTTCCGGGCAATCACAAGGAGAAGACCGATGACGGTACGAGTAAGGGCGAAATTCATATGCAGTGGCAAGGAAGGCAACACCGTCTTCCTGCACACCGTATATTCCGAGGACATCCAGTCCGAGGATGGGCGATTCACGCAGGCGACACCGTGGGGCGAGCTTCGCATGAATGTCGACAATCCCAACGCCGCAATCCACTTCGACGTCGGCAAGTCCTACTATCTGGATTTCACCCCGGCTGAGTAAAACCTCTGCAACCGCACGAGGCCCCGCTGGTTCTGCCGGCGGGGCCTTTTTGCGTTTATTGGCCGCAGTTCTGGATCTTGGTGGCGAAATCCCGTAGCGAGTGCGTGTATTCGCGCATCGCCATTTCGGCCGAGATGCGGGCGTCTTCGACATCCGCAGCGGCCGGTTTCGCCTTCTCCGGCATATGAGGCATCGCTGCCCGGAAGGCGTCACCCTTCATTTGGTCGAGCGACTTATCAATCGCTGCCGCGGCTTCATCGGCTGACGCGCTGAGAGCGTTGCACCCGACCGGGCTCATCTGAGCCACGGCCGGGGTTGAGACAAGCAGTAGGGCGGCCAGCAGCATTCTCATCGGTACAATTGCACCTCATCGCGAAGGAAGTTATCGAGCGTGCCACGACCACCGCGGCCGGTGATGTCGACGAGCTCGACAAAGATCTCCTTGCCGTCCTTGATCGGCTCGGTGATGAAGAAACTGCCGAAGGCGCGCACCGGAACATCATTCTGGTTGCCGTTCAGCGCCAACTCTTCGCAGTCTAGAATGGCGCCGAAAAGGATGCGTCGATCAGGGATTGATATCGAGGGCATGCCGCAAAGCGGCGTTCCGGTGTCTCCGGACGTCGACTCGTCGGCGATCAATCCGTGATCGATCTCGTAGCGATACATTTCGTATCTGGTCGCTGCGTTGGTGCCGGAAGAGGTCCAGGGAACATCGGGCCCCGACGGGAACGGTCGTGCTACCGGTGGGCTGCTCCCCGGCACAAGATGGTTTGAGTTCCAATAGTCGCCAGGTTTCCAATCGCCATCGCCGAGCATGCCGGCGTCGGCCGGATTAGCAGGGTCGAGAGGGGTGCAGGATCCGGTGCTGTAGCAGCCATCACGGTTAAGCCCCGTCGTGCCTTCGGCAGCGGTGTTGAACTCGATCTTCTTTACGGCGCCGCTCTTACACTCCACGCTTTTGACGCCCATGCGGACGTTTGGCGATGGCGGGTCGGAATCTACATAGGTCGAGGTCAGACCGAACCGAGCGTTGAGGCCATCAAGCACCGGCCCGGCGTTCTGCCCAGGTTTGGTGCTCACGCCGTTCTGCGCAAAGCATGCGGCGGGCTTCACCACGGCCAAGGCTTCCTCCAGCGCCTTCGCGCCAGTGCCGAGCGGCGAGTCCAAAAAGGAAAAGTTGCCTGGACCATAGAATTTGTCGCCACGAAGGATCAGCTGCCGGCGGCGCTGCTCGCGGTTGCTCGCGGCCTGCTCGAGCGTGAGGCCTCCAGCGGCTTCGGTCTTCTCGTAGGGATTGCAAATGAAGACCGGCGTGTAATCGCAGACCGATGTAGTGAAGCCGGCGACAGCGACAGCGCCGATGGTCCATGAGTTCTCAGTCCCGCCGGTCAAGAACGAGACGGGAAAGATCGTCGCAAATCCGACAGGGGTCACCCTGATCTCGACAAAGCGAGCCTCCTTGGCGTCGCCGATCTCGTCCGTTATGACATCAGCCGCGCTGATCGCCCGCGCGTCGCCGGGAACACCGTTCGATGTACCTGGAATGGACCTAAGATAGCGTCTCGTCACCCCTGCTGCTGCTAGATCTTGCGGTCCCGGGGTGGTCGTGAAGGTATACTGATTGAGGACCAACGTCGCGAGGGCGCGGTCGCCTCGGGTGATAGCGTCCGACTGTCCATCAAGCTCTGCCGCAGTCGCCAAGGCGAACGAATCGGCGCCCTTCTGCAGGTCGTTTTGCAGGTTGTTGGCCCGGCTCATGTCGATCACCAGCAGCGAAAATCCGACGATCGCCGGCAGCATGACAGCGACCAGGACCATCGCGACACCGCGCTGATCATTCCAGAATTCACGCAAAACACGAAACATTGCAGCGCCCCTTTGCCCAATGCCGCAGATAGTTTCCCCGTTTCTCTACGATAGACCTCGCGTCCTGAGGTTGCAAGATGGCTACTTGGCGGCCTCTTTACTCACTTTCCACTCATTTTTGAGTAGATTTTTACTCAACTCCCCCGGAACCGAATAGGCACGCCGGGACTTTGAATCGCGGTTTCTTGAGTGTGAGCCCATGCGTAGCGTTCCCCGAGATAGGCTGAACTTCATCAAGCCGCAGGAGCCCTTGCTGGTCCAAGAGGCGCCGGTCAGCGACGACTGGATCCACGAGATCAAATATGACGGTTTCCGCACCCAGCTGATCCTCGACTGGGCCGGCGCGCGCGCGTTTACCCGCACCGGTGTCGACTGGTCGAAGCGCTACTGGCCGGTGGTCGCCGCGGCAGAAAAACTGCCGGCGAAATCGTTCATCCTCGACGGTGAGGTGATCGCGCCGGAAGCCGACGGGCGGCCAAACTTCCACCAGATGCATTCGCGCATGACCTGGAACGCGGAGCTGCTCGCCTTCGTCGCTTTCGACATCCTGCATCTCAACGGCCGCGATCTGCGCGCGTTGCCGGCGATCGAGCGCAAGGCGATCCTTTGGGATCTCGTGAAGCCGGCCAAGGAAATCATCCAGTACAGCGATCACGTCGAGGGCAACGGCGCCGACTTCTTTGCCGCCGCCGACAAGATGGGACTTGAGGGTATCGTCTCGAAACGGCGCGGCAGCCCCTATCACAGCGGTCCAGGCGATTCCTGGGTGAAGACGAAATGCTGGGAGATCGGAGACTTCGAGCTGCTCGGTATCAAGCGCGAGCCCGGCAAGGCGCCGCAAGGCATCATGGCCCGCGGCGGGAAATATGCGGGATCAGCCACAATCGCACTGACCAAGGAGATGCGCGAGCGTCTATGGCATCGAGTACGCAAGGGACGGGCGCCACCGCCCGGGCTGCCGAAGGCGATCTCGAAGGCGGAATGGTTGAACCCTGGCATCACAGCCCGGGTCAGACATCTGCGCGGGGAACCGAAGCTGCGCCACGCCACGGTGCAGGATTTCAGGGAAGAGAGCTAGAGCGCCCTGCCCGCGCGGATCATCGCCCGCGCGATCGCCAGTTGTGCTTCCAGCCTGGCGCTTTCCTTCTGGGCCATGTTGTCGGCGGCGATGAGCTGCCGCAGCGATCGCATGACCTCGCCGCGTGCCCAGCCGGCCTCGAGCATGCAGTCTACGATCGCCTGGAAGCCAGGCTCCATCGCTTCCTGGCAATCGATATCTCGGTCTGCATAGTCGCTCTGGTGTCTCGGCTGCTGGATCATAAGAAGCGCTCGCCCTCGCCGCGGTGTTCAAAGCAGAACCAGCGCGATGGCTGGCGTGGCCGCGCGAAGCCCCAGCCGGCATCCTTGCCGCAGCCGGCGTGCTCGCAGACATGGCCAATAGCTGGGCCGCGCTCGCGCGTCTGGAGGGCTTCGGAGGGGCGTGTCGGTTCGTCGCTCATGGCTCCGCCTCGAAATATTCCAAGATGATGACATAGGCGGCGTCGACCTTGATCCGCACATCGTCATAAGTCGAACGGTCGACCACTTCGTGCTCCGGCTGCCAGATGACATTCACGACGCGACCACCATTGTCGACGGCTTCGTTCAGCTTCAAGTGAAGCACCGTCGCGTCGTCCGGGCATGTTTCGACGGCATAGCGCAGTGGCATGTGAAATCCCTTTCCACGTCGAGAAGATTCCACAACTGGCCTTGACGTTCAAGGAATTTGTTCCTTTTCTGTTCTCATGCCCGAGACCTATGCCCCGAAGCGACGCGACTACCCGCTGTCCAATCTCAACGACACGCTTCGGCTGGTCCGCGTGCGCTGTCGCTATTGCAAGCGCTCGCACAACTACTTCCCGTCCGACCTCATCCAGATCTTCGGCGACGTCGACGTCGATTCGCTGATGGACAGGATGAAATGCGAGAACGGCGCCGACCATGGAAAGCTCGAGGTCGAGGCATTCTCGCCGACCGGCCGCGAGGCCGTGAACCTGCGCATCCGTCGCCTGGTGGCACTCAAGATCCATCGTGTTCCAGTCTGGCGCGAGGAACCGGCATGAGCAGTGAGCCTATCCCGAGCGGCGCCGCCCTCCTTTCTCGCTACCCGGCCGACAAGGTCATCGTGGACTGCGACAAGTGCGGCATGCAGGCCAAATATGACAAGCTGGAGATGCTGGAAGCCGGCGGCGACCGCGCGCTGACCTATCTGCTCGAGGCGATCGCCAGGCGCAAGGGCTGCGCCAAATTGGATCGCTTCGACATAAAGAACATCTGCGGCGCCAGGTACGCCAACATCCAATAGGAGGAGGGGGAAGAATGGAGATCCGCGCCGTGCTCGAGAAGTTCCTGCTCGACAATCCAGGCCCTGTGTCGATCGCCGCCGGCATTGCCGCGCTTCGCGAAGGCGGGATCAAAGGATCTACCGTCGACCTTCAGGCCCTCATAGGGACATTCGCGGCTGAGCGCGGCAGGCCGATCCGATTCGACAGAAAAATCGACTAAGTCCGGAGGGCTGACCTGAGCCCGATGATCTTCGTCTGATTTGAACTCATGTTGAGGGTTGATCGCCGATGCCATTTGCCGGGGTCTGGCCTTGCAAATGGTGCCAGTTTGCGCAAGACTTCGTCTCAACAGGCCGGTCATCCGGTGAATGTAGGTTGACTGACTTCTTCGGCAATTTCTTGTGCTTGACTTGGTTTCACACGGGAGGAATGCCATGGGCCGCTTACGACCTCACCCTATCATCAGGACCATTTGCTCAACGATACTGCTCGTATTTGCGGTTATGCTCTCGCAGGAGGCGGCATCAGAAGATAGCAAGAAAACTGATGTAAGGGATCACCGAACGAGAGTGAGCATCGTACAACTCAACACCGACAGGTCTTGGGACATTTCGAAGTCGGGCGAAGTGGCAGCTTCTCCCAATGGCAAAGAGACGTGGCAACTAATCCGCGGCAAGGCCCGTGGGACATATGCGATCCTCCACAAGAACAGCGGTAGGTACCTTGCTGTAGAAAACGGACGCTTGGTGGCGGTTGCGGCCGACTCGGCGGTCGATCCTGCGAAGTTTCTCATCACGCGTGTGGGAGCCAATGCCTATACAATTCAAGCCGACGACGGGACCTACATTGATGCGTCTGGCAGCCAAAACCAAACCCGGACAATTCTTGCCGGCCCCCAGGCCAAGAGCAGTTCTCAATTGTGGCATATTACACCGCCACCACCTAGGGGTAGCGCCTATCCGGATGGTCCATACGGGAATTGTCTACCTAAAGAAGAGATTGAATGCTCCACCGATTGGGCCAAGTTGTTCCCACCTGTTGCAGGCTACGACAGGGTTTTCGGTCCCGCCTGCGTGCAGCACGATTTTTGCTACAGAATGGGGGCCACCACCTACCACTATCACAAAAGCAAGTGTGACAAAGACTTCCACACGCAAACGAAGAACATCTGTCGGAAGATGGGCTTAGTTGCAAGGCGGGCCTGTTTGGGCGCGGCAAAAGCTTACTACGAAGGTGTCAAGGAAAAGGGCGGCGGCTCATTCCAGCATGCGGACACTGGGACTTTTTGCACGTACGAAGCCCGTCGCAACGACTAGGGGTTCCGGGCAAAGTCCCCGTTTGCTAATCGCACCATGGGCGGCGCTTGCCGTTCCAGCGGCGCGCCAGCCCTTCGGCGATCAGGATCTCGCCGACGTCCTTGCCGTCGACCTCGACCGTCGCCAGCGTGCGGCCATAGCGATCAATCAGCCGGCCGCTCGCCGGGTCGCCCTCGTGCACGGTGACCGGGCCGCTGTCCAGCAGCTCGGCCATCCGCTTCTTCGCCACCAGGCCGAGACGCAGCTCGGCGTCGCATTTGTAGTGCTCGATCTCCGGCGCATCGATGTTGGCGATGCGGATATGCTTGCCGTCCAGCACGATGGTGTCGCCGTCGATGGCAACCGGCCAACCGGAAAGCATGAGGGCGACGAGGATGATCGACATCGGATCCCGGTTTTACAATCGCGAGCTAAGCTATTGATTTGAAAAGAGCGACTTTTGGCCGGTTTTACAGCCAAGTCTCTGGATTCGCAACGAACCGGCTAGCTTCCCAAGCTGAACGCGAGGGTTCGATTCCCTCTACCCGCTCCAGCAACTGGCATGGACAGTCCGGCTCGGCGCCGGGATCACTCCCAAGGTCTCCCTTCGGCTGCTCCGTACGGCAAGTACCGTCGCTTTGACGTCAGGATTCAAGCTCACGCCAACTCTGCATGAGGCGATGCAGCGGATGACCCGCAAGGCAGGCGTGAAACTCGTTCGACCGTACCTCCGAGGGCTTGGCCGCGCCTGCATGCTGAGCCCGATGAGAACAGGAAGTTGTGATCTCAGCCCGCCCACGATGCGGCGCGATCAAATGGCAGAACAGGGGAGCCCCGTCACACATGCAATTCCTAAAGCGCTGGTTTTCCAACCCCGAGAGTGTGCCAGTCCAAACCGTGGAAGAAGAACATTCCTTAGAATATTTCGCGTGGCTGTTGAGCCGCATGCCATTAGGTGACGTTCCTGACCTAGCGCAATCGCCGCACGTCGGGGCCCAGGATGACAGCGGTCTCGTTGACCGAATTACGGCAGCGTATCGCGGGGCATATGCGGCGTTTGTGCCGACAAGTTCGGCTTGGGATCACTCCTTGTTCAGTATCAAGGCCGACGTTCACAACGCCCTGCTTGGAGACAATGCCGACAAAGCCGCGCGTGTGCTGGGTCGCCCCAGCGAGACAGCATTTTTCTGGGGCTTTGACGATATTGCGAAAGCCCCGCCCGGCGAGGTTGAACCGCACGAATTCGTCGTCCGCCGTCTCAACGGCACCATATCGTGGCAAAAACTCCACGCGATGTGGCTGATGGATATGTTGAACAGCCTTGCCGAAGCTATTGGTGCGCGTCGTATGACCTATCCGGAAATGCAGCCTGCAGATGTCGGCGCCAACTACGCCAATGCGCGAAGCGCCGACCAGATACTGGATGATATCGACGAGACGCTCAGCATCAAGCTGCAATTCCCCAATCCATTTCCAAATGAAATCGGGCTCAGCACAAAGCGGGGAATCGCGGGGTTCCGCGCGTTGCAAGCGGTCTACCAGGCATGGCGAATTGGACAGATCTCAAGAAGCCGAGCAAATTTCAAAGTTCTGGAGATTGGAGCGGGGCTGGGCAGGACAGCCTATTTTGCCGACCTCTTTGGGATCAAGGATTACACAATCATTGACATTCCCCTGACCAATGCCGCGCAGGCTTCATTCCTCGGCCGGACGCTCGGCACGTCGCGTATTCGATTGCATGGGGAAGAATCAGTTGCACCGGTTCGTATAGTGCCCGCTACGGCGATCGATCAAATCGATGAAAGATATGACCTGATCGTCAACGTCGACTCTCTGACGGAGATGTCGCAAGAAACCGCCGAGGCATATTGGCGGTTTGCTCGAAAGAACACGAATACGTTCCTTTCAATCAACCACGAAGTCAACCAGAATACGGTACGATCGCTTTACGCAAATGATCCCGATGTTCGGGGATTGAGGTATCCATACTGGATGCGACGTGGATATGTCGAAGAGGTTCTGACGTGGTAGCGCCGGCGTCGGCCATGGACACAAAGGACGAGATGGTCTTCGATCTCAAGCTGAACGCGAGGGTTCGATTCCCTCTACCCGCTCCAGCGTCCGAAGGCGAACAGCGCCACTGCGACCACGTTCACGCCAGCACTCCACACAGGGGCAGGTGCTTTGCCGCCTCTTCGGCTCCCATCCGCATTATCGTGTGCGACAGGCCGCCATGCTCCTCGATCCAGTGCCGCACCCAATCGGGGTATTGCGAGATGAGGTAGTTGGCGGCGACCACATTCTGCCGAGCGCCGACGCCATAGGGCAGATGGAAGCCAAAGGATGCGTCCAGGGTAACGCAAAGCTGCTCGGCGGGCAGGGACAGGTAGAGCGTGCAGGCGCTGTCGCATGCCCCGTCAAAGCTCACTGGCTCCTCGGCGACGCGCAGTTCGGCGACATGCAAAGCGAAGTTCACGATCTGGCCACCGGGATTGCCGCTCACGGTCTCCGCGTTCACGGGCAGCGCCATCAGGACGGCGGCGAAGAACCCCATCGCCCTGGTCGTCAACATCCGTGCGGGCATCAGATCTTTGTCCATCTTGTGATCTCGCGTTCGTCTCGCGACGCCAACGCTAGCATCAAGATGGTTAACATAAGGCAGCGCTAATCAACCTTCCGATCGGTACTGTTACACTAGCGCAAGCTCGATCCCCGCCACGTGCTCCAGCCTTTGGCGCAGAGGGCATCACCGCTTCATCTGTTGTCCGGGTTTTGGGAAACGTCCAAGGACTACCGCCATCCGCTCCAGCGTTTATCCCACTTCCCTTAGAATGAAGTCGTGCAGCATCTTGGCGGCCGGCGACAGCACGCGGTTCTTGACCGTGATCAGGCTGTAGGGCCTGACCTCGATGTCGAACTCGGTCTGGACGACGTCGATGGCGCCGGCCAGCCCTTCCGGGCTCTGGATGAATTTCGCCACCTGGATCGACACCGGCGCGATGGCGTCGGACTGCGCCACCATGACCAGGGTGAGCAGCAGCGAGCTGGTGTTGAGGATGCGGTCGGGCAGCGCGATGTTGCGGTTCAAGAAATTGCTTTCCATCGCCTGGCGCAGCGGCGAGCCGCCCGACTGGAAGACCCAGTCATAGGCGGCGGTGTCCTCCAGCCGCACCGCCTTGCCCATGCTCAGCGGGTGGCCGCGTCGCACGATCAGGCAGGCCTTTTCGACGCCGATGACGCGCGATTCGAACAGCCGCGGATTGAGGTCGTCGGGGATGCGCGCGATGATGAAATCGTGGCGCGAGGCGATCAGCTCGCGCGCCAGCACGTTGGAAGTCTCGACCTGCATGGTGATCTCGATGCGCGGGTAGATGCGGCGGATCTCGCGGATCGCCGGCACCGCCAGCTCGATCGCGGGCGCCGTCACCGCGCCGAGGAACACCGAACCGCCCTTGCCCGCCTTGAGTTCGGAAATCTCGCGGTCGGCCTCGCGCATCTCGAGCAGGATCGAGCGCGCGCGCCGGGCCAGCGCCTTGCCGTAGGGCGTCAGCGTGATGCCGCGCGGCAGCCTTTCGCACAGCTTGACGTCGAGCACTGCCTCCATCTCGGCGATCATGCGCGATGCTGCGGGCTGTGAAATGTTCATCACCTGCGCGGCCGCACTCACCCGGCCGTGATCGTCGAGTGCGGCGATCATGCGCATGTGGCGCAGGCTCAGGCCGCTGCGCAGCAGGGTTTCGCCGTCGCCCGGCAGCTCGTCGTAACTACCGGAAATTCCAGAAGGATTTTGCAATGCCGCCATGATTGTCGCCTGTTCCCGTCGAAGGATCTATCTGTTTTCAATCATATATCAGTTTCGGTATAGCAATCATCAAAGATCGCATTTGACAGTTATGTCAAAGGGACACACCCTTCGCGCGTCCTGGGGCGTGCCGGTCGATGACGAGGAAAATCGTATCGATTGAAATCTGCGTCCCGGGGCCGATTGGGAGGATACCGGAGATCGATAGACGACAGCAGCGCCGTGTGCGCTTCTGCTCGACTGCGCGGCCCGCGAAGCCCCGAGGTGTCGCGTCCATCAACCAGGGAGAGTTACTGTGAAAATCATCAAGACACTGGCCGCCGTGGCGGCCCTTGGCATCGCGGCCATGACGCTGCCTGCGCATGCAGGCGAAGGCCTGATCGGCGTGCTGATGCCGACCAAGACCTCGCAGCGCTGGATCAATGACGGCGATGCCGTGAAGTCCCAGCTCGAGGCGCTCGGCTACACCGTCGACCTGCAGTACGCGCAGGACGACATTCCGAACCAGCTCAGCCAGCTGGAAAACGAAATCACCAAGGGCCCGAAGGCGCTGATCATCGCCTCGATCGACGGCACCACGCTATCGGACGCGCTGCAGAAGGCCGCTGACGCGGGCGTCGTCGTCGTCGCCTATGACCGCCTGATCAAGAAGACCGCCAATGTCGACTACTACACCACCTTCGACAATTTCGGCGTCGGCGTGATCCAGGCCAATTCCCTGGTCAAGGGCCTCAAGGAGCGCTTCCCGAACACCAAGCCGTGGAACGTCGAACTGTTCGGCGGCTCGCCCGACGACAACAACGCGTTCTTCTTCTACAATGGTGCGATTTCCGTCCTGCAGCCGCTGATCGACGACGGCTCGATCAAGATCAAGTCCGGCCAGACCGGCATGGACAAGGTCGGCACGCTGCGCTGGCTGGCCGCCACCGCCCAGGCGCGCATGGACAATCTGCTGTCCGCCAACTACTCGGACGGCAGCCGCGTCGATGGCGTTCTGTCGCCCTATGACGGCCTGTCGCGCGGTATCACCGCTTCGCTGCGCGCTGTCGGCTACGGCACGGACGCTCAGCCCTGGCCGATCGTGACCGGCCAGGACGCCGAGACCGCCTCGGTCAAACTGATCATCTCGGGCGAACAGTACTCGACCGTGTTCAAGGATACCCGCGAACTGGCCAAGGCCACTGTCGGTCTGGTCGACAAGGTGCTCTCGGGCGGCAAGCCTGACGGCCTTGATGAAAAGACCTACAACAACGACGTCAAGGTCGTTCCCTCGATCCTGCTGACGCCGCATGACGTCGACAAGTCGAACTACCAGGCGCTGGTCGTCGACTCCGGCTACATCAAGGCCGACGAACTGAAGTAATCACGGTTGCAAGGACAGGGGTCCTGCGCAACGCAGGGCCCCTTTTCGTTAACCAGCGAGCCCGGTATTGTTTTGCCGACCTCGAAGGAGCTTAATTCCTGATGACCTCGACGATTTTGGAGATGCGCGACATCACCAAGACGTTTCCCGGCGTGAAGGCGCTGTCGAACGTCAACCTCAGCGTCGAGGAAGGCGAGATCCACGCCGTGGTCGGCGAGAACGGCGCCGGCAAATCGACGCTGATGAAGGTGCTGTCGGGCGTGTATGCATCCGGCACCTATGAGGGTGCGATCGTCTATCGTGGTGAGGAATGCCACTTCAAAGGCATCCACGACAGCGAACACAAGGGCATCGTCATCATCCACCAGGAACTTGCGCTGGTGCCGATGCTGTCGATCGCCGAAAACATATTTCTCGGCAACGAGCACGCCAAATTCGGCATCATCGACTGGAATGCCAATGAGACGCGCACCAGCGCCCTGCTCAAGAAGGTGGGCCTCAAGGAGGACCCCAAGACTCTGATCACCAATATCGGCGTCGGCAAGCAACAACTGGTCGAGATCGCCAAGGCGCTGAGCAAGGAAGTGAAGCTGCTGATCCTCGACGAGCCGACGGCGTCGCTCAGCGAAAAGGACAGCCAGGCGCTGCTCGACCTTTTGCTCGAATTCAAGCGACAGGGCATGACCTCGATCCTGATCTCGCACAAGCTCAACGAGGTGAACCGGGTTGCCGACAAGGTCACGGTCATCCGCGACGGGCGCACCATCGAGACACTTGCCAGAAAGGACATATCAGAGGACCGCATCATCACCTCGATGGTCGGCCGCTCGCTCGACGACCGTTATCCGCCGCGCGAGCCCAAGATCGGCGAGACCGTGCTGCAGGTGAAGAACTGGTCGGTCTACCACCCGATCCATGCCGAACGGCAGGTGATAAAGGGCATCGACATCAGCGTCCGCAAGGGCGAGGTGGTCGGTATCGCCGGACTGATGGGAGCGGGACGCACCGAATTCGCGATGAGCCTGTTCGGCCGCTCCTATGGCCGCCACATCACCGGCGAAGTGCTGCTCAAGGGCAAGCCGATCGACGTCTCCTCGGTGAGCAAGGCCGTGGACCATGGCATTGCCTACGTCACCGAGGACCGCAAGACCTACGGCCTCAACCTGATCGACCACATCAAGCATAACATCACGCTGGCCAATCTCAGCGGCGTGTCGCGTCATAGCGTGATCGACGACATGCGCGAGCTGGCCGTCGCCAACGACTACAAGGCCAAGACCAACATCCGCTCGTCCAGCGTCTATCAGATGACGGGCAATCTGTCGGGCGGCAACCAGCAGAAGGTGGTGCTGTCGAAATGGCTGTTCGCCAATCCGGAGGTGCTGATCCTCGACGAGCCGACGCGCGGCATCGACGTCGGCGCCAAGTATGAAATCTACACCATCATCGCGCGTCTCGCCTCCGAGGGTAAGGCAATCATCGTCATCTCGTCGGAGATGCCTGAGCTGCTCGGCATCACCGACCGCATCTACGTCATGAATGAAGGGCGCATGGTCGGCGAAATGGCGGCAAGCGACGCAAGCCAGGAAAAAATAATGCGGGCCATCGTTCGGGGAGAAGGAAAAGCATCATGAGCACCGAAAGCGCTCCCGCGCCGAAAAGCGGCGTCGCCGAAGACGTACAGCCGGGACCGCGCGTTGCCGTCTCGGCGCTGATCACCAATCTGCGCGAATACGGCCTGATCCTGGCGCTGATCGCCATCATGGTATTCTTCCAGTTCACCACGTCCGGCACGCTGTTCAAGCCGGTGAACCTGAGCAACCTGGTGCAGCAGAACAGCTTCATCATCGTGATGGCGCTGGGGATGCTGCTGGTGATCGTCTCCGGCCATATCGATCTCAGCGTCGGCTCCGTCGCCGGTTTCATCGGGGCGCTGGCGGCGATGATGATGGTCATCTGGCCGCTCGGCCCTCTGAGCAATCCGCTGGTGGTGTCGATCATTTGCCTCATCATCGGCGGCGGCATCGGCGCGGCCCAAGGCTACTGGATTGCCTATCACCGAATACCGAGCTTCATCGTCACACTGGCGGGGATGCTGATCTTCCGCGGCATCTGCCAGGCGCTGCTGGGTGGCGGATCCTCGGTCGGGCCGCTTCCCGACGGCTTCAAGGCGCTCAGCTCCGGCTTCATCCCGGATGTCATCGGCCCCCTGACGCTGATCCCACCGACGGTAAATGCGGCCGGCAAGACCATTATGGGCAGCGGCCTGACGCTGCACATGACGACGATCGTGCTCGGCGTCGTCGCGGTGCTCGCCTATGCCTATTTCGGGCTCAGGGCACGGCGCACCCGCGAGCAGCATGGCTACGAAGCAGAGCCCTTCGCGCTGTTCGTCGTCAAGACCCTGGTGACCAGCGCGCTGGCGCTGTTCCTGGTCTACCAGTTCGCCAGCTACAGGGGCCTGCCGATCGTACTCATGGTGATGGGCGTGCTGATCGCGCTGTTCGTCTTCGTCACCAAACGCATGACGATCGGCCGCCGCATCTACGCAATGGGCGGCAATGCCAAGGCGGCGCAGCTGTCGGGCATCAAGACCGAGCGGCTGACGCTGATGGTGTTCGTCAATATGGGCGTGCTGTCGGCGCTTGGCGGCCTGATCATCGCGGCGCGGCTCGGACAAGCGGTTCCGGCGGCGGGCCTCGGCAGCGAGCTCGACGTCATCGCCGCGGTGTTCATCGGCGGCGCTTCGGCCATGGGCGGCGTCGGCCAGGTGATCGGCGCGGTGGTCGGCGGCTTCATCATGGGCGTCATGAACAACGGCATGTCGATCATGGGCGTCAATGTCGACTGGCAGCAGGTCGTGAAAGGCCTGGTGCTGCTCGGCGCAGTGGTCTTCGACGTCTACAACAAGAACAAGGGTTAAGGGCGAGGCAACCAGGACGGCATACGGGTCACATCGCGGCCGTCGGCAACCCGCCGATGCAGAGAAGTCCCCCGAGGGACCAGGCCTGCGAGCGCAATCCGGACGAAGAGTTTCACCCGTGGCGCGGATTGGTCCCGAGCCGCGCAGGTCAAGGTTTGCCATGCAGGCGGCCGGGCCAAGGCACCAGAGAGAGGGTACATCATGCTGATCTCCCAGATCCTCGACGACGCCGAGACGATCCGCGTCGTCGCCCGCAACGGCGGCAAGACGCGGATCATCAACGGCGCCCGCAGCGTCTATTCGCTGGCCATGGAGGCCGCGCGCACCGGCACCGGGCTCGCCGCGCTGATTGAGCGCAAGGGTTTTGGTGAGACCGTCGACCTCGACGCCGCCTACAAGAAGGGTCGGCTGCTGTCGCCGATCAACCATCCGGATCCCGCGCATCTCCACCTCACCGGCACGGGGCTCACCCATCTCGGCTCGGCGGCGACGCGCGATTCCATGCACAAGAAGCTCAACACCGATGGCGAGGAGCAGCTCACCGATTCCATGAAGATGTTCCGCATGGGGCTGGAAGGCGGCAAGCCGGCGAAGGGCCAGACCGGCGTGCAGCCGGAATGGTTCTACAAGGGCAACGGCACCATGGCGGTGGCGCCGGGTGCAGCCCTCATGTCGCCCGCCTTCGCCCAGGATGCCGGCGAGGAGCCGGAGATCGCCGGCATCTATGTCATCGGCGACGATGGCGCGCCGTTTCGCGTCGGCTTCACGCTGTCGAACGAGTTTTCAGACCATGTCACCGAGCGTGTGAACTATCTTTTCCTGGCGCATTCGAAGCTGCGCAACGCCTCGTTCGGGCCAGAGATCCTGATCGGTGACCTGCCGTCCGACGTCAGGGGCTCATCGCGCATCGTTCGCGACGGCAAGCTGCTTTGGGAAAAGCCGTTCCTGTCGGGCGAGGCGAACATGTCGCACACCATCGCCAATCTCGAGCACCACCATTTCAAATATTCGGCCTTCCGCCAGCCGGGCGACGTGCATGTGCACATGTTCGGCACGGCGACGTTGTCCTTTGCTGACGGCATCAGGACCGAGGCCGGCGATATTTTCGAGATCGAAGCCGGGGATTTCGGCCTGCCGCTGCGCAACCCTCTCGAGATCGAAAAGCCGGTGAAGGTGGCGGTGAAGGCGCTGTAAAGGGGTGATCTCCCCCCTCGTGGGGGAGATGGCCGGCAGGCCAGAGCGACTGTCTTGGAAGTCAAGCGTTCTGC
>NZ_JHQS01000125.1 GCF_014843845.1 Mesorhizobium amorphae | reverse complement strand
AAATTGCAATGGCGGCGGCGGCCAACGCCACCGCACAGCCAAGCACCCAGGCCAGCCTCACGCCGTCACCAAGCGCGGCTCGCGCCGGCCACCACACCAAGCTGTCCTCGGGCGGTGAAAGCGCGATTACCCACTCGTCCCGCAGGACCGCCGAACAACTGCTTCGCGCGGTGATGCAGGTCGAGAGCGTTGGCAATGTTCATGCGGTGTCGAGCAGGGGCGCGCGATGGGGCTGATGCAGATCATGCCGGCGACGTGAGAAGAACTGCGGATCAAGTACCGCCTCGGTGCCGATCATTGTCGGCCGCTCGCGCGACGTTGTCACCAGCGTGTTCTTCGGCGATTCGTTGGGCTGCTGGCGCTAGAAGCAACTATCCATGACGGCCCCACAGTTGGGTTTCGAAGATACACTAGCGCGAACGTTCAAAAACTGGTCGCCGGTTGAACGCAGATGGTGCGGAGATCGCTGATATTTCGATCGGAGCACCCTATATGAACGGGACGCGTATCACCGAGGGAGTTGTCTATGTCGATTTCACGTTCGAGCCGGTTTGCCGTTTTGCTTGCAGGGCTGTTTTTGGCATGTTCCATGGTGGCCATGGATCACGCCGAGGCGCGCCGTGGCGGGAGCTTTGGCAGCCGCGGCACGCGCACCTTCCAGTCGGCCCCGCCGACCAGAACGGCACCAAACCCGGTCGCTCCTGTCCAACGCACGATGACCCCCGATGCCGGAACGAACAATGCGGCCCGGCAGACGCAGATGTTCCCGCAACGACCAGGCTTCTTCAACGGCTTCGGCGGTTCGATGATGCGCGGCCTGCTGCTCGGCGGTCTGATCGGAGTTCTTCTGGGCCACGGGTTCGGCGGTCTGGCCGGCATGTTCGGCTTGCTGGTTCAGGCGTTGCTGATCGGCGGCGCGATCATGCTGGCCCTTCGCTTTTTCGGATCGCAATCGGCACGCAGCCCAACGCCCGCCATGTCTGGTGTTCCGCGAGGCCTGGGAAGCTTTGGGCGAAGCGACGCGACCCAGCGCGATGCCGACAACGTCACGTCTTTCGCCATTCCTGGCATCGGGTCTGGATTTGGCAGGACGGCTCAAGCGAACGCTCCCGATGAAATCAAACTGACCCAGACAGACCTCGACACATTCCAGCAAAGGTTGACCGAAGTTCAGGAAGCGTTCGGGCGCGAAGACCATGCTGCCCTGCGCCGCCTAGCGACCCCCGAGATGGTGTCGTACCTGTCCGAGGAACTGGCAGACAATGCCAAAAATGGCATTAGGAACGACGTGTCAGACGTCAGCCTGTTGCAGGCCGACGTGGTGGAAAGCTGGCGGGAAGATAGTCGCGACTACGCGACGGCTGCTTTACGCTATGAGTCTCGCGACGTGACCCGCGATCGCGTCAGCGGCAAGACCGTCGCGGGCGAAGCCGATCGGCCGACGGAAACAACTGAACTGTGGACCTTCACGCGTCAGGACGGCGCGGAGTGGAAGCTCGCCGCAATACAGCAGGCCTAACTGCCCACGCTTTCCGCAGCGGTCATGAATACGAACAACGTCCGATAGAGCCATCGCCCCTAGTCCTCTTCCTGGTCCTTAGGTTCGCCTGACCATACGAGCGAATACGAAGGAAATGGGTTGGCGAACCATCCGCTAACGTATTGATTTCCTATAGGAAACGTTGACCCTCAGCGCCCATCATTATCGTTATTTATCAATGGTTTATTGACCGGTTCGCCAATAGGTTCGCCAAGCTGTGGTTTGCGCGTCATCCCTAGAGAACGGGAGCCGCTCCGAACGCCGAGGAGGGGCGTTGCCCCTGCCGAAGAAATCGCGCGTTTGGGTTTCGGCGCGCGCCGATCCTTCTTAGCGATCCCCGAGACGTCGATGAAAATCGAGGAACACTGCGTTCGTCCATCCAAATCCGCTGACGGAGCCGTAACGATCATCGACCGGTGGAGAGCCCACCTCAACGACGTTGTACTTTTCCCACATAGCCCCAGTTTTCTCGAAGCTAAGGACACAGGTGTCGCACCAGGCGCGCATGATCCGCATTGCCTCCTCACGAAAGCCGTAGCGTTCAAGGCCGGCTACAACGATCCACTGCAAGGGAGCCCATCCGTTTGGCCATGCCCATTGATGCCCATCTCGGGCAGTGAGCGAAGTTGCCAATCCGCCAGGCTGCGAGAACTTCGGCAACCACTCACCTACCATTCGGGTCAGCTTCAGATTGCGAGGCGAGGCCTGACCACAGAGGAAAGAATGCAGCCAGCGTTGCTACGCCATCGCGTTTGCCGGCGACGTAATCGAAATCAAAAAAGAGGCTGTTTCGTCCCACATCAGATCGCGCACAGATGCGGCCCGTGCGTCAGCGGCCGATCTCCACGCGTCGGCGCTCTCGTCATCGCCTAAGCGGCGAGATGCCCACTCAAGGTCGATTTCGCGTAGATACAGGACAGAGTTAAGACAAATCGGAAGGTGATCGAGCCACCTATTCTGACAGCGCGTCGAGCGATCCCAGCCGCTCTCAAAGCTCGCGAGTTCGTCAGTGTAGTTCGCGTCGAAGTAGCGCGACAGTCCAGCATGAACACGCCTGATGTGAGGATGAATTTCGCCAAGCCAGACACTTCTATGCTCGAGAGCTGCGAGGTTCATGGCTTCAGCAAGGAAAGCGCAGGCATCAGCATCGCCACGAGCCTCCTTCGTTTCGAAGGCAAGGCGAAACATGGCAGTCGAAAGTGGCGGCTGGCTGCGTGAAAGGAAATACAGTCGGCTTGCATTGGGGATCATGCCAAAGCGACGCAGCATTGCGACCATATTCTCGGCCATGTCGACGACAAGCTGCTCGCGAGGCGTGCCGCTCAAACCAACGGCCGTGAAATAGCTGTCCCAGTAAAACATCTCCTGAAAAATCGGGTCCTCGGCCGGCGCCATGTAAGGTCGGGGGAGCCCGATCAGCGTGCCTTCGTCAACGGACACGTTACGGACAATCCGTGGCCAATAGGCCTCGATGTAGTCAAGAATTTCCATGCTGCTGCTCTCTTTCATTCTGGAGCGGCGGGATTGCGTTCGCTCACTCCGCGGTCCATCCGCCGTCGACAACCAGTGAGGTTCCTGTGACCAGTGCCGAGGCATCGGAGGCCAGATAAACTGCCGCGCCCATCAGATCCTCCACACGCCCCAGCCGGCCAAGTCTGATCTTCGCGAGGACGGATTGCGAAAAGACCGGATCCTTCAGAAATGGTTGCGTCATTGGCGTCTCGACAAACGTGGGCGCGATCGTGTTGACGCGGATGCCCATCGGGCCGAGTTCCACTGCCATCGCCTTCGTCAGACCCTCGACTGCATGTTTTGAGGCGCAATAGAGTGTCCGGTTTGCCGCACCGACATGGCCCATCTGCGAGGACATGAAAATGATCGATCCTCGGATCGCGTCCTCGGCCATGCGCTTCGCGACAGTCTGGGAGACGAAGAACGAAGCCTTCAGATTGAGATCGAGTACCGCGTGGTAGTCGTCCTCCGTCACCTCAGCGATCGGTTTGGGCCGGTTGGTGCCGGCATTGCTGACAAGAACGTGGAAGGCGGGCTGGACCGCTAGGATTTCGCGCGCCCCGGCGACGTCGGTCACGTCCAGGGTCAGTGGAGCGGCCCGGTCGCCGCGCGCCCTGATAGCTATCGCAACGTCCTCGATCTCCGTGGTGCTGCGGGCCGCAAGAACGACCTCGGCACCTGCCTCCGCGAGAGCAGAAGCCAGTGCCGCCCCGATCCCCCGCCCGGCGCCAGTCACCAGCGCCCGCCGTCCGTCAAGACGGAATGACGGCATTGCGGGCAAGCTTATGGGCGCGGCATCAACCATCATTCGGCGGCTTGCGCATAAGTCACGTTCCTGCCGCCATAGCGTCGCACGCGGATGTTGGCCTGCTCGGCATGGCCGAAAAACCCCTCGAGCACGCACAGCCGCGAGCAGTATTCGCCGATCATGGCCGAGGCTTCGTCGGTCAGGACACGCTGGTAGGTGCATGTCTTCATGAATTTGCCGACCCATAAACCGCCGGTGAACCGGGCATTGCCGAGCGTCGGCAAAGTGTGGTTGGTGCCGATGACCTTGTCGCCGTAGGCAACATTGGTTCGCGGTCCCAGGAAGAGGGCGCCATAGTTCGTCATGTTGGCGAGGAAGTACTCGGGATCGCGGGTCATGACCTGGACGTGTTCGGACGCAATCCGGTCGGCTTCCGCCACCATCTCCTCCTCGTTGTCGCAGACGATGACCTGACCGTAGTCGGCCCAGGCCTGGCGGGCGATCGTCGCGGTTGGGAGGATTTCGAGGAGCCGCTCGACCTCGGTGACAGTGTCTCGAGCCAGACGTTCGGAACTGGTGAGCAGGATCGCCGGCGAATTAGGGCCGTGCTCGGCCTGACCAAGAAGGTCCGTGGCACAGAGCTCCGCATCAACCGTCTCATCGGCAATGACCAATGTCTCTGTCGGCCCGGCGAGCAAATCGATGCCGACGCGTCCGAACAGTTGGCGCTTTGCTTCGGCCACATACGTATTGCCCGGCCCGACCAGGAAGTCGACCGGATCAATCGTGTCCGTGCCGATCGCCATCGCGCCGATCGCCTGAATGCCACCGATCACGTAGATTTCGTCGGCGCCGGCAAGGGCCATTGCGGCGATCACCGCAGGAGCGGGTTTGCCATGGAAGGGCGGGGTCATGGCCACGACGCGCTTCACGCCCGCGACCTTCGCTGTGATGACACTCATATGCGCAGAGGCCACCAGCGGGTACTTGCCGCCGGGCACATAGCAGCCGACCGAACTCATCGGAATGTTCTTGTGTCCCAGCACTACACCAGGAAGGGTCTCGACCTCGACGTCACGAAGCGCATCTTTCTGGATCTGCGCGAAGCGCCGGATCTGTGCTTGTGCGAAGCGGATGTCATCGAGGTCGCGGGGTGCCACGGCGGCGATGCATCCGTCGATCTCAGCCTGTGACAGGCGGAAACTCTCGGGTGCCCATTTGTCGAACGTTTCTGAATAGTGGCGCACTGCTTCGTCGCCGCGTTGCTCGACGGCCGCCAGTACGGATTCTACCGCCGCTTTGACAGAGGCATGGTCATTGACTTTCTGAACCGATGAACGGCCTTCCTTCAGGACACGGATCATTGCAGCACCTCGTTTCAGAAGCCGACGGAGCGGAGATAGGCGAGACTGGCCCGCGCATCGTCCGCGGGATTGAGCGAAATGGTCGGATCAATGTCCTGTTCCACTGTCGCGGCCCCGTCATAACCGGTTTCCCGCAATGCGGTTGCCAGTCCGGCCCAGTCGACAACGCCCTTGCCCAGCGGGCAGAAAATCTTCTGCTCGATAGCGGTGAGAAACGGAATCTGATCTGCAAGTACGCGTTTGTGGACAACCGGATCGATATCCTTGAAGTGGAAGTAGCGTACGCGATGCGCATGCCGGCGGTAGAAGGCGACAGGATCGATGCCCGCATATGCCATGTGGCCGGTATCAATGCAGATACCGACCCGGCTCGGGTCCAGCCGGTCCAGGACGATCTCGATTTCGTCCTCGAATTCGATGTAGCAGCCAGCATGCTGGTGGATGACAGGCATGACCCCGTGTGCGAGCGCGAGGTCGGCGATGCTATCGATCAGCCCGACAAGATGGTCGAGGCGCTGCGCACCGATTGGCTGAGCGAGGTCACGTCGCCCGGCCGTATTCATCCTTTCCGGCGAGATGTGGTCGATAGTGACAAGGTACTTTCCGCCGGCCGCCGCAAGCAGCCGCACCGTGCGCTCTGCAACGTCGAGCACTGATTCAGCCTTCTCCGGGCTATGCAGATCCTGAAACACGAATCCGGCCATCACCGTAAGGCCGCGGCGATCAAACTCGGGCCGCAGAACCGCAGGATCGGTCGGATAGTAGCCGTAGGGACCGAGTTCGGTGTAACCGTAACCGGCCGCGCCGATCTCATCCATCACACGCGGCCATGCCGGGTTTTTGGGATCATCGGCGTAGTCGACCCCCCAGGACACGGGCGCATTGGCAAGTTTGACGAGCATCTGGATATCCTTTGGCTATGCATCCTGCGTCGCCCCGATCGCGGACGAGCGATCCCCCGCATAAATCACATTTTGCATAGCAATGCAATCCGTTCTCTTCGCTTGCCGACGGAGTTCCTTGGATGCGCTCGCTCCCAAGCGAGTTCTGATACATTATCTGGTGGGCATCGCTGAGACGAATAAGTGCAATGAAAACAATTATTTGTATTGAAGCTGGTTGACGCTTGGCGGCCCGCGTCTCTGCCCGGTGATTAAGGCATCAGGCCAGAGCGCTGGCGATTGGCTCTATGCGTTCGGCCATGCAGGAGCGCAATCGGGTACTTTATTCCGAAAAGGCGCACCCAAGAGCCGACAGAAATTCAGCGATTGGGTCCATCAGGGAAGATCTGCGGCGATATATCGTTTTTTTACAATGCGTTGGGAGGAAAATTGCGGTTGCTCAGCATAGCAATGCAAGATTCTTGTTGCATTGCTATGCAAATTGGCGTTTGGTGATGGCACCCCGTCCGTGGCGGGTGGTTTTCATGACCAGGGAGGAAGCCATGCTAAAGAATCTGATGAGAAAGCTTGCACTCGGCTTAGGCGTACTGTCGCTGTCGGGATCTGCCTCGTTCGCCGGAGACCTTGGGAACGTCTATGTCGGCGTCGGGAGCGCGTCCAGCGAGTACTGGGCAGCATTTATCGAGGGGGCAAAGGCTGTCGCCGGATCGAAGGGCAAGGACGTCAATGTTATCGTCAGCGACTTCAACGGGCAGAAACTGCTAGAGCAGTTCGGGGCCGTGTTCGCGACCGGCTGCGAGGGGTGCGCGATCGCCGTCGACCCCGCGTCCAACGCCTTCACCAAAGCGATTGTGGAGCGGGCGCGAGACGCCGGCGCCAAGATCGTCAATCTCTGGAATCGCCCCGACGAGATTCATCCGTGGGATACGGCGCCGGACGCCTGGGTCGCCAACATCTCGTTCGACGGCGTCGATTCCGGCTATCGGAACGGCATGGAACTGTGCAAGGCGCTCAACGGGAGGGGCAACATCGCTGCCCTTCAGGGCATACCGGACAATCCGCCGGCCAAGCAGAGGCTCGCCGGGCTCGAAAAGGCGGTTGCCGAATGCCCGGGGCTGAAACTCGTCGATGTCCAGGTCGGAAACTGGGATCAGACCCAGGGCCAAAGCATCACGCGAGCCTGGCTTACCAAATACGGCAGCGACCTCAAGGGTATCTTCTCTGCCAATGACGGCATGGCTCTCGGCGCAGTAGCGGCGCTACGGGAACAGGGCCTTGCCGGCAAGGTTCTCGTCACGGGTTCCGACGGTTCAAGCGATGTCATGCAGCTTATCAAGTCGGGTGAGATGCTCTCGACGATGTACATAGATGGCTATGTCCAAGGCGCAACGGCCACAGCACTGGCCGTTGGCGTGATCACCGGCGACATCGACCTTGCCAAACTGAAAGAAGAGCAACGCGATTTCTACCTGTCCCAGACCCTGGTCAACAAAGACAATGTCGAGGCGATCCTCAACGGCAAGCACGTTGCAGCCGACTATAGCTACGACAAGGTGAAGGCCAATTTCTGGGCGGCCTCGGTCGGTCAGATCCCCGCCGGTGCTAACAAGTAAGCTGGAACTGGTCGGTCATGACACTCACGCAAAACGCGGGCATCGAAGCCTCCCCGTACAAAGGTGCGGGGAGGCTAGCGGGCCAGCCAAAGGTCGCATCGAGGCTTCGATTTCCGCTCAAGGAACTCGGCCCGGTTGCCACGCTTGCAGTTCTCGTCCTGGTCTTCTCGCTGGCAAGCGCGCAGTTTCTGTCAGCCAGCAACCTGAAGGTCGTTCTTGAATCGAGCGCGATCCCGGTTGTCCTCGTCGTGGGCCTCTCCTTCATCCTGATCCAGGGTTCCATCGACCTGTCGATCGAAGGCGTGATGGCAGCATCGAGCATGCTGGTCTCGCTGCTCATCGCCAACTCTGTGACAGGTTTCGATCTGGGCTGGTGGGCCATTCTGGCGGGCGCCTGTCTTGGCTCAGCGTTTGGCCTGGTCAATGGTCTCGTCTACACATTTCTGCGGCTACCGTCCCTGATCGTCACACTCGCAACCTGGTTTGTCGGACTGGGTATCGCCACATTGCTCTTTCCGGGTAGGCAGCCACAAATTCTTGATGAACGGCTGACGCGTCTGGCACTGGACAAGAGCCTTGGCGTTTCCGCCCTGGTTTTTCTGGCGCTCGCGGTTGCAGTATTTGGCTGGTTTCTCCAGACCTATACCCAGTTCGGGCGAATGTCCTACGCCATCGGCCGCGACGAAAAGGCCACGAGGCAGTCAGGACAGCATGTCCGCTTTCACAAGATCCTGGCTTTCGTGCTTATGGGGCTCATGTCCGGCGTTGGCGGCGTCATGATCTCTGCGCAGCTCGCCGTCGGCAATCCCGCAGCCGGGGAGGGCTTCCTGTTCCCGGCAGTCAGTGCCGCCGTGATTGGCGGAACGCTTCTCAGTGGCGGCACGGGCGGCGTACTCCAGTCGATCATCGGGGTGTTCATTCTCGAGGTTCTGCGCAACGGCATGATCCAGCTTGGAGTCGACCCCTACCTGCGCCATGTGGCCGAGGGCCTCACCATCATCGCAGCCCTGGTCATTGGCAACTGGAGCCTTCGTGGGCGGCTGAGGATCGTGAAATGACCCCGGTTCTCGCTGCAACAAACATTGGCAAGACCTATCCGGGCGTGCGTGCCTTGCACGATGTGAGCGTAGAGTTGCGCCAGAACGAGGTTCTTGGCCTCATTGGCCAGAATGGTTCAGGCAAGTCGACGCTTCTGAAAATCCTTTCAGGGATGGAGCAGCCGACCACCGGGAAGATTCGCCTGCGTGGCGTTGACACCATCGTCAGGTCGCCGCTGGCTGCGGCGAGCATGGGCATCGGGCTGGTCCATCAGGAGCAGTCGCTTATCCCCAATCTCACGGTTGCCGAGAATATCTTTTTCGACAAGCCGTCGCCGCACCGTCGCTTCGGTATCTACAACTGGAGAGGTCTCAATCGGGAAGCTGCCCGACAGCTCGCAAAGCTTGAGTGCGATATCCCTCCCGACATCAAGGTCGACGCGCTGAGCTTTCCGGACCGGCAGATGGTCGAGTTCGCCAAGGTGCTTGCAATCGAGGAACTGATAGATCAGCCGCTTGTCATCCTGTTTGACGAACCAACGTCGCTGCTCAGCCCATCTGAGGTCGAAGATCTGTTTCGCCAGATCAGGCGACTGCGAGCGCGCGCATCGGTCGTTTTTGTATCTCACCGGATGGAAGAGGTCCTGGAAATCTCCGACCGCGTTCACGTCATGGTCAATGGCGAGAATGTCGCGGAAAGAACGCAGGACACCACGAGCCACGAGGAGCTCTACCATCTGATGGTCGGCTCCCGACGCTCCGACGACTATTATCAGGAGAGCGGTCGCGAGCCGGTCGAGGCGTTCGAGCCGCGGCTGGTGGTCGCCGGTCTCACCGCGCCGGGCAGGTTTCGCGACGTATCTCTCTCGGTCAGGTCAGGCGAGATCGTGGCCGTCACCGGTGTGGCAGGCTCGGGTGCCGAAACCTTCTGTCGTGCCATCTTCGGCGCCGAGGACGGTGTGGTTGGCAGCGTCAAGGTCGCCGGCCACGAACTGGGTTTATCCGCAATGCCCGATGAAGCGATACGCGCCGGGATCGGGTATGTCCCTGCCGAGCGGAAACTTGAGGGTGTCATAGTCGGACGCACCGTCCTCGAAAACATCATTCTCACCTTCGGCCCGCAGATGGGACGGATCGGCCTGATCAACCGGAAAAAGGAAACGGCGCAAGCGCTTTCCTGGATCAACCGGCTCAAGGTCAAGACGCCTTCACCCGTCGAATATGTCGAGCGGTTGAGCGGGGGCAACCAGCAGAAGGTTTCTCTGGCCAAATGGCTGATGTCGGATCGTCTCCAGGTGCTCATCCTCGATCACCCGACGCGTGGCCTTGATCCTGGCGCCAAGGCCGATCTCTTCGGCGTCATGAGGGAACTCGCCCGCCAGGGGCTGGCGATTGTCTTCGTCTCGGAAACTCTCGAGGAGACGCTGGGTATGGCGGACACCGTGATCGTCATGCGTGATGGCGAAGTGTCGGCCAAATTTGAAGACCTTTGCCTGCACAAGCCAAGGCCCGAACAAATTGTCGAGGCGATGGTATGAGTGGAGATAGCCCAGAAATTCGCGCTGGCCAGGTTGGCGAACAGAACGCATCCATCAGGCGAATTGAAATTGCCCGTCAGCTCAGGTCAATCGCTGTTCCGGCTATCGCGCTTGCCGGACTGTTCTCGACCATCGCGTGGGTCCAGCCCAAACTCCTGTCGCTGCGGGCACTTGCCGGACTGACAACAGACGCCGCGCCGCTGCTCATGCTGGTCATGGGCAGTGCTGTCGTCATCCTGCTCGGCGGTATCGACCTGTCTGTCGCGACCATGGCGTCGTTTGCGGCGGTCGCCTTCGTCATGCTCAATCCGACCCTGGGGGAATTCGCTTTTGTCGCGGTGCTCGGGCTTGCCGGCCTCGTTGGCGCGCTACAGGGTTATGTTCACCACCGGGCCCAGATTCCGTCGTTCGTCGTAAGCTTCGGATCGCTGGGGATGCTCTACGGGATCACCCACTTCATCTCGAACGCTACCGCCGCCCCATTGTCGCAACCATCCGCCATCATCTCGTTCTTCGGCAGCCGCACGGGCGGGTTGCCGAACGGAGTGATTGTGGTTCTCATCTCGGCCGCCATCCTCGGCGCGCTGTTCCGGTTTACCCGTCTTGGCCGCGAGATCTTTGCAGTCGGTGCTTCAGAACGGGCGGCCCTTCTGTCGGGCGTCAAAACCCTGCGCGTGAAGGTATTGGCCTTCGCTATTTCAGCGATCTGTGCATCTGTCGCCGGTCTGCTCCTGCTCGGGCAGACCGGATACAGCTCGCCTGCAATGGCGAACAACTACCTCCTTCCGGCGATCGTCGGTGTGGTGGTTGGTGGCACTGCCATTTCGGGAGGCATAGGGGGCATTGCCTGCGCCCTGGTTGGTGGACTAATCGCCGGGCTGGTGCGCATCGGCACGGTCATCGTCGGGCTCAATCCCGCCTACCAGAACATCGTTTTCGGCGTGGTCATTGTCATTGCAGTCGCCATAACGATCGATCGCGAGAAGATTGGCATTATCAAGTAAGGCGTCGGAAACAAGGGGAACACATGCCAGGACGTAAGCGGCTGCAACTGGCACTGTTCGGCGCCGGTCGGATGGGCTCGATTCACGCCGCCAACATTGCCACGCATCCTCGTGCGGTGCTCGCCGCAATCGTTGATCCGAATATCGAAGGTGCCCGCGCCCTCGCGGAAACATTTCAGTCGCACGTGCGCTCGGCAACCGACGTGTTCGACGATCCTGCCGTCGACGCTATCGTCATTGCCAGCGCCGCCTCTACGCACCCCGAACTGATTGACCAGGCGTTGGCTCGCGGCAAGGCCGTCTTCTGCGAGAAGCCACTGGCGCGTGATCTCGACACCGTTCGTTCGCTGGTTGCCGCGGTCGAGGCGGCTGGCACACCGTTCCTGCTGGCGTTCAACCGGCGCTTCGATCCGGGTTTCGCGTCGCTGGCCTCGCGACTGCGCGAGGGCAAGGCAGGAGCTCCGGAACTGGTGCTGCTCACCAGCCGCGATCCCGGTCCGCCGCCGATCGACTACATCGTGGCTTCAGGCGGCATCCTTCGCGAAACCACCATCCATGACATTGACATGGCGCGATGGCTGACCGGCGAGGAACCGGATAGCGTCTATGCCGTCGGTGCGGCGCGCACGGACCCGCGGATCGCCGCGACCGGGCATGTAGACACCGTCATGGTTACCCTGACGATGCCTTCGGGGACGCTCGTTTCGATCAACAATTCCTGGCGATCTGCCTATGGCTATGATCAGCGCGCGGAGATTCATGGAGCGGGCGGTATGCTCCAGCTCGGCAATGTTTTGTCTACCCCGGTCACTGCCTGGAACGCCGACGGCGGGTCATCCGACAAGCCGCAGCCCTTCTTTCTTGAACGCTACGCAGACGCCTATCGGCGAGAGCTCGACTATTTCGTGAACCGCCTGGAGGAAGGAGGCGCCATGTCGCCTGGTGCCGCAGACGGTCTGAAAGCGCTCGAGATTGCGGAGGCAGCTGAAGAGTCCATGAGGTCGGGCCTTGTGACAAGGCTGTCCTGAACTCCATCAGCCCTGCACCCGAAGTGCCGTGCCAACCCCTCAGATAGAGGGAGGGCAGTCAGCCCTCCACCTCCTGCCACTGCCGCGTTGCAGCGGCTTTCACGGTCGCTTCTATGACCGCGTTGATATGAGCCGCTTCGGCAAAACTCGGCGAAGCTGATGTGTCGTTCTTCTGGATTGCCTCAATAAGGCGTCGGGCCGTGATCACGAATGCTTCGCCATAACCCAGACCTTGCCCTTGCGCATACCAGAATGGTTCCGCTTCGGGATGAATGCCGCCGATCATGATGCGGCGGAAGCCGTTGCGATCCTTCTGCTCGGCCTCGGTGTAGAGATGGATTTCGTTGTTGCGCTCCCAACTGAACGACAGCGCTCCCTTGGAGCCGATCAGCGTGAAGGCGAGATCACTCTTGTGCCCGGTTGCAGCCCAGCATGAATGAATCGACCCCGTTGCCCCCGACCTGAATTCCACCAGTGTGGTCATCATGTCGTCGACAGTGACATTCCGCATGGCCGCTCCTTCAGCCCGCAGCGGAAAATACGTTCGCGAGGATGCCGCAACGCGGGCAATGGGACCGACCAGCGCCACGGCAATATCGGAAATGTGGGATCCGAGATCGCCGCCAGCGCCGGCGCCGGCCCGGGCGCTGTCGAACCGCCAGGCGTAGGGCAGCTCCGGGGCGTTGGCATAGTCCTGGAAGAAGTGGCCTTCGAAGTGACGCAATTCGCCGAGTTCGCCGCTCTCCACCAGCTTCCTGGCAAATTGCACCGCCGGCCAGCAGCGGTAGACGAAATTCACCATGTTGACCTTACCCGATCTGCTGGCAGCCTCTGCCATCCGTTTTGCCGAGGCAGCCGAGCTGGCGAGTGGCTTTTCGCAGAAGACATGTTTTCCATTGGCGAAGGCGTCGCTGGCGATCTCCTCATGGCTGTCATTGGGTGTAATGATGACCACGACGTCTATGTCGTCGGCGCGGGTAATCTGCTTCCAGTCTGTTGTTGCTTCTGCCCATCCCCACCGGCGTGCACTCTCCTCCGCAAGACGTGCATCGATGTCGGCCAGGCGAACCATCTCGATCCGAGGCATGTTCGGCCAGAGGAAGCCTTCGATGTTCCGCAGTGCCAGGCTGTGGGTCTTGGCCATATAGCCGGATCCTACAATACCGAATTTCAAGCTTTTCACTTTCTGGTCTCCGGAGCTGCTCTGAAGTTCATCGGATGGAACGCCCGCCATCGACTGGTATGGCGAGGCCGGTCATGAAGCTTGCGTCGTCGCTTGCGAGGAAGGCGACGACCGAGGCCACTTCCTCGGGCCTGCCGACCCGGCCGATAGGATGTTTCGACACAACCGCCTGGGTGGCCGCATCTGGATCCTGCGCTGCTCCCAGCCAGGACGTCACCATGCGCGTGCCGATGGCCGCCGGACAGACCGCATTCACGCGGATCCTGTCGCGTGCCAGGTCAAGCGCCAGCGACGCCGTCAGCGTGGTTATCCCGCTCTTCGATGCGCTGTAGGCGATCATGTTCTCCGTACCGCGGATGCCGGTGATCGAACCGACATTGACGATGGCGCCACCACCTGCGGCTCTCAACCGGGGAACCGCTGCGCGGCAACCAAGGAAAACGCTCGTCAGATTGGTGTCGATCATCTCATGCCAGAGTTCGAGACTCGTCTCCTCGACGCCTCCGCTTGCGCGTGCCCCAGCGTTGTTCACCAGAACGTCCAGATGGCCGAACCGCTCGACTACTGTTTGGACGGCCTTTTCCCACGCATCGGATGATGTCACGTCGAGGTAGACCGAAAAAGCGCCGTCCACATCTACCGATGACGGGGCACGCCTGTGCGCGGCAGCCACCTGGCCGCCTTCACGCTGGATCCTGCGTATGGTCTCCAGCCCGATGCCCGTCGATGCGCCGGTGACCATTACGACCTTGCCGTCGAACCGCTTCATTGGACCGCTTTGCATAGCATTTCAATTTTCATCTTCTCTTGCTTCGTTTTTTGCCTTAGAAGCGATCATCTGGCTCCCCGGAACGACAGCGCAGCCTCACTCAGAACCCAAAATGCATAGCTAGTCAAGATTCAGGAACATAGAAAATGGCTCAGACAGTCTCACTTACCGCTGCGCAGGCGGTCGTCCGTTTCCTCAAGTCGCAATATTCAGACTATGACGGACTGCAGGAACGTCTGATTGGCGGAATGTTTGGGATCTTCGGACACGGCAACGTCGCCGGCATGGGTGAGGCGCTTGAGGAGTATGGCGACGATCTGCCCTTCTACCAGGCGAAGAACGAGCAATCGATGGTTCACGCCGCCATGGGCTATGCCAAGGCAAAAAACAGGCGCGCCACGCTTGCCTGCTCCGCCTCGATCGGTCCAGGCTCAACCAACATGCTCACAGGGGCGGCGACGGCCACGATCAACCGGATTCCGGTGCTGCTTCTGCCTTCTGACATCTTCGCGCATCGCAGGCCCGGGACGGTCCTTCAGCTTCTCGAACATCCGCTTGAAGCTGATCTGTCGGTCAACGATGCATTCCGGCCGCTGTCCCGGTTCTTCGACCGGATCTCACGCCCTGAACAGCTGCTGACAGCGTTGCCGGAGGCCATGCGCATTCTTGTCGACCCGGCAAATACGGGCGCCGTCACCATTTCACTTCCGCAGGATGTCCAGGGCGAGGCGTTTTCCTGTCCGGCAGGTTTCTTCGACAGGCGCGTATGGCGTGTTCGCCGGGCAAGTCCGAATGCAGACGAGATTGCACGTGCCGCGGATCTGATCGCGCACTCCAGTCGGCCTCTCGTCATTGCTGGCGGGGGAGTCCGGTATGCCGAGGCCGAAGCTGAGCTTGTGGCCTTCTGCAACCGCTTCGGCATCCCTGTCATGGAAACGTTCGCCGGCAAGGGCGTTTCGCAGGGTGCATCGCTGCTTCTGGGAGGCGGCGGCACAACAGGAACGGGGGCGGCCGCGCGGGTTGGTGAAAAGGCCGACCTGGTGATTGCAATAGGCACGCGCCTCACGGATTTTACCACGGCATCCCGGTCGCATTTCAACAGCGAGACCCGCTACCTCTCACTCAATGTCAACGCGCAGGATGCCTACAAGCTCGGTGCAGAGCCCGTTGTCGCTGACGCCAAACTCGCCCTTGCCGCGCTTGGCGAGGCGCTGTCGGCCAGAGGCTATGCAACCACGCACAGCTTCCGAAACGAGGTTCGTGGCGCAGTCGATACCTGGCTGGAAGACTATCGCGCATCCATCTCGCACGAGCAGGGAGCGCCTCTCAAGCAGGGAACGATCATCGCCATGGTCAACCAGGCGGCTGTGAAGGGTGACGTAGTGATTGCCGCCGCCGGCACGCCACCAGGCGAGATCATGAAGGCCTGGGATAATTCGGCCGGCAGCGAGTGCTTCATCGAATTCGGCTTTTCGTGCATGGGTCACGAGATACCGGCCGGGCTGGGTGTTGCAATCGCACGGGAAAACAGGGGCACCGTCTTCGTTGTCATCGGAGACGGCACCTATCTCATGGGGCCGACCGAACTGGTGACGGCGGTCCAGGAGGGTGCCCGCCTGGTCACAGTGGTCATCGAGAACTGGGGATTCCAGTGCATCAGGGCGCTTCAGCAGGCCAGCACAGGCGCAGACAACTTCGGCAATGAATTCCGCCGCCGCTCGGCCGAGGGGCGCCAGCCAGACGGTGACTATCTCGACGTCGACTACGCGGCAAACGCGCGATCGATGGGTTGCGCGGTGTTTTCCGCTTCCGATCCAGACGGTCTTGCCGAAGCGCTCGCTCAGGCCAGGACAGTCGACGGTCCCGCCGTGATCGTGGTGAAGGCCGAGAAACGGGGCGGTTCGATCGGGGCCGGCCTGTGGTGGGAGGTCGGCGTCGCTGAAGTTTCCGGTCTGGAACGGGTCCGCGAGGCGCGCAGGCGCTACGAGACCGGTCGCGCCAAGCAGAAGACGCTGGTCTGACCGGAGGGAACCGATGTCCCAGCTGATCGAAGTGCTGCCGGTACAGATGGAGCTGGGCGAGTGTCCTTTGTGGGACCACCGCCGGAATCGTCTCTACTGGGTAGACATCATGCGCTGCACGCTTTTCGAGCTTGACTGGCTGTCTCGTGCTACGCGCACCTGGCCGCTGCCGGCCCTGGGCGGCGGTCTGGCGCTGCTCGGCGCTGATGGAATCCTGGTCGCGGCGCAGACCGGTCTTCTCCGCTTCAGTCCTGCCACCGGACAGTACCAATATATTCTGCATCCTGAAGTGGGCATGCCGACAAACCGGCTGAACGAAGGCAAGGCGGACCCTGCAGGCAATTTCTGGATCGGGTCGATGTCGACCCTGGGCCGTCGGCCCGAAGGCAGCCTCTACCGGGTCTCGCCCGCCGGTCAGATCAGCCGGATGCTGTCTGGAATTCACGTTCCCAACGCCCTGGTCTTCCTTCCCGGTGAGGAGGTCATTTTTACCGACAGCCATATGAAGCTGATCTGGCGTTACCATCTCGATCCGCAGAGCGGAGAGCTTGCCGGGCGCGAGGTGTTTGCTGACGACACCGCACTGGCATCGATACCGGACGGCGCGGTCGCCGACACAGAGGGCAACATCTGGAACGCCAAGTTCGGCGGCGGGCGGATCGCCGTCTACCAAGGGCAGGGGCGTCCTCTGGACGAGCTGCTCCTGCCAGCCACGCAGGTAACATCCTGCGCGTTCTGCGGGCCCGATCTCGACTACCTTGCGGTAACAACCGCCAAACGTCTGCTCGACGATGAACAGAGACAGGCCCAGACCGAGGCCGGTAACCTGTTCATCTTCAGGCCGGGTGCAACCGGTCTGCGGGAGCCGGTCAGCCGGATCTGACCGGTGCGGTCGGAGGGGATCGGAAGACCTCGGGCAATTTTCGGTGCGAGGAATCTGCGGAAGCCGGGGTCAGCGGATACCCCGCCTTACGCCGTCTTCCGCAGCATCAATATTGGAAGCGTCGACAATGGCCGGGCCGGTGTAGATGTCGTCAGCCATCGTGAAGCCCTGCGCCACGTGCAGCCACATCTGCTGCACCGAAAGATAACCCTGCAGATATTGCTGGCTGTCGATCGTGGCGACAATGTCGCCAGACCGGATGCCATCGATCTGGGGCTGGGCAATGTCGAACGTCATGTGGGCCCACTGACGTTCGTGGGGGACCAGTTTGCGGGCGTCAATGACCGCCTGTGCTCCTGGAGGACCAAGTGTGAGCACAGCGTCCACGCCGGCATTCTCGGTCAGGTATTCTGCGACGGCCCGCGCGCAGGCTTCCGCATCGCCACCAGGCACACGCAGCCGGTCTGACCTCAGGCCCTTAGTCCCGAAAGCCTGTTCGAAACCCTGATAGCGATCGGAATGGCAGATGTGGTCATGCAGGTAATGATCAACGCACATTCCGCTTTTCGGCGAAAGCTTGCCGATCAGATAGTTGCCAGCCAGGCGGCCCGCATTGGTATCGTCGCCGCCAATGTAAAACAGATAGGGAATGCGTTCGCCTTGCGGCCGCGGGTCCCTGGCGTTGATTGCTATTACCGGTATGCCCCGCTGGATGACGGCACGGAGCGGCGCGTCGACTGCGTCCACGCGCGGAATGGTGGAGATGATGCCATCCGGCTGCGCATGCATGGCTCCCTCGATAAGGCCCGCCTGGATCTCGGGCGAGAATTTGCCAGGCCTCAGGTGCTCGACATCGACATCATAGCGCTCCGCAGCGTCCATAAGTCCCCTGCGGAAGACATCCCAGAACACGTCGCCGAGGATGTCGTGGGTGATCGCGTAGAACTTCAGTCGTTTAGGTCGCATGCCGGGAAACCCACAAATGCATAGCTATTCATTTATCTTTGTGCTACATGCCTGCCACTTGAAAATCAATCGAAAAGTTGACCCATGCGCAAGTACCGGATCGTCGTTGTGGGAACCGGAAGAATAGCTGCCGTGCACGCCCGCTCCGTTCACCGCAGTCCGTGGCTGGAGCTCGCCGGCTTCGTCGATACCCTTGCACCTGGCAGTCTGCCGTCAGACTGGGGCCTGCCCTGCTTTCCCACGCTGGGCGAGGCCGCAGGGGCAGTAGTGCCCGACGCCATCGTCATCGCCTCACCGACAGACACGCATGTCAGCTATCTGGCGATGGCCGTCGATCTCGGTCTGCCGGCGCTGTGTGAAAAGCCCATCGCCCGTGATCGCGGCTCCATCGAGTCGGCAATTGACCTTGTGGGCAGGTCCGGCCTGCCAGTCATACTGGGATTTCACAGGCGCTTTGATCCCATGCGGCGTGAGGTCCGGAGCCGGATCGCGGCTGGCGGCATCGGCAAAATCGAACACATCCTCCAGCTGAGCCGGGACGTCTCCCTGCCGGATCGGACCGTCACGGCGCATCAGGGCGGTATCGTTGCTGATATGGTGGTCCATGACCTTGACGAACTCCTCTGGCTGGTAGGACGCCAGCCTGACCACGTTCACGCCCGCCTGGACAGGAACGTCGACCCCGGCCTCGCCGGGATCGGGGACCACGACACCGTGTCACTGCAGCTGGAATGGGATGATGGTCCGGTAGGCCATATCTCGGCGACCCGCCGGGCCGTGCATGGTTTCGAGCAGCGGCTTGAGGTCTTCGGGTCCGCCGGCCGCCTTGTCTGTGATGATCCCAGGGTGACCTGCGTCCGCCAGGATTCGGCTGAAGGCACATTGCTGGACCGTCGCGATGCAGGCTTCCAGGAGCGCTATCGCGATGCCTATCAGGCCGAGGTTGACCATCTCGCGGATCTTCTGCGATGCGGAGGCGAGCCCATCTGCAGCCTCGCGGATGGCCTGATGGCCTTCGACCTGGTGGAGCGGGTGGTCGAGGGTGCACGATGACGGTCAGATCTGCGATCGCCTCGACCGGGGGCCAGCCCCCATACTCTGTCCACAGCTGCGAACGTGACATTGTCGATGGCGCACATTGTCGCTAACCTGCCTGCTTGTGCATTGCAATTCAGGGGCGGAGTCTGGTGTGCGGCAGGACGATGAAAACGGCAGCAAGCTGCCGACATTGCTAGATGCGGCTGGCGGCCCTGATGGCCGCGGCAGGGTGCAGCCGTCGTCGATCGACGTGGCGCGGCTGGCCGGCGTGTCGCAGTCGGCAGTATCGCGCGCCTTTACGCCGGGTGCCAGCGTCAGCAAAAAGACGCGCGAGAAAGTGATCGCGGCAGCGCGTGAGCTTGGCTACCAGCCAAGCATCCTTCCGCGCATCCTAGTCACGCATCGTTCGCAGCTGATCGCCATCGTCATTGGCGGAATGTACAATCCCTACTATGCCAACATCTTCGAGCAGTTCACCCGCCAGTTTCAGGCGCAGGGCTATCAGGTCCTGGTGTTCTTCGTCGATCATAACGAGTATTTCGACGCAGCCATTCCCCTGATCATGCGCTATCGCGTTGACGGCATCATCTCGGCGCTGTCCATAATGTCCAAAGACGCTGCCGACGAGTGCGCCCAGATGCGTATTCCCATCGTCCTGCTCAACGGACGGCAGCAGAACAAGTGGGTTTCTGCCGTCTGCTGCGACAATGTCGAAGGCGGCAGGCTGATTGCAAATCTTCTCTTCCAGAAAGGCGGGACGCGATTCGCGTACATCGCCGGCAATGAGACGCTGGCCAATACAGATCGGGAGCAGGGATTTGTCGGGCGCCTGAAAGAGCTGGGTGTCGAGGATGTCGAGATCGTAAAAGGCAATTTCCACTACGAAGGCGGCTATGAGGCCGCCCGTACCCTGTTTGCGGGAGACAGCCGGCCGGACGCGGTATTCTGCGCAAATGACCTGACTGCAATCGGGGCAATGGAATGCGCCCGCGTCGAGTATGGCCTGCGCATTCCTGAAGACGTCATGATTGCCGGCTTCGACGATGCGACATTTTCGAGCTGGCCGTCCTATTCATTGACCACGGTCCGCCAGAATGGAGCGGATATGGTGGACGCAGCCATCGCCGCGCTCAAACAGCGCTGGCAGGAGGGCACCGCTGGCGGCGGCAGGTTACGCCTCGTTCCCGGAACGCTTTGCGAACGCAGGTCGACTGCACGCTAGCCCGGCCGTCTTCCCGATCCCGGCCGGCTGACCCGCCTCCATCCGGCGTGGGGCCCCGTGGACTGTCAGAATCGCTACGGCGATACTCCAGCTGAGGCAAAAATCCTGCGCCCGTGTCCGGATGCGGCTTGACTTTGCATAGCTATTCATATTTTTAGAATGCGCGCTCGACATGATCGGTTTGCGGCGGACAAGACTGCGGAAAACAGGACCCTCGGAATGGCCGGATCGAACGAAATTGGCATAGGCATGATCGGCTACGCCTTCATGGGCAAGTCACACACGCTTGGCTACCGCGATGTGCCTCTCATTGCTCCGGAAGCCGTGCCTCGTCCCAGGCTCGTGTCGCTCTACGGGCGCGATGCGCAAAAACTCGAAGCAGCCAGAAGTCGGCTTGGATGGGAACAGGGTGTCACGGACTGGCGCGATATCGTGGCCGACGACAGGATCCAGCTGTTCGACAATTCAGGGCCAAATGCGCTGCATGTCGAGCCGACGATCGCAGCGGCCCGAGCTGGCAAGCATGTGTTTTGCGAGAAGCCGCTTGGCCCAACCGCAGACGACGCGTTTGCGATGTGGGATGCGGCCCACAAGGCAGGCGTCAGGCATATGTGCGCCTACAACTACCGTTTCTTTCCAGCACTGCAGCTTGCACGTGAGATCATCCGCTCCGGCGAGATCGGCGAAATCCATCATTACCGGTCGCAGTTTCTCGTCTCTTCGTCTCTCGACGAGAAACGCGAAAAAAGCTGGCGCGACGACAGGCAGGCCGCAGGTGCGGGAGCGCTCGCCGATCTCGGGGCGCACCACATCGATCTCTCACGCTTCCTGATGAATGCAGACCCGACGTCCGTGCAGGCCGTTACCAGGATAAAGGTCGGCGCTGCAAGCAATGGCGCACGGATCGAGACGGACGACCAGTTTGCAGCATTGTTCGACTATGACAACGGCGCGCTCGGCGTCGTCGAGGCGTCACGGGTCGCTGGCGGTCATCTTGTTACAAGCAGGATCGAGGTCGACGGGTCGAAAGGCTCGATAGCGTTTTCAATGCAGCGTCTCAATGAGCTGCGTGTTGCCGGAGCCGACAAGGCCTTCCGCACAATCCCGGTCATACGAAGCGCTGATCCCTACCAGTCAAACTGGTTTCCGCCGGGCCATCCGCTTGGCTGGGTAGACACATTCAGCCATGAGGCCGTTCACATTCTGGGTGCGATTGCCGGGTTGCACGAGGTTGCTCCGATCGGAGCAACGTTCCGCGATGGCTACTACTGCTCCGAAATCATTGATGCAGCGATCAGGGCCGCCAACCTCGGTCAGCGCGTCGACATCTCCTACCGACGCGTAGACGAGTGAAGGGGTAAACTGATGCGTATCTTCGTCAGCTGGCCGGGCTTCGATCGCGACGGCGCGACCACAGGCAGATGCCTCGTGGATGCAGGCCATGAACTGGTGCTCGCCCCAAAACTTGGCGTCCGGACGCCAGACGAGCTGACGCATCTGGCGGCAGGCTGTGCGGCTGCGATCGTCAGCACGGATCCATTCACAGCCGAGGTTCTGCACGCGCTTCCCGATTTGCGGATAATTGCCCGGGTTGGGGTCGGCCTCGATTCGATCGATCGCGCCACGGCTGATGAACTGGGAATTGCAATTTCAATCACCCCGGGCATGAACGCCGAGACCGTGGCAGACCACACGCTGGCGCTCATCCTTTCGGCCGTACGCAAGATTCCCCAGCAGGACAACTCGGTCAAGGCCGGGCGCTGGGAGCGCGTAGGTCCATTGACGCCCGGTGAACTGCCGGGCAAAACCGTTGGGCTTGTTGGCGCCGGCACCATCGGGCGCGCAGTGGCGCGCAGGCTTGCCGGTTTCGGGGTCACCGTCTGCTTTTTCGATGCTCTGGTCGACGCGCTTGCCGGCGCCGAAAAAATCAGCAGTTTCGAAGAGCTTCTGGGCCGTTCCGATATCGTCAGCCTCCATGTTCCGCTGATCGCGCAGACCAATCATCTGATCGCCGCAGCCGCGATTGCCCAGATGAAGCCCACGGCCATTCTGGTGAATACATCCCGCGGCCCCGTAGTCGATCAAAAGGCGCTTTTCGAGGCTCTGCGGGAGGGAAGGCTGGGCGGCGCGTGTCTCGACGTTTTCGAAACGGAGCCACCGGGCGCCGATACCCTTCGTAACGTCCCCAATCTGGTCTGTGCAGCGCATATGGGTGGCATCAGCCATGAATCCATAGCGCGCATGACTGGGTCGGCAACACAGTCCGTTCTTGACGTGCTTGCAGGACGAATGCCCGACACGGTCGTCAATCGTGACTCGCTCCGGGGGAGCCAATGAGCGCACATCAGGCCCCTGCGTTTCGCTCGCGACTGCGTTCTGGCGCGCCGCTCATCGGTACGTGGATCAAGACGCCCAGCCGCACTGTCGTTGAAGTCCTTTCGAGCTCGACACTGGATGTCCTGTGTCTCGATGCCGAGCACGCACCTTTCGATCGTGGTGACCTGGACGGGTCGATCTTCGCTGCCCGTGCTCTCGGTATGCCAGTTCTTGTCCGTCCCGGCACGGCATCGGCCGACAGCCTGCTGAACTGCCTTGATCTGGGAGCCGTCGGGGTTGTCGCGCCCCATATCCGCAGCGGCGAAGAGGCCGACCGGCTGGTCCGCAGCGCCTTGTTCGGTCCTGGCGGGCGCGGTTACGCCGGGTCAACCCGTGCGGCAGGCTACACACGCAAACCGATGGCTGAACACCGGGAGCGCTCCACAGAGGACACGGTGATAGTCGCCCAGATCGAGGACCGGGAAGCTCTCGACAATCTGTCTGATATCATTCGCATCGAACGCTTGGACTGTCTGTTTATCGGCCGGGTTGATCTCACCATTTCGATGGGAGCTGCTTCCCCCAAAGATCCGCAGGTGCTGGAAGCCGTCGATGAAATCTGCCGGAAGGCTGCCGAAGCCGGAATGCGCACTGGCATGTTCGTCTCGGATCTTTCTGAACTTCCTGGCTGGCTGTCACTGGGGTCCAGCCTCTTCCTGCTGTCGAGCGACCAGACCTTTCTGCAGGAGGGGGCTCGCTCTCTCCGATCTGCATTCGACATTTCCACCCGCCAAGGCACTGAAACTTCTTTGATGGAACCCAGATCATGAACGTAGCTTTGATAACCGGCGCATCGCGTGGACTGGGTGCCGTCATGGCCCGCTGCATGGCGGCAGATGGCTGGGCAGTGGCAGTCAACTATGCCAGCGACGAAAAAAGCGCCTCACAGGTCGTACGCTCGATCGAGTCGGGTGGGGGCAAGGCATTTGCAGCACGCTTCAGTGTCGTTGACAGGGACCAGCTGCGTGTCGGCCTGGATCAGATACGCGACGCTCTCGGACCGGTCGATCTCATCGTGAACAATGCAACGGGACCGCAGCCGGAAATGCCGCTGATGGAGCAGTCATGGCGGACGTATCTCGACCAGCTCGAGTTCTTCGTCAAGTCGCCGCTTGAACTGCTCCAGCTTGTGCTGCCGGACTGGCGCGCTCGCAAGTCCGGAAGGGTCATCAATATCGGCTCGGAGATTGCCGAGCTCGGCAACCCGAATTTCGGCAACTATGCGTCAGCAAAGGGAGCGATGCTGTCAATGACGCGCTCCTGGGCCAAGGAGCTCGCCCCGGAGGGAATAACGGTAAACCTGGTCGCGCCGGGGTGGATCCCGGTTGAACGCCATGCCGACGCGCCCGAGGCCAGCCGCAGCTGGTATCTCGACCGCACGCCCCTCGGCCATTTTGGCACGCCCGAGGACATAGCCCACATGGTCGCCTTTCTGGCATCGCCGAAAGCAAGCTTTATCACAGGCCAGAAGTTCGCAGTGAATGGTGGCCGGACGCTTCTTTAGGAACCGCGCTCCGGCAACTTTCAGAACACGCCGAGGCAGAGAGACGAAGGTCCGAGATGGTCAAACCGTTGAAGTTCGGCGTTGTGGGTGTCGGAACAGTAAGCATCCGGGGGCTGATCCCCCATCTTGTGCAGGATGACATTCGTGACAGGGTCCTGCTGACGGCATTGTGCGATCCGGTGGTGGACCGTGTCGAGACAGCTGCACACCAGTACGGGATCACCCAGGCATTTACCTCTTACGACGAGTTCCTGGCGCGATCGGATGTCGACGCGATTACCATCGCGACTCCCATCGGCCTCCACTATGAACAGGGCAAGAAGGCCCTGCTTGCGGGAAAGCATGTCCATTTCAACAAGACAATGACCGTCACCACCGCGGAAGCGACAGAGCTTATCGATCTGGCACGGCAGCGAAATCTGCGAATGGTTTCTTCTCCGGGCGAGATGCTCCGTCCTCACAATATCAGGACACGGGAAATGATCCGGGACGGTGCAATTGGCGATGTCGCCTGGGCGATCTGCGGGGCAGCGTTCGATACCTACCACGAGGCCGAACCGGAGCGGGACTTCGGCCCGGGGCGAACTCCGATCGACCCGACCTGGTATTATCGGAAGCCCGGCGGAGGCCCGCTCTATGATATGACGGTATATGCCCTTCACGGTATGACAGGAATCCTGGGACCTGCAAAGGCAGTCACTGCCCTGTCGGGAGTCCGTATTTCAGACCGCAATTTCAATGGAAAGCTTATTCCGACAGAAGCCGACGACAACACACTGATGCTGCTTGACTTTGGAGAGAGTCTTTTTGCGGTGGTGTACGGCACGGCAGCGGGAGGAATCCGCAACTCCCTCGACTTTAGCGGAACCTATTTTGGCACCAAGGGGACCATCGCGGGCCTGACGCTAAATGGCGAGTTCTATGAGTATGAGGGGCGTAACACGGCCATGCTGGCGCCTGACAAAGGTACCAGACCTGGGTTTGGCGGGAACGAATGGATACTTCCAAACATCCTGGGCGTTCACCGTGAGATCCCGGAACAACATGTGTTTGCAGACATCATGCAGCTGGTCGATGTGATATCGACGGGTGGCGAGTCGGTCGCCTCGCCAGAACATGCGCGTCATGTCATAGAAATCATCGAGGCTGCATACAGGTCGGCGAGCTCAGGTTCGCGTGAGATCTTGCGCACGGTATTCTGAGAGCTTCGCTTGGACATTCGTGCCCTGCGAAGCTATCTCGTCGGGCGCCTTCATTCTCCGATAGACTTTCCGAAATCCTTCGCCAGGGACGCTGCCGGAGGTCCGGCTGGCGTCTTGCGCGAACAGGTTCCAACCGAAAGGATCATGCGGTGGGACAGACGGTTTTCATCCCTCGTGAAGTCGATGCGAACGAGCCGCGCGTCGCGGCCTCGCCCGATACGGTGAAGCGGCTGGCAGGGCTGGGTCTGACGTGGTCGTCGAAGCCGGCGCCGGCACGGCCTCGCGCATTCCCGACGACGGAAGAGATCGTCAAGGCCATGGATCACTGATCCGGACGGTCATTCGGTGATATAGGCCGGAGGCCAGACGTCATGCACCTGATACCGTCACTCATCAGGAGGTACGTGTGCCTGATGCCTGGCGAGCAGGCTGGTCCCGAGGCGTGCAATCTCTGCCAGCTCTCCGGTGGTGGCGCCGTCGATGGCCTGGACGGACATGCCCTGAATCAGCGCTCCGAGGAAGCGGGCAAGAACCTGCGGGTCGACGTCAGGCGCAATCTGGCCATCTGCAATGCCCCTTTCTATACGGCGACGGAACAGGTCCAGCGTTTCGGCGCGCATGCCACGCACATGGGCGGCAAGCGGCGAGTGGTCGGGGGAGCAATTGAGGATGGCTGTCGCGATCATGCAGCCACGCGGCGCGCCTTGCCTTGAAAAGACGTCGGCGGTTGTCTCAAGGACCCGCGCAAATGCGCGATGTACGTCGCCTTCTTCTTCAAGGATCTGGCCGGTAAAGGCCCCGGCGTCTGCGCGATAGTCCAGCAATGCTTCCCGGTAAAGATCAGCCTTCGACCTGTAAGCCGCATAAAGACTCTGCGGCGTGATGCCCATGGCCTCAGTCAGGTCTGAAATCGAGGTCCCTTCATAGCCGCGCTCGCGAAACAGCTGCCCCGCCGCTGCAAGTGCCGCATCGCGATCAAATGCGCGGGGCCTGCCCCGCGGTCGGGAAGTATCAGGGCTATTTTTCACAATGATCACTCTAGAATTCTTGCCAGTGCTGTGGCATTCAGGAACGATCACTCAATATATGAGGAGTCGTCCGATTGGCCACCAGTTTCCCGACCGCCGAGCAAGATGAGAGTTTACAGCGACTTTCGTCCGCCTTCGACCGATCCCGCCTCGATGCCGTAATTGACGCGGCACTCGCGGACAGACGCATCGTCGGGACGGTCGTCCTGGTCATGAAAGATGGTCAATTCATCTACCGACGGGCGGCCGGCCTCGCTGATCGCGAACGTGGCGTGCTCATGCAGGAGGATGGCACCTTCCGGCTTGCATCGATCACGAAACCGCTCGTCTCTGCGGCTGCACTACGCCTGGTCGAGACCGGTGCCATGTCTCTTCACGACAACGTCAGCCGCTGGCCGGTCCCAGGCGTGTAAAGCGCTCTTCGCTGTCAGTGATGCTGCTCTTAGCCAAACTCGGCGCTCGATGGATTTGTTCCACTGAGGCAATGGCTCAATCGACAGCCCTCATTGCGGGAACGCTCTTGCCATGGCGGTGTTATTTGAGACGCGTAATCCACCACCTGGAGGACCACCGCGAGACCCGCGTTAGCCACTGGAGGCCCGATTGACGGTCAATTCACGCGCACCAGAAAGGGATCAGCAGCCATGAGCGAAGCTATCAAAACTACAAATCACGAGGTGATCCGAGCATGGGTGGAAGCGCGGGAGGGTAGACCGGCTGTTGTGCGTACCTCAGGAAAAGGCGCCATTTTGCGCATCGATTTCGGCCAAGGCGAAGAGGATCTGGAGCCCATCGAATGGGATGACTTCTTCAGAATACTGGACGCAAACAACCTAGCTTTCCTCCACCAGGATATGACTGAGGATGGAGCCCCCAGCCGTTTCAGCAAATTCGTCGAGCGCCAGCAAGCGGATGAGTCGTGATCTCGCGCAAACATCCCTAGCGGGTACGATTTCCTGGCATTCGGTATCTTCTTTGGGGTTTTGTGCACCCGGCGCAGGCCACAGGTCGTGCGGCCCCCTGATTTACTCCGACTGCTGGCTAGCTTCGAGATCGGATCTTCCGCTTCATGGCGGACGCGTGCCGAACTGGCTCGGCGATCGCATGACGCGTCTTGGCGGGCGATCGATCATCACTACGGCCGCGACGAGTTGTTGCGTCGCTTGGCCCATCCTTTCTGGTTCCCATCTTTCGGTGCCGTGATGGGCATGGACTGGCATCACGACTAGTGTCGTCGGCGCGCTGAAGCGCGGCCTGACGCCGTTCTACGGCGAGCTTGGTATCCATGTCTGCGGCGGCGCGGCGCGCATTCGCGCAAAACTCCGCATGAACTTGCCGCGATCGGCGAACGCGTCGGCTTCGACGGCAGGGGATTGGCGACCGCAAGCCGGCTCGTGCTCCCTCCATGGAACAGGTCCTAGACCACCACATAGACAGCGCTACATCTCGTTGGAACCGATTACACCAGCCTCGCCGTCAGAGAGATTGGTTAGCGACGGTAGTGCTCCAGAGTTAAAGACAACACCGGCTGCCTCTAACGCTTGTCGTATGCGGGCAAGGCTGCCCGGACTGGGAATTCTGCGGCCGATCTCAAACTCGCGGATCGTATCTTCGCTAAGATTGGACTTAGCGCCGAGCCGCACACGGGACCAGTTCAATAGCTCCCGTGCTGCTCGCGACTGCTCTGCCGTCAGGTCTCGCAACCGACACCTCCAGTCCGGCCCTAGATCCGACAGTTTCGTCACCGGCTCAGCTTCTTCGCCTCGCGCTCGAGTGTCGCGTGTTCATTGCCATGGCGTCTGATCAAGTCGCGCACCTGGTCCGTCGTGAGATACATCGCCTTGGCGAAATAGTCGATCTCGTAAGCTTCTCGCCGGAGACCCGGTTGCGATCGCGGAAGTCACGTTTGCGCTTGTCATCTGTCATTTCCACTGCTCCTAAAATTTTCACAAAACGTTATGTACGCTCTGGCTAATATACGCCCGTAGCCTAGAGTCAGTTCCATGCGCAGGCGTTAGGCGCCGGCACCGGCAGCCGGCTGGAGTATTTGTGCGCGGCGAAGGCTGCCAGGACTCGGCCTTCTCGAGCTTCGGAACTTTGAAGTGGTCCAAGGTCCTGCCGAGCTCCGCTGCGACCTCATCGAATTCCGCTGGAGAGATTCGGAGTTCCCGGTGGGCCTCCTCAAGGCCGAGCGGCGTCGCGCCAGGCTTGGTGCCCACGAACTTGAACGGGCCGCCAGAAACGTCGCAGACCCACAGCGTGCGCATGAACTTGAGGCCCGGCAGCCTCTCGAGGTTCTTGGTGTGCCATTTCCGCAGCTGCCGGTTTTTCGACTTTTGGCCGACGATAGGGTTTTTCACGACGGCGTCACTGAAGTTATCCACCACTGCTGCGATGGCGAAAACGCCCCCCAGCCGCTCATAGAGACTTTTCTCAGGCGTGGGTGGTTGTTCTGCCCTTGTGCATTGTCTGCCGGGAGCAGACCGACCTCCCGTGCAGGCCCCTGAGGTTGCCGTCAGCCAATGCCGTGAATTTCGACAGACCCTCAAGCACCGTCTCGAGGTTGGCAAGCTCGCCCTCAACCATGAGAGAGACTTGAAGCGCTATTTGCAGCGCGTCCTGTTCAAAGCGCCCGCGCTCGTTGATGGCAAACTGTACAAGGAGATAGGCAGCAAGAAGCCAGACCGGAATTACTGCGGCGGCAATCAGACCCAGCAGGTGCAATCGAGCTGAAAGCCGAAGCAAATCCAATCCCCTGCGCCCGACGCAGCTCCCACACCATAGATGCGGCGCGTGGATAACCGCAAGCAACTACTTACGGATTGGAATTGAACAAACGTCCGGGCCCTGCCGAGCAATTTTTCCAACGCCATCCCGAAGTTCGGGACTTCAGCGCTCGATCTACTATTGAAAGCGTGTCTCCATCACCGACGATGCAGAGCTTCTTCCGCGCTACCTGCGGTTTTGAGGGGCCTGATCGACACCGCCGACCTTCCGCTCAACCTCTCGCGCGAGATGGATCCAGGACAGTTCAACTCTGGCGGCGATTCGCAAGGGCGTTACCGGTAGGATCGTCAAGGAGATGGAAAGCTGGCCGAAAGCGACGGCGATGCCTTCCTCAAACTGTGGGACAATTTCGGCAGCGTCATCATTGAAGGTATTTACGAGGATTTTGAGCGCCGGGCGCAGTTGATGGCGCTGGCGCGCTTCCGCACCACGTCTTCGGGCGAGGCCAGCGCTCCCCACCTCGGAAAGCACCGCTCTTTCCGGTACCGGCTCCAGCGATCCCGCGAATGGTGTCGGCAGGTGATAACGGTGCGGCAGGCGAACTTGTCGATAATGAAGACGTGGCAGGTTCTTGCGTCGCAGAACTGATTGATTAGGTCATGCTTTCAAGCCCGCGAGGATCCGCTTCGGCGTGAACGGGATGCGGCGGAACCTCACCCCGGTGGCATCGAATACGGCATTCCCAAGAGCGGCTGCGGTTGGTCCCTGCGCCGCCTCGCCCGTGCCGAGAAACGGTTCGCCGGGCCGATCGATCAAGACGACATCGATTGGCGGCACTTCTTCGAAGGTGAGGATTGGGTAACTGTAGCTCTTCCAATCTTCCGACAGCACGCCCGTCTTGTCGAACCTGACTTCCTCCTTCAGCGTCCAACTCAACGACTGAATGACGCCGCCCTCGATCTGGTTCGCGATGCCGTCGGGATTGATGGTCTGCCCGCTGTCGTCGGCGGCAACGACGCGGATGAGGCGGATACGACCATTCTTCCGATTGACCTCGATTTCAACCGCCACCGCTGTCATGGCGGCAAAGTTCTTGTATCGCGCAAAACCGATTCCCCGCCCGCGGCCTTCGGCTTTGCTCCACTGTTCCCACCCGAACTTTTGCGCTGCCGATCTTAGGACGTCTCGCGCACGTTCATCCTTGAGGAAGCGAAGCCGGTATTCTACCGGATCGGCACCCGCCGCGTGCGCCAGATCATCCATTGTCGATTCGATGGCGAACACGTTGGCGTAGGCCCCGAGACTGCGGGTGGAGGAAACGCGAAGCGGCATCTCGCTAATAAAATGCGTGACCACGCGTTGAGCCGGGAAATCATAGAGCGCTATTGCGTTTCGATCAGCGGCGTAGTTGGGCGGACCGCCGTTCTCCGGCACTGGCATCTCAAACGGTTTTGCGAGATAGCGGGCCGACAGCAGATTGCCGGGCTCACCGTCCGGTCGCGTTCCGTGCGGAGTTGACCAGAGTTCCAAATTCCAGGTGAGCACGTTGCCGGAATCATCCACCCCCACCCTGGTCTTGACGACCATTGCCGAGCCGTACGGTTCCCATTTGTGTTCCTGCGGCCTGGTGTATTGCACGCGAACAGGTTTGCCGGGCATCTCGACTGCTAGAAGCGCAGCGTCGGCGGCGGCATCGTCTGCCAAATTGTGACCGTAACAACCCGATCCGGGGATATGCTGGCAGCGGACCTTCGCAGGATCGAGGCCGAGCATTCGCGCAATCGCTTTTGCGGTTTCGAAAACGCTTTGGCTGTGGGTCTGAATTGTAAGCATCCCGTCATCGGCCAGCGTGGCGATGGCGGCCGATGGACCGATCGAGGCGTGCATTTGATACGGCCGTTCGTAAGTCGCCTCCAGCACTCTGGCCGGCGCGTGCTGGGTGCCTGCCGTCTCATTGATGATTTCCTCGTCACGCATCGGCGCGCTACGGAGCCAGTCGAAAATGCCCTCATCGCCCGGTAGGTCGTCCTCGACATCCCACTCGGCATCCTTGGCCAGTGCCGATGAGGCGTCATAGGCCTGGTCCTGTCGGTTGGCGATGATCCCGAGGAAACTGCCGTTGCGCACGACCTTGAGCACGCCAGGCATCTTCTCGACTTTCGAAGTATCAACCTTCTTGAGCTTCGCCTTGTAGGTCGGGGGGCGGACAACGGCACCGTGAACCATACCGTCGGGTCTCTGCTCCTGTATATACAGCGCTTGCCCCGTCATGATGGCCGGGATGTCGAGGCGCGGAACGGATGTGCCGATGTATTTATAGTCGGCGACGTCCTTCGGTTTGACCTTGCCGGTGGCCTTGCGTTCCAATTCTCGCCCGGTGACGAGCTCCCAATAAGTAATCTTGGTTTCGCCTTCGCCGCGGAGCGTCCCGTCCTCTACTGTGAGGCTTGCGATCGGGGCTTTTAGTTTCTCGGCGGCCAGTTCCATTAATATGTGTCGCACCTCCGCCGCCGCCTGCTGCACAGCAGAGGCGCAATTGGGCATCGATTGCGAACCGGCAGTGACGCCTTCGTTCGGCACCAGCGCGGTATCGCCCGAGATCATTCGCAACCGCTTCAAGTCGATGTCGAGTTCATCGGCGCACACTTGCGCAACGGCCGTGACCGCCCCTTGGCCGAGCTCGACCTTGCCGATCATCAGCGTGACCGTTTCGTCGGCACCGATCCTGATCCAGGCACTCAGAAGGGGTGTGTCCTCCAGATCGCCGGCAAGCTTCAACGCCTCGGCCGCGGGCGCGTGGCTGAGATTGCCGGCGATCCCAAAGGAAAGCGTCAAGAAGCCCCCTGCGCGAATTAAGTCTCGCCTATTGAGTCTGAATTGGTGTGCCATCGCGTCATGCCTCGTTGGCGGCACGCAAAACGGCCCGAACAACCCGGTTATGCGTTCCGCACCGGCATAGATTGCCTTGGAGGGCAGATCGGACATCGGCGTCGGTCGGGTGGGGATTGCGCTCAAGGAGAGCGTGAGCTTCCATGATAATGCCGGCCGTGCAGTAACCGCATTGAGCAGCCTGTTCGTCGATGAAAGCCTGTTGCAACCGGCTCGGGCGGCCATCAGTTGTGAGCCCCTCAAGGGTCGTCACCTCCAGGCCTTCCGCCGCCTTCGTCGGGGTAACGCAGGACCGGATGGCCTCTCCATCGAGCAGCACGGTGCAGGATCCGCATTGCGCGCGACCGCATCCGAGCTTTGAGCCATTCACCTTAAGGTCGTTCAACAGAACATAGAGCAGGTCGGCCTCTTCAGGCGCATCGACGCTCACGTCCTTTCCATTCAGCCGAAACGAAATCAACTCAACCTCCTGCACGCAAACGACCTCATCGCTGAGGTGCAGTTTTTGGTCAGACCGGTATCTGGGTCAGATTGTCACGAATTCTCGACTTCTGACCGTCATCATGAGCTTTTTTCATTTTAGTGCCTTCCCTCGCCTGCACGGCCGACCACCAGCCATGGTTTTGATTCCAAGCACTTTCAACGCGAACTAATTCACTAACGCCAAGGGATGCAAAAAAATTCCCCGTTGCGGATAATTCCCTGCGTCGGTGCCATCGGATGTTGCGCTCCCAACCGCGGCCATGGCGTCGTTGGCGGCAGTGGCGCGCGTTGAGGCCGCCACGCTCGCCTTCGCGGACCTGCCGGAATACGCTAATTCCCCTGACGCTCTTGGGTGCCGCCCTTGCGAGCGCTCTTTGGGTATGGTCCGACACCGGCCCGGCAAAATGAGTGCAGGCTAGGAACTGCGACATGGGCGGCCGTTCTATAGCGCCGTTCGGAACGGGCTTGAATGGCTTTTTCTGTTACTCTGGAGCAGACGCCTTTTCCGCCGGCAGAAATGGAGAGCCATGACCGGAATGTTCGCCAGATATCTGCTTCCGGCGCTTCGGGTCGTCTTGCCACAACAACCTGACAGCGCCCAACGGAGATGCATATGACGATCAGCCGAAGAACATTAGTTCAAGCCGCCGCGGCCGCGGCGATCTTGCCGGCGCCCGCGATCGGCCAGGCCACAGCACCCGCGATGCGTCCTATTCCGTCCTCAGGAGAACAAACCCCCGCGATCGGACTCGGCACGTGGATCACCTTCAATGTTGGGGACGATCCGGCGCTCCGGGATGAATGCGCCGACGTGATGGGCGCCTTTTTTGAGGCGGGCGGGCGCATGATCGACTCCTCGCCAATGTACGGCTCGTCCCAGCCAGTCATTGGCTACGGCCTCGACCGGCTCGGCCGGCCGGAAACCTTGTTCTCGGCTGAGAAGGTCTGGACATCGTCCGCCGCGGAAGGATCCGCCCAGCTGGAACGATCGCGCAGCTTCTGGGGCGTTCAGCGCTTCGACCTTCTCCAGGTCCACAATCTCGTCGCCTGGGAAGCGCATCTGCAGACGCTATTCGAGATGAAAGCGGCCGGACAAATCCGCTATGTCGGGATCACGACATCGGAAGGGCGCCGCCACGATCTGTTCAAGGAGATCATGGGGTCTCATCCTCTCGATTTTGCGCAACTCACCTACAACATCGTGGATCGCGAGGCGGAGGAGCAGCTCCTGCCACTGGCAGCCGAACGCGGCATTGCCGTGATCGTCAATCGGCCTTTCCGTCAGGGCGCGCTCACACGGCAGCTTGACGGCAAGCAACTGCCCGAATGGGCAAAAGAGATCGGCACCGCAACCTGGGCTCAATTCATCCTGAAGTTCATTCTCTCGCATCCCGCCATTACCGTCGCCATCCCAGCTACCACCCGGGTCAATCATGTCCGCGAGAACGTCGCGGCTGCGCACGGTGCTTTTCCCGACACCGCCATGCGTAAACAGATGGCGGCTTACGTTCGCGATCTCTGATGTCGGAGTGGTGGACATATCGGCCTGAAGATTTCCTGCTATTCTCCCCGCGCGTGTACTGGCGCATGTTCGAACTGCAGAATGAGGCGCTGTGGCCGTTGCACCTTGTCACGGTCGCCGCGGGCCTGGCGATTTTTATTCTTTTGCTTCGGCGACCGAGCCGTGATGGTAGATGGATCGGGCTTCTCCTCGCTGCGCTCTGGATCTTCGTCGGCTGGACCTTCCTGTGGAATCGCTACGCGGCCATCAACTGGGCGATCTTCTATGTCGCCCCGCTCTTCGCCTTCCAGGCGGCCGGGCTGCTGATCGCCGCCATCATGCCGGGCGGACTGGCCTTCGATCGGCGGGACGTCGTTGGCTGGACCGGGCTGCTGCTCGCAGCCGCCGGCCTCGTCCTCTATCCGCTTTTCCCGCCCCTCGTTGGACGACCGTGGACAAGCGCGGAAGTGTTGGGCATCGCACCCGATCCCACAGTGATCGTGACGCTGGGATTGTTGCTTGCGGCCCGCGGCAAATTGCTTGTATTGCTTTTTCCCATTCCTTCGCTTTGGTGCCTGCTCAGCGGCGTTACGCTTTGGACCTTGGATGATCGGCAGGCCTGGCTGCCCCTAGTCACGGTCGCGATTGTGCTTGCGGCACTTGGGCCGCGCTCTTTGATCAGCCCACCCGCTTCCTAACGTCCGCTCCGCCTCCATTTCGACGAGCGCCCATCTTCGATAGCATGCTTGGAGCGGGCGCTGCGGTCGAGCGGCGGCGGGGAGGAGGGGAGATCCGTTAGGGTCTGGAGGACAGGAGAGCGGCTCCGTCCGCTCGATGCCATTCTGCCGGCGAAGCTGTTGTCACCTCAATCCTGCGATCCGGAGGCTTGCGGATCACGCCGTTCCCCGATGCGGTCCTGCGCGTCGACGACATCCTCCTGATTGAAGGCGACCATGCGGCGCTGGACAGACTGGTCGCACACGCAAAGCTTAGCCTCGAAGGCAGCCGGAAACTGGCGGACAAGACAAAAGCTGGCGTCGAAGCAATAGCAATCGAGGCTGTCGTTAGCGAGACTTCGAGCCTCATCGGCTGGTCAGCGCAGCGCCTGCTCCTCTTTGACCGGTTCAACGTGAATCTGCTTGCGGTACCGCAAGGGCCAACGGCTGGACCAGCGGCTTGGCTTGATCGAGCTCAAAATCGGCGACATCATTTTGCTTCAGGGCGACCAATCATCGTTGCCTGACTTTCTGCGCGAGTTCGGGCTGTTGCCACTGGCGGAGCGCCCACTTCTGCTCGGCAGTCCCAGACGGGGTCTTGTGCCGCTTCTGATCCTGCTGGCCGCGATGGGCACAACTGCCTTCGGCGTCGTCACGGTGCCAGTGGCATTCTTTGCGGCCGCCGTCATGATGGTGCTGTTCAAGGTAATACCCATACGAGAGATCTACGCCTCGATAGACGGACCGATCCTGGTAATGCTGGCGGCTCTCATCCCGGTCAGCGACTCGCTGCGCCGCACAGGTGCAGCAGATGTCATAGCCTCAACTTTGGCTGACGTGGGCGCCGTTCTGCCGGGCTACGGAGCTCTGACCCTCATCCTCATCGCCGCCATGGCGGTTACGCCTTTCCTCAACAACGCCGCGACTGTGCTGGTCATGGCTCCGATCGCCGCTGGCTTTGCGACCAGCCTGCATTACAGGCCCGAAGCGTTTTTGATGGCGGTAGCAATCGGCGCCGGCTGCGATTTCCTGACGCCTGTCGGCCATCAATGCAACACCCTGGTCATGGGCCCCGGCGGATATCGCTTCTTAGACTATTCGCGGCTCGGCCTGCCTCTTTCCGTGATTGTCATCATCGTCGCTGTGCCGGCCCTGATGATCGTCTGGCCGCTGGCCTGATACGATCAAACGTGGACGTTATGTTGGAATAACCCCGAAAATGCAGCTGCCAGGGCAGGACCCTGCCCACTTGTTGGTCCGCGCCCTGACAGCGCGCCAGGGGTGGCCCGGGCGCTTTTGCAGGCCTCGCCCGTGGATCACGGCAGTACTGGTTGAAGTCTGCCCCAAAATCCCCGCCAGGCATCCCCCATCGTCAATTGCCAGACCTGCGTAGTTTAAAGTCCTCGCGCAACCTCTCGGTGGCGGGCGCGTTTGTGCGCAATGGCTGCATCGATTGGAGGGATGCCAACGCTTCCAGGGATAAGCGCGGACATCGCGAAGCGCACTGCGGTGCGTTGGCTCGCGGTGTGCTCATCCTTGGGAGTGTGTTCCAGCTGCGCAGGCGTCCAGTCGGCGCTCGATCCGGCTGGTGAGGAAGCGCACCAGATCGCTCAACTGTTCTGGCTCATGGCCACTGTTGGTGGTTCTATCTGGCTGGTGGTCGTGGCCCTTCTCGTCCACGCGACGCGCCGCGAGCGCGGCCCCATAGGCGAACATACCGCAGGCCAGCTAATCTTCTGGGGCGGCGCGGCCATTCCTTCGCTTCTCCTATTTCTGCTGCTTGGCTATGCGCTTTGGCTGATGCCGGGTCTCCGGCCTTTCGCTCGAGCCGGCGAAGCCGGCGGTCTCAGGATCGAGGTGACTGGTGAGCAATTCTGGTGGAGGGTCGCCTACCGCCCGGCAGACGGCGGAGCTCCTATTCTTTCCGCCAACGAGATCAGGCTGCCGGTTGGCGAGCGCGTCGAGTTCCTGCTGACGAGCACCGACGTCATCCATTCCTTCTGGATTCCCGCGCTGGGCGGCAAGATGGACATGATCCCGGGTCGCACGAACCGACTCTCGCTGCTGGCGACCAAGCCTGGCACCTACTGCGGTCCTTGCGCGGAATATTGCGGCACCTCGCACGCGCTGATGGCCTTCACCGCCGTCGCCATGGAGCCGGCTGCCTTCCGCGAATGGCTAGCTGCGCGGGCAAACCACTACCGTTACCGCCGTAAGACCTGGCTCGACGCTACGGACGATGCTCATGCGACCCACCCTCAAGGACGCCAACGACATCCGATCTTGATCCTCAGCTTGAACGAAATCAATTCGATGTCCGAAACCGTGTCGAACTGGCTGAAGGAATGGTTGATGAAACCGTCGTAGCGAGAGCCTAAGTATCGCCCCACCGTTCCCCATCGCGGCAGTTGAGAAGGTTGACCAAGTCGTCGGCCTCTTCGATGGGCATGTCGATCAAGGGGACGCCCATCTCGACAACCGGCAGCCCCGTGAACACGTCGATGATGTCCCACGTGCCCTCGGGCGTCTTCTCTATATCGTATCGCTCTGTCATTGGGTTGGATGGCGGCAGAATATTGATCGCGTTTAGCCGGTTATCGCTCGTTTGTGCTCCCGGGATATGGCTGCTGCTTGGCTTGGCCGAGCACCTCAAGCAATGAAGCAAGGGGCTGCGGCAATTCTGGGTCGACAGGCAGATTTAGCACGGCGTGCAAGGGCCGACGATGGTCTTCGGAACGAATCAGTTGCTGCACGGCTTTGGCAACAGACTGCTGTCCTGTTCTGTCCAAATCTGACATGTCTGGGAGTCCAAAGGGTTTGGGCCGAAACTCAGCCAGGACAAAATGGTTCCGAACCATACGCCACGCAATCAGCTCAGCGAAGTTCAGATTTGTTCGCCCCGTGTAGAGTTAGCAATGCTTTCGCTCGCGTCTTGAGCCTGTGGGGCCGAACGGGCCGGTGCCCTGTTCGGCCTCAATGCGATACCGATCCGCCACGCGCCGGCGGGCCCAAGACCGGACGCCGGATCGATAGAAATTTGCGCGATGGAGATGGTCGCCTGGCTGTCAGGGGCGCCGCACTCTGATCAACCGGCCCCGATAATCGCCGCGTACGTCCCCGGCATTAATAATGGTGCGGAGGAGGAGAAGCGAGACGAGATCATTCCCTACCTCCCAAATCTCATGGGGACCTCCGACCCAGAACTACAGCAGGAACGAACTGACTCTTTGCCTGGCAAGCAATTCGCGCTGCCAGCGCGATCTTGAAAGGGCAAGGTCAATCACTGTTGGGCGGGATCCTTGCGCCATCGATGACGTTCGAACAAGCACGCTCCCGGTCCCGCCCGATTTGGGCTGAACCGGTTCGGAACATTGACGGCAGTCGATCGAGCTAGAGTGCGATGCCCTTTAAAAGCAAGTGGACGGACGGCAGGAGCCAGAGTCGAGGGGGGCTTTTCTGTCTCGAACATTCAGATCTTTCGACTGGCCAGCAGCCTTGTCAGCCAGTCAGGATCTGTCCGGCGTAGGCTGGTGGTCAAACATCGGCCGGCCCGCGCCATCGGTCCCTCTGTGGCGTGGGCTTTTTAGTTCCAGCCGGAACAATCCGCCGCCTCAAGGTTTGATGCTGTGGCGCACCGACATGGTTCCAAATCCTAGGGCGCCGCCTCGGTACGTACAACTCCGGTGAACGCGGCCGGAGCGGCTTTTTCGTCCCAGACCGGAAAGGCTATTCCACGGGTCTTGTCAGCTAGGTGGTAGCCGAACTGATTGCACTCCGCCGCATGGACCCGGCAGCGTCGACTACACCAGCCGAACTTCAGATAGATCTTAGCGACGGCGCGGCGCTCCAAATCCTCACAAGGAGTGCGGCGGTCTTGCCAGTGCCCGCGATGGGGTAGGCCACCGCACCTATGAGTGCCATTCCGTTCTCCCGACGGGAGGCCCCAGCATGGTTGTCAATCTGCTTGACGCCTCGCGTCAAGCAGATTGATTAGGGGCAGTGCGGTCTGCGTAACGACGGAAATGCCGGAACCTAAGCAACTAGGGCCGCCCAACATAGCGCGCCCTGTCGCGCTCGATATCATCAGGGCTGTAAGCTGGAGCATCTGGATCAAACTCGCTCCAGCCGCCGGCCTCGTAATCCCGGCGTCGTTCAACGATGTCGACCGAACGCTCCGTACCGAGTATGGGCTCGGCCTCCGGAACGAGTTCGTCTGGGACTTTGGCGGTCACCAATGTGCCGCCACGCCTCACGCTTTCGGCGTAGACGTGAGCATCGCGTTCGGGCACTCCGGACTCAGTAAGGGCGCCGATGATCCCTCCGGCTGCGCCTCCCACTAAGGCACCCGCTGCCGCTCCGGCCGCTGTCGCGGCGAGCCACCCGGCTGCGACGACAGGGCCGACGCCTGGGATGGCCATAATGCCAAGGCCGGTCAGCAGGCCCCCGGCTCCCCCGATTGCTGCACCCAGACCGGCGCCGCCGGCTGCATCGTCAGCAACTTCGGATGGTTCCTCTTCGTACCAATCGGTAGCGTTGTTGGCCACGAGACTGATGTCAGCCGAAGGGATTCCAATCGCTTCCAGTTCGCTCACCGCGTCCGAGGCATCATCATAGTTATCAAAGAGGCCGGTAAGAGTTTTCATTTTTCTTCTCCCTGTCTATGTTTAGTTGGTGCCAGCAAACACGTTGCCCTGATAGTCGAGGGCGACGTTTGTAGAATTCCCGTCCTTGTCGGTCGCTTGGCCGCGCCAAATCCCCTGGTCGTCTTTCGCCAGCTTCGACACATTCGAGTACCCGGCGGTCTCGATTCGGCTTTTAGCCTGGTCCTCGGTAAAGCTGTTTGCGCCTGGCACCGGAGAAGCTGGGGGTTGTGTATTTGTAGTCTTTACCGCCGGCGTTGTAGCCTCGGAGGCCGCCGACGCGCCTGCCGATGCATCGATCTTGTCGATCATCTCCTTGTGCATTTTCAGGGTGGGTAAAGTCTCTTGGGCAAACGTCTTTAGCGCTGCGTTGTCCCCGTCTGCTGCGTAGCTCTCGAATAGGGTCACAGCATCGGAGTGTGCCTCCTGCTGGATTGTCACATACGGCTGATCCAGGGGAGACTGGGAAGCCTTCAGCTTATCCAGATCCCCCTTGTGCTTTGCGTCAAGCTCAGACGGGACCGTCAGTTTCTGCTCGGTAGCGATAGACTGCAGCTTTGAGTTGGCGGCGTCGTGATCGACGATCATTTTCTGGGCAAAATCCTTGACCCGTTGATCGGTGACTTTGTCCTGAGCAAGCTTGCTGGTATCGACTTCGAAGATGCCCCCTATGGCCGCTTTCGTCACAAAATCCTGCGCGGAGTCAGCCGCGAAGGCGGGAAAGACAATCATGGCAGCGACTGCCGTCAGGGAGGATAACCCGGGGCTTGTTCTCATTGCATTGATCCCTTGGATTTGTGTTGATGGTGGACGAATAATCTGAATCCCAGCACTTTGTTCCGACGCGAGCCCGGAGCGCCGTCGGCTCGGCCTTCATCACCTTGAACAGGGACTTGCGCGAAAGACTCTGGAAGCGCGTCTAGGAGCACACGCCGCTTTGCAAAACATCCCGTTTGCCTTACCCTCCGTTGGCTTGAGGATTAACGGACTCCTGCCGGAATTATGCCGCTGCGCCCCACTCTGGGTGCGGAGCCTCGCCCGCCACGATGGCTGGCGTCTACAAAAGCCGCAGGATAGCCAACCACGTTGGAAACACGGTTTGGCAGGTCAACTCGGCAACGCCGTGACGCTCCTCTTCGGCGGATCGAAATGCCGAGCCAAGCTGCCTCAGATGGATTCTGCAATGTCTTCGACTGGCGGCGGAACAAGTTTCCGCCAGTCGGGTTATCGAACGCCTCCATTTTTCGGAGGTGAGCTTCCAACCCCAGCGGGAGACCAATCATGGCGACGACAAAAAAGTCCGCGATGGCGGCAAGCAACAAAGGTCTCGAGGACCTATTCCTCGACGGATTGAAAGACCTCTACTACGCCGAAAAGAAGATATTGAAGGCGTTGCCGAAAATGGCCAAGGGCGCGGAGTCGCAGGAGGTAGCGGCCGCTTTCGAGAAACATCGTCTCGAAACCGAGGGCCAGGTCGAGCGCCTCGAGGAAATTTTCGAGATCTTCGGCAAGGCCGCTCGCGGCAAGACCTGTCCTGCGATTGACGGTATCCTCGAAGAAGGTGCGGAGATCCTCGAAGACTATGAAGGCGTGCCCGCACTCGACGCCGGGCTCGTCGCTGCCGCGCAGGCAGTTGAGCACTACGAGATAGCGAGGTACGGAACTTTGGCTGCTTGGGCCGAGCAACTCGGAAAGAGCAACGTCGTCGACCTCCTCAATGCTACGCTCAAGGAAGAGGTCGCGACCGACGAAGCGCTTACCGGTCTCGGCGAGGGCGGCGTCAACGAACGTGCTCTCCAAAAAGCCGCGTAACCTCCATCGCTTACCGGCTGCGGGGCTTCAGCGGAATTCTTTGCTGGGCCCCGCTCTGGCGATTTCTCTAACCGATCTGCTCGAACGTGCATTGCTGAGGTTGCTTGTCGGGCCGCCAACGCAACAACTTGGTGCCATGCCGGAAACGGTCGCCGGTCACGTGATCGAAACGAACTTCCACGACCAACTCAGGCTTCAAAGGCTCCCAATTGACGCTGCGTTCCGTGCTCCAGCGGCTCGGTCCGCCCGGCGCCTTGCCCGTGAAACCCGGTTCGGCACGAAGGCTTTCCAACCGTCTTGTAAGGGCGGGCCTTGTCTCGTTGTCGATGGTCGACGTGAAGCCGACATGGTCGAGCTTGCCCTCTTCGTCGTAGAGCCCAAGCAAGAGAGAGCCGACTTCACGACGCTCGGCCAAGTAGCGAAATCCTCCGACGACGCAATCTGCCGTACGCATTCTTTTCACCTTGATCATCGCGCGCTCCCCAGGCCGGTAGGCATCGCCAAGCAGCTTGGCGACGACGCCGTCAGTCGAACCATCGCCGGCGTCCTTCAGCCATCGTGCGGCGGTCGCCGCATTGCGGGTAAATTTCGAAAGATGAAGCTCAGGGCGCCGCGATGAGGCGAGAAGGCTTCCAGCGCATCTCGCCTGTCGAGGAGCGGGTGTTCGATCATCACTTCGCCGCCTGGCGCAGCCAGCATGTCGAAAAGAACAAATGTGCCAGGCGTCTCCGAGCTCAGTTTGCGGATCCTGCTTTCGGCGGGGTGAAGACGCGCCTGCAGAGCTTCAAACGAAAATGCGCCACCGACGTCTATGACGATTTCGCCGTCGATGACGAATTGTTTCGCCAGTGGTCGCAACGCCGTGACGAGTTCCGGAAAGTACCGGCCAAGTGGTTTGCCCGACTTGGCGCGCAACTCGACTGCATCGCCGTCCCTTGAAAGCCAGACAACGGAACCCATCCCACTTCGGTTCGAATTGCCAAAGACCGGGATCGTCTGGGAGACGCTCGAGGAGCTTGGCTTCCATGGGCCGGATGTCGAGCGGCAGGGCAAATGCGCTCATGACCGAGGCCTGGGGCAAGTCGGCTGAATCGGACCAAACAGCGGACTAATGTTCGTTCTCAGCGGAATCGTTCTCTACCTCGTCCAGCAAGTCGAGAGCGGCGTTGCGGGCTGCCTCGCTCTCGCCCCGAAGCCGTTTTGCCACCGGGATAAGTCTGAAAGCCTGCTGCAGTTTCCGCTCTGTCGCCGCAGCGTGTGGATGAAGGCTGACCGCTGCTTCCTTTGCCAATTTCCTCGCTTGCAAATCAGTCCCGACGTCGTCTTTCAACGCCCTGCGGATCCTTGAGAGTTGCTTTGCCATGGCCGACGTTATGCTCTTTTGCGCGAACGCGCGGACGACTTGGCGCGGGTTGCAGCTTTGCCGCCTTCCTGAGCGAGACTGTTGCGCAAGATGGAAGTGAGGTCGACAACGTTGGTCTTTGGCCTGGGCGCCGGCTTCGGCGGTTTCTTGCCCTTGCGCTTCGCGTCGATCATGGCAATCAGCGCGTTTTCGTAAGTATCCTCGAACTTCGACGGGTCGAATTTGGCCGGCTTCTTTTCGATCAGCAGCTCGGCGATTTCCGCCATTTCCGGATCGACCTTGCGGGCCTTCAGATCCTTGAAGACGGTCTCGGCGGAGATCATTTCGTCGTGGGTGCGCAACTCCGTCAAAAGCATCCCTTTGCCGAAGGGCTGGATAAGGACCTCCCGGCCGCGCTGATAGAGAACCACACAGGAACGTGCAGCGACCTTTTTCCTGGCCATGGCGTCACGGATCACAGCAAAGGCTTCGAGCGAAGCGCCATCGGCGGGGACAAGGTAGTAGGGCTTTTCCAGATAGCGTGTGTCGATATCAGCAATCGAGACGAACTCGTCGACCTCAAGCGTGTGCTGCGACACCAGCTTGATTTTCTTGATCTCGTCCGGCTCGATGTGGATGAATTCATCCTTTTCGGCCTCAAATCCCTTGATCTGGTCCTCCGCGTCGACGATGTCTCCGGTCTCTTCGTCGACATAGGCACTCTTCACCGGGAGCCCGTCCTTTCGGTTCAGGATTCTAAAATGGATCTTCTCGGCCTCGGTGACGGCGCCGACGATCTTGACACCGCATGACACCGATCCGATCTTCAGGAAGCCCTTCCAAGCAGCTCGTGCCGTAGCCATTTTCGTCATCCCGTTGACCAGCTAATCTCACGATCGAACGGGCGGCGTCGGAATTCGTTCCTCATCAGATACAGCGTTGGACTTAATCGGAGAAACAGGTGGCACAGCGATCGGGAAGTGCTGATCTTCCGCTTCATGGCGGACGCCTCCCGAAATGGCTCGGTGATCGCATGACGCGCCTTGTCGCGGTCATGTGCGAGGCCATCATCCATCACTACGGCCGCGACGAGTTGCTGCGTCGCCTGGCGCATCCTTTCTGGTTCCAGTCTTTCGGTGCCGTCATGGGCATGGACTGGCATTCCTCGGGGATCACGACCAGCGTCGTCGGCGCCCTGAAACGCGGCTTGACGCCGCTCTCCGGCGAGCTTGGCATCCATGTCTGCGGCGGCCGTGGCGCGCATTCGCGCAAAACTCCGCATGAGCTTGCCGCGATTGGCGAACGCGTTGGCTTCGACGGGGAGGGATTGGGGACCGCCAGCCGGCTCGTCGCCAAAGTAGACAGTGCCGCCGTTCAGGACGGCTTCGATCACTATCTGCATGGGTTCATTGTCACCGACGATGGGAGCTGGGTCGTTGTGCAGCAAGGCATGAACGGCGACAGCAGGGTCGCGCGACGCTATCACTGGCTGTCCGAGGGCCTGAAAAGCTTCGTCGACGAACCGCATGCCGCAATCGAGGGTGCCAACCAGGGCGAGATCGTTAACCTGGCCGATAGGCGCGCCGATGCTTCGCGCCAGGGACAGTTGGAACTTCTGCGCGATCTTGGGCCGGACCGGATTGTGAGAGAGCTTTCCGCCCTGGAGCGCGGCACTGTGGCTGCCCCGGAACAGCCGATGCTGCCGCATCTGGTCATGCCGGCGCACCATGATGTGCGCGAATGCGATGTCGTCATGCGTCGCCTGCATGGCAATATCGTAGCGGCCGCGGATCGTGGCCCGGCAGACTTCGCCGACCTTCTGCTGGTCCCCGGCGTAGGCGCGCGCACGGTGAGGGCACTGGCGCTGGTTGCCGAGGTCCTGCACGGCGCGCCGTGCCGATTTTCCGACCCCGGGCGCTTCTCGCTGACGCATGGCGGCAAGGACAGGCATCCGTTCCCGGTGCCGCTCGAGGTCTATGACGAAACGATCGGCGTGCTCAAATCGGCGGTGCAAAAGGCCAAGCTCGGGCACGAGGAAGAGATCGGCGCGCTGAAGAGACTGGACCAGCAGTCGCGGCAGGTCGAACGATATGCCACCGGTCCCAGCCTGAAGGAGATCGTTGCCGGCGAATTCGACCAATCGCATCTGCTCGGCGGCCGCAGCGTGTTCGGATGGGAAAAGGCGCCAGCGGCGACGGCTCGGAACCCCGGAGAGGGAAGAACCTGAAAGCCTGTGATCCGGCGGGCCATCTCTCTACCAGATCGATCAGGCCATGCCCAGGCCGCTTCCTGCGTCGACGATCTGGCTAGACTTCGTCGAACCGGCTGCCTTCCTTTGAGGGATCACGAGACAGCGCGCGCTCTTCGTCATCGTCGGGCAAGGCTTCATCACTGTTCTGATAGGAGTTGTCGTCGTCTTCTTCCGGAAGAATTCCTTCTGTTTCCCGAGTGTCCGACGCGCCGTTTTCCACCGCGACACTGTCTGGAAGAACCTTGTTGCCCTCAAGGGCATCCCAATCCTGTTGCTCGATGGTAGGAGCCTCGGTCTCGTCCTGCTGCGCGGATCTTTGCTTGTTGCGCGGTTCCATCTTGCTCTCCAATTCTGCGGTTCCTTGCGGTTAGCTTGTTGAATGAAACCACCTAGCCGATCGGTTGTTCCGTGACAGCATTCGGGAACGATGCCCGCTGTTGAATGGACGCGCTATCTGACGGCTCGCGCTAAGCGCGGAACGGTAGGGCTTCGACCGATGGTCGCCGTCCGTCCCCTTGGGACCGTTTGACACGGCATGTGAGGGCTGCTCGTCGGCATGGGCCCAGCCGTCGTCGTCAGCCATGGGAGTATACATTCTTGTGAACCGACCCGGCGCCGGAACCCAAGCCTCGGGGCTGGTGATGCACTCGTGGCTGCGGTGCAATTGGCATACCAGCCGCGCAGATTTTCGGGCTGTCGACCCAAGCGGCATGGCTTCCGCGGGCTAACCATAAGCATCCCAGGTCGAAGTCCGGCGTTGATGGGATACTGTAGCCGTTACGCGGCAACGAAAGCCCCTCTAGGCCGTTTCCTTTTCCAGACTTCAACTACTCGCCGGCGTCCGAAAGGCGGATCCTTTTATCACCCTTAAGTGCTCCGGATAGGCGATGCGCAGATTTTCTTCTCCAATCTATGTGAAGACCGACCGAGGAGGCTTGCGCCATGCGGTTGATCACGTTCAAGGAGCCGCCAAGGAACTCCCCAAATGGACGAGACGTGGCCCCCGGTGGCATAAGGCAATGACCCTTTGCCAGTCGGCTCTTGAGGGTGATCCGATCGACCCGCAGATAATCAGGAAGGCTTTCGAGGCTGCAGCCAAGGAGGCTAAGATGTTGGTCTCATCCGACTAAAATGAGAACGGGCCCTGTCGCAACATCGGGAGCAGGCATTTCGGGGTTCAAACCCGCCCGCTCGACGTAGCTCCCGTGAATCCTTGCGCCAGCCGTTTGCGCAGAGTTGGCCGGAGTTGAAACCCTCTCGTGGTTCACGCTCGGTCATTTGGCTGCTCCGAAGCAACTTCGCCGCCCGATCGGCGTTGGAGCATTCGAAGGGATGTTCAACGTGGAGGATCTTCATTGAGAATCTTCTTCGACTCCGCTTGCAGAAGTTGGCAACGCGCTCGAAATCGACTCTCAAGCTCGCTTTGCGGGCCGTCATGAGCCCACCGAATGCTCAAGAATCCTGTCGCGATAGGTCCCCAGAATGGTGACTCAGCGACCCTTAACAGGAGCCGACCATGAAACACCAGACACTAGACCACCTGCAAGCAATTGCGGACGTTAAGCTCGAGGCGCCAACCCCGAAGATGACCAGGACGCAACGGATCAAGCGCTGGGCAGAGCTCCTTGAGGCACAGCCTGCGCGATGCCTGGGAATGTTCGTTGGCACGGAATACCTGCTTCCCCAGGCCCGCCAGATCGCACGGGCTGCAGGCTCGCCGATTACGGTCGCTTTCGAAGATCCTTTACTGCGTGCTGCAGGTCTCCAGAATGACACTTACGGAGAGGCAAAACGCTTCTTCGAACTGGCCGACTGGCAGTTGCACGACATAGTCTGCAGTTGTCATGCCGGGACAACCACAAAAGGAAAATCAGCCGCCGCGACGGTGCGCCGGGTGCTCAGCGGGCGCAGGTTCCTGGTTTGGTTGAGATACGTGCTCATTCATTGAGAGAATTCGCATTGGGGTCGGTGGCGATTGAACCCCTTAAGGACGCAGTCGCCACCGAGCATGGGCTATGAAAACCGCTCGCCCGTCATACTTCGTCTACACCCCGCCAGTATTGGGCTTGCCATTCCTGGCTGTCATTCTGGCACCGGATGGAACGGTGACGGCCCGTCCGGTTCGGCACTGCCGAGGAAGTCGCCGCTCTCAACAAATTGACGGTCACTGCCGAGCGTCCCGGCAAGTCAAGCATCGCTAATCGACCGCAGGGCTGCCACATAGACAGATCCAGCGGTCCACTATGATCAGCGAAGCAGCTCGGCCGAATCGGAATTCGCCCCGAGATAGCTGGTCGTGAAAGCAACGCTGCAATCGACCGGCTCGGTAACGCACCGCACCTCTAGGCTAAGCCTTTTGCTTTTGGCTACGGTATCTGCTCGCTGGGGGCGCGGCTGAGCCTGATCAGTTAGTGACAGCACTGGTGGGTCGCAAACTGCCCTCGCCATGATCAAGCGGGGCGCTGGCCTCACGTTGTCATCGCCAAGGTGGCAACCAAACTAAAGTTGCGACCGAAGCCTGCTGGCTAGCCAGTCAGTGAATTTTTCCTGCATGGGGCGCGATTCCCAATCCTCCAGACTTACCTGCCTGGAACGATGAAGATCTTGTTTGAACAAGTCGATTTGCGTTCTTGCGAAATCCCTGCCGTAGACGTTTAGAGTGGCTTCATCGTTCAGTCTCAAAGAGCGCTCGTCTAGGTTGGCGGAACCAAAGCTCGTCCAGACGTCGTCAACTATCAAGAGCTTGGGATGGTACATCGTCGGCTGAAACTCGAAAATTCGTACACCGGCTTTGAGCAAGTCTCCCCAAAAGTAGCGTGAGGCCTTTCGGACCAAGGGTACATCGGTCAGCGCATTGGGAACAATTACATCGACCATAACCCCTCGTTTCCTGGCGTCCAAAATCTGCTGGAGGGCGATGTCGTCCGGCACGAAATAAGCCATTCCGATACGCAAATGATCTTTGGCGGCAGCTATCGCCGCCAACATCATCAGTTGCATGTTCTCTGAGCCGTTTGGCTGCGAAGACAGGATCAACTGAGCTGCAAGCGCACCCGGAGCTTCGGGTGGTGGATAGAACTTTTCCCCCTGCAATGTCTCACCTGTCGTCTCTAACCAATTCTCGGCGAACGCTGCTTGGAAAGCAGGCACCGCGGGTCCTTCCACCCGGTAGTGCGTGTCGCGCCACTCATTTGCGTTGCGCGCGTTTCCGCGCCAGTTGTCGGCAATGCCGACGCCACCGGTAAATGCCAACCGCCCGTCAACGATGAGGAGCTTGCGATGGGTCCGATTGTTTACACGGTCCAACGTATACCAATGCACCGGTCGGTAGCGCTCGAATCTCACGCCGGCTCTTGTCATGATGTGAATCAGATCTTCATCGAATGGAAGGCTCCCCACCCAATCAATAAGTACCCGGACCTCGACACCTTCTGTGGCTTTTGTCGCCAACGCGGTCGCGAAATCGTAGCCTACGGTACCCGACCAATAGATATAGGTTTCCATATCAATGGTGGAACGTGCCTTACCGATCGCTTCCAGCATTGAAGGAAAAATCTCGTCTCCGTTGACGAGAGTCTGCACCGCGTTTGAATTGGATATCTGTCCTTGCGAATAACTGCTCATGGTCCTGACAAATTGGGGATCTGACGCGTCGAAACGGTGGGGAACAATCGTCCGCAAAACGCGTGGCTCAGGAGTCAGGTTTATGGCCAGTAACGTGGCCAAGCCAGCGATGACCGCAACGGCCATATATTTGAGACTTATAAGAGAACGGCCGAACTTTCGGCCGAACATCATCATTTCCCCACCATCAAGATGGCGAGGATCAGCGCCACCAGTAATGCCGCGGGAGGAGAGGTCGACATGCCGATTGAGACAAGCGCGTTCGGGATCGGACGATTTGCCATCATCAAGAACTTTCCACTGTGCCGCGGGTTCCCCTCCCAGGCTCGTTTGCTGGAACCTTGCCGCTCGAAAGGCGGGCCTTGGCTCCATCAAAAAGGCGATGACGTCATGGTTAGGGAAGTCGACTTTTCCCCCTTTGCTCGATGCACGGCAGAGGATGTTAGACTGGCGCTCCCGCGACCGGAAGCGTCCCGCAAAATGCTGGTAGCGGCAACTCCTCCCGCGATCGCTAAACCGCTGCGGCCTGATGGCAAGGCGCGATGGCGCCGCATGTGCAAAGGTATTCGCATTTGACCATACAGCCCACCTACGGCATGGCGTAATATACCCTGGCCGGATGCTCGAGCCCTGGCGCGGCCCGTGGCTTGGTCAAGAGATTGCTACTAGTGGCAGAAACCTGACGGATGGTCCCAAACGCCAGAGGACCGATCCGGGGGGCCGACATCTCCCATGCGACGTGACCATTCCTCTGGAGAAGAGTAGAATACAGCCCGACCGCAGCCCCCTGCGCATCGGGCGCTGCATACCTTAGCGAACCAGGGAGGGCGATATGGGAACGGCTGCACCGAGCGTAGCCATCCGCGCGCTGGCCGAGACCGATCTGCCGGAAGCCGAAAGAATTTTCCGGCTGGCCTTTGGCACCTTCTTGGGAGCACCCGAACCAGAGACGTTCTGGTCCGACCGCGACTACGTACGCGGCCGCTGGCAGGCGCCCCACGTCGCCGCCTTCGCCGCGGAGGTGGGCGGTGAACTGGTGGGCTCCAACTTCGCAACCCTCTGGGGCAGCGTCGGCTTCTTCGGACCGTTGACGATCCGCCCCGACCTTTGGGACCGGGGCATCGGCGCGCGGCTCGTCGAGGCCGTCACGGCGAGCTTCGATGAATGGGGCACGCGGCATGCAGGCCTGTTCACCTTCGCCCAGAGCGCCAAGCACGTGGGCCTGTACCAGAAGTACGGCTACTGGGCTCGTTTCCTCACGGCCATCATGTCGGCGCCGGTCCGTCACAACCAGACCGAGCCGGTGCGCTGGTCGCGGTATTCCGATCTGACAGAGGAGCAGAGAGTGGAATGCCTGAAGTCCTGCCGTGACCTGACCGGCGCGCTTTACGACGGGCTCGACCTGGGGGCGGAAATCCAGGCCGTAGAGGCGCAGGAGCTTGGGGAGACGGTCCTGCTCGGCGATATGGCGGGTGCGGGCTTGGACGGTTTCGCCGTGTGCCACCATGGGCCGCGCAGCGAAGCAGGCGACGGTGCTTGCTTCATCAAGTTCGGGACCGTGCGTCCAGGATCGGCGGCTGGGGAGACCTTCGACAGCTTGCTGCATGCCTGCGAGGCACTTGCCGTAGCGGAGGGGATGCCCAAGCTGCTGGCCGGGGTGAACATGGCCCGCCACGAGGCGTACCGGCACTTGGTCGGGCGTGGCTTTCGAACCGAAATCCAAGGGGTCACGATGCACAGGCCCAATGAGCCGGGTTACAGTCGCGCCGGCGTCTTCGTGCTCGACGACTGGCGCTAGGGATTGCGTCCGTGTGCCTCGGTTGGTTGCGGACAACAAGGCACATTACACCCGGCAAGGTAGCGTGGCGATTCCTTCGGGATGGCAGGCTGGCATTGTCGCCGAACACCTAGTCAATTTCGGCCGATGCTAATGCTTGGCATGTCGCCCCCTTCGCCTTCTATGAGAAAGGCTCCCAGTGCGCTTATCCGGGCCTCGGCGGTTTCTTTGTCGAGCTGCAACTCGACTCTTCGTCGTCTGCCGTGATCAGCACTAAGCTGCCTTTCAACGGATTGCGCGAAATCGCATCGTCATCCTGATAATCGGCTTCCAGGGCCATCGCTACTCCTTTGCTGACGCCAGCATGCCGCAGGTTCCGCAGAAGTGCGAGCGGGAGCACAGATGTGGGGTAGCACTGCCTCGCCTTGCGTCTTTGTGCCCATCGACCTTAGGCCCTCAGTCTTGAGAGATTGCTAATCTGCGATAAGATGCGCTCTACAGTTGGTTTCTAAGTCTCGCAGGGCCGGTGCAGTTGCGGTTTGGCTAGGGTGCTGCGCCGGCCGTTAGCGCTCGCTCATGCAAATCAGTCATACGCCGGCTTGTGGAACTCGAGACTCATCCAATTTGAGGATGTACTAACCACCGCCGTTTTGCCAAGTAGCGGCGATGCTTGACCGGATAATAACCTCGCCAGCCGGCTAGCCTTGCCGGTTAGGCCCGGCGGTCAAGCCCAAGCGCCCCAGCCCCCGACCCTCGGGCCGCTGAGTATCGCCTCTATCGGTGCTGCTATGTTGGGGAAGCCCCAATCGGCCCGCGTCCTCGCTAGCCTAAGGACGCGGGCGCGACTTGGAACCTTTAGCGGCCGCTGATCTTCATTCGTTGCAACAGATTCCGCCCTCGGTGTCTGTTGAAGATTGGCACAGCACCGATCGGGCCCGCGCTTTGCGCCAGGCGCGGGCTTTATTTTACAGTGAGCCCATGTTCGGCGGAGTCTCTAACCTATCTAGCGGATACGCCTTGCTGCGAACCAAAGATCAGTTACGGGCGGGTTTCGGTTGCGACAGCTTAACCTCAAACGTCCCAGGCAGGGAGGGTTCGCCGGTCTGAAGCGCCGCGGTGGTTCTCATGTCGACAGGCGCGAGTATTACCATCCTGGCTGAATGTGGTGGCCAGATCGGCATTGCCGAGATGACGAACACGCCTCCGAGAATGCACAGGAGCAAAAGCACCGTAAGCGGTGTTCTTAGGCCACGGCCTTGAGCTCGGGCGCCGTGATGTAGGCCCAAGGCAGCAGGT
>NZ_JHQS01000124.1 GCF_014843845.1 Mesorhizobium amorphae | reverse complement strand
AAAGCTGAACGCCCAAGGCGACCGGGGTGTCGGTCAGGCGATGCTTGCAGCGGCTGTCCGGAAGTCCAAACAGGGCTGAGGAAGTTGCCCCATCGCATTGTGACCTTTGCTAGGCTTTGTCCGCGGCAATTATTGATTGACCGGTCCCCAGCCTCGGTCAGGAGATTTGAGGTGGCGGATCAAAGGCGGGAGCAGCGACAATGTCGGTTCCTTAGAGGCTCTTGGCCTGTCCGGCCGGTTAGACATCTACTCCGCACGTGTGGCTTTTGCATAGGACTTCTCCCTAAAAGTCGTGCGTCCCTCGGACCGGTGGACCTGCCGCGGTGAAGGCCGACGGCCAGCTTTCCGCCTAAAAGGGCGAGGCCTTGACCTCGCTCCACGAACCGTCCGCCAGCGGCGTCGTCCACAGCCCATTCGCCCAGGCGATCACCTTCTCGTCGCCTTGGGCTGTAGCTCTTGCCTTTAGGCGAGTCGCTTCGGCATCCACGCTATGCATTGTTCGAGGCGTGCTAGACGAGCCTTCTGCGACCGAAGCTCGTGACCAACGTTTTGCAACTTGGATTTGCCTTTCGACGCTGCCGCATTGATCAGTTCGCATTCAAGCCAAGCGATTCGATCCCGCATCTGCTGAGCTTCAGCCTGCCGTATATCTCTGATCCAACCTGGGCCACGCATATTGCTCACCATCCATGCAGCATGGGTAGCATCTGAAAACTAACGTCGGCCGAGTTGAAAAACTCGAATTTTAACATTTGCTAAAATTCGCCCCTCTGTCGGCAACTTGCTCGCCGTCTCGCCCTCGGACGGCGGCATTTTTGCTTCCTTGCCCTTCGCGTCCCGAATAATCTTAATGGACTTGGTAACGGCTTGTTCAGCGCCAATGTCTAAAGAAATAACGCCAATGCCTAAAGAAACAAAGAAACAATATGACACCGCGCACCAAGCGTATTCTGGCCAAATCCCTAGTCGTGACGATAATTGCAATCGTCGCCACCTTCGGTCTGTCGTTTACGGCAAGAATCGCCTTGCAGATGCCGATCGACTGGCTGAGTTGGCTGGAATGTACATTCATTCCCATTCTCATTGGGATGCCGGTCAGCGCCTTCATCTTCACCCAGGCGGAAACGATCCAGGAAACGTGTGACAAGTTGGAGAAGTCCCATGCAGCCCTGAAAGAGACGCATGGCAGGCTCACCTTCGTCACCAGTCATGACCCCATGACGGGACTCCTTAGTCGCGGTGAATTCATGGCAAGGATGGACAGAAGCCGCGATGAAGGCGAGTGCGACACCCTTCTCCTTATCGATCCTGATCACTTCTCTTCAATCAATGATAAGCACGGACACGCCAAGGGTGACGAGGCTCTGGTCCGGATTGCGAAGGCGCTCGTCTATACGACGCGCCCGGGGGACTCGATCGGTCGCCTTGGCGGGGAAGAGTTTGGGGTGTTGTTGCGCGACGTCCCTAAAGGGCAGGCAAATACCATTGCGGAGAACATCCGCCGTTATATCGAGGGGATTCCGTGGGGGAAAGGGCAACAAGACGGCGTGAAAGTGACGGTCAGCATCGGTGGTGCGGAAATCCCGCACGATGCAGATACTCAGGATGTCCTTCGCACTGCCGCACGATGCCTTCTTGAAGCGAAACAACGTGGGCGGAACCGCGTTTCGTTCGACTATGAAGCAGCCAGGTTGCGAGTTGTGGCACCGTAGCGCATCCCGCTTGGAGACAGACTGATGGAAAAAGCACTCGGCGGTCTGGGATAGTTCCTTAGGCGCGGCAGTGGCCATTGCGATGTTCGCTCCGGGTTCTCTACCATAAAGACATGGAACCTCACGCTGGACGGTACGTGAGGAGATACAGCCGCCGATCAAACCGGGCCTTGCAATTTTCTCATTCTTGCTTGCGCCTAACTCCAAAGTTTCGGCTATGAATCGGGACTGGCCTAACGGCCTATGAGCGTCGCTTGCGCACAGCCAGTCTTTGTCCCGTATAGCCGGTAGACGCGGCTGATACTCGATGCCTCGCCCTCGCGCCTGAGCCGAATGAACAGCCGCCCATAGCCGAAGCGCCTGCACTCGTTGCAAGGTTGCGTAGTGGGTACACTAGGCCGAGCTTGCGTAGAGACGAGCGACGCTTGCCCCACTTCCATCTACCTGCAGTGGACAAAAAGATGGTCGATATCACGGACGACTGGACGGAAGATGATCTATTGGGCCTCATAGTCCTCGTCAGGAGTCTCTGACCAGCAGCGTCAATCAAGCTGGGTTAACTGGACATGACGCGAGTTAGAGCTCCGGACCTTCGAGCCACCCTTGCGTGTTGCTTGTAGGGCGGCATACATTGCAATCACGCTCCTAGCGTCGCTCGTCAGGCGAAGCGGACAAGATGCGGCCGAAAGAACTCAATAACAGCGCCTAACTCGACTTGGCTGAAAAAGCAGTAACATCAAGTTTCATCCTCTCGCGCGCTGGCAACGATGAGACAGCAACGCAGGTCCTGGCAGGTTTGTGGGGCGCTAAGGCATTCAGATACACCGCGTTGACGCGGTCATAGTCTGCCATGTCTGTCAGGTAGACAACGACTTTGACGATATCATCAGGGCGACAGTCGCACGCCTTCAGTATGGCCATGACGTTTGCAAGGGACTGCTTTGTTTGCTCGACTATATCGTCGGAGACAACTTCCCTTGTCCGAGGATCCATGCCCCCCATGCCGGAAACGAACACCCAAGGTCCTACGACCGCTGCATGCGAGAACGGACCATCGGGGGCATCCGGTGTTGTAACAAATCTTGTCATGCTGCTTCCGAGCTCTCTTGAACTTCGGCATGCTATCTGGCTCCAATGAAATGTGAACCGGGAATTCAGCACTTCAGTGTTGCCGAAATTGTAACACCAACCCCAACCATGCAGATCTAATACGCATGACAGTGTCGCCGGGGAACTTTGATGTGAAGCCGCCGAGGATAGCGATAATCGGCTACGGGTCGATAGGCCGGGCTGTGATTGACATCGCCCACCATGCGCTTCCCGCAGACACAGCATACGCCGCATTGACCAGGACTCCTCAAAAACTGAAAGACATTAGGCGGCTAGAAGCGCTTTCGACCTTGGATGATCTCGTCGCCTTTGGCCCTGACATCGTGGTCGAGGCTGCAGGCCATGGGGCGCTCGAAGCATATGCTCCCGCTATTCTGGCCAATGGCATATCGCTGATCACAGCGTCGGTAGGGGCGTTGGCGCAGCGGGATCTTTTCGAGCGTCTTTCGCTTTTGGCAAGTTTGCATTCTGCGAAGCTCGTCATCCCATCGGGTGCGATAGGGGCGCTGGATTATATCTCCGCGGTTGCGCTCATCCCAGGCACGAGGATCGACTACAAGAGCAGCAAGCCCATCGCCGCTTGGTCCAACGAGTTAAAAGCCATGGGCATTGAGGCGGGAACGCAGATTAGTCCCTTCGAGATCTTCGCCGGCGATGCGATCGAGGCAGGCCAGACCCATAAAAACAACGCCAATGTCGCGGTCGCGCTCGCGCTGTCATCCGGTACGCTTGATGTGCCGCTGGCCAGGTTGGTCGCCGACCCGCAACTCACCCTGAACACCCATGAAATCACCGTCACGGGTCCAGCAGGCAACATGCACATCAGGATTGAAAATCGCCCGATGGATGACAACCCAAAAACCTCTTACGTTACCAGCGCAAGCATCGTGGCGGCGATCAAAAACCTGCTCGCCCCAATCCGGTTTGGCTGATTTGACCAATGGGCGACAGCATCAGACGGCTTTGAAAGTGAATTCGCCGGCCGCTGGTTCGCCAGAACATTCCCATATATACACTCTGAAATGCTCGATCAGTCACTTAGGTGCTTTACCGAGGTCATCAATGCCAAGTCAATCAGGCTGGCGGCTGACCGGATACACATCGCTCCGAGCGCCATCAGCCGACGAATAGCCTTGCTCGAGCATACACTTGGCACGCCACTCATAGTCCGGACGACCAAAGGCGTCTCACCAACCGAGCAGGGTCGGCTTCTGTTTGAATATGCAACGCGTGCATTGCTCGATGAAGAGCGGTTCCTCAAGGAAATCGACGATGTTGGGGCGCTTCGCCTCGGGAAGGTTTCGATTGTCGCCGTAGAAGCGACCATAGGGCGCATATTGCCACAGGCGATACAAGCGTTCCGAACCCGGTTCCCTGGAATCAGAATTGCCGTTCATATCGTTGGGGCTCACGAAGTGACCGAAGCTCTAATCCACAGCAACGTGGACATCGGGGTGACCCTCAATCCGGCGCAAAAGAGTGAGATCCTGCTGCGAATGCGGTGGCCCCAGCCATTGCGAGCGGTCATGCGGCCTGATCATCCTTTTGCCGGGCGTCAAAGAATGTCGATCGCCGAGCTGCTCCGCCACCCTTACGCTCTCCCCGACCGCAGCTTCGGAATACGGGTCTTGATCGAGAGGGAAGCGGTGCGTCAGTCGATCGATCTCAATCCTACAATTGAAGCCAATTCGCTTCAGCTCCTCAAGCGGGCTGTCGAAGAGAGTGATCTTGTGACTGTCCTACCACCCGAGGCAATGCGGCTGGAAATCGAGGCCGGTACGCTTGTGGCCGTCGAACTGGTCGAGCCGCCGTTGAACAAGGCGGAGATCTGCGTTTTGACAGCCCGCGGCCGGCCGTTGACCCGCGCTGCCGGCGAGATGTTGAAATGCATCAAGGCGATGATTGCCGACGTCATCATAAAGTAAGCCGCTGCTCCGGCGTCGTGTTCTAATTTCGGCATCACTAGGTTCGCCTAATTGAGCACGCCAGCCCATCGCGGTTCTGACATCGTCGGGTGATCGACAGCCTCCTGGTAGCTAAATCAAGGACACCTCGTGAACAATATCAATTCCGAAACAATCTGGTCACCGTTCGATGGCTCTCCGGTCGGCCTGATGCCAATCGCTGACGAAAAAGACGTTGAGGCAGCCACTGTGGCCTCGATCGAGGCCTTCGGCGTGATGAAGGCGTTACCACGCTTTGTCAGAGCCGACATCCTTGATCGCGCTGCCCAAATTATAAAGAGGCGCCGCGCCGAATTCGCGTCAACCATAGCAAGCGAGGCTGGAAAGCCATTGTTTGACGCGCGCGGCGAAGTTTCGAGAGCCATCTTCAATTTAACCAATGCGGCGGCGGAAGCTCGCCGGTTCGTGGGTGAAGAGGTACCCCTCGATGTCGATGGCGGCGTCCATGAATATCAAGTCACAGGAACCGATGGACATCGAATTGAGATCGAAAAGGCGCAACTGCAGGAATTAAAGGCAAGCAGACAACGTGTCGGCATCGCACGGCGATTTCCAATTGGACCGATCCTTGCGATTGCGCCGTTCAATTTTCCGCTCAATCTCGTCCTTCACAAGGTCGCGCCAGCCATCGCGGTGGGAAATAGCGTCGTTCTCAAGCCGGCGCCGCAAACGCCGCTGACCTCGGCCTTGCTCCTGCAGGTGTTCGAGGAAGCCGGGTTACCGCAAGGGGCCCTGCAGGTTGTACATTGCTCGGTCGCCTTGGCTGAGAAGATGGTTCGAGACGACCGTTTCGCTATGGTCACCTTCACCGGTTCAGCCAAGGTTGGCTGGCACATCAAGTCAATCTCCGGACGAAAGAAGGTGGCTCTTGAGCTCGGAGGGAACGGAGCCGTCATTGTTTGTGACGACGCCGACGTCGACCTTGCCGTTGCTCGATGCGCGCGCGGAGGTCTCGTCTACGCCGGTCAGTATTGCATCGGTGTTCAACGGATCCTGGTCGCCCGCGAGATCTATGACGTCTTCTGCGAGAAACTGATTGCAAAAGTGAAATCCTTCAACGTGGGCGATCCGCTTGTCGAAGGTGTGGATGTGGGGCCGGTCATCAATGAGGAAGCAGCGAAAAGGATCTCCGCCTGGACGGAAGAGGCGCTCTCTACCGGCGCAAAACTGCTTTGCGGAGGAACCCGCAGCGGAACTTTAGTTCAACCGACATTGCTCAGCAATACGACCCCTTCAATGAAGGTGGAGTGCGAGGAAGTGTTCGGACCCGTCATGACAGTCAACCCGTTCGACAACTTCGACGACGCGCTCAATCGGGCAGCATCCGGAAACTATGGCCTGCAGGGCGGGCTATTCACAAACAACCTTCGACGTGCGTTCCAGTCGATCGAAGAGTGGGATGTTGGCGGCTTGATCGTGAATGACGTTCCTATCTTCCGCATTGACAATATGCCGTTTGGAGGTTGGAAGCAGTCGGGTCTGGGTCGGGAGGGAACACGCTATGCCATGGAAGAAATGACCGCGATCAAGCATCTGGTCCTCAACTATTCTTAGGGCCATTGCCAGATGTTTAGTCCCGATTCAGTCGTCAGCTTTAAAAACGTAAGCAAAACGTATGATGGAAAGACGTTTGTTGTCAGGAATCTCAACCTTGAGCTGAAGAAGGGTGAATTCCTGACCCTTCTCGGCCCGTCAGGATCGGGTAAGACAACCACACTGATGCTTATTGCAGGTTTCGAGCATCCCACGACGGGCCTCATTCAAATGGGCGGCAAAGTTATCAATGACCTGCCGCCCTCGCGACGAAACATAGGGATAGTTTTCCAGAATTACGCGCTTTTTCCGCACATGACGATAGCGGAAAACGTGGCATTCCCATTACAGGTGCGCCGGGTTTCCAAACCCGAGATACAGGAACGGGTCTCGGCGGCCCTGGTGAAAGTTCAATTGACCGGGTTTGCCGAACGCAAACCTTCGCAACTTTCAGGGGGACAACAGCAACGCGTGGCCTTGGCGCGAGCTCTGGTTTTCAACCCCTCACTGGTGCTCATGGACGAGCCTCTGGGTGCCCTCGACCGCAGGTTGCGGGAGGTGATGCAGTTGGAAATCCGCTCCTTGCACGCCGCTTTAGGCACGACCTTCGTCTACGTGACCCATGATCAGTCCGAGGCGTTGACCATGTCCGATCGCATCGCAGTCTTCCATGAAGGGGCCGTACAGCAACTCGCGACCCCAACCGACATATACGAGAACCCCCGCAATGGTTTTGTTGCGCGCTTCGTGGGCGAGAGCAATCAATTCCCCGCCATCCTGCGTGGGACCGAAGACGGTTGCGCGATTGTCGAAACGCCTGACGGCGTTCTCAAAGGTCGCCATTTCCTCGCCGACGAAGCAGGAGGCGACCAGGTTCTCGTCTCGATAAGACCCGAAAACATCAGTTTCGACGGCAATGCGGGTGACGACAATTGCATCGGTGCCAAGGTCATCGACCGCATTTTTCACGGAGACCACGTTCAGCTCAGCCTCGAAACCGCAAGTGGAATCAAGTTCGTCGGCAGAAGCAGTGCCGAATTAGGGCTGCAACAAGACGATGATGTTGTGGTTCGAATAAGGAAGGAGAAGTGCATCATTTTTTCCCAAAAGTAAAGTGCAGTAAAATAACAGAGTGTTGCTAATCCAGAAAGGGAACAGGGATGGAAAAAACAATCAAAGAGGCAATAAGGCATCTCGCCGTCTTAGGCTTGGTGTTTTGCTTGCCCAGCGTCGCCTTGTCGGCTTCGGCGAAGGAACTGACCGCCGTTTCATACGGCGGCAGCTACCAGACGAGTCAACGGAAGGCCTATTTTGAGCCGTTTGCCCGCGCGACCAACACGAAGGTCACCGAGGATGAGTGGACGGGTGAAATCTCCAAGATCAGCGCGATGGTCCAGTCCAATCAGGTAACCTGGGACGTTGTCGACGTCGATTCCTATAGTATGCAGCAAGGATGCGATGACGGCGTTCTGGAGAAGATCGACTACTCAAAGCTTCAGGGCAAACAGATCTTTGAAGGCGGGATAGCCTTCGAATGCGGGGTTCCAAGCGTCATTCTGGCGACCGTCGTTGCCTATAACGCCAATAAACTCAAGGATGGGCCCACAACCATCAATGATTTCTTCGATCTGAAAAAATACCCCGGTAAGCGTGGCATGTGGCGCCGGCCGGTGGCGAATTTGGAGTTCGCCCTCATGGCAGATGGTGTTCCGGTGGATCAGGTCTACAAAATGTTGGGCACCAAGGAGGGACTTGATCGCGCCTTCGCTAAGCTTGATTCCATCAAGAACGACATCGTTTGGTGGGAAGCAGGCGGACAGCCTCCTCAATTGCTCGCATCCGCCGAAGTTGTGATGTCCACCGCCTGGAACGGAAGAATCTACAGCGCTAACAAGGACGAGGGCGCAAATCTTAAAATCGTTTGGGACGGCCAGGTCCAGGATTGGGATATCTGGGCTATCCCGAAAGGAGCGCCTAACCTCGAGACGGCATACGAATTCATCAAATTTGCGTCCCAGCCTGAGAACCAGGCAGAACAGACCAAATACACCTCCTATGCCCCGGCGGTGGCAGCGGCCAAGGACAAGGTCGATCCAGCCGCGCTCGAGAACCTGCCGACCGCTCCCCAGAATTCCAAGCGTGTCCTGAAGACGGACGCTCAATTTTGGGCCGACAACAATGATGCTGTGCGGAAGCGTTTTGACACCTGGTTGTCGAACTGACAGATGGCCCTGCAGGGACGGAGGTATCTACAAGGATACCTCCGCGCTCTCGCTATCTCATAGGAGCACAGAGTTGGAAATCGTCGATGACCAGATCGGCAAGCAGTTTCGACGCCAGAAGCGGCGCGAGAGCGGTCGCGGGGTGTTGCTGGTATTGCCGGCGTTCCTGTTCCTACTTGTTGTTTTCGTTGTGCCGATTGGCTCAATGATAATCCGCGCCTTTGACAATTCGGAGACGGCCGCGCTGCTGCCGCGCACAGCTGAAGGCCTGAAAAGCTGGAATGGAGTCGGCCCGCCACCCGCCAAGGCCTTCAGGGGATTGACCCAGGACCTTCGGCAGGCGACAGCCGACCGAAGTGTTGGCGCGTTGGCCAGAGCCCTCAATCAGCAGTCCGACGGCCTTCGCACATTGGTAATGAAGACCTCGCGCGCTCTGCCTGATACGGAACTCAGCAATGCCGCGGACGCATTGGCCGCCATTGACTCGCGGTGGCGCGAAGCGGACGTCTGGTTCGCACTCAAACGGGCCAGCGCCTCTCTGACGCCGACCCATTTCGTAAAGGCGGCAGATCTCGAATATGGCGCCGATGGAAAGATCACGCCGCTCGGTCCGTCTGAAAAGCTATTTCAGTGGGTGTTCTTGCGAACTTTCGCCATTGCCGGGACGGTCACCTTGATTTCGATCCTGTTAGGCTACCCGGTTGCTTACCTTTTGGCGGCATCAAGCGGCGTGCGTCGCCGCGTCGTGATGATGTTCGTCGTAATTCCTCTGGCCACGTCAATCCTTGTGAGAGCAATCGCATGGCTCGTGCTCTTGCAAACGCATGGTCTGGTCAACGACGCTCTCAGTCTGATCGGGATTATATCGGAGCCGGCGCAGCTGCTTCATACGCGGACCGCCACGATTCTGTCGATGGTGCACATCCAGCTTCCCTTCATTATACTGCCGATTTTTGCTGTTATGACCACGATTTCACCGAACTATGTCAGGGCTGCACGATCGCTTGGCGCGGGGCCTATTGTGACGTTCCTGCGGATCTATCTTCCCCTCAGTATGCCTGGCGTTGCCGCGGGCGGATTGATCACGTTTATCCTGTCGCTGGGACATTACATCATTCCCGCCCTGGTCGGAGGGTCGACGGACCAGATGGTCAGCTACTACGTGGCGCTCTATACAAATAGAGAGCTGAATTGGGGATTGGCGTCAGCCTTGGGAATAATCCTGCTGGTTGCGACCATCGTAATCTACGGTGCCTTTGTGCGGCTGATCGGCGCCGAACGCGTAAGCCTGGTGCCAAGATGATACGGTTTCGCCCCGCGTCCACTGTTGGAGCACGGTTAGCGTTCCTGACCGTCTGCGCTCTGGTGTTGCTGTTTCTGGTTCTTCCGGTGGTGGCAATCGTGCCGCTGTCGTTCAGCGCAGATCCCTGGTTTACTTATCCGCTCCCAGGTTGGTCGCTGAGATGGTATCAGGATCTTTTTGGATCCGAGCAGTGGCGAAACGCTTTTTTTAATAGCCTGATTGTCGGATCGGCATCAACGGTCTTGGCAACACTATTAGGAACGCTGGCCGCTTTTGGCCTCGCCTTTCACAGGGTGCCTTTCCGCTCGCTCGTCATGGCGATCGTGATTTGTCCGATGATTGTCCCGGTTGTCATCACGGCGGTGGCGATGTACTTCAGCATGCAAGCCGTCGGCCTCGCAAATTCGTATACCGGGATAATATTGGCCCATACGGCGTTGTCATGCCCGTTTGTCGTCCTGACGGTTATGGCGGTTTTAAACAGGTTCGACCGGAATCTGGAGCGAGCTGCCGCAAGCTTGGGGGCAGGACCTATCACGGTGTTTCGGAAAGTCACGTTCCCGATCATTGCCCCGGGTATTGTCTCTGGCGCGCTGTTTGCCTTCTTTACCTCGTGGGATGAGGTCATTGTCGTCCTTTTTCTCGGCGCACCCGATCAGCGGACACTGCCCCGGCAAATGTTCAGCGGCATCCGCGAGCAACTCAGCCCTACCATTATCGCCGCCGCTACGCTGCTGATAGCGGGGTATATAATTCTGGGTATATTCATGGCATTCAGGAGGGACACGGGGGTCCAGCGATAACAACTGCGAGTTCCGGCAGAAGTTTCCTGATGGACAGAACAAAAAGCTTGCTTTGGCTAGAAATATTAAGTCTAGACTCGGGTGGGCGCGCTGCGACCCGTGTGTTCCGCCAGGGTTCAAACCGTCACCGATTGGTGCAATTGCTGTAACAGCAGTCTGCTCCAGTCGCCAAGAAAAGACAACACCCGCACCAGCCCCTCAAAACGCACCACTATTCCTTCCGATCCACGACAGAGAACTGCACGCTCAAAGTGGCATCCATCTCAAGGAGCCGATGATACCACTTTCTTAAAAACTGGACTTCTTTTACGCGAGGTCACTCTGACATGGTGCCCAGCACGAACTTTTCCAGAAAGGACCAAACGGTGACTAAAGCTCATTCTATTGCGGTAAGTGACATCCCCGATCTCGTGGAAACTGCACATACTCGGACCGCCGGCCATATTCACCGCACCCCTCTACAGCGGTCCAACTACTTCAGCAGCCGGGCTGGGGCGAACGTTTTCTTCAAGCTTGAACAGCTTCAAGTTTCTGGTTCCTTCAAGGGCCGCGGGGCGATGAACAAGATCGCCTCGTTGTCAGACGCCGAGCGTGCTAGGGGGATTGTCGCTGCTTCTACAGGAAACCATGGCGCTGCTGTTGCGTATGCAGCAAATGCATTCGGAGCAAAAAGCCTGATCTTCATGCCCGAGAACGCCTCGTCCGTTAAGGTAGACGCAGTCCGCGGCCTCGGTGCAGAGGTTCGCTTTCACTCGAACGACGCCGGACAAACCGAAATCTACGCCCATGCTTTCGCTGACGAGCGCGGGCTGACATTCGCTTCTCCTTACAACGATCCGGCGATCATTGGCGGCCAGGGGACGATCGGCAAGGAGTTGCTGGAGCAGATCGGTCAGGTCGACGAGTTATTCCTTTCGGTCGGGGGCGGCGGACTGCTCAGCGGCATTGCTGGATACCTGAAGGGAATTGGGCAGACAGTTCGAGTCTGCGCGTGCTCCCCACAAGCCGATCATGCGATGTATGCATCAATCAAGGCTGGCAAGGTTGTCGTTTTTGATGCTGATCCAACGATTGCTGACGGATGCGCTGGGGGCATGGAAGAGGATGCCATCACCCTTCCATTGGTTACTCAGCTCGTTGACGAATGGCATCTCCTTTCGGAGGAGGCCACGAAGGCAGCGATGCGGCTTTACATCGAGAACGACAACCATCTTCTGGAAGGGTCAGCAGGACTTGCCATCGCTGCCCTGCTCGAAGCCGCAGAACGAGGTTCTGCACGCTTCGAGGGCAAGACAGTTGTTCTCGTCATTTGCGGTTCCCGCATCAGTGCAAAGACGTTGAAAAGTCTCCTTTGATCTCCGCTATTGAGTGACCCCTTCGGCTAATACAACAGGAACACAAAAGTAGGCGACCCGTCTCAAATTCCTCCAGTGAGCGATAGCCAAGAGCCGATTGCAGAGTTCCATAGCTGGCGAGGAAGAAAGTCCGAGGCCGCTGGATGTAGTTCAATCGGCAAAAAAGGCAGTGAACAGCAAGTAGCAGACCGGTTCTTGAGCAGCGGCGTCGACGGGCTGAAGGAGCACCGGCCACAGCCAGCTTGGCTTTGGAACCCAATTTCCGAGCATAGGCGCTTCGCCGAATTGTCGAGGGCGTTCATCGATTACGGCGCCTGCCCTCAAGCAGGTCAATAACCGTACGCGCTGCATCCAAGATATGCGTTCCAGGGCCGAATACGGCGGCGACCCCATGATCCATCAGGAATTGATAATCCTGGCCCGGTACTACGCCACCGCACACGACGATGATGTTTTCGGCGCCTCTTGCCTTCAGCGCCTCGACGAGCTGCGGCAGGAGCGCCTTGTGTCCGGCCGCGAGCGAGGATGCGCCGACGACGTGGACCCCAGAGGCCACGGCCATGCTTGCTGCTTCTTGCGGTGTCTGGAAAAGCGGCCCGGCGACCACATCGAAGCCGAGATCGCCGAACGCCGATGCGATCACTTTGGCGCCGCGGTCGTGGCCATCCTGACCGAGCTTGGCCACCATCAACTTTGGCCGTCTGCCGAGTGACACGGCGATGTCCCCGATGCGAGAAACCAACGTCCTGTATTCCGGTTCGTCCCGGAAGGCGGCTCCGTAAACTTCAGTAATCACCTCGGGAACGGCCACATGATCGCCGAAAGCGCGGCGCAAGACATCGGAAATCTCCCCCACCGTGGCGCGAGCGCGCGCCGCTTCGACGGCTGCTTCGAGAATGTTGCCCTTGCCGCTGGCTGCGGTCTCACCAAGCGCGGCAAGGGCTGCGTCGACGCGCTTGGGATAGCGTTGACGCTTGGTCAGTTCGATACGGCGGATCTGTGTCTCGCGCACCGCCGCATTGTCTATCTCAAGAACCTCGATCGGGGCCTCGGTCTCGAGCCGGTACTTGTTGACGCCGACGATCACTTCGTCGCCGCGATCGATCATCGCCTGGCGGCGGGTGGCCGCCGTCTCGATCAGGCGTTTTGGCAAACCTTCGATGACGGCCTTGGTCATGCCGCCGATGGCCTCGATTTCCTCGATGAGCGCCCACGCCTTCTGCGCCAACTCGTTCGTCAGGCTTTCGACGTAGTAAGAGCCGGCCAGCGGATCGACGACCTTGGTCACGCCGGCCTCGTGCTGGAGGATCAGTTGAGTGTTGCGCGCAATGCGCGCCGAAAACTCAGTCGGCAGCGCGATCGCCTCATCAAAGGAGTTGGTGTGGAGTGACTGCGTGCCGCCGAGCACTGCGGCGAGCGCCTCATAAGCGGTGCGCACGATGTTGTTGTAAGGGTCCTGCTCCTGCAGCGACACGCCCGATGTCTGGCAGTGCGTGCGTAGCATCAGCGATGAAGGCTTCTTCGGTTGGAACTCTTCCATAATACGCGACCACAGAAGTCGCGCTGCCCGCAACTTGGCGGCCTCCATGAAAAAATTCATCCCGATGGCGAAGAAGAACGAGAGCCGTCCGGCAAAATCGTCGACATCGAGACCTTTCTTCAACGCGGCACGAACATATTCCCGCCCGTCGGCCAGTGTGAAGGCGAGCTCCTGCACCAGCGTCGCGCCCGCCTCCTGCATGTGATAGCCGGAGATGGAGATAGAGTTGAACTTCGGCATCTCCTTTGTGGTGTACTCGATGATGTCGGCGACGATCCGCATCGAGGGTTCGGGCGGGTAGATGTAGGTGTTGCGGACCATGAACTCCTTCAGGATGTCGTTCTGGATGGTCCCGGAAAGCTCGGCGTGCGAGCAGCCCTGCTCCTCACCGGCAACGATGAAGCAAGCGAGGATCGGGATGACAGCACCGTTCATGGTCATGGAGACGGACATGTCCTTGAGCGGTATGCTATCGAACAGGACCTTCATGTCCTCGACGGAATCGATTGCCACACCCGCCTTGCCGACATCGCCGACGACACGTGGATGGTCGCTGTCATAGCCGCGATGGGTGGCGAGATCGAAGGCAACTGAGACGCCCTGCTGGCCGGCGGCGAGCGCCTTGCGGAAAAAGGCGTTCGACTCCTCCGCGGTCGAGAAGCCGGCATATTGCCGGATTGTCCACGGCCTGCCGGCATACATCGTCGCGCGGGCCCCGCGGACGAAAGGTTTCAGCCCGGGCAGCGTGGCGAGGTGGTTGATCCCATCCAAATCGTCTGCCGTGTAAAGCGGCTTGACGTCGATGTCCTCGGGCGTGCGCCAGACGAGGGTGTCGGGCGATGCCTTCAGTTCCCGTTCGGCAACAGCGCGCCAGTCTGCGAGTTTGGGATCGGCCATCATTCGAACTCCAGAATGGGTTCGTCGACGGCGAGGCTTGCGCCCGCCTTGGCGGCGATCCGTTTGACAACAGCCCGCCGTTCGGCGCGCAGCACGTTCTCCATTTTCATCGCTTCCACCGTTGCAAGAATCTGGCCAGCCTCGACCGGCTCTCCTTCGGAAACGACAATCGCGGTGATCACACCGGGCATCGGGCAAAGCAGCAGCTTTGAAGTGTCCGGCGGCTGCTTCTTCGGCATCAATCGCGCGAGCTCGGCGACAGGTGGGCTGCGTACATGGGCAACAACATCCATGCCTCGCCAGCGCAGTCGGTAGCCAGTTCCTGACCGCGACGTTTTGATCGACGTGCTCTCGGCGCCAATTTGAAAGTGCGCCAAGTGCCGTCCCGGCTGCCAGTTGCCTGCGACGGCCAGGACCGAGCCGTCATCGAATGACACCACGGTTCCGTCTTTCTGATCGCACACGGCCACCGCAAAGGCATGGTTGCCAAGCGCGACCATCCAATCGCCAGGGACTTTGCGACGATGATTATCCATCGCCCCGGAGATCAGGACATTGCGGTGCTGGAGTTTCCAGTTGATATGTGCCGCAACCGCCGCGAGCTTGCGCTCATCCGCATCGGTTGGAGATACACCTGCGAAGCCGTCTGGAAACTCCTCGGCGATAAAGGCTGTGCTCAGCCGCCCCTCGCGAAACCGGGGATGGTCCATGACAGCAGAGAGGAATGGCAGGTTATGGCCGATGCCTTCCACTTCGAAATCATCCAGCGCCGCGGCCATGGCGTTGATTGCGCCCAGCCGATCGGGTGCCCAGGCGCAGAGCTTGGCGATCATGGGATCATAGTGCATCGAGATTTCCGAGCCCTCGACCACACCGGTATCGTTGCGGATGAGTGAGCCGTCCGCACGCGCACCTTCGGCGGGCGGCCAGTAGCGCGTCAGACGACCGATCGAGGGCAAGAAATTGCGATACGGGTCTTCAGCGTAGAGCCGGCTTTCGATAGCCCAGCCATTCAGTCTCACGTTCTCTTGGTCAAAGCGCAGCTTTTCGCCGGCGGCGATGCGGATCATTTCCTCGACCAGATCGATGCCGGTTACAAGTTCGGTGACCGGATGTTCGACCTGAAGCCGCGTATTCATTTCGAGGAAGTAGAAGTTGCGGTCACGATCGACAATGAATTCAACGGTACCTGCCGAGTGGTAGCCGACCGCCCTGGCAAGAGCGACGGCCTGCTTTCCCATCGCATGCCGGGTCGCTTCGTCGAGGAACGGTGATGGAGCCTCCTCGATGATCTTCTGGTTGCGGCGCTGGATCGAGCATTCCCGCTCACCGAGGTAGACGATATTGCCGTGCTGATCGCCGAGCACCTGGATTTCGATGTGACGTGGCTCGGTGACGAATTTCTCGATGAAGATACGGTCGTCGCCAAAGGCGTTCTTCGCCTCGTTTCGCGAGGAGTGATATCCTTCGCGCGCCTCGACCTCGTTCCAGGCAATGCGCATGCCCTTGCCGCCACCGCCGGCGGATGCCTTGATCATGACAGGAAAGCCGATCTCTGCGGCGATGCGCAACGCTTCCTCTGCATCCTCGATCAGGGCCATGTGGCCGGGCACGGTCGAGACACCGGCGGATGCCGCGATCTTCTTCGACGTGATCTTGTCGCCCATCGCCTCGATTGCGACGGGCGAGGGCCCGATGAAGGCGATGCCCTTGGCTTTCAGCGCGTCGGCGAAATTCGAATTCTCAGACAGGAAACCATAACCCGGATGAACTGCATCAGCGCCCGTGGCAGAGACGGCATCCAGGATGTTTGCAATGCGAAGATAGGACTGGGCCGAGGCGGCGGGACCGATATGGACCGCTTCATCGGCTTGCCGGACGTGCAGGGCGTCGCGGTCAGCGTCGGAGTACACGGCAACGGTGGCAATGCCGAGCCTGTGCGCCGTTTTGATCACCCGGCAGGCGATCTCGCCACGATTGGCAATCAGGATCTTCTTGAACATTTTTTGCGCACTCAAAGCGGGATCGTGTCGTGCTTCTTCCAACGCGTCTCGACGCTTTTTCCGCGTAGAGCGGCAAAGGCACGAGCGATCCGCTTGCGTGAGGAATGGGGCATGATCACTTCGTCGATGAAGCCGCGCTCGGCGGCAATGAAGGGGTTGGCGAAGCGCTGTTCGTATTCCCTGGTGCGAGCGGCGAGCCTCTCTGGATCGCCGAGTTCAGACCGGTAGAGGATCTCGGCAGCGCCCTTTGCGCCCATCACCGCGATTTCGGCGGTCGGCCAGGCGTAGTTGATGTCGGCGCCGATATGTTTCGACGCCATCACGTCGTAAGCACCGCCGTAAGCCTTGCGCGTGATCAATGTGACCATCGGCACGGTCGCCTGGGAATAGGCAAACAGCAGTTTGGCGCCGTGCTTGATGACGCCGCCATATTCCTGGGCGGTGCCCGGCAGGAAGCCTGGCACGTCGACGAGCGTCATGATCGGGATGTCGAAGGCGTTGCAGAAGCGAACAAAACGCGCCGCTTTGCGGGAGGAATCAATGTCGAGGCATCCGGCCAGCACCATGGGCTGGTTGGCCACCACCCCTACCGTTCTGCCCTCGATGCGCAGAAAACCGGTGATGATGTTGCGGGCGAAGGCGGCCTGAAGCTCGAAGAAGTCGCCTTCGTCGGCAACAGCGAGGATCAGTTCCTTCATGTCGTACGGCTTGTTCGCACTCTCCGGCACGAGCGTGTCGAGGCGCAACTCGATCCGCTCGGGATCGTCATAAAACGGCCGCACGGGCGGCTTTTCCCGATTGTTCAGCGGCAGGAAATCAAAGAGGCGCCGGACCTCTTCCAAAGCCTCGATGTCGTTTTCGAAAGCCCCGTCCGCGACAGAGGATCTTTGCGTGTGCGTTGCCGCACCGCCGAGTTCCTCCGCGGTCACGATCTCGTTTGTGACCGTCTTGACCACATCGGGGCCGGTCACAAACATGTAGGAGGAATCCCGAACCATGAAGATGAAATCGGTCATGGCCGGGGAATAGACCGCGCCGCCGGCGCACGGGCCCATGATCACCGAAATCTGCGGAATGACGCCAGAAGCATCGACGTTGCGCTTGAAGACGTCGGCATAGCCAGCAAGTGAGGCGACACCCTCTTGGATGCGCGCGCCGCCAGAATCGTTGAGGCCGATCACCGGCGCCCCGTTACGCACCGCCATGTCCATGATCTTGCAGATCTTCTGAGCGTGTGTCTCGGACAGTGATCCGCCCAGCACCGTGAAGTCCTGTGAGAACACATAAACGAGCCTGCCGTTGATCGTACCCCAGCCTGTGACCACGCCATCCCCGGCAACCTTCTGGGCATCCATGCCGAAGTCCGTCGCACGATGCGTGACGTACATGTCGTATTCTTCGAAGGAGCCTTCATCGAGAAGCACCACGAGGCGCTCTCGGGCGGTCAGCTTGCCTTTTGCGTGTTGAGCGTCGACGCGCTTCTGTCCGCCACCCATGCGAGCTTGAGCACGACGGACTTCTAGTTGTTCGAGAACAGCTCGCATCAGCGCCCAGCCGTTTGCTCGAGCATCTTCCAGGCCGTCTGGAATCGCAATGCGGTGAGCCGGCTTTGCCTCGAACTCGGGGTTGCTTGGCTGGACAATCGCATGAGCGCCTCCACTGGAATTACGCTCCGCATTAGTTCGCCGGCAATGGACGGGAAAGGCTTGACCGGGTGCGATTGCAAAATGTATGAAATTGCAAATAGAAATATGCGAATTTGCAAATGGCAAACGGCAAGCTTTTCATTGGGCGACGCGTGCGCGAACTGCGGGAGGCCAGCAAGGCCACCCAGGCGGCATTTGGCGAGCGGCTGGGGATATCGACCAGCTATCTGAACCAGATCGAAAACAACCAGCGACCGGTTTCGGCCGCAGTGCTTCTTGCGCTGGCCGAGAAGTTCAACGTCGATATCGCTTCAATTGGCGGCAGCGACGCCGACCGGCTGCTCTCTGTACTGAGCGAGACACTTGCCGATCCTGTATTCGGTGGTGTTTCCCTCGGCTTTCAGGAGCTGAAGCTCATTGCGCACAACGCACCGTCCTTCGCTCACGCGCTGATTGCCTGCCATCAGGCTTATCGCCGAAATAGCGAGCAGCTTGCCAGCTTCGACGACCAACTGATCCGAACCAATGCTTTTGCAGAACCGGCACCCTACGAGGAAGTGCGGGATTTTTTTCATTTTGTTGACAACTACATCGATGAGCTTGACCGGGCGGCCGAGCATCTGGCGAAAGCCTTGGGCGTGTCGGATCGAGATGTCGGTACGGCGTTGGCAGATCACCTGGAACAGCATCATCACGTTCGCGTTGCGCGCGCTGGCAATGGCGAGCGGGTGATCAGGCGCTTCGACGCGTCAGCGCGCGTGCTGTATTTGAACTCTTACTCACCTGCGTCGACGCGCAGTTTTCAGATGGCATTCCAGATCGGCGCCTTGGAGCACCGGGCGGAAATCGACGCCATCATCGAGCGAGCGCGCTTCCGTACCTCCGAAGCAGCAGAGATTTGCAGGATCGGCCTCCAGAATTATTTTGCCGGCGCGCTTATGTTGCCATACCGTCCCTTCCTGGCCACGGCAAAAGAACTTCGGCACGACCTGCACCTGCTCGCAGTGCGATTCGGCGCCAGCCTTGAGCAGGTGGCGCATCGCCTTTCGACGTTGCAAAGGCCTCGGATGAAGGGCGTTGCCGTCTTCTTCGCGCGTATCGATCGCGCCGGCAACATCACGAAGCGCCATAGCGCCGCAAAGTTGCAGTTCGCACGCTACGGTGCAGCTTGTCCTTTGTGGAACGCGCACCAGGCTTTCGAAACGCCGGGTCGCATCATCTGCCAATTGGCGGAGACACCCGACGGTGTGCATTATCTCAGCATCGCGACCGAAGTCAGCAAGGCGGACGGCGGGTTTGGCTCACCCAATCGACGCTACGCGATCGCGCTCGGATGCGAGATTTCCCATGCGGGCGATTTCGTTTATGCGGATCGGCTGGATTTCACAAACAGCTTGGCATTTGACCCCATCGGCGTTTCATGCCGCGTTTGTGAGCGGATTGATTGCATTCAACGAGCCGTCCCACCACTTAAGAGCACGATTACAGTCGATCACAACCGCCGCAGTGAATTACCGTACGCGATTTGCTAGGTGAGGTGGCCGGAGGGGTGCCACTTGTCTCATGCCGTTTCCACATCTAGGCTATTTCGGCGTTCGATTCTGAGTTTGTGACGGGTGTTCGACCCGTCTTTTGTGGCTTTCGACCAAGCAAAGATGGCGTGCGTGGGCGGGATGACTGCCCTGGGCGTGTCGCGTGAGACCGATCAGCTCTATCCGTCAAAGGTGTGCCGTACACGAAGTCGAGAATGCCGGCTTTGACGGCGCTCGACGGTACGGTCGGGCTTGTTGGTCGGGTTGTGTTGCAGCAATTTGCATATCGACATTGTGGTAGGAGAGCCTCTGACATTTTCGGAGGAGTATATGTTCTAGGTCCGCCAGTTCGATCCGTCAGCGATTGCTTTGTGCGCGCTGGTACCTGGCCTACAATCTGAGCTTGTGTGATCTGCAGGAGATGATGACCGAGCGGGGCATTGCTGTCGACCGCACGACCGTTCATCGCTGGATCGCCCGTTACGCATCGCCATTGCTGGAGCGTTTCAACCGACCCTGGCGGAGTGACCGGCAGACGGTATATCGACGAGACCTACATCAAAGTCCCCGGTCAGTGGACGTAGCTTTGCCGCGCCATTGACAGTGTCGGTACACCGTCGAATTCTGGTTCAGCAAGCAGCGTTACCTGTTGTCGGCCAAGCGGTTCTTCACAAAGGCACCCGCGCGCGGTGGCGGCCAGACCGCCTAGTTATCGACGGTAGCCAGACCAACCAGGAGGCTATCATTTCCTGTGACACCGCTTGCAGGATTGCTCTCGGTGCCGACGCGCCTAAGCGGGTCATGTTGATCCCTTGGAACCGAAGCATTGCAGCGACGAAAAAATATGAACTCCAAGAAGAATATGGGGCACGCCGTTCTGTTTACTGGCGCTGGCCTGACGCGGGAGTACCGGGTTCGCGAGACCGATCTTTAGGAGCTGCATACTGGTTTCTGAGGTCTGTCGGCGTAACCCCGATATGTTGGCGGAAGACCCGGCTGAAATGTCCGGCATTGCCAAAGCCGCACCTGAAACCAATTTCACCGATCTGGAGGTCGGTAGCTTCAAGAAGCGACTTTGCGTATTGAAGCCGGACCGCGAGATAGGCGGCCATTGGGCTCACTTCCAATTCAATCGCAAAAAGTCGTTCGAGTTGACGCCTCGAGACGTTCAATTTCGCGGCGATATCAGAAACTGTTATTGTCTCCTGTAGGCTGCTCTCCATCAGCAAGAGCGCTCGCTTGACTGCGCGGCTTGACGCTTCTGGAAAAAGGTCGCCAATCGGTTGCACGTCGTAGCTGTTGCGAATTCGATCCATTACCAGAATTTTCGCGGCTTTCTCCGCGGCCCTCGGTCCGATTGATTTCAAAACAAAGTATCCAGCCAGATCCGCCGCACCCGTGCCTCCAGCGCATGTCGATCGCTTGCGGTCTACGCAATACAGGCCGTCTGCTTGCGCCCGCACATCGGGAAACGACTGCCTGAAATCCTTAATATGAAACCAGCTGACGCAAGCATCGTAGCCATTCAGCAATCCGTAGCGCGCCAGAACAAAGCTCCCGGTACAAAGCGCCGTGATATGCACCCCGCGCTCTGCGGCGCGCAGCAGGAATGCTTCCTTTTCCTGACTGAGGTTCTGTTGGGGGTCCAAGAGGCCTCCAACGATGACGATATTGTCGAAGTCTTCAGGATCCCCGATAGCTCTCGTCGGGAGCAACTCGATCCCGCAGCTTGAGCGTATAGGCAAGCCCCTTTCTCCGAGTATCTGCCAGTCGAACTCTACCCGACGACTTCGATCGCCTTCGTCTCCGGCCAGACGCAGCGTATCGATGAACAGGGAAAGCGGCGACAGCGTAAAGTCGCGAACGAGGAGAAATGCGAACGTCTTTGCCATCCAAAACGTCCCCGTGACGATCGATTATATAGGCTCCCGCGGGAGCCCTCGCATAGGCCCATACATTTCAAATTAAAGTCGCCAGCGCTTTTCATCGGCTTCGCACACGCATAAGCCCCGCTTGCTCGTTCCGCGAGCTAGTGGCGGCAATATGTATGTGGCTGAATGCCGTCCGCCACGACACCCACATAGCGGCTTCGACATAGTATTGGGCTGCTCTATCCTGCGCTAATGGATAGAGCCCCCATCGGTGATGCTATTTAGGCAACGCTGCACTGCCCAAAGCTCGGCTTCACGCGACCGCCGGCGTATCTTTGCAATTGTCTCCATAATCAACATCCAAAACACAAATGCCTCGGATCAAACCGGAGGGACTTTGAAAACCCCGGCGTCAAAGGGGTCCGTTTGGACGAAAATCATCCCTCTTCTGTGCCCAGTCCGAAGGTCGTCCAATGCTAGAAGCCGCTCAACGCGAGGTTGGGGACTATTTGGGACTAATGGATACCTTACGCGCGAAGCAGGTCTTGAGGCTGGAGGCGGACTGAGCGCTCCGATCATAGAAGCCTGCTCCTTTAGCCCAATTGGATTGAAGTGGATTTGTTGCGCCCGCGTCTCGCGGCTGGTGGGCGGGCGACCCTAATGGTTCGGCTGGCCATTGCGGGCGGACGTAATCGCGAGCTCCGGCAGAAGTGTCTGGATGAACAGGGCAAAAAGCTCGCTTTGACTGGAAATATTAAGCCTTTTGTAGATGTTCTGGCGGTGCAGTTTGACCGTGCCTTCGGTCACGGAAATGATCGACCCGATCGAGCAGTTGCTGTGGCCGCGCAGGATGAGCTGCACGATTCTGCGCTGTTGATATGTCAGCCGGTCTTGGCAGAACGTCGTAAAGGCCTTCTCCATCAAATCATTCAGACTTGGTGGGCGCATGGTCGCCCGAGCATCCCGCCACTGGCTACGGATGCTCTCGCGCACGACCGGCTCAAGCGCTTGCAGGCCAGTCTTCTCCGTCACGGAAAACGGGGCGCCCCGCAGACGCATCAGCGAGTAAACGGCGTTGAACCCGCCTTCCAGCGGGACGAGGAAGCCGATCTCCTCAACAAGGGAACCCGCCTGCATGGAAATGCAAGGATGGATCTCTGTTGAGCCGTAAAACTCCGAATCGAAGAAGCGGTCGGGCGCCAAGTCGCGCATACGCCATAGGCCCGGTTCCCAGCCCTGGACACAGGCCGTGTAGAACGGGTCCAGCAGGTAGGCGCCGTTGAGGTAGGCTTCCAACGCCGATGGCGCTGCACCCTGACGATAGCCATCGTAGAGCAGCAGTGGTCTGGCATCGAAGGGAAAACCAAAAATCGCCGACAAATCGAACGGAGCAATGCGGGCGAGCATATCATCGAGCGCCGCCGGCAGCGAAGGCTTCCCGATCTGTCCCATGACCGAGGCGATTGCCGATACGTCGGGTAAGTTATTCAGCGCAAGCAAGGCCCACTCATGAAGCGGAGCTCACGCACCGCGATGTATCACTTTTGGAATATGGCCCAGCTGAAACGCTTATGCAAGCATGGGCCAAAGCGTTACCCGTGTGGGCGAAAGACCTTCAGGCAAAGTGAACCTGCCTTGATCGTAATAAACCCACCTTTACAGGCGACATAACACAACAGGGGTGCAAATGGGTGGTCGGCTTCAAGGCAAGGTTGCGCTCATCAGCGGCGGTGCGGGAGGATGCGGTCTTGCGGCATCGGAACTTTTTGCGCGCGAAGGTGCGGCAGTTGGCATAGTCGATCTGCCATCCAGCGACGGTGAGGCGGCTGCAAGCCGTTTGCGCAATCAAGGCTACGAGGCTGCATTCGCAGCTGCCGATGTCTCAGATGAAGGGCAGGTGGCTTCTGCCGTTAGCGCGCTCAGTGGCGCTCTGGGACAGATCACCGTCCTATTTAACCATGCCGGCACCATTATCATCCGGCCGTTCCTCGAGACAACCCTCCAAGATTGGGACCGGCTGATGGCCATCAATGTGCGCAGTATGTTCCTTGTAACCCGTACAGTGATTCCGCAGATGATAGACGCCGGTGGCGGATCCATCGTCTGCACCTCTTCCATCTCCGCGGTCGCAGCCACTCCAATGGAAGTTCTCTACAACACCACAAAGGGCGCCTGCCACATGTTCGCGCGCTCGATCGCAGTCGAGTTCCGCGACCGCAACATACGGTGCAATGCGGTTTGCCCAGGCTTCATTCAAACGCCCCACGGCCAGAGGGAAGTCGAGGAACTGTCAAGATACGGTATCGACGTCTCCGATGCCGCGATCGCGGCCCAGCAGGGACGCATGTGTCGGCCCGACGAGGTTGCTAAGGCCGCACTTTATCTGGCAAGCGATGATGCAAGCTTCATCAGCGGCGCGCATCTGTTTGTCGATAATTGTTTCACCGCGATTTGAGGGCAAGGACATGACTTTCGAAAAAGGCGGCGTTTGGCGCAACTGGGTCGGAAATCAATACTGCGTGTCACAATACAAGGCTTCTCCCGAGACGGAGGCGGAGCTTGTCGATCTGGTCCGGGAGGCAGACCAGCGGGATCTTGGAATTCGCGTGTCGGGCTCGGGACATTCATTCACACCAGTCGTGGGAACCAACGGTCTTCTCCTGTCGTTGGCCAATCTTCATGGTGTGCACAGAATTGATCATGAACACAAGCGAGTGACAGTCGCCGGCGGCACCAAGATCAACGAGGTCGGCAGGACACTCAAGCAGCACGGCTTATCGCTGATCAACCAAGGCGACATCGATAGCCAAGCCGTTGCAGGAGCCTTCACCACGGGCACGCACGGCACTGGCCTCCGGCTTGGTAACCTTGCATCGTCGATTTGCGGGATGCGCATCATCAAGGCCGATGGCAACATCCTCGACATTGACGACAGCGACAGCGACCTGCTGCACGCGGCACAGGTGTCGTTGGGGACGCTCGGCATCATTTCCTCGCTCACCCTTAACGTCATGGATGCCTACAACCTTCATGAGCGCTTGTGGAGAGACGACTTCGAGACTTGCATGGAACGGCACGATGAGCTGGCGGCGAACCACCGTCACTTCGGCTTCTTCTGGTGCCCAACGCCAGAGAGTCGTCATCTCTACTGCCTGCCGGACACTGCAGCTGTGTCGAGCACCGAAAAGCTGGCTGATGTCTGCGAAATGAAGATTATGGACATCACCGACGCAGCTCCAATGGAGGCGGACTTCGAGAAAATTGCGTACAGTTCCGAAGTGTACCCCATTGAATACGTGCCGAACTTTGTTGAGCTCGAATACGCAGTACCGCTGGAGCACGGCAAGACCGCTGTCAGGGCAGTGCGCGAGCTCATGCTCACCAGGCACACCAACTGCATCTACCCGATCGAATATCGCTTTACCGCCGGGGATCCCGGTTGGATGAGCCCGTTCCACCACCAGGACAGCATCACGCTGTCGGTCTCCGGCGGTCCTGGAATCGATTACTGGCCTTTTTTGAGGGACGTGGACGAAATCCTGCGCCGATACGGCTCCCGTCCGCATTGGGGCAAAATGCACTTCCTCGATACCGACGATGTCACTCAGCTTTATCCGCGAGCGAACGATTTTCGGAAACTGCGGCGCCAACTCGATCCCAAGAATCGATTTCTCAACGACCACCTGAGACTGTTGCTCGGCTAGGCTATTTGTCGACGGAGATCGAAATCGGTCGCCGCATGTCCGGCCATAAGAGATGTCCGCTCTCGCTGCTTATGTAACCGTGAAGCTCAACCGGGTCGTTGAACATATAAGGAATGTTGCTGTGTTGACAGCTCTGCTGGAGCCAAAATCGATCGCCGTCGTTGGCGCTTCACCTCGTGAAAACACGGCAGGCTGTGATGCGCTCCGCCAAATTATCGATTTTGGCTATACCGGCGAGGTGTACCCCGTTAATCCAAAGTATAGTCAGGTTTTCGGCAGAAAATGCTATCCATCTCTTAACGATATTGTCGGATTGCCTGAACATGTCGTTATCTGCGTTGCCAATCAGAATATTGAAAGCGAGATTGACAAGGTAATAGCCTGCGGTGCGAAAGCCGCGACTATTTTCGCAAGCGCTTACATATCGAACGATACAAATCCCACTCTGCCGGAACGCATTGGAAGGAAGCTCAGGGAAAACGGCATCGCCTTGTGCGGCGCCAACAGCATGGGCTTTCTTAACCTCGAAAAACGCGTCGCTGTAAGCTGGTTTCCCTTTGAAAACAGGGCATCCGGATCGATTGCGACGATCTGTCATTCTGGCGCGATCCTATCATGCCTTCTCAACCAAGATCCGCGCTTGCGTTTCAATCTAGCGGTTTCGAGCGGCCAGGAGCTTACGACCACCGTTGCAGATTACATGAAATACGCCCTGTCACTCCAGACGACGAAGGTTGTAGCGCTTTTCCTGGAAACAATCCGGGACGTTCCAGGCTTCATTGAGGCCGCGGCGATGGCTCGTGAAAAGGGCGTGCCGATCGTCGCGCTGAAGATCGGCAAGACGTCCCTGAGCGCCAGACTTGCCGAAAGTCACTCAGGCGCCATCGCCGGGAACCATGCGGCCTACCGCGCACTTTTCGCCAAAAGCGGGGTCATCGAAGTAGAAACGATTGACGAATTGGCAGCGACAGCATTGCTGTTGTCCTCGCCGAAAGACATGGCGGATGGCGATCTCGGCGCCGTGCTCGATTCGGGTGGCGCGCGTGGCCACCTGGTCGATGTTGCAGAGGCCGTTGGAGTCAACTTTGCCGCAATAAGCCAAGCTACGGCCAATCGCCTGACGGGGCATCTGGCACCTGGCCTGGACGCTGTGAACCCGCTGGATGCCTGGGGCACTGCCACCGATTTTATTGAAAACTACACACAGTGCCTTCTCGCCATTAGCGAGGATGCAGCTGTAGGCCTCACCGCGCTCGTCTGCGATGTCCCAATGGAGGACTATATTTCCGAGGGGTTCGTCGAAGCATGCATTGCAGCCAATTCTAGGACTGAAAAACCAATCTGCGTGGCGACGAACTTTGCACGCCTGCCAAGGACGCGTCTGGCCGAAAAATTGTCAGAGGCGGGGATACCGCTGTTCGATGGCGTAGAAAACGCATTGCGAGCCATTCGGAACGTGATGGCCTGGAAGAAATGGAGGGGCCGAGCAGTTGCGATGGAGGTCCCATCAAAGGCTGTGAAGGGGATGGATCCGGACCTTCGACGCATAGTCCAATCGGATACAATGACGGAGTCAGACTGTCTTGACGTACTGGACGCCTATGGCATCCCGACAGCCGCGCGCATTCCGTCAGATTCGGCAGCAACGGCCGTGGCCGCGGCCGAGCGCATCGGCTACCCGGTAGTATTGAAAACAGCAGCCATCGGAGTCCTTCACAAATCTGACGTTGGCGGCGTGAAGCTGAACCTGCGCTCGGCCGCGGAGGTCTACGCAGCTTACGAGGATGTAGCCTTTCGCCTCGGCCCGAAGGTGCTTGTTTGCGAAATGATCAAGACAGACGGCGTCGAGGTAGCTCTCGGAATCGTCAATGACGATCAGGTGGGGCCAATCCTGATCGTTAGCGCGGGCGGTATCATGATCGAACTTCTTGAGGACTCGGCCAGCTTGCTTTGCCCAGTAAGTGAACGGGAATTTATTGATGCGTTGGCGGGTCTGAAAATTTACAGGTTGCTTTCTGGATTTAGGGGCAAGCCGGCATATGACCTCACTGCGCTGGCGCGTGTCGGGGTAAGTCTTTCGCGCCTGGCAATCGAAGCCAGAGATATTGTCAGAGAAGTCGACATCAATCCGATAATCGTGAGTCAGGGTTCGTGCGTGGCGCTTGACGCTCTCATACGCAAAAGAACGCAGAGGTGAGGGAAGACAAATGCTTTTTACAGATCAAAGGCTGAATCTTCTCCAAAAGGTGCAACTTTTTACGGAAGAAGTCCTCCGTCCGGAAGCTCTTCGTCTGGACGCCAAGGCTAAATTTCCGAGTGAGATTTACGCCGAGTGTGCCAGTCGTGGCCTGCTCGGTATTGGGCTGCCTGAAGAATTTGGGGGAACAGGCGAGGACCATATCGTTGCCATCTTGGCAAGTGAAATCATAGCACGCGTCAGCCCAAGTTTTGCGATGTCATTCGGCATGTGTGCAGATGTGGCGTTGCCGATCATCGTCTACGGCGAGGAGTCCGTTAGACAATCCTATATCCCAGGGATCATTGACGGATCTGTTATCCCCTGTGTTTGCATTTCTGAAGCAAATGCGGGGTCGGATGCTGCCGCTTTGCAAACTACGGCACGAAAGTTTGGCGCAGCTTATGTCCTCAACGGAACAAAGAATTGGGTAACAAGCGCGTCAGTTGGCGATGTATTCGTCGTTCTGGCGAAGACCGACCCCGAAGGCGGAAACAAAGGGGTGTCGGCCTTTGTCGTTGATCGGCAACTGCCCGGGATAAGGATCAGTCCCGATCACGACCTTCTCGGTTTCAGGGCAAGCCCCACGGCCTCCGTAATCCTCGAGGATGTGCACGTACCAGAGCGCTGCCTCCTTGGGGATGAAGGGGAGGGGTTTCGCATCACTATGAAGATGCTTGACCTCTATCGGCTGAACGCGGCCGGGATCGGCCTTGGCATTGCGACTGCCGCGCTTCAGCACTCAACGTCCTTTGCGCGTGGTCGTCAGATCTTTGGCCGGCCTTTGATTGAACATGAAGGCATTTCGTTTGAGATAGGCAGCGCTGCCGCTGAACTTGCCGCCGCCAGGGCTCTCTGGGAACAAGCGCTTGTCCTGATGGGTGCCCCGCGCACAAAACTCGGCAGTGCGTACGCTGCCATGAGCAAGCTCGTTTGCGCCGATCTCGGGATGAAACTTAGCACGCAAGCCGTGCAAGTGCATGGGGCTGCCGGGCTAGACGCCTCGAGTCCCCCAGCGATGCTTATGCGCGACGCGAAGGTAGTGCAGATGATCGACGGCACGAGTGAAGTGCAAAAATTGCTGATCTCCAGGTTCCTGGCCAAAGAAGATCTTCCTCAGTGGCGTGGCGATCGCGTGCACCCACATCTGGAGGGTAGAAAACAGTGACGAAGCAATTGGTCGGTGAGGCGCTCGTTGATTTGCTTTCGCAGTATGGGGTTAAGGTCGTTTTCGGCATTCCTGGCGTCCACAACATAGAGCTATATCGCGCTCTGCCAGCCTCCACGATTACCCATGTGCTCGGGCGCCACGAGCAAGGCGTTGGCTTCATGGCTGACGGCTATGCCAGAGCAACCGGAAAACCAGGTGTATGCTTCACCATCACGGGGCCCGGCATGACGAACATCATGACCTCGCTTGGCCAGGCTTGGTCCGACTCGAGCCCTATTCTGGTTATCTCGTCCTGCTTGGATTTACGCGATAGCGCACAAGGCCGTGGCAGGCTTCACGAAATGATCGATCAGTTTGGCGCTGCTTCATCGGTCACCGCCCACGCTTTCCGCGTCTACAACGACAAGGATCTTCAGGATGCTGTAGCGGCAGCCTTTTCCGTATTCGCGTCTGCGCGCCCACGTCCGGTTTACATTGAAATACCTATCGACGTTCTACAGGCGGACGTGACGGATCGGTGGCTCGCCCGGACCCTTCCGCGCAAGCCGTTACCTGATCCCGCGCTTATCGAAGATGCTGCGAAATTGATTTCGCAGGCGTCCAGAACCGCGATTATTCTCGGCGGTGGCGCACTTGATGCCGGCACATACGCACTTGATTTGGCTGAAAAGGTCGGGGCCTGCATTATCACAACCACGGCGGGGAAAGGAGCCGTCCCAGCAGAACATGGCGCGGTCTGGGGTTCGGTGTTGAGCCTGGCATCCGTGCAACAGGAGCTGCAGACCTTTGACTGCATTGTGGCTGTAGGCACGGAAATGGCTGAGACGGACTTCTGGCGCACGGACATCTCCTTCCCGGGAAAGATTGTGCGGATCGATTTGGACGCCTTCAATATAGCGCGGCCCTACCCGGCAGCGGTTGCCATAATAGGCGATTCCAGCCACTGTCTTGAGAACATTTCGGCACGGATTGGTGTTCTCAAGCGGCGATTCAGGCCGCCCACAAACTTCGTTATGGAAACCCCAGCAGGTTCGTCTCTTGTTGCAAAAATCCTTTTTGCAATCCGTGCAGCGGTCCCTGTCGAGGCAGTGATTTGCTCGGACATGACCCAGATTGCTTATTCCGCGAATGTACAATTTCCGGTTTCACGGCCACGCACGTGGTTACATCCTGTAGGCTTTGGCACACTAGGTTTTGCCTTGCCCGCCGCCATCGGGGCGAAGATAGGCAAAGGCGGGTCCACACCCGTCGTGGCATTGGCTGGTGATTACGGGTTTCAATACACTTCGAACGAACTTGCTACCGCGGTTGAATTGAACCTGACACTTCCAATTGTGCTCTGGAACAACAGTCTGCTGGGCGAAATTCGCGACAGCATGATGACGGCCGGAATAGAACCGAATGCTGTGACTGCCCGGAATCCGGATTTCTGTGCCTTGGCCAAAGCATATGGAGCCAAGGCCGTCAAACCCGCGACCGCCGGCGATCTCTACACCATGATCAAGGACGCTCTGGACACCAATGGGCCGACAGTGATCGAGATCACCCCGGATATAGCATTCTAACCCGCCGGAAAAGCGTAGGCCGATGGTCCATCGTCAAATCGGCAAACTCCATACGCATCTCAGCTTTCGAAGCTTCAGTAAGCGGGCACAATCATTCTGGCATCAATTTCGTCTCATCGCGATGATGTCGCTGGCTTTGCTCCCCTTTGTCCACGAACGGTCACACGGACGATGTCGCCTTGCACGGACCAGGGTTTGACCGGCAGGCGATCATGAATAGGATTGGTCAATGTCGCCTGAAACACAACAGCTTCTGTCTGCTCTGGGTGACCGTCTGGGCGCGGGCGGCGTGTGCGCCGGCTCCGACGTGGATCAGCGTTATCGCGACGATCCTGATGGCAAGCTTGGCGCGCTTCCCGAAGCAGTGCTGCGCCCGCGCGACACCGAGGGTGTCGCGGCGGCACTTGCCGCATGCAACCATCTCGGACAGCCAGTTGTCGTGCAGGGCGGACGCACCGGTATGGCGGGTGGGGGGCGCGTGCAGCCGGGCGAGGTGGTGCTGTCGCTGGAGCGCATGACCGGTCTTGATGTCCCAGATCGCCAGGCGGCCAGCATCGTCGCCGAAGCGGGTGCAACGCTGCTGGCGGTGCAGGAGGCAGCCGACGGCGCCGGGCTGATGTTCGGCGTCGATATCGGTGCGCGTGGTTCGGCCACGGTTGGCGGCAATATCGCCACCAATGCCGGCGGCATCCGCGTGCTGCGCTACGGCATGTACCGGGCGCAGGTGCTGGGGCTGGAAGCGGTGCTTGCCGATGGCAGCGTGCTGACATCGCTAAAAGGTCTGCCCAAGGACAATTCCGGCTATGACCTCAGCCAGCTCTTCATCGGCACGGAAGGGACGCTTGGCGTCGTCACACGTGCCGCGCTCCGGCTGCATCCGAAGCCGGCGTCCGAGGTGAACGCGTTCTGCGCGCTCCCGTCACTCGACGCGGCGATCGCCCTGCTTGGGCTGCTGCGCCAAAAGCTCGGCCCGCTGCTCTCCGCCTATGAGGTCAATTTCGCACCGCTTTATGACCTCATAGTCGCCAGCATGGACATGCCGGCGCCGCTGCCGGCGGGTTCACCGGTCTATGTGCTGGCGGAGGTCCAGGGCAGCGAGCCCGAGCGCGACGGCGAGCGCTTCGCCGAGGTGTTGATGCAGGCGGTCGAGGATGGCGTCATCGACGATGTGGTCGTCTCGCAGTCGCCGCGCGAATTTCGTGCCCTCTGGAACGTACGGGAGGACGCCAATCGCGTCCTGTTTTCAATCAAAGGGCTGATCAGCGTCGACATCAGCATCCCGCTGGCGCGGATGGGAGCATTCCTGCGGGACGCGGACGCTGCCATCCATGCCATGGACCCCGGCGCCGACATCTACGTCTTCGGCCATCTCGCCGATGGCAATCTGCACTACCAGGTTCTGACGGTCGATCCGGCGGCGGCATATGACATCGTCTATCGCGGCGTGGCGGCAGCCGGCGGCGGCGTCTCGGCCGAGCATGGCATCGGCCTCGACAAGAAGAAATGGCTGCATCTGGTTCGCAGCGACGCCGAACTCGCCACGATGCGGCGGCTGAAGGCAGCGCTTGACCCCAGGAACATCCTCAATCCAGGGCGGGTCTTCGATTTCGGCCCATCGGCCTTGCCTCGGTGAAATTTGACAGGCGCTCAGGTTCGCTCAATTGCGATTTGGCTGGGAGTCCGAAACGGGCGACGAGCACGCACAGCAGCACGATGAAGGTCGGGATCAGCACCACCAGCGCATTAATGTCGGGCGAGAAGCCGAGGCGCGTGATTGCCCACAGCCTGACCGGCAGCGTGCTTGCATGCCCGGTGAGCAGGATGGTGATCATCGTTTCGTCGAACGACGGCGCAAAGGCCAGGATGGCGCTGCCGACCATCGCGCTCGACAGGTTCGGCAGACGCGATCGGCACGAACAGTCGGCTGTAGAGCAGCCCGGCAGCCAGTTTCGTGATCGCCGTCAGGAAGACAGTGGAGAGCCGGCGCGCGAGGCGGCGGCGGGGACGCTGAGCGGCAAGGTGATGCGCGGGAACGTCTGCAAGCCTGCGACCGGATCGTCGGAGGCGCGCAGCAAGGTCTGCGGAATGCGCTCCAGCGACAGGAAGATCGGCAAGATCGCGAAGGGAATCAGCAGCAGCGTCAGCGTCAGCAAGATGGCATCGAACACGGAAAGCGTCGACGGCTGCTGCAGGATACCAGGACCAAATCTCATCTGCCTAACGCGCCTTGAGTATCTCCAAGAAAGCGTCACCGAAGATGTGCAGAGGCTGCGGGTTGCTTTCAAGCTTTGCTCTCAAAACCGCTCCCTCCCAGCCAGTCCAGAACAGCCGAGCCAATCGCTCGGGGTCGAGATGATCGGAGATCTCGTTTCTAAGCTGCCCGTCGGCGATGCAAACGGCGAATCTCCGTTCCCACCCTTCAAGGACCGCCACGAGTTTGATCCTGAAGGATCCGGGAAGGGCCCCCATCTCCTGCCCAAGATTGCCAACGAGGCAGCCTCTACGGAACTTGTACTTGCTCATCCCGTGTTCAGCGTCATCCATGAACGCTACGATGCGCTCGATTGTACTGCGCCGTTGGTTTCCAAGAAACTTCTCAATCTTGTTCACAAAAAATGCGTCATAGGCGTCGATAGCTTCGAGCCCAAACGCTTCCTTGCTCGGGAAGTAATAGTAGAATGATCCGCGGGGAACTTCAGAACGAGACAATACTTCCTCAATGCCGGTTGAAAGGAAGCCTTTCTCCGTCATCAATTCCAAAGCGACACGCATGATCCTTTCCTTGGCGGTTTCCAGGGCAAGATGCGTTGCCGTCTTCAGTGCCGAATTTTGGTGTTTTGTTCTGTGTGCCATCAAACGGCTATAGACCGACCGGCTACCGCAGTGCAAGAGGTCACAGCCTGCCATGGCCGGGAGTTTAGTGGTGCAGGCTGGTCCAGCCGTACATATCCGTCGTAGTGGCGTAAACGCCCTTGTTTGTTTGAATCCGGCGTAAGATCGGGCGATCCAAGGGCAGATCTGGAGTGCCGCGCTGTTTTCAGCCGCGTCACCGAGAAATGCGCTTGCGGGAACTAATAGACTGATCTACTAGTAAATCAAGAGCGGCGGTCAGAAAGGCGATGGGCGCTGCAAAAAAGTGAAATCCAGGGTGGAAAGACAGGAGGAGTTTTAACCTATGAAAAAGTCAGGATACAGGTTCAGCAGACGCGGCTTTTTGAAAACCGGCGCCGCTCTTGTGGCGACGCAGAGCATTGCTGCGCCCTTTGTGATCACTAGGGCCTTTGCCGGTGGCGGGACTGTTAATTTTATGGGCTGGGCGGGGTACCCTCTGTTTCGCGAGAAAGTGTTTCCCGCCTTCGAGGCCGCGACAGGCGTCAAGGTAAACTTTATTGAGCAACCCGATCAGGACGCGATGTATGCACAAGCGAAGCTTTCGCTTGCCACAGGCAACATTGACGTCGCGGAACCGACAGTGGATCGTCTCGCAGCCTGGAATAGCCAAGGGCTGGTGCAGGGTTGGGATGAGTCCAAACTCGACCTCTCAAATTACCTCCCGGGTATGGCCGATGGTGCGATGGGCAAACGCTCAACCATTGACGGGAAGCGCAAGTTTTTGCCGGCCGTCTGGGGCACGGAAGCGCTTGTGTATAAGAAGGGCGACGCCAAGCTGAGCTCACCTGCCAGCCTTGGCGATTTGTTCAGTCCAGACAACCAGGTGACCATTCGGCCTCATTCAGCGCTTGCGGCCATGGGCCGGTGGCTTGAGGCAAATGGCAAATTGCCGCGTCCGTGGTCGGATAGCTACAGCGATATGGCAGTAATGACCCAACTTTGGGATATCGCCCTTGCCGAAGCGATAAAGCACAAGGGCAATGTTGTGCAATGGTGGTCAGGCGAGAACGATGCCAATGCCGGCTTCACTACAAATGGTGCGACTCTCGGGCTTTGCTGGGATTCGACTGGCTTCAACCTGCGCAACAATGGCTTTGTATACGCCGCGCCGGGAGAAGGTGCGTTCGCGTGGAATGAAGGTTTGGTGCTCCTCGCTAACGCTAAGAATGTTGACGAGTCTCATGCTCTTGCGAAGTGGGTTTCCACTGCGGAAGGCTCAGCGCTGTGGGGGGCGGCAGTGTCAGCAAATCCGGCTGCAAAAGGTGGACCCAAGCTACTCAATCCGGACAACGCTGCATTTTACGAAGGTGCATTCGACGAGGGTGCTTTGAAGAAGCTTTGGTGGTGGCCGGACCAGAATAGCGAATTTGTGGCTAAGCGCGGAGAATATGCCGACAAATACAGGGCCGCATAGGCAAGATGCGTGTGTCTAGCCATTCACGCAATCTTGTGCCGCAGGCCATTTCCAACTCGGCAGATCCGGAGAAGCCTTCTGAAGGATCTGTCGAGCTTGAACATGTAAGTTGCAGGTTCGGGAGCTTCCGCGCAATCGAAGATCTGAGCCTTACGATCAGGGCGGGCGAGTTCTTTTCGATCCTCGGCCCATCCGGGTGCGGCAAGACGACGATCTTGCGGATGATCTCGGGTTTTATCGACCCAAGCGCCGGCACGATCCGGATCGGCGGGGAGGACGTCCGCGGCAAGCGCGCAAACCAACGCCCTACCAGCCTGATTTTTCAAAATCTCGCTCTATTCCCGCTGATGCGCGTCTGGGAAAATGTAGCGTTCGGCTTGGAGATGCGGCGAGTGCCACGCAGCATCCGGCGTAAAAGAGCCGAAGAACTGCTGACATTGGTGGATCTGGTTGGCGCTGAAGACAAAATGGTAAGCCAGTTGTCGGGTGGCCAGAGGCAGCGGGTCGCGATTGCGCGTGCCTTGGCTGTAGAGCCTTCGGTTATGCTTCTTGATGAGCCGTTGTCAGCGCTTGACCTCAAACTGAGGCAGCACATGCGAGCGGAACTGAGGTCGATCCAGAAGCGGACGGGCGTGACGTTCATCTACATCACTCATGACCAGAGCGAGGCACTCGCCATGTCCGACCGCGTGGCGGTGATGAACAAGGGAAGGATGTTGCAGGTCGCTCCACCTCACGAGATCTATCACAATCCAAGCTCCGGTTTCGTGGCAAAATTCGTAGGCGAAACCAATGTGATCGAGGGCAAGCTTGTACGAATAGCAGACGGTTTTGGCACCGTAGAGTCACCCTTGGGCCAGCATCGCGCCAGGGTAAGCCACAACGTGCAAGGGGAAAGCGTTGCACTGTATGTCCGTCCAGAGCATGTGGATGTCTCGCGGCAGCGACAGGGCGACAACGCCATCGAGGCACGGCTGCAAGATGTCTCTTTCGAAGGAAGCTTTGCGCTGGTTAAAGCAGTCACGGCGCATGGACATGTCTTCCTGGTGGCAACTGACAACAATGATCTTCAACGCCTTCCAAGCAATACCGAGAACGTTTACCTCCATTTCGACGAACAACAGGCATTCCTTCTTCAATCAGATCGTGAACAATGCATCACCTAGTTAAAATGTACGGAAGGTCAATCTCTGCTCTGTTCCTAGTATTGACACTAGGCTGGCTCTTGATGCTTATCATTTTGCCGAACATTGCGCTGATTGAGAGCTCGTTCCGTCCCTACCTGCCGCTGAATGAAATTGACGGGCCTCGCGATAGCTATACCTTGGCTAACTACCAAAGGTTTCTTTCGACGCCGGTTGGCTTCGACATTTTTGGTATGTCGATCGATGTTCCGATCCATCTGAGAATTTTCATCACTACGGTTTTGTACTCAATTTTCGTCACCGCGATAATACTCATCATAGGGTATCCGGCAGCTTATTATATGACAAAAACTATATCACCTAGCAACATGGCGATTTTCTTCATCGTCCTGACGGTGCCCATGTGGGTGTCTGAGATTCTTCGCTCGTTCGCGTGGTTTACGATACTATCGTTTAAGGGGCCGCTCAATGCGTTATTGATAGAAATTGGGGTGATAAACTCCGAAGTCAGGTGGATCAGGGGATATTACGGGATAATTATCGGGCTTGTGTATACTTATATGCTTTTCATGGTATTTCCACTATACAGTTCAATGCAGTCCTTGGATAAGAACCAGATCGAGGCCGCGCAGGATCTTGGGGCGTCGTGGTGGCGTACGCATTGGCGGGTCATCGTTCCTCATTGCAAACCGGGCATTGTGTCCGGCTGTGTCATGGTATTCATGCTATCAGCCGGTTCGCTCCTTGTCCCTTCTCTCTTGGGTTCGCCGAACTCGCTATGGTTCACTCAAACAATACAGCAGTTGATGTTGGAAGCGCTTGATTGGAACACCGGGGCGGCTTACTCCCTGCTTTTCTTGAGTCTCTGTACTTTTGTGGTGGTGGCAATGATGTGGGCGTTCAAAGTGAAACTGTCTGACATCACAAACTAGGCATGGATTAATGTTCAGACACTCGCAAATAAAGATTGGCCATCTCTACCTGGCGCTTTTCTTGCTCTATCTCTTGCTCCCCCTCGGCGTTATGGGCGGGGCGTCGCTGAACGACAGCAGGTTTCCGACCGTCTATCCATGGATGGGCCTCACCGACAAGTGGTTCATCGCGCTTTGGAACGACTCTAGAATGTGGGGCGCTCTGCGCAATTCGGTGGTTGTCGCGATTGGCGTTGTTTTGCTGGCCGTTCCAACGGGGACGGCAGCCGCCTTTGTAATTTCGTCGATGTCTGGAACGGCGCGCACAATTCTCTATGGGGCGCTGATCGCCCCGGTATTGGCCCCAGGCGCTGTGATAGGGATTTCGACCCTTCTGTTCTGGGCGAAGCTGTCGGTGCCTCCCGGCCTGCATTTGTCCGTTTTGGGCCAAGTTAGCTACATTGCATCACTCGTCATGCTTTTGGTGCTCGCAAGATTGCGCAGCCTTGACGCAAGCCTGGAGGAGGCGGCCATTGATCTCGGGGCCAGCCATGCGCAGGTGCTGCGCTACATTGTCTTCCCCCATTTGGCGCCTGCGTTAACCGCCTCTGCCGCTGTCGCGTTTTTCCAGTCCATGGAGAATTTCAACATTACGCTGTTTACCCGCGGGACCTCGAGCTCGGACACGTTGACTGTCTACGTGTTCTCGATGGTGAGAGGTGGGGTTACGCCGAGCATAAACGCGCTGGCGCTTATTATTGTCTCCGTAACTTTGCTTGTCACAACGACTTTCGCGCTTTTGCGGCAATCTTCAAAGCGACCATAGTCATCAACGTCCGGCGCCGATTGCCGCCTCAGTCGAGCCGCTCGAGCTCTCCGTAGCAACCAATCTCACGTTCCCCCCCTCGAATGATGAAGACATGAGGACCCGCCAATGAGCTTCCAAGCAGTTGTTGTCCGCAAGCACGATCACGGCCATTGTGCGCAACATGAACAGGTTGAGGACTCTGCACTGCCCGAAGGCGAAGTCCTTGTGAACATTACGCATTCTACGATCAACTACAAGGACGGCCTCGCTATCACTGGCAAGGCGCCTGTGGTGCGTTCGTTCCCATTGGTGGTCGGGATAGATTTCGCTGGCACTGTCAAGGAGAGCAGTTCTGGTGACTTCAAAACGGGCGATGCCGTTGTGCTCAACGGCTGGGGCGTCGGCGAAACGCATTGGGGAGGTCTAGCGCAGCGCGCACGAGTCAAGTCCGATTGGCTGATCCCGCTTGCTGACGGCTTAACCAGCTGGCAGGCAATGGCAATCGGCACTGCTGGGTACACTGCCATGCTTTGCGTGTTGGCGCTCGAAGAACAGGGGGTGGCACAGGGCGGCGACATCCTCGTCACAGGTGCCACCGGCGGAGTTGGCTCCATCGCCATCAGCCTACTTTCGAAACGCGGCTTCACCGTGACGGCATCAAGCGGAAAGCCAGCCCAAGCCGACTATCTGAAGGCCTTGGGAGCGTCGGAAATCATCGATCGCGCCACACTTTCTTCACCGGGGAAACCCATCGCCAAGGAGCGCTGGGCCGGCGTCGTTGACACCGTGGGCGGCGCTACGCTCGCCAATGCTTGCGCAGCAACACGCTATGGCGGTGTCGTGGCGGCTTGCGGTATGGCGCAGAGCCTCGATTTTCCAGGAAGCGTCGCGCCATTTATCCTTCGGGGTGTAACGCTTGCGGGTGTTGATAGCGTCTACTGCCCCAAGCCGAAACGCTTAGCGGCTTGGCAGCAGCTGGCGCGAGAACTTGACCTCGATCATCTGAACACGATCGCGAAGGAGATCGGCCTCGGCGAGGTTATCGCTGCGGCGACAGATATTGTCGAGGGCAGGCTGCGTGGGCGCGTAGTCGTCGACGTGAATCGTTGAATATTCGGGAAACGGCTCGCTGATCCGGGTTGACAGCGCAGCCGACGCCCTGTTCGAGGGCTTCCTAGCGATGCTTGCCTGACCGGATATGGCTATTCATTGCTAGGCGATTTCATGGTCGCAGAGGACGTCGCGGAAAAGCGTCTGGTGCAGCTGCTACCAAACCTCGAACCCGTGCAGCAACCAATCTATGCCTTTTATGCGCAAACGGCGCCATACATGCTGGACCCCCGAGTTCGGGCGGGCGCCCATCGACGACACCAGCAGCACCTCGAAAACCAGCCTCAACCAGGCGCCATGCGATGGGCCTACGATAATCGCACCTTCGAAGCCGCAATCACCGCCATCATGAGGAAGCTCGCCATCCTCGCAAACGCAGTCTTGCGCAACAAGCGAAAATGGACCCCAAAACCCGCTTGATCAAAACGGATATTCTAGCGTGCAGCCGAAGTGTCCGGAGAGTTCCTTCTCACCCGTTCGACAGCGTTCGTGAGCAATCGAACGCCGTTCTCGATTTGCCCTATGGTCAAGGCGGAATAGCCCATCACCAGTCCGATCCGGTCGGCGCGACCTTCATCCGTTTCCCGGCCGTAGAGCGGCGATATTGAATGGACACCCACGCCTTCTCGTCGCGCCTCTTCAATCAGCGCGTCCTCCAATGACCGATAGAGGTCCTTGAACCAGACGACGACATGCAGCCCGGCATCAGCGCCTTCGATAATGATGCGGTCTGCGAACGCGCGTCCAAGGGTGGCGAGCAGGGTCTCTCGGCGCCCGCCGTTCAGACGGCGGACGCGGCGCACATGGCTTTCATAGCCGCCGCTCTCGATGAGCGAGGCCAGGGCCTCCTGCTCCGCCACCGGAGAATGCCTGTCCACAAACTGCTTGGCCGTCGCGAAGACGTCTTGCAATTCCGGCGGAACCACGAGGTAGCCGATGCGCAGCATCGGCGACAGCGTCTTGGAGATCGTACCTAGATAGATGACGGAACTGCGGTCCTCCAGCTTGTGCAGCGGGGGCACCGGACGAATGTCGTAGCGGTATTCGCCATCGTAGTCGTCCTCGATCACATAGGCGTCGTTGCGCCGGGCCCATTCGAGGAGCTGATAGCGGCGCGAGACCGGCAAGACGCCGCCGAGCGGAAACTGATGCGACGGCGTGACATAGGCCAGCCGCGCCGTGATCCCCTCAAGCAACTCCGTCTTCATCCCATCCTCATCGACGGCGACGGAAACAGGCCTCGCGCCTGTGCTGGCAAAGACCTGGCGCGCCATCCTGTAGCACGGGTCCTCGACCACGAAGCTGTCGGAAGGATCGAGCAGCAAGCGCGCGCAAAGGTCGAGACCCTGTTGCGAACCGCTTGCGATGATGATCTGCTCGACCTCGCAGCTTAGGGTTCGGGCGCGCCACAAATATCCCTGCAGCGCCTGGCGCAGGCGAAGCGATCCACGCGAATCGTCATAAGCTAGGCGCCCTGGGCGTTGCGACATCGCCGTGTTCATGGCGCGCTTCCACATCAGCGCCGGAAAATCGGACGGCGCGAGGTCGCCATAACGGAAATCCACTTTCAGCCGTTTGGGCAGATAAGCCGGCCAAGGCGAACTGGCGCGCAGTCTCTCGCCGTAGGCGGAAAGATGAATCGGTCCGGCCCGTTTTGAGACGGTGCTGCTTGCCTGGTGACCGATCAGCGAAGATGCGACGCGGGGTCGTGCGCCTTGGCGGACTTCAATGAAACCTTCTGCGGCCAACTGCTCATAGGCGACGGTGACAGTCGTGCGCGAAACGCCGAGTTCATCTGCGAGGCCCCGCGACGACGGCAACTGACTGCCGGTTTCGTAGACGCCCCCGAGGATCTGCTCGCTAAGAGCTTCGTAAATCTGGCGCGCACCCATACCATGAAAGCGACCCGCAGAACCAGCATCGGAAGACTGGACCATTACATTCATCGCCAACTGGACGTTACATGTGAGCCAGTATGGCGACTATCTTTCGGAATTCCAAGCGAACTTCAGAGAGAGCTATGACTGGCCCCAAAGATCGATCCGAAACCGATGCAACGAAACGGTCCCTGGGCGACGCCGATCTCGGCTTCGCCACCCGGGCGATCCATCACGGCTACGATCCGGCTGGCTTTTCCAATGCCGTTCAGCCTCCGGTCTTCCTAACCTCCACATACGGCTTCGAGAGCGTGGAGGCGAACGAAGCAGCCGCCGCTCTCGGCGGCAGGCTTTACGCTCGCGAATACAATCCAACAACTGAGATCCTTGAAAAACGGCTCGCCAATCTCGAAGGAGCTGAAGCAGGGCTGGTCGTCGCCTCGGGGATGGCGGCTTTCGGCACGCTGATCCTGTCGCTGATGTCCCAGGGCGACGAACTCATCGTCCACAAGACCCTTTACGCGAACACGCTCGCCATGGTCGAACAGGCGGTCCCGCGGTTTGGCATCAAGGTCGTTCCAGTCGATCTGTCGGAGCCAGAGAGTCTCGATGCGGCGATCACTGACCGGACCCGGCTTGTTTTCTTCGAGACCCCGGTCAACCCGCTGAGCCGCATCCTCGACATCGCCGAAATCGCCCAACGCGCCCATGCGCGCGGCGTAAAGGTGGCGGTAGACAGCACTTTCGCCTCGCCCGCACTCCAGCGGCCGCTGGAACACGGGGCCGATATCGTGATCCACTCGCTGACCAAGTATATCAACGGCCACGGCGATGCTCTCGGCGGGGCGATCCTTGGTGACGCGCAGACACTCCACACACTGCACGAAACGGGTCTGCGCTATATCACCGGTGCAGCACTCTCGCCCATGTCAGCGTTCCTGATCCTGCGCGGGCTGAAGACGCTGACGCTCAGGATGGAACGCCACGGTGCCACCGCGCTGACTGTCGCTCAGGCACTTGAGGTTCACCCGGCTGTGGCCTGGGTGAGTTACCCGTTTCTCGACTCTCATCCCGATCAGGCGATTGTCCGAAAGCAGATGTCCAAAGGATCAGGTATGTTGGCTTTCGGCCTCCACGCCGGGTTCGAGGGCGCGCGCCGCATGATGGACCGGCTTAACCTGATCACCCGAGCGGTCAGCCTCGGCGACGCTGACAGCCTCATCTACCACCCGGCCAGTCTGACACGTGCCCGCAAAAGCATCCGCAAGGATGCTCATCTTGCCGATGGCGTCGGCGAGGACCTCATGCGTCTCTCGGTCGGTCTGGAAGATGCCGGCGACTTGATCGCCGATCTGAGGCAGGCGCTGGACGTGCTGTAATGAACCCGTTCCCGTCCTCGCGTCCAACACTGACGCGCTCATGCAGAAATCTGGAGCAACGCAATGGCATTCCTGAGCGGGCTTTCCGCATTCCCGATCACGCCGAGTGACCGTGACGGCCGCGTCGACACCAAAGCCCTGCGCAAGCTGATTACACGGCTTTGCGCAGCAAAGGTCGATTCCATCGGCCTTCTCGGCAGCACCGGCACGTACATTTACCTCACGCGCGAGGAGCGGCGACGGGCCCTCGCCGAAGTGTTGGACGAAACCGATGTGCAGACGCCGGTCGTGGTGGGCGTGGGCGCGCTGCGCACCGACGAGGCGGTATGCCTTGCGCAGGACGCCAAGGCCCTCGGCGCTGCCGCAGGGTTGCTTGCGGCTGTCTCGTACACCCCGCTCACCGATGACGAGGTGTTCGAACATTTCTCGGTCGTGGCCCGCGAAGGCGGCCTTCCAATTGTCATCTACGACAATCCCGGAACGACCCATTTCCATTTCACTCCCGCACTTGTCAGCCGCCTGGCCAAGGTGCCGGGGATCGTCGCCATCAAGAATCCTACGGACAAGAGCGACGAATTCCGAAGCCATCTGGCCGGGCAGCGGAGCATCGTGCCGGAAGGCTTTTCCATCGGCTACAGCGGCGATTGGAATTCCACTGAGGCCATGATCGCCGGAGCCGACACCTGGTACAGCGTCCTTGGTGGTATCCTGCCCGAGGTCTGCGTAGAGATTGTCAGGGCGTCGCAGGCGGGCGATGCGGCCGAAGCACGCCGCCTCGACGCCGCATTGACGCCAATCTGGAATCTCTTCAAGCAATTCTCCAGCCTTCGTGTTGTCTATGTGCTCGCCGAATTGCTCGACATTTGCCGCGCCGAACCTCCGCGCCCGGTCCTGCCGCTCTCCGCTGTAGCAAAGCGCCAGATCGTCGAGGCGCTGGAACGCCTGCCGGCGGGCATTGCTCGATGAATCGTGAAACCGACCGACAGCGAAGGAACCTTCATGTATGTACCTCCACATTTCGACGAACCCAGCCAAGAGGCTCTCCACGATCTGATCGAGACGAGCGCCCTCGGCGTATTGATAACTCATGGCAGGAGCGGGCTCGATGCCAATCACATTCCTTTCGAACTTGACCGGGCGCGGGGGAGGTACGGCACTCTGAACTGTCACGTCGCGCGTAACAACCCGGTCTGGCAGGACGTGTCGACCGGCGATGAGGTGCTCGTCGTGTTCCGCGCGGCCGACGCATACATCTCGCCGCAATGGTATCCGAGCAAGCAGGAGTTCCACCGACAGGTACCGACCTGGAACTACCTCGTTGCACATGCATACGGACGGATCACGGTCCGTGACGAGGAGAGCTATGTCCGTCACAATGTCGCCAGACTGACCCGCCGGCACGAGACGGCCCAACCTGTCCCGTGGAAGATGGGTGACGCGCCCAAGGACTTTATCGATGCAATGGTCAAGGGCATCGTCGGTCTGGAGATCGAAATCACCCGCCTTGTCGGCAAAGCCAA
>NZ_JHQS01000123.1 GCF_014843845.1 Mesorhizobium amorphae | reverse complement strand
TTCCTCAGCTTCATCCAACTCGCCTGCGCCATGTTATGGATGCGATGAATGTCGATTCAGCCTAGGGCGAAACGCGCGCTGGAGAGCAGCTCTGCCACCTCCTTAAGACGGTGTCGACTCTTTGGCTGTTCAGCGCGATACTTTTGGGCAGCAAGGTTCGGATGCCGCAGGAGGGTGTGCCATGCGAGAATTGCCTTCCAACGTAGACGCAGACGCCGTGATTGAAGTCGGTCGTTACCTGGATGATCACGCGAAATCCACAGCAGTTTCGATTTCTGAAGCGCTTCGTATAGTCAGACGTCGCGTCCCCATATCGACCGTCGGCGACACATGGCTGGAGGAACTGATTATGGAAAGCGCCGCTACCAGGCACCTAGCCATTCTACTGGACAACCACTAGCGCTTGATGGGAAGGGCTGGACGTTTCAATCTAGGTCAAGAGAGGCTTTAATTGCGTCCGGCCTGGCTGAAAGCAACCGTCCCGTCGTCTTTGCGAACTTCCACCGCTACGATACCGTCACCCTGCTTTCGAGCAAGAAATGTCGCCTGCGCGTGGTCTCGTGCGGCTTTCTCGGTCTTTTCAGCGATGCCCTGTCTCCCGTACCAAATCACCGTATAGGCCACGGCTGGGACGCTCCCGATCTCTTAGCCATAGGGACTTCTTTTTTCTTGCCAGTAGCTCATCGCGATCGCCATCAGCGGTCGCTCGGTCATGCCTCGCAGCAATCGCATAGTCGGCTCTGTTGGTTCGATAGTCCTCTTCTTTTTGCACAGACATGGTTAGCGCGCCGGTTGTTTCTTAGCGTATTGGGCGACTGCACAGAGGAAAGCCAATGCGGCAGCATCACAAGCCATCCGCGACGGGCCTTTGGCGAACAGCACGGCGTCAGCAACTCGTATCGTTAGGCCATGCTTTTTAGCGAAAGAGGTAACTTCGTAAGGCTGATCTTCAGATGGATAGGCGATGCCGAAATCGTCATTCATGGACTACATCCTCCCCAGTTCGCGACCTTTTTCCTCCTCGCGCAGAGGTAAAATTAACTGCCGGTGTGTCGCGCAAGTCTAGCAACTAGGGATTGTGTAAAACGATACAACTCCACACCGCCTACATCTTGTTGTTGTCGATGATGCCGGCTTCGCCTTCGGGTAACTGATCCGCCTGCGGTCGCGGCTTTGCTAGCCTCCACGGGCGACGAGCGCCGCCAATCGGCGTCATAGCCCTCGTCGCCGATAAGAGCCCTGGTGCACCATACCCAGCTAAACCCATCAAGTGCCGATGAGCACGTAGAAAACGTAGGCACCCAAAATCGTCGACAATGCTCGAATCCGAGCAGCCGCCCTTGACCCATTAGAGAACGATATCGGCGCGTTCCTGACATTCGGTCTAGACGCACGTGACTTGCCGCACCTGGTCGTCGTCGCGAAAACGGACAGAAAGGGCGGCAAAGCGGCGGGACGCACCCTAGGCTGAATCGACACTTAACGCATGCAGATCATAGCAGCCTCCACATGAGAAACGGCGGCTTCTGTATCTGGTCCTGCCGAACTGCGATTGGAACCGAGGCGAAGACTGCGCGGTCTTCAGGCAGCCTTTTGATTTACTTGCAGAAACGACGACCGCTGCCGTGATGGGAGGAAGTTCGGGGAACCAAGCTATCCACGGCGCATCCGGTTGGGCTGGGGTTCTTGGAAGCTTTTCGAACTTTCTGTCTTGCGCCTCCAGCCGAATTGCGTGTGCTTATGAAAGAGATTGGCATCGTAGCGAGATCCACCTAGGCGTCGCGTTCGCTCGCCTGTCGAGGGGGTTCGAGTTGGAAGAGCGCTACAGCCTTTCCCCACACCTTGAAATCTCCGATATCTCCTCCGTTGTCGCCGGCGCCCAGCCCCCTGGGCGACGAGATAGTCGCTGCCATGGTGCTCGACCCGATAGGGCCCTGTAGGGTAGCAGGCCGAGGCATTGTCCGTCATGACCGAGCGAGCGCGCTTATGGCGCGCCGGCCTGGCTTCATCTCAATCAGCCTGCATCGCAGCCTCGACGGGCGGCGCATCGTCAACGACGTCCAATAGCAGAATCGCGATCTGCTGCGATCTGCTCATCAATCGCCGGAATTCCGCAAGGAGTAGGGTCATTTTCGATCAGTTGACGGACGAGATCGATCCCAATCTGTACGAGGTAGCCCAGATGGTAGATAGTGGTCAGTAGGCGTGCCGTCCACGTGACCTGAACCGCCGGGTCGAGACGGCTGACATGAGCCGACAAAGTCTAAGCCATGGCTGCCATGAACCATCACGTCGTCACCGTGTTCGGTGGAACCGGTTTTCTCGGCCGCCGCGTTGTTCGGCATCTCCGCAATGGTGAGTTTTTCGTTCGGATTGCATCAAGACATCCGGAACGGGCCAAGAAATTGTTTGGTTCCGAAGATCCGCAACTTCAATCGGTCGAAGCCGATATCCACGACGAGCGGGCGATCGCCCGTGCACTTGCCGGTGCCTACGGTGTTGTAAATGCGGTCAGTCTTTATGTCGAACAGGGACAGGAGACCTTTCATTCCGTGCATGTCGAGTCGGCCCGGCGGGTTGCAGCTCAAGCACACCGAACTGGCGTCGAACGGCTCGCTCACGTTTCAGGAATCGGCTCCGATGTTGCCTCGCCGTCGCTCTACATCCGCAAGCGTGGCGAAGGCGAACAGGCGGTGCGTGCCGCGTTTGCTGACGCCATCATCATCCGCCCGGCGGTGATGTTCGGACCGGATGACGCGTTTCTCACCATTATCCTCAAACTTCTCCGCCAGCTTCCAATCTATCCGATGTTCGGTCGCGGCCTCACGAGATTGCAGCCGGCCTATGTGGGCGATGTGGCAGAGGCGACCGCAAGAGCTCTGCAGGGGACGGCAACGCATGCGATCACGTATGAGTGCGGCGGTCCTCGCGTTTACTCTTACAAGGAATTTCTCAGAGCCGTTGCACACCAGGCCGGCCTTAGACCCATACTAATCCCAGTGCCATTTGCCGCTTGGCACGCACTGGCATGGGCCGCGGAAATGCTTGCGAGTCCGCCCGTCACTCGGAATCAAGTGGAACTGATGCAGGTCGACAACGTGTCATCGCCGCAGATGCCCGGATTTGAAGAACTTGGCATTCCGCCGCACCCGATCGAGGAAATACTCCAGGAGATGTTGCGCGATCATTGATCAACGAGCCTCTTCGTACTGCTATCTCAGGCGCCACGATTGAGTGTCCGGAAATCACGCTACCCGGCCAATCATGAACGCGAACTTTTGGACCCGTTCCGGTCGTTGGGGTGCCGAGTGCCTATCTACGAACCGACGAGCAGGTTGATCTTCGCGGCCATGATGAAGTCGTTCTCGTGCAATCCCTTGATCTTGTGAGTCTGCAGCGAGACTGCCGCATAACCCCAGCCGAAGCAGATGTCGGGATGATGCCCTTCTTCTTCCGCCAATCGGGCAACTTTGTCGATGAAGCTGAGCGATTGACGGAAGTCCGCAAATTTGAATTTGCGGCGTAGCAGGTGCGCCTCCTCTAGTTCCCAACCAGGGGTCTGGGACAGATAGCCCTCGGCTGCCTCCTGCGTCAGCGGCGCGACGCCGCCGCGGCAGGGCGTACAGGTTTTCTGAGCAATACTATCGGTCATGACAACCTCCCTTCGTGCTCATTCCGGGTGTAGCGTTCGCGTTTTTCACCTCACCCGGTATTTGCTCGCATAATGCTTGGCGAGAGCCTTGCGAATCTGCTCGGCAAGGCGCTTGTTGCCGATCGTCGCCCGCGCCTTGTCATCGCCTTTTTGCAGCTTCGGCAGATCGGCGCCCGGGCCTCGTTTCGTTGACTTGCGCATCGCAATAGATCAACGCCGCAACGGACAACCGGTTTCGTTCAAAGGACGATCTCCACAGAACTGCCGATCGCGAGACCGAGTTCGCCGTTCGTGCGCCCTTGATTGACAGCAATCTCGGCAAGCCCGTTCGAGTTCTCGTACCAAAAGGCCGTGCCTGGCGGCCGATTGCTGAAGGTCGTTGCGCCATCATGGAAAGCAGCGCAGGCAAGCGCTCCCCACGCGGGCATGTGCGACCGGCGAGGAAGCCGACGACGTGATTGACGACGACAAAGACCCCGCCGCAAAGGCGCTTGGCGCCGAGGGCGGAAAGAAGCTTCTGAGAACATGACACCAGGCGCGCGCCGAAATCGCTAAGAAGGCGGCGGCGGCGCGGTGGAAACGCTAGGCGGCCCTAGATCGAGTTCCTGCTGCCCTCCGAATCGTTCCACGATCCTGCGCTCATAGGCCCATCGGTCAGCTGATGACTCTCTGCCATTTCAAGAACGCGCCTAAGCTGAATTCTTAGCGCGCGCGCACCGTGAATTCTGAAAACGGAGGAAATCGAACGCTGCACCACTGCGGCCCGCACTTGAAACCGTGTCCGGCTCCTCCATCTAATCTAAAGCGACGCGCAATTTTCCGAATGAGGAAGCGCTAGGCGACGCGCCTGCCTGCCACAGACAATTCAACCGGGTAGATCGCCCTGCTGCTCGTCGATTTCGACCGGCAGCATTAACAATAGAGGGACTTCCTCTTCGTTTTCAAACGAAGGGAGATACAAAATGGCAAAGGTCGTTTGCGTCCTCTATGACGATCCGGTCGACGGTTATCCGACAAGATATGCGCGGGACGGCCTGCCGAAGCTTGACCGCTATCCGGGCGGCCAGACGCTTCCCGCGCCGAAGGCCATTGACTTTGAACCGGGGATCCTGCTCGGCAGCGTGTCCGGCGAACTGGGTCTCCGGAAATTCCTCCAAAGCCAGGGGCACAGCTTGGTTGTAACCTCGGATAAGGACGGTCCAGACAGTGTTTTTGAGCACGAACTCGTCGACGCCGAAATCGTGATCTCGCAGCCATTCTGGCCGGCATACCTTACCGAGGAACGAATAGCCAAGGCAAACAAGCTGAAACTTGCGATCACGGCTGGCATCGGATCCGACCATGTCGATCTGCAGGCCGCAATGGACCGCGGTATCACGGTGGCCGAAGTGACCTACTGCAACTCGATCAGCGTATCCGAACATGTGGTCATGATGATCCTCGGCCTCGTGCGAAACTATATCCCCTCCTACCAATGGGTCATGAAGGGTGGCTGGAATATCGCCGACTGCGTCGCACGCTCCTATGATGTGGAGGGAATGGATGTCGGTACAGTTGCGGCAGGACGCATCGGCTTGGCGGTGCTTCGCCGCCTCAAACCATTCGATTTGAAGCTCCACTACACCGACCGCCATCGCCTTCCAGAGGCGGTCGAGAAAGAACTCGAGGTCACCTTCCACAAGACGGCGGCGGAAATGGTGCCCGTCTGCGATATCGTCACCATCAACGCACCGCTGCACTCGGAGACGGAAAATCTCTTCGATGAGGCGATGATCAACAGGATGAAGCGTGGCGCCTATCTGGTGAACACGGCGCGCGGCAAGATCTGCAATCGCGACGCCATCGCCCGCGCGCTGGAGAGCGGCCAACTCGCAGGTTATGCCGGCGACGTCTGGTTCCCGCAGCCGGCGCCCAACGACCATCCATGGCGATCGATGCCGCATCACGGCATGACGCCGCACATTTCGGGATCGTCGCTCTCCGCCCAGGCGCGCTACGCCGCCGGCACCCGCGAGATTCTGGAGTGCTGGTTCGAAGGCAGGTCAATCCGCGAGGAGTATCTGATCGTCGACGGCGGCAAGCTCGCCGGCGCCGGCGCGCATTCCTACAGCGCGGGAGACGCCACGCGCGGTTCGGAAGAAGCGGCACGCTTCAAGGCCAAGACGTGAGGCAAAGACGGAACAAGCCGAGCCGGAACGGCAAGTAACCTGGCGGAAGCGGCTTAGCGGCCAAACAGGATCCTTCAGAGATCACGAATATCCCGTACAATACGACGTTGCTCAGCGCATCGCCTGTGGGGTCGTATGACGGAACAGCAGACTATGCGCCGGCTCGCCGCCGACGTCGCCGGTTACTCCAGCATGATGGGGACCGACGAGGCGGCCACGCTTGCAGCACTGCGGCAGATTTGGAGCCAGACGTCGCGCCCCGGCCCGAACTCCTATAAGCTTAGCGCAATGCATAGGTGGCTTCATGGCGCAGTTCTGCCGATTTGTTAACGTGGATACACAAACCATCGTTTGGGTGAACCCCGAACAAATTCGGTTTATGCGACCGGATGCGACACATACGATTACGCACATAATCTTCGATGAGGGACATACCCTCAAGGTCGACGGAACTATCGAAAGCACTATGAAGGCCCTCAAAGATGCCGACCGGACCTAAAGGTTGGTCCCCGACTGACTAACGCAGGTCCAGCAAGCGACGCTCGCAACTGAAAGACCGCATTGGACGGTGGGCTCAACCGGTGAACCCGCCACCCTAAGCCAAACCGTCATTCGCTCGCGCCGATTGTCGCCGAAAGTAGATCTTCCGACCGCCTGTATCTCCGAGATCCTGCTTTGTCGTTCAAAAGGACATCCCGTGGGTCGAAGCGGCCGAAAACGCGCGGTCGCGGAAGGCGTCAGAGAACGGAGTCTTTCTCAGCCGCCGTAAAGATAGTTCGGAAGCCAGAGCGCCATGCCGGGCCAGATATACATGAGGATCATGCAGAGGATGACGATCAGCATGTAGGGCATCATCCCGGCGAATATCTGGTTGAGCGTGACATGCGGAGGCGAAACGCCCTTGAGATAGTAGGCTGACATCGCGACCGGAGGTGACAGGAACGCCGCCTGCAGATTGACGAAAACGAGAACGCCCCAGTGAACCGGATCGATGTCGAAGTGCCTCAGCATCGGTAGGAAGATCGGCACGAAGATGATGATGATCTCGGTCCATTCGAGCGGCCAGCCGAGAATGAAGATGATCGCCTGCGACAGGATCATGAACTGCACGGGCGTCAGGTCGAGCGCGAGCACCCATTGCTCGATCAGCGCCTGGCCGCCGAGGATAGCGAAGACGGCGGAGAACAGCGCCGAGCCGACGAAGAGCCAGCACACCATGGCAGTGGTCTTCGCGGTCAGGAACACCGCCTCCTTGGTGCGCTTCCAGTTGAGCGTCCGGGCCTGGAAAGCGAGCAGGAAGGCGCCCGCCGCGCCGACGGCCGCGGACTCGGTCGCCGTCGTGATACCGAACAGGATGACGGCGAGCACGACGATGGTGAGGATGCCGAGCGGCATGACGGAGGAGATCAGCAGCTTCACGACCTGAAGCCGGTCGGCGGTCATGTTCCGGTAGTAGCGGACGAGCACCGCTGCGGCGATGGCCGCAACGAGACCGAACCAAACATAGAAGCTGATCGCCGGCCCATCGATCGCCGCCGGTCCCGCATCCACTGCCGGCGCACCGAGCTGCTCCAGTCCCTCCGGCGCTTCGGCCTCGGCCGATGCCTGCGGATGGATGACGACATACCACCACACGAGCGCCAGCATGAACGCCGTCAGCGAAAAGGGCACCAGCGCGGCGCAGGCGTTCTTGATGAGCTTCCAATAGGTGAGCCGTCCCTCCTCCGCCTCGAGCGCCATCGCCTTCGATGGCGAGACCAGTGCCGAAAGAAGCCCGGCAAGCATGTTGCGCGAGTAGACCGCTTGAAAGCTTCGCATCCACGCCGGCACCGGAACCCTCGTCTGCTCCTCCGGCAACGCGGGCGCGATCTTCGGATTGATCGCAGCCCAGCCAAGAATGTAGACGAGATAAAGGAAGGCGAGGAAAAAACCGGGGAACATCGCCGCGGCGTAGAGCTTGACGACCGACTGCCCAGCGACTGCCGCGTAGACGATGATCATGACCGAGGGAGGGATCAGGATGCCGAGCGTGCCGCCCGCGGTGATTACGCCGGATGCCAGCTTCACGTCATAGCCCGCGCGCAGCATCGGGTTCATGGCGATCACCCCCATCAGCACCACCACGGCGCCAACGAGGCCGCTGGCTATGCCCCAGAAGGTGCAAACGATGAGCGTCGCCACGGCGAGCGAAGCCGGCACCCGGCGGAACGAAAGCTGGATGCTGTAGAACATCTTGTCGACGAGCGCGCCGCGCTCCATCACGTAGCCCATGAGCACGAAGAGCGGGATCGAGATCAGCACGTCATTGGTCATTGCGCCATAAGTGCGCTGGACCATCAGGTCGAAGACGCGATTGTCGATCCAGTGCTCGGCAGGATTGTAGAAGGCGTAGAAACCGAAAAGCATGCCGAGCCCCATCAGCGTGAAGGCCGTCGGGAACCCCATGATGATGACGACCACGATAAGCATCAGCATCGTCAGTCCGAGGAATGGGTCGCTCACGTTTGCATGTCTCCTCCCATTCCCCTCTGGCGCGCCGCCTTTTCGATATCCTGCGCGCGTTCGATTGCGGCCTCGCGCGTTTCGGCGTCAACATGCTCGCTGTGCTCGAGCTGCTCGGCGACGACGTCGATCTCCTCGACGTCCTTGAGTCGGCTCGGCCATTCTCCGGTCCTGAGGCAGACGATGCAGCGCGCGATCTCGGCGAGGCCCTGAAGCATCACAAGGACGCCGGCCACCGGAATGACCGTCTTGAAGTAGTAGATCGGCGGGCCCTCCGCCGTCACGGTCGAATGCTCGCCGATCCGCCACGAAAGCGCCGCGTAGTCATAGCCCGCGTAAACGAGGGCGGCGACGCCGGGCAGAAAGAAGAGGATGTAGAGCACGAGATCGAGCCCGGCCTGTATCCGGGGCCGGAGCGAGCTATAGAGAAAGTCGCCGCGCACATGGGCATTCTGCGCCAGCCCGTATGCCCCGGCGAGCATGAACAGCGAGCCGTAGAGCATGTTGCTGGCGTCGAAGATCCACGCGGTTGGCATGTTCATGATGTAGCGCTTGAAGACCTCTACGCAGACAAGCGTCATCAGCCCGATGATGAGCCACGCCGCGGCCTTTCCGACCCACACGCTGATTGCATCGATCCTGAGCAGAAAATGCTGAACGTTCACGCGTGCCCTCGGATGACGGATACCTTGGTCAGAAGCACCACCGGGCCGCGCCCGGTGATGCCCAACTGTACGTCAGAACTCCTTCGACACCCCGTCCTGTCCGAAGTAGTGATCGAACACCAATCGCCGGCTGACAACGGTATCCTGTTCCCATCGCGTCGCCCGCTCTGCGAAGGCAAGCTGGGATAGGAGGATCTCCTTGAACAGCGGGTTTTCCGCAGCCTTCTTCTTCACGACCTCGTCGTAGACCTCCAATTGCCTTTTGAGGATCGCCTCCGGCGTCTTGTAGAACTTGACCTTGTCGGCCGTCTGCATCTCCACATAGTCTTTCGAATAACGGTCGATCGCCTTCCAGGCCATGTCCTGCGAGGCTGCCTCGACCGCATTGGTGATGATTGCCTTAATCTGATCGGGCAGGGCGTCGTATTTCGTCTTGTTGAACATGATCTCGAACTGCTCCGCATTCTGGTGATAGCTCTGCAGCATGCAGATCTTGGAGACGTCCGGAAAACCGAGCACCCGGTCGGACGACGCGTTGTTGAACTCGGCCGCATCGAGCAGGCCGCGATCCAATGCCGCTACGATTTCGCCGCCCGGCAGCGCGTTAACCGCAGCGCCGAGACCGGTGAACACGTCAATGGAAATGCCGACGGTGCGGAACTTCAGGCCCTGGAGATCCTCGGCCTTCGCTACCGGCTTCTTGAACCAGCCGAGCGGCTGCGTCGGCATCGGCCCATAGGGGAACGAAACGACATTGGCGCCGATGGATTCGTAGAGCCTTGCGAGCAGTTCCTTGCCGCCGCCATATTTGTGCCAGGCGAGCAGCATGTTGGCATCCATGGCGAAGCCCGGACCGGACCCCCACAGCGCCAGCGCCGTCTGTTTGCCGTAGTGGTAGACGAGCACGCCGTGGCCGCCATCGAGCGTTCCTTGCGACACCGCGTCGAGCAGGCCGAAGGCCGGCACCACGGCGCCCGCCGGCAGCACCTCGATCTTCAGGTCGCCGCCTGTCATGTCGTTGACCTTCTTGGCGAAATCGAGCGCGTATTCGTGAAAGATATCCTTGGAGGGCCATGTGCTCTGCCAACGCATGTTGACCGGCCCTTGCGCCTTGACGACGCTTGGCGCAGCAACGATCGCCGCAGCTGCTACGGCCGCCTCGCCAAGGAACTTGCGGCGCGACCTCATATTCCATGTCTGGATCCCTGCTTTGGTCATCGGTTCCTCCCGAAGGTGTTGGCTTTTCAAGCCCACGTCCGACAATGCTACTCAGCGACGGCCCAGCAAAAATTGCAGCGCACGTCCCATCGCCTAAACTAGTGCGGTTCTTTCTTAAGGACAGGTGCCAGTACTTTCCCAAGCAATGGGCGAGTAGCAGTTACGCACCGCGCCACTGAATGACCGCTCTCGGTCCAGGCGCGGCCTGCCGGGCGGCGGCTCACCGCGTGCCAGCATGGCCGCGACCGGGGTCACGCCCGTGGAAGCTGGCAGACAGGCGCTCTGGCTTCCAGTCGATATCCCAGCTGAACGTCTCAGCCGCGCGGCGCTGGATCAGCTCGAACAGGCCGTTGCCGGGCCGACATACCAGCGACCGTTGGCCTCGACGATGACGGACGGCCGCGTCCCTCCGACGCCTGGATCGACGACACAGCTTTCATCTGACCCGTGTAGGGGCCGTGCAAGCCGAAATCCGTGAACAAGACAATCATGGACGGGCGCCGACTGCGCTGCGATGGACATACAAATAGTCGGCCGGAAGGCGCATCCGCCGGCAAGCCTGAACGGCCGGGTTGGATTCCATAACGAGGCGATCCGCCAAAGCCCCTGCCTGCCGGACTGCCTCGGCTTCCCAACTGTGCAAGCCGTGCCCGGTGAACCCCAACAGCGCCTGCACCCGACAAGGCACCAGATCAACGGCAGCCGATACCAATAGGTGATGTGCCGGCCTCAGCGGCAGCGGCAGGATAGGCGCAGAACGCATGATCGCGAGAAATTCAAGCACAATGGCCGAGCGCTCCAGTCGTCCAGCTGTCGCATGGAACAGCGCTTCGAGCTCGGCTTCCGATCCCGGTGCGCCTGTGGCGCCGAAAAGGCGCGCGGCGGGAACGCCCTCGGCATAACAGCGGTCGCGCTCGGATGCAGAGAGCTGCTGCACATAGGTGTGATAGGCTTGGACAAAGCCGTACGCCGCCGTGCCCTGAACCCAGTTCAGAAGGTCGGGGTCATTGGCGCAGTACGTCTCGCCTGACGATGTCACGCCTGCGACCTTGTCGTGTATCCGCCGAACGCGGGCGATCATGGCCTCGGCCGTGGTGCGGGAACCGTAGATCGTCACCATGGCAGCGAGACCCGTGCTGTGCAGTCGCCGAATTGGATTCAGACGGAAAGACGTATGCTCCCATACGCCAGTGCGCACCCGCGGTTCTGCAAGCTCCATGATTACGGCGGTGACGCCGCCGATGAACAGCGAAAACGGGTTCTTGAACACGCGCCACGACACGGAGTCCGGCGATACCAGTCCGGCCTCGCCCATCGGTCGTGAGAAATCGATGTGAGGCCGGTCGCCAGGTTGCAGCACCGCCCGCGTTACCGCCTCCAAGAGGCTTTGCAGCGGCCAAGGCAGGACGATCGGCGTGGTCATGGCACGAGCGCCATTCACAAGAAGCGCGTGCACCCAAGCAGCGAAGTTGGGCCGCTGGACGCGCTTGGCGACACTACGGCCACTCTCTGCGGTGCACGATCGCGCATAGTAGCTCAATTGGATGACAGTGCACACCGCCAGTTCACATTGTCGGCCAAGACAGCGCAAGCCTCCCCCCAGGCGCAGTTCCAACGCACGTACCAAACTGCCGACTTTCTCGGTCCAGGGTCTGCTGCAACCAGGCAACGTCCCTGTTCGCTGCCTTGATGAGTTGGAAACGGCGGATCTGGAGGGGCACCAGTTCGAGCGCGACCAGATCGCTTCCGGGACCAAGGTCAGCGATATACATCAGGACAAGGTCGGACCGGAATTCCCTGTGGCCTTTGATGCCTTCATAGTCATTCAGGAAGTCACCGCAGCCATAGAGAATAAGGCGGTTATTGTACACTTCGATTGACTTGGCATGATGCGATGAATGGCCGTGAACGATGGATATGTCCGCCCTGTCGATCAGTTCGTGGGCGAACCACCTTTGCTCCTCCGGGATGTCATAGCCCCAGTTTGGTCCCCAATGAAGGGAGACCACGACCACATCATTTGCTCGTCTGACAGCGGCCACCAGATCGACGATCGCTGCGACAGTCGCATCAGAAAGCGCAGGTAGAAAGTTCACTCCGGCCCGATCATGCGTCGCCGCCCAATGTCGGGGGACGCCGCTTGTCTGCGAGGCGAACGAAAAAACAACTGCCCGCCCCGTATCGGTGTCTGCCAAAATCGCCGGGGCGCTCGCTTGGGCGGCATTGCGCCCCGCTCCTGCGGTCTTGATTCGCAAACGCTCAAGCGTCGCCAGGGTCTCCAGCAGCCCATCGCGTCCCCAATCAAGAACGTGATTGTTACCGAGCACGCAGCAGTCGACCCCCGCAGCGACGAGGCAGTCGGCGTTCTCGGGGCTCATCCTGTAGTTGATGCCTTTGGCGACATAGGCGTCGCAGCGCGTAATGCTGGTTTCGAGATTTATGATGCTCGCGTCCGGCCGCGCCCGCTTCAATTCTTGCAGCGCTGCGCCCCAGATGTAGGGCAGGTCGACGGGCGTCGGTATCGGCTGGTTCGCCATCCGGACATAGTCGATGGCGGATTGCACATAGCGTTCATGAAGACGAGGGTCACATGGATATGGAAGCGCCTGGTCTATGCCTCGCCCTGTCATCACGTCGCCACAGAGAAAGATCCGCATGACGCGTATCAGCCGTGGCGATCACGACCAGTGATGCCGCTCATGACCCGCAGGCCTTCGTCAATTTGCCAGAGTTCACACGAACGAAGACTATCATCGCTCATACACTCCGACGAGAACCGCCTCGGCGAGGAGATGCCTGCGCGCTTCTCGTTCGACGCCCTGACACGATGGGTCGTTGCCGAACGGCAGGTGATCGATCGACAGCGCAAGCAGCCGGAAGTGATAGCGGTGTGGGCCGTGGCGATGCGGTGGGCAGGGACCACCGTAACCTGGTCGCCGGAAATCGTTGGTTGCCTGTTTGAGGCCTTGCTTGCCGGGGTGCCAGGCAGCGCCTTCGGCCAACTCCATACAATCGGCCGCAATGTCATAGGCCGCCCAGTGATGCCAGATCCCCGCCGGGGCGTCGAGATCATCGCAGAGAAGGACAAAACTGCGGGTTCCTGCCGGAGCGCCGGTCCAGCCGAGCGGCGGGGAAAGGTCCTGACCGTCGCAAGTGAAACGCCGCGGGATCGTCGTACCGTCCGCAAAGCCATTTGAAATGAGCTGCATGGGTCACCTCTGACGCTATTGCCGCGCCGCGCAGCACTTCGTCCCCAAACGCCAGGTGCCAGGCAGAACTGGCAGGAAGCGCGGGCGTCGCCTTGAGGCTGCGTTCCGACACGAGCTTCACGGTTAATCGGGCGTAAGGATAAGCACTCTATCGAAAATGTACGAGACAATACTGAATGGCAGTTCGTTTCGCCCTGCCATCCCGTTTAAGCGCCGAACGGCACACATCGTAGCCAATGACGGTAAGGCTGTGATACCATCGCACAAGTTGCGCCGACGTTGGCAATTGCCATGCCCGCGCAACCTGACAACTGCGCAGTGCTAATCGGGTCGCGGGTCTCGTCCCGTTGAACGAGTGGCCTCGGATCATGGAACTCGTCGTTGCTCTTGGTCTGATCGTCTTCAAGGTCGCGTTGCTGATTGCGATCTTGCTGCTGCTGCCCTTGCCGCTGACCTGGCTGGAACGCAAGATCGCGGGGCACATCCAGCAGAGGATGGGGCCGATGCGTGTGGGATGGCATGGGCTCCTCCAGCCGGTGGCGGACGGGGTCAAGCTCCTGACCAAAGAGGACCACATCCCGGCCGAGGCCGACCGCTTCCTGTTCAAATTGGCGCCAATCCTGGCGCTCGCTCCGCCCTTCGTGGTGTTCGTCGCGGTCCCCTTCGGCGAATCCGTCTCGGTCCTCGGCACTGAGATCACTCTTTACGTCTCCAACATGAACGTGGCGCTCCTTTTCGTCTTTGCGGTGATCGGGATTGAGGTCTATGGCGTCATCTTCGGCGGCTGGGCGGCGAACAGCAAATACGCTGTCCTGGGCAGCCTCAGGACCTGCGCTCAGATGATCAGCTACGAGATCCCGATGGGGTTCGCGGTCATCGGGGTGGTAATGCTTGCGCAATCCATGAGCCTGCTCGAGATCGTGCGGGCGCAAGCCAATGTCTGGAACATCGTCTACCAACCGGTAGGGTTCTTCGTGTTCTTCGTCGCCGGGCTGGCCCAAGCGCAGCGCATTCCCTTCGACCTGGCTGAAGCGGAAGGCGATCTGGGGGCCGGGTTCCATACCGAATACAGCGGTATCCGCTTTGCGTTCTTCATGGTCAGTGAATACGCCATCATGCTTCTGACGTCGGTCCTGGCGGTGATCCTGTTCTTCGGCGGCTGGAACGGCGTGCTGGTCCCGTTGCCACCGCTCCTCTGGTTCCTGCTCAAGGTCGCGTTCTTCGTCTATGTGTTTATCTGGTTCCGCTTCACTTTCCCACGCTATCGCTACGACCAACTGATGGCGATCGGGTGGAAAGTCTTGCTTCCTCTGTCGATGGCGAACATAATCATAACCGGTGTTGCTTTCCTTTAGGGGCTGCAACGAGGCGACAATGTCGCGCGCACTGGACAGAACTGGAATATGGATCGGCTGGGCGTTCTTCGCCGATCTGGCGAACGCTTTGGCGCTGACCTTCGGCTACATGTTCTCCAGACCCGTGACCATGCAGTATCCGGACAAGGAAAAATGGTTGCCCTATTCGCGTTACCGCGGGCATCACTTCCTGACGCGCGACGAAGAGGGCGAGATCAAATGCGTGGCCTGCGAACTCTGCGCGCGGATCTGTCCTTGCGACTGCATCGAAGTCATCCCCTACGAGGACGAGAAGGGCAACCGACACCCGGCAAAATTCGAGATCGACATGGCCCGCTGCCTATTCTGCGGGCTGTGCGAGGACGCCTGTCCGGCGGACGCGATCGCGCTTGGCCAACAGTACGAATTCTCGAGTTTTTCCTCGCGTGACCTGGTGATCGGGCGCGACGATCTGCTCGGCAAGCCGGGCAAGGCAATGACCGGCGGCGGCGTGGTCGCTGCACGTCTGAACACCGAGCAGGACGTGCTGGTCGAGACGAGCGAGCCGCAGGGTTACAACTGGTGGCGGAATATCCGACGAACGTGAAGGCGCGCCAGCTGGCAAGCCGGAGCGCGCAGACAGGAGGCTCATATGCTAGTCTGCCAAATCTTGAAGACCAAGGCTCCCGATGTGATTTCGGTCACTCCAAGTCAGACGATGGTGGAAGTGCTACGGCTGTTTCGGGAGAACAACATCGGCTTCGTTGTCGTCAGCCGTTTCCCCGGGGCGGATTGCCTGGGCACGCTGTCGGAACGGGACTGCTGCAATGCCGTGGCTGAACACGGAACCAACGCGCCGATGATGCGGGTCGCTGACATCATGAATCGCAGTGTGGCGACCTGTTCGGCACAGGATTTCCTGCCCTCGGTGATGGCGATCATGACCAAACGGCGCACGCGCCATGTGCTGGTCATGGATGGCCGCGCCCCTGTCGGCGTGGTGAGCATCGGCGACGTGGTCAAGCACAGGCTCGACGAATTGCTGAGCAACGAGCAGGTGCTGCACGATTACATCGCCGGGACCGGTTATCACTGACGACGTCGGCTGAAAGGGTGCAGGGGAAGGCAGGCTGCCTGTGGGGAGCGCGTAGTGCCTCAGCCCAGATTCTCAGGCCGCGCCTCGACCCCGGCGACAGTGGCGAGCTCGAAGGCCGCGTGCGCCATTTGAACTTCCACCGGACATGGGTATTCGCCTCGCCGCATCAGGCCGTTGAGACGCAGGGATCTGTAGTTCTCGGGAACGAACACGAGGCCCGTGGGGAAACGCTTGTTGACCTTGAGCTTCGCCGTCAGTTCGCCCTGGGCGGATCGCACGACCACCTGATCGCCATCCGCTAGGCCAAGCTGCGCTGCATCCGGCGCGCTCATCTCGACATATGGGTTATCCGCGACCGTATTCAGGATCTCCGAGCGCTCGGAAAGATATCCGTTGTGGAACAGGCAGTTGCCGGTGACCAGCATGAGCCGGTCGGCTGCAATGGGGGCAGGCGGGAGGGCGAAGAACTCGCCAACCGGTGGCGCAAGGGCCGCCTTCGTGAAAGCTCCGTCGGCGCCAAGCCCGTCCTGCGTCAACCCTTGGTAGGCCGGAACCAGCCGGGCAATCTCGCCGAAGATTTCGCCATGGATCGACGGCCGCAACGCTTGGCCGCGAAGCGCCGCAACGAAGTCGAATATCGCCAGATTATGCCGCGCCTCGAGGGCGGGTTCGCGGAACTTGCAGACCTTCTGTGTGCGGCCTTCGTTGTTGGTGAACGTACCGGATTCCTCGCCATAACTCGCCGCGGGCAGCACGACATCCGCCAGGCCCGCCGTATCCGTGAGGAACGCGTCCTGCACGATCAGGAGATCGGCGGCACGAAGCGCCCGCTGCACGAACCCCCGGTCGGGATAAGACATCAGGGGGTCGCTTCCGGCGATATAGAGCGCACCCATTCGCTTCCTGTCACAGAGCTCCAGCATGGCATCGAAATCCACACCCGGTTCAGACGGGATTTCGGCGCCCCAGGCCCGTTCGAGAGTTGCGCGCGCCGCATCATTGGCGAGCGCGCGCAGCCCCGGCAGCGCCGCCGGCAGAACGCCCATGTCCCAGGCGCCCAGTTGGTTGGCACGGTCGAAGAGGAACTGCATCGCCAGCCCCTTACCGAGTGCGCGCAGAACCTGCAAAAGGTTGTTGAGCTGGTACAACGTCGCGCGCGCTAGGGGTGATCTCAAGAGGTCGGCGCTGACAAGCACGGTGACGCTCTTGCCTTCCAGCAGCGCTGCGGCCAGGCGGTCCGGACCGTCGCTGTCGGTGGCCGCTGCTGGCCGGCCGGTTGTTGCGCCGATGTCCGTAAAAACGTCGCCCGGCAGTGCCTGACCAGCCGCCCCCAGTCCGCTCACCACCGTGGCAAGGCCCTGAGCCTCACCGCCCGGCGGCACGCGAACGATCGCCCGAGCATCGGCGTCCAGACGGGATGGCCGCGCCGAGAGCATGAGTAACCTGGTCTGTCGCCGCCGTACACAGTCTCGTAGCAAATATTCGGTGACTGGGTTTTCGTCCGTCACGTTGCCACCGACGACAAGCACACAGTCGTTGCCGATCACCTCCTCCAGCGGCGTGCGGGTGTAGAAGGCGGCCACCAACGGGCCGAGCGCATCAAAGGGCGTGGACCAGCGCGAGGAGCAGTCGATATTGTTGGTCTGGAATGCTGTTCGCATCAGCTTCTGGAACTGATAAAGCACCTCGTTGGGCAGGCGCGGCGAGGCCAGCCCGCCCGCAGCCTTGCTGGCGACGGCCGACAGCCGCCGGCGGAGGTAGTCCCCCGCTTCGTCCCAGGAAGCCGGAACCAAGACCCCGTCACGACGGATCATCGGCCGCTTGATCCGGTCCTGACTCCCGACGAAGTCCAGGCCGAAGCGCCCGCGCACGCAGAGCGTTTCGCGGTTGACTCCGTGCTCCACCTTCGAGCGGACCCGCATGAACTCGCCTTTGCGCGCGCCGACGGTCAGTTGGCAGCCGGTGCCGCAATGCGGGCAGACCGTGTCGGTCTCGACCAGATCCCAGGGCCGCGCCTTGTAGCGATAGGGGAAGCTCATCAGCGCGCCGACTGGGCAGACCTCGACGCAATTGCCGCATTGATCGCAACTCGCGAGACTGCCCTCGAAGCCAGTGATAGCGGTATCCATGCCTTTTTCGACGGTGCCCAAGGCTACCGCGCCGACGACTTCTTCGCACATCCTGACGCAGCGCTGGCACTGGATGCAGCGGTTGACGTTCATGATGATGACCGGGCTGAGACGGATGTCCTCGGAATGGAACACACGCTTGGCATCGCGGAACCGGCTTGTGCGGGGCCCGTATGCCATCACCATGTCTTGAAGCTCGCACTCGCCGCCCTTGTCGCAGATCGGGCAGTCGAGGGGGTGGTTGGCGAGCAGCATGTCGAGCATGGAAGAGCGGGTTTCGTCGATCAGCGGCGTGTTCGTCCGCACCACCATGCCGTCAGTGACCGCGGTGGCGCAAGCAGGCTGTAGCCGCCGCTGCCCCTCAATCTCCACCAAGCACATGCGGCAGGAGGCCAGCGCCGGCAGCCGTTTCAGATAGCAGAAGGTCGGGATGTCGATGCCCAAACGCTCGGCGGCCTGGAGCACCGTAGAGCCGGCCTCCACTTCCAGCATTCGTTCATCGATTGTCACGCTAACCATGGCTTTCCTCGCGGTCCTCTCGCTGCGCCCTCCTCAGTGAAACGGGCACCTCCGCTCTTCGATATGCGCGACGAATTCATGCTCGAAATGCGCCAGTGCTGCCCGCAGGCCCATCGCCGCGCCGTCGCCCAGAGCGCAGAACGTGTTGCCGAAAATGCCTTTGCAGAGCGCCTCCAGCTGTTCCAGATCGCCCAGCGCGCCCTGGCCTGCCTCGACCCGGCGCAGGACTTTCACGACCCAGTTCAACCCTTCGCGGCAGGGGGTGCACTTGCCGCAGGACTCGTGGTGGAAGAACTCGATGATCCGGGTGGCGACTTTGACAACGCAGGTCGAGTCGTCGATCACGATCACCCCGGCCGAGCCGAGCATCGAGCCAGCGGCGGCCAGCGAGTCGAAGTCCATCCGCACGTCCAGTCCGCGCTCCGGGATCAGCGGCGCCGAGACCCCGCCTGGGATCACCGCCTTGAGCTTGCGCCCCGGTAGCGGCCCGCCGGCGCAGTCCTCGACCAGTTCGCGCAGCGGTATCCCCATCGGCAGTTCGTAAAGGCCCGGTTTCCGTACCTGTCCGCTGAGGCAATAGAGCTTCGGGCCGGGGCTCTTGTCCGGGCCGATGCCGCGGAACCAATCCGGCCCTCGCTCCACGATATGCGGTACGCAGGCCAGCGTCTCGACGTTGTTGATCACGGTCGGGCTGGCGTAGAGCCCTTCGACCGCCGGAAACGGCGGTTTCAGACGCGGCTGCGCCCGCTTGCCTTCGAGCGAGTCGAGCATCGCGGTCTCCTCGCCGCAGATATAGGCGCCGGCGCCGCAATGGACGTGCACGACGAAGCTGAAATTCGAGCCCAGAATCCGCGTTCCCAGATAACCCTTCGCATGAGCCTCGGCGATCGCCCGCTCCAGCCGGCAGATCGCCAGCGTGTATTCCCCGCGGATGTAGACATAGGCGGTTTCTGCTCCTATCGCGTAGGCGCTGATCGCCATGCCCTCGATCAGTTGGTGCGGGTCACGCTCCATGATGATCCGGTCCTTGAAGGTGCCCGGCTCGCCCTCATCGGCATTGCAGCACAGGTATTTCGGCTTGCCGGCACGCTTAGGCACGAAGCTCCATTTCGCCCCGGTTGGGAATCCGGCCCCGCCGCGACCGCGCAGGTTGGATTTCTTGACGAGGTCGATGACCTCGTCGGGCGTGTGCTCGCGAAGCGCCTTGGTCAGTGCCTGGTAGCCGCCGCCGGCCTCGTAGGTCGAGAGCAGATGGCCATCCGGCACGTCCACGTTCCTGAGAAGGACCGGTTCGAACATGGGGCTACTCACCCGCCAGTGCTGCTGGGGCGAGATCGGGGCCAGGCACTTGCTCCGCCGCCGCCCGGAGCCTGTCCAAGAGCGCGTCAATCCGCGTGATGTCGAGGTCGCCGTGATAGTCGTCGCCGACCTGCATCACCGGGGCCATCTCGCAAGCGCCAAGGCATTCGACGGTCGAAAGCGTGAACAGCCCGTCCGGGGTCGTGCCGCCATTCTTGATCCCCAGCACCTCCTCCAGGTGCCTCAGCAGGTCCTCGGATCGGCACAGCATGCAGGAGACATTGTCGCAGAGTTGCAGGTGGAACATACCCACCGGCTCGGTATGGAAGAGGGTATAGAAGGTCGCGAGTTCGTAGACCCAGATCCGCTCGACGCCAAGGATGTCGGCGACCTCTTCCAGCACCGGGCCGGGCAGATGGCCATGTTCTCTCTGCGCGATCAGAAGCGCCGGCATGATCGCCGAGCGCTGGTCGGGATACCGTGCTGCTGCCTCTTCGATCTTTTCGCGCATGGTTATCGCGTCCAATTCCCTGCTACTTGTCCACCTCCGCCATCACGGGGTCGAGGCTGCCGAGTACGGCGATCATGTCCGCCAGGTAGCGCGCGTTGGTGACCCCGAACAGTGCCTGAAGGTTGACGAACGAGGGTGCCCGGACCTTCATGCGGAACGGTTTTGGCGACCCGTCGCTGATGATGTAGAAGCCGAGCTCGCCCTTTGGCGCCTCGATCGCCGAGTAGACCTCGCCCTTCGGCACCTTGAAGCCATAGGCCGACAGGTCGAAATGCTGGATCAGCGCCTCCATCGAGCAGTGCACCCGATCCTTGTCCACCGGGAAGGCGATTGTCGGCATGTCGATCTGGAACGGCCCGTCGGGCATCTGGTCGAGGCATTGCTCGATGATCCGTACGCTCTCGCGCATTTCCTCGACGCGGCATCGCCAGCGCGCGTAGCAATCGCCTTCATCGCGGGTAATAACGTTGAACGCGAGCCGGTCGTAGATCTCATAGGGCTCGTCGCGGCGGATGTCCCAGTCGACGCCCGAAGCGCGCAGGTTCGGGCCGCTCAGGCCGAGATCGATGCCGTCCGCGGCGGAGATCACACCGATCCCCTGCGTGCGCTTCAGGAACACGCGGTTGTTCTCAAGCAGCCGTTCATAGTCGCGTATCCGGTTCGGGAAGATATCGCAGAACTCCCTGATCTTGGGGAAAAACCCGTCGGGCAGGTCCTCGCGCACACCGCCGACCCGGCAGAAGGAGGTGTGCATGCGCGCCCCGCTGATCATCTCCATCAGGTCCATGATCATTTCCCGCTCGCGCATGGCGTAAAGCAACGCCGTCATGGCGCCCAGGTCCATCGGGAGCGCGCCGATGATCAGGAGATGGCCGGAGATCCGCGCCAGTTCGGCCATCAGCACGCGGATATATTGCGCGCGGATCGGCGCTTCGATGCCCAGGAGCTTCTCCACCGCCAGTGCGAAGGCCAGGTTGTTCGAGGGCGGGCAGAGGTAGTCGAGCCGGTCGGTCAGCGGGAAGATCTGGGTGTAGGTGAAGCTCTCGGCCAGCTTCTCGGTGCCCCGGTGGAGGTAGCCGATATGCGGGTCCACGCGTGCGACATATTCGCCGTCCAACTCGAGGACGAGCCGCAGCACCCCATGCGTGCTGGGATGCTGCGGGCCGAGGTTGAGAAGCACCTCCCTGGCGTGGGGCGCATCGGCTTCTGGCAAGCTCAGTTCCGTGACTTCGGTCATCTCAAGTCCCGGTGTGGAACGGCCTCCCTATGGAATGTCATTGGTGGCAAGGTCGGGCTGTGTCGGCGGCGGGCCTTCGGCGCCAAACGGGTTCAGCTTGTCCTTGTAGCCCCGGAGCGGAAAGTCCTTGCGCTGCGGGAAGCCCTCGAAGCCTTCCCACATATAGATCCGGCGCAGGTCGGGGTGGCCCTCGAACCTAATCCCGTACATGTCCCAGGCCTCGCGCTCGTGCCAGTTGGCGGTGCGCCAGACCCCCGTCACCGACTGGACCCGCGGCGGATCGCCGAGGCGGCACTTGATGCGAACGCGCCATTTGTTCGGCAGCGAATAGAGGTGGTACACCGCCTCGTAGCGGGGCATCTCGGGGTAATGATCGACCCCGCAGATGTCGGACAGGAAATCGAACCGCAGCGCCGGGTGTTTCTTGAGGAACCGGCAAAGCTCGACGATCATGTCAGGCGGAACGGCGAAAGCGTGAACCCCATGCGAGAAGCCAAGCTCCTCGATTGCCTCCCCGAAACGTTCCGCGATCAGGGTGCGGATGAGGGACGTCTCCGCGCTCATGGTACCGTGACCCGGTCCAGAGGCGTCCCGGCCAGCGCCCTGGATTTCTTGATCTTCTCCTGAAGCAGAAGGAAGCCGTGCATCAGCGCCTCGGGTCGCGGCGGGCAGCCGGGCACATGCACGTCCACCGGCACGAAGGTCTCCGCCCCCTGCACCACGGCATAGGTGTTGTAGACCCCACCCGAGATGGCGCAGGTGCCCATGGCGATGACCCAGCGCGGCTCCGGCATCTGGTCATAGAGCCGGCGCACGACGGGCGCGAACTTCCGCGTTATGGTGCCGGCGATGATCATTACGTCGGACTGGCGCGGCGAAGGCCGGAACACTACGCCGAAGCGGTCGAGATCGTAGCGGGCACACCCCGCCGAGATCATCTCGATGGCGCAGCAGGCAATGCCGAATGTTTCGGGCCACAGCGCCGACCTTCGGCTCCAGCTGATCAGGCTGTCGGCCGTAGTGAACAGCACGCTGTCGCGGATCGCGTTGTTTACTCCTCCCATTCCAGCGCCCCCTTCAGCCAGGCGTAGGCGAAGCCCACGAGAAGCAGCAAAATGAAGATGAACATCTCGACATAGCCGACCAGCCCGATTTCTTTCAGGACAACGGCCCAGGGAAAGAGGAACATCGTCTCGACATCGAAGACGACAAATAGGATCGCGAGGATGAAGAACTGCACCCTGAAGCGGCCTCCGGCGGCTTCGCCAGCCGGGTCCATGCCGCATTCATAGGGCATGTTCTTCGCGGGATAGGGATTGGATGGGCGCAGTAGCGAGGAAACGAAAAGCGTAGCCATAGCCACCAGAACAATTCCGGCGACCATGAAAAGAACCGGCAGGAACTCCATTCCGGTCACGTCGCGTAGCCCGGGTCAACCACCGAGGGCTCTGCTCAGGCCACTACCGACCCCTTTGGGACCGGTGATGCGGGCGCCCTGGAAAGCGACTTGGGCATTCCTTTCTTGCACGGCCAGAGTATTCCGTCGGCAGGATCATTGCAAATCCAATCGATCAGCCGCCAATTGCGGCATGTTGAGCAAGCCTTAGAAACCACGCCGGAAACAGGCCGATGCCGATGGTGCCGGCAGCGGTGAAGGCGAGTGTGGCGCCGACCGCGGGCGTCAGCGCCGGGTCGAACGCGCCCTCTGGCTCGCGCATGTAGATCACCATCACGATGCGGATGTAGAAGTAGGCGGCAACGGCGCTCAGCAGCACTGCGATCACCGCCAGCATGACGAAACCCCGCTCGACGAGCGCGACCAGCACGTAGAACTTGGCGAAGAACCCGGCTGTCGGCGGAATGCCGGCCAACGAGAACAGATAAAGCAGCATCAGAAGCGCCAGTCCGCGATGCGATTTGGCGAAACCAGCGTAGTGCTCGATGACCTCGCCCGAGAAATCGCCGTTCCGCATCATGATGACGATGCCGAAGATGCCGAGGTTCATGAACGCATAGATCAGCAAATAGAGCATCACGCTGGCGACCCCGTCCGCACCGCCGGCCGCCACGCCGAACATGGCGAACCCGGCATGGGCGATGCTGGAATAGGCCAAGAGGCGCTTGAAATTGTCCTGCACCAGCGCCACGAAACTGCCGAGCGCCATCGTCACTGCTGCAATGACCGCGACGATGATCCAGACGTTCGAGGCTGCGACCAGTGGGTTGAGGAACACCCGCAGGATCACAGCGAACCCCGCTGCCTTGGGCCCCACCGACATGAAGGCGGTGATCGTCGTCGGCGCGCCTTCATAGACGTCCGGCACCCACATATGGAACGGCACCGCGCCGACCTTGAATACCAGCCCCGCGACGATAAAAACCACAGCCAGGAGCAATCCGGGATCGAGAGGATCACCAGTCACCGCCGCAGCCATCCTGTCCAACTGCGTCGTGCCGGTGAGCCCGTAGATCAGAGAAACGCCGTAGAGGAAAATCCCGGTCGAGACCCCGCCAAGGATCACGTATTTCAACGCCGCTTCGTTCGACCGCTGCTGCTGCCGCAGGAAGCCGGTCAGCACATAGGTGCAGAGCACCATCAGTTCGAGGCCCACATAGATCGACAGGAGGTCGGTCGCCGAGGCCATGATCATCATTCCCGAAAGCGCCAAGAGCAGCAGCACATAGTATTCACTGCTCCCGATCCCTTCGATCTCGGCATATTTTCGCGAAAGAAGGAATGTCAGAACTGTGACCAGGTAGAACACGACCTTGAAGAAGACCGCGAAGCGGTCGGCGATGAACATGCCCGAATAGGCCGGCCGCACCTCGCCCGCCAGCATGAGTGTCCCCAGGGCGGCAATCAGCACGACCGCGATTGAAGCCCAGACAAGGAATTGTTGCTGCCCCTTCCGCACCAACTGCCCCAGGATCAGCAGGATGCAGGCCCCGGTAACCACCACGATCTCGGGCAAGCTCGCTAGAGTCGACTGGAAAAGCACGGCGGCGGTCATTGGGCGCCCCCCTTACCGTGCACCTGCGCTAGTAGATGCTTCACCGAGGCGTCGATGATTTCGAGAAAGGGCTTCGGATAGAGTCCGATCCAAAGAACGAAGACGGCTAGCGGCAGGATCGCCGCTATCTCGCGGGCGTTCACGTCGCGGATCTTGAACCGCAAGCCGATGCTGACCGGACCGAGCGCGACTTTCCTATACATGCCAAGCAGATAGGCCGCTCCCAGCAAGGCCCCTAGAACGGCGGCAGCGCCGACAGCGAGGTTGGCTGCGAACGCGCCTGACAGCACCAGCAACTCGCCCACGAACGAATTCGTTCCCGGCAGCGCCATCGACGACAGGGCGAATAGTGCAAGAAACGCCGTATAGACCGGCGCCGCCTTCATCAGCCCGCCATAATCCGAGATGCTGCGTGTATGGGTCCGCTCGTAGATAAGACCCACGGACAGGAACAACGCGCCCGTCGTCACGCCATGATTGAACATCTGCAGGATTCCGCCCTCGAGCCCACGGAGGTTCAGCGTGAAAATCCCCAGCGTCACCAAGCCCATGTGGCTGATGCTGGAATAGGCCACCAGCTTCTTCAGGTCGTCCTGCGCCAAGGCGAGCAATCCGCCATAGACGATAGCAACAGCCGAAAGGACCTGCATCAGCGTCGAATAATGCACCGTCGCCTCGGGCAGCATTGGCAGCGAGAACCGCAGGAATCCGTAGGCGCCCATCTTCAGGAGCACGGCGGCGAGGATGATGCTGCCGGCCGTCGGTGCCTGCACATGGGCGTCCGGCAGCCAGGTATGGACCGGGACCATCGGCACCTTGACCGCGAAGGCGATCAGAAAGGCGAAGAACAGCCATGACTGGATCTGGAACGGCAAATCCTGCGCCATCAGGGTGCGGATGTCGAAGGTCTCACCACCGTGGAAATAGAGTACGATGACGCCGATCAGGAACATCAGGCTGCCTGCCAGCGTGTAGAGGAAGAACTTGAACGCCGCATAGACCCGGCCGTCGCCACCCCAGACGCCGATGATCAGGTACATCGGGATCAGCATCGCCTCCCAGAAGACGTAGAACAGGAACAGGTCCAGCGCGCAGAACACGCCAAGCATCAGTGCCTGCATGGCCAGCAGGCTGACCATGAACTCCTTCACCTTGCGGTCGATCGCAACCCACGAGGCAAGCACGCAGATCCAGCCCAACAGCGCGGTTAGGAACACGAAGGGTGCGCTGATCCCGTCGATGCCAAGTGCGTATGTGATCCCTAGCGCGGGCACCCATGGGCGCGTCTCGGTGAACTGCATCTCATGGGTAGAGGTGTCAAGGCCGCCCAGCATGGCGATGCAAAACGCGAAGTCGAGGACAGTGACACCCAGTGCCATCCACCGCACCACATCGTCGTTCCGGATAAACATCAGCGCCGCCGCCCCGACGGCTGGCGTGAACACGATGAGGCTAAGCAAAGGGATCGTCATCGCGCCCCCTACCGCCACGCCACAGCGAATACGGCGATAGCCGCGATCACACCAGCGATCATCGCCAGCGCGTAATGGGTCACGACGCCGCTCTGGAGTCGCCGCAGCGCCCCACCGCCGCGCAGGATCGCGCGAGCGATGGCGTTCACGAAGGCGTCCACGCCGCGCAGGTCGATCCGCAGTCCTGCCCGTGCCATCCCGTGCAGAAAGGGCAGCGCCGCGGTCTCGGACACGTCACTCACCGCCTTCTCGTAGCGCGCCAGCGGTTTTTCGGCGAGCCACATGAAGCGCCGCGCGCCCATGCGGTAGAACCAGTCGGTATCGATGCTGATCGTATTCTCGGGGTCGAGCGCCCTGAGGAAGATGACGAAGCCCAAGGCGGTGAACATCAGCACGCCGAGGCTCTCGGTGATATGGACGCCGGTGTAGGGATCGAAGTCGACCGGATGGGGCAGAAGCCCGTAGAGCGTCTGGGGGAACACCCCGATTGCAATGCAGAGCACCGCTGCCATACCCATCGCAACCAGCATGTTGCGCGGCGGTTCTCGCGCTTCCAGCCCTTGGTCCGTGCCGAAAAACATGTAGTACGGGAGCTTGAGCCCGGTGTGCAGGAACGTCCCTGACGACGCCATTGTCAGCGCCAACACCACCAGCGCTCGATGATCCTGTCCGGCGGCAGCCACCACCATCGACTTGGTGACGAAGCCTGAAAAGAACGGGAATGCCGAGATCGCCAAGGCGCCAACCATGTAGAGCGCAAGGGTTACCGGCATGGTTTTGTAGAGCCCTCCGAGTTCGGTGAGCTTGCGCCGCCCGGTGACGTGGATCACCGCCCCCGCGCCCATGAAGAGGAGCGCCTTGTAGAGGATATGCGCGAAGGCATGGCTGACCGCGCCGTTCACCGCCATCTCGGTTCCGATGCCGATGCCCGCCACCATGTAGCCCACCTGACTGACGATGTGATAGGCCAAGAGCCGCCGGCAATCGTTCTCCAGCACGGCGTAGATAACGCCGTAAAGCGCCATCACAATCCCGAGCCAGACAAGAAGATCGGTCCCCGGAAACGCCCGCGCCAGCACATAGACGGCGGTCTTCGTGGTGAAGGCGCTCATGAATACGGCCCCGGTGACGGTCGCTTCCGGGTAGGCGTCGGTCAGCCAGGCGTTGAGTGGCGGGACCGCGGCGTTGAGCAAGAACCCGGCAAGGATCAGGCAGGTGGCCAAGCCCAGCCCCCCCTCGATCGGGCCGAAGAGCAGCGAACCGGTGGCGAACCCATGGAGAATGATGCCGCCGAGCAGGGCAATGCTGCCGGTGATATGGATCATGAGGTAGCGGAACCCTGCGCGGAGCGCCTGATCGCTGCGCTGGGCAAAGACCAGGTAGGCAGAGGCAAACGTCATACCCTCCCAGAACAGGAACAGGGTCAGGTAGTCGCCGGCGAACACTACCCCGAGCGCGCTGCCGACGTAGACGAACGCCGCCACATGCTGTCCTGCGCGCGTCAGATGCAACGCATAGACCATGCCGATCAATGCCATGATGCTGAAAACTGTGGCGAAGAGGATGCTTAGCTTGTCGACCTTCGCCACAATGATTTCCTGCCCGATGAACCGCGCCGCGCCGTAGCTACCAGGATGCATCGTGAGCACGGCCAGGATAGCCAGCGTCGGGATCAGCAGCACATAGGCCTTGCGGACAGACCCTTTCAGGATGGGGATCGGCAGCGCGCCGAGAATGAACAACAGGCCGGGGTGGACGAAGTCAGTCATAGTAGTCCTCGCGCCGCATCAGCCCGCACTGATGGCCAAGAAACTTGGACACGAAGATCAGAAGCACGCAGGAGCCGAAGCCATAGAGAGCAGACCAGCCAGGCAGTCGCTCCCACAGGTATTCGGCGTGTTCGCGGAAGACCAGAAAGTCGGCGATGATGATCAGGACGAGCACCAGATAGAATAGCCGGCGACGCCTTTTCGCATGTCTCTCATCGCCAAAGAAATCGACGACGCGCTTGATCATCTGACGACCCTTTCCGCAAGGGCGAGGAAATAGTCCGGGAAGATGCCCATCGCCACCGACAGGATGGCGGTCGCGACCAGCGGGACCGTCAACATCGGATTTTCACGAACGGTCGCCGGGCATTCCTGCGCCTCCGTCCCGAAAAAGGCGACATAGCTGACCGGCAGGAAGTAGGCGGCGTTAAGGACCGAACTTACCAAGAGCACGATAAGGAACGGGGTCTCCCCGGCCTCCACCGAGCCGAGCGCCAGATACCACTTGCTGATAAAGCCCCCAGTCGGCGGCACCCCGATCATGCTGAGCGAACCGATGAAAAACGCCCCCATCGTCCAGGGCAGTCTGCGGCCGATGCCGGCCATGTCGCTGATGTTCCGCTTGCCAGACGCGCAATAGATCGCCCCGGCACAGAAAAAGAGCGTGATCTTCGAGAATGCATGCGCCGCGATGTGGATGATCCCGCCGACCATCGCGGCCGGCGACAGCAGGACCGCGCCCAGCACGATGTAGGAGAGCTGGCTGACCGTCGAATAGGCGAGCCGTGCCTTCAGGTCGTCCCGCGTCAGGGCGTAGATGGACGCCATCAGGATCGTGAACGAGACCACATAGGCCGTGGCGATGCCTAGCCCCAGCCCGCCCACCAGTCCTGTGCCGAAGACGTGGAACACCACGCGCAGCACGCAGAACACACCCATCTTGACGACGGCCACCGCATGCAAGAGCGCGCTAACCGGTGTCGGCGCCACCATCGCGGCAGGCAGCCAGGCGTGCATCGGCATCACCGCGGCCTTGGCGAAGCCGAAGAGATAGCAAAAATAGACGACGGTCAGCAGCGGCGCCGACGCGTCGACCCCCGCCAGCAGTCCCCCCGCCACAAAGTCGAGCGACCCGGCAATGTGGTAAGTCAACGCCAGCGCGGCCAGAAGCACGCTTTTCGACGCGCCCATCAAATAGACGAGGTACTTGCGGCTGCCCGTCCATCCCTCCTCGTTCTCGTGGTGGTAGACAAGCGGATAGGTAACGAGGCTCAGCACCTCGTAGAAGATCACCAACGTGAACAGATTGGCGGCAAAGGCGCCCCCGGCGGCCGCCGCGAGGCTGGCGGCGAAGCAGGCGAAGAACCGGGTCTGCGCATGCTCATTCAAGTGCCGCATGTAGCCGATGGAATAGATCGACGCCACGATCCACAGGAGCGACGAGACGGTGGCAAATACCATGCCGAGCGCATCGACACGGAAAGCGAAGTCGATCCCCGGCAGAATCTCGAACAGGCGCAAATCGACTGTCCCGCCCGCCAGCACCGTGGGCGCCATTGACGCGACAATTGCGAACATGGCGATCGCGGCCAACGGCGAGACGGCATCGCGAAGTTTCTCGCGTTTGTTTAGAAGGAGAACCGCAAGGGCCGCCAGAACTGCGACGGCAACGGCAAGCAGCGGCCGGATCGATATCACCGGCTATCCTTTCATCATGGTCACTTCGTCGACCTTGAGAGTGGACTTGTTCCTCGCGAGGGCGACCAAGATGCCGAGGGCAACGGCAACCTCCGCCGCAGTGATTGCGATGACGAAGATTGCAAAAATCTGCCCGCGGAAGTCGTCGTAGTAATGCCCGAAAGCGATGAAATTGATGTTGACCGAGTTGAGCAGCAGTTCCAGCGACATCAGCACGACCAGGATATTGCGTCTGAGCAGTACGCCCGCCGCACCGATCACGAACAGGACCACTCCCAGCACGATATACCACCAGAGCGGCACCATCACTGCGGCTCCTTCCGCGCCAGCACGATGGCGCCTACCAGGGCCGCCAGCAGGATGACGGAGGCGACTTCAAACGGCAGGAGATAGTCGGCGAAAAGCGTCGTGCTGAGCTGCCTGACCTCACCGCCGGTGCGCATTGCGACGGGCTCCGCGACCGAAAAGCGGTCGCTCCTGAGCACCAGTACAAGCATCTCGACCCCAAGCAGGACGAGCAGCACCAGAACAGGCAGGTTGCTGCCCGGCAAGAACCGCTGCAACACCGCTTCGCGCACATCAATCATCATGATCACGAATAGGAACAGGACCATGATCGCGCCGACGTAGATGAAAATTTGGATGACCGCGAGCAACGGTGCCGCGAGCAAGACGAAGATCGCCGATACCTGCAGGAAACACGCCATCAGCGCCAATGCGCTGTGAACTGGATTCCGCGCCAGGACCAAGGTCAGAGCCGCGACTACGGACGCCGCAGCGAACAGAAGAAAGAACCCCTGATCCATCGACGCCGCTCCTCCGACGCGAACTGTCACGCGACGCGACAGGCCGGACTTGAGATAGCTGTCCATTTCCGTACACAAATTGTGCCCGAGTATCGGATTTTTCACAAGATTATCGTGGTTTAGTGCTGCGCTAAACTCACTACTCATATTTGAGAGAGAAGCGCGCCAGCTCAATTTCCGGGTTGCCTCGGAAGAGTTGGGTGTCACTCAGAGTGCTGTTGCCCGACAAACACTAGGCTTGGAAGAGGCGCTGACATCAAACGGTTTGCCAGGCATGGCGGGCGCTGGACCGGGGTTCGGCGCACGCCAGTCGATGCCTTCGATGAGCATGGCCAACTGCGCCGGCGTCAGCATCATAGTGCCGCCGGGCTCCGCCAGGGCAGGGCCAGACCGAACCGCAATGCCAAGGCCGATGGCGAGTCCTGTGACGAGATTGCCGCTCTGGGCCGCCCTTTACGATCCCGGCGGGCGATACCGGATCGACTTCGCCTTCCCAAGGGCTTCCATCGTCTCTTCGACGCTTAGGAGGACGGTGGTCTCGTACGAGCTGAGCGCTCCCCCCGCACCAATGGCAAGTACGACGGATGCCATCGACACGTTGTCTGGCGCCTCCCACAGATTCCAACCATCATGCTCTCCGAAGGCGTACCAGAACCCGTGCAGCTTTCCGCCCACCGACTCGATGTACGAACGGGCCGCCTCGCGTCGATCCTCGGGGTTGTTGATCAAGCGCGCCCAGGTCTCGGGCGTATAGCTGAATCGCGAGAGATACATGGGCATGGTTCACCTCCGGGGTCGCCGCCTAACCTGCTTACGGGGTAGGCGCACGGCTGACGAAATATGCGCTCAAGCTAATTTAAGCGCAATATCATACCCGCTTCGGCATCCAGGCTATGCATTGTTCGAGGCGTTCCAGCTGAGCTTTCTGCCAGCGAAGCTCGTGACCAACGTTTTGCAACTTGGCTTTGCCTCTGGCGGCGG
>NZ_JHQS01000121.1 GCF_014843845.1 Mesorhizobium amorphae | reverse complement strand
GGTACGCCGCACCCGATTGCCAAAACCGTTGATTTTCTTGAGGAAAAAAATGGTGCCCAGAGGCGGAATCCAAGTAGAGAAAATCTGACTTTGTTTTCAATCGCCTGGGCATGGAGCAACAGCAGCGCGGACCAACAAAAATACCAACAAAATATTTCTGTGGATTGGTTCGGTTCCCGAACATTGCCTATCGGTCCGACGGCGCCGTATCTTAGATGCAGTCGAGCATCGCAGCTACTTATCACCGATCTCGTCGACAATCGGATCACACGTATTTGCCAACGCCATGGCGCAAGTTGGCCAGAGTCGAGCTCTGCGGGCAAAATCCTGAACGACTGCTTTGCGCCTAATGTCGGACGTACCAGTGCGGCCTTGCCACCGCCCAACACCAGACCTCGCCAGAGAACACTTTTGCGCTACGAGGGAACGCCACACGTCGTCTGGCGCTTCAACCGTTCTCTGACTCGAAAACTGCAGCCGCCTCCATGGCGCGCAATTTCTCGGCGACCGACTCCAATCGGCTCGATCGGTCGTCCTGCCAAACCCTCTCTGACCAAAGTAGCAATCGACCGGCATCGATCACCAGTCTGACAGCATCGTGTGCGATGGCATCTAGGTGATGCGCCAGGTTCACTGGCAAGGACATACGACCATCCGGATCTAAAGTCAGCCGTAGGTATCGATCCATAGCGATCAGGGCGAGCCCTGCACGGTCCACCTCGTCCTCCTCGAACAGCAATCTATCGAGGCCCCGCATGATCGCGTCGCCCACCGGGTCCCAAGGCACGAGTTCCGCATGGCCACCGGGTTCGATCCTGGCTAGCAGGCCCACGGGACGGTCCGTCCGGGACCAATTTAATCGCCTCCTGACCGCCGCCGGTAGCTGCAAGCGAGACTTACTCGTTAGCGCGACAACCTCCGTCCACGTCGACGCGGTCAACGAGGCGACTGGGTTCCAAGTGGGCGGTCTTCCAGACTTCATGGGCCGAAATGGGAATAAGTCGGGCGAAGCACACTAACAGGATACCCACACGTTTTCCACAGGGTTTCCTCAAAGGTAAGGCCAAGATATTGGCGTAGCTTCGCTTGCGAAGCCGCGTGCTAAATGGCACATTGGGATCAATTGGGATAATGTCTACGGAAAATCGATGTCGCTCGCCGCCAAGCACCACTCTGCGCTTGACGATATGCAGGACCTGATCTGCTGGACACGCATGCAATCCGAAGCGGGCCAGGGCCTTGCAGACATCGTCGCGCGCAAAGAGATGGAGCGCCGGGCCGGCAATGGCGTGTTCCTCTGGGGTGTGGGAAATGCTCCCGCCGTCAGCACGTCCGCCTATGCCCGCCTTCGAGTGCCGGTGAAGGTCGTCTTCTCAATCATGAAAGGTCGCCCACGAGTGGCCGATGTGGCTCCGCGCAGCCTGTTGGTCTGGCGCCGCTATCTCGACATGTACGGCGTCGAGCGCGAACTCCCGCCCCAGGCACTGGTCACTAGCCGCGGCGTGACCGAGGGCGGTGAGAAGAAGCGGCACTACGCCCTGATGTGCCGCAGAGCCACGCCATTACGCATTGAGCAGGGCGTCGGCTTCGATCCCACGGCCTATCGCAACGTCGGCGCCAACGGCGGCCCGGTGGGGGCCTCGCAGGTGACCGCGCTCCTGCAACGCGTCGCCCCAGCGACCTCCGGCGACTACGAGGCCAATTTGACAGCCGAGCTAATCTGTAGCTACTGGGTCAGGTTGACCGATCCCTTCGTACTGCGGGCCGGAGAAATCGCCAGGGTCGAGCAGTCAGCCCGCGTCGCCACGACCAATGAGTGGATCCGGATGGTCGCCGACCTGCGAAGAGGAGCTTGCGAGATCGAACGCCCGGCGTTGCAACAGAGCTTTATCTGAGGGAGGCGCGATCGACTTTGGCGGAGAATTCCTCCACTAGGCTTCGGAAGGAACTGCGCCGGTCGGGGTTGAGCTCTGCTGCGATCGATGCCGCTTGGCCGGCCTGGTGGAATGATGATCTTTCCGAGAGTCCATCCGCCCGTGCCGAGCTCCGCTTTGCGCTGGCTCGCAAGCTCGGTCTCGCTCCAAAGCCACTGCTGGGCGAGCGCGTGGAGTTCGTCTGGAAGGATAAGGCTCGTTTCAAGCACCTCGGCGCCGAGACCGAAGCGGACCAGCTGGTGCTTAGCTCCTTCGCGATGTCCGTAGGTCGGCTGCTGACCAGGACGGTCCCTGCGGGAAGGGGGTTCCGGGATATCGCTGCAGAAGAACTCAGGAGTTCAATCCTCAGGTCGTCCCAATACGTAGACCTCCGTACCTTAGCAGGTGCATGCTGGGGGCTTGCCGTGCCGGTGGTCCATCTTCGGGTCTTTCCCCTAGCGGTGAAGGCCATGCATGCCATGGTGATCGCCGATGGGAACATCGGCGCAATCATGCTTGGACGGGATGCGAGCTACCCCGCGCCATTAGCGTTCACGCTAGCGCACGAGATCGGCCACCTTGCGCTTGGGCACGTACGACCCGGCAATGCACTGGTCGACGTCGAGGATCCAGCGCTGGCCAACGATCGCGACGAGGAGGAGCAGGAGGCGGATGCATACGCCCTGACGCTTCTCACAGGATCTCCCAAGCCAGAGATCACTACCGAATTCGAGAAGTATAATGCGCCCACCCTGGCCAGTGCGGTCGTCAGGGCAGGTGCGCAGCATCGTATCGAGCCGGGCACGCTAGCGCTTTGCATCGGGCACCTGCAGCGCAACTGGCCAGTGGTCATGTCTGCGCTGGGCTTCATCTACCCACAGCCTGTGGCGGTCTGGAAGGCGGTCAACGCGTTGGCCCGCACCCAGATCGACTGGAGCGCCCTGATGGAAGACGACAGGGACTTCGTGTACGCGCTCTTGAATCTCGACGATGTCTGATGGATTCTATCTCGACAACGACGTGGTCTTGAAGACTTGCTCCTATGGGGCCGGCGCAGAGCTAGTCGAGTTGAGTACCACTGGGGATCTCGCCCCCGCGATTCTAGCGCTGGCCCGCTTCACGCTGAGGTCAAGGGTCGAGCGGTCTAGGGTTCTGGTCGACGCCCAAAACGCTTCGGCGCAGTTGGATGCGGTGCTCGCCCAGGTCCGGTTTCTGGAACCGACACCCGAAGAGGTCGATATTGCTGCGGATTTCGAGGCGGCGGCCACTGAAGCCAACCTCTCTTTCGATGCCGGCGAGAGCCAGCTGGTGGCCATGCTCGGGGCCCGCGGTGCGGTTGCGTTGGTCAGCGGGGATAAGCGAGCAGCGAAGGCGATGAGCGTGGTCGTGCCCGAGCTGGAGAGGCGACTGGTCTGCCTGGAACAAGTGCTGCACTCGATCATCGCCCGGTTTGGCCTCGAACCGTTGCGCTCGTCCGTCTGCCGCGAGAAGGCATCTGACCGTGCGGTGACCAACTGCTTTCAGTGCTCGTCGCAGCAGGTCGAGGCGCCCTCGGTCCTACAGGGTCTTGAGAGCTACTTGAGATCGCTCCGGTCGGAAACGGGCCGGTTGCTCGTCAAGAGCGCCGGCATGTCAGGTGCGGAAGTTGCGCAAGAAGACAGCGTAGGGAGCACGTAGTGTTGCCACCAGGCTGATCTTGCGCTCTTTGGGTTCCTGATCGTTCAGCAACACCGGCGCGTCTAGTATCTCGAGGCAGGCCTTGTCCACCTTCCCCGCGATGTACTTGCTGCCAATCCTGCCGGTACTCGGGCCGACGGGGACCCGGGTCTGGTCGAGCGGCAGCGTCATGTCGACCTGCTTAAGGTCTTCGATCACCAGGGCGAACCTTGAGCCAAGCACCCGGATCTTAGGCGGGATCTCCATCCAATTCACATTGTTAGGGGAGTACTCGGCGGCCTCGAGAGGTTCGGCGAAATGGTTGGATTGCATCTGCTCCATCACTAGGTGGATGGGTCTGCCCCTGGCCTCGAACGCGCCCGCGAACGGCTGCACCATGGAGCTGGGATGACAGGTATTGCCGCCATAGCCCCACATAGCGTAGCCGGCATCATCGATCTCTTTCGCCTTGCGCGCGATGATGTCGTCCAGCCCCTCGTTGGCATGGGTACCGACCTTCATGAAGAGGACGCCGGCTCCGGGTCTGAAGATCTCGTTCATGGGTTCTCTCCATCCAGGTATTCCACGAAATACTCCTCGTCGGGCGCCTTCCCGTAGTCGGGTTTCTTCCTCTCCCGCACGTACCGGACTTTCGGCGGCTGCGCCATGCCGTAAAAGTTGGTGAGCCGCTCGGCGGCGATGGGCTTGCTAGGCACCGAGAGCGCGGGGTTTTCGGGCAGTGAAGTGACAAACAAATTGCATGACCGGAGGTCGGGGTCGTCGTCTAGGTGATACTGGTGCAGCTTGCGCTGCATCCGGGAGACGAAGAACCCTTGCCGGTTTGCGTGGCGCTGGACGTTGGCGAGCACGATTTTCGGCCAGTCTCTATTGTCGTCATCGGCGATGACGATCATGCCTTCGCCTGTGCCCCTGATCGCCTCGATACCGCGATCGACGAAAACGTTGACGCTTTCCCCTTGGTTGGAAGCACCCCAAGGTGGATTCGTGTAGAAACAGTCAAACTGCGTTGTGTCCGGGAACGGATCGAGGACGTTGTAGAGTTGTGCGTCCAGATGCTCGATGCGCTCCTTGTCGGCGAAGCGCTTCACCGACTGTACCGTCCGCTCGTCGAAATCGAAGACGGTGATCCGGGTGGGACCGAAATCGAGGACCTCGCGGGTTCTGAGATAAGCGGTGCAAACGCTAATAGCGTCGCCATCGCCGATGAATGCGAGCCGCTTGCCATCTGCCCAATCCGCGACGATCTCGCTTTGCATAACCATGTCCCCAACCTTCATGTGGATCTGGTCGAAGTCGCGGATCGGTCGCGGGCGGTTCTGAACGACATCCGAAACTGCGTTGACCGCCTCCTGCAAGTCCACCTGCCTACGCATGTAATCCCCCTTCGCGTGCGTCTATTTCATCATCGCTTCTGCATTCGTTCGACGACCTGTACGATCGGGCCGGAGGTGTCGCAGAAACGGCGAGACAGTCGCTCACAATATTTCCAACTGGCGACGTTGGGCATTCGGGAAGCAGATTGTCCAGAGCGGTCGTCTTTTCGGATCCCGGCGTACGAGTCGGATATACCGCCTTCATTCGACGGCTGCATGTTCAAGTTCGTAGCCGAAAAGTATTAAGCTATTGTACCGCTCGCAAACCGCCACCGGACACAGATTCGGTGCTGCCTAAGGCGGCGCTATTGGTATCCAGACAACCGACACCGAGATGATATAAACAGCGAAAACGCAATCTCCGCTTTGGGGTTGTCTGAGATCTTAGCCCATCAGGTTGAGGCCAGCGGTCAAGCTCGCGCCAAAGCTCCCTTGTTGTCGCGCGACCAATGGGAGGCCCGGACCGGATCGTGGTTGCGGTTCGAGCGGCCCGACTCCCTGACGAGGTGCTTCGGGCGATCGGCTTCGGCATGCCGCTGCGCGAAGGGGTGGACCATGGTCAGCGGGTGGCAGGACGATCCGCCATAGCCCCAGGTCGTGATGCCGAGCCATTCGATCTCGCGCTGCTTTCGCTTGACGATGTCGTCGAGGCTATCCTGCGCATGCCATCCTTCACGTACAGTAGCCCGGCGCCGGGTGTGAGTATCTTCGACGTCCTAGTCCTTTTTCCGGGCTGCGGTCATCTGAGGAACACGGCATAGGGCCGATGCAGTTCGGCGACGTACTGGATCGAGATGGTCTCAACATCGCCTTTCTCGAGGCGCTGGTCGGAGGGATCCTCGACACGCAGGACGGCCTTGTCGACGGGCCCGCCGATCTCGTCGACGTACCGTGCGCCGAGCCGGCCGCGGCTCGGCCCGACCGCCACCCGTGCGCGGGTCAACGGCAGTTCGAAGCGCTCCGCGCGCAGTCCTGTGATCACGAAGGCATAGCGCGAGCCAGTCACCCTGATGCCTTTGGGCAGCGGCCGGAAGTTCACGCCATCGATCGACCATTCGCGCGCCTCGCTCGCCTCGGCCCAATAGGTCTCCTTTTCGGGCGCGACCGTTTCGAGGCAGAGCCGGACGACATCGCCCGCCGCTGCCACTTCCTCGGCATAGGGCTGCACGATCGCGCGGGGATGGCAGTTCTGGCCGCCGTAACCCCAGAAGGCCTGACCGGCATCTTCGATCTCCTTGAGCTTGCGCGCGACGATCGCCTCGATCGTCTCGCCGGCGTGGGTACCGACCCGCATGAACACGAGGCCTGCGCCTTGCTCGAGCTCCGTCAACGCAACTTCTCCCACATCTCAAGTTCGTAATCTTCCTCGACAGCTCGGTCGCGGTCCGGCCTAGCGCGATCTAGAACGTAGCGGACCCGGGGCTCCTTCGAGCGCCCGTAGAAATTGGCGAGCTGCGCCTCCTCGATCGTGTCTTGGTCGTGCGCGCGGGCCATGCCGGGCACCGAGCCCACGACCAGATTGCACGAGCGCAGGTATTCGGCTTCAGGAAGATGGTAGCCGTGGAGCCGTGGTTGCATGGAGGCGACATAGAAGCCGCGGCCGATAGCGTAGGCCTGGACCTTCTGCAGGACCTTGCGAGGCCATTCGAGCTCGGGGTCGTCTGCGATCACGATCATGCCTTCGCCAACGTAGTTGATGGCCTCGATGCCGCGGCGCGCGAAGACGACTACGCTGTTGCCCTTGTTACTCTCGCCCCAGGGCGGGTTGGTGTAGAACTTTTCAAACGCGCCTTTTTCGGGAAACGGCTTCAGGCAGTTGTACAAGGACGCCTCGACGTTGGGGAGCCGGGTCTTGTTAGCAAGGCGGCGAACCGAGTTGACGATGCGCTCGTCGAAATCAAACACCTTGATGCGCGCGGGGCCGGCCGTGACGATGCCGAGCTTGCAAAGCATGGCGACCGACAGGGCGATGCCGTCGCCGTCACCGATGAAGGCAAGGGACGAGCCGCTCGCCCATTCGGCCACGCGCAGGGCTTGGCGAACCATGTCGCCGGCTCGCATGTAGATCTGGTCGAAGGCGCGAATGGGCGCCGGGCGGTTCATTACCACCTCGGAAATCGCGTTCATCGCGTCAACCCATTGGTCATCGTTCACGCCGGCCAGTCTCCCAAAGCCAAAAAACGCTCGTCCGAAAAACACCGCGGTGGCTGACACGGCCCGCGAACGGTGCTATGGAGCGCTCCGCGCGGCCAGAAGGCCGCGCGGGACGCCGCTCCTATAACAAGAGCCAGCGCGTCGGAGCTGACGGGGGCAGCCGCCAGTCCTCGACGCCAACGGGGACAATCATCCCGGGCGCTCCAGTCTGCGGGATCAGGCGCTCCCGCTGCGTGTGAAACTTCCTTTCAAGCCACCCGGCCGGGCCCACCCCGGTCGGACCGGCGGAGTCGATGCCGGTCGACTGGTTGTATCTTGGTTTTTTCTAAGATACAAGAGAGATGTATCTAACCGGGTGGCACGGATTGGATGGGCGAGAAGCGAGATAATGCCCTGACGAACGCGACGCAGCGGGTCGAGGAGCTGCGCGCTGCGATCGCGGCGGCGGAGGCTTCGATCGCCATCCTGAAGGAGCAAATCCGCGTCGATGCCGCTGCGCTTCGCCGGGCTGAGAAATTCGTCGCGACCTGGCAGGAGATGGCAGACGGCGGCACCGTTTCAGCCACGCGGCCGAAGAATCCCGACCGGCGCGAGGTTGCCGATCGCGCATTGGCGATAATACGTTCGTTCGGCCGGCCGCTTGCCCGCCGTGAGCTGCTCGAGAAGCTGTCTGCAAGCGGCGTCAGGATCGAGGGCAAGGATCCCGAAGTGGTGCTTGGCACGATGCTGTACCGCGATGACCGCATCGTCCGGCTAAGAGGATACGGATATTGGCCGAAGGACGAGGCTTACGATCCGGCTTTCTACCTTCCCGAGCACGAGGCCGTGATCGGGGCAACGGAGCGGGACGGCTAGCGCCAACACTCGACGTTCGAATGCGCACTTCACCTGGTGAGCCGGGGTCTTTGCCCAAAAAGCTCGATCTGACGAACGGCGGCTTTTAGACATGCTACCTACGATTCGGGGCGACACCTGCGAGGGATCTGGCAACGCAACGGCTGCTATGCTCTCAATTTGACCAGAAGCGGCCCGTCCGTATTCGGCCAAAACACGACATTTAGAGATCGTTCTGGCGAGGACAGTTCCTGGCGGATATTGTTGAAAAAGTCCGCCGCACCGCAATGTCGCCACCGATAATAGAATTCCTTTCCACCCCAGCGTATCACATGGATGAGGAAACACCATTCTACGCAAATGCCATTTGCAGCCGCGACCCGGACTTTTTCAACGGTATCGGCGCCATGCCGACATCCGGTGAATTAGGAAAGCGTTCGTATCTTACAGTAAGCCTCCCAAGGTTGTGGCTGTCGTCGAGGGACTTCTCGGCGGCAGCCAACCGCGGACGCCAACTTCATATGGCATGGGGGTTCCTACGGGGCAGGTGATTTGAAATTTGGTCGCGCAGGCGTCAAGTCACGGAGTTTCAACCTGCTTTAGCCAATCGACCAAGAGGCCGGTCATCGACTGCAGATCGTGATACTCCTGACGCAGACAGCTTAGTAGGCCGTTACGTTCAGGTACCGAGAGCATGGCGCCTACATTCGGAGGCATCCAGCCTTCAGCTATGAAGGTAGCCACCTGGTTGGCATTGAAGCCCTGTACCCGAATGGGTTGTGGAAAATTGATCGGTCCTAAGACTGCGTCACTATGACAAGATTCGCAACGCATTGCCCGCTTCACCTTGTTCAGCGATTCATCGGACAAGACTTCAGGAGCAGAGCAGAGTCTGAGTGACTCCAGGGTGCGGTCGCGCCTCGGACCAAGCGATGGTCCGTAGTTGTTGACGTCCAGCCAGTCACCGAAGAAGGGTGATCCGTATTCTTCGATCTTATCATTAAGCCACTCCGGAACCTCGCCGGGATTGATCGTATTGGTTACCAGCTGCCCCTTATCGTTGAGGAGGTACTCCTCGGCTGGATGAATACCGAGCGGCGAGGTCTTGTGACACATCGCGCAGTTCTCGGTGGCCCCCACCGTTTCGTAGCGGGTGCCAAGACTAATGCTGCCGTCCTGATTGTAGGTGCGCCAGTGATCGATGATAGCGCTTGGGCGCCTACCCTGTGGGTCTGGGGGACCAACTGATACTATGGAGACATTGTTAATATCGCGAACCGTCTCGCCGGGAGTAATGATGCCGAACTGAATCCATTTTTCGTGTTGGCCATCGGGCACATAGATAAAGAACCGTCCGAAGGTGCTTGCCTGGTCGGGCGTGGCGAGGAAGCGGGACTTGTAAAGCAGCACCCGCCATTGCTGATCTGCGGGCAGTGTGGAGTTGTGATCGTCGATCAGACGCTTGGCAACAGCGTAAGTGGATGGGTTCCGGAGCGCATTGAGGAAGTCCTCGCTTTTCAGCAAGGGTGGAAGCTCAACTTTGTCGCGAACCGCATTCACATAGGTGAGATCATCAATCATAAATCCGAACTGATGATCGGCGTAATTCATTACACCTAAATTCTTCACAAAGGCTACAAAATTCGCGAGCGGTTGCGGCGTCCCTGTTGGACTGCATTGACCAAGGAAGATCATCTGTTCGTCCGCAGTCTGCACCATCGTCTGCAGATCAAGAAAAGGGACGCCGGCGGTATTGGTCTTCGGTGCGAGAAGACGAGGAATCGAGGCATTTCGCCAATCTATCCAAGCCGCTTCATCCATAGGGCAGGCCAGAGAGGCGTCTAAACCCAGCGCTTCCATCTGCGGTAGAGGTGATGGTGCCTGCTTGGTTAGTGGTACGAGGAAATGTTCAATAGAGCGCAAGGAATCCTTGCGCGGTACGACAAGATTAGCGATTCCCTCGCCAAAGGCTGCGGAACTCCCCAAGAGCACACAGAGCGCAGCTGAAATAGTCGCTGACCTCATCGAGCCCCCCCTGTCAAAATCCAGCCGGTCGACATTAATCCGAGCATTGGCTATTCTTCCGCGAGAGTCAATGGATTTCCGTTGCTAGGCCATTCTCAGTCTTGACAAGCAATTATGCCCAGTGTCATCATTCTGACGATAGACGGTATTTCCTAATCAAAACAGCGTTCTCAATACTATTAGTGCCGCGGCGCATTTTTATGTTGCGCGCTTTAGCCGTTTCACGCAGACCAACTGGGTGGGGCATTTCTATGCGACTCCTGAAAAGAATAGCATTTATTGTACCGAGCGTGATCGTGATGCTGACGGTCAATGTGGCCGTGGCTGCTGGGCCGGACGTCGTCGTTGGTTTCATCGAGGGTGGCCAAGAGTTCGCAAGGCTTGGCACTGGCGAGCTTGCCGTCACCACGGGCACGAATTCCTGCAACGCAGGTGACCAGACATTGAGCTGGCGCGAGCTTCCCGACCCGGCACACCCGGTTATTGCCGTCAATCTTTATCGCGCCAAAGATGGACGCTTTTCCCAACTCGGGGCCTCTTGGGTAAAGCACGGGTACTTCGCAACTAATCGCAACGATTGCGTTGATATTGAAGGAGTGCCGACCTGCCAGCCCGGCATGGGTGATGAGCTTGGACCGGGATGCTCTGATCTCTACGCCGCAGCGCTTAACGCAAATCCTGAGCGTCTGGGACCACGTGGTAGGATCAACCCCTCAAGCGGCGTATTCGATGGCGCGACAGCACAGCAATCACTTCCGGGCAGCCCGACAATTTCGAATGCCGAAAAGGTCATCGTTGTGTCGCCGGAAGAGCTTTCCGTACCGGGTGCGCGGTATTTCATCGAAGCCCAATATGTAAGCGCTGACGACGCGCAGGCTGGTAACGCCCGCAACAACGTTACGTTCAAAGAATTCGCGCCCTATGACGGCTCCCCGATATTCATCATCCGCTATGTCGCCCCTGAACAGCGGGGCCAACCGGCGATCTCGGCCTGGGAAGGTGCAAAGCTCAGCGAAATCGCTGTTGAAGAGTCGGGGCACAATGCCACGATGTTCGTGGCGTCAAAAGCTAGCCCGTTACCCGACGGGACATATCGCTACGATTATGTTTTGTACAACATGAATAGCGACCGGGGAGTTCGTAGCCTTCTGCTTAACGACGTCAGTAAGGCGGACAACCCTGAGTTTTCTGCACCGAGTACGCGTGGGGAACCTTGGAGCAATGTGGAATGGACGCCTAAACAGGAAGCGGACGCCTTCGTTTGGTCCACCGAAGACCACAACGCAAACCCCAACGCAAATGCGCTCAGGTGGGGTAACGCCTATAGCTTCTCGTTCGTGGCGGCGACTGCGCCGGTAGACGGCACTGCCACGCTCGAATTCTTTAAGCCGGGAGTGCAGGGTGAACCGTCCCAAACTAAGGCATCTGTTGTCGTTCCTGGCCCTGCGAAGTCCTGATCGCGATGCGGCGGCGCGATTTACTTACGGGCGGAGGTGCACTGGCGATAGCTTCGCTAGTCCCGCTGGATACGGCCCTTGCGCAAGGACTTGTGACCCGCAGGTCGGTTAACCAGCCTGAGGCTGCTGCTGATCTTGAGGCTTATGGTCGGGCGGTCGCCATAATGAAGGCCAAACCAGCGGATGATCCGCTCAGTTGGACCTCACTTGCATCGATCCACCAGCAGCGTTGCCCGCACCGGAATTGGTATTTTTTGCCGTGGCATCGTGCCTATCTCGCAGCTTTTGAGCGAGCCTGTCGTAATTTGTCCGGGAAGGCAGATTTCGCGTTGCCCTACTGGGACTGGTTTATTGACAGGCAACTTCCCGAGCCGTTCCGCGGGAGCGCCAACTCTGGCAACATTCTGTGGGAGGACCGTCCTGGATTTCCGGAGAATGCAAGCCTGCCCATCGAGACATTTGGTGAGGCCACTTTAGAGCGAATTCTGGCAAGCGAGGGTTTCGAGGCCTTTGGTAGTTCTCGGCCTTTTAACCAGAACAGCTTGGACAGCTCCTGGCAGCGAAAATCGGGCGCATCGACCGAGCTCGAATTCGGACCGCATAACAACGTTCACGGAATTTTGTTGGGAGTGATGGTGAGTGGGCTTTCGCCGTTAGACCCTATATTCTGGCTACACCACTGTAACGTGGATCGCATCTGGTCGCTATGGACAGCCAGACACCCAACTTTTGCTCTAGATGAACTATTCCTTGGCTTCGAATTCGCGAATGATTTTACTGCTGTGGCGTCTGACGTGCCGGCAAGGGTGCAGAAGCTCTTGAACACAGAACGCTTGGGCTACTCTTACCCTCCATTGCTGACGATCGCCGACGTCGCTGAGCAAATCACTCTGCAACGGGTGGAGGCCTGGCAAAGCTTCGACACTTCGATCCTGGGGAACCAATCCGGGTTCGTGGCCTTACAAGGCTCTGGGGTTGGCGCCGGAAATGGCCTACCTATCCTCGTTGCCAAATCTACTCAGGGTGGGATAGCCACAAGAACGCAGCCTTTATCGATTCCTTTCATTGCTCAGCAGCCGATAGAGACACTCCTAGGAGACCTTGGAAACGAGCAGTCAGGGTCTGCCGTAGTTCTGACAGGACCAAGGCGCGTGGTCTCATTCTCGCGCATTAACTTTAAGCACCCGCCAACTGATCCAGGTGGACGGGTTCACATTTTTCTCAACTGCGACTACCTAAGCCCAGCGATTGGCCCAGGGGACCCGCATTACGTCACAACGATTGCCTTTTTTGCCGGACATGACGACCACGGGGAAGTCACGGTGCAGGTGGATCTTACTGATACCCTAGCGACTGTGAGACGGAACGGTGATCTAACCGGGAAGGAGCTAGTCGTGCAGCTTATGCCGGCCCAATCCGATGATGTGGAAGGCAGTGCGGTTGAGGTTACCTCAATGACGACGACCATCCTTTAAAAGACATCTTTCCTTGCATACTTCATAGTGATGCGAAACTTGAGGATGCATTCTCTAGGAATGTTGGTTGGCCTGCTCCCCGCAGTGGGCCTTCCATCGCCGGCACTCGCTCAACTAACGCAAGAGAGGTCACCAGCTACGACGATAATGGTTGCGCCGCCCTCGAACCAAACTGTCGGCGGATGCGGCGACATGGTGCTAGAGCTACAGATTAGACAGCTGGCAGCAGCGCCCCACGCTGCGCCTGTTGGTGGCGTGGTCGAGATCAGACCTTTTGCGGGCGGCGAAATTATTACGGTTGGTCGTTTCTCGTTGCTCCCGGCGTTCGGCGACACGCAGGATGAGGTTCAAACGATTCGGCTTGATCTCTCGAATTGGCAGACTGATGGAGCAGTACTTGACAGCGGGTTTGAGGTCACCGTTCGACCCATCAATACATTGACCGGAGTTGCTGTGGCATGGCCCGTTTACGAGATTGTTGGGGCCAGTTTCGGTCCAGCCGGACAATAGCAGCAAGAGTGATCAAGAGGCTGCATCGAGCGCGGCATTTGATCATTCCATAACGGATGGGCTGCAATGCGCATCATCTCGGTCATCACGCTGACCACCTCCGCATCCTGTAAGCGGCCATCGTTTACTACCGCCCTTGGAGGCCGCTCAGACAAGAAGCAGACTTTCTGACGCAAATAGGCGGCGGGCACTTGGAGGGTGGTAATGCGCAGTGACTTCGGCCGCCCAAGAGCCTAGGCTGGCATGCCTTCTGCCAGCACGAAGACCGCCGCATGCCCCGCTTTCTTGCCGTCTACACCATGAAGCCCGAAGACCTCGCCCGCTTTCGCAGCCTGCCCAAGCCAGAGCAAGATGCGATTGATACCGTCGGCTTGCAGCAGTGGGCGGACTGGGAGGAGAGAAATGCCGCATTCTTCCCTGATCGCGGCGGTATGGTCGGCAGAACGACGCGCGTTACAAAGGACGGCATCGCCGACGCCGTGAACCCTTTCTGCGGCTACATTGTCGTTGAGGCCGATACCATCGATGCTGCCGCCCGCCTGTTCGAGAACCACCCGCATTTCACGGTCTTCCCGGGAGAAGGCGTGGACATCATGCCCTTCCTCACCGGCCCTGCGCCGACTTGAACATCCGCTAATCGCTTGCTGATGCCAGAAGCCGTCTGTCCGCTTGCCCCAATCGGACATTCGCCGATGCGCCAAGCGGCGTCAGCTACTGGCGCTAGGGAGGCACGCGGCAGCTGACGAGGCCAGGGACATCATCTGCCAGACGCCAGCAGGTTCGCTGGAGAATCGGGGTCCGAGCTATTGAGCCGCGGAACCATACGGGACGATACAGGAGATTCTCGATTTGTGCCCACGAAAAAGATAATAAAATCAATTATTTGATGTCATACTCCGGGCCTACGAAATTCCCCAACATGGCGCGGCCTAGCATTCTCAAATCGAAACGATCAGTGATTGTCGGTATCGGTGGTTGCGTGTCCCCGCAACCAAGTTTCGAAAACGGCCCGCCTTGTGCGGGCCGTTTTCGTTTGTGAACATGCAAGAAGGAAACTGCGCAATCCCAAGTGGAGCAGGCGACAGTTCCCCGTACGCATGCAGACAGGAGCCGTCATGGACACCAGACCCAATTCCCCTGAAGGCCGTGACATACGCTATCATCTGCATGGCTATACCAATGCCCGCAAGCATCAGGAATCGGGCCCGCTCGTCATCGAGAAGGGCGACGGCATCTATGTCGAGGATGTGGCCGGCAATCGCTACATCGAAGCGATGGCGGGCCTGTGGAGCGTAGCCGTCGGCTTTTCGGAAAAGCGCCTGGTCGACGCCGCCACAAGGCAGATGTCGAAGCTGCCCTATTATCACGACTTCGGTTCGAAATCGCATTCGCCGCTGATCGACCTGGCTGAAAGGCTGGTCCAGATGGCGCCGGTCCCGATGAGCAAGGCGTATTTCACCAATTCGGGTTCCGAGGCCAACGACACGGCCATGAAGATGATCTGGTACCGGTCGAATGCGCTCGGCCATCCGGCACGCAAGAAGATCATCAGCCGCAAACGCGGCTATCACGGTGTGACGATTGCCGCGGCAAGCCTGACCGGGCTGCCCAACAACCATCTGTCATTCGACCTGCCGATCGCCAACGTGCTCCACACATCGACGCCGCATTACTGGCGCGAGGCCGCGCCGGGCGAAAGCGAGGAACAGTTCTCGAGCCGTCTTGCCGTGGATCTCGAGAAGCTGATCCTTGCCGAGGGACCGGAGACCATTGCCGCCTTCTTCGGCGAGCCGATCATGGGCGCCGGCGGCGTCATTGTTCCACCCGCCGGCTACTGGGAAAAGATCCAGGCGGTGCTGTCGAAATACGACATTCTGCTCGTGGCCGACGAGGTCATCTGCGGCTTTGGCCGGACGGGCGAGATGTTCGGCTCGCAGACCTTCGGCATCAGGCCCGACATCATGGTGCTGTCCAAGCAGATCTCGTCGTCATACCTGCCGATTTCTGCCCTGCTCATCAATGAGAGGGTGTTCGAGCCGATTGCGGACGAGAGCGACCGCATCGGCACGTTCGGGCATGGCTTCACGGGCGGTGGCCATCCCGTGGCCGCCGCCGTGGCGCTGGAGAATCTCAAGCTGATCGAGGAGCGCGACCTTGTCGGCAATGCGCGTGCGGTCGGTGCGCGCCTGCAGGCCCGGTTGCGCAGGCTCGCTTCGCATCCGCTGGTGGGCGAGGTGCGCGGCGTCGGCCTGATCGCCGCCGTCGAGCTGGTCGCCGACAAGGCCGGTAAGGCGCCGTGGGGGAAGCCCGGTGCGCTCGGCGCCCTGGTCAACGGATTGCTGCAGCAGAATGGCGTCATCTCGCGCAACATGGGCGACGCGATCGCCTTCTGCCCGCCGCTGATCATCACCGAGGCCCAGATCGATACGCTGGTCGATGCATTCGACCGGTCGCTCGCCGCCGCCCTCCCGCAGGTCCGGGCGCAGGACTGAACAAGTCTGCGTTGCCTCCGGGTTTCATGTGACCGACAGTCGTCGGTGCGAGGCGATGTGCCGGCTAGGGGCGCTGTCGCGCCCATTTTGGAGGGGCCGCTAGCCGCATGTGGTCACGGTCGGGGCTTTCGACGGCCTTCCCAGCCAGGCTGCCCCGCTTGCCAAAAGAAGCCGACTGCCGTGGTTGGGATGCGAGCCAATTGGCGGGGCGTTCAGCTTCCTAGTGTGACGCTCGACGGTGCAATGTAAGGTTGTTATCCTTTCGGATTACATTAGTCACCTAAGATATAATTACCAAATTGTTAACCGGGATTAATGCGAGTTTTCCACAGCACCCTTAGTATGGATTTAGGTAGGTCGGGCTGGGCTACCTAAACGGAGCGTGGCGGGTGGCACCGTACGTCGAGCGTTGGATCGGCGTTTATGCCTACTCCTTGAGATTTACTCCCAGTGAACGTGCAGGGCTGATATGCCGTGGATGAGGCTTTATCGGTTCACACGCACGAGAAGCTTTGCGTGGAGCGCAAGGCAAAGAAAAAGAGAGGATATAGAGAAAGTTAAAATCGGCAACGGAGAGCAGGAGTAAGGCTATGGTGTACTCTCAGAATCCCGATTTCTCGAATGGTGCCACGGGGGTGGCAATACACAATGGACATAATGGGCATCTGGCGGATAGCAGTGGTGTCGGCAAGATTAGGCTTGAAGGCGGACACCCGAACGAAGGTCTTGTCGTAATCATCGACAAGCGAGCACTTGAGCGGGAATGCCTCGCTCGCGGCCTTGTCGAACACAATCCTAGTTTACGGGTCAGTGCCGTGGGATCGCTCGACGAATTCCATAACATCGCCGACGCGGCCGAACCATCAGCTTTCCTCGTGCTCCTGGGAGCTAAAAGAGTCACCGACCAGAGCGTTCGGGCGGAGCTCTTGCACTTCGTTTCCGAGGTCGGCGCCGTGCCCGTCATCGTGGTCGCGGATTCCGATGAGCCAGGCGAGATTCTCGCGGCGCTCGAAAGTGGTGCTCGAGGCTACATTCCGACAAGTGTGACAGTGAAGGTTGCTGCCGAGGCCACTGGTCTCGCTCGCGCCGGAGGAATCTTCGTACCCGCCAGCTGCGTGCTGGCGCTTCGGGAGATCATCCACGCGACCGCAAGCAGCGCCCGTCCACTCACCGGCATGTTCACCACGCGCGAAGCGGCTGTCGTGGAGGCGCTCAGAAAAGGCAAGGCGAACAAGATAATCGCCTATGAGCTCAACCTTTGCGAGAGTACCGTCAAGGTCCACATCCGCAACATCATGAAGAAGCTGAAGGCTACGAACCGCACGGAGGTAGCCTACAAGCTCAGAGAGATGATGCTTTGAGGCCTACTGGGCCGGCCTGCCAGACCGGCCCCAGGTGATCTGACGCTGGACATTGTCGCCTCGATTTTGGGGCGGTCATCCTTGAGGTCCGGATCGCAGACCTGATGCTCGGAGGTTCCCTCCGGGCCCTCCAACTCTTTACGCGATTCCGGACGGAAAACCGCGACGCACCTTTCCTGGAATCGCCTTAGCGCAACAGATGTGCGCCGGCGCGTGTCCCAGCGCGTCCCCGCTCGATCGTCCCGGACCTTGGCTTCACGATAAATCCGACGCTATCGCGTCCCAGCGCTTCGCCACGATATGCGGCTTCGGCGGCCTTCAGCCCGCCTGTCAGCTTGCGGATTGCCGGCGCCGCTCCGAGCACGTCCAGCGGCAGGCCCAGTTGACCGCGGGCGGGTCGCTTCGGCGGCCACACCCTCAGGCCGAAGTAGCTGGCGGCCGAGCGGTCGATCTCGCCGCTGAACTGCACCAGCAAGGCGTGGCGCGAGGTCTCGGAAATACGGCCCAGGCTTTTGATATCCATTGGTGGTCTGTCGGAGGGCCGCATCGCGGCAACGATCACATCCCATTTGCCGTTGGTCAGCAGCGACGGGTGCGCAAAAACGCCTACTCTCGCTCCACGATCGCGCAGAGCCTGCTCGATGAATGGTGCACAGGGCGTATCGCAGACAAGGGCGAGTGTTGCGCCGGCATGCTCGACGCCGGCCTCGTCGAGCATGATGCAGCATAGCCGTGCGAACTCAGGCAGCAGGTTAATGGCCGGATGGTTGAGGTTGGGAGCCGCGACTTTGATGCCGGCGTCGTCACAGCTGTCGAAGTCCACAATGCCGGGCCGAAGCTCCCATGGTTCGGCCATCAGCGAAACCACCGCATGAGGGGGCAGGAGTTCGATGAGCGATCTCGGGATCGGCCCAACCTGGAGACCGTTGGCGAGGAGATCGACGTCATGCCATCCGCGGCTGTCGATGCGGTTCAGCACTTCGACGCGCTCGGAGACGTTGGCGTACTTGGCAAATGCCAAGGTGGCGTCGGCGGCCGTCGCCAGGCTCGAATGTCTTTGGAATTCGCCGGCGAGCGCTATGACACGGCCGGCATCGGCCAGCGCAGCGGCTGTCGCGGCTACTGCCTGGTATCCCGTCGCGGTGCCAACGACCACGGTGAGCCCGGAGAGATCGAGATCGAGCAAGGCTATTTGCTCGCGGACGATGGCAAGTGCTTCCGCGTGGTCGATATCGGGAACATGGCGGGCGACCGGCCTTGCGGGGAACTCAAATGATGAGGTCATGAAGCTGTCCGTCACGTTGCGCGCTCTCCATAGCCAAGATCGGCCGGTAACGTCCTTTGACGCAGGAAGCCCTGCTTCACAGGCTTTCGTCCGGGCGCGGTGCGCACGCCTTCACGCATTGCGTTCACTGGCCACCTTAGCCGGCCTGCGCATTTGCAAGCACGGTCCCCCAGGTTTCCTGTCTGCGGAGGAAAGTGATGGCCTGTATCAGGATGGCACTCTCGACCGCTTCATGACGGATCCAGTTTCAATGCGTCATTCCTGCAAGTAAGGCCGAATTTGCCCGAACCGCTACCACGGCAATCGGATGCCGGTGATACGCCGTTTGGTCGGAAGACTTAACGCCGTCATGGCTGCAACGCACGGACCTGTCCGAACGAATAGGGAGGCGCCATCGGCGCCTGGCCGGCTACCGATATTGCGCTGGCCGCGTCCGCGCAGCGGCAACAGTCCAGGCCCGGCTGTGCGACGCGGTTCTGGCCTCTCCTGAAGCTTCATCTGCGCCTCCCAGGGTGTTGCATCGGCAGACGGCTCTCAACGGCTTGGCTGCCTCCACGGGGCTGACCGCCGCATGACATCGGTTGCCTTGAGATAAGGCTAAGGGGGTAACCGGCAACCGTTAGCTGGCTACCTCCTTTGCGGCTCTTGTCGCGGATGATCCGTCGCTGTGAAGTTGGGCGTTGCAACAGCACTCAAGCTGCAGCACTCAAACAGCGTTCCTGGGCGAAACCCATGACAATCAGTGCATTGGACATAAATCCCCGCAGACCCGGCCTGCACGTCGGTCGGAGTCGTCGTCCACTCGGAGGCCGGCGCAAAAGGATGATGGACGTGACCGTCGCTCTGGTCGCGCTTGTCCTGGCCGCTCCGGTCATGCTGATCGTTGCCCTTCTGATATGGGTAACCGATGGCGGGCCGGCGATATTTTCCCACACCCGTGTCGGTTTCAACGGCAAGCGTTTCGCCTGCTACAAGTTCAGGACCATGGTGGCCAACTCCCAGCAGGTTCTGGCCGACTATCTGGCGAACAACCCCGAAGCCGCCAAGGAGTGGGAGCAGAACTGGAAATTCAAGAACGACCCGCGCATCACATTCCTGGGGCGCATCCTCAGGAAGTCGAGCCTGGACGAGCTGCCGCAACTCATCAACGTGCTGCGCGGGGAAATGAGCTGTGTCGGTCCGCGCCCGGTCGTTCCTGACGAGCTGCAACGCTACGGCGCCTGTGCGGCCGAGTATTTGCAGGCCCGCCCAGGACTGACCGGCCTGTGGCAAGTGACAGGCAGAGACGCAGTAGACTATGCCAGTCGCGTCTCCATCGACAGCCGCTACATCCGAAACTGGTCGATATGGGCCGATGTCGTCATTCTCGTACGGACGATCTTCGCCGTGATGAGATTCGACCATGCGTCTTGATTGAAGGCGCGTCGTCGTCTGAACGGCTTCATGTGGCGCGCCTTGCGCATGCCACGCTCCGTCATTGCTCATGGGTCACGCCACGACGCCATATGGCGCCGAGCAAGAGGCCGAGCACATAGGCGCACTGCAGCGTGGCAACGAGGAGCAGGATCCAAAGCAGGCGCTGCCGATCAAACAGATCGTCGGTACCGCTTGCCACGGCGCTGATGACGACGGTCACGGCCGTGACAACGATAAGTGCAGGTGCGCGAAAGCGAAATCCCAGCAAAATGCCAGTCACGCCGACGGCGACAAGGCTCCAAGGCACGGCGATCTCCTATGAGCGCGGAAGAACCAATGTGGCGCGCAAAGTCTCCCACATTTTGCGAAGCCGTACCAACATTCAATCCGGTGCACGCCTATCGTCTGTGGTGCGCGCCTGGGGCTGCCCTACGCAATCCTCCTCGTGGCAATAAAGGCCTCGGGAAACCGCGCCTCCGTCCCTTGCACAAAAGGCGTAGGTCACCTTGCACCAATGTCACCCTTTCGCTCATTTCCTTGGCTGTCGGCTGAGCCTACGCTGCCTGCTGAAGATATGCGGAGTATTCACCCGCAGTGCGGCAGCATGCCTTGAATTGTTTTACTCGAGCGAATGCCGAGCCACGGACGACCCCTCTCATGGACCACCAAAAAACGCAGGAAGTAGCGCTTTCGGTGCGACATTCCGCAGACCAACATCCCATGCTGCAGGCATCCGTTCTGTTGCTTATCGTGTCGATCTGGTTTCCTGGCGCCACGCGGATTGCCGGAACCGATGGGTCGCTTTCCTTCCTGCTGGCTCTGTTCTGCGCTCTGGTAAGCGTCGTCTGCTATGGCGAAACGGCACGGCGACTTCATCGGACCGAAGCGGCCCTGGCGGCTGCCGTGCTGACGACATCTGCCGTCATCATCGTTCTTTCCCTTCTATCGATGCTCTATGCAGACAGTCCGCTCCGGACAATGCGCGCAGTTTTCGCGCAGATATTCGGATTTGCCACTATCCCGGCGGTTGCAGCGATCTCTACCAGACCCAAGGGTTTTGAGGCGGTCGACAGACTTGTGATGGCGATGATCATCATGAGCGTCGCAACGTCGTGCCTTGTGACGATCGGCCTGGGCGACGCCAAGTTCGCCGACCGGGCTGAAGGATATTTCAAGCACTCGAACCAGTTGGGAATTGCGCTGTCGGCGGGGCTGCCGTTGATCGCCGCGCGGCTGGTCACTGCTCGCAGGCACCGGATTCTCCTGCTGGGCTGTCTTGCGGCGGTGCTGCTGGGCCTGGTGAAATCAGGTTCAAAGACAAATTTCGTTGTCGGCGTTGTCGGTCTCGGAATTTTCTTCGGCCTATACAGTATCTATCTGGTGATGCGAAAGCAGAGGCCGATATCGGTTATCCTCGGCGTGGTTGCGGCTCCCGTGTTGATCCAGGTGTGTCTGGTCACATTGCAGTCCCTCAATCCACGGGCTTACAAGCTGCTGTCGGTTCAACTCTCCGGAGGTGAAGCGCATTCAATCGTATCGCGGCAGCGATTGTGGTCGATGTCCATCGATCTCGGCATGACGCATCCCTTCATCGGGGTCGGGGCAGGGCAGCCGGTGGGCGACATTGCTCCTCATAGCCACAATCTGTTCATCGATTACTTCAGAACGCTCGGGGTGCCCGGCGTCGCGCTGGTAGCGGTCATCGCCCTGCTGGTCGCGGGATATCTGGTCACCGCCGTTCTTTCCACACTGTTCGGCAATGACAGGAGTGAGGGCGCGACGGAAGCGAATGTGATGGTGCTCGGTTCATCGGTTTCGGTGTGGAATTACCTCGCCGCAAACCAGATGAGCGATTCCTTCGGCCCATCAACCGCGCCCTTCTTCTGGCTGCCCTTGGCGCTGCTCATGGCCTATCGCGGAATGCAACGATCGCTGCAGGCCGGCTCTGACGGGCATACAAAGCTCTACGCCACCACTGCGCCGCAGCTATTCGAACGCTGAGGAACAGAAGAGCGGGGGCCTTTTTTCCCTGTTTCGTCGACCTTCCAAGAGTCAACTTCACCGGCTGAATCCAAATGACTTCGCACACGGTTCGTGACCTGGCGGCAAGCCTCCCGCCAAGCGCTGAAGCACGCGCGCTTCAGACAGACATTCGATTTGTGGAATTCTTTGGTCTCCCCGGGATTGGAAAGACAACCGCCTCCAGCCTGCTGGCAAACAGCCTGCGACGGTGCGGTCCGCTGATAGGTGAGGTGCAAATAGCCTGGGGGACAAGAACATTCATCCGCCGGCAGATCTACAGGATCGGCATTGTCGCTCCAAGACTCATGAATCGTGAGTTTCGCTCGTTGGTTGTGCGAATTGCACGCTTTGTCTTCGAAAGCGGGCAATCATCGATCATCGACGCAGCCAAGGTCATCTGGAACTTTTCGGTTCTGGTTGCCTATGTCGAGAACGAGAGGCCAAGAAAAAATACCATCATCATCATGGATCAGGGACTGCTGCAGGGGTTCTGGTCCATCTTGCTGAAGAGCAAGCATCGGGCAACATCCGAGAAATGGCTCGATATCCTGTCCGCCATTGGCGTGCATGACATGGTTTTTGTCCATCTGCGCGGTGAGGCCGGCGTTGCACGCGATCGGCTCCTGACGAGGGGCGACCGGACTTCGCGGATGCAGAGGACGTCTCCCGATCGCGACCTCGATCTCTGGTCGTCGGCCGACCGTGCCTGCCGCGAGATGGCGGCCGTTCTCGAGACGGGAATGCGGACGGAAGATCACGTATTGGCGGCAGTCGACGTGGACAGGTTGGCCTCGCCCGAAGACGTGGCAGAAAGGGCACTTGAGGTCGTGCTTTTGGCCTGCCTCGACAGGCATCGGCTATGCGGTTCGGCTGGCCAATGAGCAGGAGGATGGACCGCCGTTCGTTCATGAGCCTTGCCGGCATGTCGCCCATATTGGCCCTGTTGCCGCCGTCGTCCAAGGCAGAAGGCGGGCAGGCGCCTCTCCAGTCGGGTCGCAGCGGTACGCAGGTGGTGCTGAGAGGTGAGTACGGCTACGAACAACAGTCAGTTCGGGACCTGCAGGCCGGAGCAACAGTCGACGCGCGGAATGCGTCCTTCACAGTCGGCAATAGCAGAAACAGCGACCCAAGTGCGATCATGGGCTGCGATGCGGGGGCGCTGCCGGTCAATCGCTATCCACTTGTCATCCGCAACTGCCCCAACGTCCACTTTGTCGGCGGGCGCTTCAACGGCGAGGTGCCGCTCACGTCGGACTGGCAGGACACCTACTGCAACAGCGCGGCCCTACTTGTCAGGGACGGAAGCACCAATGCGACGATAGAAGGCGTCCGTGCACGCCGCTGCTGGGATGGCATTCGCTTCGCCGAGCGGGCCGATGGTTTTCTGCTCAAAGGATGCTGGCTCAGCGAAATCAGGGATGATGCGGTCGAAAACGACCATCTTCTCAGTGGCACCATCGACGATTGCCTGTTCGACGGTTGCTTCTCGGGGATCAGTCTGGATCCCGCATCGAACGAACGCGACGGGACACAGGAGATCGTGCGGATCGACGGGACACTGATCCGCATGCACGCCTATCTGGCCAAGGGTGACATCACACATCAGGCACCGGTCAAGGCTTCCGACATGTCGCCCAGCCTGAGGATCGCGGGATCGATTCTTGCACTGGCTTCGGCAAACATGCGGGGATTTCGCCGCCTGGAACGCACCTGGAAAAAGACCATCGAAAGCCGCGACAATTTGTTGTTGTGGCTGCCCGACGAGCCAATCCCGTCCGCGCTGCCGCTGCCGCCGTCCGGTTTCAGAGTGCTGACGGGCAGCGACGCCCGCGCACACTGGGACAAGGCTCATCTCCAGTGGATCACGGCGCATCAGGACGTGGCCCGGTTTTCCGACGAAGTGCTGTGAGACCGTGCGCACAGTCGGCAGAACCGCGTGCCTGGTCCGGGCCGGTTCACCGTTTCATCAAGTGCATCGCGCAACAGTGAAGACAAAGGTGGGGAGCCATGAAAGCCAGGGAAGTCGAGCTTCTGTGCACGCTGGGTCCGGCGTCGCTCAATGACAAGGTCATCCATTGGTTGGACCGGGTCGGCACTTCGCTTTTGCGCGTCAATTTATCACACACGAAGATTGAGGACCTCGAGCGGATCATCACCTTCATCCAGAAGCGGACGCGCATTCCGATCTGTCTCGATACCGAAGGCGCGCAGGTTCGCACCGGTCCGCTGGTCGAAGGCAAGGTCATGGTGCATGAGAACCGGTTCCTGACCGCCCGTGCGCGGCCGGTGGCGGGCGACCAGTTCAGCATCAGCTTCTACCCGGCATACATCGTCAACAAACTTCAAGTCGGCGATTTCATCAGCATCGATTTCAACGCTGTCCTGACCCAGGTCGTGGAGAAGGACAACGAGGCAGTGATCCTGAGGGTCCTGAACGGTGGGGAGCTCGGTCAGAACAAGGCAGTAACGGTGCAGCGCACGCTCGATATGCCGCCCCTGACCGAAAAGGATGTGGCCGCCATCGCGATCGGCCGCCGGATGGGGATACGCCATTTCGCGCTTTCCTTTGCGCATCGCGCTTCGGACGTCGATGGCATCCGGGCCAAGGCCGGGCCCGGCGCGATCATCATCTCCAAGATCGAATGCCTGAGTGGCTTACGCAATCTCGCAGCCATAGCCGAGAAGTCAGACGCAATCCTGATTGACCGCGGCGACCTGTCCCGGGAAGTCCCGATCGAGCAGATCCCCGCAGTTCAGAAGATGATCATCCGAAATGCGAAGGCGCATGGCGCGAAGGTCTATGTCGCAACGAACCTGCTGGAGTCGATGACGAGCGCGCCAACGCCGACTCGCGCCGAGGTCAACGACGTCTACAATACATTGGCGGACGGCGCCGACGGCCTCGTCCTGGCGGCGGAAACAGCCATCGGTCAATATCCGGTAGCCTGTGCCAGGATGGTCGTCAAAGTCGCCGAACAATTCCGGCGGAATATGGCCGGCGGCGCCCACGCCATCCGAGTGCGTCCGTCATCGCTGCACGCCGGTGTCGAGCCTCATGGCGGGCGCCTGGTCATTCGGACGCTGGGACCGGCGGAAGATCTGGATATCAATGACTTGCCGACGGTCACGGTCGCAGATGAGGACTTGACCGACGTCGAGCAGATCGCCCGCGGCACCTTCTCGCCGCTGTGCGGCTTCATGGACAAAGGGTGCCTGGAAAGCGTACTTGAACACAACCGGCTTCCCTCGGGATTGGCCTGGACGATGCCGGTTGTGCTGGCTGTTCCCAAAGAAACCGCAAGCCGATTTTCGAATGGTGACCGCGTTCTGCTTTGCAGCAAAAGCGGATTGTCGCACTCCGTTCTCGACATCTCCGAAACCTACGAATTCGATCCGGAGCTGCTCGCGCGCAAATGGTTCGGCACGGACTCGCGCGAGCATCCAGGTGTCGCCCGCGTGCTTGCGCGCGGCGGACATTTCCTCGCCGGCGGCATCACCCTCATCCAGCCGCTGCCTTCGCCGTACCGGCGCTACGACCTGACGCCGGCCCAACTGCGCACGGTCTTTGCGCACAAGGGCTGGACCCGGGTGGTGGCCTTCCACAGCCGCAACCTGGTCCATCGTGTCCACGAAGTGATCCAGATGGCTGCCCTGGAGCGCACCTACGCGGACGGTCTGTTGATCAATCCCGTGGTCGGAAATGCCAAGCGCGGCGATTTTATGCCGCATCTTGTCCTCGACGGCTACCAGGCCATGCTCGACTACGGCATTTACCCGCCGGGCAAGGTGGTGCTCGCAAGCTTCATCACCTACCCGCGATTTGCCGGTCCTCGCGAGGCGGTTTTCACCGCCCTTTGCCGCAAGAACATGGGCTGCAGCCATTTCATCATCGGACGGGATCACTCGGGTGTCGGCGGTTTCTACGGCGCCAACGAGAGCAGGGAGCTGTTTGATGAACTGGGCGACATAGGCATAGAGCCGATCTTCTTCGATGCCATCGGCTACGACAGCCAGTCCGAGAGCTATGTCGACCTGAACGCTTGCAAGGCCGCGACGCCCATCAGCGGCTCGGAGATTCGACGCGCCTTGCGGGCGGGAGAAGCGCTGCCGAACTGGATGATGCGATCCGAGGTGCAGGAGGTGGTGCGCGCCGAGGTGATGATGAAACACGCGCTGTTCCAGGAATAGGATGGGAATGATGGCCAACGGAGTGAAGCATTTCGGGCTGCCGCGGCAGGACCGCGAATATCCTGAACCGGGAACGGTGCTATGGCTGCTCGGACCAACCTCCGCCGGCAAGACGACGCTGGCGATGCGCGTCGTTGCGGATTTGCGAGGGCTCGGGGTTCCGGTCATTCTCTTTGACGGCGACGAGGTCCGCGGGTTCTTCGGAGCCGATCTTGGGTTTGGCACAGACAGCCGGTTGCGCGTGGTCTCGGTGTTGGTGCATCTGGCCAACAAGGCGGCCGATGCCGGCCTGCACGTCGTGGTCGCCGCGCTGACCGCAGGGCAAGATGCTCGCGAACATGTTCGCGAAAATGTCAGAAACCTGACGATCGGCTACGTCGCCTGCTCCGTCGAGACCTGTGCGCAACGGGATCCGAAGGGCCTGTATCGCAAGGCAATTAGCGGAGAGATCGATACCCTGATCGGCTACAACAGTGAATATCGGCCGCCAGACAGCCCGGATCTCGTTCTCGATACCGAGACGCATTCCGTGGACGAACTCGCTGCGCGGATCGTTGCCTCGTATGTCTGGAACTGACCCCGGTGTGCCGGCCGGCGGCATCCCATCTTCATCCTCTGAGCGCGTCGGCAACTGAGGCGGCGGCATGAACGATTCCGAACTCGCGCGTTTCTTTCTTTCCCTGGTTCTGCTGCTCATCGGCGCATTGGGCGGCGGCCTTGTGTTCGAGCGACTGAAGCTGCCGCGCGTGATTGGCGAAATCGCCGGCGGAATTGTGCTCGGCCCGTCCGTGCTGGGGCTTGTCTCGTCCGAAGCGCACAAATGGCTGTTTGCCGGGTTCCCCGCGCAGGGTGCCTTGCTCTCCGCCTTCTACTGGCTGGGCCTGGTGCTGCTGATGTTCACCGCCGGCTTCAAGATGCAGGCGGAAGGCATGGAAGGATCGGGCCGCATCATACCGGCGCTGGTGATCGGCGCGCTCGTGGTTCCGTTCGCGTGTGGCTATGCGGGCGCGCCGCTGTTTGCGGACGCACAGGCGGGCGATGACCTTGCGTTCAAGCTTGTGATGGGTATCGCCGTGGGCGTCACGTCGATCCCGGTCATCTCGCGCATCTTCCTCGATCTTGGCCTGATGAACAGCTCCTTCGCGCGCAACATCATCGGCGCCGCGACCATCCAGGATCTCATCCTCTGGAGCATGCTTGCCATCGCCACGGCGGTGCAGAACGGTGACGCCGCCGACGCGGGCGGCATCGGGCGTGTGATCGCCGTCAACCTCGCCTTCGTGATCGTCTCGCTGTTTTTCGCTCCGGCAGCGGCACGTGCGATTCGTCGAAGCGTCTTCGGCAAGTTCAGCGAAGCGTCTCTCACCGGCTACACCATGCTGCTGTGCCTGGTCTTCGTCGCGGCCGCGAGCCTCTTGAAAGTGAATGTCATCTTCGCCGCGCTTCTGGCGGGGCTCGTGATGGCGCGTTTTCCCTCGCGGCATCTTGCTCCGGTGAAACAACATATCGCCGACATCTCGATATGGTTTTTCGTGCCGATCTACTTCGCGCTGGTCGGCTTGCGGCTCGATCTGGCGCATCAATTCGACGGCCCGCTCACGCTCTTCTTCATCGTCGCCAGCACGGCCATCAAGCTGGTGAGCTGCACCATTGCCGCCAAAGCTGCGGGTACCGACTGGGCCAGGGCTTTCGACTACGGCGTCGCCATGAACACGCGTGGCGGACCCGGCATCGTGCTGGCGAGCGTGGCGTACGCCGCCGGCATCATCGACGAGCGCATGTTCACCGCGCTGGTGCTGGCTTCCATTCTGACTTCGCTTGCCACCGGGCTCTGGTTGCGCTGGCGGCTGGCGCGTGATTCCGAGGCGTTCGCCGAATTGGCGAGACCACCCGCAGCTGGGATGCGCGGCGCTGCGAGCCTGGCATCGACGATCGCAGACTTGCTGGTCCGGTTTTCCCGGTCGTCGTCAGGCCGAGACCGGCACGCCGCTGCCAAGCCTTCAGGTCCGGGACCGGATGGACCTGAGCTTTCAAAACAATCGAATGAGCGAAATGAACTCCTGCCGAAAGGGCGCTTCGCCCATTGAATGCGCCTGCCCAGCGACAGATCAGATCGTCGCATTGGTTGACTAGAGGACGACCACCCGATGAATCAGCACCAGGCGGTTGACAGAACCGTGGCGCCAGGCGCCACCGATTACAGCGCGGCCGCGTTCGTGATCCAGGGGCGCCTGACGCGCATCCGTGGGCAAAACATTCTGTTCAGCTCCTGCCGGCAGGCCATTTTCGCCGTCAACGATACTGCCGCCGACATCTGGCGCTCTCTGGAAGAAGGCATGCCACCGCACGCCATCGCGTTCGAGATTGCGCGGAGCGGCGTCGACAGGCGTGAGGCAGACAGGCATGTCGAGGCGGCGCTCGAGGATTGGCAGCGGCTGGACCTGATACGGCCCTGTGCGCCATTGTCTCCACCGTCGGCCCGCGAGCATGTAAGCCAGGTGGTCGGCGTTGCGGGTCTTTATGTACGCATCGTCTATCCGGCAGCCCGCGCCTTCCCCGCGATCACCGCATTTCGCCATCTCGAGGTTGAAAGAGAGGCTGCCGACGTTCTGCTCCGGGTCGTCGAGTGCCAGGGGCGGATTCACCTGTTTCGGAATCTCGACTGGATCCTGTCCTGCTCGCCCGACGAACTTCCCGTTATGCTGAAAGGGCAACTGCTGACCGAGGTTCTCGATCACGGCGCCTATGAACTTGCTGTCCATGCGGCTGCGCTTCTCCGAAATGAACGTATCGTGCTTCTTTGTGGCAATCCGGGCGCGGGCAAGACAACGCTGACCATGGCGTTGGTCCATGCGGGGTTCGGCTTCGCCGCTGACGATGTGACGCTGCTTGACTCAAAGGGCCATGGCGTGGGTCTCCCGTTCGCTCCCGCGGTCAAGGCCGGAGCTTGGCCCCTCCTGGCCGAATACTGCCCCGATCTCGGCGCTGCTCCAGTCTTTCGTCGCCCGGACCGCAGACGTGTGCGCTTTGCCGTACCCAGGGAGTTCGTCCCGGTACCAGCTTCTCCTCCACCCATCGGCTGCGTGGTGCTGCTCCGGCGAGGCCGCGACTCGAAGGCTTGCCTCGCGCCGATCGACCCAGCCAGCGCATTGCGTGGTTTGCTCAACGGCGCCTTTTCGCCCGGCGGGGATTTAAGCGGCACGGCGTTCGACGTGCTGACCCAGATCATCGGATCGGCGCAGACCTATTGCCTGACCTATTCGAGGCTCGATGATGCAGTCGAGCTGATCACGAAAGCCTGCCGATGATGCGCAGGGGCAACGCACTTGAGGCATTGATCGCCGGGCTTCGCGGTTGTCCGGCCGACAGGGCCGACTGGCAGGCAGTGATTGCGCTGGCAAATCACACTCTGCTCACACCCGACCTGTTCTCGTCCCTCGCCCGTGCCGGCCAAATCCATCGGCTGCCGCAGGATGTGCGCGAATACCTGGAGTTTGTTCACGACTGCAATCGGGAACGGAACCTGCGCCTGCGAACCCAACTGAGTGAAGCCGTTGCTGCCCTCAACCGCCGTGACATCGTTCCGGTCCTGCTCAAGGGAGCGGTTCCCCTGTTTCTATCCCCGGCCGGACAGGTTCCCAGCAGGATGACCAGTGATCTCGATCTGGCTGTGGCGCCGGCCGAAGAGGCAGCCGCGCAAGCCTGCCTTGAAGAGCTAGGATATGTCCAGGTTCCGGGCGATCGAGGCGCGACCCGCCAGCAAGATGCTGGAATGCTGGAGCTTCGGCCGAGCCGACCAAACCACCTTGAACGCCCCAAGCCCTTCCAGCGAGACGGTCTTCGGGTGGAAATTCCTCCCGCGCAGTCGCGGGCCTTGCACTGGATCGTGCACGACCTTCTCAAGGAGGGGGATTACTGGCGCGGAAGGATTGATCTCAGGCACCTTCACGATCTGGCACGATTGGCGGAAAGCGATCACGTGGATTGGACGGCACTGCAGGCATCGGTGTCGGATCAAAGCGCCCGCAATGCGCTCGATACCCAGCTCCTGGCCTTGCACCATTTCTTCGGGACCGGGATTCCGGCAAAGTGTGCGCAGCGCCCGATGGTCCGTTTTCAGCACTGGAGGCGCATCTTCACGGCGACACACCCCATCATTGGCGCGCCCTTGCGCCTGGCCGGCAATCTGGCGTGGGGCGCATGGCGGCTTTCGCGTGCCGACGGTCTGGCGCGACTTGGTCCGTTTGATCTCGCGCGCCGCATCGCTCGCACGCTCCTGGAGGCTCGCACGAAAATCTAAGCCTTTTGGAGAGCTTGTGCCTCTATTCTGGAATTCCTAAAGTAAATTCGTCAAAATACGGGGTTATGACATGGTACCCGAAAGTAAAGGGCAATCGGAACGGACGCAGGAGAGCCTGGTCTCAGAAGCTCAAGCGCGCCGGGACTTTCTCAAGAAGGCAGGGCGTTTTGCTGCGGTGACGCCGCCGGCCATAACACTTTTGCTCGGCACAAGCTTGAACTCCAAAGCGATTGCCAAATCGGGTGGATCACGCCCGGGTCATGGCTGGGGGGACAAGAACCACATTCACCTCGGCCCTCCGGGCCAGCTCCGCAAGCTCTTCAACCGTCGTGGTCATGGTCACGGAAAATAGGGTTTCGAGGTAAGGCATTAGGTCCAATCGACATTCAGGATTCAAATTTGCGTTGAGGCATGATTCATAGGCTTCCAGATTCGAT
>NZ_JHQS01000120.1 GCF_014843845.1 Mesorhizobium amorphae | reverse complement strand
GCCTGCAGCGAAAAGCTGCGCGCACCGCTCTCCCGGTCGCCGCCGCTCCGTCATTCCGTAGGTGCTACGGCACCGAGTTCACCTCGAACGCGATCCTCGCCTGGTCGAAGGATCATCAGGTGGAATGGCACTTCATCGCGCCGGGCAAGCCGATGCAGAACGGCTTCTGCGAAAGCTTCAACGGGCGGATGCGGGACGAGTTGCTGAACGAAACCCTGTTCTTCGGCCTCGACCATGCCCGAACAACCATCGCCGAATGGGCAGACGACTACAACCGATCGCGCCCACATTCGGCGCTCGGATACATCACGCCTGCGGCCTATGCCGCCAATCTCACCGCAACGGACGATCGGCTGCGCAACCCCGACCAGCTCCGCCGATCACCCGTTGCTCAACCCGCGCCATACGGCATAAAACCCGCCGAGGCTCTAACTGCAGCCGGATGAAAATTCAGTGGCAGGTCAGGAAGGCTGGTGAAAAGCAGGGAGTATATTTATGACTGATGACAATACCGAAAAGACAAGCGTGGATGAGGTCAATACTCAACAGGCCAGCGTGGATGAAGACAATACTCATCAGGCCGGTGTGGATGAGGACAATACTCAACAGGCCGGCGTGGATGAGGATAATACTCAACAGGCCGGCGTGGATTTGTTGGCTCTTACGGCAGATATTGTCGCGGCCTACGTCCAGAAGAATGCGACCCCTGTTGCCGATCTTCCGGACTTGATCGCAAGTGTCAATTCTGCGTTGAGGGGGATTGTACAACCGCCTGCTCCATCAGAATCTGAGCTCGTTCCGGCGGTCAATCGCAAGCGGTCCGTGTTCCCCGACCATATCATCTGCTTAGAGGATGGAAAAAGATTCAAGTCTCTTAAACGGCATCTCCGAGGCCAATACGGCCTGACACCCGAGGGTTATAGAGCAAAATGGGGACTTGGCCCTGACTACCCGATGGTGGCGCCCAATTATGCCGCTCGCCGGTCCGTCATTGCGAAGTCCGCTGGTCTCGGCCGCAAGCCAGCCGACAAAACGCCGGGGTGAAAATCTAGCCTCCCCGCTTGCTCGCGACTTCTGGACTTTTTGCTTTGACAGACGCATCCTCCCTTAGGGGAGAGATGGCGATGGGGAATGCGGTTCAGCCATGGCGCAAACGGCGAACACCATGGTGGCGCACGCTTCTCAAAGCTCGCCTTGCAATCGTTCTTGCGCTGCTTGGGATCTCGTCAGCCGCCTATGTCGCGGCTGACAGCCGGCCGCGGCCCCAGCCGTTCACTCGTATGGTGCCTCGAGCGACGTCACGGTGCGCAAGGTTGGTTGCGACATCAAGGGGAACATCAACGAGCGCGGCGAGCATATTTATCACATGCCAGGCCAGGAATATTATTTGGCCACGCGGATAAACCCAGCGCGTGGGGAGCGATGGTTCTGCTCCGAATGGCAAGCATGGTGGGCCGGTTGGCGAAAGGCTAAGGTATGAAGAAGCCTGGAACATCCTTTACCGCGGGGGAAATCGCGGCCTAGTTGGAGCGCCGTCGCAACGCTCAGAGCCAGACCGAACATGATCGGGCGCGGGTAGCCCAACGTCTCCGTGAGTCCCGGAATGATATGCAGTGTATTCATTGCGGGCTGGGATTTTGGAGCGTTGAATCCTCCGCCGCTGACGTCGGACTAGCGACGAATGCCTTCATAGGGACTAACGCCCTGGGAAGCTCGGTGCGACGCAAATAAACACGTCCTCTTTCCGGCCTGGACGGCTCGGCTGCCGCCCGTGAACGCTACGGATGCAGCCGCGAAATCGTGCTGTTGCTGACATTGTAGCTATGGGCGACCTCACCCCTCGCCTCCCCGGCCGCCAGCCGCGCCAACGCCTCTCGCCGCTGTTGCTGTGAGAGCTTGGGCTTGCGGCCGAACTTGAAGCCCTGGCCTAAATCATTCGGAAGCTTTGGGCGACCTAGTTCTTGGCCCTTACGATGCTTGCCGTTACGTCAATTTTTGACGCATCGCCGTCTTGATTTCAAACAATTCGCTTCCCACTTTTGCCTGGACCGCCAGCGCCTGGAATATATCCGGCCGCTGCGACAATTTACGCCAACGCCCCCGACGCGATTGCTGTTGACAGACTGAAAATATTCGGTATTTTTAGTGTTGGCACGCCGGATCGGTATTTACATCTAATTTCAAATATGCCTAAACAAATGGCAGGTGACGTCTCCGTCACCTGCCATCGTTGGATTGTGAACTGCGGTCTGTGTGGTGCCGTAGGACGCCTTCAGACCGCTAGTCCGAACCCTCAGCAGGTCGGTATCTAGTGCCAGATGGTACTATTGGCAACCACCTGGACATCCTCCCATGTCTAATGACGACCTCTACAAGCCTGGTGAAAAGGCCCCCACGTCGGGGCAGTACGAGATCACCGGGCCCCGCGGTGGCGGTACGGGTATTGAACGTACCGTGACCAAGGGCGAGCCTCTGCCCCCTCCCTTGGAGTCGGGTCAGAAGTACCGGCTGACCGACCCTACGAAGACTAGGTAAGGTCTGGGGCGGCGGCTCCGGCCGTCGCCCTCCAGTCACTTGAGGGCCTCCATGCTTGAACATGAATATACCGTGCTCGGCGGCGTGAACCGTGCGCGCATTGGGCATTACCTAGGCGTCATCTCGAGCATTGTCTCTGCGGGAGTCGTTTTTGTTTTCCTGTGGGCGGTCGATCTCGCCAAAACATTCGGCGTCTCCCCCAACGTGCCGCCATCGGTGCTTTCGTTGCTCGGCGCCGGCACCGTTTTCATCGTACTCTATTGGATCCTTGACCGTTTTGCCTGGCGGTGGGGCCTGCTCTCCAAGGTCCTCAAAGTTCCCAATCTTTCGGGCGATTGGGATTGCGATGGTCAGACACTCAATCCCGATGGCACGCCCGGCTTCCAATGGAAAGCTAAGATAACGATCGTCCAGAGTTGGGACCGAATCCGCGTCCGCCTGAAGACTGCGCAGTCCGGATCGAACAGCACCAGCGCAGCGCTCATTTATGACGAGGCCGACGGCTACCGGCTCTTCTATGGCTACAAGAACGATCCGAACATTGGCGAGACCGAGCTGAAGAGTCACCGCGGCTCAGCGGAGATTACGTTCGCCAAGGATCTACGGTCCGGGAAGGGCGAATATTTCAACGGATATGGCCGCTATACGTTCGGCCAGATGAACCTCACGAGGCTTTAATCATGGCCACTGATATCAACAAACGCCTTGCCCAATTGAAGACGCGCCGACGCGGGACCGACCGGCTGGGTCGCCTGAGTGAGGCTGCCCAGTCAGCCATTGTCACTAAAAGCTTCGGCGACGAGAAATGGCAGACCAGAGCGGCGAGCCAGCCGTATACTCGGTATGCGCTTGGCGCCATGGAAGAGGTCGGACCCGAATACACCAGGATCAGCATCGAAACAGCAGAGCGTGTCGGAAAGCAGCTGGACGAGAAGCTTCACACTGCCGGTTGGAGTGTAGAATTCCGGCTCCAAGGCTCTGTCCCCCTGAACGTCCACATCAGGGGCGTCAGCGACGTCGATCTGCTGAATCTCGAACTCGACTTTTTCTCGTATTATGTGGCAGGCCTCAAAGCGCGGTCTGGTCATTACACATCTCCAAGCCAAGACACGTCCGTTGGCCGTTTGATGCGTCTGCGCAAAGAGGCCGAAAAGATCCTTATTGCCGCCTACCCAGACGCCGACGTTGACGTCTCCGGCGGCAAAGCCATCGCGATCTCTGGCGGCTCGCTTGCGCGGCCAGTCGACGTCGTACCGTCGCACTGGGTCGACACAATTGACTACCAGTCGTCAAACCTCGAGCGCGATCGAGGCGTGAAGATTCTGAACAAGAAAGTCCCCGAGACGATCGACAACCTGCCATTTTTGCATATCGGCCGCGTGCACGACCGGGATCAAAATGAGGCCCATGGCGGTCTGAAGAAGGCTATCCGTTTGTGCAAGAATGTCAAAAATGACGCCATCGAAGATGGCAAGACGGTCGACCTTCCGAGCTTCGACATAGCGGCAATTATGTACCACGCGGACCAAGCTGTGTTGCGCACAGGCGTGTTTTACGAACTCGCGGTGCTTGCCGAAACGCAGCGGTTTTTGGACAGATTGTGGCAGGACAAAACCTTTGCTCGAACGCTGTCTGTGCCAGATGGGTCGCGCCGCATTTTTGACAGCGAGAGCAAGTTCGGCGGGCTTCTTACGCTTTCGTCGGAAATGGATGAACTTGCCCGCCAGGTCGCGCGCGAACAAAGCCTCGCTCTGCGTTATCAGGAATCAATCCCGTTGGAAGACAGCCGAAAAGCAATCTCGAGCGTCTTCGTGCCGAGCTAGACGGCGTTTTGGCTACTCATTCAAGGTAGACTGACCACTGCGCCAGTTACAAACACTTTTAGGCGTTCCGTGAGGCCGAGGCGCTTCCTGGGCGGGCGGGGAGCGCGAGGGGCGGGCCAGGGGCGCCCTCGCCTGGCCTCGGCCGGTTCGACACCGGCCTAAGGACATTCCGGACGCAAAAAACCCGGGGCATCGCTGCCCCGGGCTGAGTATCTGGCCTTTATTCGGCGGCGATCGCCATCTAATCAGGACTTTCGCCATCGGGCCTGACCGGCATCCGCAGCGCTGCTGGGAGCCAGCCCTTGCCGTCCAGTTCCTTCTCGGCCTGTAAGACGCCTTCGGGTTTGGGGCCGCGTTCGACCGCTTTCGCAGCATCTTCCGCGCACCCGGCCTCACGCATCACGCCAGCGATGTCAGCTTTCGACAGCCGCGAGAGGAACGCCGCTTCCGGTGTCCACCACAGGCCCATATCCAGCCCGACCGCCTCTGCCATCAGGTCGGCTTGGGCTATGCGCTCCTTGCCGGTTTCGTGGCGGGCCCAGCCATGGCCACAGGTCGGCGGGGTTTCCGGGCAAGCGGTGGCTCCAGCCTTCAATCACCTCGTTCCAGCCGGACAAAGCACGGCAGGCATCCGGCTCCTTGATGGAGGGCGCAAGGTTCCGGCGCTGGCGGTGACCTCCACCGCTGGCTCAATACGGCCATGGTAGTCGTAAAAGACTCGGCTCACCAGCGCATGCACGATGCCAACCAGCGCCACATCGGGACGGTTTGAGAGCTCGACGCGCAGCGCTGCCGTGCGAATGGCCGTCAACTCCTCGGTCAGGGCTGCCGATATGCCAACGGCTTCCTCGTCGGGGCTTTCCTTCTCCCCGGCTTCGCTGGCTTCGTCGCCTTCGTTCTGGCCCTCATCTTTCGCTACCACTCTGCAAGGCGGCAAGCGCCTTGCGATCTTCGGTCTTCACCAGTCCCGGTGTGACCTGCAACGCGCCGAGGTGAGAGATACCCACGACACATCCCGCCAGCGCCATCTCACCTGCATCAAAGGCTTTCGCCGCGTTCTTGATGGACTCGATGCGGCTTTCCAGCGCCTGCAACTTGGCCTCGTGGGCCTCGATTTGCGGGTCGCCTTCGGCGTTCACATCAACAGCCTCGGCCAGTTTGTCGTACTCCAAGCCGAGCGCCGCCAGTTCGGCTTGTTCGGCTTCGGTCGGGTCGCGCCGCACCGCATAGATGCGTCCGAACCCGTTACTGTGAATGAAGGTGTTGTCGAGGCTGATTTCCACCCATTTCCACCCCGGTCACAGCCTCAAGCCCGTCGCTGGCAAGCTTCACCAGCAAGGGTCGGTCGGTCAGGAACGTCAGGCCGTCCTCTGCACGGTGCGACCTTCCTCCAGCAGCAAACGCAACGCCCCCAGACGCCGCCCTCCGGCGACGACCTCAAACTTTGGTCCCTTCGGGGACGTTGGCCTTGCTCGGCACCAGCTTGCCGAGCGGGATGGCCCCTCGCTCCCCGCTGCTCGCCGCGAGGCAGGGGTTCAGGCGACCTGAACCCGTAGGGGAAAGGGTAGTCCTGAAACGACAACCAAAGCAGCAAGTCCATGAATACCGCTGAAATCAACCGCCGCGTCAATTCCGAGGCGGGCAGGGCCGAATTGGCCGCCAGCATCGAGGCCCACGGCCTCATCCATAACCTTGTGACCCGCAAGGCGGCAAGCCTCGCAGGCGGAGGGGTATCCCCGGTCTGCACGGAGCGCAGCGGAGGAAGATGGGGGAGACCGCCGGCGACGGCTTCCTGGGAGAGAGGGCCGCGCGCCTCTTTCCCCCTCACCGAGGAAACGTGCCGCCAGGCACATCCATATCGGCGCAGCCATGCCGCGAGGGCGGCCGCTACAAAGAAGGGCGTACAAGGCGGAAGCACCGAAATGCCCGCCAGCGGGACTAAGCCATTTCGGTGCTGGAGAAAGTTCGTGGCCCTGAGACCGGTTCAACAGGGCGGCCGTAGGAGCATCAGCATAGCGCCGCCGACAGGCGGGATGCGGGACCGACAGCCCCCGGCGAAGGGCGCCGATTCGAGCCTGTTTAGTGAGTTCTCCGGCCCTCGTCCGTCGATGACTCGGGTTCTATGTACCTACCAATCGAGCGAAGGTAGGCAACGATCTCCGGTCGCAGGTGATCACGATCGCCAAACTCTTCTTCGATTCTTTTTACCTTGCGCCAGGGTGCCTTCCCGTCAAGGTCGCTTAGCAAATAGAAAAGGTGCCCGATAGCGCATATATCGCAGCCGGCCTCGATCATCTTGTCGACGAATGCCGGAATTTCGCTCGCCCACTGATCATCCTCTCGTTGGTGATCGGGATGGAAATTGCGCCGACACCCAATGGTGCTTGGGATGCGCTGACTTCGCTACCTGTGTACTTGCACAGGTTGTAGGGTCTCAGGCCTGCCGAAGGCGCCGGATCGAGCGCTTCCTGCGCATTTGTTCATTGTTTGGCACTCCGGGCACTCAACCGTCTTGCTAGGACAGCCCACCTGCTCCGTTCCAGCAAGGCAGTATTGACCGCCGGAACGCTCCCATTGCGCGCACTGAAAGACGATGCCGGCGCCAAGGCAGCTAAGGTCGAGAACCTCTTCGCCAAACCCAAGGTCTGGCACGGAGCCGCGTAAGAATGGTCGTCTCGATCTCTGTGCCGAGAACCTTACTCTTCAGATATTGGACGTCTTGTTTTTCAAATGTCCGACGGAATCCATCGAGTAGATTATAACGCGGACGCCATTCAAAGCTCTTCATTAGAAACTTGACATGGACGCAGCAGGGATAATCGCGAAACGGGAATTACTGACGCGGCATGTAATCACCAGCTTGATCTTTGGCGAGAATACCGGGATCAGCGAAACCGGCAGCACTTGCTACTAGGCTGACCCAATCCCCCAAACTCACGCGCTCGTCACTTGCGATTGAATACCTGCGCGCCAATCGCTTCGGAAGCCGCAGCGTGGACCATGATGTCGGCAAGATCCCCGGCATGGAGAAACTGGATCAGTGTCTCGCCATTTCCAGGGAGTACGACCGGCCGCCGCTGTAGGCAGCGCGCCCATATGAAAGATTCGCGGTCGTTGTCATTGCCTGGCCCATACAAATAAGGCGGCCGGAAAATTGTAACCGGGAGCTGTTCTGCCTTCTCAATGAGAAATGCGTCAGCGGCGGCCTTTTCAACCCCATAATCCGCCCATATTTCGGCTCCGCCGATAGGATCGCCCTCCGCAGGGCATCTACCTGGTGTCTCTTTGTAGACGGCCGCGCTGCTAAGATGAATCCAGCGCTCGGTCATACCGGAAAAGGCAGCCCATGCGGTTCTTGTGCTTTCGGCATTATAGGAAGACGTATCGATAACGACGTCAAAACCGGTCACCTGTTGTGCGAGCTGCAAGAGTTGGTCAGCATTGGTACGGTCCGCGGTTAATTGCTCCGCGCCTCCAAAAGGGCGGAGTCTCCGTTGATCGAGGCGCATCTCAGTTGTCCGCTCTTATCCATCACGATTATCGCTGTGCCGGTTTCGCCATATCCAATCGCAGCCATCCGCTGAACGCAGATATCGCCGTCGGACACGTACGTCGAATAGGACCGATCCTGCGGTTTTCTCCGCGGCGTCAGCCACGCGATCACCGAACGGTTGATGCACGCCCTCGCGGTCGCCGAGTGACTGCTCAAACAACGCCAGTTCAACATGCTCCGCCACCATGACTGCCATGGTGCGCGCCGGCTGGCGCAATCGGCAATAGGCCAGGGCTGACTATCCGCACTCCGCAGCCTTTCGGTGCTACGTCGCAGCTGCGCTCTTGGTCGGCGCAACCTTCGTTTGTGCGCCTAATGTCCATGGCGCCGATGCCCCTCCCACGCCGACGGTACCCAATGTCAAATTTTTTTCTATTTGCAGGAATGGTAAAACTCTGAAAATAATTTGGCAGGGGTCGCGCGCCTGATGAACGGCCATTTCGGCCAGCAATGGAGCCGAATGGACCGCTTTACCCTATGGCGAGCAAGAAGGTCGAATAGCCGAAACAGCCCGGTGCTCACCGCTGCCGATATGAAAGGAAGACCAGTGACCGATCTTTATCGACGTGAAAGCAAATCAGTTTCGAACATGGCCCAACTTCGTTTCTTTCCTCAAGCGATCATTGGAGGGAAAGGATCATATTTGCGAGGTGATGATGGTCGCCAGCTTCTTGATTTTTCGGCCTCTTGGGGAGCTGCCAGCCTAGGGCATGGTCATCCTTCGGTTCGCGAGGCCATTACGCGGGCGTTTTCGGATCAAGCTGGTGCAAGCTACCTGTCTTCCGCAAACGAACCTAGCGTGCTTCTTGCAGAGAAGCTTTTATCATTGGTTCCACCACGCAGCCGCGGCCGAGTTTGGCTGGGGCACTCTGGGTCTGATGCTAATGAAACAGTAGCTCGAATGGTCGTCGCAGCCACCGGACGCCAGCGAATATTGGCCTTCAAGGGCGCATACCACGGCGGGACCAGCGGTTCCATGGCTGTTTCGGGTCATCCGGCGCTCAAAGGTGTGGAGAAATTCGGCGGCCTGATCTTGGTGCCTTATCCGAACAGTTACGCGAAAGGTGACCCGGCAGTTGCCAGTGCTGCGGCACTGGCGCATCTCGAGGAGGCATTTTCGGGGGACGTTCGTCCGGAAGAAGTCGCTGCCTTCTTTATCGAACCGATACAGGGTGACGGAGGATTGCTCGTGCCGCCTGTTGGGTTCTTTGCCGAGATCGAACGGTTTTGCCGTCGGCACGGAATTCTTCTGGTGTGTGATGAAGTGAAGTTTGGCTTAGCTCGATCCGGACTTCTGCACGCCTTCGAACATTCAGGGATTGAGCCAGACATTGTGGTTTTTGGTAAAGGCCTTGGCGGAGGCTTGCCGATATCTGCCGTCGTCGGACCCGAGCCCATTATGAATCATTCCCCTACCTTCTCCTACCAAACGCTACACGGCAACCCGATCTGCGCGTCGGCGGCATTGGCGGTACTTGAGACGATCGAAAAGGATGAGTTGGTACGAAATTCGGCAGAGGTCGGCTCTTACATGTTGGCCTCACTTTCGAAGCGAAGCAGAGGCTGGGAGTTGGTTGGCGATGTCCGAGGGAAAGGACTTGCTATTGGGATTGAGCTTGTGGGTGATCGCGTCAGTCGCGCACCAGCGAAAATCCAGACCGCTCTCACTGTTTATAGAGCGTTTCAGCTAGGACTCGTAATGTATTATGTCGGTTCGAATTCGAACGTCCTGGAGCTTACCCCGCCGCTCACATTGAGTACAAGTGAAGCCGACGAAGGCATTGCTATTATTGGTCAAGCGCTCCAAGATGTCGCCGCTGGTAAGGTTTCGACCGACTTGATCTCATCCTTTGCCGGCTGGTGATAGTCACCGAGTTGGCCCGTTTCCGGCTTTTGCGCGAACGTATGCAAAATGGATCCGCGAGCCTCGCAGCCATCGGCAGAATCAGCTCGGCACAGCTCGAGATGGAGTACTTCGCAGAAAGGGAAGGGTGGCCAAGCTGAAGGCGGAGCGTGATGGCGTGATCATTGGGGCTGAGATCTCAAGGATCGTCGAAGAGTAACCAGATTTCGCGGGTCCGACTCCTCATGCGATCCGGATGCGCCAGGCGTTGTTCCCTATAACCAGAACACGCCTTCCCCTTTCTGAACCTAGAAAATCATTTCATCCAAGATCATTTGTACGTCGGCTGGTCGACGAACCAGTTCAACGAATTCCATCGGCTTGTGGTATCGGCGACCTTGCCAAAGGAGCGAATTGTGGGAATCGCCCTCCCCAAGCTGCACGTCGGTGACGACGCCGATCAAGATACTGTGCGAAAAACCGTCATAGGTATGGCTAAGTTTGCAATCAAGCGCCATCGGAGCGCCAATCAGGAGGGGTGCGCCGGTTTTGCCCGCGACCCAATATTTCTTCTCGAACCGATCTGGACCTTTTTGAGATTGAAATCGACGCGCCACATTGGACAACGCAGGAGATAGCAGATTTACGGCGAAGATGCCTCGCCGTAAAATCGTGTCGTGTGAACTGGCCGACTTGTTGATGCAAACCAGAACAGACGGCGGATCGAAGGATAAACTACAAACCGCAGTGGCGATGAGACCGCTGGGAAGGCCATCTTCTTCAGTCGTAATGATATTGACGGCCCCGGCGAAACGGCCCATCGCCTCCCGAAAGGCATCGTTCCTATCCAAGTCTGTCCTCCGTAGCTCTGACTTATCTGAACTGATCGCAGACTGATTTCAGAAGCCTGCGCTCACCTGGTCAAGCTTCAGCAGCGCCCGGGCGTATATCTCGCGCCCAATGTCGCCATTGATGTAGGCATGTCGCGTGCAGGTCTCTATATCGCGCCAGATCCGCTGGACCGGATTACTGAGCATAAAAACCGATGCTCCGCCTATGTTCAGCAGCAGGTCAACGGCCTCCCGCACGCGTTTTTGCGCAACCGCCGCGTCAAGTCGGACGCGAGCTCGCTCGAGATCGGTCATGGTCGTACCATCGCTGACAGAGCGATCGATATCGCTGGCCGCGCGCATGGTATGCAGCCGCGCGGAGTCGATAAGCCCACGAGCATCTGCCAGGTTTAGCTGGTAGCTTGGGGACTGCCTCGCATCTGTATACAGGGATGTCACAATGGGCTTGCCGCGCTCGAGGTTCTCCAACGTGTAATCGAAAGCTGCTTCTGCCATCCCGACGGCCGCAGAACATATGCCCAATGGAAGCGCGGTTATGAGCGGTGCCCGATAGAGCGGTTCGTCGGAATGGTCCGAGCGACTGAAACCGGAAATCATTTCGCTGATGAGCATCGTCCGGTGTTCCGGCACGAAGATATCTTTGCCCACAAAGGTATTGCTCCCGGTCCCTGCCATCCCGGCAACATGCCATGTGTCTTCGATCTTCAGCTCGGACGTCGGCACCAGTGCAAGCCGTACGTCGGTCAAAGCACCGCTGGTATCCAGGACAGGGGAGCCCACGAAGCTCCACTGCGCTTCGAAACACCCGGATGCCCAGGGCCATTTGCCTGTCAACATCCAGCCACCCTCAACCGCAGCGGCCTTACCGGTGGGGGCCCATTGGCCGATGACAACCGCGCGGGGATCCGAGCCAAAGACATCGGCGCGCGTCTTGTCAGGCATGAGCCCCATCAAAGATGCGCTGCTATTGGCGACCATGGCGAGCCAACCAGCCGCACTGTCGCCGCGGGCCAGTTCCTCACAAATCTCGCAGTAAGTCTGGATATCAATCTCGTGACCACCGCAACGGCGCGGCACCAACCCCTGCAGAAAGCCGCCGCTTCGCACCGCCGCAGCACTCTCCTGCGCAAGCCGTCTGTTTGTTGCCGAATCCTCGGCATTTGCACGCAAAAGCGGCCGGAGTGCCCGTGCATTACGCACCAGCTCGGCGCTAGTCAGTGTCAAATCCATCACTGTTCTCCTCCCTTTATTTACTACACGTGGCAGCACATTGATAATGTTGCTCAACGGGCTGAAGCCTATAGGGGCGTCAATGCTTGCTCGTTTGCCGTCGGTACTTGTTACATCCGGGCTGATTCCTCGCCGCCACCAAAGGGTTCGTAATCACGAGCGAACACCGCGTACGGCTGGCAGCAGGCCATCCGGCTTGACCAGCAACAAAAGGACTACCGCCAGAAGGACAATCGCATCCCGGTATGGCGCGGTACCTATGGTGAGGAACGGTTCTGAACCGACCTCCAACGCCCCGAGCACAAATCCGCCTAGCACGGCTCCACGCAAAGAACCCAGTCCACCGATGATCGCAGCGATGAAGGCCTTCAGGACCGGAGTAAAGCCCATGAGCGGATCTACCGAGCCACGCTGCGAAATCCACAATATCGCGGCAATCCCGGCAAGAAGACCCGATATCGCGAAGGACGTCGCAATGACTGTGTTTGCGCGCAAACCAAGCAAGCTGACCATGACGAAGTCTTCGGAGGCGGCGCGCATCGCAACGCCCAAAGTCGTTTTGCGCAGGAAAATGTCGAGCCCGATTAGAGCGAGTGCCGTCAGGACGATGGATGTCAGCGGAACCATGCCGATTTGAAAGCCTCCGAAAGTAAGCGTTCCTGACATCCATTCCGGCAGGGCGACCGCTCTACCGCGAGCAGAAACTCCGTTTTGAAAAAGAACCTTGCAAATGGTGCTTACGCCAAAGCTGGTAATCATGAGCGTCGTCACGGATGCGGACCGCATGGGACGGAACGCAATTCGATCCATCAATACTGCAGAGAGCGCCGCCCCCAGACAGGCCACCAGAAGAACCACAGGCAGCGGCAAGCCAAACGAAAGCGACAGGACGATGAGGTAGCCTGCAATCGTCATTAGTTCGCCATGGGCGAAATTTATGAGCCCCACGATCGAAAAGACGATCGCCAGCCCCAGGGCCAGGAGAGCGTATATTCCACCCAGGCTAAGAATATTAACCAGGTACTGGACGAATTCCATAACGGCCTCCTAGATTGCCAAATATGCCTGCCGCACAAGGTCAGAGCTGGCGAGTTCAGATGCCGTACCACTCAGAGCAATACGGCCGTTGGCGACCACGTACCCCCGATCGGCCACCGACAGAGCCAACTCGACATTTTGTTCAACAAGCAGAATGGTAAGCCCTTCCTTCCGCAGGTCATCGATCAGCTCATAGACCTTGTCTATCGTCTGAGGTGCGAGACCCAACGAAGGTTCGTCGAGCAAGAGCAGGTCGGGCTGGCTCATTAAAGATCGCGCGATCGCCAGCATCTGCTGTTCACCGCCCGACAGGCTCCCTGCCTTTTGATCGATGCGGTCGGCAAGGATGGGAAAGCGGGAGAGCATGCTATCGCGGCGAGCCCGCAGCTCATCACCTTTCGAGAACGCCGCTCCCCCTAAATGCAGGTTTTCGCCTACTGTAAGATGGGCGAAAACGCGGCGACCCTCAGGCGTCAGTGCTATTCCCTTTCGGCTGATCACGTCCGCGGGCAGGCCGGTGATTGGCTGACCTTCGAGCAAGACCTGGCCCTCGGCAGGTGGGATGGACCCGGCGATGCCGGCAAGAATCGAACTCTTGCCGGCGCCATTAGCGCCAATGAGCGTGACAAGTTCTCCATTTCCAACGTTTAGATCGACGCCATGGACAGCCTGGACGGCCCCGTAGCGTATTTTCATTCCCTCGACACGGAGCATTGGCGTTCCTACCAGCTTAAGGATTGGGGATTTCCTCCTTCGTCGGCCGATATAGCTTCAAAAAGGTCGGCTTCCCCCCTTCGATGCGGATAATAGCAACGTCCCGCAGCGCAACACGCTCAGTTCCAGCATACGTCACTTTGCCGAGAACGGTCTGCACATCCTCCAGGCTAGCCAATGCATCTCTGATTTTCGCCGGCTCGAGCGATCCTGCTTTGCGAGCTGCGGCGTCGAGCAATTGTGCCCATTCGTATCCCGCAGCCTCGTATGAGGTTTCGGCGTCATGACCGGTCTCCTCCTTGAAGCGCTTATTGAACGCTTCCATCCCGCTGCCCGGGGTTGGAAACCCCGCTGAGGACTGCACAACGCCATCGACCACCGATCCGAGCCCATATACCGTCGGAGTGCCGATGGCATCCGATTCGATGACCGGAATCTTAACACCAGCACCGCGTAATTGTTTGATGAAGGCTGGGAAGTCCGGCTCATACGCAGTCGTCATGATGACGTCAGGCTGCGGTGCTAATCCCTTGATCTGAGAAACCACGGCAGAAAAATCTGGCTGGCCCATCGAGTAGGACGCTTCACCGACAACGCTGCCACCCTTTTTCTTAAACGCCTCGCCAAAATAATCCGGGAATTTGGACGTGTAGGCGGAGTCGGGCGACTTCAGAAGAAATGCCGTCTTATAACCAGTCTCTGTAGCGTAGCTCGCCAAGGCGGCCGACTGGACCGTGTCGGACGGGTAGGAAATGAACATATAGTCACCGACAGCAGGTGTGAGGCTGGGCGAGCCCGCCAGGTTGAGCATTGGAATGCCCGCGGCCTGCCCGATCTGGCCCGCTGCGATTGAAGGATCCGCATCGCCCGGGGTAATCAGAAACTGAACCCCGTCATCGATCAACTTCTGGGCTGCGTTGACGGTAGCTGCGGTGTCCGAGCGGGTGTCGATGACTTCGAGGGTGACTGTCGCCATGCCCCCTATACCGCCCTTGGCATTCAAATCCTTGATGCCCAACTTGAAGCCGGCCAGACCAGGTTGATCGTAAGGTGCCAGGGCTCCAGTCTGGGCCATTGCAGCACCGATCTTGTATTCAGCCGCCGACAAGTATCCCACGGTTGACGAGAGCGCGATCGCGGCAACGCCAGCGAGCGCAGTTGCATATCTTAGCTTGTTCATTTTTTGAGTTCCCATGTGAGGTTTGAGCAATGCTTCGTTTTTCCGAAGTCTTATCTAGTTGTTCTGGCTGCAACTCCTTCTTCCTTTTGTAACCATTCAATATCCATCAGACCGAGTAAGTCAGAGATACGATCTCTAGGACGCGCTGGCCCCGATGACCTGCGCCACAGAGCCTGGTGCGAGCTGAGCTTTTTTCTCGCCCATCCTTTTGCTTCCGAGATAGGCGGAGATCACGGCAGGATCGGTTCTGACGGCGTCAGCCGTGCCGACGGCGATGCGCTGTCCCCTGTCGATAACGACGATGGTGTCACTCAGTGACATGATAAGGTGCAGGTCGTGCTCAACCACGAGAATGCCGACGCCTGTGTCCTTACGCAGTGCGGCCAACCTGCCCATCAGCTCTTTGGTCTCCGCCGGATTCATCCCCGCCGCAGGTTCGTCTAGAAGGAGAAACCGGGGACCTGTCGCAAGCGCGCGGGCGATTTCTACGAGACGCCTTTGGCCGTACGGAAGGCTGCCGGCAAGCCGGTCCCCTAACGTTTCCAGGCCAAAACGCGCCAGGGCGTCATTCGTGCGCCACACAGCTAGAGCCGTGTCGGCCGCACATGCCTCGGCGGCAACAAGAACATTCTCCCGAACGGTCATGTCAGCAAACACACGAAGGTTTTGGAACGTCCGCGCCAAACCTGCGCGGGCAATTAGGTGAGGCTGCCTATTTTCGATCAAGTCCGAGCCAAGCGCCACATGACCTGCACTGGGTCGCAGCTGGCCAGTCAACAGATTGATCAAGGTGCTCTTCCCAGCGCCATTCGGACCGATCAACCCGGTGATAAGCCCGGCTTCCGCTTTGAAGGACACCCCGTCGACGGCCCGCACACCGCCGAAATGACGAGACAGTTGATTTGCCTCCAGGGCGTGTGCACCCTTTGGTGCCTGAACATCTTGCGTTCCAGGAACGGGCTTGCTAGCGCGGCCCTTCGAAGGGTCCCATGCCTTTGCAAGCTCGAGTTCCCGGCCACCAACAAGACCAGTGGGCCTGAAAAAAAGAACGAGGATCATCGCCAGGGAGGCACCAACGAGGGGCAGTCCGTACAAGGCCGGGACAGAGTATCCGAGAAAATTTCCCCCACCCTCTAGCGCCCTGAGCAGCTCCGTGACTGCTGTGATTACGATCACGCCTACCAGTGCGCCCGAAACAGAACCGAGCCCTCCGACGATCAGCATCGAAATCAGCAGAAAACACGACTCGAAATAGAAATCCTTGGGGCCGAAGGCACCTAAGAACTGCGCCAACAGCGCCCCGGCAATCGACAGTATCGTTCCACTCAACAGCCATGCCTTAAGGCGCGCCTGGCGCACGTCCACGCCCACTGCCGCCGCGGCTACTTCATCCTCTCGCGTGGCTCGGACGGCGCGGCCAGTCCTTGTATCCCTAAAAGTTCGGGCAACCACGATCGACAGCGCCGCTACGCATAGAGCAACCACAAGCGTGGTATTGCGGGGCACTCCGTAGAATGTCTGGCTTCCGCGCGTGATGTCCTTTGTCGCCACCAGAACCGTGTAGACGATAATCTGCAGTGCCAGAGTGGCGATGGACGCGGCCGAACCCGACAACCGCCGGATAACGAGGCCGCTCACCCCCGCTAAAATCAGTCCGGCGAGGGCCGCCACCACCAACGACGACCAGACTGAAAGACCATAGCCCGCCATCCAGGCTGGGAGGTGAGGAAGTGCTGTCCGTTGAACAACAGGGCTCATGGTGAGGATGCCAGCAGTATAGGCACCCACCCCCATGAAGGCCGCAGGACCGAATGACACGATACCTGTGTTGCCGGAAAAAACCTGCAAGCCAACACAGGCAGTGACTACGATCGACATCGATGTAGCTATGCGGGTTCCATTCGCACCAAACAAAACACCGGCCAAGATCCCTACCGCCACCAGGATTACGGCCAGAGCCAGCGAATCCATCGTCACAGCCTTGATGCGGGAATTGACCATTCCGTCTGCTCCTCTGCGGAATTGCGACTATTGGACAGCTCAACCTTCATGTCAATATCATTACATCATTCTGTCATATGAAAAATTGTGCAGAAGGGGCTACAGCCGTCTGGTTGCGGTCCTAGATGGCTAATCGCTACCCCAGGGGCTGGAGAATTTGATATCCCGGGGCAAACGCAGCCGAGCTGAGCAATAGCCATCCGGCGTGCGCTGACAGACAACGCTGTCTGCCGGTCCCTCATCCCGACATTGGCGAACCGTCTACTTTTCTCGTATCAGAGCTTACCTCTGAAGAGATATTGACACGCCCCTAGCCCGCGGCTACCCTTGATTAGGCACTGAGTATAATGCCGGTTGGACCCCTCCGCCCACAATTTGCATTTCGGAATGAGCCTTCAGCAATCGGCTAGTTCCACCACGCCTCTCATCATTCATGAACGACAAAGGTATTCCGATGCGGTCTTCTGTTCCAACTTACGAAAATCGCGTGCTCAGCGCTTATGAGGGGGAAATCTTGGGGGAAGAATTTTTTGGCGTTCTTGCCCAGAAGGCTGACAGCGATCAATCGCGTGTGAAGTTGCGCAATTTGGCCACCATTGAGCGGCTCGTTGCAGAGGCGCTTTTGCCAGTTATTACGCGTTACAAACTTCAACCAAATAGCAGAGTATTGCTTGCCGAGAAGGGACGCGACGAATCTGTTGAGTACGCAGAGCTTGCCTGGACCGAGTTTGCGGTAAAGCTCAAGAGGCTATTGGAGCCATTCGTTCGTGAATTTGAGACTCTGCTTGTAGAGGCGCCGGTTGAAGACCAACCCTATATCCAGCTACTCCTTGACCACGAAATCGCGCTTTTCGCGTTCGCCCAGGCGGAGGGTGAAGAGTCAAGCGATGGTCAGATTCATCTGGACAACTTTCTACAACGGCATAAAGCGCTATTGCGCAACGCAAGCTAAGAAAACCTACTTCAGACCAGATCCTGAACCGCAACGAGTTCGCCGGGGCAGCGGCTTGGTCTGAGCCACGCCGCCTTAATCGGTTCTCCCTGGAATTGGGCAGTCGCGTGTCTCGTCTCGGCTGGCCGCGGTTGCAAACGGTAGGCAAGTTTCAAATTAGCCGAACCGTTTGATCTGGGACCAGGATCCTGTGGAACGAACCAGGGCCATCGCGTCGCATCTCGTACATCGCCCGGCGGCGCCGCTCGATGACTCACCCCAGCAGACAAACGGACCCGGTCGGCTTGGTGATGACCTGGCGAGCGGCGCGACCCGGCAAGTTGGCTCAACGCAGCGGCCGAAAACTAAGCGTAGCCGCGCGCGGGCGCCCGCTTTGGTGGCTTGCCATCGTGCATTATTCGCACAGTCCGCCGACATGTTTTCACAATGAGAACTTTTGTAATATTCTCTTCAGCAATGTCAGTTGGAGGACACGATGAACGTTAGAGACATGCTGCTGCACGGGGCCATTTCGTTGACACCATCAGAGGAGCGGATCGTTCAGGTGCTCCTGACCGACTATCCTGCAGCCGGGCTGGGCACTGCTACGAGCCTTGCAAAACGCGCCGGCGTCAGTGACCCTACCGTGGTTCGCCTTGCCATGAAGCTTGGTTTCGAAGGGTTCCCTGCCCTCCAACGGCGACTGCTTGCAGATGTTGAAGCAAGATTGCATTCGCCCTTGCTTATGATGGAAGCCAAACGACCTGACATGGGGACGGATAGCGAACAAGGAGCTGCGATCGCCTACATGCATTCGGTGGCCAGCAACCTCAACAAAGCGCTGACTTCGACCCCGCTGGCGTCATATCAACGGGCCGCCCGCCTGGTGATGGATACAAAGGGCAAGGTCGTCCTGCTCGGCGGGCGCTACAGCCGTTTTATCGCCGGCATGCTGGCAGCCTATTTGTTGCAATTTCGGCCAGACATCATGCATATCGACGCCCTGTCGGCGCAAAAGACGGACGTGCTAGTCGACTTGGGCAAGCGCGATCTCTTGATCGTGTTTGACTATCGCCGTTATCAACTGGACGTTGTTGCGTTCGCTCAATTGGCTGCGGCCCGCCGCGTTCGCATTCTTCTGTTCACGGACCCTTGGTTATCGCCCATTTCCGAGTTTTCGGAACTAACGCTGACCTGCCCAATTGAGGTTAATTCGCCCTACGATACGATGGCGTCATCCGTGGCGCAGATCGAAGCAGTTATCGCTCAGATCCTTGCTTCCATGGAGAAGCCGACGCGCGAACGTATCGAGGAATTGGAGGAGATCCGCCTCCAGGCGAGTGCATCACTGGATAACGCGCATCTTCTCGAAGATGAAAAGCCCGCGCTGGCATCCATGACGAGCAAGTAGCCTGCCATGGATGCAAACGCGTTGAGGACGTTACGAGAAGCGATGCAGCGAGAACTTCCTGAGTAGTTCCTGCCGTTCACCCAACGCCCATTTAGCAACGACTTCGCCAATGGCAGGCCCCAGCTTGAAGCCATGCCCGCTCGAGCCGGTGATCACGAAAGTTCCTTTTGCACCGGGAATCTCGTCGACGATAGGAAGGTGGTCCGGGCTCATATCGTACTGACAGGCATAGCCAGGACGGATGCCCAATTCGGCAATCTCAGGAGAACGGGACATGATATGTTCAATTGCCCAGACCGATTCCTCCTGCGTGATCGTTCGGTCCAATTGGCCCGCGACATCGAGGCGATAGTTCATGCGAGAGTGTGCTTCTTTAAGCTCATCGTTCTCGACGCCTGTGCCACCCCCACCCCAGGTCCCGACCAAAATTGTATTTTCGCCTTCCGGCCGAGCATAACAGTTAGTGGTTTCATCGACCCAGCAATGCGGAAGTAACTTCCTTGCGGCACCAGGCGCATCCATCACCGCCATGAAGTGACGTTCGATAAACGTCGGCAGGTCAACTCCAAGCTTGGCCACGAGTGCTTTAGACCAGACACCAGTCGCAAGAATTACGCGACCGGTAGAGATGACGGTTCCATCACTTAGCGTCGCTCCAGTCGTGTTTCCATTTGTCACTTGAATATCGGTTACCGAGCGGCCGCCCATAAACTTAACGCCATTCGCGCGAGCGCGATTGACCAATTCGTTAGTTGCGCCGTAAGGGTCGCAGTGTCCCGATTCGTCTTCCCATGCGGCAAAAGTGATCCCCTCCATATTGAAATGGGGGAGAATTGCTTGCGCCTGTTCTCCGGTCAGCCCCTCGATTCGGCTTCCTTCATCGTCGCGGATCCGCTTAACAATCTCGCGATTTACGGGTTCATGCTGAGGGCCGCAAACCCACAGGCAGCCAGACTGATGAAAAGCGCCTGGGAGGTCCTTTAGGATCTCAATCCCGCGTTTTGCGAGCAAAGATAACTCGCGATCACCATAGAACGCGTGGCACACGGCGGACGACGAGCCGGTCGGTCCGGAAGCCGGATGGTCGGACTCGACCTGGATAACGTTCAAATTTTGGTTCGACAGATAATAGGCCGCCCCCGCACCCGCAATTCCCGCTCCCGCAACGAGTACGTCACAGCTGTATCTTTCGCTCATTTGATGCTCCTGTTACAAGAAAAAGCCCAACCGGCTATCCTTATCGATGCAGCTACTTCCGGTACGGCGAGTGGTGGAGGGCCAGGACGACGATTGCCACCGGCTCGCGATCAACTTCCTCCGAGCACGCCCCCTGCACAAGGATCGCCCTCCCGCCCTTGGCCAAGCAGTCCGCTTATAGGCTGACTGAGCAGCGAAATTAATGTGGAATTTTTTTCCTGTCTACAGCTAATTGCTGTCTTTGAAGAAATTCTTTCAGTCTGCGGCGCTCAACCTTCTCGGCCACCTTCGACCTTCCGGCACGCTCAACAAACCAAGCCTCACCCGATCTATCGGAACCTGAGACCATGGTTGAATCCAGCGCCAAGCCGGAATCAATTTTTCATCACGCCAAATGAGCGCATCATTGACAAATAATTTTCAGCAACTCATGCTTTGGGAGATAGCATGTTCGTTGCACGCGGAATGGACGCCCGGATCGAGGACATGCTGCCAGCGTACGAAGCACCGAGATCAAGTGGGGGTCCGTTCTGGAAACGGTGCCAATGTCGCCTATCGGCCGACAAAGATAGCCAATTGTAAAGTTTGGAGGATAACATGGAAAAAAGAACGGCATATCATTCAATATACGAGAAGCTCGGGGCCCCCATGATTGACTTTGGAGGCTGGAAGGTCGCTTCACATATAACTTCTTCGAACGACGAATATATGATGATCCGAAACAGTGTCGGCTTTGCTGAGTATGACTTCCAGAGCTGTTTTGGGGTGTGCGGACCAGAAGCGTTTCAATTCATGCAGGAAATTATCGTAAACGACTTGAGAAAGATCACCCCCGGCGGTACTATCTACTCAAGCATCTTGGACGACAAGGCCAGCCTAATCGACGATGTTATCGTTTTTTGGATCAGCGAAGATCGGTTTATCATACACGGTGGGATTACTCGCGACGCCTCGCGCAAGTGGATCATGGAAAAGTCCGATGGTCGACAGGTCTGGGTGACGGAATTGTCTAACACGTTCCTTTCCATACAGGGTCCAAAGTCGGTTCATGTACTGCAACAAGCCGTGGACATTGCAGATCTTGAGCACAACCGATTAGTGCAGGTTGATTTCGAGGGCGTTCCAACCACGATTGCACGGGTGGGTTTTTCCGGTGAACTGGGTTACGAGGTCCATTTCGGGCCTGAGTATGCTCACGGCATGTGGGAAAAATTCACTGCCTATTGCGCGAAGTACGGTGGTGGCCCCACCGGACTGATGGCCGCCTTCCCGATCGCGGTTGATAAAGGCTTTCTGTTCGGCGCCGACTTTTATGCAGGTGGTTCCCCTCTTGAATATGGTCTTGGATGGTCCGTAGCTTTTGACAAGGGCTTCTTCCATGGCAGAGATGAGATGTTGCGCCGCAAGCAGGCAGGGCTCCGGACCAAACTCGTAGGAATTGAGGCCGACGTAACGGAGCCTCAGATAGCGGGAGGTTTGAAACTGACCGGCGGCTCCAAGAAGAACGCAGGTGAAACGACGATCGGCTGGGTCAGCCCACTGCTCGATCGCAATATTGGACGAGCATGGGTCAATAGCGAATTCGCCGAGCCTGGCACGGAGTTGGAGGTTCAATCCAACGGCGGTCCCAAAAAGGTGAAAGTCACCGCCGGCTACCGATTCTTCGATCCCAAAGGCGAGCGCGTCAGGGGAAATCCCCGCGAGATGCTCAACGTCTGATCGAGCACAGATAGGCAGCTCGCATCCGTCCGAGCGTGGGGCCAGGCAAAGCAACGATGCTTGCCGGCCCCAGTGGCGCCCTAGCCCTGTGGGCCTCTCGCGAGAATCGCACCCTGCGGCACTCCTACCGTAATCGGCATCCATAGCCAGCTTCGGAAAGGTCCATCCCGAGATCGAGGTCGAGTCATTCGACCAGGGTCTTCGGTCGACTGTAAGCGGTGTCGCGTGACCCTTGAAGGCGGGGCGTCCGATGAGGGCCGAGCCGTCATTCAGTAAAG
>NZ_JHQS01000119.1 GCF_014843845.1 Mesorhizobium amorphae | reverse complement strand
CGCTCTCTCCGCCAGCTCACTCAGCTAAAAACCGTTTGTTTTCAAAAAGTTCGTTGTGACTCTTGACTGCTCAAGATCGAAACATATCTCTTTCTGTGTAACAAACTGTGTAACATTAGAGTTAGCTAATGCGACGATCTGCGGCGTCAAGGCCGCACAAACGTGATGGCATCTGGTATCTCGTGCGGCGGGTTCCGAAGGAATTCGCGGCCTATGATCCGCGCGGCCTGGTGCGCATTTCCACTGGGGTCGCCGTTGCCGACGATCCGCGTGGTATACGGGCCCGGGACGCGGTGCGCAGCCTCGGCGCCGGGCTCGAGGCGTATTGGCGCAGACTTGGCGATGGCCAGTCGGCAGAGGCGGCGTTGCGCTTCGAGGCTGTAAGGAAGCGTGCGCGATCGTTCGGGGTGGCTTATCGGACCAATGAGGAACTGGCGGCGGGCCCTCTCGACGAACTCATGGCTCGCATCAAGCTGCTTCTCGATAAGGATGCAGTCGAGGACGCAAAGGACGTCTCTGCGGTGATGGGCGGAGAGCAGCGGCCAGCACTGCGCCTGAGCGGCCTTGTCAAGGAGTTCGAAACGATCGAGCAACAGACCCTGCTGGCCATGTCGCCAAACCAGGTAAAGAAGTGGCGCAATCCGAAGACGCGAGCGATCGCGAACTTGATTGGCGTCATCGGCGACAAAGAGATCGCTCGCCTGACACGGGATGATGCGGTCGCCTTCCGCGAGTGGTGGCAGAAGCGGATCGTCGGCGGTGGCCTCGATATCGGTACGGCCAACAAGGACATCGGCCACCTCTCCAAGATGCTGCGTGTCGTCGACCTCACCTATCAGCTCAAACTGGAGCCGGTTTTCCATCAACTGCGGCTCTCCGGTGCCGTCGCGGCTCAACGCGCGGCGTTCACGGCGCAGTTCGTGCAGGGAGAGATTCTCGCGAAAGGCGCACTGGACGGGCTGAACGAGGAGGCGCGCCATCTCGTCTATCTAATTGCCGACACCGGACTCAGGCTCTCTGAAGCAGCAAACCTCACCACGGAAACAATCCACCTCGATCACGAAATCCCGCACGTCCAGGTGCGCCCCAATGGGCGTCGGTTGAAGACCGATCATTCAGCGCGTGACATCCCTCTAGTCGGCTGCGCGCTTGAAGCGATAAAGCTCCATCCGGAGGGCTTCCCCCGCTACCGTGACAAGGCAGCCTCGCTTTCGGCGCTGGTCAATAAGGTGCTTACCAACAAGAAACTCCTGCCTACATCGGAGCATAGTCTCTATAGCCTACGACACACTTTTGAGGATCGACTAACGGCAGTTGAGGCGCCCGAGAAAGTTATCGCTTCCTTGATGGGCCACAAATGGATCCGACCGAAATACGGCGCCGGGCCATCCTTGGCCCAGAAGCGCGAGTGGCTGCAAAGAATCGCGTTCGTCCCTCCTGAACGGGGCTGATGCCACGGTGCCTAATCAGCAGTTTTTTATGTTGTGCGGTTGCAGGTTCGATACTTGAAATCGATCGGTGTCGGACAGCTTCACGTATTTCGCGCTGACGGGTTGACGTTAATTCCGCTCTCGATGGAAGTTTGGGGCGCATATCGCAGTTGGGCTATCGCTTTTGCTCCTGCGGGGCCCCCATTCTGGATCAGTTCGGCTAGCACGTGCCGGGCCCGGTCTCGGATCCCAAGCCGCCGCCGCGCTTCTTCAAGCTCATGCTCAAGCCGCTCGAATGTCGGCGTGTAAGTTTCGCCATGACGAACGACCAAATAGGCCGCAACAGCCAGAAATCGTTCGAGCTCTGCCAGCGACGTTAGAGAACCGGGAAGTTCAACGGCACGCGCCATGGTTCGGCTAGACCCAGTTTGGCGTTCGGCTATTCGGAATGCGAACCGGGTTGGCGCCGCGACTTTTCCGACGTGCCTGTAGCGGATAAGCCTTCCTTTCTTGCCTTAGCAAACGCTCGGTCGCTTTCTAGATACTCTGCCAGCATGAAGGGGATCAGTTCCGCAACTGATTCCGATTCGCCATAGGTCTGGCGATATAGCGCCGCATAGTCCTTCAGCGCTTGGTTCAGCTCAGCGCTGACAGTGACGGTGACTTTGGAAGGTGTTCGGTCTGGAAGCTTTCCAAGTTTCAGGTTCGCCATGAGCCACTCCTAATCAACCCGCGTATGGCCGCAGCACAAGATCCTTGTGCACGATGACGCGCAGCGGCCAACCAGGGCGCACCGTAATTGTGGGTTGGATATTGAGGTTCTTTTCGGTGATGCGTTGGCCGGCTTGACTGACGTTCCGCTGAGTGGATTCTCGGATCGCCTTGACCAGGTCGCTTTCATTGTCCCCAAAGCTCAACTCGGTGCCGACACCCAGCAGCGTTGCTAGCGCAACGCCCTTGATCAGCTGCCAAGTATGGAAATCCACCTTGTCCTCAAGCCCCGCGTAGCCGGCAGTGTCTGTCGCGGGCAGGTTGTCGATTTCGATCGAAGAGCCATCGGGCAGCAGAACGCGTTGCCAGACCAGTAGCGCACGTTTTTGGCCGAAGGCGACAACGCTGTCATAGGTGCCGATCAGCCGCGAGCCTTGCGGAATGAGCAAGATGCTGCCCGTGACCGTGTCGTGCACATTCTCGGTGACCTGCGCGACGACGAGGCCGGGCAAGTCCGAATTGATCCCGGTGATGAGGCTTGCTGCGATCACGCTGCCCGCCATCAGTTGATAGGGCGAAGCCGGCGTTTGCAGCGCATGCGGATTGTAAATCCCACTCGTGCTCTGCTGGCTGACAAAGTCGAGCTTGCGCTGCTGATTGTTCTGGTCACCCTCGGTCGGCGCCACGGATGCTCGCGCGCCACCCGCACCGGGTTGCGCAAGCGGTGCTTCAAACGGCGGCTGCGCTCCGTGCGCATTGTCGGCGACATTCGTTTCCCTAGGCCGGTTTTCGATCCGGAACAGGACTTGCGACTCGCGCGCCTCGATCGCCTGCTGAGCAAGCCGCTGCTCCTCGGCCGACGCCTCCTGCCCCGGCGCTATGCCAAGCTGACGTTGACGTTCAAGGATGGGACGGCCGAGGTCGCCGGGCAGAGGTGGTCCGAGCACAGGAGGCTTCGGCTTCATTCCGGAATAGTCCTTGGGAAGCGTGTCGAGTCCCTCGGCGGTTGGCTTGCGCTCAGTGTTGTGGAGGTCTTCCGCCTGCTGTCTGATGCGCAATGCCGGTCCCTGAAGCGCGATCACCGTGACGCCCAGAATGGCACCGGATCCGACAGCAGCGATAGCGATGATCACGCCGCGCCTGAAACGCACAGCACGACGGGGCGAAGCTCGCAATTGCAACTGCTCGGGATCGAGTTTCGGCGGAGCATCGGGTCTGGAAGTATCGGTCATGAGCGTTCCCCTTACCTGCTGGACCGCGCAAAGAGTGAAGTCCGCCGCGGCAGCTGCCGGCCGTCAGTCCTCGTGATGCGCACCACCTGCTGTTGCTTGGTGCCCAGGCGCAGTTCAGCGGCGGCGAAGAGGCGATCGACGATGTAATAGTTGCCGCGCATGCGGTAGTTAACGAGCTGGCTGCCGCCGTCAGCGCCGACGATGAAGAGCGGCGGCGCCTCGCCCTGATCGATGCGGCGCGGGAATTCGATATAAACCTTGCTGCCGTCATCAAAGGCGCGCGTCGGCCTCCAGGGCGGCGTATCGCCGCTAATCGAGTAGCGGAAGCGAATGTTCTCCAGCGCCAGATTCGACGCCACCGGCATCGCGGCCTCGGCCTGAGCGTTACGCTGGCGGAGCGCTATGATCTGGTCCTCGCTGTACGTCCAGGAGATCGCCGCCATTGCCGTCTTCTCGGTGCTTTGAAGCTGCAGATGATACGTCCGACGGTCCGTTGTGATAACGAGATTGGTGGTAAGCCCTGACGCGAAAGGTTTTACCAACACATGGGTGCGCTGATTGTCACCGGTGCCGCTGGCGGTATCGCCTATGACCCAGCGCACGGTGTCACCGGCCGACACGGCTGTCAGTTTCTCGCCCGGCTGTAGAGCAATATCGCTGACGCGCTCTGGCGCGGCATAGAGCTGGTAAAGCGCGCCATCGGTGAAGGGAAAGACCTGCACCGCGTTGACATAGCCGTACTTGGTGGGTTGCTGCGTCGCCGCCTTGTTGGCATCGGCGACACGTTCTTCAGGAGAGCGCTTGTCTTCGGCGGCGGCGACCTTACCCGGATTGGGCTGCAACTGGCCGGGTAGCGGCAACGGCTTTGGCACCTCGACGATCTTGACAGGCTTCTCCGGCACCTTCTCGATTGCCGCCGGTTTGAAGTCGGCAGCGTCATAGGAAATCTCGGGCGGCGGCACCGGCTTCGACGCGCAGGCGGAGAGGACGGCTGCGGACGCAGAAAGGATTAGCGCGTTACGGAACGATGGGACTCTATTTGTCATCGGCGGGCTCCTTTGGGAAAACGGATGTCGGCGCGGCGCTGTCGAGCTCGCGTGACCAATCGATGGCGTTGATGAAGACGCCGAGCGGATTGTTGCGCAGCTGGTCCGTATTGCTTGGTGGCCGCATCACGATGGTGAGGATCGCAGTCCAGCGCGTCGTGCTGGCGAGGCTGCCCCGCTCAAAGACCTGCTCGGTCCATTTGACCTGGAACGAGCTATCGGAAGCCCGGACTACGCTGGTCACCTGCACGGATATGCTGCGCGTGCCAATCTGACCGAAGGGGTCGTTCGCCTTGGCGTATTCGTTGAGGAAGAGCGCTGCCCGGTCGGTGGCAAAGTCATAAGCTGCCAGCCAGTTCTGCCTGACCAGCACTGGATCAGTGGAAATGGAACGGATATTTTGAATGAAGTGGCCGAGATGCCAGGCGATCTGGGCATCGGAGGGCTCGTAGTCTCGGACTGCCGGAGCAACGGCGCGCGCCTCGCCGAACCGGTCGACTTCGACGACGTAGGGCACAACCCGGCTCTGTGTCGACTGCCACACGAGTCCGCCGGAAAGTCCAGCCGCTAAGGCAAGACAACCGAGCGCCATCAGCCGCCAGTTCCTGGCCTGAACTCGAGATGAGCCGATGCGCTCGTCCCAGAGCTGGGCGGCCTTCTGGTACGGCGTGACCGGCTCGGGCGTCTTGCCGTATCGTTGAACGGGTCGCTTGAAGAGCATCTAGTCGTCCTTGTCGTTGAGTGAGGGATTGGCGCTGCCGCCCGGCTTGTCGCCATCTCGGACGGCCTGCGCCGCCGCATGGCGATGTGCACGGGCGTTCTGTTCGGAACGCAAGCGCCTTGCCCATGTCGGCGCGGCATTGGGGCCTGCGCCGGCAGTGCGCCCAATCATTGACGACGTTGGCGTACCGCCCGTCGCGGTCCATGCGGCTTCGCGCCCGGCATCGGCGTTGCGTCCGAAGGTTCCCGCAGCAGATCGCGCTGCCCGCATCGCGGCGCCGCCGGCGGCACCCGCCACGCCGTGCATACCGGCAGCCACGCCGGACATGCCGGAGTCGGATGAGGTTGCACGCCCGATCTGCCAAGCAGCGGAAGCAGCCGATCCCATGGTCGTGCCGGCACGGACTGCAGCGAGCCCGCCTCCGGTCGCCATGCGCGTTCCGGCAAACGCGGCGCCTCCGGCAACGAGCGATGCACCGGCTGCGGCTGCGGTGGTACCCAGTGCGGCGCCCGCGCCGAGCTGAGGGGCACCGGAAACAAGGCCCGAAGCGATCCCAGGTCCGAAGATGCCGAGCCCCAACAGCGCAAGCGCGCCCAACACCTGGGACATGGCGGCGGCCAGATCCGGCTCCTTCCCTTGCAGCGCGGAAGCAAACTGACCGAAGAGTGTGGAACCGATGCCGACGATGACGGCGAGCACCATCACTTTGATGCCCGACGAGATGACATTGCCGAGCACGCGCTCGGCGAGAAACGCCGACCGGTTCCAGAGCGCGAACGGGACCAGGGTGAAGCCGGCCAGCGTGGTGAGCTTGAACTCCAGGATGGTGATGAAGAGCTGGATCGAGAGAATGAAGAAGGCGATGATGACCAGGAACCAGGCCACGAGCAGCACGAAGATGGTGAGCGCGTTGCCGAAGATTTCGGGGAAGCCCAGGAGCTGGCTTGCCTGATCGAGCAGCGGCCAGGCGCCCTCGAAACCTGTGGCGGCGATGCGGCCTGGATGCAGGAGATTGTCAGCGGAGAGATTGCCTGAGGACGCGTTGATGCCGAGACCGGCAAAGGACCGATAGATGATGTCGGCGAGGCTCTTGAAATTGTTCAGGATGAAGGCGAAGACGCCGACATAGAGCACCTTGCGGATGAGGCGGCCGAGAATGTTGGGTTCGCCGCCGAACGCCCAGGCCAGACCGGCTAGCGTGATGTCGATGCCGATCAGGGTCGTGGTGAGGAAGGCGACATCGCCAGAGAGCAGCCCGAATCCGCTGTCGATGTAGCGGATGAAGGTCTCCATAAAGCGATCGATGACCCCGAGGTCGTTCATGCCGCCGCCTTCCTCGTCGTAAAGAGCTGGTGATCAGTTGCCGGGATAGGCCGTGCCGGTGCCCAGGAAGCGCTTCGTCATCTCGCGGGCGGCTTCCTCGGACTGGGCCTTGCGGGCGGCATCCTCGGCCTCAGCTCGAAACTGCGTCGCGAGCAGCGTCTGGATTTGCATCTGCTGCTTGGTCGAAAGCGCGATCAGCTGGTTGGTGGCCTGGCTTGCCTCAAGCGCACCTGCCGCGCCCTGGCTACGGTTGACGAGATCGGCAAGCAGGTCGCCGTCGCCGCGGACGTTCTCGACGATCTGCGACTGCACACCCATGGTCTGGCGGAACGCCTGCAGGGCGCTCTGCCAACGCTCGCGCGCGGCGCTTGCCACGTCGCTGACCTTGATCGTGGCGTCGTAGCTTTCCGGGTATTGACTGCGCCACTGGTCCTGAAGTTTGCCTAGATCAAAGCTCAGGCCGCTTGCCTGGTCCATGAGCCCATCAATGCGATGGAGCGCGCCGGTGAGTTGGCCCACGGAAGAGAAATCCAGGCTCTGAAGGTTGCGCGCCATGTTCTGCAGCACGGTTGCCTGGTTCTGAAGCGATTGGATCTGATTGTTGATCTGCTCCAATGCGCGTGCCGCCGACAGCACGTTTTGCGCATAGTTCGACGGATCGAAGACGATCAGGGCATAGGCTGGCTGAACATAGTCGGCCAAGGGTTTGGCGATCAGAGAAACTGTGATCAGGCTAGTGAAAAGGCGGCGTCCCATCATGACGATTGCTCCTTGTCTGGTTGAGGGAATTGCAGAAGAAGTTCGACGGCCCAATCGAGGCCGCGCGAATTCAGGAAGTGGGAGGCAAAGCCGTCCTGTCCGTGCTCGAACAGGACCCTGTCGATAAGGGTCTGCGTGGCTGGATCGGAGGCGCCACAAAGCGCGAGTGTGATGGGACCCAAGCCCAGCTCGAAGAGCCGGTTGCCGCGACGCGATTGGAGATAGTATTGCCGCTTCGGCGTGGCGCGGGCGATGAGGTCGATCTGCCGCTCGTTCAGCCCAAAGCGCTCATAGGCCGCCCGCGCTTGCGGTTCCACGGCACGGTCATTGGGAAGGAAAATACGCTGTGGGCAGCTCTCGATGATTGCAGGCGCTATTGCAGAGCCGGCGACGTCGGCAAGCGATTGCGTGGCGAAGATGACCGACACGTTTCTCTTGCGCAGCACTTTCAGCCATTCGCGGATACGGGCGGCAAACAGCGGATTGTCGAGATAGACCCAGGCCTCATCGAGCATGAGCAGCGTCGGCCGTCCGTCGAATCGCTCCTCCAGCCGATGAAACAGATAGGTGAGCACAGGCAGCACAGCGCCTTGGCTGTGCATCAGCTCCTCAGTCTCGAAACATTGCACATCCGACAAGGCCAGCCGATCATCATCGGCGTCGAGCAACCGACCGAAGGGGCCGTCGAGCGTGTAGGGCATCAACGCAGACTTCAGCCCATTGGACTGAAGCAGGACCGACAGGCCGGTCAGCGTGCGTTCCTGCGCCGGCGCGGTAGCAAGGCTGGTGAGTGCCGACCAGATCGCCTCCTTAACTTCTGGGGTAACTGCGACGTTCTCATGGGCAATGAGGCCGGCGACCCATTCGGCCGCCCAACTGCGGGCAGCCTGGTCGTTGATGTCGCGCAACGGCTGGAAGGAAAGCGCCCCGTCCGCGCCGAGTGCATGGTGCTCTCCACCCATGGCAAGGGTCGCCGCACGGGCCGAATTGCCTTTGTCGAAGAGATAGACCTGGGCGCCGGCGTAGCGCCGGAACTGAAGAGCGATCAGCGCAAGCAGAACCGACTTTCCGGCGCCGGTCGGACCAACGATCAGCATGTGGCCGACATCGTCGATATGCGTGGAAAGCCGGAACGGTGTCGATCCGCTGGTCTCGGCCACGAGAAGCGGCGGGGCGTCGGTCTGGGTAACCTTGGCGAGATGCTCGTTCGTTGCTGAGCCGGCCCATACCGAGGAGAGCGGCATGAGATGGGCGAGATTCAGTGTGTGAACGAGCGGCTGGCGAACATTGGCATAGACATGGCCGGGCAATGAGCCGAGCCAGGCCTCGACCGCATTGACGCTTTCACGGATCGTGGTGAAGCCGAGCCCATTGATGATGCGTTCGACCGAACGAAGTTTCTCTGCGGCGGCTTGGCGATCCTCGTCCCATACCGTCACGGTCGTCGTGAGATAGCCGAAGCCGACATGATCGCCGCCCAGGGCCTGAAGTGCTTCGTCGGCATCGAGCGCCTTGTTGTCGGCATCGCTGTCGACGAGCGGGACCGGTTCGTTGGTCACAACCTCGCGTAGGATCGCGACGATCGATTTGCGCTTAGCAAACCACTGCCGCCGCAACCGCGTCAGCGTCTTCGTGGCTTCGGTCTTGTCGAGCGGAATGAAGCGCGTCATCCAGCGATAGGCGAAATCCTGGTTGTTGAGTGCGTCGAGGATTCCGGGCCGTGTAACGTTCGGAAAGCCGAGGATGGTGAGTGTGCGAAGATGTTGCTCACCCAGCATCGGCTCCAAGCCGCCGGTAAGCGGCGCATCGACCAGGATGCCGTCCAGATACATCGGTGTTTCCGGCACGGCGACCGGATGGCGACGGGTCGAGATTGTGCCGTGCAGATAGGCCAGCGTCTCGGCATCGTCGAGGGAGCGCACCTCGGGCATGAAGCCCGACAGAAGATCCAGAACCCGGTCGGTCTCGTCTCGGAACCGCGCCATCTCCTGGCGCCAGTCTCTTTCGCCTTCTGAATGATGCGAGTCGACGAGCACGCTTTCCGCCCGTGCCTGGCTGTCCGGCGGTGGCATGAACAGCAAGGTCAGATGGTAGAGGCTTTCGAAATGCGCGACCTTGCCCTCGAAGGCCGCGCGGCGTTCTTCGTCGACCAGCCATGACGCCGCGTCGGGAAAGCGAGAATTCGGATAGCCCAGCGCTTCGATCCGCTCGGCTTCATTGAACAATGCCCAGCCCGAGCCAAGGCGTCTGAGCGCATTGTTTGCCCGCGCGCAGATGCCGACGAGCTCGGCTTCCGTCGCGCTTTCGAGATCGGGGCCGCGGAACCGAAAAGTTCGCTGGAAGCTGCCGTCCTTGTTGAGCACGATGCCCGGCGCAACAAGTGCGGCCCACGGCAGATGATCGGCAAGCCGGTCGGCTTTGCCGCGATATTCCGAAAGATTCAGCATGCAAGCCACCCCTTGAGACGAAGGTGGCGGACAAGCACTGTGGCGAAGTCCGGATCGCGCCTTGCGGCGAAGACCGCGAGTGTGTGGCCGGCAAGCCAGAGCACCAGCCCGGCAATCCATTGTTGCAAGCCCAGGCCGATTGCCGCGGCCACCGTGCCGTTGAGGATCGCGACCGCCCGCGGCGCACCGCCGAGCAGGATCGGGTCGGCCAACGCCCGGTGGACTGGAACCTCGAAGCCCTCGATATGCTGCTCGCCCGCGATCATCAGACGAGCGCCCCGCCACCGAAAGAGAAGAAGGAGAGGAAGAAGCTCGATGCCGCAAAGGCGATTGACAGGCCGAAGACGATCTGGATGAGCCGGCGGAATCCGCCTGCGGTGTCACCGAAGGCAAGGGTCAAGCCCGTTGTGATGATGATGATCACCGCGACGATCTTGGCGACCGGTCCCTGCACCGACTCCAGTATCTGCTGCAGCGGCTGTTCCCATGGCATGCCGGAGCCGGCCGCGTGAGCCGAGGCCGTAAGACAAAACGCGAGTGCGGTGGACGAAAGAAAGCGAAGCTTCTTGCGCATGAAGTGACCTTTCAAAGCTGCTGGAGTTGGGGAAGCGTGAGCGGGGCGACAGCGTAATCGCCGCTGCCGTCGAGACCGGTGACCTCGGCAATCGCGTCGATGCGGCGCGAGGATCCGCGCCCGGCGATGAAGACGATCAGATCGATGGCATCGGCTATGAGACGGCGGGGAACGGTGACGACGGCTTCCTGGGCGAGTTGCTCGATCCGGTAGAGGGCGGAGCGCGCCGAATTGGCGTGAACCGTGGCGATGCCGCCGGGGTGGCCAGTGTTCCATGCCTTCAGCATGTCGAGGGCTTCTGCCCCTCGGACTTCGCCGACGATGATGCGGTCGGGCCTGAGCCGCAGCGTCGAGCGTACGAGATCGGCAAGCGTCACCGAGCCCCGTCTTGTCCTAAGCGCAACGCAGTCCTTGGCAGCGCACTGCAGCTCGCGTGTGTCTTCGATCAGGAGCACCCGCTCGTCGCATTCGGCGACTTCGGCCAGCAGCGCATTGGCGAGCGTGGTTTTGCCCGAGGACGTGCCGCCCGCGACCAATATGTTGCGCCGCTCGCGCACCGCCTTCCTCAGCGCATCGGCCTGCAGCGGCAGCATGATGCGGTCGGCCACATAGTTGGCCAGCGTGTAGAGATTTGCCGCTGGCTTGCGAATGGCGAAGCATGGCGCCAGTACGACTGGCGGCAACAGCCCCTCGAAGCGCTCGCCCGAGGGCAGTTCGGCGCTGACGATCGGATTATCGGCATGCGCCTCGGCGCGCACATGGGAAGCGACAAGGCGGACGATGCGTTCCGCCTCGGATGGGTGCATGTGCACGCCAGTATCGACCAGGCCCTCTCCCAACCGGTCGAGCCGCAGCGCACCGTCGGGATTGACCATCACCTCGATGACCAAGGGATCGGCTAGGGCTTCGGTGATCGCCGGGCCCATGGCGGTGCGCAGCATTGCGCGGCGACGATGGTCGGCCTCCGGATGAGAGCTCATCCTTCCCCTCCCGCGCCATTGTCCTTGCCAAGCGACCGTTTCCCGGACGCGATCTGACGGCCGACTTGCTCGACGAATTTGTCGAAACGTTCCTGGGCGATCGCCTGTGTCGCCCTGTCCGGGACCGGCGTATGAGCATGAAGCGTGATCGAAAAGCGGATAAAAAGTGCGAGGCTCTCCAGGATCATCTCGGCATCGCGCCTGACATGAGCGAGGTCGCGGGAAAGACGGTCGAGCCTTACGCCGTAGCGCCGGTCGAGCTCGTTCTCGCCACGCCGCTCGATGAAGGCTTCGATCGCCTTCGCCACGATCGCTGATTTGGTCGTCGATGGATCGCGGCTAAGGTTGTCCAGTTTGTCGCTGAGCTCCGGCTCAAGCAGAAACTGGTGGCGAATGCGGTGGGGCTTCATGCGGCTCGTTCCATCTGACCGGCGCCGATGCGCCAGGCGGCGGGAACAAGCATCGGCCAGACGCCCAAAATCGCTTATGGCCGTTATCTACGCCGAAGTGCGCTTTGCACTTGGAGGCGATCAGAAGCCAGGCACGATATCCTTCTCGTCGCCCTTCCCTTCGTTGATGCCGTAAGCGCGTGCCGCGGTGGAAATCCGATCCATCACGCGCTTGTCGACAAGTGCCTCACTATCGTCGTCGGCGGGCACGAACAGATCACCTTGATCGGGCTCCGGAGTCACGACGGCGTGTTCCTCCGGCAAACCCGGATGGCGCTGCTGTTGGATACCGCCCTCATCTTGAATTGCCGCGCTGGCGGTTTCGTTGTCGGCAGCAAGCCGGCGATCGACGCCGCGTACTTGTCCGGTCCAATCGTCCGGGCGCCACATAGGGCAGTCCGCGTAGGGACCGTCGTGCAGGACGGGCGAAGGCAGCACCCGCTCGGTGAAATTCTGATCTTGGTAATAGCGCAGCTTATTGGCGCGGATCGGCGGCAATCCCGATACCAGCACCAGTTCGTCCGATGGCGGCAACTGCATCACCTCGCCCGGCGTCAGCAGCGGGCGGGCAGTTTCCTGCCGGCTCACCATGACGTGCGAAAGCCAGGGCGCCAGCCGATGGCCGGCATAGTTGCGCATGGACCTCAGTTCCGTCGCCGTACCAAGTGCGTCTGAGATGCGCTTGGCGGTGCGCTCGTCATTGGAGGAAAAGGCAATCCGTACGTGGCAATTGTCGAGAATGGCGTTGTTTTCGCCATAGGCTTTCGAGATCTGGTTCAGGGATTGCGCGATCAGATAGGCGCGGATGCCGTAGCCCGCCATGAAGGCGAGCGCGGTCTCGAAGAAATCGAGCCGACCGAGCGCCGGGAATTCGTCCAGCATCATGAGCAGTTGATGCTTGCGGCTCTTCTTCGGATCACCCTCGAGCCGCTCTGTGAGCCGCCGGCCGATCTGATTGAGGATCAGTCGGACCAGGGGCTTGGTGCGCGAGATGTCCGATGGCGGCACGACCAGGTAGAGCGACATTGGTCGCTCAGCATCCATGAGATCAACGATTCGCCAATCGCAGGCCGACGTTGCGGCAGCCACCGTGGGATCGCGATAGAGTCCAAGGAAAGACATCGCCGTCGAGAGAACGCCTGAACGCTCGTTCTCCGACTTGTTCAGGACCTCGCGGCCGGCCGAGGCCACGACAGGATGGACCTTCGGCTTATCCGCGGCACCAAGGTGATTGGTGGTCATCATCCGCTGCAGCGTTGCGGCAAAGGAGCGTTGCGGGTCCGACAGGAAGGTTGCGACGCGGGCGAGCGTCTTTTCCTCTTCGGCGTAGAGCACATGCAGGATGGCCCCGACCAGGAGTGAATGACTGGTCTTTTCCCAATGGTTCCGCCGCTCCAGCGCTCCTTCCGGATCGACCAAGATATCGGCGATGTTCTGGACGTCGCGGACCTCGTTTGGACCCTTGCGAACTTCCAGCAGCGGGTTGTAGCGCGCCGACGTCGCATCAGTCGGATTGAACAAGAGGCAATACGAGAACTTCGATCGCCAGCCGGACGTCAGCTGCCAGTTCTCGGCTTTGATGTCGTGTATGACGGCCGAACCGGTCCAAGAAAGAAGCGTCGGAACAACGAGCCCAACGCCCTTGCCAGAACGTGTAGGCGCAAAGGCCATCACGTGCTCCGGCCCGTCATGGCGAAGATAGCAATCCTTCAGTTTGCCGAGGAAAACGCCTGCCGGTCGAAACAGCCCCGCCTTCTCGATCTCCCGCGTGTTGGCCCATCGCGAGGAACCATAGGTGGTGACCAATCCGCGCTGTCGCGCGCGCCAAAGCGAGCCAGCGATTGCTGCCGCGCAGCCCACGAATCCGCTGGCGCCCGCAAGCATCCCAGCCTTGTCGAAGACCTCAGGCGCGTAGGCGTCGAAATGGAACCACCATTCGAAAAGCTTCCACGGCTTGTAGATCGGCCAGCTGCCCACGGCGAACCATGGCCCGCCTAGCGGCGGCTGATGGTCGAGCATATGAGCGCACCATTGCGTCGCCGCCCACACGCCCAGAATGACGATTGCGAACACAACAGCGATCTGCCCAATCAGGAGCTTTGTGGGTGTCATTGGCTTGGCCCGCCGGACAACGCGACCTAGCATCGCGCGGCGCGTCCCGAACCGGAATACGCCTCACATACGATTGGGTGCGATGAGCGACTCGCTATATTGCCATAACGGTCATCCGCCCGGCAGTTCCAGACTGCCAATTATGCGACTCTCGCGGCACAAACCATGAACACTGCGGCCGCGTGGTATTCATTTCCAATCGCCACTGTGGGCGATCGTCCACCAACCGCGGGATCAAGACATTCGCTTGGCGACCCTTTCAGCACAAGCTACTGATTGGCATCGAAGCGAATTGGAATTTGGGGGATCAAAATGGAATGGGAAAAGCTGCTGTGCAGCGAACGACTTGGCGACAAGCACTACGAGCCCAAGCCGAACCGGTCGATCTTCGTGCAGGACCATGACCGGATCGTATTCTCGGCGCCATTTCGGCGACTAGCCAACAAGACCCAAGTGCAGCCTCTCTACGAGCACGATCATGTCCATCACCGTTTGATCCATTCTGTTGAGGTCAGCAGCGTCGGACGATCGTTGGCAATGCGAATCGGTAACTGGCTCGAGGGGACGCATGGATCCCCGACGGCGAGTCGAACAGCTTGGCGAACATCGTTCAGGCGGCGTGCGTCGCCCACGACATCGGCAACCCTCCTTTTGGTCACTCAGGCGAAGCGGCGATGGGCGACTGGTTCGCCGAGAAATTCGACGATGCCAAAGGGCTTATGGGAGAGGTCGACGAGCGCCACCGTTCGGAGTTCGTAGACTTTGAAGGAAATGCGCAAGGGTTTCGAATAGTTACTCGTCTCGAAATGTACCGCAACGAGGGCGGCATGCGACTATCTAAGGCGACCTTGGGCGCGTTCACGAAGTACCCTGTCACTTCTGCCGACCGCGAGAGCATCGTCGGCAAAGGAACTGCGCCATATGTCGGCCTCAAGAAGTTTGGCGTCTTCCGTTCCGAGATCGAGCTGTTCAAGGAGGCAGCTGATTCGCTGAGGCTGCCCGAGGAAGTGCACCAAGCCGGGAATTGGTGGCGGCGCCATCCCTTGGTCTTCATCGTCGAGGCCGCAGACGACATCTGCTACAACATCGTCGATCTTGAGGATGCCTTCACGACCGGGGAGCTCCCGTTCGACACGGTCAGGGACCTGCTACACGAGGCTGCCAACAACCCTAACCGCGACGTGAGCGGCCTTAACCAGGCCGAGCACATCGCATTGCTGCGGGCTTTGAGCATTAATGTCGCAGTCGAGAGCTGTGTCGAGGCCTTCAAGGCCAACCATGACGCCATCATGACCGGGACGTTCTCTGCTTCCCTGACCGATGCTGGCCCCCTGGCTCCCACCTTCGCTAAGATGAAGGCCCTTTCTCGGGACCAGGTCTTCACCGCCCGGAGAAAAACCGAGCTGGAAGTGTCCGGTCGGCGCGTGATTGGCAACGTGATGTCAGGTGTGCTTCCCGTATTCGAGGATCTTGCTAAGGCCAAGTGGGATCAGGAAAAGCTTTTAGCGCACAGCCGGCAGCTCGTCAGGGCCCTTGATCTAGATTTACGAAACGTAGCAGATGCCGAGCAGGCGCTACACGCTCTTGCAGACTTCACGTCGGGCATGACCGATCGATATGCTGTGCGGATCGCCAGGATGCTCACCGGCATCTAGGTGACAAAGGCCTGCGCCGGCATCCTCTCAAGGCAGCGCGTCGAACTTGCGCTGATGTCCGTTCACCATCTCGCGCAACCGCGCAGGCTGGAGCACTTCCACCGAGTTGCCCCAAGAGTAGAGGTGCCAACACATCTCAAGGTGTCCGGACGCCTTGAAGCGCACAAGCAGCGATCCGTCCGACTCCTCCTCGGTGGTCTGTGTTGGATGGAATACGAACCGGCGAGCGTGCGGCGCAGCGTGCGGCGAGAAGCGCCATACGACGTCGCCGTGCTCGGCTGCGCTCTCGTATGACCCGAAGCCCTTGTCGGCGTGCGCACGGATGTTGAAGTCGGGATCGAGATCGAAGCTCTCGTCGAGTACCTCGGCCGAGTAGATCTCCTCGACGCGGTAGTGCTGCAGCGGTGCGCCAGTCTTCTTCGCCGTATCCCGCGCGACCAGGTAGCGCCGCACGCCGAGAAGAAGGCCTGGGGTGCGATCACCCGCTCGCTCGGCCTGTCCTGCTTTCGCTTGCGGTAGGATAGCCATGCCTGTGTGGCGTTGCCCTCACGGATCATCTGATCTCACCGTCCAGACGATATGCGCATCTGCAGTTTCGGATCAATTTCTAGCTTGCGCAGGAAGGCGATCCGTTCGGTCAGCCCGACCAGGTCTGACGCACCTGGCGCGTCCGGCGCTGATCGCAGCCAATGAAAGCGCGTCTGGCCAATGGCCGGGTCAACCTCCAACAGCTTATCCAATGATTGAAGCGTATCGACCGAAATTTCTTCGATCAGCGCTCTCTCCGCCCGCCGACGGGCAATGGCGCGGGCGGCAAGACCGATCCGTTCGATCGTGTCGATTGCCGGCAGAAGAGATCCGCGTTCACGAAACATGGAGCCAGTAGCACTCGCTATCGCGCCACCGTACTTTAGCATTGCGCGAGGCGGAGTTTCATCGGTCGCCAACACCCTGCCTGGATATCGCATCAGGCAGAGCTGAACGGCAAATCCGAGCTGATTGTGTTCTCGTCTGCGAAGTCCAATCTCAAGCCTGTCCGCCGATAACGAATAGTGTCGGATGAGGCCGTCGTCATCGGTTGGTATATCGAAAAGTCTCTGTCGATCCTGAACCTTGAGAAGCCTCCGTTTACCCATCGCCCAACTCCATCCAGGACTAATCTGCCGGGAGCGTTGTCGAGTCGGACGGGCGAAGAAATCAAAATTAGTGCCCTGCGATGGCAATCCACAGGGATCGGATGCTGCACAGCAGGACTACAGTAGAGTTCATGATCCGTTCGCCCTTAGCGTACGCGGCCTTTATCAACCAAAGACAGCTACGGCTGATTTGATGATGATGCCGCCATCCGGGCTTCGGCGCATCTGACGACCCGTGGCTGTGCGAAAAACATTCGTCAATTGCAGCGCAGGCGGCACGCGCGACCACAGGGCTCGCACGCTCTCCCGGCCATGCCGGGTTTTGCGAATGACGTTTCCGGTGACGACGCGCTGCGACCAT
>NZ_JHQS01000118.1 GCF_014843845.1 Mesorhizobium amorphae | reverse complement strand
ACCTTGGGCTTCGAAACGCCGGCTGATAGATTGCGAGCGGTGTTGCGTTGACCGGTTGAACCCGCCGCCGCATGAAAGTCATTCCCACGGCCCCGTCCATTCACCAAAAGCGGACATTGCTTTTGCAGAGGGCGAGGGGCAGCTTTGCGCAATAGGCTGCCATCGGGTTGCTACTGGCAGAACGCACACTTTCTTGCGGGCGGTTTCGAGATGGTCGTGGCTGGGATGCTTTGTGCCGACGTTCGACGGGTCGTATCGTCCGAACGAAACCGGAGTGCGTCCAACGCTAGCCTGGCCGACCGAACCACCGCACGATTTCATAGGCAGGCATTGGGCGGCGAAAACCCTTCAGCGTCAGATCGCCAACAAGAACGGATTCGACCAACGACTCGACAGCTCCGAGGACCCGTTGGCTAACAAGAATCTGGCGCGATTTGGCCTCCTCGCACAATCTGGCGGCATGGTTCGACACAGTGCCGATGACGGCATAGTCCGAGCGCTGATCAAAACCGATGCGCCCGATGGTTGCGTGGCCCCTGGCAATGCCGATCCCAAAGCCAAGCAAATAGTCCCGCTTGCGCCATCGCTCTGAATGCTCGTCAATCGCGTCGCGCATCGCGGCAGCCATTGAGACAGCTCTCTCGCTGTGGTCGGCGCATGGCAGTGGATCGTTGAAAACCACGACGATACCGTCGCCCACGAACCGCTCGAGAGTCCCCTCGTGGCGGACAATTTGTTCACCAAGACAGGAATGATACTCGGCAAGAACTGTCATGACTTCTTCGGGTTCGGCGGTCTCCGCGAAGGCTGTAAAGCCGCGCAAATCGCAGAAGACAACGGTCACCTCGCGACGGTGGCTCTGCAAGAGCGCATCTCCATTGCCAGCCGCAACGATGAGGTCGGCGACCTGTTCGGGCAGGAACCGCCTAAGCCGCGCCATTCGCTCGAGCTCCGTCACCTGCTCAGCCACAGTTTGCTCGAGCGAGCGATTCCAGTCGGAAAGTTGTGCGGCTTGGTCCTCAAGGCGTTTGGCTTGGCTCGCGACAGTGTCGTGAAGCGCCTTCTGGCGCAGCATCGAGCGCACCCGCGCTAACAGCGCCCTGTGCTCGAAGGGTTTTGTCAGATAGTCGTCGCCACCGGCGTCCAGCCCCTCGACCACGTCGCGCGTGTCGGCTTTCGCGGTGACCAGAATAACGGGAATCGATCGCAGCGATTGATCGTGCTTGAGCATGCGTACCACACCGATGCCGTCGAGCTTCGGCATCATGATGTCGAGCAGGATCAGATCCGGCGTGAGTTCGCGGGCTTTCGCAAGCCCCTCTTCACCATCGGCGGCGGTTGCAACTTCGTAGCCATTCGCCTCGAGGCGCATGCGCAGGATCTCGAGGTTTTCCGGAGTATCGTCGACCGCGAGAATGCGAGGCGGATCGTGCAAGGCACTGCCTCCCTCAGGAAAGGAACCCGCGAATTTCGGAAAGCAGTTGGCGCGGACTGAATGGCTTGGCAATGTAACCATCGCAGCCAGCAGCAAGGGCTTTCGCCTCGTCGCCTGACAACGCGTAGGAGGTGACGGCGATAATCGGAATGTGCCGGAGCGCCGGGTCGGCCTTGATGCGGCGGGCCGCTTCATACCCGTCGATCACGGGGAGCTGAATGTCCATAAGGATCAGGTCTGGCCTGTGCGCTCGGGCTGCAGCGATGCCGGCGGCGCCGTCCGCCGCCTCGATCAGTTCGTATTCGGTGGTGGCAATGAGATCGCGGATGATCTGGCGGTTGTCCTCGGTGTCTTCCACCATCAGGATTCGTTTGCTCATGCGGCCCTCACGTCCTCATTCACCCGGATTGGTACCTTCAGACGGAACGTCGACCCTGACCCGATCACGGATTCGACGTCTATGGTTCCGCCATGCATTTCGGCGATGCGCTTCGAGATCGCCAGGCCAAGACCCGTACCGCCCTTCTGCCTGGTGCTGCTGTTGTCGACCTGCTGGAATTCTTCGAAGATGAGAGCCTGGTCCTTGGAGGCGATGCCGGGACCGGTGTCACGGACGGTCATCTCGAAGTGCCCGTCGACCGCATCGGCAAGAATGTCGACCGCACCCGTTTCGGTGAACTTGACGGCATTGCCTGCAAGATTGAGCAGGACCTGCGTCAAACGGCGTTCGTCCCCGCGTCCGATTGGAAGGTTCTTGGCAACAGTCGTTGAAAGCTCAAGACCCTTCGCTCTTGCCAGCGGCTCGACAGCCGTAACGGTCGAACGAACAATCTGCGCGACGGAGTAGTCCTCGATCGCCAGCGTGAGCTGGCCGGCTTCGATCTTGGAAAGGTCGAGTACGTCGTTGATGAGCCCGAGGAGGTGACGGCCGTTTGCCTGCACGCGCGCGACGGTCGTCTTTGCCTTGTCCGGGAGTTCGCCGTAGATGCCGTCGACCAGCAGTTCTGTGAAGCCCAGGACAGAATTGAGCGGTGTCCTGAGCTCGTGGCTCATATTTGCGAGGAACTGCGACTTGTGGCGGCTAGCTGCCTCCAGTTCCCGCCCTTTCTCCTCGATCTCACGGAACAGCTTGGCATTCTGGATCGCGAGCACCGATTGGGCTGCGAAGGTCTCCAGCAGGTGGACAACTTGCTCATGGAAGGCACCTGGCTTGTAGCGCCTGACGACCAGTGCACCGACGATCTTGTTGGGCCTCAGCAGCGGAACGATCAGGACACCGCGATATCCGGCTTCGACGATCGTCTTTCTTACAAGGAAGGATGAGGCCTCCTCGCTGAGGTCGGGAAACTGCACCGGCATCCAGCGCCCGGGTGCGTCGCCGATCCCCATGTCGGCCAGCCCGATCGTCTGGTGTGATACTGCGGCGATAAGCTCATCGCTCATACCGAAGTTCGCGCGCGGACGGAATTGCTGCCGCGTGCTGCTGAACACGTAGATGGTGCCAGCATCCGTCGCTGACAACTGGACCGCTTTGGCGACGATGGTTTTCAGCACCGTGTCGAGATCCAGCGTCGAATTGACCGCCTTCATCACCTCACCAAGCGCCTCGAGCTCACCAACTGACGCGGCAAGCTCGCGCGTCCGTGACTGCACCGCCTCGAAGAGCCGCGCATTCTCGATGGCGATCACCGCCTGGTCGGCGAATGTCTCGACGAGCGCGATCTCCTTGGGATTGAAAGGTTGCGGCTCAACCCTCGTCATGACGAATACGCCAACGAGATCACCTTCCCGCAACAACGGGGCAGCAAGGACGGTGCGGAAGCCGCCTGCCTCAGCGATCAAGGCAACGCGGTAGTCCGGATCAGCGGTCACGTCTTCGATTTGCACGATCCGCCGTTCTTCGATGACGCGCCCTACGGCGGAGCCTCGGCCTGCGGCAAGCGCTGGAAGTGGATTGGCGTCGACATAAGCACGGAAACTGGGCGGGTAGCCATGCGTCGACACATAGCGGAATACGCCATCCAACAACTGCACGATACCACCCTTGTCGGCACGGCAGAGCCTGACGGCCGATTCCACCAACGTATCGAGCACGACCTGCAGATCGAAGGTAGAGCGGCTGATGACCTTCAGAACGTCTGCGGTGGCTGTCTGCTGTTGAAGGGCTTCGTCGAGCTGCTGGGTGCGCGTCTCAATCTCCTGATACAGGCGCCCCAGCTGGTCGGAGGTCTGGTTGACGTTAGCGGCGAGTACTCCAAGTTCATCGCGATTGGCGACGGCAACCTGTTGGGCGAAGTCGCCGGCCGCTATCTGGCTGAGACGCGTCTCGATCTTCTTGACCGGTTCGATCAACGACCAGGAGATGATGTAGCCGAGCCCCAACGCCAGCAGGATACTGCCCACCGCAAACGAGACCACGATCAGTCTGGACGTGCCGTACGCACCCTCGGTCGTTTCGATGGCCGCCACCATGTCGGCTTCGGCCATGTTGACCAGTTGGTTTGTCAGCCGCTCAAGGCTATCAGCCGACGGTATGATTTCATCAAGCTGAACCTTTCGCGCCTCCTCAGTGCGGCCGGCGCGGACGAGCTCTGCCACGTGCGTCACCCCGGCTGTCAGCCTTTCGTACTCTTGCCTGACTTGGCCAAGCACTTCCACCTCGGCTTTGGCGACGAACTCCATGCGGTCGAGGTCGTAGCCGAACTGATTGAGCTGGCGCATCGCCGCATCCAGCATCCGGTCGTCCTGAAGCAACAGGGCGGTGGAGATGCCGTAGAGCTGGGTGGTCGTATCGTGCTGTACCTGGCGGTAGGCTGCGATCCTGCGCTGCAGCTTGATCAGCTCGTTGGTCTGATCGTTGACCCCACTCAGCACCTGCAATCCGACGGCCCCGAGCACGATCAACAGGCCGACGATCGACAGGAACGCGATCAAGAGCTTGGTCTGGACGCGGGCCGGCAGCCGGGCAACCCAGCCAACGAGCCGGTTCGTTATGCTATTTGGATTCGTCCAAGAGGCTGACAAGGTCATCCCGGAACTCCTCCAAGTCGAACCGGACGCCAAGATACTGTACTCGCAAGATGCCATTGGGGTCTACGAGCGACGTCAACAAGGTATGGTCGACATCTCCGTTCGCCGCCTTCTTCGCGATGACCCCGTATTTCCGTCCAACCTCATGGACAATCGCCGGGTCGCCGGTAAGAAACGACCAGCCCTTCAGATCGGCGCCAAAATTCTGCGCATATTCCTTCAAAACATCGGGCGTATCGCGCTCCGGGTCGACGGTGATCGAAACGAAGGCGATTTTGGGTCCGAACGCACTACCCAACTTTTCCTGCACGCTCGCCATATGGGCGGTCAGCATGGGGCAGACGTCGGTACAGTAGGTATAGATGAATGAGACGGCGACCACCTTGCCGCGAAAGTCGTGCAGCGACACGCGCACACTGTCCTGCGATACCAAGGTAAAGTCCGGCGCCTGTCCGATCGTCGGCAGGCGCTCGTCGTGCGGCGCGTCGTGCGCGTATGCCGGCCCGGCCATCAACGCCAGCATCAAGATGCGCGCCGGCCACTCGCTCACGTTTTCAACTCGCGCTTGACGTCGTTGAAAAAGCGCCAATCGGTGCCGTTCGCGATGATCTCGTTTGGGCTCGACTTGACAATCCCGGCTTCATGCAGCCGCAGCGAGAAGAACCTCATCGTGTCCTCGGGATCGAAGTCTCGCCAATTAGAGTATGGGAGCTCGCGGAGCGACTGCACCGCGTAGTCGTATTGTTCGGTGTGTCCGCCATCCACCAGGAGGCGTGCCACCCGTTCCGGTTCGGCCGCGCAGATGTCGGCCGATTTGATGATGGCCCGGATGACGCGCTTGGTGGCAGCTGGATTTTTCTCGGCATACGCGGCGTTGACCGCCAGCATGCAGCAGTAATATTGCGACCACGGCCGGTCCTTGGAACTGTCGAGGATGACGTGGCCGACTTTGCGGGCGCGGAGGTCTTGAGCCTCAGGCGGAAAAGCCAGGAAGGCGTCGACCTTGCCCTCGGCGAAGAGCTCCGCCGGCTTTGCCTCGCCGACGATCCATTCGATGTCGCGTTGCGGATCGAGGCCGACATAGGTCGCCATGGCACTGACGAAGATATGCGGATCCGACGATAGATTGCCGCCGACGCCGACTTTGCGGCCCTTGAGATCCGCGATGCTCTTGATGTCCTCGCGTCCGAACAACTCGTAGCAGCCGACATGCACTCCGGAAATCACCTTGATCGGGGCGCCTGTGTCGACCGGAATGATTAGTGCCGTGGCAAAATCAATGCCGAAGTCGATGTCGCCGCGCGCCAGCATTGCGGTCTGAGCGATACCGGCTTCGGCGGCCACGAAGCCGAAATCCGAGAACCCCTCTGCGCGGATCAGATCCTCGGCGACGTACTGCGGAGCGATGCAGATACCCGGCGCCGCCGCAAAGCGGGCGATCGTGGTTTCAGGTGCCGCTTCGGCGGCGGCCGCGTTGCGGCCCTCTGCAAGACCCGCGGCTGCGAGCGCAGAGAGGCCAGTAAGGAAACGGCGACGGTTCTGGATAATCTGCACGAGTCTCTCCTTCCCGTGAAAAAGGCACCGCGTGTCGGCGTTAGCTCTACGTCTTCAGCTCCCGCTTTAGCTCGTCGATGAAGCTCCAGTCCGTTCCATCGGCGATGACTTTGTTCGGACTCACCTCCACGATCCCCGTTTCCTGCATCCGCAGCGCGTAGAACCGCATCGAGTCCTCGGGATCATAGTCCCGCCACTTGTCGTAGCGGGCATCGCTCAAGGTCTTCAGGGCGTAGCCGTAGTTGTTGGCGAATCCCCCGGCCACCATGTCCCGGGCGACCTGCTCCGGATCCGACACGCAAAGATCGACGGCCTTGAGCATGGCGCGCAGGACACGCTTGGTCGCAATCGGATATTGCTGCGCAAACGCTGCGCTGGTTGCCAGCATGCAGCAGTAATACTGCGCCCAGGGCCGGTCGATCGCTGTGTCGATGAGAACATGCCCAAGCTTGCGCTCCCTCGCCAATTGGGGCTGCGGCGGTGTGGCGAGAAACGCATCGATACTGCCGTCGGCGAACATCTGCAGCTGGTCTTCACTGGAAACCCACTCGATGTCCCTGGCAGGATCGAGCCCTACATAGGCAGTCATCAGCATCAGAAGCAAATGCCCGATGCCGTCCCTTTCGACGATGCCAACCCGCTTGCCCTTCAAGTCGGGCACACTCCGGATGCCGTCGTTCGCGATCAGTTCGAGGCAGCCGACATGCATGCCGGCCAATACCTTGATCGGAGCGCCCTTGCCGATGGAAAGCACATGGGAGGGTGGAAAGTTCCAGTCGAAATCGATCTCGCCGTTGGCGAGCCAGTCCGCCGAGTCGGGTCCGGTTCCGGAAGGCACGAAGCTGATGTCGGTAAAGCCCTCTGCATGCAGCAGCGCCTCCGACACGTACATCGGAGCCTGACAATCCGAGGCGTTGATGAAGACGGGAAACCGCACCTTCGTCGTTTCGGGAGGAGGTTCGGCGCGGGCCGCGGTAGAGAAATTTAAGAGTCCGGCGGTGCCAGCGGCGGTCGCGCCGGCCAGGAAACGGCGGCGGCTCTGAATGATCTGCATAGATCTCTCCATCCCACGAAAAGGTACAACGTGCCGGCTAGCTGCTCAGGTCTTCAGCTCGCGCTTCAACTCGTTGAGGAAGCGCCAATCCGTTCCGGTGGCGATTATCTCTTGCGGGCTCAACTTGATCATGCCCGTTTCGTACATGCGCAGCGCGTAGAAGCGCATCGAGGCCTCGGCATCGAAATCTCGCCATCTGTCGTACCGGATGTCACCAAGCGTTTGCAGCGCGAGTTCGTAGCTGGGGACGAAACCTCGATCGACCAGCTGCCCTGCAGTCCACGACGGATCTGAGACACAGAGGTCGGCGCCCTTGAGGATGGACCGCAGGACGCGCTTTGTCGCCGCCGGATATCTGTCTACATAATCCGCAGTCGCCGAAATCATGCAGCAGAAGTGCTGCGACCACGGCGGGTCGGTGGTCGAGTTGAGGATTGTGTGGCCTACTTTCCTGGAGCGAAGTTCCTGCGTGCGGGGCGGTTGGCCGAGCACTGCATCGTACTTTCCTTCGACGAAGCCCTCCGCAAAATTGTGCTCTTCGATGACCCATTCGATGTCGTTGACGGGATCGAGCCCAACATAGGCGGCCATCAGAGAAACCAACACGTATTGCGGCGAATCAAGCGTAAAGACCCCAACCCGCTTTCCCCGCAGGTCCGAGATGCCTTTGACCCTGTCGTTGGCGATCAGTTCGAGGCACCCGGAGTGCAGTCCGCTTAGTACCCTTATCGGCACTCCAGCATCGATCGACGCCAGATGAATCGGCACATAGTTCACACTGAAATCCGTCTCGCCGTTTGCGATCCACGCCGAATGATCAACCTTCTTGTCACCTTGCACATAGCGGACATCGGTGAACCCCTCGGCGCGCAGCATCTCCCCGGCGAGGTACAGGCCCGCCCAGCAATAGGCGCCGCCGATGTACCGCGGCAGACGGACCGAGGTGGTCTCCGGCAGCGGCTCGGCCCAGGCTTGCGTCGAGGTGCCGATAAGGCCCGCGGCGCCGGCTGACACAGCGCCGGCAAGGAAACGGCGGCGGTTCTGGATGATCTGCATAAGCCTCTCCTTCCTCGATAGGGCGCACGGCGTGTTGGCGATTGCCTACGTCTTCAACTCCTTCTTCAGTTCGCTGAAGAAGCGCCAGTCGGTGCCTTGGGCCAAGAGCTTCTGGGGGGTGCTCTTGAGCATCCCGACCTCGTGGAGGCGCAAGGCGTAGAAGCGCAGGGTGTCCTCAGCGCTATACTCACGCCAACCGTATGGGAGCCCCTTTATGACCTGGAGGGCATGGTCATAGCGCCTAGTATAGCCCTGCTCCACCAAGTACTGCGCGGACTGCTCCGGCTCGCTGGCGCAGAAATCCGCCGCTTTCAAGATGGCGCGGAGGGCGCGTTTGGTGGCCACCGGATACGTGCGGACGAACTCTCGGTTCCCAGCCAACATGCAGCAGAAGTATTGCGACCAGGGCCGGTCCACGGTGCTGCTAATCACCACATGGCCGATCTGCCGCTCCCGCATCTCCTGCGGTTCGGGGGGAAAGCCTAGGTAGGCATCGATCTTCCCCTCACTTAGGAGCCGGATGGACTCGGGTCCCGGATGCGTGACGAAGTGTATGTCCTTATGGAGGTCCAGGCCCACATAAGCCGTCATAGCGGCGAGAAAGACGTATCGGCTGGAATCTAGCGCTGGCACGGCCACGGTCTTCCCCTTGAGGTCGCGGATAGACTGGATGCGATCGGTGCCGAACAGCTCGAAGCAGCCGACGTGGAGTCCTGCCAGGATGACGATGGGATCCCCCGCTTCCAGGCGGAGAAGGAGCGGGGCGGCGAAATGCGCACTGAGGTCAGCTTCACCAGAGGCGAGGGCCGGCGCGATGTCTGCGGTCCCCTCCTTTTGGAGGTAGTGCACCTCAGTGAACCCTTCGCTGCGCAGCAGTTCTTCGGCTACATACTGGGGGGCCTGACAGATGCTGGGAATCCGGACGAGCCGGATCCGCGTCGTCTCCGGCGGTGGCTCTGAGGGGAGCGATTGGCGGACCCCAACTAGGCTCGCGGCGCCGGCTGCCGAAAGGCCGGCCAGGAAGCGCCGGCGGCTTTGGATGATTTCCATGTCCACGTCTCCCCTTGAGACAAATGGGATCAGGTTTTCAGCTCACGCTTCAACTCGTCGAGGAAGCGCCAGTCCGTTCCGTCGGCGATGATTTGTTGCGGGCTCGATTTGATCATGCCCGTCTTGGATGATCTGCTATCGGAGCGCGCCTCTCTTCCGAATCGCAAAAGGCAATTCTGGCCGGAACCGAGCAAAAGAGGTTCCGGCAGTGGCAGACAGTCTTGTGAGCGCGCCGAACACAGCGAAATTACGAGCGCGCCCAGAGTCTTGATGCGGGAGTCTTGCGCTCTCAGTCGCCGGCCCCAGTATTAGCAACCGACGATATGCCACGATACGCCCAATTTTCGCTGGTTGCGAGCGCAAAACTTACTACGCCAAACGCCCCGCCAGCACCTCGCTGTCAGGGGAGACTGTTTGCGCGGTTGCGAATGGTCACTTCGAGTTTACTTTGGCCGGACCCACCCGCTGAACGTCCGCTATCGTTCTTCGGACGCTAAAAGCCGCCAGTACGGCCAAATGCTGCCAGACAGCAAGGCGCAGCTTGTCGGCCGTTGAGGGCACCTTTGGCACCTCGTGAAAGCAGACATTGCCGGCGACGAGGCTTGACAGTCGCGGTCGCGACTGGCGCAAAGATCAGTCGAGGCTGATCCGCGTTCCCTTGGCGCCGTTGAGCAGCCGCTTGAGATGGAAGCTGGCGAGCTGGTCGTCCGGACATTTGCCGATCTGCGCGGCGAAAGCCGTAAGCGCGTTTGCATCGCCGGCCTCCAATCTGCTGAAGGCTTCGAGATAGCTCGCCGTTGACGGATCATCATACTGCTTTGACGACAAAGGCTCGAACGCGCGCAGCGCCTCGGCCCTGCCGCGCAGTATCAGATCGCCGACCGGCCGTCCGCGGAAGCCGTCAACCCTTGCAGCGGCGCTCGCGCTGACGCAGATACGCGTGCCCAGCTGCTTGTTGGCGCTTTCCAGCCGCGCCGCGATGTTGATGGTGTCGCCATAGGCAGTGTAGTCGAAGAAGCGGCCTCCGCCGAAATTTCCGACCAGCGCCGGACCTGCATGGACACCGATGCGGGTCGTACCGACCGCGACGCCCTTGTCGCGCCAGCCATCGCGGAACGATTGCGACAGCGCGTCGAGCTCGAGCGCGCAGGCAACCGCGCGCGCCGCATGGTCCTGCTGCTCGCCAGGCGCGCCGAACAGCACATGCAGCGCATCGCCGACGATCTTGGCGACGGTCCCTTCATGCGCGAACACGACGTCGGTCATGCCGGCCAAATAGTCGTTGAGGAGCGCGCCTAGCGTGGCAGGGTCGATCGTTTCCACCAGCGTGGTGAAGCTGGTAATGTCGGTGAACAGCGAGGCGACCTCGCGCCACTGCCCGGCTAGCGCCAACCCGTCGGCGTCGCCGGCCAGCCGCTCGGCCAGATTGGGCGAGAAGTAGCGCGACAGCGATGCATGCGCGCGCTCCGCGACCGCTTGCCGCCGATGCGCCTCGTGCAGCACCTCGCGATGCTTCAAGGTCTTGGCGATCGTGGTCTCCAGGTCGGCAAAGTCGATCGGCTTAGTGATGAAGTCGAAGGCGCCGCGGTTCATCGCAGTGCGGATGTTGGCCATGTCACCGTAAGCGGAGACGATGACCGTCGAAAGCTGCTGCCCCTCCGCCTGCTGCAGCTTCTCCAGCAGCGACAGGCCGTCCATACGGGGCATGTTGATGTCGCACAGCACCATGTCGATGTCGCTGTTGCCGTCGATGACGGACAGGGCGTCCACACCATCGCTGGCAAACAGGAAAATGACCGCGCCGTCGCGGATCTGACGCCGGAACTTCTGGACGATCAAGACCTCAAGGTCGGGCTCGTCGTCGACCACGAGGATGCGCGCCGTCACGCCACCATTCCCAGCCGGGTTTCGATCTGTTGCCTGAGCGCCGCAAAGTCGATCGGCTTGGTCAGCAGCGCTTCGGCGCCGTTCTCCAACGCCTTACGCTTGGTTTCGGCGTCGCCATAGGCGGTGATCATGATGACCGGGACGTCGGGCCGCAGCACCTTGAACTTCGGCAGCAGCTCGAGCCCGCTCATGCCGGGCATGTTGATGTCGGACAGCACCAGGATCAATGTCACCCCTTCGGCGTGGTCGATCTGCTCCAACGCATCGACCGCCGATTGCGCGAACTCCATTGTGAAGCGGCTGGCTCGGATGTCGCGGCGGAACTGCTGGCGAAACAGCGGCTCGACGTCGGGCTCGTCGTCGACCACCAGGATGAGCAGGCTCATGTTTCACCTCCCGATTTTGCGAGCGAGGCGGCGGCCCGCGGCAGCACGATCCGGAACTCGGTGAACTCACCGGGCTGGCTGTCGACATCGATGGTGCCGGCATGCTGTTTCACGATGATGTCGTGGCTGAGCGAAAGGCCAAGGCCCGTTCCCTCGCTGGCCGGCTTGGTCGTGAAGAACGGATTGAACATCTTCTCCTTCACCTCCGGCGGAATGCCGGTGCCGTTGTCGCGGATCCTGATTTCGACACGGTCGCCGAGACTCCTGGTGGTGGCGGAGAGCGTCGGCTCATAGCCCGCGCCATTCGCCGCGGCGCTGCGCTTGGCCGTTGCATAAAAGCCGTTGGAGATGAGGTTGAGAAGCACCCGCGTGATCTCCTGCGGGTAGAGATCGACATCGCCGGCCTGCGGATCGAAGTCCCGCATCAGCGTGACGTTGAAACCCGGCCTCTCGGCACGCGCGCCGTGATAGGCAAGGTTCAGACTCTCCTCCACCACGGCGTTGATGTCGATCGGACGGTGCTCCCCGGAACCCGCCCGTGAATGCAGCAGCATGTTCCTGACAATGGAATCGGCGCGCTTGCCGTGCTGGACCACCTTGTCGAGATTGCTCTTAAGCATGGCTGTCAGCTCGGCGACCTCTTCGCGCACGGATGCCTCCAGAGGCGCTCCGGCCAGCACACTGCTCAGATCATCGATGAGTTCGCCGGAGAGCGCTGAGAAGTTGTTGACGAAGTTGAGCGGGTTCTTGATCTCGTGGGCGATACCGGCGGTCAACTGGCCGAGTGAGGCGAGCTTCTCCGTTTGCACGAGGCGGTCCTGCGCGGTCCTCAGATCTTCGAGCGAGCGTGACAATTCGCGGGTACGCGCCTGCACCTCATCGAACAGCCGGACGTTCTCGATCGCTATGCCGGACTGGTCGGCAAACGTCTCGACGAGCTCGATCTGCCTCGGCGTGAAGTCCCGCACCTGTGACCGCGTCAGCGCGAACACGCCGACCGGCGCGCCTTCGCGCAAGATCGGAACGCATAGAATGGTCCGGTAGCCGCCGAGCTTCTGAAGCTGCGTCGCCCCGTAGTCCGGGTCGGCGAGCACGTCCGAAACGTGGACGGCGCGGGCTTCGAGGGCCACCCTTCCGGTGACGCTGTCGCGACCGGCGGTGAAGGGATTGGCTTTGGCGAAAGCCGCGGCTTCAGGCAAATTGCCGTAATTGGCCGACCACCGGTAGAGATCGCCGTCGCGCTTGAAGATGACGCTCGTGTCCGCGTCGCACAGCTTGGCCGCTGATTCTGCCAGCGTGTCGAGAACCGGCTGCAGGTCGAATGTGGAACGGCTGATCGCCTTCAGAACATCCGCCGTTGCCGTCTGCTGCTGCAGCGACTCGCTCAATTCCGCCGTGCGCGCCTGCACTTCTTCGAACAGGCGAGCATTTTCGATGGCGATGACGGCCTGGTCGGCGAAGGTCTGGATCAGATCGATTTGTTTCTCGGTGAAAGGTTGGACTTTCTGACGAGCCAGCACGAGCACGCCGATCGGATTTCCCTCGCGCATCAACGGCACACCCAACACCGTCCGGAACCAAACCTTGCTGGTCGATTCCAGGAACGTGTATTCCGGATCGGCCAGGACATCGGCCACATGCACGATCTTGCGGTCGAGCAATGCCCGCCCGACCACGGTGCCGCGTCCGGGCGCCAGGCGCTTGTCCTTCACGTACTCTTGCCAATCCGACGAGAGATTGTAGTTGGTGGCGTAGTAGAAGCCTTCCGCCTCCTGCCGGGTGATTCCCGCCATATCCGCCTCGCAAAGCTGTGCGGCCGATTGCGTCAGCGTATCGAGCACCGCCTGCAGGTCGAACGTCGAGCGGCTGATCGCCTTCAGGACGTCGGCGGTCGCCGTCTGCTGCTGCAGCGATTCGCTGAGTTCGGCGGTACGCGCCTGCACCGCTTCGAAGAGCCGCACATTGCCGATTGCGATGACGGCCTGGTTGGCGAAAGTTTTGAGGAGGTCGATTTGATTGTCGCTAAAGGGCCGCGCCTCGATGCGCCGGATCATAAGCGCTCCGATTGCTTTTCCTTCCTGCAACAGCGGAGTGGCGAGAATCGCGCGAAAACCAAGCCGTTGAGCCATCATTCGGCCAGTTGCAAACTCCTCTCCAGCGATCGTCAAGTCATGAACGTGGACCGGTACCCGATCCAATACGGCGCGGCCGGTAACGATGTCGCGCGCGAGCGGCAAGCCAGTGCCGTCAATCGGAATCGGTCCGTGATGCGCTCCCACAGCCAACCTGTCGGAGCGCAGCAGATAGATCGTTGCGTCATAGGCGTCGCAGAGCCGAGCGGCACTTTCAGCGACGGCGTCCAGCACAGGCTGAATGTCCGTAGGAGACCCGGCGATCACTTGCAGTATCGCGCCGGTCGCCGTCTGCTTCTCTAGCGCGTCGGTCAGGTCACGGCCACGCGACTCGACCTCTTCGAACAGCCGGACGTTCTCGATGGCTATGACCGCCTGGTCGGCGAAGGTCTTGAGCAGTTCGACCTGCCGATCGGGAAAATCGCCGGCTTCAAGCCGGTCGACCGTCATCACGCCGATCGGAACGCCATCCTTGAGCATCGGCACCGCGACGGTGCTTCGCGAATGCAAGAAATCGGCAAGCGCGCCCATCTTATGATCCGGATCGGCCTGATAATCCGGATCGGCCTGTATGTCGGGGATTTGCGCAACGGTGCCGCTGCTCACCGCCCGCGCTGCAGCGCTGCCACGTCCTGGTGCCATTGGGAAGCTCCGATCGATCGTCTCGATTGCTTCGGGCGGCACCCCGTAATGGGCCATGAAGTGCAGGAGCGTTCCATCGAACCGGTCGACAAAGCAGAATTGCGCCCCGCAGAGCTTGGCGGCGCTCTGGGCGATCGTGTCGAAGACCGGCTGCGCATCAGTCGGGGATCTGGAGATCGCGCGCAATATCTCGCCGGTGGCCATCTGCTGTTCCAGCGACTCGGCTAGGTCGCGGTTGCGGGACTCGACCTCTTCGAACAGCCGCACGTTCTCGATAGCGATGACCGCCTGATCCGAAAATGTCTGCACCAGTTCGATTTCGCGCGTACTGAACGGCGAGACCGACGAGCGAGCGAGGACGAAGACGCCGGTCACGGCGCCGTCACGCATCAGCGGAACGCCCAGCAGGGTGCGGAAGCCGCCGAGCCGCTGGCCTTCGATGTTGGTATACTCCGGATCGTCGAGAACGTCGGCAATCTGCTCCACGGACCCGCTCCGGGCAACGCGGGCGGCGATGCTGCCCCGGCCCGGCGTGACCGGGAGGTTGTTCATGTGTTCCTGGAATTCTTGGCTCCATCCGATCTGTACCGTCGGCTGCAACACTTCGCCCTGGCGCAGATAGATGTAGCCCATCCCGGAATGACAGAGGTCGGACGCGGACTTCACAAGCGTATGCAGCACGGAATCGAGATCGAACGCCGAACTGCTGATCGTCTTCAACACTTCGGCCGTCGCCGTCTGCTGATCCAGCGACTCGGCCAGTTCACGATTGTGCCCCTCGACTTTCTCGAACAGCCGGACATTCTCGATGGCGATCACGGCCTGGTCGGCGAAGGTCTGGACCAGCGCGATCTGGCGTACGGTGAAAAGCCGCGCCTCCGGCCGGGACAATGAAATGACGCCCACGACCTTGCTGTCGCGCTTCAGGGGGACGGCAAGCCCGGCGCGGTAGTCGCCGAGCTCATGAGCGGCGAGCGAGCGGAAGCGCGGATCGTTAGGTACGTCCTCGACATGCACGATCTCTCCGGTGAAGGCGGCGAGCCCCGAGGTCGTCTGCGCGTCGGCGGCCGGCGTGAGTGGGTTGTCGCGCACGGCAGCCACCCACTCGTCGGAATAGTTGACTTGCGCGGCAAGAAACAGCTGTTCGCCCCTGCGCAGCCAGATGACACCTCGCGTCGCCTGACAGAGCTGGATGCTCGTCTGGATAAGGGTGGTTAAGACCGTGTCCAGATCAAATGCGGAGCGGCTGATGACTTTCAGCACCTCGGCCGTCGCCGCTTGATGCTCGCGCGTTTCGTCCAACTGCTGGGTGAGCAGCGCAATCTTCGATTCGCGTTCGGAGTTCGATTTATGCACGCTGCGGTCCGATCCTCGATTGCGGCATCGGCGCCACTCTTTGATCTCTTTCGCCATGAACTTAGACCGGAAAAGCTTGGCGACCGATAGTCCAACTTTTGCCGCCACCAGGTTCGAGCCTGGTGGCTGTGTACCGAAGAGCCGCTCTTTTTGAGCGTACCTGCCGCTTTCGACATAACTCGGTGGAAGCAAAATCCCGCTGATTTGGGAATCCCCAACGATTCCAGGTCAACGCAGAACGCTCAGCGGCCATCGCTCTGCGTTTCTAGAAAGTCAGGAAAGGGTCAGGGTACGACGCTGTTCGCCACACCCGAAAGTCCGCTTTTTCAGATCCGTGCGACAGAAGCTGCCGGTCTGCTAATGATGCGGTGGACGGCTCTCCACCCCCCTTGCGGCTATAGTCGCGGGGCTAAGAGCTGGAGGAGAGCTGCCATGGGCATTGCTACGACGATTGGTCTGGATATCGCGAAGTCGGTCTTTCAAGTGCACGGCGTGGATGCGGCTGGCGAGGTTGTCACCCGCAGGAAGCTGACCCGTGGGCGGGTCCTGGGTTCTTCGAGAATCTGCCCCGATGCCTCGTCGGGATCGAGGCATGCAGCTCCTCGCACTATTGGGCTAGAGAACTGATTGCACGAGGCCATGATGTGCGGCTGCTTCCTGCGCAGTATGTGAAGCCCTACTTGAAACGGCAGAAGAACGATGCGGCCGATGCTGAGGCCATCTGCGAGGCCGTGACCCGGCCGACCATGCGCTTCGTGCCGGTGAAGACGCCGGAGCAGCAGAGTGTGATGATGTTGCACCGGGTTCGGTTGATGCTCAACCGCCAGCGTACCCAGCTATCGAACGCGTTGCGGGCGCATCTCTCGGAGTTCGGTATCGTGGCGCCGATCGGGCGGGGCGGCATCGAGCAGCTGCGGGCGACAGCAGAATCCGGGCTGATTCACTTGGTCGCGGATCAGCCGGCCTGAACCGGAACGCGTG
>NZ_JHQS01000117.1 GCF_014843845.1 Mesorhizobium amorphae | reverse complement strand
GCTGTGACCCGAGCCCTCGCCTGATATCCCTGTCAGCGGTCCCTTCACGTCCAACCTCAGATAACGTTGACAGCGCCGTTCGACCTCCTCCGCGATAACGCTTGCGAATTCGTCATGGCAAATAGGTCCGCGATTGGAATTTTTGATCATGTGGTGCGCTGACCCGCCTGGAGTTAATTAAGGACCTCGGGCAACGGCGCATCATCAGAAGGGAAAGACTGATGCACATCGGCGTCTGGCGCCGAAGTGCTGAAGTGCTAGCCCAATCGGTATTACCAACGGCTTCGATGTTTTGACCGCTTGAGGTAGTGAAGGGCGGTAAAGCCGTCATAGGTCAGACCTCAAAGCCACTGGTATAAGTCGTGCGCATCTTCCCCAATGCCGAAAGCTGTCTGCGCCTGGTCACAGCGCGTCCCGGAGTCCATGGACAACAACCTGACCTCGACATGGCGTTCCAATACCCTGTCTGGCATGTTGCCAGTACCTTGCCTCTCGTCGGCGCCGGCTCAAACCGCCGTTGTCTCCCCCGTTCGGGTCTTGACCAATCTTCCAAGCAGCGCTAGGCCGATCGTAACTACAACGAAGATAGTTGAAACGGCGGCGATGACAGGGGAAAGATCGAAGTCGATATCCTCAAAAAGCTTGCGCGTGACAGTTTTATTCTCCACTCCAGAGATGTAAAAGGACACGATTGTCTCGTCGAAGGAGGCAAGAAACGCGAATACTGCGCCAGCTGCAATTGCAGGCATAATTAGCGGCATCGTGACTTCTAGGAATGCGCGCAATCTAGAGGCCCCGAGGTTCAATGCCGCCATCTCCAGCGAAAAATCAATTCGAGTTAGGCCGACCGACACAATTATCACCACGTACGGTACAGCCAGGGCCGAGTGGATGAGAACGAAACCCACAGTCGTTCCAGTGAGTCTTAACGGTGCAAATTGCAAATAAACTGCAATCGCGACGATGATGTGTGGCACGATCAGCGGTGCAAGGAGCAGGGCATTGATCGTTTCTCGCCCTGGCACTCGGCCTCGGACGAGCGCTAGGGCCGCCATGGTGCCAATCACTGTTGAGGCGAGCATCGTCAGGCACGCTATTCGCAGCGAGAACAAAGTGGCGCTGACCCATTCGGGATCCTTAAAATACTCGTGGTACCACTGGAGTGAAAATCCCGACGGCGGAAAGCGCAGATAGCTCGTCGCGCTGAACGACATCGGTACAACGAGCAGCGTCGGCAGGATCAAAAAAATCAGAACGGCGGTGCAGAACATGCCGATGCCCAAGCGCGTCGCCCGCCAACTAAACCCTTCCGTCAAAGCCACTCTCCTGCGCTGGGGGAACATTACACGCCTGTGACCATTCGCTCGATTCGGAGCAAGCGCTTGAAAGCAATGGTTATTCCCAGCGATAGCAGGAGCAGTACCAAGGAAATTGCGCCGGCGAAGGGCCAGTTGAGAAACGCCGTCGCTTGCTGCGAAATTAGGGTTGCTATCATGAGCGTGCGAGGTCCGCCCACCAGCGCAGGTGTGATGTAGAAACCGAGTGCCAGCACGAACACCATCAGGCATCCGGCAAACACCCCCGGCAGACTCAGCGGTAACGTCACCGTACGAAAGGCCCGAGCTTCGCTGGCCCCCAGGTTCAGCGCCGCCTTAGTGAGATCAGGAGAAATATTGATCAATGTTGAATAGATCGGAAGTATCATAAAAGGCAGCAACACATGGATCATCGCCACCAAAACAGCCCCTTCGGTGTAGAGCAGGCTTAACGGCTGGTCAATTAATCCCCACTCGCGCAAGGCGTTGTTGATAATTCCGTTCCGCCGTAAGAGCACGATCCAAGCATAGGACCGGACCAGCACTGAGGTCCAAAGCGGCACCAAAACGCACGCCGCCACCAGTCCCGCCATCAAGCCTTTTGCCCGTGTCATCAAGACTGCAATGGGATACCCTAACAAGAGCGCGGCTAAAGTAGTTGAAAGCGATATCAAAACGGTGCGCATAATGATGCGCATATATAGAGGTTCGTGAATGAGCCTGGAGTAGTGCTCAAGCGTCCAAGTGGGAGTTGAGATGCTCTGGAACAGAAGCTTGGCAATCGGCATGAAGAACGCCCAGCCCAGGAGCAGTGCCAACGGCGCGATCAGCACTAATGAAGTTACAGCGGGCAACTGCCCGCGCTGCGAGAACACACCGGCAGTGAGATCGGTCTGCGAGGGTGCGGCCTCCAGAGTTGCAGAGGGAGTAACGTCGTGAGTAGACAAAGAGGTCTCCATCACGCGGGCTCTGGGTAAGCGTGGGCATCACGCGCTGACCATGCGACGCTTATTGCCTCGCCGACCTGCAACTCCGCAAGCTTAGATTGGGTGTTGACGCTGGCCCGCACAGTTGGTCCCTGGTCGAGTTCCACAAGGACAATTAGCGATGCGCCGTTGAAGACGAGTTGTGTTACGTGTCCTGAGAGCCTTGACGTGCGCTCCCTCGCTGCATCCTCAGCTAGAATGCTCATTCTCTCAGGTCGCACCGCTATGCGCACTTTGGTACCGGTTTGCAGCTTAAGTCCGTCCGGAGCCTGAGCTGTGACCACCGCAGCTCCTACTCTTACTTGACACTCATCCCGCTCGGAGCCGACCACTTCGCCGGGGATAAAATTCATTTCGCCAAGGAAATCCGCTACAAACGCATTGGCTGGTTTGTGGTAGAGCGCACTTGGCTGACCAAACTGCATCACCTTGCCAGAGTTTAGGACCGCAATGCGGTCCGACATCGTGAGCGCTTCCTCCTGGTCGTGAGTGACGTAAATGACAGTGGCCCCGAGCCGCTCTTGGAGTTGCTTAATCTCAAGTTGGAGGTGCTGTCTGAGTTTCTTGTCCAGCGCACCCAAGGGTTCATCCATGAGGATGACAGGTGGGTTGAATACGATTGCTCGTGCCAGCGCTATTCGCTGCTGCTGGCCACCCGAGAGCTGGCCAGGCATACGCGAGTCATAGCCTTCGAGCTTCACCATAGCGAGCGCACGACGCACGCGTTCGTCTCGCTCCGCCCTGGACAGGCCTCGCATGCGCAAGGGGAAGGCAATGTTGTCAGCCACACTCATATGCGGGAACAGCGCGTACTTCTGGAATACCATGCCGATGTTTCGCTTGTTGGCTGGCACGCGCGTCAGGTCGCGATCTCCAACCACCAGCCTGCCCGAGGTCGGCTCGTCAAAGCCGGCTAGCATCATCAACAATGTCGTCTTGCCGGAACCGGAAGGACCTAGCAGCGAGAAAAACTCGCCAGCCTGCACCTCAAGAGATACATTGTCGACCGCGCAAACCGCTCCGTAATGGCGCGAGATGGACGAAATGTGTACGGCAAGCCCGCAATTGTGCGACTGTCTAGACCCTTTTGCTTGCATTAGCACTGCCCATCCTCCTTCTCTACAGCTCCCGCACCTCGCACCCCCTGGGCGAATGCTGCAAATGCCCAGAGGGTGCGTTCCCAACGCTATTTCAATTCGAGAGCCAAGCCGTCCACCGCTCAATCAACATGGAACGGTTCTCGGCGATCCACTGGCTGTCGAGGTCTACCATCTTATTCCAATTATCGGGGAAAGTTTGGTGCATCGGAAGCTCGCTAGCAGGCAGAAGATCCAGCGCCTTACGATTCGAAGTGTCGTAGAACGCTTTCTGCGTGATGGCGAGCGAAGCCTCGGGCCGACTCATAAAGAAGTTCAGGAAGGCTTTGGCGGCGTTGGGATGCGGAGCGTCCTTGAACACGACCCACCAATCCGTACCTTGAAGGCCCTGATTCCATTGAACGTCTACCGGCGCGCCGGAAGATTTCGCGTTGAGGGCGCGCCCAGACCAGACATTGGTCATCACGACTTCGCCAGACCGAAGTATCTGAGTGCTCTGATCGCCAGTGCGCCACCAAACCGTGACGTACGGTTTGATCTCATCAAGCTTGCGAAAGGCACGATCAATGTCCAAAGGGAATAGTTTGTCCGCAGGAACGCCATCCGCCAGCAGAGCTGGTATCATGGCTTCCCAGGGTGCACCGGCGTCCCCAAGCCCACGGGGCCCGGGGAATTTTTTGACGTCCCAGAAGTCCGCCCAACTCTGTGGTTCCTTACCCTTGGGAAAGGAATCGGCATTATATGCAATCACGGTACCGTATACCCAACGGAGCATACCGTAGTCTGTACAGGTATTCGGTATGCCGTTTTCTGCCGCGAGCGGAATAGCTTTGCAGTCCAACTTGGACAGCATGTCGCGGAAGGAAATTAATCCCTCAGCTCCGGCTTGACCAATGTCCCACTCTTGCTGTCCCGACGCGAGCATGGCACGGACCTTGCTGAACTGCTCGGTACTAGCAGCAATCGAGACGGGAATGATCTTGACACCCGTCTGTTTGGTAAATGGCTCGTAGAATTGCTCCTTCAATATCTGTTCGATGACTCCTCCACTCGTGGCGATTACAAGCTGGTCTTCTAGTTCTTCTGCTTTCGAGATTTGTCCGAACCCAATCAGCAAAAAGGCGCTAACGAGCGATGTACTGGCCCGACGACATAAACCGGCTGCTAGAAGTTGTTTCATGTTTCTCTCCCTTGCTTGACTTAGCGCACTATCAACTCTCTTGGCGCGTGTGTCAGGGGTTCGCAGGCCCCCTCTGTCACGAGCACGGTTTCACCGAGCGACATCGTGAGGCCGGCACCTTGATCAATTAGGATCAAGTGCGGAAACAGCACCATGCCGGGTTCGATTGGTAACGGGTTCCCCGTGTGCATGAATGGCTCTTCGGCCCACGACGGCGGATACGACGCGCCGAGACTGTATCCGCAAGCGTTGAAGATCATGTGACCGAACCCGACATCGCTCATGGTCTTGGCAAAAGTGTCGAATATGGTGCCAAACGCATGTCCCGGCCGCGCTACTTCTTTGCACGCGTCTAGCGCGTTTCGGCATGCTTCGAACATTGCCCGGTGCCGTGGGTCAACTTCGCCAATCACCACGCAATGCATGAGGCAAGCGTGATAGCGTCGATAGGCAGCGCCGAACTCGTGCGTGACCAGATCATTCTCAGCAAGACGGCGATGTCCGCTCTGATAACGCATGAGATGCGCCGTTTCGCCGCTTCCCAGCACCCAAGTGCCAGAACCGGGCGGATCGCCGTCATTACGCATCACGACGTCGTACATCGCCGCGTAAATATCACCTTCGAAAGTTCCAGGTACCGACAATCGGTTGGCCTCGGCATACATCGCCTCTGCGAGCGTAGCGGCTTTGCGCACATACGCGATCTCCGCTTCGGATTTTACCCTGCGCAAGTCATCGACAAGAGCGGACGCGTCTTGAAGATGGCAGAATCCTTCAAGGGCGGCATCAAGCATCTTTCCGCGTTGCGTCGACAGCCCCACCGCGTGATATTCGACACCAAGCCGCTTTCCGCGCATTTTGCGCGCTTCGAGGATGCGCCTAATTTCTTCTGCCGGATTAACGCCGGTCCGGTCGATCCAAACTTCGATGTCGGAGATGATCGAATTATGGCGGGCAAGGAGCGCATCGGGCCTTCGAGTCAAGAGCGTCACTGACCCGTCAATCCCTATGAACAACGTCTGGAAGGAGAGGTAGCCGACCCGGTCAAAGCCGGTGAGGTAATACATGCTCTCTTGTTTAAAGAGCAGGATTCCATCCAGATTTTGCTCTTGGAGTTTGCGGCGACACCGGTTCAGCCGACTGGCGAATTCGTCTTTAGTGAAATGGAGTCCCAATGCATTCCTCGAATATACACGGTGTAGACTTTTGCTTATACACGGTGTGGGCTGGGTTTTCAAGCAGAAATGTGGCTTGAATGTTGGTTATCTGATTGAGGCAGGCCAGTCTGTCTCAGACCCCAATCGCGCGTGCGGAGGCACCGTCAAAGCCTTGAGCCTCCGGCAATGCCGTTTGTCACAATGTCTTCGTAAAGGCGTTCGGCGGCGACGATCCTCTCCAGGCCAACCAGGGTATTGAAGGCGTCAAAGGAGATCATCCGTTCGGTCGCCATTCCGTACGTACCTGTGGTCTTGAGTTCGGTGAAGTACAGCTCCAGCGTATGAGCCACCGCGTAGAGAACGTCGGCCTGCAGGAAATAGGCGTAGCCCATCTCGGCGAGTTCCTCGCGCGGGATGAGCGGCGACTTGCCGCGGAACACCCAATTGTACATCACCGGCCCGTCGATCAGGCGCGGGATGGCCTCGGCCTGCTCCCGCGACACAGGCGCTTCCACGAAGATCACGTCCGCTCCGGCCTCAAGATAGCGGTTGCCGCGCTCGATGGCAGCCTCCAATCCATCAGTGGCAATGGCGTCTGTGCGCGCGAAGAGGAGGAAGCGCTCCGACTTCCGCGTATCCACGAAGGCCTTGATCTTGGCTTCGAACGCGGTCGCCGGCACGATGCGTTTGTTCTCCATGTGCCCGCACTTCTTCGGGAACACCTGGTCTTCTAGATGTATCCCCGAGGCGCCAGTACGCTCCACCTCGCGCACCAACCGCATCACATTGAGGTAGTTTCCATACCCGTCATCGCCGTCCACCAAAACAGGCCGCGATGTGCATCCCAGGATACGACGAACAGCGTCGAGGTTCTCGGTGAGTGTCAACAGCCCGACATCCGGCATCCCGTGGGCCGAGCCTGAGATGTTGTAGCCGCCGACATGCAGCCAGTCGAAACCCTTGGCATCGGCGATGCGGGCGCTGAGCCCATCATAGACGCCGATAATCTGCTGAACCTTCGCGGTGGTTTCATTCATGGACACGATCCTCAACTATAGTGGCGCGCGATGAAGGCGTTGGAGAACTTCCCGGATGTCCGATCCCGCTCGAGTAGCGCCGCGTCTCGCCCTGCAGGTTCTCCGTAACCACCGGCGCCAGCGGTCTCGATTGCAACCGCCTGCCCCGGTCCGAAATCCACACCAGCCGGCTTACTCGGGAGTTCCGTTTCGCTGCCATCGAGATCGATGCGCAGGAAGCGACCGCTACGGCCGTCATGCCCGCCGAAAATACCCCAGGGACGGCTGCTGAAACGCTCGCCAGATCCTGAGAAGGTGCATTTGTGGCCGATCGGGCTGAGCACGCGACGCAGGGCTAGCCCACCTCGGAAGGTGCCCGCGCCTCCAGAATCCTGCACGAGTCCGTATTCGACGACGCGCAAGGGGTAGTCCATCTCAATCGCCTCCACCGGCAAATTGGAGGTGTTGGTGATATGCACCTGCACACCGTCCTTGCCGTCATGCGTGCTACGACCGCCGAAGCCGCCGCCCAGTGTCTCGAAATAGATGTAGCGCTGACCAGTAGCAGGATCGATGCCGGTGAAGACGGCGGTGGTGTTCGAGCCATTGCCGGCGCCGACAGCCTTGTCAGGCAACGCCGGAGCTAGCGCGCCAATCAGGGCGTCGATGATGCGCTGGCAGGTGTGTGCGCGATTAGCGACCGAAGCCGGGAACGTCGCGTTGAGGAGGCTGCCTGCCGGCGCCGACCACTCGCAGACGTCGAGCACGCCCTGGTTGTTGGCGACTTCCGGGTCGAGCAACGCCTTCATCGTGTAGGAGATGGCCGAAAGCGTGGCGCTGGGAGTGCAGTTGATGTTGCCGGCAGTCTGCGGAGCCGTTCCTGTGAAGTCGACGTGCAGGCGGTCGCCCGCGATCGTCACCTTGACCTCGATGGGAAGCGCTCGGTTGCCGCAGCCGTCGTCGTCCATGACATCACGGAAGTGATACGTGCCGTCCGGCAACTGACTGATCGCGTGGCGCATGCGGATCTCGGTTCGGCGAATGATCTCGTCGAAGGCGGCCGTGAGAGTTCCCGAACCGTAGCGGCCGATCACCTCGGCGAAACGCCGCGCGCCCAGGCGGGCCGCAGCGATCTGGGCATTGATGTCCCCCCGGCGCTCCTCGGGGACGCGTGTGTTGAGAAGGATGAGGTCGTAGATATCGCGGTTCAGTTCGCCGGCCGAATACAGCTTCACCAGCGGCACGCGCAGGCCTTCCTGGTAGATCTCCGTCATGCCGCCGCCCATGCTGCCCGGCGTCATGCCGCCGAAATCCGCATGGTGCGCGATGTTGCAGACGAACCCCACGACCCTGCCTTTCTCGAAGACTGGCATCGCGACGTTGAGGTCGGGAAGATGGGTGCCTCCAGCCTCGAAGGGGTCATTGGCGACGAACAGATCGCCCTCGCGCATTTCCTCCAGCGGCACGCGCTTCAGCAGCACGTCCATAAGGCCCATCATCGAGCCTAGGTGTATCGGCAACGAGTCCTTGGCTTGAACCACAAGCCTACCCTTCGTGTCGGCAAGCGCCGTGGAATGATCCCGCCGTTCTTTGATGTTCTGCGAGAAGGCGCTTTTCATTAGGGCGAGAAAGGATTCATCCACCACAGAACCGAGGGCGTTGTGAATGATCTCGACGGTGACGGCGTCAATCGATATTTCCATTTTCATCGTGCCAGTTCCAGGAAGAGGTTCATGCCGGAGTCCACCGTGGCAACCGTGCCCGAATGCACCAGCGTGGTCGTATCCATCTGCTCAATGATGGCAGGGCCCTCGACGACGTGACCCGGCGCCAGGTCAGCCCGGTTATAGATGGGCGTTTCCACGGCCCCCGACCGGCTAAACCAGGCCGCTCGCGTTTCTCGCGGCGTCGGGCGATCGGCCCGCAGTTCACGATCCTCCGCCTTCTTGAACGGGTAAAGACGGCCGCGCGCGACGCAGCGAAGATTCACGACTTCGATCGCCGCGGCCAGATCGTGATGGCCGTAGTTCGCCTCGTGAATTCTGTTGAAGTCACCGGAGAGCCGCTCGACGAGACTATCCGCGGCGACCTCACGGATCAGTTCTGGCGAGGTCTCGACCGAAAGTTCATAGTTCTGGCCGACATAGCGCAAATCTAGCGACAAGATCGCGGTGCGATGCTCGCGTGATATCTCCTCGATCTCAAACCATCGTTCCGCCTCCTCCAGCAAGTCCGCCGCGACCGAGCGGATCGCCGGTACCGATGCAGCGACGAGCGGCATGCGGTGGGTCCGGACCATGTTCTCCTTGAGATCGGATACTACGATGCCCTGCGCACATAAGATGCCTGGATGTGGCGGAACGACGACGCTGCCCATCGACAGCGCCCGGGCCACGTCCTCGGCATGAAGCGGCCCCCCGCCGCCAAACGGCATCAGCGTGAAGTCGCGTGGATCATGGCCTCGCTCGACCGATACAGACCGGATGGCTCGCACCATGTTGGCTACGACAATGTCGATGCAGCCAAGCGCGGCGTGTTCGATCGACATGCCGAGCCGTTCTGCGACCGGCCGGAAGGCCTCGCGCGCAAGATCGACCTTGAGGGGAACACGACCGGCGAGTAGGCCACGCGAAGACAGACGGCCGAGGATGAGGTTGGCGTCCGTGACGGTCGGCTCCGTCCCGCCCAAGCCGTAGCAGGCCGGTCCCGGCTTGGCACCGGCGCTATACGGTCCCACCCTCAGCATCCCGCCGGCGTCGAACCAGGTGATCGAGCCACCGCCAGCGCCCACGGCGTTAACGTCCACCATAGGAAGCCTGACCGGGAAGCCGCCTATCGACCGATCGTAGGCCACACCCGCCTGCCCGTGGCTGATCAGACACACATCGGCGCTCGTTCCGCCCATGTCTAGGGTGATGATGTGATCGGCGTGCGAGTGGCGTGCGACGTACGCGGCACCGATGACGCCGCCGGCAGGACCTGACAGTGCCGTCCTCACCGGAAATCGGCGCGCCTGACGCACGGACATGAGACCTCCCGAGGACTGGTTGATGCCAACGCTCGCTACCGGCAGCTCCTCGGCCAGTACGTTCTCCAGCCGTTCGAGATAGTGGTTCATGACCGGGACGAGATAGGCATTGAGCACCGTCGTCGACATGCGCTCGTACTCACGGAACTCCGGCTGAACCTCGCTTGATAGCGAGACCTCGATACCTGCCGCCTCGATGGCCGCCGCCAGCCTGCGCTCGTGCTCTGGATTCAGGAACGAGAACAGCAGGCAGACTGCGCAGGACCTGACGCCGGATGCCTTCAAAGCCTCTACGATTTCGTCGATGTCGCCGTCCGTGAGCTCTCGCAGTACAGCGCCTTTCGCGTCGACGCGCTCCGGGGCGGTTAGGCGCAGCTCGCGGTCGACGAGTGGTGCGGGGTGATCGAGCTTGAGATCATACATATGCGGGCGGGTCTGCCGCCCGATCTCAAGTAGATCGCGGAACCCTTCGGTCGTGACCAGTGCGATGCGCCCGCCTTTGCGCTGGATAAGGGCGTTAGTCGCGACCGTAGTTCCGTGGCAAATCCGGTCGATCTCATCTGCACCGGCAAGGCCGCGAGCGACGATTTCCCGAAGGCCGTCGATGATGGCGTCGGCGGGATTGTCCGGAGTCGAAGACAGCTTGAATACCTGCGACGTACCCGTGCCTACGTCCAAGACGTGGAAGTCCGTGAACGTTCCCCCGACATCAACACCAACGATTTTCATGCGCCACTCCAGTCGTGTATACTATGTGAATATTTGATTCCATACATAATTGTCAATCTCTTTCATGGACGACTTGTACGGTGTGGCTTTGAGAGCGTTGACTGCGTATAAGTCGTTGGCGTCGAACGGAGCCTGGCCGTGAAACTGTCGGCGGGAGCGATGCCCGGCCGGGGCGAGCAACACACGAAAAATGCAAGGATCGGGGCAACGGATATGGAAATGACGAAGGACCGCCGTCCGAAGGGAACGGGCACCCGCTGGGCCTATGAGGAAATCCGCAGCCAGATCCTGGCGCTTCAGCTCAAACCGGGCGCGGATCTCGACGAGCAGGTCCTGATCGGGATACTCGGCGTCTCGCGCACTCCCATCCGAGAGGCGCTGATACAGCTCGCGGCGGAAGGCCTCGTCGAAATGCTGCCAAATCGTGGGGCGCGGGTCTCGCGGGTCGACCTATCGGGCGTCCGGGAGTTTTTCGAAGCGCTGGATGCCGCACAGCGCATGGTGACGCGCTGGGCAGCACTGCGGCGCACGCAGCAGGACATCGCTGCTATAGATGCTGAACGCCGCCGCTTCGAGAAGACTGCCGCGGAGGGCGATATTGCCGGCATGATGGACACGAACTTGGCATTCCACGAAGCGATCGGAGTCGCCTCTGGAAACGCGCTCGTGGCGAAGCACTACGCGCAGCTGCTCGCGCTGGGACTGCGGCTTTCGCGGATTTCGCTCGCTTATGAAGGCACCGAAACCAGACGCGATCAGCACATCGAAACCATCATAGAGGAGCACCGGATCATAACCGGCCATATTGTGTCCGGGGATGCCAATGCCGCAGATGAGATCGCGCGGGCGCATACGGAACTCTTCCGCAAGCGCGTGCTCGGATACATGACGAACAGCCTCGCCGCCGACATGTCCTTCTGATCCTCTACCTGGTCAACCAGAGCGCAATATCCGGGAAGGCGACGAGGATCACCGTCGCCAAGCACATCAAGAGGAAGAAGGGAAACGAGGCGCGCGCCACGCGCACGATGCTGTCGCCTGTCTGCGACTGCAGGATGAAGAGGTTGAATCCTACCGGCGGAGTGATCTGCGCCATCTCCACCATGACGACCAGGAAGATGCCGAACCAGATCGGATCCCACCCGGCTGAGACCGCAAGGGGCAGGGTGATCGGCAGCGTCATTACCGTAATCGATGTTCCCTCCAGGAACATGCCAAGCAGCAGGTAGAACAGGGCGAGCATTACAATCAAGCCGTACGGGCCGAGGTCGAGGCTGCCTATGGCCCCGGCGATGGTTGCCGGGATATGCAGATAGCCCATGGCTGTCGACATGAAGCTGGCGGAAATGAGGATCGAACACAGCATCGCCGAGGTCACGATGGCCGCCTGGACCGATTCCGCGATGACCCGAAGTCTGAACTGACCAGTCAGCACGATCACGGCGAGGCTGACGCCGACGCCGACGGCGCCTGCCTCCGAAGGCGTGGCGATGCCCGAGTAGAGGACGCCCAGCACGCTTCCGATCAGCACGATCACCGGCGCGAGCGTGATCAGGCCGGCCACGTAGTCGCGGGCCGCATAACGCGGCTCGTCGACGGGCGTCGTGCCCTCGCGCCTCGCTGCGACCAGCATGATGTAGAGCGAGTACATGGCTGCGATCATGAGCCCGGGAACGACTCCGGCTAGGAACAGCTTGGTGATCGAGACCTCGCCGAGCACTCCGTAGATGATCAGCACGACGGAGGGCGGGATCATCAGGCCCAGGCTTCCCGCGCCAGCGAGCGAACCGATCGACATGTCGCGCGCATAGCCACGCTTTAGCAGCTCGCCCGTGGTGATCTTGCCTACGGTCGCGGTCGTCGCTGCGCTCGACCCACTGACGGCGGCGAACAGCGTGCAGCCGAGAATGTTCACGTGCAGAAGCCTGCCTGGAAGCAGCGAGACGAACGGCGCCAAGCCGTTGAAGAGCCGCCTCGAAATGTCGGTGCGGAACATCAGTTCGCCCATCCAGACGAACATCGGGATTGCGGAGAGTTCCCAGCGGTTGGCGGCCGACCATGTGACCGACTGCATGATGAAACCGATGCGGTCGAGGGAGAACCCCGCAAGCAGGTAGAGACTCGTGATGGCGACAAGTAGCAGTGCGGCGAATATCCACATGCCGACCGCCAGATAGGCGAGCACCGAGCACGGCCACTGCGGTAAAGACGGCTTCGAAACCCATCTGGTTAGGCGCTTTCGTGGTTGTCGCGGATCAGGGCCCCGCCGCCGAGCAGGCGAAGCGCATAGGCTAGAAGCTGGATCATGAAGATCACGAGGCCGGCCACGAATACTACCATCGGGAGCCACAGCGGAGTTTGCGCAAGCGTATTGCTGCGCGTGCCCCGGACGTAGGCGGTCTCGATGGCGAGGAGGTGGTAGCGGCACAGATAGAGGCATAGTGCGAGCACGAGGATTACCACCGCGGGCGCTGTCACGTTATCTGAGGTTGGACGTGAAGGGACCGCTGACAGGGATATCAGGCGAGGGC
>NZ_JHQS01000116.1 GCF_014843845.1 Mesorhizobium amorphae | reverse complement strand
ATTTCCAGCAGGATGGCCACATGGCCATGCGCAATCCAGTCGGACGGGTGAACTACCAGCCGAATTCATTCGGCGACGGCCCAAGGGAGTCGCCGCAGCGCGGCTTCCGCTCGTTTGCAGAAACCGAACAGGGGCCAAAACAGCGCATCCGTGCCGAGAGCTTCGCCGATCATTACAGCCAGGCGCGGCATTTCTACATCAGCCAGACGCCACCGGAGCAAGGCCACATCGCGGCCGCGCTGACCTTCGAACTCAGCAAGGTGCAGACAGCGGCCATCCGCGAGCGGATGGTGTCCCACCTCATCAACATCGACGAAGGCCTGGCAAAAAAGGTCGGCGACGGGCTTGGCCTGAAGGCGATGCCGAAGCCCGCCGAAGCGGCCATTGCCACGCGGCAGGATCTTGCGCCGGCACCCTCGCTCAGCATCCTGGCTAACGGCCCCGATCGGTTCGAGGGCCGCAAGCTCGGCATCCTCGTTTCCGACGGCACCGATGCGGCGCTGCTCAAGGCGCTGACCGGTGCAGTGGCCAAGGCCGGTGCCAGTTTCGAGATCATCGCCCCGAAGGTTGGCGGCGCAAAGGCCAGCGACGGCAGCCTGATCGAGGCGCAGCAGATGATCGGCGGCGGCCCCTCCGTCCTCTACGACGCAGTCGCATTGCTGCCCTCGCAAGCGGCGATGGCGGACCTGATCAAGGAAGCGACGGCGCGCGATTTCGTCGCCGACGCCTTCGCCCATTGCAAGTTCATCGGCTATGTCGAGGCCGCGACGCCTTTGCTGGAAAAGGCAGGCATCGCCGATACTCTCGACGAGGGATGCATTGCACTCTCCGGGCCGCAGGATGTTGCCAGCTTCCTGGATGCCCTTGGCGCCCTGCGCCTATGGGCGCGCGAGCCCAAGGTGAAGATGTCATAGCCAATGCGGCAGCCTTCAGCGGCGGAACCGCGCGCATTTGCGCCCGTCGTCCAGAGTGGGAGCAGGCAATGACGAAGGAGTTCGAAATGAACGATGACACCGAGCAAAATCAAGGGCAGCCGCCGCAGGAGCAGTCCGGCGACAAACCTCGCCAGCACAGGATCGAGGGCAAAGCCTTGCGGGTCAACGAAAACAGCGTGGAAGACCGCGACCCTTCCGCTTTGCCGGCGTCGCCGGACCAGCGCTCCGGCGACCTGCTCAAGAAACACAAGGTTGAGGGCAAGGCGCTGCGTGTGAACAACGACAGCGTGGACGACCAGGAACCCGCCCGCTCACCAGTGCCCCCACACAGGGAATGATCGCGTGGGTCGTCGCTGCCGTTCTTCACGACGGCGACGACGCTAGCGCATCAACCCTGCTGCTCGCAATGCGTCCTCGATGACCTTGGTAATGCCCGCAGCCGAACCACGCGCGTTGAGAGGCTGCGGTTCCGGGGTGGGATCGATATGAACAGCCCGCGGTTTTTCCGCCTGCGTAAAAGCCTGCAACGCGGCGCCCGAAGCCGGCTCGGTTTTTCCGGGGCGCCGCACGCTTGGCTTCGCGAGACCCCAGAAGCGGGCGACATGGCGTGTCGAGGAAATCCCCACGTCCAGCATGAACGGCCCTGCCCTGCCGAGGCCATCGTCGCCGGTCGTCTTGAGCGGCGTGCCATGGCCCATGCCGGCAATTGTATATTTCTCGATCAGTTCCCGGCCACTGGTGTCGCACCAGACCTGCCGTGCTTGACCATCGACTTCTTCCGTGCGTGTCGGGGCCTTGCCGACGCCATGCACCCCTTGCCATTGCGAGAGGATCGCGTCGGCATTCGAGGGCACAACGGTGTTGTCGGCCGAACCCTGCCAGACCGAAATTCTCGGCCAGGGACCGTTGTGTGGGGAGGCCTCGTTCAAGAGCCGCTGGAGTTCGGCTTTGGATCGGCCACCATGGCGGCCCCGCATACGGTCGAAGGCTTCGGGAATGGTCGAGGCGCTGCCGTAGGCAAGCCCTGCAATGATCGCCCCGCCGGCGAACACCTCCGGGTAAGCCGCCAGCATCACTGTCGCCATGGCGCCACCTGCGGAAAGACCGGTGATGAAAATACGCTTGCGATCAAGATCATGCGCGACGACCGCCGCCTCAATCATCTGTCGGATGGAAAACGCCTCGCCGTTGTCGCGCCGGATATCCCCAGACACGAACCAGTTGAAGCAAAGGTTAGCATTGTTGGCGCGTTGCTGCTCGGGGAAGATCAATGCGAAACCAAGCTCATCAGCGAGTTGCGACCAGCCTGAGTGAAAGTTGTAAGCATTCGCGTTCTGGGTGCAGCCATGCAGCACGACAACAAGAGGCGCGCCCTTTGGCAGGTTTTTCGGACGATAATATTTTGACTTCAAAGCCCCCGGATTTGAGCCGAAACCCATTAGAGGAAGGAGATGGTCTGGCGCGCCGTGCTCGATGGTTTCAGTGAAGCGTTGTGCTCTCAGCGCGGCAAGCCGCGCGATCGTGTCGGAGATTTTTCGCAAAGGGAGCGTCCTTCGTTGTGACGCCCGAAATTGGACGGCAACAGGTGCAACGCGATTGCCGCAGTATCGTTGCTGCACTGCACAAAAATCGAAACGGAGGGCCACAAACCAGGCGAGCCGCATCCACCTCGATTTCCGGTAAGCAAAAACCCATCGTGGACGTGGAGCAATACCGGCCTGCGCTCAGATCTGCTGACCATTCTCATAACCTCTGAGTAGGATGATGGCCTTGGGTAGAGGCGGTGACCGCCGGATGCCTAACGACCGAGTCGGCTTTGGAGGGCCGGCTTTCTATTGGGTGGCCGCAACATGAAAGCATCCGCCAGTATGCAATGTTCGCTGGGCAATTGTTAGCTTGCTGCCGCCGATCGCTTGAAGACGATGGTCACCTTCGTCCCTTCGCCGGCGCTAGACTCGACGTCGAACTGCGCCTTGGCGTTCTCGGTCAGTGAGTGTGCAATCAGCGCACCCAGCTTGCCGGGCTTGGGCCATGTCTCGCCTTCCGGCAGGCCGATTCCGTCGTCCGCAATTATGACCCGGCAGCCGTCGCCACTGACGATGCTATGCAGCGTTATCGTTCCGCCCTCGCGCGCCTGAAAGGCGTGTTTGAGTGAATTGGTCAGCAATTCGTTCACGACCAGTCCCGTCGGCATGGCGACATTGATAGACACTGGGTATGTATCCACCTTCATGTCTAGGCGGATCCCCTCGACCGCATGCGAGCTCATCACCGCCGATGCGATCTGGCTAAGATAAACGCCGAGATCGACCTCCTCTTTCTGCTCGTCGGCCGATAGAGTCTGGTAGAGGATCGCCAGAGCGTCTACGCGCCCGGCGAGCCGCTCAAATCGTTTTTGGTCTGGCTCGGTTGCATTGCGCGTTTCCAGACGGATCAATGCGGTGATCATCTGCAGGTTGTTCTTCACCCGGTGCTGCAGTTCGCGCAGCAGGGTGTCCTTCTCGCGGACGCGCTCCTCCACCGAATGGGCTTCATCAGTTTCGCCATGGGATGACACGTCGACCAGCGCCACGAGTCTGAAACAGACCTTGCCGTTGTCGTCCTCGATGACATTGGAATAGACGTCGACAATCGGTTGCTTGTCCTCGTCGCGCTGCAGCCGGAAGGTGCCGACGAAATCGGTCTCCTCGACTACGGCCTCTGCCAGCGGCCGGTCCTTCTGCTGATGTATGCCTATGCCGGAAAGTGCTGCCCAGTTTTGCCGGGTAAGCTTGGCCGCCTTCAGGCTGGCCAGTCGCTCGAATTCCGGATTGGCATAGACGACGCGCTCCTTCCCGCTCAGGTCCGAAACGGCAATCGCGATCGGCACCTGGTCGAGGAATTTCTTGAACTGTTCACTTTCCAGCGCGGTGGCGAGGTCAGGCGTATCGAGCAATTGCTCAACCGTCTCGGCCTTTTCTGAATCCGGTGTCATCTAGGGCCTGTGCTTGCTTCGGGAGCTCAATGTCATCAGTCATGCACTTCGCCACCGCCAAAACTGGAAGAGGCGACGGTATCAGGAGTAGCCTCGCGTCACGGAGCGGCCGATGGCGTCACATTGCAGGACCAGACAATCTGCACGCCGCCGAAACTGCCTACAGGCCACCGCACGTCGCGGCGGCTCGTCGGCCATTTTCTTGCCCCATCGCTTCGGCCATTCTGGTGCCATGCTAGAGAGAACCCCGCTCTTGCGAACCGAGTTCCCGCCCAACACGAACTCTTAGATTTGGCTAATGTTCCATCAAGTCTGCGGCATCAACCACTGCGCCGATAAGGCGCAGCTAAAATCAAAGTGCCAACAGACAATCTACTGCCTCATGGAAGCCGGTTGGAACGCGAGGCGTTTGGGATCCTCGCGTGCGCTCTGGCTCGGCGCCGGCAGCTTCGCCCCTAAGGCGCCCTCGCGGCGGTCCTCTCCGGATAAGCTTACGCAACATAATGCCGATTGCGCGCGTTCTACTCGATGGAGGAGCTATGGCCGATCTATCAGACGGCTCGGCGACAAGATCGGAGGGCCAGGATGCCTAAGTTCAAAGAAGCGCTTGAGCGCGGAAAGGAAGCTCGCCGTCAGCAGGAGGAGTATCCCCGCGATGAGAAGGCGGAGCACGGGCCCCCTTTGGCGGACTTCGGCGCGCAAGCCAGGACCTGGCTAAATGACGTCGTGGTTGCGTCGTTGGAAGCAGCCAAGGCTGACGTGGCAGGCGAGATAACTGTCGACATAGACAGCGCCTCACGCCGCCAGGTGAAAGCGTCAGCGCCGTCAATTCGGTTCCAGATCTACAGGAAGCGAGGACCGGGGAAGCAGATCAGAAGGACGTTCACTGTCAGCGTTCAGTTGAGTGGAGGGGTCTCAGTCTCCGCGCCTGGGATCGTGGCGAAAGATGTGGGAAACATCGGCGATAGGTCTGATGAGCGGTTCCGTAACCTGGTAGCGGAACTGATCGAGGACGCCGCTAAGGGCACGGGCATTTAGGCAATCTGTAGGCAAGGTCGCGGAGGGCTGTGATGGCAACCGCTGATTCCGGTCAATGTCCCTTACTTGCGGGCTCGGGGGATAGCTCGCTGCCTATCGCCGTTCTTCGGCGATCATGGCCCGATAGGCTGGTGCTGCGAGAGAGGATTGAACTCTCGACCTCTCCCTTACCAAGGGAGTGCTCTACCACTGAGCTACCGCAGCCGCCGATGGCGGGGCTTCTGCCATATCGAACCGGCAAGCGCAAGGCCAAGCGCAACGCATCTGTGAAAGCCTTTGCCGGATAGCTTTTGATGACATGGCGGCGCCACAATGTTGGCTATCCCTGAATGCCACGCTGGCGGGTCGCCGGCCGGGACGGGACGATGGACGACAAGACAATTCCAGCGAAAAAGAGTGGCGCGAGCCGCAAGGACAGGCTTGCCGAGCAGTTGCGCGCCAATCTGCAGAAACGCAAGGCACAGTCGCGCTCGCGACGCACCGGCGCGGCCGACGAGCGGCCTGAAGGGCTGCAGGCGTCGGGCAAAACGGGAAAAGATTAACTCAAATCAGCCACACTGGCCGGCCACACTTGGTCCTGTGGAAATCCTATTTCTTGAACCAAGCCGGCCAATGGTCTAGACGGGCCGATACTCAAACGATTGAAACCGGCCATTCGGCCGAGGGGACGTTCTTCCATGGATCGCATCAGAATTGTCGGCGGCAACAAGCTTGCCGGAAGCATTCCGATATCGGGCGCTAAAAACGCCGCCCTTCCGCTGATGATCGCCTCGCTCTTGACCGACGACACGCTGACGCTGGAGAACGTGCCGCATCTGGCCGATGTCGAGCAGCTGATCCGCATCCTCGGCAATCACGGCGTCGACTATTCGGTCAACGGCCGCCGCGAGAAGCAGCAGGAAGGCTATTCGCGCACCATCAATTTCTCCGCCCGCAACATCGTCGACACCACCGCGCCCTATGAGCTGGTGTCGAAGATGCGCGCGTCCTTCTGGGTCGTCGGGCCGCTGCTTGCCCGCATGGGCGAGGCGAAAGTTTCGCTGCCCGGCGGCTGCGCCATCGGCACGCGTCCGGTCGATCTGTTCCTCGAAGGCCTGCAGGCGCTGGGTGCCGATCTTGACGTCGACACCGGCTATGTCATCGCCAAGACCAAGAACGGCCGCCTCGTCGGCAACCGCTACGTGTTTCCGAAAGTGTCGGTCGGCGCCACCCATGTGCTGATGATGGCGGCTTCGCTGGCCAAGGGGGAAACGGTCCTCGAAAACGCCGCTTGCGAGCCCGAGATCGTCAATCTCGCCGACTGCCTCAACGCCATGGGCGCGAAAATCTCCGGCGCCGGCACGCCAACCATCACCATCGACGGCGTCGAGGCGCTGTCCGGCGCCCGCGTCCGGGTCATTCCGGACCGCATCGAGACCGGCACCTATGCCATGGCGGTGGCAATGACCGGCGGCGACGTCGTGCTGGAAGGCGCCCGTCCCGAGCTGTTGCAGACCGCGCTTGACGTGATCGCCCAGACCGGAGCCGAGATCACGCCGACCAATTCCGGCATCCGCGTGCGGCGCAACGGCGCCGGCATTGCGCCGGTCGACGTGACGACGGCGCCCTTCCCGGCATTCCCGACCGATCTGCAGGCGCAGTTCATGGGCCTGATGACGATGGCCAAGGGCAAGTCGCGCATCACCGAGACGATCTTCGAAAACCGCTTCATGCATGTGCAGGAACTCGCCCGGCTCGGCGCTCACATCACGCTCTCCGGCCAGACGGCGATCGTCGACGGCGTTTCGAAGCTGAAGGGTGCGCCGGTGATGGCGACCGACTTGCGCGCCTCGGTGTCGCTGGTCATTGCGGGCCTGGCGGCCGAAGGCGAGACCACGGTCAACCGCGTCTATCACCTCGACCGCGGCTTCGAGCGGCTGGAGGAGAAACTCTCCGGCTGCGGCGCGGTGATCGAGCGGATTTCCGGTTAGCAATCGAAAGGTCGGCGCCGCCCCAGCGTCCTGCCTTCGCTGTCGCTCCCGGGCGTTCGTCGCTCGAAAAGCCAGGCAGTTGGCTTTTCGTCCGCAGCGCGGATCACGCCTCACCCCCCGTCACTATGCGGGGAGAAGTGCCTGGCAGGGCGATGAGGGGCAGTGCAAACCTGAGGCCGTTGGCGCGGTTGCGCGGATCGCCAAGACCGCCTAACAAGCTGAAAACCAACTTTCAGGTGCGAAATCCGCATGAATGCCCTCAAGCTTGTCGCCCTCGACGATCAGGATCTGAGCATCGTCTCGGCCCATGTCCAGGACGCCGTGATGAAGGTCGGCGACCTTGAATTCCTGCCGGCGGCCAAGCGCTTCGTGCTGACCATGAACCGCTTCGTCTGGGAGGCGAAGTCCAGCCTGTTCCGCCAGCACAATGAGCGGCGGCAGGCCGTGCTGCATTTCGACCGCGTGCTTGGCGCCAAGACCAACGGCATTACCCGAAACAAACCGGCCGAGGTGCTGTCGCTGCTGGCGATCAGCTTCGTCGAGATCAGCAAGCCCGCCGGCATCGTCGAGCTGATCTTTGCAGGTGGCGGCACGATCATGCTCGATGTCGAGTGCATCGAGGCCCGGCTTGCCGACATCGGCGGCGCCTGGGAAGCCACCTCGCGCCCCGTGCACAGGGCCTGAGCGCCAAGATGGCCATCACGCTCCGCCAGTCCGATGCCGATTTCGAACAGCGTTTCGCCGCATTCCTGTTGACCAAGCGGGAGGTGTCGGAGGACGTCGATGCCGCCGTGCGCGCCATCATAGCGCGCGTGCGCGCCGAAGGTGACGCGGCATTGATCGACTACACGCAGAAATTCGACAAGGCAGACCTGAACAAGCTTGGCATTGCCGTCTCCAGGGACGACATCGCCAAAGCTTACGACGACGCTGATCCGGCGACGATCGAGGCGCTGAGCTTCGCGCGCGACCGCATCCGCTCCCATCACGAGCGGCAGAAGCCGAAGGACGACCTCTATACCGATGCCGCCGGCGTCGAGCTCGGCTCGCGCTGGACGGCGATCGAGGCCGTCGGCCTGTATGTACCGGGCGGCACGGCGAGCTACCCGAGCTCTGTGCTGATGAACGCGGTGCCGGCCAAGGTGGCCGGCGTCGAGCGCATCGTCATGGTGGTGCCGGCGCCCCACGGCATCATCAATCCGCTGGTGCTGGTGGCGGCCGATATTGCCGGCGCGTCCGAGATCTACCGTGTCGGCGGCGCGCAGGCGATCGCGGCACTCGCCTATGGCACCGAGACGATCAGGCCGGTGGCCAAGATCGTCGGGCCCGGCAATGCCTATGTCGCGGCCGCCAAGCGCCAAGTGTTCGGCACCGTCGGCATAGACATGATCGCCGGACCGTCGGAAGTTCTGGTCGTGGCCGACGGCAGCAATGACCCGGACTGGATCGCCGCCGACCTTTTGGCCCAGGCCGAGCATGACGTGTCGGCGCAGTCGATCCTGATCACCGACGACCCGGCCTTCGGCAAGGCGGTCGAACAGGCGGTTGAACGCCAGCTCCAGAGCCTGCCGCGCGCCGAGACGGCAGCGGCAAGCTGGCGCGATTTCGGCGCGGTGATCCAGGTACCGACGATCGAAGCCTCTTTGCCGCTGGTCGACCGTATCGCGGCCGAACATGTCGAGCTCGCCATCGACGATCCGGAAGCCTTCCTGTCCAGGATGCGCAATGCTGGTGCGGTGTTTCTCGGCCGTCATACGCCTGAAGTCATCGGCGACTATGTCGGCGGCTCCAACCATGTGCTGCCGACGGCGCGATCGGCGCGCTTTTCTTCGGGCCTTTCGGTGCTCGACTTCGTCAAGCGCACCTCGACCCTGAAGCTCGGGCCGGAGCAGCTCCGGGCGCTGGCGCCGGCGGCGATCGCGCTGGCCAAAGCGGAAGGGCTGGATGCGCATGGACGTTCCGTCGCCATCAGGCTGAACATGTAGAACCATGTCTGACTACGATCGAACCCGCGCCAGGCTGATCGACGTCGAACTCGACGAATCGATCGGCCGTTCGACGCCCGACGTCGAGCATGAGCGCGCGGTGGCGATCTTCGACCTGATCGAGGAAAACAGCTTTCAGCCGATCAATGACGATGGCGCCGGGCCCTACCGGCTGAAGCTGTCGCTGGCCGAGTCGCGCCTGGTGTTTGCGGTGGCGCGCGAGGATGGTGCTGCCGTGGTCACCCACATCCTGTCGCTGACACCGCTGCGGCGCATCGTCAGGGATTACTACCTGATCTGCGAAAGCTACTACGACGCCATCCGCTCCTCGACGCCCAGCCATATCGAGGCGATCGACATGGGCCGGCGCGGCCTGCACAATGAGGGCTCGCAAACGCTGATGGACCGGCTTGCCGGCAAGATCGACATCGATTTCGACACGGCGCGCCGGCTGTTCACGCTGGTCTGCGTGCTGCACTGGCGAGGCTGACCTGCCTGCCCCTCTGCCTCGTTCGATCCTGTTCCTGTGCGGCATGAACGCCGTGCGCTCGCCGATGGCCGAGCAGCTGGCGCGGCGCATGCTGCCTTCCGCCACTTTCGTCGCCTCGGCTGGAGTGCACCGTGGTGAACGCGATCCGTTCGTCGACGCGGTGCTTGCCGAGGAGGGTCTCACGCTCGGTGAGCGTCACCCAAGGACGATGGACGACCTCGAGGACGACTATTTCGACCTGATCGTGACGCTGGCGCCGGAAGCACACCATGCCGCGCTCGAACTCACCCGCTCGCTCGCCGTCGACGTCGAATACTGGCCGATGCCCGACCCGACCGGCGCCGGCGGCACGCGCGAGCACATCATGGCCGCCTATCGCGACGTGCGCGAGCGGCTGAAGGCGCGGATATCCGGCCGTTTTCTGGCGCCGCAGGCAAAAAAAGCCGCGGATTAAGCGTGTTCACAAGCGGACGATTATCATATAGGTTCCGCCAAAATTCCGGCCGGCGCGCTGGAACTGCCATCCAAGCAAAGGTATCGAATGCCGAAGGAAGAAGTCCTCGAGTTTCCGGGTGTCGTGACGGAATTGCTGCCCAACGCGATGTTCCGGGTGAAGCTCGAAAACGAACACGAAATCATCGCCCATACGGCCGGCCGCATGCGCAAGAACCGCATCCGCGTGCTGACCGGCGACAAGGTCCTGGTCGAGATGACGCCCTACGACCTGACCAAGGGCCGCATCACCTACCGTTTCAAGTAAGATCAAGAGCCTGCCGGAATCGCGATGAGCATTTTGCAGAAGCTGGTGCTTGCTTCGGGTTCGCCGCGTCGGATCGAGCTTTTGCAGCAGGCCGGCATCGAGCCGGACCGCGTTTTGCCGGCCGATGTCGACGAGACGCCGCTGCGCGCCGAGCATCCGCGCTCGCTGGCCAAGCGGCTGTCGAAGGAGAAGGCCGAGAAGGCGCTCGCCTCGCTGCAGAGCGAAGACGACCATGCGCCATCCTTCGTGCTCGCCGCAGACACGGTGGTGGCCGTCGGGCGGCGCATCCTGCCCAAGGCCGAGACGCTCGACGACGCCGTGAATTGCCTCGGCCTGCTGTCCGGCCGCTCGCACCGGGTCTATTCCGGCATCTGCCTGATCACGCCGGGCGGCAAGCAGCGCCTGCGGCTGGTCGAGACCAGGGTGCGCTTCAAGCGGCTGCCGCGCGAGGAGATCGATGCCTATGTCGCCTCCGGCGAATGGCGTGGCAAGGCCGGCGGCTATGCCGTGCAAGGACTGGCCGGCTCCTTCGTCGTCAAGCTGGTCGGCTCCTACACCAACATTGTCGGCCTGCCGCTCTACGAGACGGTGGCGCTGCTTTCCGGCGAGGGCTTCAAAGTCCACACCAGCTGGCACGCCGCGCGGCCATGAGCCTGGACGACAAGGTGACGCCGCTGCGCCCGAAGCGCCCCTGCCCCGAATGTGGCAAGCCGTCGGCGCGCGAGACCTATCCGTTCTGCTCGACGCGCTGCAAGGACATCGACCTCAATCGCTGGCTGAAGGGCGCTTATGTGATTACCGCCCGCGACGACGAGGAAGAGCCGGACGCGGACGGGCCGAAATAGGCCCGTTTGGGCCGGCTACCTCGCTGCCGCCACGGCAGATGATCGGTGTTCCAGAACGCTTGGCGTTTCCCACCTGAAATCAACGCTTAGGCGCTGGACAGGCGGAATTCCCGTGCTATAACCCACGCGCTTTCAAGGGGCGCCCACGGCGCTTTCCTGAAATCCGGTCAACGATATCTCGTTTGCCGGCGAGGCCCAGATAGCTCAGTTGGTAGAGCAGCGGACTGAAAATCCGCGTGTCGGTGGTTCGAATCCGCCTCTGGGCACCAT
>NZ_JHQS01000114.1 GCF_014843845.1 Mesorhizobium amorphae | reverse complement strand
CGACGCCACCTGTCCACCGATCAGCGGCAAACAAACCCAGGATGCGTCATGAATAAGCCGGGCTAGAGAGGAATAATCGGAAATCAGATCATGCTCTGTTATTTCCACGATGATTCGCTCAACTGGAAAGTCAACAAGAAGCTGTGCCATCCCGGGACTTGCAATGTTCGCTGGCGACGCGTTGACGCCCAAGTACATATCGGTGGGCAGATAGGAAAGCGCGGTCAAGGCCGTCTGTATCGCGGCAAATTCCAGCCTGGTTCCGAGGCCAACCTCGGCGGCATCTGAAAACCACTCGTTTGGAGGGCGTGACGGCAAAGCTGAAAAACGCGCGAGGCACTCGAAACCGGCTAAGGAGATGTCCTTTAACCGGTAGATCGGCTGGTATACGATCGAGAGTTGGTCCTGATCGATCATCGTCTCGATCGACACGATCTTTTTCTGTCGCTGTTGTTCTGCGACCAGATCGCTTTCGAGCAATTGAGCCGCAATCGCGGCGAAAGCCTCCATCACACTCAGATCGCGCTCATTAAGGCTCGGGTCGCGCATGTAGCTGAAGCAGCAGAAAGTCCCATAAACGAGCCCGTTTGATAGTCGAATCGGCACGCTCAGGTGCGCTCCTACCGGGAGTTGTGACGTAGCTGGAATTTGCATCGCCAACGCAACTTTGGCCGTGTCTGGTATGAGCTTCGGCAGGCTCCCATCGAGCACATACCCGCAATAGCCGTTGTAAAGCGGGTCGGACTCTCCTACCCGGATAGGAACCAGCCCGTCTCCATCAACGTGACGAAAGAGCCTTTTCCCGCCCGAGACCTCTGATATGAATGCTACGTCCATTCCCAAATGGAGGCGGACCGCTTTCAGGATCATTTCGATCTGCGCCGGAATGTTTTCTGATGGAGGCGCATCAGGGAGCGTCGTTGCCGCGAGTTCCAAGGCAAAGTTTCGCATGGAAAAAGCTTCACTAAAACCAAAAGGTCCAGGAATACGTTGCCGAAGTTTTTACTATTTGTGTTCATCTGAGTAAAGGCCAGACGCGCCAGGTCTTGTGCAGATAGTCAATGGAAAGTGAGAGCGTAGAGCCGCTCGGATTGGGTGACATCAACTTTTGCGAGCCCGGGGATGAGCAGGCGGATGAGAACGATGAAGGCAAATGCTTTGTGCGCAGGCGATTGATTTGTCCTAATCCTTTGCCAGCCTTCAGCATCTACCCAGGCCATGCGAGGGTCCGCTCCCCCATCCAATGGCGCGGCCCCCAAGCCCGGGGTGCCATCGGGCCGCTTGACAATGTCGATTCTGCAAGCCGGACCTATTCATTTTCGGGAAGGCACGGCGCTCCAGATGAACACAGCCGCGACCGTTGCCGCTCCTAACCTTTATAGAGTTGTCGCGACTCTATGGGATGCTGGCTGATACCGCAGCTTGGCCGTGGAAGCTAGGCAACAGCAGTCGGAGCGTCCATTGCCGGCTACCCGACGAATGGCTGGAACCGGAAAAGTGCGCGCAACTGGCACCGCAAAAAATTCCCCGACCGGACCCCGGCAACGACTACACGCGTCCGGCGGTTTCGTTCGGAAGCCATCGTGGGGCAGAGATTGTTGCCGAGCGACCAGGCGATTCAGAGGCGCGGCTTGGCCAATCTCATCGCGCGATACTTTGCTGCCGCAAGTCATGAACGATGATATATACCGGCTACTCGCCAAGCTGACCGAGAAGCAGCGAAACCCAGCTGGGATGACACCTGCGGCGTGGACGGCGAAGACGGTACCCGTCGGGTTGATCTCATTGAACCGCTTGAACTTCAAAAGTCATCCGGCTGGACATCAACGCAACACTCGAACGGCTGCGCCAAGGGACCTCTCAATAGGTGACGGTCACCATGATCGTGTCGGTATAGACTCCCGGTATCGGGGACATTTGCGCCGGAATACGTCCATAGATGGTAAAGGACTGCGCTTGCCCAGTCCCGGTGCCAGACTGCGTGCCGTTAGGAACGGTTTCGTCCCCCCAGGGCTGGCTCCGCGCGGCGTCCTTGTACAATCCGTACCTTATGGTGGTGGCGCCATTGCTGATCAGCCGCGCTGTCGGCTGGGCATTGGCCAGTCCACCATTGAGCCCCACCGTGTAACTCGCCCCAGACGTACAAGTCACAGCGAGATCGCCAGTGGAGTCAACGGCAGTGTCAAGAATTCCGATCGTGCCGAAGCTCACGCTGGAGGCTGAAACAGAGCAGCTAACCGTCTGGGCGGCGCTGTCTCGAGCAGCGGCTGAAGACAAGACAAGGACGATCCAGAAAAACTTGCGCATCATGGGGTCTCCTCGGTTGTTACGCACGCAACGCCTGCGATGCGGGTCTGCTCACCCGGCCGCCGTTCATAGGTAAATGTCGCGTGGCATACGCCACCATCAGGCTTGGCAATTGTCACTCGGTTTTCAGTCGCGAGATTCTGGAGATAGGCTTCTCCGTCATAGCCGACTACGAAGTCCTCGCCTCCTGCTGGGGTCTTCCCCACTGATCCAACCGCCAGCGGGTCTCCGTTCTCGTCGCGGAAGCTGACCAGTGCAGTTGCCGTCGTCGTGGAGATTCCGAAATCCACCACCACAGCCGCATGCTCCCCCGGCACGGCGACATGGGAGGTGGCCGCAATCTGAGCGTCTACCGGAAGGCTCTTCGGATCGATGGAAATGCTGTTCGGCTCAAAGGATCGTAGATTTGGAATGATGAGCCTACCACGCTGACCGGTCTTGCCCGCCAGTCGGTTTTCATAAAACACGTCAACGCCGGGCGCACCCGCGTCGACAACTGCGAAGGCATCATCAATGCGATTGGTGATGAAAATTCCGCCGCCGGCAACCGCAATGGCGCCTTCCAGCTCCGCCGAGGCGCGGACACCATTCTCTCCCCTTTCGACGTCAGCCTTGATGCGTCCGGCAGAAGAGCGGTAGCTCACTTGCGCGTCGGCTTTCAGATTGTCGCCCAGCGAACCCCTGAGGCGCCAGCCGATGCTGCCAGGCTCCAGCGATTCCGTTTTCGCAACCTCGGCATAGCCTGCATAGCCGCTCGCTTCCCGGGTTGCGTCCGAAGACGCCGTCACCCCCCCGCCGAGAGGGACGGAAAGACCGATGAAGGCGCCGAACCCTTTATGACTGTCGAGATCCGCAAAGGCATTGGCATGGATAGACGCGCCGCCTGGCAGTGGCCGGCCGAGCGAGAAGCTCCCGACTCGCCGTCTCTCACCCCGCGCGTCAGTCAATTCGGTGTAGCTGAAGCGCAACGAGGTCGGATCGAACTTCAGAGGAACACTGATGGCGATCTGTTTCAAATCCTTGGGCGGCCTTGGATCGATGATGCTGTGCTGGCCCTCCGGCATCAAGGCGGTTACGGATGCGATGTCCTGGTAATCTCCGAAGGTCCGTTGAAAGCGGCCGAACAGCGAAAAGTGAGCGAAATCCAATTCGACAGATGCGCTCGCCTGCGCCCCGACGGCGCCTTCGGTGTGACTGGCCGCCAAGGCGGCAGATGCAACACCCCATCGACCCAGGCCCCAACTGGCGCCGGCGCCGCCATTGGCAAAGCCATTGCCGCCTTCGAAGTGGGCTTCCCCCGTGAGCGAGTCCAGAAGGCCGTAACGCAGGCTGAAGGAGCCAAACGGGGAGTGATAGTAATCGAAAGATCCCGTACCATAGGATCGACGCGGATAGCCGACTTCCGCCGAAAAGTCGAGCAGGCCAGGGCGCAGCAGATTCGAGGAAACGTAAAACTGAACCTCCTCGGTACTTTCGCGACCCTCGGCATCACGCACCACAATCTGGGCCGTGCCGGGACCGGTGACGATCGGAATGTCCGTCACCGTAAACGGCCCGGCCTGTACTTCGCCCGAATAGGTTTTTGTATTGTTGGTGTATATCTCCAAAGTCGACGGCACCGCAGCGCTGCCCGAGAAGGTCGGGAGGGGTAAGGTAACCAAGTCGGACCGGAGGCCGAAATTGCGTTGCACCTGCGCGCCAGCTAACCGAACCGGCCTTGTCCAAGCCAGCCCTCCCGAAATCATATCGCCGACGCGATAGGTAACGAGCCGGTTCGGATCGGAATATGACCATGTCGTATCCAGCCGGGTAGATCGATATGCTGCATCCGGTGTGAACCGCCCGATGAAAGAATTGGAGAGCACGCCGAGCGGGCTGACGAGGCGGGCATCGAAAGACCCTGAAAGACCTTGGAACCGATGGAAATCGGCGGTGGAGCCAGTATCGGTAACAGCGGCAGCAAACAGCGAGTAATTCAGAACACCGCCCCAGCGGGCTTCGACGGGAGGGCGGTCCTCGTCCGCCCCGCTCTGCGACTTCGCGCTCAGAACCTTAGCGGCGCGAGCCGAATCGTCCGCGGTGAAGCGAATTGTCTGCGCCATTTCATCATACTCGAAACTCATGCCGGCGAGGCCGGCTAGCGAAACCAGTCCGTCTGCGCCTATCGCCTGCGGGTCGGGGGCGATACCAACCGCCTTCAGTTCCTCCGGAGCCGCGGCGAACGTGCCGTCCGCACGCTGCCGGAAAGAGCCGATCAAATTCGTGGGCTCGCCGTTGATGAATACCTCTAGATACAGATCCCGATCGGTCTTAACGACTGCCGCTTTCGCCAAATCAGTCTTGCCAGCTTCCTGTGCTCCGGCTGGCTGCAGAAACCAGGCTGCCGCGAAAATAATGATCGCACGGCTAGCGGACAGATGCGTTGGCATCGATCTGGCCAACATCGCTTGTAGCCTCGACTGCCACCGTTCGGCCGACGCGTCCAAAATTGAAGGACCAGGTCTTGACTGATCCCGCCAGAACGTAACCGACGAGCCCTTTGCCCAGCAGGGTGGGCTTACCAGAACCGCTCCTGAGCGAGAGATCGGACAGCCTAATCCGACGTCCACCGGAATTGCTTGCCGTCACCTCCAGATTTCCGCCGTTCCGCCTGATACTCCAGGATAGCGCCGGCGGCGCTTGATCCGGCGGCGAAAAGAATACCGGGATCGAGTAGCGCATCACCAGCGCGACCGACGTCGTGCCCCGCCGACTCGGATCGGGCAGTTGGTCGATTAAAACGCGGTAGCTCTCCTCCTTTGACACCGGCCGTTTCGAGACACGCGCGATGCGCACAAGCAGCTTGCTTTCCCCTTTCAGCACCGTGGCGGGCGGACTGGCCACAACATCCGATGTCGGTTCGAGCCGTTCGGCGCCGTTGACCTGACTCCAGCGAAAGACCCGGATCTGCACATTGACCGGGCGCTTTTCCTCGTTGCTCAGGGAGAGAGTGGCGGCGGCACTTGGTGCGACCAGCTCCAGCCCCACAGGAGCGACGCGGAGCGAGGCGGCTTCGGCGGCGGACCAAGCCGCCGCCAGCACCGCGAAAGTGCTCGCGATAATAAGACGCATTTCTCTTTAGACCCCTAATATGTGACCGTTACCGTGATCGTGTCGTTGTACGTGTCCGGCTTTGGCGCCGTCTGCGCCGGAATGCGGCCGTAGACGGTAAAGCTCTGGGAAGAACCAGTACCCGTGCTGGCAACGGTATCGGTGCCGACAGTGTTGCCCCAATTTGTCGTCCGGCCTGAATCACTATAGAGGGAATAGGATAGGGTAGCCGGCGAGGCACCTGCCCCAGTCATCGCGCGAGTGGTAACCGTCGCGCCGGTTGCTGTGCCGGCGTTAAGGCCGATGTTGAAGGGCGTCGTGTTGGTGCACTTCACATTGATCGCACTCGTCTGATCGACATTGGCCGCTAGTGCACCGATAGTCCCGAAGGCGAGCGCGGAAGCGGAATTGATTACGCATTCCGCCGCGACCGTCGCCGAAACACCGAAAGTGGTCGTTGCCGTCGCGGCAAACGCCCCTGTCGACATCGATGCCGCCGCAGACGCAGCGGCAATTAAGCAATATTTTCTCATCACTGGTTCTCCACTGACTTTTCATGTCCGGATTATCCGGACACTCCCATTTGAATGTCCGATTCGAATTAACGACTGGTAAATTTGAAGTGCTACTTGTAAGTCTGGTAAATAATTGATCGGTATTATTATGATCTAGGGCGGCTCCATTGATGATTAGCAATGTCTAACGTAACGCTTCCGGCTACCGTGATGTCGGGGCGCTGTCGTTCGGCATGCGCCAACGTGATGCCGCGCCTGTCGAGGAACAGCCACACCGTTCGAACGAAGAGCCACGCCCCCACCCCAAGACGGGCCGACGGCCTCTTGGCAAATTCCCGCCAGGTGAGGTCGGGCGTCTCCTCGATCAGGCCGAGGATAAAGGCACTATCCAGTCAAGCTTCGAACGCGGCCTTGCTTGCTGGCGACCATCCTTCTCGTTTCGCGTCCGCGATCGATCTCATCATGAAAAGATATGCTTTCCGAATGCCTCAAGCGGTTCGGGTGGCGGCAGGGCCGATCCTGGCGGCCAAGGGAGCAAGCCTGCGGACAGCCACCGGCAGGCGGCTCGCTCTCGCCTCTGGCACGCGGGTTGGTAATGGAGGCGCATATCTTGGAAATGACCGCGATGAGCGCTCCGCTCGAAGATGTGCGACCACCTCATGCGCCTCGTCGAGGCCCAGTTGACGGGAATATTCGGTTCGGTCTTGCTGCTAGACAAGGACGGCAGCCATTTACGGCACGGCGGCGCGCCGAGCTTGGCGAAAGACTATACCACTGCCATCGACGGGATCGCCGTCGGCCCCAAGGTTGGGTCATGTGGCACCGCCGTTCATCGGCGGGAGCTAGTCATCGTCGCAGACATCATGCAGGATCCGCTTTGGGAAGACTACCGCCAGGTGGCGGCGGCCTACGGCTGTCGTTCCTGCTGGTCGACCCCGATCCTGTCCCATCAAGGCGCCGTGCTGGGCGTCTTTGCGATGTATTCGATGAGGATGCGCGAACCGAACCGAGGGCGAGACCCGCCTCATCGATTTCCCGACGCGCATTGCCGAGATCGCTATCGAGCGCAAACTGGCCGAAGACCAGATCCACTTCATGGCCGACCGTGATGTGCTGACAGGGCTTCCAAATCGCGCTTTGGTCGAGGACCGGGTCTCGCAGGCTCTTCTATACGCCCAGCGATACGAGCGTTGGGTGACGGTGGTGTTCACCGACCTCGACAATTTCAAGCTCGTCAAATGACACACTAAGAATTAGTGTGCTCCCCTCGGCCTTGGCCGGCTGCTTCCTGAATCGAGTCCTGGGATGGGTGACGAGCGCGATATTCGGCGGCTACTATGCGCTCAACCCGGCCAAGACCGCGACGAGCGGCCGGTCATCGGCTCCTCAGTTACTGGACAATGATTAAGGCACTTATGGACGAAGGCGAAAGTTTACTTTTTCCGAATTTTTCCCATCCAAACTGGACACCAAGGTGTTACGCCCCGGCGCTTTGCTAACGGAAGTCGAATGTACTGTCGGTTTGTCTCAAATCTAAGCGATCTGCTCGCGGGAGATCTGTATGCCTTTGGCGGTCCATCGGCCAAAGAACCGGTAGCCGCTAGTGGTTTACGCCTGACATAAGAGTCCGGCTGGGGATTCTCTTTTGTGAGTGCGCATGCGAGTCTGGCGCATGCGCACAGGAATATTCCTCACCGTTTCTTCGATTGATCGTCAGCGTCTGGGCGCGCTGATCAGAGATCGCAATGCGCCGCACGTTTGGCGCGCCGAGATCATTCTGTTGAGCAGCGACGGCGTGGGCACCGTCGAGATCATGCGGCAAACTGGTAAGTCCAAGACCTGCGTGTGGCGCTGGCAGGAGCGCTTCGCCGCGGAAGGCTTCGAGGGACTGTTGCGCGACAAGACGCGCCCCTCGCGCATTGCCCCACTCGGACCTGAAGTCGCCGAGCGCGTGGTGGCACTGACGTTGCAGGACCCGCCTGGCGAGACGACGCACTGGACCGCCGACATGATGGCGGCCGCGGCCGGCATCAGCGCCAGCGCGGTGCGCCGCATCTGGAAGGCGCACGGGCTGCAGCCCAACCGCTGGCGCCAGTTCAAGCTCTCCAACGATCCGCAGTTCGTCGACAAACTGCGCAACGTCGTCGGCCTCTATGTTGATCCGCCGGCTCACGCCATCGTGCTGTCGGTCGACGAGAAGAGCCAGATCCAGGCGCTCGACCGCACCCAGCCCGGCCTGCCCATGAAGAAGGGTAGGCTCGGCACCATGACCCATATGTGGACGTATATGGACCCCGCCCGATTGCAACAGGTCGGCTAGATCAAGATCGTCG
>NZ_JHQS01000115.1 GCF_014843845.1 Mesorhizobium amorphae | reverse complement strand
AGCGCGTCGTTCATGAGCCGGCGTCTACCCCGGCGCCTCCTCACAAGAAGTTACCGTGACATCGCCGCTGCGGATGCTCGACGGCTATCTGAACGCGCAGGAGATCAAGACCCTCGCGGAGATCACGCCGGCGCTCCTCGATGCTTTTTTCCTGAGCCGTCCGCGCTCGCGGCCGAGAAGCTTCAACCATCTTATCGGCGTCGTCGGCCGGCTGTTCGAGTGGATGGTCGAACATGACTTTATCGATCGCTCCCCCGTCACGATGAAGCCGCGCCGCCGAGGTAATCCAAGACCGCCCTGCATCCTGGATCTGCGGATCGCCCAACAACTCGTTGATCGCGCCGCCGAGCTCCCGGATCGGAACAACGCCCCGCTTCGCGGTCCCGCCTATGCCACCATCTTCAGCCTGCTGTTCGGGCTTGGTCTGCGCGTCGGCGAGGTTGCGCGCCTGCGCTGGCGGGATGTCGATCGGGATCGTAACGTCCTGACTATCCGTGAGACGAAGTTTTCCAAGTCGAGGCTCGTTCCCATGGGGCCGCACCTGGCACAGCGCCTTTGTGGGTTCATGACGCTGCGATCACAGCACCTGGTTTCGGTTACCGCCGACACACCGCTGTTTTCTTTCCTGCGAGGTCGGCCTGTAAATCCGGGCACGATCAGCATCATGTTCCGTTCTCTGGCCGATCAGTTGGACATACCGATCCCGCCAGGAGGAACGCCGGCTCACGTGCATGATCTGAGGCACAGCTTTGCGGTCGGGCGACTTCTGCGGTGGTATCGCGACGGACATAATCCCACCGACAAGCTGGTCAAGCTGTCGACCTTCATGGGGCACGTGGATCCCGCTTCCACCGCCGTCTATCTCACCGTTACCGCCGATCTCCTGGAAGCCGCCGGTCAGCGCTTCGAACGCTTTGCGGCACCGCTTTCGCGTGGAGGTCGGCCATGAGGACCGTCGGCAGCCTCGTCTATCAGTTTTTCGAACACCATCTCAAAGCCGAGAAGGGTCTGGCGTCCACCTCGATCCGGAGCTACCGCGACGGAATCCGGTTGTTTCTCCTGTTCTTGGCCCGGGAGAACCGACGCCCGATCAGCAAGCTCAGGCTGAGCGATCTCAGCGCCGACAATGTGCGGGCCTTTCTCGCCCATCTTGAAGCCGAGCGCGGCAACAGCATCCGAGCACGGAACCACCGGCTCGCAATGCTGCACACCTTCTTCGCCTATGCCGGTGGCCAGGAACCGATGGTGCTGCCGGAGGCCGAACGCGTCGCCGCCATCCCGAGGAAGCGCACGCAGCCGGCGGCCACCTATTATCTTGAACGCGACGAGGTCGAACGGCTCTTCGACGGGCTGCCGCGCGACGGGAAGCTGGCCACCCGCGACAAGGCGCTGCTCATGTTCCTGTACAACACGGGCGCCCGCGCAACGGAAGTCATCGGACTGACCGTCGATCAGCTGGTGTTGACCTCCTCGCCGCGGGTGAACCTGCACGGCAAGGGCGATAAGTGGCGGACCTGCCCACTATGGCCCGAGACCGCCCGCCTGCTTGGCGAGATGCTGCGTGACCGACGCCGGCCAGCCACGCCGGAAAGTCCGGTATTCCTCAGCAACGTCGGCAAGCCGCTGACGCGATTCGGCCTGTACAAGCTCGTCCGGCGTCATGGTTCGGACGTTCGCATCGGCAACGGACAGAGGTCGATTTCTCCGCATGTTTGGAGACACACGACGGCCGTGCATCTACTCGAATCCGGTGTCGACGTGAACGTCATAAGAGGTTGGCTTGGCCACGTCAGCCTGGATACGACCAACCGATATGCCGAGATCAACATCAAGATGAAGCAAGAGGCGCTCGAAGCTTGTCGGGTGCCTGCTACTCCTTCGGTGGGACCTCCCCGAAAGCCAGTCTGGCAGAGCGAGCCAAAACTTCTCGAATGGCTCGCCGGCCTCTGATCGTTATGTGCCCCGTGTCGTCGAGAACGCTTGGATCAGCAGGCTGCGGGGCACATATCCGTTCGGGACACAAAACTGCGATTACGTGCCCGGGCACGTAATCGTAGACCACGAACTTCGGCACGCCGCCCAGAAAGGTGAAAAGGTTCGTATGAACACGGATCCACTCGGGCAGGCTCTCGCTCGGGCAGGCCTCGGCGTAGGTATAGTTGGAGGCGCCCATCGCTGCGACAAACAGCTTCATGGGATGCGCTTCGCCGGTGATGGGGTCGAAGATGTCGATGGTGTCGCCGGCGAAATCGACAAACACCTTCTCGCCGCCCAGGTGCGTCTGGCGCATCGTCGGGCGCGCGCGCTCTTTCCAGGCCTCGAAGGTCGTGCAAAACCAGGTATAGCCAAAGCCGTCGGGATTGGCGGCACGATACTCTTCCCACAGCAGCACCCGCGTTACGCCGCGCCGGCGCAACTCCTTCTCCACATAGCTCCAATCGGGCACCGGCCGCCGAGGGCTTTGCGAGGCCGCCTTCGGCGCAGGGAAGAGCAGCAGCTCAAGGCCTTCGTCATCCATCCCTTCGGGCAGCGGCCAGCTCAGTCCGGCAAGACGGGCGCGTTGCAAGTAACCGTGGACGACGCCATTGCTGACCCCGAGCGTGCGCGCGATGACGCGCTCGGTCAGACCCTGGGAAAATCTCAATCGTAATACGTCTCTGATCCGGCGCCTCGACAATCTCTTGGTTGGCATCAGGCTTCCTCGTTTTGAACGAGGCCTCCTGTAGACCGCTGAGTTGTCGGCCGAAGCGTCCAGCACCTCCGAAAAGGTTGCTCACAATCGCCTGAAATCGCTGCTCACGATCCCGCGAAATCCATGCTCACGATGCGGTGAAATCCGTGCTCACGATCGTCTGAAATACGCAGGTAGTCTCGAGAGCGCACGCAGATTTCGAATAATTCTCGAATTTAACCGATAAAAAAACTTAATAAAAATTTTACAACGCCAGATGTTTTGAAAAATATACACAGCCTAAACTTAACTTAAAATAACATTTATATTTTCGGCAACGCGATAGAGTTTGGCGATGTCGGCCTGTCGGTAGCGGCCCGCAGAACCGCGCATTTACGGTGGCAGCTTGTGCACCTGTGCACCAGTGACAACATCATCAAGTGCAAATGGCTGCAGAGGAGATATCATGGAGCGCGCCCCGACAACTGCGGTCCCTCAACTTCGAGGGCTAGCACCGAGAGTGTCTGACCAATTTTCGTTGGTCTCGTCGATGCATTTCCAGAAGACAGCTAAGGCGACGTTTGCGGTCGATTTGCGATTTCTCGACCATACTGATGGAGTTACTCAATTCAATGAATGTGCGCGGCGACAACTACGGTGGCCGATTCAGCGATGTCAGGCAGGCGGTGACAATCGGGCGGTTACCACAGAGCCATCAATTTGGGTATATGCCCCTCGGCGTGGCAGCGCCCGGTATGCTCCTCGGTGCAGTCGCGCATGCAATTTCACTCTGCGTATCAGGGCGCTCGGCGATGATAATCAACGACGATACGCAGAATCAACAAAAAGAATATCCTCAGATCTGGTAGCTTCATCTGAGCTCCATACTAGGTCTACATTTCCCACATCACAATCTCACTTGCGAGGACGCGTGTAATGAGACAGGACCTAACATCACTGAAAGTCCGCTACGCCGAACAGGGTTTCGCCGTGCTGGAGGGCTTGTTTGAGGAGGACGAGTTGGCCCTCATCTGCAAGGAGTCGGACCTCATCTGCGGGGTAGGCGAAGTTCCCTGCCCTCACGAGGGGCGAGTCGAATACGAGGGCGACGGGACATCATTGCGCACCCGATTCGGCATACACCTGGATACGCCTGTGTTCTCACGTCTCGCAAGAGATGTCCGGTGTGCTGGCGCGGCACGCGAGGTGCTCGGAGACGAAGTCTATCTTCATCAGTCCAGGTTGAATGCAAAGACAGCCTTCGCAGCACGGGACTTCGGTTGGCATCAGGATCTAGCTTATTGGAGCCCTAGGGATGGGATTCCGGGGCCAAGCATCTTGAGCGTAGCTCTGTTCGTGGACGACGTGACACCGGTCAACGCACCGATGTTCGTGATACCTGGCTCGCACACCGCCGGACTGTTGCCGACCACAGATTATAATCTTAGCAGAGCTCAGGTGAGCTCGGCCGCGGCGAAATTCGGGATTGAGGCAATTCTTGGCCAGAGAGGCACTATGCTCATCTTCTCGAGCACTTTGATCCACTCCTCACCGCCGAACATCTCTCCTGTGGGGCGGCGTATCCTCTTCTTCTGCTACAACGCCCTCTCGAACGTCAGAGCAGATACTGGCGCGGCATCCTTCGACTTCCTTGCCTCCAGAGATTTCACGGCTATCGTCCCGGAAACGGGTCAGATCAATGCAAGCTGAAGTTCTCGTCCAAGAGACTGATCCGACTCGCCGGTTCCGACGGCTTTCCAGCTACTCGACAGGTTCGGATCCGAGCCCAACAATTTGAACTTCGCGTCCTGGAGCGATGTCGATCTGGAAAGAAACTTAACAGGGGCTTATCTGCGCACGGAATGCGTATGGTTTCGAAATGGTCGATGAGATCCGGTCGCCAGTGGCGTTGCGTTTGGTCGCCTTCTTGACTGGTGCTGTCGCCGAGGGTTCTGTTTGCGGTGATCGGCAAGGACCGTTCCGCTCGTGCTGCATCGAGATCAATGTCGCGGTTTGCGGCTCAGACGGCTCGCGTCGAGATTGCGCCTTCCTGCTCGATGCTGCATGTGCCAATCGACCTGCGTATGGAGACGGTACTCGACCCGGACATCAGATCATGGCTCGCCTTCGCGGCCCAGAAGACCGATGAACTACTCGTACTGGCCGGGCCTTATCCCAAGGCAGAGATGCTTTGGCAGGCGAGTTGAAAACTTCTGCCGAGGCTGCCGCGATTCGCGCAATATCCACGAAGGTCCATGACCCGCTCGTTGAAGGGCGGGTCGCCGACATCAATGGCGCCATTGAGCAACGAAAGAACGCATTTGCCGAGCTTTCTAGGGCCCAGGCCTGCACGCTCGGCCTGCCGCCCCGCTCCCGACGACGACCATTGTATCCTTCCCGCAGACACCTCAGGGTGCGCAAGGCGCGTTCCGCTCATGCGAAGGGCCAGCTCAGCTATGTCGATTACGAAACCGTTCTGAAGAAGGAGACCGAGGCTGCCATTCGCTGGCAGGAGGAGATCGGGCTGGACGTTTTAGCGCACGGCGAGTTCGAACGAAAGAACGAAAGAACGAAACCAGATGTACAGATTTCGGCGAGCAGCTGTTCGGCTTCGCCTTCACCCAGCATGGCTGGGTGCAAAGCTATGGCTCCCGGTACGTGCGTCCCTGTACCCTTCTCATGCGGTTCTTGGGATGCTCGCCGTGGGTGGCGCGACGTGAAGCCTAGCGGAACTTAGCCTGCACCATGGGCGACGGCCCGAATTGGCGTAGCCTTCCCGAACCGAGCCGATTCGTCGGGAGCAACCCATCGCCCCCTGTGCTTCGAGCATCTGGGGGGGCGCGTGCCCCGTCGAATTGGCCGTGATCGATGCCCCGTGGGGAGTCCGCGCCGGAGCTGTGCCCTTTCCGAGCGCCAGTACAGGGATCGGCGAAGATCGTGGTGGCTCGTAGGCTCGATGCGCGACCACTCGCGCAATTCGATGACGACGGGTCGGCGACAGCAAGCAGCCGGAAGCAACGCGGATCGGTGCGCAGGGCGGAGGCCATCACTTCGGCATCGCGGCTGTCGTCCTTGGGACCGGCCAGGGTGAAGCGGTCGCGGAAACGATCCATTTGTTTCGGGTTGATGGAGTGCACCTTGAACCCGCGCTCCATCAGCATCTCGACCACGGGGCCGTGCGGCACCTCGATTGCGACCTGGATTTCATCCCCCGCAACTGCGCCGCTCGCCGTTATCAGCCAGGCCGTCATCTCGGCGAGCCCTTCGCCGCCGTGCCTGAAGACCCTTCGCCGATTTTTCGGCCATCCCCGTCCGTGAGGAACACATGATGGCTCTCCGACGCCCAGTCGACTCAAACGGGGAGAAGGCATGACGGCGATGTCACGGTAACTTCTTGTGAGGAGGCGCCGGGGTAGACGCCGGCTCATGAACGACGCGCT
>NZ_JHQS01000113.1 GCF_014843845.1 Mesorhizobium amorphae | reverse complement strand
GGTAGAGCACTGCGATGCGCCGGAGCGCTTCGCTGGCGATCGGCGCCGGACCGGCTGCGGCGAGCTCGTAGAAGCGCCGGCGTACGTGTGCCCAGCAGAAGGCGAGCGTTGCACCGCTCTTGTCGGCGAGCACGCGATAGCCGCCATAGCCGTCGACCTGCAGATTCCGCTGAAGCCGGCGAGATGGGCAATCGGCCGCTCCGCCTTTCGGTCCGGCGCATAGACATAGGCGACGCCCGCGGGTCACTCCCGTCCCTTGGTCGGTCATCACGGGCGTAGGCCCAGAGCTGCCCGGTCTTGGTCTTGCCGCGGCCGGGATCCAGCACCGGCGCCGTGGGTTGAACTCTTAACGGCCTCAGCCTCGGCCTGCAGGGGGAGGTAACGATGTTGTCGCATTTCCCGCGCCCGCAGACCTCGATCTCACTACAGAGCACCACAAGCATCGCCCGCTCCGCGCTGCCGGCAGGCGCTTTTGACGGCATGGATGCCAGAAGGTTTTCGAGAAGTGGTTGAACGTCTCGCGCCGACATTTGCGCGATGCGCGGCCCCAACGGGCTCCTGGTCCAGCGCGACCGCCTATTCCGGCCCGCAAAGCCGCTATCCGCTTTACACCGCCGATGCCTGGCGCGGGTGGATCGTCCCGTGACGATCCACTATCTTCTGCCGCTGATACGCTGCCTGAGGTGCGCGAGAAGATCGGAACAATTTTCGGACTTCACCTAGGGAGATGGGGCTGGACACCAACGGCCCCGTAGGCCTTCAACGCGTACTCTCGTATGTCCCGGCGTGATCTCGAATGCGAGCGCCCGTCCGAGACCGTCTACGACGCGTGGACCTTCGTTGTCCTGCCCCCGCGCAAGCGCCCAATCGCCTGGGCTTGCGCCCCCCTTTTTCCCCCAGCCGCCGACCGGTGCTCCTTTGCTGTTGTGCTGTCGGTTATCTGCATGTCCGCGACAAGAGCCGCAAAAAAGACGTCGCCACAGACCGCACCCCGACCAGCGATGGAAGCGATTATAGATCGTCGCCGGTGGGCCATAGACGGATGGACAATTCTGCCAGCGGCATCCGACCTTCAGAACGTGAACGATGCTGCTGATGGATTGGACGGACTGTTAATTGATTTCAATATCTTATCATATTGGCGTGTGAGGGACCGGCGGGGCCGCAAGCCTGGGCCGCCCACGACGACGTTCAGTGTGCGAGTCCGGGGCATGCCGTCCGCCGCCAGCCCGGGGCATGGGCCGCGCGACGCTCGGCTACCTCGATGCGCAGGTTCCAGATCAGCGACCCAGCGGCAAAAAGCCAGGGCTCGCCGGGCGGGTCAATCTGCGACAGAATGTTGGGCGGCGATCCTGCCGTGCCAGCCCGAGTGTCGGGACCGGTCGGCATTCGTCGGTGCGGGGTGGCTGGCGGTCCAAAAAAGTGGGGGTCAGATGCGGGGATGGGTATCACGCGTCCTTGGACGGAATCCCAAGTTTCGTGGTGTGCGGAAAATTGCCCGTGGCGATGTAGTCCAGTTCCTCAGGCGTGCTGTCGCGCCCGAGGATGGCATTGCGGTGGGGTGGCCGCATGCCCGATCGTCGCACTCGATCAATCCACTAGGGCGCCGATTCACATGAGACGCTAACTGCTTCCACGTGATTTTCGCAAAGACAAAGGCCCAGGAGCGTTCTCCGGGGCCTTTGTCGAATGTCATTTACGGCGTCAGATCAAGTGCTGGAACGATCCTGTTGTAGGGCAGGCTCGCATCGTCGTTCAGACGTTTGACATCAGCATCGGACTTGGCATCAAACAGGCACATGCAGCGACCGTCTTCAGGTGCAAAGGTCGAGCGCAGGTATTTGATCGCGGTGCCGGCGGATGACATCTCCGCCGCCTTGCTGATTGCTGCTTTCTGAGCACCACCTAGGGCTTCCATGCTGATCCCCTTGAGATCCCTTTCAACCATGTAGACGCTCATCTCATCCTCCTTTTTCAACCATACAGGGACATTTGATCGCCTTGTCGGCCAATTGGAACAATTTGTTTTCTATCGATCCATAACCGACGGTTATCGACAGACGTGGTATCATCTTCATCTGGGCTGCCCGGGGAGGGGTCAATCGTGGAAATGTCTCAGGTCCGATATGTGTTGGCGGCCATCGAGGCTTTGAACTTCACCAAAGCGGCCGCAGAATGCAACGTGTCGCAGCCGGCCTTGACCAAGGCCATAAAGTCTCTTGAAAATGAACTCGGCGCGCCCTTGTTCTACCGGGAAGGAAAACGAGTTCTCCTGAGCGAGTTCGGACGGTCGCTCCTACCTCATTTGCAGCACATCATCCAGGAGGCAGAGGCCACCCGGACACTAGCCGACAATTTCAGACTTCTGGACCAGGTGCCTATCAGACTTGGCATCATGTCAACCATCGGCCATGTGAGGCTGTCACGGTTCCTCGCAAAATTCCAGAAGGAGTTCCACGGGGTCGATCTTGAAGTAAGTGAAGCAAAAGTCGGCGATCTGAAGAGTCGTCTGGCGAACGGCGAACTCGATCTGGCCGTTCTCAATCCCCTCGAAGGCCTGGGCGATTTCTTTCGTATTCATGAACTTTACAAGGAACGTTATGTCGTCATATTCCCTCCCGACCATAGGCTCGCGGCAGCTGATGCCATCAGGCTGGGCGATCTCTCTGGCGAACCCTATGTCGATCGTCTGTCTTGTGAAATGCGGGATATGGTGATGAATGTTTGCCGGCAGACCAATGTGAACCTTTACGCGCGTTTTCGGTCCGAGCGCGAAGATTGGGTGCAATCGATGGTCCTCGCCAAGATTGGCTTCGCATTCATGCCGGAATACTCCGTGACGTCGCCCGAGCTTCTGCAGCGTCCGCTCATCGAGCCCTCTGTGACGCGAACCATTTGCCTCGCTAGCGTACCGGGAAGACAATTCAGTCCCGCCACTGCGGCTATGGTCCGCGCTGCCCAGAATTTCGACTGGCCTGGTTGATTCGAGTCCGAAGGGCGACCTGCCACTGTTGACCCTTCCCCGACAGGCGCGCGCCTTCTAGGCCGCAGACGCCTCAAGGATTGAAATGGGTCCTCGGGTCTGAATCACTCGTTCAAGGCGTAGCCCAGCGGCGTCGAACAACCTTGCATATTGGGCCTGCGTTCTCTCAAGGCCGCCAGTGATGGCGAGCATGACCACGTCGATACCCTTGATCTGGTTCGGTTCGTCACCCGGCGGCACGAGCGCCTCGGCCACAAGCACCTTCCCATTCGGCAGCATTGCCTTGCGGCAATTTCGCAAGATCACCGCAGCACGCCCATCCTCCCAGTCGTGAATGACCTTCTTGATGACGTACACGTCACCGGTGGGAACGCTCTCAAAGAAATCACCGGCGAAAAATTCGGTGCGCGGCAGGTCGCCCCCGGCACCCTGGCGCGCTGCCGCGACGCCCGAAGGCAGATCGAAAAGCACGCCGTTCAAATGGGGGTTGCGGACCAGGATTGCCGAGAGAAGCTGGCCATGTCCGCCGCCAACGTCGACGATCCGCGTGAATGGCTTGAAGTCATAAGCATCGGCAACGGCCTCGTTGCTGCCTTGGCCCAGGGCGACCATGGCACGCTGAAACAAGGCAGCCTGCTCCGGGTGTTCCGACAGCCAATCAAACCTTGGGCTCCCGAACACCTTGTCGAAGGCTGGCTTTCCGGTGCGGACAGAATGCAGGAGCTGCTCGAAGGCAAGATAGGCCTCGCTGTTGATCATACGGACAAAGTCACGGGGACCCGGGCGATCGGAGCGCAGCACCGCGCCCACCTCCGTCAACTCGAAATGACGGGGCAGTAATTCCCTAAAGACCCCTTCAGGCGCGAGAAGTCGCATTACTCGATAAAGCGCGTCAGCATCTGACTGAGTGGCAGCCGCCAGCTCATCCACCGACTGCTCGCTTGTAGCCAGGAGATCGGGGATGCCGAGTTCGACAACGACTCGCAGCGCTTGTGACACCGCGAATCCAAATCCTAGTCTCATGATCTGTTGCGACGGATTGGTCATGACTCTCCCTCGAAGAACTCTAGCTGTGGAGCGCCTCTCGAAGGAGGACCCCGGACCAGAGGGTCCAATTGCGGTGCCAACAGCCACCTATTATAAGATCATCAAAGCAAACTGCTACACCTATACCCCAGCGACGCTGTCGGGGCGGGATGATCCGGGTTTTCGCCCTTCGAAAGGGAATTGCCTTCAACCTCTCATATTCCCGCGTCGCGTCCCAGTGTGCCAACGGATGCATGCCTTCAGGCACTATCGTCGCCCGCCCGCTAAGCAGGCATCGCATTGGTTCTGCTTCGAGCATGGGGAAGATAGCGAGCGATGTCTTTGATGCTAGAGGTTGAGCTGAGTCCGACCATATTCTGCAAAGTCAGAGAAGCCCAAGCTGATCGTGGGGGCCGCTTTCGAGAGCGGCGAGGAGGTGCGCTCTATGTTTGGACCGGCCGACCAGTGGAGCGATGAGCGGGCCATTCCCACCGCCAAAGCTCCGGCTTCAAGTCATGCAGGCATCATCGCCTGGAGCCTTGACGCCGACCTGCGCTCGGTGACTGCGGCCCAGGCACGGTGCCGTTTACCAGCGGTGACGTGCCTCACATGGAGTAGCGGGCTTCGGAGGTCGGCTACGGTGTTATGACTCGCAACTTGGCTGCCTCATGGTCGAACGAAACGCGGTTCCGCCCACGTTGTTTCGCTG